>NZ_JADILK010000053.1 GCF_017355165.1 Bacillus sp. SD075 | reverse complement strand
GACTCTGTTAGCTTTTGCTAACAGAGTTTTTGTTTTTAAAGATACTTATTGAACCATCCTTTTATTTCCTCGACATGTTGCAGACGCATTTTTGGAGATCCGCTTCTGGATACCTCATGAGTTTCATCTGGGAAGGTAACAAGTACCGCTTCTTTATTTTGCCGTTTTAAAGCGACAAAAAATTGCTCGCTCTGTTCAATGGGACAACGGAAATCCTTTTCACCGTGAAGTAAGAGTAAAGGGGTATTCACATTGGAAACATACTTTAAAGGAGAGTGCTGCCATAACTTTTCAGAGGAGTTAACGATATCGCCGCCTACTTCCCACTCTGTAAAATAATAGCCAATGTCGCTAACCCCATAAAAACTCAGCCAGTTACTAATGCAACGCTGAGCCACAGCTGCCTTGAAGCGGTTAGTATGTCCGATGATCCAATTTGTCATGAACCCGCCATAACTTCCTCCGCATACCCCTAAATCTTCATGCTCTATAAAATCATAGGTAGTTAATACATGATCAACTCCAGCCATTAAGTCCTTATAATCCATGCCTCCATAATCACCCCGGCAGGCATTTACGAAGTCTTGGCCATATCCTGCACTCCCGCGAGGGTTAGTGAACAATACAGTATACCCCTCATTAGCCAAGGACTGGAATTCATGAACATAGGTATTGGCGTACATCATATGCGGACCGCCGTGGATTTCTAAAATGAGTGGATATTTTTGATGGTCATTAAAATCGGTCGGTCTCATGATCCAGCCGTGGATGGTAAGTCCATCAACAGATGGAAAGGTAATGGGTTCAGCCATGGACAAATGTTTATCCTTCAAAAAATCCTCATTAACAAAACTGATTTGTTCCTTATCGCCATTGGTAAGGTTATAAGCAAAGAGATCCCCGGGATGAACAGGTGTACTGATGGCCACGACAGCACGGTGGCTTTCGGGATCTATAGTCAGGCCGTATATATGCTGCGGGTCTAGGATTGATGGATACATGGCCCCTTCAATAGAACCATAATATACTCCGGTATTTCCGTAATCGCTTATTAAAAAGTAAAATCCTTGGCTATCGTTTGTCCATAAAATACCTGGGTCAACGGCTCCGATTTGGAAATCCCCAATTGCGGAATCTCCAATTTGGACGTCCCATCCATCGGTCAAACACTGAGTCGTTTGATCGAAAATGGAATATAACCAGATATTTGAAAAGGTGGCACCGGCGAATTCCTTATTATGGCCAATGAAAGATAGATATTCGCCATTTGGAGACCATTTCGGATCTCTAAAGAAACCTGTACCATTCGTTATCCTATCTAAAGATTTCGTTTCAAGGTCCATGATGAAAACATCGGAAAAAAGTTCATCATCACTTCTTTCTGCATCCCCGCTTATGAATGCAATATGCTGACCGTCTGGTGACCATGCATTGGGCTGATGATCAATATTGTTTTCCGTTAGCAATGAGGATTCTCCCTTGAAAATTTCCACTATAACCAGCTGTTGATATAACTGATCAAAATAGCCTCTCCCATCCCATTTATACTTAATCCGATCATACCTATTCACTTCTTTGGATAGATTATTTTCCTTGACCGTATTAAGGTTTTCACCCTCCTTTAACCCGGTAGAAAGCAGCAATTTAGTGGAGCAAGGAGACCAAATAGGCTTTGATACACCGTTAACAAAATGGGTGAGCTGGTGAGCTTCCCCACCAATGCTCCCAATAATGTGGACTTGTTTTTTACCTGATCTGTCTGATATAAAGGCGATATGCTTGCCGTCGGGGGACCAGGCTGGTGATGTATCACGATTATCCCCAAACGTCCATTGCTTTGTTTCATTCGTAATCAGGCTGAACATAAACAGATTGGAAATGTATTTTTCCGTTTTTTCATCTATTCTCGTCTGGACATATACCGCCATGCTGCCATCCGGTGATAGCTTTGGATCGGTCACTGATTTCAAGTGAAATAAGTCTCTTGCTGTTATACCTATTTTGTTCATCCTTTTCACCCTTTCATTTCTCATAGGTAAGTATTTCGCTAAAGAGAAATATAAATCCTTTAGTAAATGGTAATCGCGTAATGTTTATTTATCAAGGACGAAAGAAATGAAAAAAATCCGGCCTATTCATCAGGTCGGATTATCAGTTAATATGGAAAAACTCACAATTACTTATGCGTGTGTCGTGCATGTGGGCGGTGCGGCGGTATTTGGAAATTATGTTCTTCCATCATTTTATAATGTTTTTCAAAATGTGAAACCATTTTATCGGCTTCTTCTTTCGAAAGCGCACCATACTCGACGTATTTTTCTATCAATATCTTTTTGTCAGCGAGTATCTGTTTTTGGATCTTGGCGATTTCAGTTTTTTGAGCTTCAGTGAGTTGTACACTTTCCGTTTTTGCTTTATTTTCCTCTGCAGCTGGGTGATTCAGGTTGACTAAGAATAGGGAACAGGCTGTCAAACAGATGACTAAAAACTTTTTCATGGATGAACGACTCCTTCTTTTGTTTTTTCTGCCTTATGAAGATCTGTAGAACTTTAAAACCTGAAAGTCTCTTCCTTGTGTTGAATGTTTTCAATACGGAAGACTCCTTATTTCTTTATTATCATTTACAGCATTTACAGTTTTATGTAAAAATTTTGGTGAGGGTTTGTTACAGAAGGATATGGGTAATTTAAATGTAAGCGGAAAATTTTGTTGTAACTTTTTATTAATAAAAGTCTTTTAAAGAAGGAAGAAAGGGGATTATCATGATTTGGTCAATTATTGGTTTAATAATATTATTATGGGTTCTTGGTTTAGTCTTTAAAGTGGCTGCAGGTTTTATACATATCTTGCTTATCATCGCGGTCATTCTCATTTTGGTTAAAGTTTTTAAGGGAAGGAATCGAATGTAGATGTGTATCGTAGGCTAACGATGGGAAAGTTAATAAGTGCAAATGTAAAAGGCGGCCTGGTGGATAGGTCGCCTTTTACATTTGTTTAGTCCGTCAATCATATGGTAGTGGCTGTCCCAACAGCCTCTTATGGATCCAAATCGCTGCTTGGGTCCCATCCCCCATTGAAATGGTCACTTGTTCGGAATGGGCAACTAGGTCGCCGCCTGCCCAGACTCCTTTAATATTCGTTTCTTTGGTCCGGGGATGAATCACGACATGATTATTTTCATTGACTTGCACACCTAATTGTAAGGCTAGGCCATTATTAAGTTTGTTCCCTTTAAACGCCGTGAATGCCTTTTCAGCCTCAATCGTTTTGCCAGATGCTAATTGTATGGCCTTTAACCGTTGTTTGGCATCAACATGAACCTCACAAACTTCTTCTTCGATTACGGGAATATGATTTTCTTTTAACTTTTCCCTATACACATCATCAATTTTTGATTTCAAATGATTAACGTAAATGATATCTTTTGACCAATATAATAGAGTAAGGGCCATGCCCGCACCAGCATTTCCGCCTCCAAGGACAACAGTTTGCTTATCCATGATCTCATACCCATCACAGTCAGGGCATATATATGTGGAAGTTCCAAGGGTTGGATAGATGTTTTTGATTGGAGGAATGTTATCGATAATGCCAGTGCCAAGAAAAATCATTTTTGCTTGATATTCCCTGTCATTTTTTGTTTGGATAAAAAACCTGTCCTGTTTTTTTTCAAGAGATGTCACTGTATCGTCCAAGAATTCGACACCGAATTTTTCAGCATGCTGTCTGCCGAGCGTCCTTAATTGTTTGCCGCTTACCCCATCCGGCCATCCAAGAATGTTATGGTAATCCTTGGCAATAGAAGAGCGACCTTGAGCAGAATCAATGACGATAATATCATGTTTATATCTTCCGAGCTGGATGGCTGCCTGAATACCGGCTATTCCTCCGCCAATAATAATGCAATCTGCTTGTTTCATTATTTCACCGCCCATAAGTTTGGATAAACCTAGTGTTATTCTATCTGTAAAAAATATACCACTAGTCGCTGGCTCTTAAACAATTGCAAGAGATAGAATGGATATATCCCTGTTAAAGCGGCAACAAAAATCGTAAAACATGGTATAGACTTTTCTGGACATTTAAACAATACTTTCCCATTAAATTTGTTTCTTATTATCATTTTGTTAAATATGTCTAGTTATTTTTTTTGAATTCTTACATTTTGGATAATAGTATATTTCAAAAAGAAAAAGTAAACTAAAAGAATAATGTGTGGAGAGATAGATTACAGTACAGTTTCCAATCGTAGAAAATGGAGTTATCCCTGATTCCGCTATTAAAGATGTCAAATTACTTGGTTATGAAATGACCATGTATATGTCCTTTATGATTTTCTGAGTAGAGTTGGGTTCGTAATATAGAAAGATGAAAGATTATTTGTGTTTAAGAAGTTCAAGATAAAGATTAGGGGAGGCAGGCATATGATTCATACAAAAGCAACAACAGAAAGAAAAGAACTGAATATCCGGGATATTTGGGAAGCGAGAAAACGAATTGCCTCTATAATAACGGAAACCCCAACCATCCATTCTGCTATTTTATCTGAGAAGGTCGGCCGTAATGTTTATTTGAAATTGGAGAATGTTCATGAAGTTGGAGCTTTTAAAGTGAGAGGAGCTGCCAATAAAATACTTAGCTTGAGTGAAGAAGAAAAAAAAAGGGGAGTTGCAACGTTCTCAACGGGTAACCATGGGATGGCGGTAGCATATGTATCAAAAATATTAGGAATTCAGGCTGTTGTTTGCATTTCAAATCGAGTGCCAAAAGCTAAGGTAGATTCATTGAAAAGTCTTGGAGCTCAAATAATTATAGTAGGTGATAGTCAGGATGCTGCTGGAGAGCACTGTTGTAAACTGGAAGCAGAGAAGGGGCTAACGGTAATTCAGCCTTTCGATGATCCTTATGTTATAGCTGGTCAAGGAACGATTGGTTTGGAATTGATCGAGAGTCTCCCTAACCTGTCGGATGTGGTTGTTCCGCTTTCAGGGGGAGGGCTCCTCTCTGGGGTTGGCTTAGCATTGAAATCCAATTGTCGCGATATAAGAGTGACAGGTGTTTCCATGGAGAAATCTGCTGTTATGCATGAAAGTTTAAAAGCAAGAAAACCAGTTATGCTAGAAGAAAGTGAGACACTCGCTGATAGCTTACTTGGTGGAATTGGGCTTGAAAATCAATATACATTTCAAATGGTTCAGCAATATATGGATGATGTGTTACTCATATCCGAAAAAGAAATTGCCTATAGTATGGCTTTTATGATGGATAAGCACCGAATTATCATGGAAGGTGCAGCTGCGACTGGTATCGCGGCTGTCCTAGGAAAAAAAATCCAACATAAAGATGGTGATATTGTTGTAATTATAAGTGGGAACAATGTCGATCTTTCTGTGTTGCTTAAGGTAATTCAACAATATTCTTTCGAAAACAAAGAGTGAAAATCAGATATCACTGCATTGGAGGAGCGGGTGGATCGAAATCACTTTCCTGGTTTTCAAATATCAGTATGCTCCTATTTTTTAATCCTTCTTATAATGGGAACCGAATTAGATAATTTTAGTAGACGGAGTTTATTTAATATGCTTTTCTATAATTAGTGGTTCATTAATTGTCTGAGGGGGGACAGCATGAAATTAACGGTTGAGGATGTTTTAAAGTTCAAGAGTATGGAAGATGCAAGGATCATTACAGGAAAGGACTTTGTAAATGAACGAACCGTTCAATGGATATCAGTGATTGAGATGCCGGTGGAAAACTTTGTCCGTAAAAATGAGGTTGTTTTAACTACTGGGATTGGGTGCAACGACAATGTTGAATCATTAAAAGTGTTTGTACAGGATATTATCGAATCTGAAGCATCTGCCCTTATGATCGCTATGGGAAGGTATATTTATGATATTCCCAGAGAAGTCATTGAATTGGCTGATAAACATAATTTTATGATCATTGAAATTCCATGGGAAATCCGTTTTGCCAGTATAATTGAAATGGTCATGAAGGAGATTAACGATAGTCAGCATAAAGAACGGGAGAAATCAGAGAAGGTGCAACAGGAGCTATTAAAGTTAATACTAAAGGAATCTGATATTAAGCATATTTCAAAGTTCATTCAAAGGAATATAGGGTGTTCAATCATAATAACTGACCGGTCAGGCTCCATCCTGGAAAAAAACTGTCATGGCCAAGCGTTTATAAAAAAATGGAAGGAATATATTATTCAGGGTATTATTCCTTCAGGAAAAGAAACATCGCTATCCACCCATGATCCAATGTTTCAGAAATTTCAAATTATAGAAACGGAAGATCTGACCATATTACAGCTTCCAGTTCTACAAGTTTCCGGCCATTCGCAGGGATATCTGTTTGTTCTATTACCTTCCGATACGACTGTAGACTCGTTTTTAACCGAGTTCAGGGTAAACGTTTTGGAGCACTCAGCGACAACCATCGCTCTTTGGCTTTCAAGGAAAAATGCCATTGAAGCCACTAAAATGAATTTACGAAGTGATTTTGTACAAGAGCTTGCCAAAGGGGAATTCATTTCTTGTGATCAAGCAAATTCAAGAGCTACATTACTAGGTTATAATATAAAGATTCCGTACGTTTGCATTGTAGGGCTGCCTGAAAACCTTGAGGCTCTTTTTAAAAAGCGAAAACATGATTATGATACATTTGAGCATTGGCTTCAAAGCATGAATCACTATATTGGAGAAGAAATTATGTATGCTGCACAATCCCTTAAACGAGAAGCTATGTTGACATTTCAAGGTGAACAGCTAATTATTTTTCTGGAAATTCCCTTCAAAGCAGAAAATGAAAATTCTACAAATTTCTTGGATCTTGTCGAGCGGCGTTTAGGAAATTTACTTCCGGAGGTTATCATTTCCTGGGGGCATGGTAACTATATTGAGGGTTTTCAAGGATTTGCTGAAAGCTATAAGCATGCAAATGTTGCATTACATATTGGAAGACGTAAAAAGGGATTAGGGAATCGTATGGTTTATGAAAACACACGAGTTGACAGAGTGCTTTTAAATCTTGCTCAGAATAAAGATATGAAAGAAATTATCATGACAACGATTGAGCCGCTTGTTCAATATG
The DNA here is from genome assembly GCF_017355165.1 of Bacillus sp. SD075. Classification (GTDB taxonomy): domain Bacteria; phylum Bacillota; class Bacilli; order Bacillales; family DSM-1321; genus Peribacillus. Next base: position 22,831 of record NZ_JADILK010000053.1, on the reverse strand, counting down.
ACAAGAATCGTAATATGGATCTGATTAGTACATTTAGTGCGTATAACCAGTTTCATGGAAACGTAAGCCAAACGGCAAGATCGTTAAACTTACATAGACAATCATTATTATATAGACTTAGAAAAATAGAATCATTGACAGGTCTTTCTCTTGTTGATCCGGATGATTTATTCTTATTGGACCTAAGCATAAAGACTTGGAAAATGGGTATATCCGAAACCGTTTTTCAATAATGGAACCACAAAATAAATATTTTTTGAAATGAGTATTAGTAAATCCCCCGCTCACTTGATATATATTGTTAATCAAAAGCTTACCCTTCTTTTCTGACTAACTAAATAAATTTCCTGTGTTTTAAAATGGGTGAAATGGTTAATATTATATGTTCATTTCGGGGATTCCTTGTAACTTGAGCGAAGCACCATTCTAAAAGCAGGCAATCATTTAAACAGTTAATAGATGACTCCCATATTGAGCGGGAGTCATTTTATTTTGGTTTAAGAATGATTTCTTCAGGATCTTAACATAACAGTTTCTCTTTTGAATTGCTCAAAAGACGGAAATGGTCCTCAGAAATTAATAAGCTCTCAGACTACCGAGCGGTTCTCCCGCTGCTTATATCTGAAATGGATGAGACTTTGTTGAAGGGATCAGAAAACCCTCATTCAGGATTTTTTTACTTTGTTCATAATTAAGTTTGCATTTCTTTGATAATTTGACTAAAAATTTACTGAATCTTCATACATTTTTGTGAATGATAGATATTTGTTCAGCCTTTATAATAAATTCATGAAAGTATTCCAAAAAGTTCTAAAAACGACAACATTTATGCAGGAGGTAATGTCCCATGTCATTTGGATCAGCAGAGTATAAAGAGAGAATTCGTAAAACAAAAGAAAGAATGGCTACGCAAGGCATTGAAGTATTACTTATAACAGATCCAGCCAATATGAACTATTTATCCGGTTATGATGGATGGACTTTCTATGTTCATCAAATGCTGGTTATTATTAATGACGAAGATCAACCGCTTTGGATTGGTAGGGGCCAGGATGCAAATGGAGCCAAGGTGACAACGTGGCTTTATAATGAAAATATCATTCCCTATCCAGAAGATTATGTACAATCCGAAATCAAACATCCAATGGATTTTATTGCGGATATCTTAAAACAAATTGGCCAGGATAACCGTTCCATCGGAGTTGAAATGGATAACTATTATTTCACTGCGAAATGCTATGAGCAGTTGAAAAAGGGGTTGCCAAATGCCTCATTAAAAGATGCAACGCTTTTAGTAAATTGGGTTCGCCTTATAAAGTCTGATTTAGAAATAGAATATATTAAACGCGCTGCGTCGATTGTTGAAAAAGCAATGATGTCAGGAATCAACTTAATCAATGAAGGCGTCCGTGAATGTGATGTTGCAGCGGAAATTTTCCATACACAGATAACAGGAACACCGGAATTCGGCGGAGATTATCCAGCGATTATGCCGTTGCTCCCATCCGGAGAAAAAACCTCCACTCCACATTTAACATGGACGGATGAACGATATAAAGCAGGGGATTCAGTGATCTTAGAATTGGCAGGTTGTTATAAACGTTATCACTCGCCTCTAGCAAGAACGGTTAATATAGGTAAACCTTCAGATAAATTGAAAGGCTTATCAGATGTCGTTGTGGAAGGACTGAATGCTTGTCTCGACATGATAAAACCTGGTATCGCGTGTGAAGAAATCGAGGAAACCTGGAGAAGGACCATAAAGAAAAGTGGCATTATAAAAGAATCGCGTCTTGGTTATGCAATGGGGCTTAACTACCCTCCTGATTGGGGTGAACATACAGTAAGCATTCGCAAAGGAGATAAGACGATTCTACAACCCAATATGACATTTCATCTGATTCCGGGTATTTGGTTAGATAATTACGGATTCGAAGCAAGTGAAGCGATCCGTGTGACAGAAACCGGCTGTGAAACTTTTGCAAACCTGCCAAGACAGTTGTACATCAAAGGCGAAGTACTTTCAAAAAACTAATCCATTAAGGTAGGGGGGAGCAGCTGTGATTATTTTGACGGAGCAAGAGCTTAAACAATATGTCCAGTTAAATCGTGAAGCAATCGCGATTGTAGAAGAAGGATTTACAAAGCTTGCAAACGATGAAGTGGTGATGCCCCCGATTATGCGTGTAGATGTTCATGATCAAGATGGGGAAGTGGATGTAAAAACAGCGTATATCAAAGGAAAAGACATGTTTGCGATAAAGGTATCTTCTGGATTCTTTAATAACTATAAGGTGGGCCTCCCGAGCGGAAATGGACTAATGATGTTGATGAGCGCACGAACCGGTATTCCTCAAGCGCTTCTTTTAGATAACGGTTATTTAACCGAAGTGAGAACGGCAGCCGCGGGAGCAATTGCGGCAAACTACCTTTCACGAGAAGAAATTGAAACTGTTGGGGTGATTGGGGCAGGCAGTCAGGCAAGGTTCCAGGTAAGGGCATTAAAACTAGTACGTAACTTTAGTGAAATTCTGATATATTCTCGTTCAGCTGATCGTGCAAAGAAATATGCGGAAGACATGTCGGCGGAATTAGGGATTCAAGTCCAAGTCATGGATAGTGCAGAAAAGGTAGTGCGCTCAAGTGATGTGGTCGTAACCACAACACCATCTAAAGAGCCAATTATAAAAGCGGAATGGCTTCACCCTGGTCTTCATATAACCGCGATGGGATCTGATGCAGAACATAAGCAGGAACTGGAGACCGAAGTGTTAGCCCATGCGGATAAGCTTGTGTGTGATACAAAAGCTCAATGTGCCCGGCTCGGGGAATTACATCACGCACTTGATCGTGGAATATTAACTCTAGACTCATCGATCATTGAAATCGGGCAATTAACATCCAAACAAGTGAAGGGCCGTGATCATGAAAACCAAATTACGGTTTGTGACTTAACTGGAACTGGTGTTCAAGATACAGCGATTGCTCTATTCGCTTATAACGAAATGTTGAACCGAAATATAGGAATTCACGTGGAAAATGCTGAATTAACAATAAAAAACTAATGAGGTGTAATGATATGACATTCGAAAATATTAAAACGGGAACTAAAGCAGTCTGGGCGGGAGAAAAAGAATATTTAGTACATGGTGCGACACAAGTACCGGTCGTGCTTAGCGTGGCATACAACTATGATGATATGGATGAGTGGTACGATGTAGCGATTGGTAAGAAAAAAGGTCATATATATGGACGTAACACGAATCCCACTGTTCAATCATTTGAAGACAAATTGAAAATTCTTGAAGGGGCTGAAGCGGCAACTAGCTTCTCAACGGGAATGGCGGCTATCAGTAATACATTGTCTACCTTCTTATTGCCAGGGGATCGCATTGTATCGATTAAAGATACATACGGAGGTACAAATAAAATCTTTACTGAGTTCCTTCCAAGACAGCAAATCGATGTGGTTCTTTGCGAAACGGGAAACCATGAGCAAATTGAGGCTGAAGTTGCAAAAGGCTGTAAGATTCTATACCTGGAAACACCAACGAATCCAACTGTTAAAATTACGGATATTGAGCGCATGGCAAAAGCAGGCCATGACGCTGGTGCCCTTGTAATCGTTGATAATACATTCGGGACTCCAATCAACCAAAATCCAATTTCGCTTGGAGTGGATTTAGTCATTCATAGTGCAACGAAATATCTTGGCGGTCACGCAGATGCATTGGGCGGAGTCGTATGCGGTTCACAGGAGCTTGTTGAACAGGTCTATCATTACCGAGAAATCAATGGAGCGACAATGGATCCAATGGCAGCGTATCTGACATTGCGAGGAATGAAAACCCTTCATCTTCGTGTACGTCAGCAATGTTCAAATGCGAAGGCCCTTGCTGAATTCTTACAGACCCAAGATATGGTTGAGGCCGTTTACTATCCGGGTCTTGAAACGCATCCAAATCATGATATTGCAAAAAAACAAATGAAGGACTTTGGCGGTATGCTAAGTTTTGCAGTAAAGGGGGGAGTAGATACTGTTAGAGACCTTCTTCCGAAATTACAATTTGCTCATCGAGCTGCTAATCTAGGTGCAGTGGAAACAACTGTAGGACCCGCACGCACAACTAGCCATGTTGAATGTACACCAGAAGAGCGTGCTGCAATGGGAATTCCTGAAGGGCTCATTCGTGTTTCTTGCGGGATTGAAGATTCGGAAGACATTATTGCAGATTTTGAGCAAGCTTTTAAACTGATAAAGTCAACTCTACATGTTTAATAGAAATCTATTTCCTATTAGGTGAGGTGTATGGTGAATGTCAAATGATCATCCCCTTGTTCAACAAGTAAATAGCTTGTTAGACAAACTGGTAGAATGGCGCAGAAAATTCCATCAAAATCCCGAACTCAGTTTTAATGAGTTCGGGACCTCTCAATTTATTGCCGAGACGTTACAGAGAATGGATGGAATGAAAGTAGATACTGGTATCGGTACTGAAACAAGTGTGGTCGGTACTCTATCATTTGGTGAAGGACCAACAATCGCAATTCGAGCAGACATCGATGCTTTGCCAATAGTGGAAGAGAATGCCAATGAAGTTTATCGTTCAAAAAACCATGGGGTCATGCATGCATGCGGACATGATGCACATACGGCCATTTTGCTTGGAGTGGCCACCATCCTTGCCGATTATTTTAAAAAGGGTTCGTTGGTCGGAACGGTTAAATTTGTATTTCAGCCTGCAGAGGAAAGTACCGATGAAAAGGGCATTTCTGGCTCGCCTTACATGGTACAGGCTGGTGTTTATGACAAGGTGGATACTGCAATCGCCCTTCACATGTGTCCATGGCTTCCAGTGGGTGATATCCAAATGTGTGATGGGCACAGTATGGCTAATGTTGATGTTTTTAAAGGGAGAATTTTAGGAACAGGCGGTCATGGTGCATATCCTGAGCTCGGTACAGATCCTATTTGGATGCTAGGACCAGTAATGCAGGCCCTATATGGAATAGTCGCCCGAAGAGTGTCTGCCTTGGATGCTGCAGTTGTGAGCATAGGTCAAATACATGCCGGCACTGCAAGTAATATCATTCCAACGGAGGTGTTAATTGAAGGCACCATTCGCAGTTATACACCTGAAATCCGTGATGTATTGTCCTCGGAAATCAGAAGAGCATTTTCAATCGTGGACCATCTGGGCGGTGAGTACTCATTGGAAATTAAAAGAGGAGAACCAGCCTTATATAATAGCGAACATGTCAATCAATTGTTTAGAGAAGCGATTGCCGAGTTATATCCGGAACTTCAAGTTATTAAACGCCCGTTTGGCTTGGGGGGAGAAGATTTTGGCTATGTGACTCAAAAGCTGGCTGGGTCCATGTTTTTTCTAGGATGTGCACAAAAGGATGATGTTCAAAGAGATTTGCACACACCGAATTTTGATATTGACGAAACGTGCTTGCCGATAGGTACAGCCATTCTCGTAAATACGGCTATTAAGTTCTTGAAGGGCGAAAAAAAAATCCCATATGTTCATAACTTGGAGGTGTCAACGCATGGCTCATAAATTAGCATTTATTGGATTTGGTGTTGTCGGTCAAGGATTAGCTGAAATCCTACTTGATAAAAAGGAAACCTTAAAAAAGAATGAGGGCTTTGAAGCAGTCATCGTAGCCATTTCCGACCTACAGAAAGGCTCAATCTATCATCATAACGGTCTTGATATCGATAAGGTACTAGAGGTTCTAAAAGAAACTGGCAGTTTGGAAGATTATCCACAATCACCTGGCCTTGTGACAGGATGGGATAGCATAAAAACGATTCGTGAAACAAACGCGGATACAATCATTGAAGTTTCATATACAGATGTTAAAACAGGCCAACCTGCCATTGATCATTGTAAGGCTGCTTTCGAGGGCGGGAAAAATGTAGTTATGACAAATAAGGGACCAGTTGCGCTTGCCTATCAGGAGTTATCTGAATTAGCTGATAAAAAAGGCGTTTTCTGGGGGTTTGAAGGAACGGTCATGAGTGGTACACCTGCGTTGCGAATGCCCATTACTACCCTGGCAGGCAATGAAATAACAGAGATACGCGGCATTTTAAATGGAACAACAAACTATATCTTAACAAAGATGGAAACGGAAGGTGTTTCTTATGAGGAAGCACTCAAAGAGGCACAGGATCTTGGTTATGCTGAGGCTGATCCAACCAGTGATGTCGAGGGTTATGATGCTAGATACAAAATTGCCATTTTAGCGAACCATGTTATGAACGTCCCTCTAACTGTAGAAGAGGTTGTCTGTCGAGGGATTACGGACATCACCTTAATGGATATTGAAGAAGCGAAGTCAGAAGGAAAGCGTTGGAAGCTGCTAGCAAAGGCACGTAAAGAAGAGGGAGGCATAATTGCCACGATTTGTCCGGAAAAAGTTGATGTAACCGACCCTCTTGCCTCTATAAACGGTGCGGTAAATGCGATTACCTATGTATGTGATCTTTTAGGTCCGGTGACATTAAGCGGTGCTGGTGCTGGGAAAGTTGAAACTGGATTCTCCCTCTTAATTGACTTGATTACCATTGAACGAAAAAGACAAGTAGTGAAAATTTAATGATGGAAAGGCGGTAATGGCATGACAATTCAACTTTCTGGTAAAAAGATGTTTCTTGCAGGTGATTGGGTGAGCGGTGATAAAACAATCGAGGTTCGTGATTCTCAAGATAACAGCTTAATTGATACAGTACCAGCCGCTTCAGCAGAGGATATGTTGAAATGTATTGAAGAGGCCAAAGTCGGTGCTAAACTTGCTGCTACAATGCCGGTGCATCAACGAATGAAAATTGTCAACGGTGCCGCGGATTATATAGAAAAGAATGCACAAAAATATGCGCTAACCATTGCTAGAGAAGGAAGTAAAACAATTCGCGAAGCAAAAAAGGAAGTGGATAGGGCTATTCAAACACTTCGTATCAGTGCAGAAGAAGCTAGACGAATTCATGGTGAGACGATACCGTTTGATCAAATGCCAGGCAGCGAGAAGAGGGTCGGATATTATTTTCAGGTTCCAATCGGCATTATCGGTGCTATCACACCTTTTAATGATCCATTAAACCTGGTTGCCCATAAAGTAGGACCGGCCATCGCATCCGGAAATGCCATTATAGTAAAACCAGCAACCGTCACTCCTTTAAGCGCTCTTTTACTAGCAGAAGCATTCGATGAAGCTGGACTACCTCCAAAAATATTATCCGTAATAACAGGTCACGGTAGTGAAATTGGGGATGTTCTTGTGACACATCCTGCTATTCGAATGATCTCCTTTACTGGCGGACTTGAGGCTGGGGAAGAAATTGTGCGGAGAGCAGGATTAAAAAAGATCAGTATGGAACTCGGTTCCAATTCGCCTGTTATCGTATTGGAGGATGCTGATATAAAAGAAGCCGTAGAATCAACTGTTTCGGGAGCCTTTTGGGCAGCGGGCCAAAACTGCCTGGGTGTCCAGCGGGTTTATATACAGGAAAGTATTATGGAAACATTTCAACAGGCGTTTGTCGAACGTACAAACCAATATCGTATGGGGAATAAACAATCGGAACTAACTGATATGGGACCGCTGATCACTGAAAAAGAAGCCCTCCGTGTCGAAAGAATGGTCAATGAAGCGATTGGAAAAGGTGCCGTGCTTCTAACTGGAGGAACCCGTAATGGGGCTTTCTATTCTCCGACCGTGCTTACAAATGTGCCGGATGATAGCAGGGTTGCAAAAGAAGAGATTTTTGGTCCTGTAGTTCTCCTTTATCCAGTTGCCGATTTTGATACGGCCATCCAAAAGTCAAATGATGTTAATTTTGGTTTACAGGCAGGTATTTTTACAAAGGATATCAATAACGCCCAAAAAGCCATTGCCCAAATAGATGTTGGAGGGATTATGATTAATGATAGCAGTGACTACCGGATTGATGCCATGCCTTTCGGTGGTGTGAAACGGTCGGGTATAGGTAGAGAAGGAATTAAATTCGCTATGCAAGAAATGACAGAACCGAAAGTCGTTTGTTATAAATTGTCTAACTTCTAAATTGTGGCGTTTCACTCCATGATTAATGGGAAGGATATTTATGGGGTTAATAGCCGATATCTTAACATTTACATGTTATAAAAAATGTTTAATTTTTGAATCAATCAAATAGATGTATCGCAAACTATATGAAATCAAAAGTCGGAGAGTGATTTGTAGAACAATAGGGAAAAGTTCTTCTTATCAATCTCCGCAATTTGGAAAAAATAATGATGATTTTAACCCGGAAGAAATGAATGTGATTTGATTGGGAATTTTCTATTCCACTCCTCCTTGGCAACATACGAACTTAATTGTCTATTATTTAATGAATAGGACGAAATTGATTCAAGCGATCTTTAGTTAATGAATCCTATTAATACGGCAGTATCCATTCATAATGTATATCCATTATAAATTTCTCTTATATAACCGCTTCAAACTACATTTGGATGTATTTGTGTTGGCAGTACAGAATCTTTGGACGAAATGCGTGTAAATATGAGGAGGAATGTTATGAGTCGTAAACAAAATGGGGAAATAAAAATAGAGGATATTACCATTGTTGATACTAAACTTTCTAAACAGTCCATGATAGGGACTTCCCTTGGGAATGCTATGGAGTGGTTTGACTTTGGGCTCTATTCTTATTTGGCTGTTACGATCGGGAAAGTCTTCTTCCCCGAAGTAGACCCTTCTGTTCAGTTAATCTATGCATTTGCGACTTTTGCTGTTGCTTTTTTAGCTCGCCCTCTTGGCGGTTTGTTTTTTGGGATGATGGGAGATCGTATTGGACGTAAAAAAGTCTTAACAATTACATTGGTTATGATGGCCCTTGCCACTCTAGCCATTGGTATCATTCCAAGCTATGGTTCAATTGGCATTGCTGCTCCCATCTTATTATTGATTGCGAGGATGGTACAAGGGTTTTCCACAGGGGGGGAATATGCAGGGGCAATGACTTTTATCGTGGAATCCACATCAGATAAAAAGCGAAGTTTCATGGCGAGCGGTTTAGAAGTCGGTACGCTTGTTGGCTTTAGTGCTGGAGCAGGTTTAGTCACGTTGTTGACCTTTGTTCTAAGCTCTGAAACGATGATTGACTGGGGATGGCGTATACCTTTCTTTATTGCTGCTCCATTAGGGTTCATCGGCTTATACTTTCGAAATCATTTAGAAGAAACTCCTGCTTTCAAAGCTATGAAGAAGGCAGAAAAGGAAAAAAATCATACATCACTGAAAGAGATTTTCACCAGTAATTGGAAACAGTTGTTAATTTGTGTAGGGATTGTCCTTTTTTATAACACGATGACGTATATGGTACTCACCTTTATGCCTTCTTATTTGTCGGTAGACCTAGGTTATGGTGAAACTAAAGGTTTACTTTTAATCCTTTTCGTTATGATTATTATGATTCCATTTGTCTTGGGCATGGGGTATTGGAGTGATCGTATCGGTGGAAAACGCATCATAAAGGGGGCTTTAATTGGTACGCTTCTACTTGGAATTCCAGCGTTCATGATGGTTGGTACAGGAAATACCCTTATTGCCTTATTGGGATTGATTATCCTTGGGTGCCTACTGACAGCTTTCCAGGGATCTCTCCCAGCTATGCTGCCATCCTTATTTTTTACAAATGTTCGATATGGATCACTTGCCATTACTTACAATATTTCTACCACCATATTTGGAGGCACAACACCGCTTATAGTTGCTTGGTTAGTTAGTGCAACTAAGAATAGCATGGTTCCGGCTTATTATCTGATGACTGTTTGTCTAATTGGGCTTATCGTTGTTGTCCTTTTTGTAAAAGAAACAGCGGGGAGATCGTTACGCGGTTCTTTTCCAGCTGTTGAAAATGCAAGTGAAATTGACGAAATATTAAAAAATCCACATGAAGCCCTATGGTGGAAGGAAGAAGTGAAGGAAAAGAAAGTAAATGGTAGTAATGAAGGGGTAACAGGTATCCAACAAGAAAAAGTGAAAAATATTAGGTAAGTCGCCTTTTCTAATGTAGATACTCCGAATAAATGATGCACTCAGAATTAATTATCACTTTCGCGATGGATCATTCAAGAGTTTCGATAACAATAATTTAAGGTCCTTCCCCGAATCCAATCGGGGAAGGACCTTAAATTATTAACGAGAGAGATCGTATCCTGTCCATTTTTAGAAAAGGGAATGATAGTAAACAAAAATTTCATTCCTAAATATCCACCCATTCATGTTGAGAATTAAAATTTGCATCCAAATCCATACTGCAAATTTTAATTCTCAGTTCGACTTCAAAAATGAACCAATGTTAAAGATAAAATGAACCTCACTTACGATAACGGTTTCGTTTGTTGAACGTTCCCCTTTCGTAAAAAAAAATCCCCTAAGATAGATAAGGGAACTTTTTTTCTGTCAGTTTGTAGGGGACTGGCTTTCCCCTGTTTCTTCAAATTATTTCATTGATTCTGTATTGGTTCGAGCCATTCTTGTGCCCAATTTTGAATTTCGTTCATTACCGGTGCAAGAGCCTTGCCTTTTTCAGTTAAAGAATATTCAATCCTGACCGGTGTCTCAGGATATACGTCCCTTTTAACAATACCTTCAATTTCCAAGTCCTTTAAACGTTCAGAAAGAATCCTGCCGCTTATCGGGAAAGCAGATTCAATATTACAAAACCGTTGAGGGCCATTAAGTAATTGATTGACAATCAATCCAGTCCAGCGTTTACTCAAGATTTGCATTCCTTTTTCAAATCGTGGACAAAGTGTCGTATTATTCATCATATCACCTCATTATTAATATAGTATAATGCATTTACCTCATATGTAACAACTTTACTGATAATTATTTAGTTACTGGAGATGTTATAGTATAAGAAATTTATGAGCTTACTTTAAGTATCAGAAAAGTATCCGCCTCGGAATTGTCACATTTTAAAGAAAATGTGCTTTAAAAAAATGTGTTCTTTAGAGATACCATGAAAAATATGTTATTTTAATATTGAAGTTAAGTTTTGCAATGGAAGGATCCGTGGGAAAGATGAGTGATTTACTGCAAGAGGCCGTATCCTTTATCAGGACAAGTTACCGGGAATTATCGAAAACGGAAGAGGACATAAATGGCAGGATCGAACAAATTAAAAAAGCAATAAATGAAACGGGCATATATGAACATACATATGAAGAATTGGTTTATGGTGCTAAATTAGCTTGGCGTAATAGCAATCGGTGCATTGGGCGCTTTTTTTGGGAGTCGCTGAGGGTGATTGATAAAAGGATGATTCAAAGCGAAGAAGAAATTGTATCGGCCCTCTTTGATCATATCGAATATGCTACGAATAATGGGAGCATCAGACCTGTGATTACAATCTTTAAACAGAAAGATCATGATCAAAAAGTGGATATTTGGAATCATCAGCTTATTCGGTATGCCGGATATGAGACGGAACATGGCGTAATCGGCGATTCAAGTTCAATAGAATTCACCAAGCAATGTATGGCATTAGGATGGGAAGGGAAATTCGGATCTTTCGATATATTGCCCCTTGTAGTCCAATTGGATGGAAAAACCCCTAGTTTTCATGATATACCTGAATGCCTCGTTAAGGAAGTTCAAATCACCCACCCTGAACTGACATGGTTCAAAGATCTTCAGATCAAATGGTATGCTGTTCCGATCATATCTGGTATGAGGCTGGAAATTGGCGGTATTACTTATTCAGCTGCACCATTTAATGGGTGGTACATGGGAACGGAAATCGGTGCTAGGAACCTTGCTGATGAAGAACGCTACAATATGTTACCGGCAATCGGGGAGAGGATGGGCTTGGATATTAAACGTGATTCGAGTTTATGGAAAGATCGAGCCCTTATCGAACTGAATGAAGCAGTTCTTCATTCGTATAAAAAACAAGGAGTCAGCATTGTTGACCACCATACAGCAGCTAAACAATTCAAGAAATTCGAAGAAAAGGAACTCTCTTGTGACCGGAAAGTAACGGGGGACTGGACCTGGTTAATTCCACCGGTGTCTCCAGCGACAACACACGTTTTTCATAAGCCATATAACAATGAAATTATGAAACCTAATTTTTTTTATCAAATTCCTCCATATAAATAAAGGTTTATCTTAACTGGCATGGGGTATATATATAGCAAGCCAATAAATAAGGGGGAAGGTAATGATGGCATTAGGAAGAAACATGGTTTTACTAGGAGTCGGAGTTGCCGGAGTCTCATTTTTATCGAATAAAACGAACAGAGGAAAAGTCAAGGACATATGGTCCAATGCAAAAGCAAAAACAGAAGGATTATGGAAGAGGACGGCTTCAGAGCTGGATCCTGTAATTGAAAAGGCAGGTCACCCTGATCCATATGATCATGACGACAATAAAATGGTAGATGAAGGCGCCATGTATGGTGTTCACTATTATAATAATGTTAAGCATGGATAAAGTAATCAGACTCGCTTGGGGATACCCAAGCTTTTTTTGTGGTAGTTTTTATTATCTTTTTCAATCGTTGGATATCAGAAAATTTCGAATTTAAAACAGGGATTAAAGGGATTAAATTCTTTATTGTGCTTTAAATGAATAAGGATTAAGATTAAAGAATTGAAGGGAAGTGGATACGAGTGAGCAGCAGTTCTTATGAACCTGAACCCAGAAAGCAAGAGGAAGCCAATATGATGCTAGAAGTCGAGACTGTTATTCTCCCTGAGTATCTGCTCGAAGAAGGTAAATAAGGCTTTCTCTATAGAAGAGGAGGTCAAGAAATGATTGAAATGTATAAGACGGATGAAAACCGTCACCTAAACAATATCGAGGAAATGACAAAAGGTTCCTGGGTGAATATTGTCGCACCCAGTGAAGCTGAAATAGATTATATATGCAATACTTTGAAGTTACCGATCAATTTCATGAAAGATCCGCTGGATGATGAGGAAAGGCCTCGAATCGAAAAAGAGGATGATAATGTTTTAATAATTGTCGACTTCCCATATTTGACCAGGGACGACGCCAACTTACCGATCTTTGAAACGATCCCCATAGGTATGATCTTCACCAAAGACTGTTTCATTACGGTATCCCTGAAAGAAACACCGATATTGGCGAATTTTAAAAAAAATAAGATCAAAGGATTTTTCACCAATAAGAAAACGAGGTTTGCCCTACAATTATTATTTGAGATTTCATCCTATTATTTACGTTACCTGAAACAGATTAACAAGATGACTAATGAAGCCGAACGTGAGTTGCATCAGTCCATGAAAAATAAAGAATTATATACTTTCCTTGCTTTGGAAAAAAGCCTGGTTTATTTTACGACATCATTGAAATCCAATCGCGTGGTACTGGATAAGATCCTCCGTTTTAATTATTTGAAAATGTATGAAGAAGATAAAGAATTACTTGAGGATGTAATCATCGAAAATGCTCAGGCAATCGAAATGGCAGAAGTGTATCTATCCATCCTTAGCGGTATGATGGATGCATTCGCTTCGATCATTTCCAATAATGTCAATAATGCCATGAAGTTTCTAACCTCAGTGACCATTATTTTAACGCTCCCGACGATGGTGGCAAGTTTTTACGGAATGAATGTGGAACTGCCATTTGAACATAATCGCTTTGCTTTCATATTTACATTATTGATTGCCATCACATTGGCGGGCACGACGGCATTCATTTTTTGGAAGAAAAAATATTTTTAAGATTAGGCTGGGACATAAGTATTTCAGTCAACGATAAACCCGAACTATAAGGCGAAATTTCCGGCTAATAGAACGGGTCTTTATTGGTTCTTTTCCATAGATTTTGTTGCTTTTTGAATCCTATTTTTAAAAATCTAGTGTAATGAAGCGGAAGACAATCGACTACTAAGGGAAATAGAGGTAAGGCTGAGACCCCGCAGGCTTGCCGAGGAGGCTCCGCTTCCTCCCCGCGGAAAGCGAGTGTCTGTAGGCAATGGAACGAACTTGTTCTTACAGCTTGAATGGATGAGGATGGTTTATTTAGTTATGTTCCAGCCTCTGTTTTATTCCTCAAAGAAATCAGCAAATCCTTCACTGTTAATCCGATCGTTATAAGGATTCTCATCCTTTACATTCTTTGCATCCAAATTTGTTTTAATCACTAAACGGGGACTCTGTGATGCATCTCTGATGATACGGTCGTTCAACTCTTTAAAATCCGGTACATTCTTATTGCCGGGTCTGTTTGGTTCCAATAAAACCACCTCCATTAGTATCTTTGCAATAAATGATGGGGTGTATTCATGAATATTCTTCGGTTTGGGAAGTATAAAGGACTGAGGAGATGGAACGTGCAAACAGCTCTCAATAATAATTTAAAGGCAAGCGATTTAAATCCAGATGTAGCCGATAAAGCAAAAATGGGTTCACAAACAATTGTTGGAGATCAATTGAATGATCTAAAGATCCAAAGGGAAATCAGAAAGCAAAATATATAAGGGAAGTCCCTGATCGTCAAAGTAAAACAGCACAGGATCATGCAGAGGAAAACGCTTGGCGGTTAAACCAAGCGTTTTTTTTGCGTATTCCATGGTGGTTTAGGATTCTCTTTTATCATGTACGCTTTTGCTTTTTAAGAGAAGAGGGTTGTGTGAAGGACCCGGTTTCTTTCGTAGTGGTACCTTGCCCCTCTACCTGAGAAGAACCTAAACGAGTTTGTGAAGCATCTTTCTTGTTTTTTCCATTCATATTTATCACCTCGATATTACTTTCCCTATTTCCTTTACATCCTATACATATATTGAAGGTGAAAAGGACAGGTTAGAAGGTAGAGGAGGTGTGTGTTGATGTCAAAAATCGGTGTTGAAGAATCATTAACGAATATTCAGGAAGCACTTCGTGAAAAAGGTTTTGATGTAGTGGAGATTAAACAAGAAGTTGACGCAAAAAACTTGGATTGTTGTGTGGTAACAGGTTTGGAAAGTAATGTGATGGGTATAAGCGATACTTCATTAAAAGCGTCTATCATTGAGGCAAATGGTTTAACGGCTGATGAAGTGTGCCGCGAGGTTGAAAATAAAGTGAACGCCATTCAATAGTTCAAAAAGTGCCTAAACCGATATAGGGTTAGGCACTTTTTCTGTTCGGGTTTACTGTGCTATGGAAATTGTCGCAATCAATTCCACCACTACATTCCCTTTGATCGCTCTAGAAATCATACATGAAGTTTCAGCTTTTTCAGCAAGTTTCCTCGCTTTTTCAACCACTTTTTCAGAAGTACCCGGTACTAATATAAGTGCAGGGCGGTGAATGATTTTCTTGTAGGTGAATACACCACTCGTGACATCCACTAACGCTTCCGATTGCATGGTCAAGCTTACCTTTTCTATATGTGCCCTCTCTAACATGGCAGCAAAGGTAATGATATAACAGGTCGATGCCGCTCCAAGCAGCATTTCATCGGGGTTAGTGCCGATCCCTGGTCCCTCCATTTCAGTAGGAATACTTATCTGTGTTTGAAGATTCCCTGAATGAATCGTGCCGATATCATTTCTGCCGCCTTGCCATTCCGCGGTTAAATGAAAGTGATGTATAGTCATTTTTTTAACCTCCTTACTATTCTATAGTGTAGACGATTGAACAGGTTAAGTATCCAATTTTGCTCACCCTGCCGATTAAATAATCTACCGCTAGGCAAAATTAGTTTCCAGTAGGCCAAATTGCCGAAGTGCATTCGAACGGAAAGGCATTATTGATATAAAGGATATATGTTGATGAAACAAAGGCAGAGGCATAAGGCTATTTTAAGCACAATATTGGATAGGCTTTTCTATAATGATATAGACGGTTTTATATAAATAATACTTCATTAAGGAAGGGCTGAAAAGTTGACTACATTGAGTAATATATTTGATTTGACTAATAAAACGGCTATCATTACCGGCGGCGGAAGAGGGCTGGGCAAACAGATTGCCATGGCGTTGGGGGAGGCTGGTGCAAATATAGTCATTGCTTCACGAAATCTTCCTGTATGTAAGGAAGTATGTGAAGACTTGCAATCGATGGGTGTTAATGCAGTTGCCTTTGAATGTGATATCACGGATGAGAGTGCCATTGGCCATGTCGTCCAGGAAACGGTTGCTCAATTCGGCACGATTGATATTCTGGTCAATAATAGCGGTACGTCCTGGTCAGGTCCGCTTTTGGATCTTCCCAAGGATAAGTGGGAAAAAGTTTTGAATGTTAATGTTACAGGTACATTCCTGTTTTCACAGGCTGTAGCGAGGATCATGAAGCAGCAAAATTCCGGGAAAATCATAAATATTGCATCGGTATCCGGTTTTGGCGGGACATTTCCTGAGTTATTGGATACGATCGCTTATAACACCAGTAAGGGTGCCGTCATTACAATGACCAAGGATTTAGGAGTTAAACTTGCTAGATATGGCATCCAAGTCAATGCAATTGCACCCGGATTTTTCCCGACTAAAATCACAAAGAAAATTCTTGAAAAGTCTAACTATGACATATTAGGCAAAACTCCGGCTGGCAGGTTTGGCGATGACGATGATTTAAAGGGTGCCGCCGTATTTTTAGCCTCACAGGCTTCTGATTATATGGTTGGTCATGTTTTGATCATTGACGGTGGAATATCGGCATTAGTGTAAACGGAAGAGAAAGGAAGGAAGATATATATGGCGGGAAAATCAAATTTTTATAAAGGGCTTAAATTACTAGGCACACAAAAAGAGCAACAACTGAATGGTAAAATTCAGGATTTGCTCAATAATCGTAAGTTAATAGAAACAATAAGCGACAATGCCCAAATGCAGATTCCAAGAA
Organism: Bacillus sp. SD075; assembly: GCF_017355165.1. GTDB lineage: Bacteria > Bacillota > Bacilli > Bacillales > DSM-1321 > Peribacillus. The sequence goes on along the minus strand of NZ_JADILK010000053.1, from coordinate 5,968 downwards.
TAAATAGAATGCAGGAAGCCTCAGAAAGAATGTCCATCATCATGAATTCCCCAACAAAAAAAGATGTGGTGAGTGTAGCGAAATTAGTTATCCAGCTCGAAGAAAAAATTGATAGGTTAGAAGAGATGGTCTCTACACTTGTTGAGGATAGGGGAGGGAACGTCCGAGGTGATTCTCCAGTTCGTAATAAACGCAATGCATTTTCATCGGCCAGTAAGAAAAAGAAGTCTAGTTGGGGTTTCAAAGAAATGGATGGGCGTAAAAAAAAGATATCGGATTTTATAAATAACTCCTTATTGTTAAGCTCACAGTTACCTGAGGTCGATCCACTTGAACAGGGGAATTCAAATGTCTAAGCGGAAAGTGCCGAAAAATCAATCCGAATCCATAACGAAATGGCAACATTTTATGGATATTCCCAATCAGCCAATGCCTGAGATGGGACTGACACCGAAAATAGCGGTGTGGAAAAAAAACAAATCAACGCTTTGGTATTATCCGTCAGCACAAAAAAAATATGATGTGCCGGTTTTTCTTATATATTCACTAATCAATACTCCTTTGATTCTTGATCTGTCCCCTGGGAATAGTTTAATTGAATCTTTTGTAAATGAAGGTTTTGATGTGTATTTACTTGATTTTGGAAGTCCGGGCTTTGAAGATGGTGACATATCGATCGAAGATTATATCGTCGATTATATTAAAAAAGGAGTACAGCGTGCATTACGCCACTCTGGAGCATCAGAAATTACAGTAATGGGGTTTTGTCTCGGCGGTACAATAGCCGCGATATATGCTGCCATTGCAGAAGAGCCAATTAAGAATTTGATCCTCTCCGTTACACCGGTAGATTTCAGTACCTCAGAATATTTTGATCAATGGCAGGAAGCGTTAAAGGAAGGTACTGCGGATTTTAACGAGACGATTGATATTTATCAAACGATCCCAGCCAGTGCAGTAAAATATGGAATCCGGTTAATTACATCTCCTATCTATATATCACCCTATTTATCTTTATTGAATCAAGCGGATGATGATGAATACGTTCAAAATTGGCGTCGCTTCAATGCTTGGGCTAATGGGCATGTACCATTAGCCGGAGCAGCAGCAAAACAAATAACCAAAGAGTTTTTGATAAAAAATAGCTTGGTTAAGGGTGCTTTTAAGGTAAGGGGAAAAAAAGCGAAGCTATCGAAAATTGATGCTAGTGTTTTGGTAATAGCGAGTGAGTATGATCGGTTGGTCCCTCAGGAAATGATTTATCCGGTAATGAAGCATCTAACATGTAAGGATAAGACATATAGCCTTCTGAAAAGTGGACATGCTGCTAAACAATATTCCGGTGTACTCCCATATTATTTGAAGGAATGGCTACCAGGGCGTTCTTCACCAATTCAATAGGTTATTAGGGGGATGTAAAATGTATGTGTTGTACCCCAGTGACGATATCAGAATCATGCCGGTTGTAGAATATATAGGCTTTGCGTCATTGATATTTTCAAAATTTTTTGGATCATTTCCGGATTACTAAAGTGAAATAAATGAAAGGGCTGGCTTGGTATGTAGAACCAGCCCTCCTTTTATTATTGATAATATTTCACTCGTTCTTCCAGTGGTGAGAAGTCTTTATCGCCAGGTTCTGCAGTGGGTTTTCCAAAAGGCATCTGTGCGATGAGTTTCCAATCGCGTGATATATCCCAAGTCTTTCTCACTTCGTCATCGATTAAAGGATTATAATGCTGAAGACTTGCACCAAAACCCTCAATTTCCAAGGAAGTCCATACGACAAATTGTAAAATGGCAGACGATTGGTTCGACCAATTCGGAAAATTTTCGGCAAACATTTTGAATTGTTCTTGAAGCCTATTTATTATTGCCTGGTCTTCAAAGAATAAAACCGTACCATAACCATTTATAAATGACTTCATTTTTTCTTCAGTTTTTTCAAAACCTTTGTCACCGACTGCTTTTCTTAATGTTTTTTTCATGATATCCCATAATTGGTCGTGGCTTTGACCAGTTAAAACAATCACTCTTGCACTTTGGGAGTTGAAAGCGGAAGGGGAATATTGAACGGCATGATCGATAACTTCTTTAATTCTTTTATTAGGGACAACACATTCTTTGCTAAGGGAATAATAAGAGCGTCTATCTTCAATTGCGCTAAAAAAATCTTTACCCACATATCACACCTCCATTCTTTATATCGCTTTATTTTGACCTGATTTTATTATTTTATGATAAGTGAATACGGGTGAAATTAATTGAATGAAAATGGTTGACAAATATATCACTGTCATTTATCTTTAAATCAAGATATTCACATTCAAAGTATTATTCTAAGTTAAATACTTTTAATTCGAGATATTAATTCCGGATTAATTCATCACCGTAGAGGGAGATTTATAAAGATAGGAGTGGTATGGATGGAATTAAAAGGATTACATCATGTTTCGGCGATTACAGCTAAAGCGGGAAAAAATTTTGAATTCTACACAAAAGTCTTAGGGATGCGATTAATCAAAAAGACGGTGAATCAAGATGATGTTCGTGTGTATCACTTATTTTATGGTGATCAAATAGGTTCACCGGGTACGGAATTGACGTTTTTTGAAATTCCCAATGCTGCCCGCACTCATGAGGGAAACAATAGTATTTCAGAAATTTCTTTAAGGGTGAGAGATGATGAAGCGCTAGGATATTGGAAAGAACGGCTTGTTGAATTCAATGTTGAACATGATGAAATAACGAGCCGTTTTGAAAGGAAGGTTCTTTCTTTTAAAGATCCTGAAGGGCAGAGGCTCCTTCTGGTTTCCGATCAGGATAATAACGGCGTTCAAGGAGGATTACCGTGGGATGGAAGCCCGGTACAGCAAGAGTTTTTCATCCTTGGATTAGGACCAGTAAAACTTACTGTACCTAATATTGAGCAAACGGAAAGTGTTCTTAGCGAGGTATTGGGATTCAGGAAATTAGGCACATACCCATCCTCCATTAGAGGGCAAAAACCGATTGTCGTTTACGAGACGGGTGAGGGAGGAACAGGGGCGGAACTCCATATTGAAGAAAGGAATGATATACCTCGGGAAAGATTGGGGAGGGGGGGAGTACATCATGTTGCCTTCCGGGTGGATAATGAAGCTGAATTGAGAAAATGGATAGAGAAAATTGGTGAATCGAAATTCGTGAACTCGGGATATGTGGACCGCTTTTATTTTCGTTCACTCTATTTTAGGGAGCCGAATGGCATATTATTTGAATTAGCCACCGATGGACCTGGTTTTGCAGTGGATGAAGCAGAGCAGCACTTAGGTGAGAACCTTGCCCTGCCACCTTTTTTAGAATCGAAAAGAAAGGAAATTGAATCGAATTTAAAACCACTGAATACAAAATCAACAAATTAATTAATGGGAAAGGAAGTAATCGGCTTGCAAAAGCAAAATGCTGGAATACATCATATAACCGCAATTGTAGGCAATCCTCAAGAGAATGTGGATTTTTATGCTGGAGTACTGGGAATGCGTATGGTGAAAAAAACCGTTAATTTTGATGATCCAGGCACCTATCATTTATATTTCGGAGATGAATCAGGTTCACCGGGCTCTATCATCACTTTCTTTCCTTGGCCAGGAGCATACCAGGGGACAATTGGTTCTGGACAAGTGGGGATTACAACATATGCCGTTCCGGAAGGGTCAATGGGCTTCTGGGAAAAGCGTTTGGATATATTCAACATAAACTATGAAAAGGTTTCACGTTTCGGTGAGGAATATCTTGAATTTCAAGACCCACATGGTTTGCAACTTGAGCTGGTTGAGCGTAAAGAAGGAAAAAATAGCGAGTGGTCATTCGGGGGTGTACCAGCTGATAAGGCGGTCAAGGGGTTCGGCGGTGCTGTATTATTGACGTCAAACCCAACAAAAACGATGGAGCTACTAGAGGAAGTAATGGGCCTGCAAAAGATTGGGGAAGAGGGCGATTACATCCGCTTCAAATCCACATCGGACGTCGGAAATTTGATAGATGTTAACAAAAAGATTTTGCCAAATGGGAAAATTGGAGTGGGAACTGTCCATCATCTTGCATGGCGTGCAATCGATAATGAAGATCATCAAGAATGGAGGGAGCATATCGCAAACCATGGCTATGGTGTGTCACCCTTTAAGGACCGTCAATACTTCGATGCCATTTATTTTCGGGAAGATGGAGGCATACTTTTTGAAGTTGCCACAGACCCACCTGGCTTTGCTCATGATGAAACGGAGGAAGCGATGGGTAGTAAATTAATGCTGCCGCCATGGTTGGAAGAAAAAAGGGGAATTATGGAGAAAACGTTACTGCCGGCCGTGCCGAGAGTACTAGAGGAGGATAAATGATGAAACATATTTTTCAACAAGGAAGTAATCCAGAAGCTCCGTTACTTTTGCTTTTACATGGCACTGGAGGAACGGAAACTGATCTCTTGCCATTATCGGAAATGGTTTCACCGGGTTCATCCGTACTGAGCGTACGGGGAAATGTACTTGAAAACGGAATGCCCCGTTATTTCCGCCGTTTGGCCGAAGGGGTTTTTGATGAAGAAGATTTGATCTTCCGTACGAAGGAGCTTTATGACTTCTTGGAATATGCTTCCGGCCAATATGGCTTCGATCGTGACAAAGTGGTAGCATTAGGTTATTCTAATGGAGCAAATATTGCCGCAAGTTTGATGTTCCATTTCGAAGGGGCACTACAGGGAGCGATTCTACATCATCCAATGGTGCCAAGACGCGGGATTGCTTTGCCGCCCCTATCGGATATACCTGTATTTATTGCTGCAGGTAAAAACGATCCGATTTGCCCGGCAGAAGAAACTGATGATCTTAATCAACTATTACTGCAAGCTGGTGCTAGAGTGGATGTTTACTGGGAAAATTACGGTCATCAGTTAACACGTTCAGAGGTCGAGGCAGCAGGTTCATGGTTTCATAAGAACTTTATACAAGAATGAAAGAGGGAATGAAGATGATTTCAGTTAATCCTGAAAGTCTGACTGAACGGGAAAATTATAAGTTTTTGACTGGAAGCATTATACCAAGACCTATAGCCCTGGTTACGACACAATCCGAAACTGGTACATTCAATATAGCGCCGTTCAGCTTTTTCAACATAGTCAGTTCCAACCCTCCGATGATTTCCATTTCCGTTCAACGGAAAGAAGGAGTTTCTAAGGACACAGCCCGAAATGCAATTCAAACAGGTGAATTCGTTGTTCACATCACTGATGAAAATAATGTTGCTGATGCAAATCGAACGGCTAAAGAACTCCCATCTGACGAAAGTGAATTGGGTCTAACTAATTTCACTCCGGCTGTTAGTGATAAGGTATCCGTACCTGGATTGCAAGAAGCGAAGGTACGCTTTGAATGTACATTAGAGCATGCGATACCATTGGCAGGTTCCAAGAATAAACCTGGTTGTGATTTATTGATTGGGAAAATAGTCTGCTATCATATAGAGCAGGATATTTACCATAATGGACGAATTGACCAGGATGGGCTACAACCTGTTGCAAGATTAGCGGGTCATACTTATACAAAACTAGGTGAATTATTTGAAATTGAACGTCCTTAAGGGAGAAGAAAGAAAAAATCGTGTCATTTTTGAAGATGTCGTCATTTTTTTAACAAAATCATGCCGGTTCGTTTTATCTGCCATTTTAATACGGTGGCGACTGTTCCAAAAGCTAGCAATCATCATTTCAATGCCGAAGGTAGCATGATTGTTAGAATTTTAAAGAAAGTCTTTACAAACGAAACAAGATTTTTCATAGATTGATAAAGTTATAAAAAAATAATTTCTTATCGAGAAAGGTGGAGGGAATGGCCCTATGAAACCTCAGCAACAGGTCTAAAAGACACTGTGCGAAATCTTGATAGATAAGGACGTACGTGTTTGTTTGTAGTAACGCACTCTTTTTTAGAGTGCG
>NZ_JADILK010000052.1 GCF_017355165.1 Bacillus sp. SD075 | reverse complement strand
CGAAAGCGGCAGCATTGGCCCGAAAACAGGCGAAAGCTGAAAATGCAGAAAAGCCGGAAATGGAAATGGATGCAGCGAAGCAAAAGGCAGCGGCAGCGGCCAAGGCGAAAGCGGCGGCGGCTGCGAAGACCAGGACTGCTGTAAAGGAAAACAAGGAAGGTAACACTCCTAGCGAACTTTCACCAAATCAGTCGAAACTCGATCAAATTGTTTCTGCTATTGAAAGCCATGTAGGGCAAGGGGCATTATTAGAGCACTATATTAATAGATTATCAAAAGATGTACCCACTTTAGTGGCTAAACCGGATACATATTTCTCAATAGCTAAATTTCTGCGGTATGATGCACAGCTTAACTTTTCGTATTTATCGGAACTTCATGGTACGGATTTTGAGTCCCATATGGAAATCTATGTACATCTACATTCGTTCAAAATGAACCAATCAGTTGCCTTGAAGGTGAAGCTTGATAGGGACTCTCCCGTTATTCCATCATTGGTCCCATTATGGTCAGGAGCAAATTGGCCAGAATGTGAGGCATATGATTTATTAGGGATTAACTTTAATGAACACCCTGATTTAAAGCGGATTTTACTTGGTGAAGAGTGGAAGGGGTATCCCCTTAGAAAAGATTATCAGCCTTATGATGTGGAGGTGTAAGCCCAATGTTAAGGACGGAAGAAATGCTTCTCAATGTCGGGCCACAGCATCCGAGTACACATGGTGTTTTTCGGCTTGTCATCAAGATTGACGGTGAGATTATAAAAGAGGCTACACCTGTCATTGGGTATCTGCATCGCGGTACGGAAAAACTAGCGGAAAATCTGCAATATACACAAATAATCCCATATACCGATCGGCTCGATTATCTAGCGGCAATGACAAATAATTATGTGCTTTGCCATGCTGTTGAGACAATGATGGGGGTGGAGATTCCCGATAGGGCAGAATATTTGCGGGTTATCGCGATGGAATTGGGCAGAGTTGCAAGCCACCTTGTATGGTGGGGTACATACTTGCTGGATATAGGTGCGACGAGCCCTTTCCTATATGCCTTTCGAGAGCGTGAAATGATCGTTAATTTATTGACTGAATTGTCAGGTGCACGTCTTACATTCAATTATATGCGTGTCGGAGGTGTGAAATGGGATGCTCCTGAAGACTGGATCGCGAAGGTCGCCGAGTTTGTCCCTTATATGAGGGAGCAGCTTGCCGGTTACCACGAGCTTGTGACAGGGAATGAGATCTTTGTTAATCGGGTTAAAGGGGTGGGCATCTATACGAAGGAAGAAGCCTTGCAGTATTCGCTTAGCGGTGCCAACTTAAGGTGTACAGGTGTGAAATGGGATTTGCGAAAAAAAGAACCATATTCCATTTACGACAGGTTCACATTTGATGTTCCTACAAGGGAAGAGGGAGATGCCTTTTCACGCTATCACTGTAGAATGGAAGAAATCGAAGAATCATTGAAAATCATCGAACAGGCCGTTGAGCAATTTCCAGAAGGGCCGGTCCTTGCTAAGGTACCTAAAATAATAAAGGTTCCTAAGGGTGAAGCATTTGTCCGAATTGAATCACCAAGAGGGGAAATCGGATGTTATATCGCGAGTGAAGGGAAAAAGGAGCCATACCGTTTGAAATTTCGCAGACCTTCTTTTTATAATCTGCAAATTCTTCCGAAATTATTGGAAGGGGAAAATATGGCGAACTTGATAACGATATTAGGTGCAATAGATATCGTTTTAGGGGAGGTGGATGGATAAATGATCAAGGATCTTCTCCACTCCGCTCCAAGCCTACTGAATTTTGGCATTTTTTTTGGTTTGGCAGTCCTGCTCCTGTTCGTCGTACTAGGGTTTGTGACCTATGGAATCCTTTCAGAACGGAAAATCATGGGGTTCATGCAAATGCGTGTCGGCCCAAACCAAATTGGGGGGAAATGGGGTCTCTTGCAGACCGTTGCTGATGTTTTGAAACTTCTGATCAAGGAAGATACGATTCCTAAAAAGGCTGATAAGCCGTTATATATTTTAGCTCCGGTAATTGCTTTTGCACCCGCTTTCATGGTCCTTGCTACCTTGCCGTTCACCGAGGCCTTCCAATTTGCTGATATAGGTGTCGGACTGCTTTATTATATTGCGATCTCCGGCATATCGACCATCGGTATCGTCACTGCGGGTTGGGCATCCAATAATAAATATTCTTTGATTGGCGGGATGAGGGCAGCCGCGCAAATGATATCTTATGAGATCCCCTTGGTGATGTCGCTAGTGGGAATCGTCCTCATTACAGGCAGTTTAAACTTGAATGATATAGTTGCAGCCCAGGAAAAGGTTTGGTTCATTTTTCTTCAGCCGATTGCATTTATCGTGTTTTTTATTGCATCGGTTGCTGAGTTGAACAGGGTTCCCTTTGACCTTCCGGAAGCGGAATCCGAACTTGTTGCAGGCTATCATGTTGAATACTCTGGATTTCGCTGGGCCTTCTTTATGTTATCCGAATATGTGTATATGTTTGCAATGGCAACGCTAACCACTGTATTATTTTTAGGAGGATGGAATTCTATTCCGTTTTTGGATTTTATTCCGGCAGCCATCTGGTTCGGTCTGAAGTTCAGTGCTGTATTCTATGTATTGGTCTGGATTCGTGTAACCTTTCCTCGTATAAGGGCCGACCAATTGATGGAATTCGGATGGAAAGTACTGCTTCCGGTTGCATTGGCAAATATATTTTTGACGGCACTAATAAAAGAATTGATTAACCTTTTTTAGAAACTTAAGCTGGTCGGAAAGCGAGGGATTTATATGCTTGGTTTAGCAAAAGGTTTAACCTATACATTAAAGAACTTGACAAGGAAAAAAGTGACCTATGACTACCCGAATGAGCCGCTTCCGCTCCCTGACCGATTCCGAGGAATCCAAAAATTCTATCCCGAAAAGTGTATCGTATGCAATCAATGCGTGACGATTTGTCCAACGGATTGTATTCAATTAACTGGTAAGAAACATCCGGACCCGTCGAAAAAAGGGAAAATCATCGATACGTATGACATCAATTTCGAGATATGCATTTTATGTGATTTGTGTACGGAGGTCTGTCCTACAGAAGCAATCGTGATGACGAATCAATTCGAGCTGGCCGAGTATAGCCGTGATCATCTATTTAAAAATCTGGAGTGGCTGGATGAAAATGATGAAAATATCCGGAAGGTGAATAAAGTATGAGTTTGTCGGGTGAATTAATTGCTTTTATTGGTTTGGCACTCGTCGCGATAGTAGGCGGGGTGCTGCTGATAACCTTAACAAAAGTGGTGCATATGGTAATTGCACTTGTTTTTACTTTCTTGGGCATTGCAGGCATTTATATGTTGCTTTCGGCCGAGTTTGTCGCCATTGTCCAAATCCTTATTTATTCAGGGGCAATTACGATCGTGATGTTATTCGGGATTATGCTGACAAAACACCAAGAAAATGATGCACCCGCTAAAGGGGGCTGGGGGAATTTCTCCTTGCTGGCAGCGATTGCTGGATTTGCCGTGGCGGTTTATCTGGGGATTTATAATCTGGATATACCTGTACAGCCAACGGCCTTGCATGAGGAAAATACGAAGCAAATAGGAATTGAACTTTTTTCAAAATATGTGATTCCATTTGAATTGATGTCGGTACTCCTGCTTGTTGCTTTAGTCGGTGCCATCGTATTGGCTAAAAAAGATGATGAGGAGGGAGATCGATCATGACGGGAGTCCCCTTGTCGGCTTACCTTGTATTGGCACTCGTTTTATTTTGTATAGGGCTGTACGGTGCCTTGACGAAAAGAAATGCGGTCATTGTTTTGATTTCAATCGAGCTGATGCTGAACGCTGCGAATATCAATTTAGTTGCCTTCAGCAAATTCGGGGTAACGCCATCCATTACGGGTCAAGTTTTTTCCTTATTCACGATTACGATCGCTGCGGCCGAGGCAGCTGTAGGGCTGGCTATACTAATGTCCCTTTATCGCAATCGGAAGACGGTCAATGTCGATGAAATGGAAATGATGAAGCATTGAAGGTTTATATAAATGAAGAAGGGGATTTGATACGATGATGGAGCACGCATGGCTCATACCGATCTTTCCACTCGTCACGTTTCTGGTTCTGCTTCTATCAGGCAGGCGGTTGCGGGAACGAGGGGCTTTTATAGGGATAATATGTACATTGGCTTCGTTTGTTTTATCATTGCTTGTCCTGATAGAACGATTTAAAGAACCTACTTATAATATATCGATAGATTGGCTTTCCTTCGGAGGGACGCAACTTACAGCTGGCTTCGAAATCAATCAGCTTAATGCCTTGATGCTTGTGGTCGTTTCCCTTGTCAGCCTGCTTGTCCAGATATATTCGAAGGAGTATATGAAGGGTGAAGTGCGATTCTCCATTTTTTATGCTTATCTGGGCTTCTTCACCTTTGCTATGCTTGGTCTTGTCATGGCACCTAATTTATTACAACTTTATATCTTTTGGGAGCTGGTCGGGGTGGGTTCTTTCTTGCTCATTGGGTTTTACTTTCATAAACTGGAAGCTAAGGCTGCTGCAAAGAAGGCATTCATCATGACCCGGATTGGGGATGTAGGACTCTTGATCGGCATCATTCTTGTATTCTGGGAAACAGGCAGCTTTGAATACGGGGAGATCTTTCAAGCTATTCAATCGGGCATGATATCAAGTGAAAAACTGACTTTAATCGCTATTTTGATTTTTATCGGTGCGGTTGGGAAGTCTGGACAATTTCCACTTCACACATGGCTTCCAGATGCAATGGAAGGCCCGACCCCGGTTTCCGCATTGATACACGCAGCAACCATGGTTGCTGCAGGGGTTTACCTGGTGGCGGCCATGTTTCCGTTATTCATGGCTAGTGAAGCAGCGATGCAGGTTGTAGCGATAACTGGTGGAATAACAGCCATATTTGCCGCAAGCATTGCCATAGTGCAAAAGGATGTTAAGCGTGTATTGGCCTATTCGACAATCTCCCAGCTCGGTTTTATGATGCTTGCTTTGGGTACTTCGGGATATGTGGCCGGGGTGTTTCATTTAATGACCCATGCTTTTTTTAAAGCCTTGCTGTTTTTGGCAGCAGGCAGTGTTATTCACGCTATACATACACAGGATATGGAAAAGATGGGCGGAATATGGGGCAAGATGAATTGGACTGGACCGCTGTTCCTGACAGGCACTTTGGCGATATCAGGGTTTCCGTTGCTCTCGGGTTTTTTCAGCAAAGATGAAATTCTAATGGCAGCCTGGGAGAATGGCAGTTATATATTGTTTGGTCTAGCAGTGGTCACCTCCTTTTTAACTGCGTTTTATATGTTCCGGCTGTTTTTCATGATCTTTGCAGGCGATTCGCGCAGTCAAGTAAAACAGGTCGAGGAATCACCTTCCATCATGTTAATTCCCATGTTCATATTGGCCTCGCTTGCTGTAATCGGCGGGTATATCCAAACACCGTGGTTTGGAACTTTCCTTGGGGAGTGGCTTGTGGAGGGAAATGAATCTCTTCTAGGCTCCAGCCATAGTGAGGGGCCCGTTTGGATAATGTTGTTGGCCGTGCTTGTATCGTTGGCCGGGATATACCTCGCTTATATGATATACGCTAAAAAGAAGTTGCCTCGGGAATGGCTTGCCAAAGAAAACTCCGAGGTATATAGGGTTTTAGAAAATAAGTATTATATTGATGAGATTTACCATTTTACTGCAGGCTATGCAATCAAAGGCCTTAGTATATTCCTATCTTATATTGAAAGGTTCATTGTCGGTGGCCTGGTTTCCACTGTAACAAGTTCAATAGAAGGATTGGGGAAAATAGGGTCTAAACTGCAAACAGGACAGGTGCAGCAATATGGCATGATAGCCTTTCTGGGACTTGCGGTACTGTTGGTGATTTTTGCAGTAACTGGGGGGTATCTAAGATGAATGTCTATTTGCTCTCGCTTTTAGTGTTTTCACCACTGCTGGGCATAGTGATGGTTGCCCTTATGCCGAAAAAAGAGGAAAGGACGATTAAACAATTTGGCTTTTTTGGAACACTGCCTCCCCTATTCCTATCGTTCTTTCTATACAGCCAATATTATTCGGGCGTGGCCCTGTCCTTATTTGACATTAAGTTAAATTGGATCAGGTTTGGGAATTTGGAGATGTATGATCCCAAGCTCTTTACGGTTGACTTTGAGTTGGGGGTGGATGGATTAAGTCTCACCTTCATATTACTGACAACAATCATTTCATCACTGGCCGCAATCGCATCCATTTATATAAAAAAAGAATGGAAAGGGTATTATTTGCTATTTTTGATCTTGGAGATTGGAATGCTCGGTGTCTTCACGGCAGAAAATTTGCTCCTTTTTTTCATCTTTTTTGAAATGACATTGATTCCTGCTTTCTTTTTAATTGGTAGATGGGGCTTTCTGGAGAGGGAGAGAGCCGCTTATAGTTTTCTGATATATAACGGCCTTGGTTCGGCTGTTTTATTGGTGGCCATTTTGATTTTGTTTGCCAGGACAGGGACGACCAACATCGCGGCATTGACACAGATGATGACAATGGGCGGCGTTTCGCTTTTTGCACCCATCTCCGGTTCGATGAAATATGGTTTATGTCTCGCCTTTCTCGTTGCATTTGCAATAAAGCTGCCCGTCTTTCCCTTTCACAGCTGGATGGTGCGGGTCCATGCAGAGGCACCTCCATCCATAGTCATGATACATGCGGGTGTACTATTGAAAATAGGGGCATACGGAATCATCCGGTTTGGAATGGGGATATTTCCTGAACAATATAAAAGCCTGGCCTTTACCATTGTCCTGTTTGGGGTTCTCAGTTTTTTATATGGTGCATTCCTGGCATTGGCACAAACGGATTTCAAGCACGTTTTAGCGTATTCATCAATTTCACATATGGGTATAGTCATGATGGGGCTGGGTGCATTGAATGAATCGGGCATTCAGGGAGCCATTTTTCAAGTCATCTCACACGGGCTAATTGCTGCATTGTTGTTTTTCTTGGTGGGTGTGTTGTACGAGCGGACGGGAACCACCATGCTTCCTAAGCTTGGAGGATTGGCCAAGTCGATGCCGATTTTTTCAGGGTTCATGTTAGCTTGCGGGATGGCTTCACTTGGTTTGCCTGGAATGTCCGGCTTCATCAGTGAATTCATGGTATTTCTAGGCTTATTCAAGAGTCAGCCGCTGCTTGCGGCAATAGGGGTGATCGGGCTGGTATTAACCGCTGTCTATGTACTGAGGGCGGTCATGCTGATGACCTTCGGGAAAAATGATAGCTTGATAGAAAAAGAGACAAGGGACCTTGGAAGCTGGGAGTTTTTGCCGGCGATGGTTCTTCTCGGTTTGATAATATCTGTTGGGGTATACCCAAATTTGTTAGGCGGGCCTCTTCAAGGCACGATTGAAGCCATGATGCTTGCTCTAGGGGGGCGATGAAGGATGGATTTGAACACGATGCTTTCTTATGATTGGGGAGCGATGATGCCGGAATTCATCATCCTTGGAACGGCCATGATTCTTTCGTTATTGGATTTATTCTGGCCGAAGCACTTTAATCGGAGAAGACTCGCATGGCTAGCGCTAACTGGAATCATTTTGGCATGTTTGTCACTGATTAGCCTGCTATCCTTTGAGACGGTCAGTATCTTATCCGATACGTTTCGTTTAGATTCATTTGCAAAAGCTTTTAAGCTGCTGCTATTATTCGGAGGGGCGCTAATCATCCTTCTGGCTGAAGGGTATGAACCGCCAGAGGGGCTGCGGGAGCACCGGGGGGAATTTTATTATCTATTCCTGACCGCTTTGCTGGGAGCGATGGTCATGTCCTCAAGCGGTGATTTGATAACCCTGTTCGTTGGACTGGAACTTCTTTCACTTTCATCCTATATATTAGTCGGAATCCGTAAGCATGATCGGAAGTCCAACGAAGCGTCCATGAAGTATGTGATAAACGGAGGCATCTCCACTGCCATCACTTTATTCGGGATGAGCTACTTATATGGAGTGACCGGTTCCGTCAATCTAGGCGAAATGAGCCGGACGATGGCTGCGATGACGGACGGCCAGCTGCAATACATTATGGGTCTCGCTTTCTTCATGGTATTTGTCGGTGTATCCTTCAAGATAGCTGCCGCTCCATTTCACATGTGGGCGCCGGATGTCTATGAGGGGGCACCGACACCGGTCGCAGCCTTCTTGAGTGTAATTTCGAAGATGGCGGGTTTTGTCATCATCCTGCGCATTTTTCTTTCGTTGTTCCTAACAGCTTCCGGTGATACATTCGGAGCGCTCGACTTTTTAGAAAAAAATAATATCTATATAGCTTCATTGGCAGGGCTTACGATCATCATTGGAAATGTGGTTGCGTTAAGGCAGCAAAATTTAAAACGATTGTTCGCCTATTCAAGCATCGCTCATGCGGGTTACCTGCTTGTAGCAGTGGCAACATTGGGCGGGGGATATTTCCTGCTGGATACTGTCTGGTTTTACCTAATGGCTTATCTATTAATGAATATCGGTGTATTTGCAGTCATTCAGTTGCTCTCCAGTCAAAGTGGGTCAGAAGATATTAGCATTCTTGCAGGACTTGGGAGGAAATCACCGTATCTTGCCATGGCATTCACTGTATTCATTCTGTCGCTTGCCGGTATTCCCGGGACGGCAGGTTTCATTGGCAAACTCAATATTTTTCTTGGAACATTCATAACGGAGCCTGGACATTTTGTCCTTGCGGGAATCATGATTGCAGGTACCATTGTGTCCTATGTGTATTATTTCGGATTATTGGTCCAGGTCTTCTTCCGACCCGTTCATTCAGAGAAGGCCATTAAAATTCGTCCGGGACTTTACACTGTGTTGATCATTTGCGTAATAGGCACCATACTATTCGGGGTGGCGCCAAATATTGCCTTTGATTTTATTCATGATCAATTTGGCGAATTTACAGACTTTATTTCGAGTAAATGATATAATGCCTGTATCAGAGGCTTGTTCCATTGGATCAAGCCTCTATTTACAGTTTTAAAAAGATATTTTGTAATTCTTCCTTTTAAATTCCAAATATGAAGGCGTTTTGTGTTAGAATAGAACTCGGGTGTCTTTTAGGAGGTATGTACATGTTTTCAGCAATGGGACAGCAGGCTTTAACGGGAATAATTGCACACTTGTTTTTCATCGCAGTTACCTGGTGGGCTTTACAGGCATTACATTTTGATAAATTGTTAAGATCCAATTCGGTCATCAAGGCCAGGGTTTTATATATTTTATTAACGGTTGCCATCGGTTCAGTTGTAAGTAATTTCTTCCTTGACTACCTGGGATTTGCAAACCAACTCCCGTATATGTTTAGTAATGACTGATAAGCTGTAAGACTTTTCTTATAGCAAAATATGATTCTACTCTTGTATTCGCTTTTGCTTCCCGCCAGTTTAAGGGGAAGATGTCACCAATTGTCGGAAAACTCGAAGTATGATCTCTCTCCTTATGGAAAGAATGTGAAAAAGGGGAGGGATTTAACATGTATTTTTTAAATAAAAAAATGTTAACATACATAGTATTTCTCGGTTTGATGGTGATTTTAATTGGGAATAGTACGATTGTGGCAGAAAATAAACCAGATATAGTTAAAATGGTGGGACTGCTACAAAATGATAAAGATTTAGACATAGGGGATTGGTCTGTACTCACGAGAGAAATAAATAAAGAGATTACAACTAAACGAGAGTTTGAAAGCGAAGTTACAGCTTTAAAACGAAAATACCCTCAATTTCAATGGCACCGGAAAGATGATGCTTCCGGCTGGAAAGCTGAGGCGTTAACTTACAATGTCGATTCAGGTCTGACCGAGTCTATCAAAATAATGACAACGGAAGAGAAATTTGATAAGGTTACCTATGTTATTTACGAAGTGAAGGGAGAAAAGTGGAAGAAAGCCAATGCGGCATTTTTTACTGCTACGTTCCAAAACAGGGTGAATGACCTATTTATAGGGACTCCTTCAATTTTTTCTTGTATTAAAGGGTCTATCAATGATAATATGGATTCGGTTTTAAACTCTAAAACTGAAGACCTGTTAGATATGTTCCAAGCAAGGGAAATTGAGAGTGTGCGTGAAACAAACTTTACATCTATATCTGCACATTCAACATTGTTTAAACAACCTTTGACAAAAGAAAAATTAAATTTGCAGTTTGGGCTACGGACAGAAGGATTGGGTGACCGAACGAACTTTGTAGTTGGCACACCAATCATAACGTTTGAATATTAATATAGAGAAAATGGACGCGGAGGGGAATACTTTTGGAAAAAATCATCGTCCGCGGCGGAAAAAGGCTTAGCGGGACAGTTAAAGTAGAAGGTGCTAAAAACGCCGTTTTGCCAGTTATCGCTGCAACATTATTAGCAAGTGATGGGAAAAGTATCATTAAAGATGTTCCTACGCTCTCCGATGTATATACAATCAATGAAGTATTGCGCAACTTAAATGCGGATGTTGCCTTTCATGACAATCAAGTAACTGTAGATGCATCAAGAGAGTTATTAGAAGAAGCACCATTTGAATATGTACGTAAAATGAGAGCTTCCGTTTTAGTGATGGGCTCATTACTAGCAAGGAATGGCCGGGCCCGCGTTGCTCTTCCTGGTGGCTGTGCCATCGGATCACGACCTATCGACCAGCATTTAAAGGGCTTTGAGGCGATGGGAGCAAAAGTGAAGGTCGGCAATGGTTTCATTGATGCCGAAGTAGAAGGCAGACTGAAGGGTGCAAGAGTGTATCTTGATTTCCCGAGTGTGGGTGCCACTGAAAACATCATGATGGCAGCAACACTTGCTGAAGGTATAACTATTCTTGAAAATGTGGCCAAAGAGCCTGAAATTGTAGATCTTGCGAATCTCCTTAATAAAATGGGTGCCAAAGTCAGAGGTGCCGGTACGGGTACGATGAGAATTGAAGGTGTCGATAAATTATATGGCACTGAACATACGATTATACCTGACCGTATCGAAGCTGGTACATTTATGACTGCGGCCGCTCTTACTGGCGGCAATGTTCTTGTTCAAGGAGCTGTACCTGAACACCTTACTTCCCTTATTGCCAAAATGGAGGAAATGGGCGTTGAAATTCTTGAAGAAGAAGATGGACTACGCGTTATCGGTCCCAAAACCTTAAAGGCCATTGATATCAAAACAATGCCGCATCCTGGTTTTCCGACTGATATGCAATCGCAAATGATGGCATTATTACTGCGTGCTGAAGGAACAAGTATGATTACGGAGACCGTTTTTGAAAACCGTTTTATGCATGTTGAGGAATTCCGTCGCATGAATGCCAATATTAAAATAGAAGGTCGTTCCGTTATCGTTAATGGACCAACTAATATTCAAGGTGCTGAAGTAGCTGCAACAGATTTACGTGCCGCGGCAGCCCTCATCCTGACTGGATTGGTTGCAGATGGTATTACACGTGTTACAGAATTGAAGCATCTTGACAGAGGGTACGTGAATTTCCATGGTAAATTGGCATCTCTAGGTGCTGATGTGGAACGTATTAACGAAGATGTACCTGCTGAAACAAAAAAAATTGCAGATTTAAACGCATAAGAAAGCTTAAAAAACCATTCACGTTCAAGTCATTGAACCGTGAATGGTTTTTTTTGTCTTATTCTGAATTCATCGCTTACAGCTAATTAGTTGTCGTTTTTCTATTCATAAAAGCTTGTCCTTCGACATACATTTGTTATGTAAAGATACCTGCTGGATACGATTATACGGCAGAGAAAACAAGTGTAGGGAGGCTCAGGAATTTGAAAGCAATCAAACCGATGATCGTACTATTCATAGCAGTAGCATTCGTAATTATCATGATTCCAGCAGTGCTTGTGCTTCCATTTTCAAGTGATAAGACAAGTGGGCAGTTGACCGAACAATTAGAAAAGAAAGGGAAGAATGAAGGTAAAGAGGTAGCTGCAAATGAAATGAGTTCCGTAGAAGTTGCCGTTTACCGCACATCTGCAAAAAAGATTGAAAAACTGCCGATTGAATCGTACTTGACTGGTGTGGTTGCAGCTGAAATGCCAGCAGATTTTGAAGAAGAAGCGCTGAAGGCACAAGCATTGACAGCGAGAACCTACATTGTCAATCAGCTCATAAGCGAAAGCCGATTAGGCTTGCCGGATGGTGCCGATGTAAGCGATACGGTCATGCACCAAGTTTATAAGAATAATGATGAGCTGAAAAAAGAGTGGGGCTCTGATTATAAATCGAAGATACAAAAAATTAACAAGGCCATAAAAGAAACGTCAGGTCAAATCTTGACCTATGAAGGAAAACCGATTACAGCCACTTTTTTTTCTACCAGCAATGGCTATACGGAGAATTCCGAGGACTATTGGCAAGCTGATTTTCCCTATTTAAAAAGTGTATCCAGTCCGTGGGATAAAGAAGAATCACCAAAATTTTATAATAAAGTTGTAGTCGATACTGGAGATTTTGAAAAAAAACTGGGTGTGAGTCTTTCTTCTGGAACCTCAATAGGGACTGTCATTGAAAGAACATCAGGTAATCGTGTAGGTGTAGTGGAAATCGGAGGAAAGAAAATGACAGGAAAACAGATTCGTGAGAAGCTCGGTCTGACATCATCCGATTTTGACTGGGAGCGTCAAGGGAACCAGATTGTCATCACGACAAAAGGATCTGGGCACGGAGTTGGAATGAGTCAATACGGTGCTAATGGCATGGCCAGGGAAGGGAAAACCTATGAAGACATCGTGAAATATTATTATAAAGGCGTCAAAGTTCAGTCTTCAAGTAAGTGGATGAATACGATGACGGCAAAAAAGTGAGAGATGGGGATCCCCATCTCTCATTTTTTTTTGTTTAATTTTTCTATAATGGTCAAAAAGCCTCGTTCACGTTTGAAATAATGATATTGGACATGAAAATAGACTGCAGCTACCCCAATGATATCCTTAATGACATCTATTAAGGTAGAGGATCGGTATGGGACGAAAGATTGGTGGTATTCATCAATAACACCATAAAGGCAAGCTAAAAGGGCCGTTAACAGGCTTAAACCAGGTTTCAGTTTTTGGTGTGCAGCAAGGGCCGAAACTAATAATATATACAAAAGGGCAAATTCGACCAGATGAAGTGCCTCTTTGATAAATCGGTCAATTGAGGATAAGGGAAGATCAAGAATCATATCATCGGGGTTGCTCGACATTATCCAAATGGCAATCATATATAAAAAAGGCAATAACGTTAACACAAGTTTAAAAGCTTTTTTCATGATTTAAACATCCTTCAACAGTAAGATACCAAACATTTTACCATTCTACGAATAAAATCGGTTTCATTTCCACAAAATAAATCTAAAATTTTTTTTCCTGAATGTATATAATCTTAACAAAATGTTCAGAATGATTGCTGAGGTGATTAATATGAGAGAGGAAGAAAAGAAACCAACTTCCACAATCCGACGTATACTAAAACAACGTTGGGCATTATCAGCAATCTATATCGCAAGTGCAGCCATAATCTTAGCCGCGGCCTTCTTATTACAAAATAGTTTTAATGATTCAGCTAAAGATGGCAAAGAGGAATCAGCTGAAACAGGAAAAAACTATGATCAGCCTTCTGTAGAGGTTAATAGTAATCTTGAGACAATCAAGATGCCTGTAGCCGATGCAGACAAATCGGTTATCAAGAAACAGTTTTATGAT
Source organism: Bacillus sp. SD075 (assembly GCF_017355165.1). GTDB lineage: Bacteria > Bacillota > Bacilli > Bacillales > DSM-1321 > Peribacillus. The sequence goes on along the minus strand of NZ_JADILK010000052.1, from coordinate 17,515 downwards.
GTGAATGCGGATGAAAAGGCACAAGAAGAAGCATTGGTTTTCTACAACAATAGATATGAGCAAAACAAAGGTATAGACATTGCAATGGAAGATGGAAAGTCTTTCGATGTAAAAGCTTCCCTAAGTGGAAATGTAACGAAAGTCCAAGACGATGCATTACTTGGAAATTTAGTTGAAGTAGAGCATGAAGATGGTGTGGTTACTCGTTATCAATCTGTTAAGGACATTAAGGTTGCAGTCGGTGACAAAGTGAAACAAGGACAAGCAATTGCCACATCTGGAAAAAGCCAGATCAATGAAGAGGCTGGAGTACATGTCCACTTCGAAATCAGAAAAGATAATATTGCGTTAAACCCACTTGATTTTGTTGATAAACAAGCTTCTGCTATCCAATCGGCAACTGAAGCCGAAGGCAGCGAACTTGAAGAATCGGCTGATAAAGAAGAAACACCTGCAGTCGAAGAATCCGAAGCTGATAAAGAAGAAACACCTGCAGTCGAAGAATCTGAAACTGGCACAGAAGAAACGCCTTCAGTTGACGAAACTGACGATGAAGGTTCTGTCCCTGGTGATGATACAACTGAAGAAAGCGATTCACTAAAAGATTCATTAAATCAATCTAATTAAGATTTTTAATAAAATCAAAACAAAAACCTAGAACGTTACGAATGACAACAACTGAAAATTTGGTAAAAGGAAGCCGTTCACTTTGAACGGCTTCCTTTTTTTCTTTCGGGGAAATATGGGCCAATATGCTGAAACCTTTGAATTTCTGACAAATTTCTCGGGAAATAATTTGAGCTTTATGAAAATGAAAAGATGAAAATCAGAAATAAATCAAAACCTCCTGTCCCATTAGGCATATATTCTTAACCAAGCTAATAAGATGTTATAAACCATGCAAAGAGAGTGTTTGAGGTGAGGAATCGTTTATTACAAATTATCTAATAGGTGAATAATTCTATCTTTCATTGTTTATAGGGCAGCGGTATTCGATTCGAAAAATACGAATCTCATTTCACACTTCTCACATCCAATTTGGGGAGGTCGAGTGGTGTGCACGATTACATCAAAGAAAGAACTATCAAGATAGGAAAGTATATCGTGGAAACTAGAAAAACGGTCCGCGTCATCGCAAAAGAGTTCGGTGTCTCTAAAAGCACAGTTCATAAAGACTTAACTGAGAGGCTGCCAGAAATTAATCCTGATTTGGCTAACGAAGTGAAGGATATATTGGATTATCATAAATCCATTCGTCACCTTAGAGGTGGAGAAGCGACAAAATTAAAATATAAACGTTCTGAAAGAGAAGAAGAAATCGTTAAATGATACTGATTCATCCCGGCAATTGGAAGTGAATTGGGCAATCGGAGAATGAATAAGGGGACACGAAAGTGAGTGTCGGCCTTTTTCTTAACCTTGATTGCGGTTCCATGCCGGGATTTTTTTATGGGGAAATAAGGCAAGCTAGTACATAAGGCATCGAATTTATTATAAATTGGGAAAATAGGAAAAAATAGTCTATATTAGTGTTTATTTATAATTCATACTTACTTGTGTCAATGCAATATGGTAAAATAAACAATTAGGACAGAAGTAGGTTATATGTGAGGATATTCAAGGAGGATTTAAGAAATGTTTGCTAGAGATATTGGGATAGATCTTGGAACAGCCAATGTTCTTATACATGTCAAAGGTAAAGGAATTGTGTTAAATGAGCCTTCGGTAGTTGCGATTGATAAGAATACGAACCGTGTTCTTGCCGTCGGGGAAGAAGCTCGTAAAATGGTAGGCCGTACTCCAGGAAACATCATCGCAATCCGTCCTTTAAAAGACGGTGTCATTGCGGATTTTGATGTAACAGAATCGATGCTTAAGCATTTTATCAATACATTGAATGTGAAAGGCTTCCTTTCAAAGCCTAGAATTTTAATCTGCTGCCCGACTAACATAACAAGTGTCGAACAAAAGGCGATTAAAGAAGCTGCTGAAAAAAGCGGCGGGAAGAAAGTATTTCTTGAAGAAGAACCAAAGGTGGCTGCAATCGGTGCCGGTATGGATATTTTTCAACCAAGCGGTAATATGGTCGTAGACATTGGCGGGGGTACAACGGATATTGCCGTTCTTTCCATGGGGGATATCGTTACATCTTCTTCTATTAAAATGGCCGGTGACAAATTCGATAATGAAATTTTACATTATATCAAGCGGAAGTATAAGCTCCTGATTGGTGAACGTACAGCGGAAAACATTAAAATCCAGGTTGCAACCGTATTCCCTGGATCTCGTAATGAAGTCATCGATATCCGTGGACGCGATATGGTATCCGGATTGCCTAGAACCATTTCGGTCAATTCGGAAGAAATTGAGGAAGCTCTACGTGAGCAGGTTTCCATCATTGTACAGGCTGCAAAAAGCGTACTTGAGCGGACGCCTCCAGAACTTTCTGCTGATATCATCGACCGCGGCGTCATTTTAACAGGTGGGGGAGCATTGCTTCACGGAATTGATTTACTCCTTGCCGAAGAACTTAAGGTCCCGGTACTCGTTGCCGAGCACCCAATGGATTGTGTAGCAATCGGAACTGGTATCATGCTTGATAATATGGATAAATTGCCACGGCACAAATTCAACTAAAAAAGCGGATGGAATTCCGCATCATAAGATAGGGGTCTAAGGTTCAGACAAACGTGAGGCATAGTGAAAGTGCGTGCAGTTCTAGTACAGATGAGCAATAGGCCCTCTTCTTTTAGTCGATAATTTAACACCATTCCTTTAAATCTGACCTAGCCTACGATATAGACAAATTGTTATACCTAATGCTTCTCCTTTTCCTTAAGATCCTGATGTTCATGACCGATAAGATAAATATGAGAAATTGAACGGGGTACGTTATGTAGATTGAGGAGTGAAGAAGATGTTAAGAGGTTTTTATACGGCTGCTTCCGGGATGCTTACACAACAAAGGCGCACAGAATTGCTCACAAACAATATGTCCAATGCAAATACAACAGGGTATAAAGCGGATCAAATGAGTGTAAGGTCTTTTCCGGAAATGCTTATCAGCAACATAGGCGATAAAACGGTACCTACGGAGAACAAATTGAGCATGTCTAACTTATCCCGGGTTGGGGGGCTCAGTACAGGTGTTTACGTACAGGAGGCGAACCCCTTATTTACCCAGGGAACATTGGAGGAAACCCAGCTTAATACAGATATTTCCTTGGTTGATGAAAACCTTCCGATCAATGAGGAAACGGGTCGTCAAGGGTCGGTGTTTTTTACTGTCCGGGATGGTGTTGGTGCTATACGTTATACGCGTAACGGCAGTTTCACCCTGGATGGGCAAGGCTATCTGACTACGCCTTCCGGTCATTATGTATTGAACGTAAATAGTGAAAAGATCCAGCTTGATAGCGATCAATTCACAGTAGCGGAAAACGGTTTTATTTTAGAAGGAAATGTTCAAACCGCACGTATGGGCATCGGTTATTCGGATGATCCGTCGTTACAGCTCATGAAGGATGGGGAAGGCCTATATAAGGCTGTGAATGATGGGGATTTACCTAGCGCATACGCGTCTGAAGATGTCGGTTTTTCTACTAAGCAAGGCTTTCTTGAAGGCTCCAATGTTGACCAATCCAGAACGATGACAGAAATGATGTCAGCATACCGCTCTTTTGAAGCGAGTCAAAAGGTCCTTCAAGCCTATGATAAAAGTTTGGATAAAGCGGTCAATGAAGTTGGCAGACTTTAACTGAAAAGTATTGGAAAAATGATTTTGGAAATTTGAACATGTAAGGGGAAAAACCATGAATCGGACGATGATGACAGCGACAAATACGCTGAACCAACTCCAAGGTAAAATCGACCAAATAAGCAATAATATCGCGAATGTGGATACGACTGCCTACAAAAAGACCCAAACGAGTTTCAATGATTTATTGACACAGAGTTTCAATAATCAACCGAGAGAGACCAAGGAAAAAGGAAGGTTGACCACACCTGGAATCCGGCAGGGAACAGGTGCTATGATAAGCCAATCTCAGCTAGTTCTTTCACAGGGAGACTTAAAGACGACGAATCGCAACCTCGATGCTGCATTCATCCAAGAGGACCAATTCTTCACCGTAAGCGTTCAGGACAATAATGGGGTCAATACTAGGTTTACAAGGGATGGGGCCTTTTATTTATCTCCTAGTGCTAACGAACAAATGATGCTCGTTACCTCTGCTGGGTATCAAGTACTTGATGAAAATGGTGAACCGATCTTCATTGAGGGAAATATTAAAGACATTAAGATCACGGAAAATGGCTTATTGATAGTGGATACGGAAGAATATGGCGAAAAGAGTTTTGGGCTCGGAATCGTCTCGGTCAAGAAACCGCAGTTTCTTGACCGGCTAGGCGGAAATTTATTTGGCCTGCCGGACAAGATGAATGCCTTGGGTATCACTGAAGAAGATATCATGACTTCATTGACAGAGGATTCCCGCAACCGAGCAGCAGTCCGTCAAGGCACTCTGGAGTCGTCAAATGTCGATCTTTCCAAAGAAATGACGGATTTAATCAATGTTCAGCGATCTTACCAATTTCAATCCCGGGCGGTAACGATGTCTGATCAAATGAGCGGCTTAGTCAATGGTATCCGTTAAAGTATCTGGTAAATAAAATGTCTCCCTGCGGAATTAGAGCAAATCGGTTATAATGAATTCATACAAAAAGAATTATTTGTGCCGATCATTTTGCATAGCTGCTGAATTTCTGATGTATAGGGAAGACCAGTCGGCGAGTTTTCTTAAAAGGAGCTTTCACATTCTATATGGAACAAAATCGTGTAATGAGACAACAAATTGAAGAAGAGATAAAGGAAGTTGAGACGAAACCGAATGGGAGAATCAAGGTCCGTCTTTTGCCAATTTGGCTTCGTTTACTCATTGTTATCGGATTGATTTTCTTTGCTGTATTATCCGGGGCACTATTAGGATACAGTGTGATTGGTGGAGGAAATGTTATGGATGTTTTTCAAAAATCCACATGGAGCCATATTATTGATATAGTGAACAAGGGCGCGTAGTTCCATGTTTTTTTGAGGTAGTTGCTGTCGTTATCGGATTTATATTACATGGCAACTACGCCTCTGTCTTCATGACAGGGGCGAGTTTACGTTATGTTTGAAATTTGAAAATACTTAAGTCACAGGAGGAATATGTATGCTTGATATCACACAAATAAAGGAAATTATCCCGCATCGTTACCCATTTTTATTAGTCGACAGGATCATAGAAATAGATGAAGGCAAAAGAGCGGTTGGATTGAAGAATGTCTCAGCAAATGAAGAATTCTTTAATGGTCATTTCCCAGATTATCCAGTTATGCCTGGTGTTTTAATTGTAGAGGCATTGGCGCAAGTTGGCGCTGTAGCCGTTTTGAAACAAGAAGAATATAAAGGGCGGCTTGCATTTTTCGCTGGGATTGATAATTGCCGCTTTAAAAAGCAAGTTAAACCAGGTGATCAGCTGCGTCTGGAAGTGGAAATAGTGCGTATGAGAGGATCAATGGGTAAAGGGAAAGCAGTGGCAACGGTAGATGGAGAAACGGCATGTGAAGCCGATATCATGTTTGCTTTTGGTGACAAATAAGAATTGAATTCATTTTCTTTCCTTTGAATGCCGGACATTTTTAAATGTCCGGCATTTTTAAATGATTAAGCGAATTTTCTTTTTAAATTTAAAATAGGGCGCAAGTTATTTTCACATTCGGGCAAAATAGCTAATGATAAAGAAAGAAGGGAGGTTGCCAAAAATGATGAAGAAAATTTTTGCACTAATTGGGGGATCTTTATTATCTATTATGTTCCTTGCCGGATGTGGAACTGATGATAATGACAACAATCCCGCACCAGAAGAAGATAACAACATCATTGAAGATGATAACAACGGCACGGATGATAACGACATGAATAACGACGATGATGGAGTGCTTGATAACGACGATGATAACATTGATGATAACGTCGATAATGATGCGGATGACTTGATTGAAGACGCTGATAAAAAAGGCGACGACAATAAGTAATTAGCCCAGAATGGAAAGACTGGCTTAGAAAAGAAGAGGATTACTATCCTTATTCGTCTAAGCCAGTCTTTTTTATGTGCATTCGATTAGGGAATGGGAGTTAAGGGAAGGGTTTTTTATTTATTAGTTGCTAATTTAGGTTTTGAGCGGATTTTTTGCTTGAACTCTTTTAATAATTCATCGCCGGATAGACCTTTTTGAACCAAATCTTCAAGAAGGAGTTCTGCATATTTGCTCCGTGTTTTTTGGATGTGACCAACGAATAAAAGGCTATAATGGTTGCCCACTTTTCGTACTGTGCGTAAAACAGTGTGAAACAAAGCCGGTTCATTGTCTTTTTTTGTAATGACGGCCTGGATATACACCTCTCCATCAATATTGGGAAGAGAGGATTCAAGCTCCTTGTAATGGTTTTCCTCTACAAAGGCTTCCAATAACCATGTTCTAGCGTCGTTTTCTTTATTTATAATCAGCCCATCTGTTAATGCAATATCAATCAAGTTTAAATTCTCAGTAACAATTTGCAACGTAATCAATTTAAATGATTTCATCTAATTCCTCCGTTTCTTGCCAGAAGAGCGTAACTACCCCTCTTAATCATTAACTTTGACATGTACATATCGATTAATCCTTTTAAAGGTAATTATATCATACTAAAAAAAAGTCTCTTAATGAAATAAAAACCCAGCATTTGTCTAAATTATGAAGGATAGAATAAATATTTGCAAAATATTTAATTTTGTTAACTATTCGGTTTTCACCTGAGCTTAATCGATAAAAAATGATTTTGCATCCATTCAAACGGTTTTTTATGAAGAAAAACGGTGTAATAAGGTTATTTCCTTCATTTTTTAATCGATCGAAGAAAGAGTATGATTAAAGCATATTAAAGAGGAAGGAGTGAAAAAATGATTAACCAAGTTACCCTCGTCGGCAGGCTTACGAAGGATCCCGAATTAAGGTACACACCCGATGGCAAGGCTGTTTCCAACATCACGTTAGCGGTCAACCGGAACTTCCGCAATACTGTCGGTAACTATGAGGCAGACTTTGTACAGTGTATCATATGGAAAAAGTCAGCTGAAAATACCGCTCAATATTGTAAAAAAGGTGCCATAATCGGCATAACTGGCAGAATACAAACAAGGAGATACGAAAACCAGGGAGGGAAATATGTATATGTAACTGAAGTGGTCGCCGAGAGGGTTCAATTCATTGGGTCTAAACATACTGATGTCAAGCCCAAGGAGTTTGAGCATATTGGTTTATAGTGTTACCTGAGGTTGGGTATGATAGCTTGCCTAAGGACGGAAGTAAGATTGTTATTTAAGAATATGTAAGAGTGGAAAAAACTTAGTGATTTATTCGTCATGTGGTGAAGAACCATGTAAAAATCTCTAATGATGAATAGTAGGACGGATTCATTTGATGCAACTCAATTGGAAACACAAAAAAAGTATTTATATGACCATAATGAAAATAAATGCACAGAGTTTCAGCACTATTTAACGAAAATTTACCTTAGTATATATAATTCATATTCATCCATTCATTCCCCAAAGCTAATATAGCTTCTTCCCCGCTGGAAACCCCGATTTACCCTCAATAAAATCGAGATATCCGATTTTCCTCTTGTTTTGACTGCAAATATGCAGTCTTTTTTTGTGCCAAAATGTGTGGAAATAGAAAAAATAAAAAAATAATTCTGTTAAATTAGAATTTTTAGAAAATATATTGTAATATTTTAATTTTGATGCAATAATAAACCCAATAATATAATTGGAAAAAAAGTTATATATAGGAAGTGATTTGATGGACGAACCGATTATTAAGGTGAATGGGCTGCGAACCAGTTTTCGTACTGACGATGGGGTGATCCCTGTCGTGAATTCAATCGACTTTCACGTCAATCCTGGTGAGGTTTTAGGGATTGTAGGAGAATCGGGATGCGGAAAAAGCGTAACTTCTCTGTCCATCATGGGTCTGGTTTCTTCACCGACCGGTAAGGTGGAGGGGGAGATCCTTTTTAAAGGAGAGAACATCGCAAATGCCTCTGAAGCGAAAATGAGAAAAATTCGCGGAAATGATATAGCGATGATATTTCAGGAACCGATGACAAGCTTGAATCCAGTGTTCACTATTGGTGAGCAGTTGATCGAGACGCTTCGGATACATAAAAAATGGAACAAAAAACAGGCCCGCCATAGAGCAGTGGAAATGTTGAAGCTGGTTGGACTTGGCCGTGCCGAGGAATTGCTCAAAGAATATCCGCACCAGCTTTCAGGGGGGATGAGACAAAGGGTCATGATAGCAATGGCCATGATTTGTGAGCCGAAACTCCTTATAGCCGATGAACCGACAACGGCTTTGGATGTGACGATCCAGGCACAAATCCTAGAGTTAATGAAGAATTTAAATGAAGAAACGAACACGGCAATCATGATGATTACCCATGATCTTGGGGTAGTCGCGCAAATGTGTGAACGTGTCATCGTCATGTATGCCGGCAAGGTAATAGAGGAAGGAAATGTGCAAACGATTTTCCAAAACCCTAAGCATCCTTATACTGTCGGTTTACTGCAGTCGATTCCGGATATGCGAATAAAGAAAGAGCGTCTGTACTCGATACCGGGTAATGTGCCAAAACCTGGGACAAGCAACCTCGGGTGCCAGTTTGCCCCTAGGTGCTCCCATGCCATGGAGCAATGTATAAATGAACCCCCGTCTCTTTTGAAATTCGATGAGGGACAGCATGTACGCTGCTGGCTGTATGAAGAAGGGGAAGGAGCTGCCTTACATGAATCAAACATTGGTTAAGGTAGAAAACCTAAAGAAGCATTTTCCGATTAAAGGAGGAGTTCTGGGAAAGACCATTGGAGAGGTCAAGGCAGTGGATGGTTTGTCCTTTTCCATTTATAAAGGGGAAACCTTAGGACTTGTCGGTGAAAGCGGTTGCGGAAAGTCTACGACGGGAAGATTATTGCTTCGATTGCTTGAACCGAGTGAGGGTAATGTTTATTTCGAAGGAAAGGACCTGACAGCTTTATCCTCCAGTGAAATGAGAAAGATGCGCCGCGAAATGCAGATGGTCTTCCAGGACCCATTTGCTTCCCTCAATCCTAGGCATACTATTGAAAAAATATTGGAAGAACCGCTCATCGTTCATGGGGTTAAGGATAAAAAGGCACGAAAGGCCCGTGTACAGGAACTTCTTAAGGTTGTTGGCTTAAGCAGTTACCATGCTAAAAGGTATCCGCATCAATTCAGTGGTGGCCAGCGGCAGCGTATTGGCATCGCGAGGGCACTTGCAGTCAACCCGAAGCTGATCATTGCCGATGAGCCGGTATCTGCGCTGGATGTGTCGATTCAGGCCCAGGTCTTGAATCTGTTACAGGATTTACAGGAAGATTTTGATTTGACCTACCTATTCATTGCGCATGATCTTGGAGTGGTAAGGCATATCTCCGACCGTGTCGGTGTCATGTATCTTGGGCATATAGTTGAATTGACGGAAAGTGAAGGACTTTATGAAGAGCCGCTTCATCCATATACGCAGGCTTTATTATCAGCCGTGCCGATCCCGGATGTGGAATACAAGGGGGATAGGGTAATCCTGCAGGGAGATGTTCCAAGCCCGTCCAACCCGCCTGCTGGCTGTCCATTCCATACGAGGTGTCCGAAGGCGATGGCAGAATGCAAAACGGAAAAGCCAATCCTGAATGAACTTAAACCTGGTCACTACGTTGCTTGTCATTTATACAATTGACACGGCGTATACATAAATTCTCAAATAATAAGGGGGAAGAATATGAAGAAAACATGGGCATTATTGCTAACTGGTATCCTGGCTCTTTCGCTAGCGCTTGTGGGATGCTCCTCGTCTACATCAAAAGAGAAAGATGGGGGTAAAGGGGGTTCGAGTGAAGCGAAGGGCGGCGTATTGATATACGGTAAAGGCGGAGATGCTGTCGGTCTTGACCCAGCTATCGTAACCGATGGGGAATCATTCATCGTCACACAGCAGATCTTTGAAACGCTTGTGAAATATGGGGAAGATGATACGGAAATCAATCCAGGTCTTGCAGAATCATGGGAAGTGTCCGATGACGCAAAAACATACACATTCAAATTGAAGACCGGCATCAAGTTCCATGATGGTACGGATTTCAATGCAGATGCGGTCGTGAAAAACTTTCAACGCTGGGCTCAAAGTAAGGATGAGGGTAAATTCGCTTACTATGCCTCCATGTTCGGAGGATTTGAAGGTGATGAAGGCCATGTGATCAAAGAAGTTAAAGCGATCGATGCCAGCACGGTGGAGTTCACGTTAAACCGTCCGCAGGCGCCGTTCCTGAAAAACCTTGCCATGCCTACATTTGCAATTGCCAGTCCGGGTGCAATTGAAAAAGAGGGTGACAGCTTCACTAAAAATCCATCTGGCACAGGTCCTTTCAAATTCAAATCATGGAAACCTGGCGATACGATTGAAGTGGTGAAAAACGAAGACTATTGGCAAGATGGCCTGCCAAAACTTGATGGAATCACGTTTAAGGTCATTAAAGATAACTCTGCGCGTTTAAATGCTGCAATCAAGGGGGAAATCGACCTGATGGACGGGTTGAATCCAAGTGATATCAGTAAAGTTACAGGAGATGAAAAACTGCAAATATTCGAACGTGCATCCATGAACGTCGGGTACTTTGCTTTCAATGTTGAGAAAGCACCTTTCGACAAGAAAGAAGTGCGTCAAGCCATCTCGCATTTGATCAACAAAAAGGAAATCATTGATAATTTTTATGAAGGCACGGCAGAGCCTGCCAAGAATCCTATACCGCCATCCGTTTCTGGCTACAATGACAAAGTAGAAGACTATGATTACGATGTAGAAAAGGCGAAAGAACTGCTGAAAAAAGCTGGGCTTGAAGACGGATTTAAAATGGACCTTTGGGCAATGCCGGTACCGCGCCCATATATGCCAGATGGTCAAAAAGTGGCTGAAGCCATTCAAGCAAGCCTAAAACAAGTCGGCATCGAAGCGAATATCGTATCGTACGAATGGGCTGCATATTTAGAGAAAGTGCAGGCTGGTGAAGCCCAATCGTTCATGATGGGCTGGACAGGAGATAATGGAGATGCGGATAACTTCCTTTATACGTTATTGGATAAAGATAATATCGGCTCCAACAACTATGCCCGTTATGCAAACGATGAAGTCCATGACCTATTGATCGAAGCACAGTCAACGGCAGATGAAGCCAAGCGTAATGAATTATATGGAAAAGCCCAGGAAATCATCCATGATGAAGCACCATGGGTACCGCTTGTCCACTCTTTACCGCAGCTGGCCGGATCTAAGACGGTCAAAGGGTTTGTTCCACATCCAACTGGTTCACAATCCCTTGTTAATGTCTCACTAGAAAATTAACCGTACGAACCGGGTAGTATGGAGTCTTGATGCTTCCCGGTTTTGTTATGGAATGCATTTCAAAATGACCGAGGGCGCTTCGAAGGTCCCTTATTTAAAAGGCGGGTGATTGTTTTGTTTTCCTACACCGTACGACGTTTAGGATCTCTCATTCCAGTGTTACTCGGAATGGCATTTATCGTATTCATGATGATTCGGGCGATTCCTGGAAACCCAGCACAGGTGATTCTAGGGCAGCAAGCAACAGAAGAGGCAGTTGCTGCAATGACAAAGGAACTTGGTCTGGATAAACCTTGGTTCATTCAATTTTGGGATTACTTATCAGGCCTGTTAAAAGGTGATCTGGGTGTATCGTTAAAAACGAATAGCCCGGTTTCGGAAGAAATTGGGCCATACTTGATGGCAACGATAGAGCTGGCATTGATCGCCATGATCATCGCCATTGTAATAGGTGTGAATGCAGGGATAATATCAGCTTGGTTCCAAAACTCATGGTTTGATTATGTGGCCATGGTGATCGCTTTGATTGGTTTGTCCATGCCTATATTCTGGCTGGGATTGATGGAGCAATACCTCATTTCCATTCAATGGGATTTACTTCCGACTACAGGGCGGGACAATATCAGGGATCCTGTTGAGGCCATAACCGGCCTGTATTTGATAGATACACTCATGCAGGGTAGGGTTGATCAATTTTTTGAAGTGATCAAACATCTCATTTTGCCGGGGATTGCGCTTGCAACCATTCCGATGGCCATTATTGCAAGGATGACACGCTCGTCCATGCTGGAAGTTATGAGATCGGATTTCATACGTACGGCCCGTGCTAAAGGAATGAGAATGTTTTGGGTTGTTTACAAGCACTCTTTTAAAAATGCCCTGATTCCAGTGGTTACTGTAATCGGCCTGCAGACGGGATTACTTTTAGGCGGCGCCATTTTAACGGAAAACATTTTTGGATGGCCGGGTATCGGTACATATATTTATGATGCAATACTATCTCGGGATTATCCGGTGATACAGTCCGGAATTCTCGTCATCGCCTTTTTGTTTGTCATGATTAATCTGGTTGTGGACTTGTTGTATGCAGCGATCGATCCTAGGATTAAGTATAAATAGGGAGGGAAACTCATGCCTGAAATAGCAACGAATACATCGCCAATCCTTCCTCCCAAAGAGGCAGAGGAAAAAGTCATCTCTCCCTGGAAGGAAGGATGGAAAAGTTTTAGGAAAAATAAGGTGGCCCTTGTTGGTCTGGGGATTGTTACATTTTTCATCTTGATCGCCATCTTCGCGCCCCTTATAGCACCCTATTCATTTGAGGGGCAAAAGCTAAGTGATAAACATTTGGCCCCGTCTGCGGAGCATTGGTTCGGAACGGACGAATTTGGCCGAGATATTTTGAGCAGGGTCATTTATGGCTCACGCATATCAATAGGGGTCGGCTTCTTATCTGTTGCTGGATCTGTCGTGGTTGGATCTTTTTTAGGAATCATTGCCGGTTATTACGGCAGGTGGATAGATACGATCATATCGAGGATCTTTGATATCATTCTGGCCTTTCCAAGTATCTTGCTTGCCATTGCAGTAGTAGCCGTTTTGGGCCCCTCTCTTCGCAACGCACTTATTGCCATCGCGATCGTCAATGTCCCGATATTCGGCCGGCTTTTACGTTCACGGGTCTTAACGGTGAAAGAAGAGGAATATGTAACGGCTGCGAAGGCGATTGGAATGGGGGATGGCCGCATTCTCCTCCACCATGTCCTTCCGAATAGCCTTGCCCCGATTATAGTTCAAGGTACCTTGGCGATTGCAACTGCCATAATTGAGTGTGCAGCGCTCGGCTTTCTCGGTCTCGGTGCACAACCGCCAGCACCAGAGTGGGGAAAGATGCTTGCCGATTCCAGGGCGTTCATCATTCAAGCGCCATGGACGGTTCTTTTCCCTGGCCTTGCAATCATGCTTACGGTACTCGGCTTTAACCTAATGGGGGATGGGTTGCGCGATGCATTGGATCCAAGAATGAAAAACTAGAAGTAAAGATGGTGATGTTAGTTTAACATCACCATCTTTTTGTCGTTTAGCTTGCACAACTATTAAAATATGAAAAATAATAACAAAATCCTAGTTGAAAATAGGGGAATAGTGACTATTACCTCTTAAAATCACCCCAAAAGTTGTGATACTTTTATACTCAGTAAGAATATTCCAAAAAATGATTATTTTAGAGGAGGAAAGTTCATTGATTAAACGTAGCTTGTCCATTCTAGCAATCTTTCTATTAGTATGTACTGCAAGCGTTTCCGCAGCCAAGCTCCCAGATCCCCCGACCGGTACGGATGGAGTAGGGAAGAAGAATCAGGAAAGTATGATAAAGCTGAAGAAAAATGATTTGGGGAAGAAATACAAAAGCAACGAAAAGGTCAGGGTCATCGTAGAGATGAAGGAAGCCCCGGCAATAGAAACCGCTTCGAAAGAAGGGAAGCTTTTTAAACAGCTATCGAAAAATAAGAAACAACAATTAAAGTCCGAAAAGCTAGCTAATCAGAGGAAATTGAAAAAAAAGGTGAAAGAGAAAAAAATAGCTTTCAAGGAACTTGAAAGTTTTACGACAGTCGTCAATGGGTTCAGTGGTGAACTTCAGTATGGTGAAATCAAAAAGGTGGAAGCCATGCCTGAAGTTGCTGAAGTACATATTGCGAATGAATATGAACGTCCTGTAGAAAAACCCGAGATGCTTTATAGTAAAGAACTTGTCCAAGCCCAGGAAGCCTGGCGGGAATATGGATATAAAGGGGAAGGGATGGTCGTCGGGATTATTGATACTGGAATCGACCCCTCTCACCGTGATATGGTCCTGAACGACGGGAATAAGGCTGAACTGACTGAAAGTGAAATTAACGGGATGAAGGAATCTAGCCATCTATTAGGCAATTATTATACGGCGAAGGTTCCTTATGGATACAATTATATGGATGAAAATGAAGAAATCCTTGACCTTGGTGAAGGGGCATCCATGCATGGAATGCATGTAGCGGGTACGGCAGGTGCCAATGGAGATGAAGAGAATGGCGGCATTAAGGGGGTTGCTCCTGAAGCACAGCTGCTTGCTTTAAAGGTCTTTGGGAATGATCCCGACATGCAGACAACATGGGGCGATATATATATTAAGGCGATTGACGATGCCATCATTCTTGGGGCGGATGTGCTGAATATGAGCCTGGGCTCCACTGCAGGTTTTGTATCGGCAGAAGATCCGGAGCAGCAGGCGGTATCCAGAGCTGTTGATAATGGGATCCTCATGTCGATTTCAGCAGGAAACTCGGCACACTATGGAAATGGATTTGCGAACCCATCCGCGTCAAACCCGGATATTGGCGTTTCGGGTTCACCTGGCCTTGCTTATGATTCGGTACAAGTGGCATCGGTAGAGAATAACTATATGGATTTGGATGCAGCTACTTATGATATAAACGGACAAGCAGGAAAAGCTCCGTTCATGTCGGCTTCAGGCGTACATCCCAATGCATTAACGGATAAAACACATGAATTGGTGGCTGCAGGTCTTGGGACGCCTGAGGAGCTTTCCAAAGTGGATGTTAGAGGCAAGTTCGCCCTCATCGAACGCGGCACGCTTTCTTTTATAGAAAAAGCACAAAATGCCCAGGCAGCAGGAGCGACAGGAGTCATTATTTACAATAATGCGGACGGATATATTTCCATGGCCACAGATCCAGGCATCACCATTCCACAGCTGTTCATGCTGAAGTCGGATGGGGCAAAGATAAAAGCGGCCTTAACGGATGGAGAAAAGGTGAAGATTACCTTTAATGGTGATAAAACAAAAGGTGTAAATCCAGAAGCAGGAAAAATGAGCTCATTCAGTTCATGGGGAGTCGCACCTAATTTGGATTTCAAACCGGAAATCACTGCTCCGGGCGGACAAATTTATTCGACGCTGAACAACGATGAATATGGAAGGATGAGTGGTACCTCAATGGCGGCACCACATGTTTCCGGCGGCTCGGCATTGGTTCTTGAAAGAGTGGATAAAGAATTTAAATTAGATGGATCTGCAC
The DNA here is from genome assembly GCF_017355165.1 of Bacillus sp. SD075. GTDB lineage: Bacteria > Bacillota > Bacilli > Bacillales > DSM-1321 > Peribacillus. Next base: position 1,933 of record NZ_JADILK010000052.1, on the reverse strand, counting down.
GGGCAAATTTAGCTAAGAACCTGATGATGAATACATCAAAACCATTAATGGATCAGGGTGTCGTAAATAAGGCCCTTGACTGGAAAAACCCTTATTCGCCTCGCAGGCAGGGAGCCGGGGTCATGCAGCTGCAATCCGCATTGTCCACACCTGCTGTCGTGACCGAGGCATTTACGAAAGAAGCGAAGGTTGCAATGAAGGAGATCGGCAATAAGTTCGCCTTTACTTTAAAGGTTGAAAACTTCAGCAACAAAGCAGTCAAGTATGATGTAAAAGGAAATATCCAAACAGACTATGCGATCCAGGGACAACTGGGTTATTCCGCTAATGAACTGGAAGCACAGGAAATTAAGAACGCTTCAATTAAAATCAATAATAAAAATACAAATAAGATTACCGTTCCTGCAAAAAAATCGGTTACATTTGAAGTGAAAGTGGATATATCCGATGCAAAGGTACTTGGCGATGACCTTCAGACTCTTGTAGACATTGATAAGGTCTTTCCAAACGGATATTTCGTTGAAGGGTTCATTTCATTGAATGATCCAGCCGATACGAATCCGGAACTGCATGTACCGTATGTAGGATTTAAAGGGGAGTGGGACAAAGCCCCGATCCTTGATGGCACTATATATGATAAAGAATCTTTCTATGGCAAGGCAGGAGGAGTATCGACAGCTGGCGAAGATTTCACTTATCTTGGCTATGACCCTGCCGGAAAAACATTCAATGGCAAAAATATTGCGATTTCCCCAAATGGAGATGGTGCACAGGATGACTTCGTGCCGGTCCTATCATTCTTAAGGAATGCGAAAAAGGTAGAATACAATATATTGAATGGTGAAAACAAATCAATCCGGAAACTTCGCACAGAGAATCATGTGCGTAAAGACTATTATGATGGCGGACAAGGGACCGCATATACCCTGGATCCGGCCCGTAAGTGGGACGGTAAAATCAATAATGCACTCGCTAAGGATGGGGTCTATTATTTTGAAATCAAAGCCATGATAGATTACGAGGGTGCAAAATGGCAGTCGTTTAAAATGCCTATAAAAATCGATACCGTAAATCCAACAGTCAAGATTTCGAAAAAAGGCAATGTATTAACCATCCAAGGTAAGGATAATTTGAATGGTTCAGGGCTCGCTTATTACGATGTACAAGTCGATGGATCATCCATCATGGAAGAACCGCTCCCGGCGAATGCGAAACAATTCACCCTACCTGATGTAAAAGGAGAAAAGGTTCAGGTTGTGGCAATTGACTATGCAGGTAATGAAAAAACGGCTGAAACCGAATTAGCCAGTGATTCAGCTCCAATCGATAATCATGCACCGGCTGTAAAGATCAAGAGTCCTGAAGCCTTGAGCGTGAACAATAAAAATAAAATCAAAATAACAGGGGAAATTGAAGAAACGTCGGAAATAAAGGAATTTAAAATCGACGATAAAGCGGTACCTGTAACGTATAACAAGACGAATAATAAATATGAATTCTCATATGAAAAGAAATTTGAAGAGGGTGTCCAAAGCTTCACGGTTCAAGCGACCGATAAATGGGATAACACGGTTTCCTTTAATCGGACGATTATGATCGATGCAACAAAGCCAGGTTTAAAAGTTAAAGGCGTACCGGAAACTGTGGGAGCCAAAGGCAAAAATCCAAAAGTGGACGTGACGGTAGAAGATAATTTCGATGAAATCCGCCTTTATCTGAACGGAAGCGAAGTATTCTATCATGAATTCAAGGAACCATACAAAATGCGTGCCTATAAGAAGAAGATAGAGGATTTGGAGCTGCCGCTTAAATCAGGTAACAACAAGTTTGAATTTAAGGTGACCGATCTTGCAGGAAACGAATCAAAGAAATCCTTTAACATCAATAAAGCAAAAAAATAACGAAGGGAAGCCCTCTTATCCAAGAGGGCTTC
>NZ_JADILK010000051.1 GCF_017355165.1 Bacillus sp. SD075 | reverse complement strand
CCATTATGCTCCCTCTTTTTTTTGCCATATCCATGGAGTATTTTTGGCGAAAACAGGGGGATCATAGAGTCACTTTGGCTTAATGCTTTCAGTGAAACGGTATTTGACCGCTGTCAAGGTTTCTGAAATATCCCATAATCTTTTAGAAGTTTCTTCATTATATAAGGTATCGATGATATCGTCTTTTCTAGGAAAGCCTTTTCTGCTCTTCTTTCCATCAGGTCCTATATACTCCCCGCCTATTAATGAAGGTTCCGTTGCAGCATAAAGGGTTGGCAACGCTCCCATACTTGCCGGCTGGGTGATGGTTTTGGAAAGAAAGTGCACGAATCTATTTATGGGTTTGCCAGATCCGCGAGACATGAGATTCGTATGGGAAAGGCCAGGATGACAGGAAACGCTAATGGGTTTTACATCATGCTGGTTGAATCTATTCTGTAATTCGCGGGCGAAGAGTAGATTGGCCAGCTTGCTTTGCCCATAGTATTTCATTGGTTTATAACCGTTTTCACCATTTAGATTCTCGAAGTCTATATATCCATTGATGGCGGCCAAGCTGCTCAGTGTGACCACACGCGATTTTGGTGTAGAAAGGATACGCGGAAGAAGGAGGCCCGTCAAAGCAAAATGACCGAGATGATTGCTGCCGAATTGCAGCTCGAAACCATCCTTCGTCTTACTGTATGGCGGGATCATCACACCTGCGTTATTGATGAGGACGGAGAGTGAGTCATAGTTCTCCTGAAAGGAATCAGCAAAATGCCGAATGCTGCTTAAATCACTTAAATCCAGATGCATCACGTGTACATTTGCCTTAGGATGGACCGATAAGATTCTATCGACCGCCTTTTCACCCTTTGAAGCATTCCGGACGGCAAGGATGACCTCTGCACCCTTACCGGCCAGTGCAAAAGCCGTTTCGAAGCCAAGCCCACTATTTGCCCCAGTAATCACAATGGTTTGCCCCGATACATCTGCCATTTCTTCACCATTCCACTTGTCAATCATCCAATCACACCTTCCACATAGTCTATCCCTATCATATACCCAAAAAATTCCTATATGTCACATTCTGTGGCGGGAACATAGTGCAATATTTAAAAAAATTAACCGCCCATAAAGTAATCCACTAAATTTTTCATGATCAGAATGACGGTTACTATGATAAATAACGCCCTTACATATGCCACTCCCTTCTTAATGGCGAATTTGGAACCAGCTAGTGCTCCTGCTATCATGGAGATCCCCATCGGTATTCCATAGGAAAAATTGACGGTATCAAGGAATAGGAACATGATTAGAGCTGCCAGATTACTTCCGAAGTTCAAAAACTTTGCATTTCCTGCAGAGTGCAAAAAATCAAAGCCAATCATTAAAAAGGCAAATAAAATGAAAGATCCCGTTCCAGCGCCCAAAAACCCATCATAAAAACCAATGGCAAATATAGCGAACGTAAATAGTCCTGCCTTATGCCATGTGAGTTTATGGTAAGTCGATTTCTGTCCCCAGTCCTTTTTAAAAAATGTATAAATGGCAATGGCTATTAATAGAACCAAGATCATGGGCTTTAATAATTCAGGTGAGACAAAATTGACAATCCAAGCTCCTAGCAGGGAGCCTATGAAAATCAGTGGAAAAAGTTTGGAAACCAGTCGAAAATCAACCTTGCCTGAGCGAATGAAGGCAATGGTACTTGTTAAAGACCCCATGGAACTTGCTAACTTATTCGTTGCGATCGCTTGAGAAGGGGAAAGTCCTGAAAATAATAAAGCGGGTATGGAAATCAGGCCTCCCCCGCCGACCACAGAATCAATGAATGCTGCCAAAAAGCCGAAAAACATAAGCAGCAAGAGTGTTGAAGTTTGTACATCCTCCATCTAAGAAGCCTCCATATCAATGGCATTATGGCTAAATCTTGTTTTCGTTTGAGCCATATCCCAGGTTTTTATATTAGTCACTATTTAGATAGTAACTAATGGAGGCCTTTCTGTAAATAAGAAATGAAGAATCTTACTTTTTGAAATCGAATAGATTTCGATAAGTGATTTGGTATGATAGGCATATAACTTACTAAAAGCACTAGGAGGTACTATGCAAGATATCATTCAAAAACTACAGTCTCTCGGGTTTAGTCAATATGAAGCAAAGGCTTATGTTTCTTTGGTCCGCCAAGGTCCAACCAGTGCCTACCAAGTAAGCAAGGAATCAGGAATTCCCAGGGCCCGCATCTATGAAATATTAAATGGACTTCAAGAAGAAGGAATCGTTTTAAAAGAGGAAATCAATGACTCGATACAATATTCACCGCTGCCAGTCGATGTGTTTCTGGAATCGGTCCAATCAAAATGGAATAATACTTATCAATCCGTCAGTCATACACTAAAACAATTCGAGAAAATCGAGCCGATGTCAGACAATCGTGTAATGACGCTTAAGGGTGAAGGGCACATTCTATCCTTTTGCCGTACTTTGATTCAAAAAGCCAAGAAACGGGTGGTGATTTCCTTATGGGACGAGATGTATGTAAAACTTGAGCAAGAGCTAAAAGGGGCCGCCGCGCATTGCACTCTGAAGGGGATTGCATTTCAGGTTGAAAACCCATTATCAGGGATAGATGTACATCGCAAAACAAGCTATGTGGACAATATCGGAGAGAACAAATGGTTCATCTTATCCATCGATGGCACGGAGACGATTTATGGCCCTTCCCCTGAAACGAGGGAAACGGCGTTTTACACAGATGATCCCATTCATATCAATTTTCTCGAAAATTACATTTGGCATGATATCCTCGTCAACCGTTTGGTTAAAAAGGATGAAGAGGATGCCGAGAAATGGATAGCAAGCGAAAGAGACCGTTTTTTCGCCCTATAGATTTGAAAAAAGCTGATACCCCCATATGCCGGGGATATCAGCTTTTTTATTTTATCATTCGGATAAAAGGGTTTTAGGAAATCTAATGGCCGTGGGCAAGCTGGATTTATCTCGATAAGACCTGTAAGAAACAATCATATGGTTATGCGCTTGAACATCCAACTGGAGAACCTGTGAGCTTTTCATTTCCAAATAGTACGTAACGTCTTCTTTTTGTAAATGATAAAAAGAAAAAGGCATTCCTAAAAGATTCTTGCTGATTAGTTTTGTTTCAGGCTGATTGATGATGTGCGCACTCAATTCCGCTATCGTAACAGAAGTTGTTCCTGTAATGACTGTTATTTTTTCTTTTGCATAATCGACTGCTTGGTTGAAGGTGACGGCAATATTCTTCAAGATTCCGTTCATGGGGGCTTCTCCTTTTAATTAGGCTTTGTTTGTAGTATGGTACGTGGCTAATGCTTTATGCAAAAAAATTCGTGAGGATGATATATAATTGTCGGTTTATGAACATGATTAAGATAGTGTGTAGCAAAATCAATAAAATGGCAATTAAGGAAGGACAGAGAAAATGTCAATGAAGGTCAAAGCATGAAGAAAAAATCGGGCAGCTTATGATGGTCGGTTTCAAGGGAACTGAAAAGAGCAGTGAAATTACAGAGCTTATCGAACAAAAACATATAGGGGGTGTCATTTATTTTGACCGCAATATGAAATCCCCTAAACAAGTGGCCAGGTTATCCAATTCGCTTCAGCAATCGGCCGATCAAAGTACACATTCGCTTCCATTGATGGTGGCCATCGATCAGGAAGGCGGGGACATCATCAGGATGAAGGAAAGGGTATCGCCCCTTCCTGCGCAACAGGATCTTGGAAAAAATGCCGCTATTGAAGACATATACAAAGTGGCTAAATTGAATGGGACAGAACTGGGCTCCATGGGGATTAACATTAATTTCGCCCCTGTGCTTGATCTATCGAAAACGGATAGGCGTTCATTTGGACAAGATCCCGAAAAGGTGTATCAATACGGAAAGAAAGCCATTCAAGGATTGAACGATGTATCGATAACTGGTGCACTGAAGCACTTTCCTGGAAACGGGCGCAGTGAAATCGATCCTCATGTCGAAACGTCTTCCGTGGAGGCAAATCAACTTGATCTGGAAAATTCGGATATTTATCCTTTCAAGCAAATCATAAGTGATAGGGATAACCAAAAGTTTTTCGTGATGGTGACCCACATTAAATATCCAGCCTATGATAAGGAAAAACCAGCAAGCCTTTCGAAAATCATCATAGAAGACCTGCTTCGGGGGAAACTCAAATATGAAGGATTAGTCGTTACTGACGATTTGGAAATGGGTGCTGTGAACAAGTATTTCTCCTATGAAGATATGGGAAAGCAGGCAATCCTTGCAGGAGCTGATTTATTGCTTGTCTGTCATGAATATTCCCATGAGCTTGAGGTATATAACGGATTACTGGAAGGAGTAAAGGCAGGGGAAGTTCCAATGGATAGAATTAATGAGTCAGTGAAAAGAGTGCTGACCTATAAACTTACCAATATGAAGCAAACGAAAGCTGATCCTGACCAAGCTGAAAAAGTCGTGAAAAATCTTGAAAGCATAAAGTATATCGAAAGCCTGAGCGAGGATAAATAAAAGCGAAACGGCTCCCTCAAAAGGATGCTTTTGTTTAAATCAGCTGATGGAGGGAATACTAAATATGACTAACTTGAAGGAGGAAACTAACATGCCATCAAATAAAATGCTTGGAACCGTCCTGATAGGAGCTGCCGCATTCTTAATGCGCAATAAGAAAACCCGTGAAAAAACCATGGGGCAAATAAGATCCCTAGCCAGCCCGGAAACCATTGATAAGGTTAAGAGCCAATTTCAATCAATAACCAAAACAAAATCAAGTAATCCATCCGTACGTTAAGGTGAAATAACCCCATTAAGTTGTTCTTAATGGGGCTTTTTTTTATTGCTTAACATCCTACGATTAAAATCCAGCAATGAATATTCATCAAGCCGGTGAAAGGAAAAAAGAAAAAGCACCCGATTCTTCAAAACCTTGGACAGGCTTTCAAAAGTACAAGTGCTTTCATGAATGATCAATGAGCATTAAGCTTCATCTTCACCGTCATCTTCTTTATTGAACCAAAGCGGATCCTCATTATCGACTTCACCATTATAATTGATCAGGATCTCTTCTCCTGCTTTTATGTCGGTGTAGGCAAAGAAATCAAACGTATGGTTCTTGAAGTTTATGTCATACGTAGCGTTGGGTGTATAAGAATGATTAAACAGCATGCCATAACCTAAAAGCATGGCAGTATGGTTAATTCCGTATTCAAACGCATAATCAGCCAGCAATGTCTTCTCTATGAAAACATGCTCCTCGTTTGGATAAGCAATGACAGGTGCCTCATGCAAAAGCTCACCTTTTTTAATATCTCGCGTTGCGAATACGCCTCTATTGAACTCACCATCACTGAGTGTGGAAGTTTTAACTTCAATCATGTTCGTCACCTACTTGTTCTATTCAATATAGTCCAGATCATCTAAGCTTGACAGTTAATAAGGAGAAAAGCAACTATTTTACGGAATTAATCATTTTTAGCAAACGACACGATTGTTTTTTATTGGAGATCCACCTGTACTCCCGGACGGAATTCTGCACATGAAGGCTGAAAAACGGGAGCGAATGGCCAAAATATCCTCAGTAGGACGATAGCAGGGCATCTCGTGAAGCTGCAAGCACCATATGAAGGAATATAGTATGCACTGTGAGTACTGGATACCGATTTTATTGTTTATCTATGATGTATCGGAAAATTCCTTGTTATTCCAAGATGAATGTAAATAATCGGTTTATCCATTACAATACATTAGAAAAAAACACCTCCGCTAGAGTTGAAGTTAGGGAGGTGTCGTTCATATAGGTAATTCTCTTAATTCACACCGACAGCTGTAAAGGCATTTTTGACGGAATTGACTTCTGCACTGGTTGAACCGAATAAATCAGAGGCTGCTTGTACGACTGCCGCTCTGGCTTGTGAAAATGTCGATGAGGAAGTTAAATAAGTCGTGTTTGCCCGGTAAAAGATGGTTCCCAGTTTATCGATGCCGATTCCGGATACACTTACCCCATGATGAGTTCCGCCTGCAGAGATCAAATAAGCTGCCTTATTTATGATTCCGCTGTTCGTGTGGACTCCGCCATTATCGCCCGTTCCGGTATAACGGTTCGAATAATGGTCAGGGTCCCCATTCAATGTTGGATTAGCCATTGAACGGAGTGCATCGCCGGAAATATTTGGTGTGTAAATATCTTCTCCGATCAAATAATCCGCTTTGGCACTTTGATTCTTAAATTCGACAACGGTGCCAAAAATATCAGAAATCGCTTCATTCAAAGCACCGGATTCATATTGATAGGTAAGATTCGATTCAGTGGAAGTCACCGCATGTGTCAGTTCATGTGCAACGACATCCAGTCCGCCGGATAATGGAATGAACGTCGTTCCATCTCCATCACCGTAAACCATTTGGGTGCCATCCCAGAAAGCATTATTGTATCTCGATCCATAATGAACGGTTGACTTCAGGATGGTTCCATTTCCATCATAAGAGTTCCGTCCAAATGTGGATTTGTAATAATCATAGGTTTTACCCGCATAAAAATGAGCGTCCACACCAGCTTTATCTGTAGAAGAAGTAAAAGCATTTGTTGTGTTGGAAAAGAGTGTGCCAGGCAAACTTGAACGGTTATTGGCATTATAAGTGTAGATGCCTTTGCCGCGTGTATTGTCTTGTAAATAGTATTGGCCGTTGGATAAGGTAGTGTTCAGTGACACGGTGTTGTTTAAGATGCCGGTGCCCGTTCCGACGGAATTGGTCCCTGTCACTTCATCCAGTGTATTAAATTTATTCAGGATTTTCCCCGTTTTGACTGAAATGAAATAATTATGATTTCCTGGTTCCGGACTTAAGAATTTTAAATTGACTTTATATACATAATCGGCCTTGCCTTCATTTGCGTATACATATAGGTCAGATTCAGGAGATTGTTCGTAGGCAGGAGTGAACCCAAGATCCGCTTCCGCTATTTTGATAGCTTCGGATTTACTGATGCCTTTTTTAGCCCTTTTCCCTAATTTTGTGTTTAGATTGGCTTCAACCGTACCGGACACGACTGTTAATACACCTTTAGCGTCAATCAAAACTGCTTGTGTGGAGTTCCATACAGGTACGCCTTTATAGGTTTGTTGCAATTTAAGGACGGTATTGCCTAGTTCATCCTTGCTTTCTTTCTGGATCGTGAAGGAGTCTTTCGCTTTTTGCTTTTCTAGCTTGTAAGACTTTTTGTTTTCATCAAAAAAGGTAAGAATGATATCCTCTGCCGTTTGCTTCGATGGGTCCGTAAGTTTCCCAGACTTGAATTCTAGCGAATCCTTATGCTTATTGTACTTTTCAACACGTAACACATTTTTTGCCGCTAAAGCTTCTTGGTGGGAAATAGCAGAAAATAATAGACCGATAGATAGTGTAGTTCCTAAAAATACCTTACCTTTCATAACATCCAACTCCTTCATGAGAATACCTAATTTTTACATCGTTTCATAGTATTATCAAATGGAGTAAACTCACAAAAATATGACATTTAAAGGAATAAAATGGAGAAAAATGGTTTTCGGTAGAAATATTCTTTGAATATATTCTTTTAGTAATATTTGGAATGTATTTAAATTAAATCAAATGAATAAAAGTGCAAAAAAACATGGCATAATGTGCAAAAAAACGTGGCGCAAAGTGCAAAAAAACTTGTCTATTGAAGGCTTTTTTTTTGATAATTTGTTGAATATTGCGTTTTGTAAATTTGGCATGAAAATTGCATATATTCAGAAAAGGAATTCGAATTGTAAATTAGGTCTATTTGAAAGTCTATGAAATAGGAAAATTTATTAAATGGATTTCCCCATATATGAAAGCGCTTATATAGAAAGGGATGAAAATTTATGATACCAAAACAAGTAAATGACATCTTGCATCCTCCACAGCAAGAAGAACAAGAATTAAAGCGCGGTTTAAAATCCCGTCATTTAACGATGATTTCCATTGGCGGGGCCATTGGCACAGGGCTTTTCCTTAGTAGTGGGGCAGCCATTCATACAGCTGGGCCAGGCGGCGCATTACTTGCTTATGCCTTGGTTGGGGCAATGGTGTACTTTGTGATGACGAGCTTAGGGGAACTGGCAGCCTTTATGCCGACAAGCGGTTCTTTCAGTACCTATGGATCGAAATTTGTCGATCCGGCATTTGGTTTTGCCTTGGGGTGGACGTATTGGTTCAATTGGTCGATGACGATAGCGGCAGAGTTGGCGGCCTCGACAATGATCATGAAATTCTGGTTTCCGAATAGTCCATCATTGTTATGGAGTTCATCATTCTTGGTGCTCATTTTCCTATTGAACTATTTATCCGTTAAAGGATATGGTGAAGGGGAATACTGGTTTTCCTTCATAAAAGTAACAGCCATCGTTATTTTTATAATCGTCGGGCTGCTAATGATCGTCGGCATTATGGGCGGCGAAGCAGTAGGTTTTAAAAACTTCACCGTCGATGACGCTCCTTTCCCGGGTGGGTTCATGGGTGTCTTCATCGTGTTCATTGCGGCTGGCTTTTCTTTTCAAGGTACCGAAATTGTCGGTGTGGCTGCCGGGGAAAGTGAGAATCCCGCACGGAATATACCGAAGGCCATTAAAAGTGTATTCTGGAGAATCCTGCTCTTTTACGTATTGGCCATCTTTGTGATAGGACTGCTTATCCCTTATACGAACTCAAGTTTACAAGGTGATAATGTCATGGTAAGCCCATTCACGCTCATTTTTGAAAAAGCTGGAGTGGCCTTTGCTGCATCGCTTATGAATGCCGTCATTTTAACAGCGGTATTATCTGCAGGTAACTCTAGTCTATATGCATCTACGCGTATGTTATATTCAATGGCAAAAGATGGGCAAGCACCTCGTATTTTTGCCAAACTTAATAAACGCGGAGTACCGGTTGCAGGAATGATTTTGACATGCTCCATCGGCATGCTGGCCTTTTTAGCCTCCATATTCGGTGATGGTAAAGTGTATATTTGGTTAATGAATGCCATTGGAATTACAGGGTTTATTTTTTGGCTGGGCATTTCCATCAGCCATTACCGTTTCAGGAAAGCATTCATCGCTCAAGGCCATTCATTGGAGAAGCTGCCCTATAAGGCATTGTGGTTCCCGATTGGACCGATCTTTGCCATTTTAATTGGCATGATCGTCATCCTGTCCCAAAATATCCAAGCCTTTTTCTCAGACCAAATCGATTGGGGCAGTGTTATGGCTGCATACCTGGGAATCCCACTTTTCATTGGATTATGGTTTGGCTATAAAATGGTAAGAAAAACTAAATTCGTTAAACTTGATGAAGTCGAATTTGACTTTGACAAAAAATATGAATGAACAAATTTAAAGTGAAATCAGCCGGACAATTTGTCCGGCTTTTACTTGTTTTCCATAGGCTCATTATCAAAAGCTAGGAAGCTGATTCCTAGCTTTTTATTTTTGTTGAATGGAAATTTCTACAAATCTTGTGGAAGGTGTTATATGATAATCGTAAACTCTGCTAAATTGCAAGTACAGAACGACGGGGAAATCTTTTAATATTTCCAATGGAAAGGGAAGGTGCACGGCTGATGACCTTATTGAATCATTTAAAAGTATTGGACTTTTCAATGTTGCTGCCAGGCCCATTTGCCACTTTGATGCTAGCGGATTTAGGAGCGGACGTTTTGAAGGTAGAGAGGCCGGGAGCAATGGATTCATGGGGGGTGAACCAATATCTTAACAGATCGAAGAAGTCGATCACACTTGATTTAAAACAAGCTGAGTCCATCGAATCCGTAAAAAATCTAGTGAAGGAATACGATATCGTCATTGAACAATTCCGGCCAGGTGTCATGGAACGCCTGGGACTGGGATACGAGGCTTTAAAATTGATCAATCCGAAGCTGATTTACTGTTCCATCACTGGCTTCGGCCAGACCGGTCCCTATAAAGACCGGCCAGGACATGATATCAATTATATTTCGATTGCAGGCTTATCAGGCTATTCAGGTACGAAAAAGGACGGCCCGGCAAAAAACGGAACCCAAATAGCAGATCTTGCCGGAGGCTCACTGCATGCTGTTATCGGTATATTATCTGCAGTCATTCATAGGGAAAGAACAGGAGAAGGTCAAGCCATCGACATCAGCATGACCGACTGCAGTTTTGCCTTGAATGCCATTTCCGCACCTCTGAATTTACAAGGGGGACTCGAGCTGGAGCCAGAAAAACTGATGTTAAACGGAGGGTCCTTTTATGACTTTTATAAAACGAAAGATGGACGCTATTTTTCGGTAGGAAGCCTTGAGCCCCCTTTTCGAAAAGCATTATGTGAAGCGATCGGTGCACCCGAATTGTATGAATTGAGCATGAAAAGCGATGAAGAAAGCGGAGCCAGGTTTAAAACGGCCATCCGACTTGCTTTTCTTGAAAGGGATTTTCATGAATGGCAGGAAATATTCGCTGATTCCGAGGCCTGCGCAGAACCAGTGCTGACCTTCACTGAAGCGGCCGAACACCCCCAATTGAAGGAGAGGGGAATGATCGTTGATGTACCTGACGGAAAAGGAAATGCCCAGAAGCAAATCGCCTGCCCGATCAAAACATCGGTTTTCACCCCTGAATATAAACATGCAGGCTTGAGGCCAGGACAAAACAACGCAGAAATTCTTCGTACCCCCAATCGTTAATAATGATGTAAAGGCTATCACTTTTCCGATTTTTTGGAAAGAGTTAGCCTGTTTTTTTAAGCAGATAAAAAGAAGTGGAAGAACGAATTAAGCAGAAGAAGAACAAAATATCTTTTTATCACTTGTTGGAAAGCAACATAGTGCTACTGTGAAAATTTTCTAGTTATAACCATTTTGGAAAGGGTATCAGAGTAACAAGCCTGTAAATGGGTTGTTGAGAAAATTGCTTTAGTAAGGAGGGTTGAATAAACATGTTTGGTCTCTCTGATATCATCAAATTTCTATTTTCCTTTTTTTTGATCATGCCGATCGTTACGCTGATACATTTGAGCGGACATATTTTCTTTGTTACGATCTTTGGAGGATCAGAAAAGAAAATATTGATCGGTTGTGGTAATAAACTTTTCTCCTTTCGGAACATAGAGGTGAGGAAATATTATTTTTGGAATGGGACTTGCGAGTTCAAGGGATTGAAACATGATAATCGATTGACGAATACGCTGATTTATTTAGGGGGGGCTATCTTTAATTTAATTAGCATGCTGATCATATATAGCTTAGTGTACCAGGATTTCCTGGAAAGCTCGGTAATCTGGTATCAGTTTATCTATTTTTCTTTCTATATTTTATTTTTCTCCTTGTTTCCTATGTATTTCTCGGATGGGTCGCCTAGTGATGGGAAGGCTGCGGAATTGGCATTGAGGAACAAGCTGGAAGATAGGGTGACGGATGATATATTTGTGAAGAAAATGGATGATGAAGATAGCTGCAAGTAAAAAGGGGACGTGCTGGTGGGCGTTCTTTTTTGTCGTTTTCGACTATAGGATTGATCATAAGGCTAAATCTCGCCTTATGATGAAGGTTTATATATGGTTTATATAACGGTATGGACTGTGCTATTTTTTTCCGTAATCTGACTTACGGAAACGCTAGTTTCCTTCATGATAAATGATTTTAACATTCATCGTTAGTTTCTTAAATAGCAAAACTTGAAACCGTTATTCAAAGAGTCATGAAAGGAATGGAATGCATTATTGCGAGAACCTAATCGGCACCCTTATACGTGCTGCCGATTAGGTCGGTCAAATCCTGTAAATAAGAATTAAAGTCTCCGAAAAAAAATCATCCCCATATTTCTTTTGCTACATCAACGACGAATTTCAGCTTTTCCCATTGCTGTTCTTCCGTTAGCTTGTTGCCGTGATGGGTAGACGCGAAGCCGCATTGCGGACTTAAGCATAATTGCTCGAGAGGAACGAAGTGCGAGGCTTCTTTAATGCGCGCCTTAACAGCTTCCTTGTTTTCGATTTCTCCATTTTTTGAAGTGACGGCTCCTAGGACGACACGGGCTCCGCCATTTGGTATGTATTCCAATGGTTTGAAGTCCCCTGAGCGTTGATCGTCATACTCCAAAAAGAATCCATCGACTTTTTCTTTTGCCAACAAAGTTGGGGCGATACGGGCATAACTTCCTTCGAACGCCCACGTTGACTGGTAGTTTCCACGGCATAGATGTGTAGTGACGACAAGGTCTTCTGGTTTGCCTTCCAATGCGCCATTAATGACGCGAAGTGCTAGGTCAATTAATTGATCCCTCGTATATTTTCCATCTTTGAACTGGAAATCTGGAGCTGAGAGTCTGGCAATATATACATCGTCCAATTGAAGATAACGCACACCTGCTTCATAAAATGCTTTCAAGGCATGCTGATAGGCTTTGATGATATCATTTGCATAGTCTTCAATATCAGGGTAGATGCCTTCATTATGGATGCCTGCAGCAAATAATTGATTCGGACTGGGGATCGTTTGCTTGGCAACGGCACGTCCGTCCACGATCTTGTTTAATTCAATGAAATCACGAATGAAGGGATGTTCAGGATTGAATGAAACCTTCCCGGTATTGCGAACGTTATATCTCTCTGTTTCCACACCATCGAATGCGAGACCTTTTTCGGTCACATATCCCTCGATGCCATTTAAATGTTCGAGGAAGTCAAAGTGCCACCATGTCCGTCTGAACTCACCGTCCGTAACGGCCTCTAATCCAACTTCAATTTGTTTATCGACAATTCGATTGATTTCTTCGTTTTCAACTTCACGAAGCCGCACTTCTGAAAGGGTACCTTCCGTAAATTGCTTTCTGGCAATATGTAAACGTTCGGGTCTTAATAAACTTCCGACGTGATCGGCCCTGAATGGTGCTTTCGTTAATGTGATTGACATGTTGCATTCCTTCTTTCCTTTTAAAAATAAAAAACCTCTTCTTAAAAATAAGAAGAGGTTTTGGCAACAAAGCTATATACTCTTCTTATCTTCAAGTTTTTACACTTCTGGAATTAGCACAGTACATGAATAGTCTGTTGCTGAGGCATCAAAGGGCCAGTCCCTCCACCTCTCTGGATAAGAG
The DNA here is from genome assembly GCF_017355165.1 of Bacillus sp. SD075. Classification (GTDB taxonomy): domain Bacteria; phylum Bacillota; class Bacilli; order Bacillales; family DSM-1321; genus Peribacillus. The sequence goes on along the minus strand of NZ_JADILK010000051.1, from coordinate 18,666 downwards.
TTGTCTATTAAATTAATTATGACTATACAGGTAGTTTTTACAAAGGTCAAGGGATGAAGGTGGAAGATTTCGAATATACCGATTATTAATCGGGACAGAAATGTTAACGGCATCGTGGAACCCGGCATATGCTATAACCGATTGCAAGGCAGGAGGGGAATGCGGGGATGAGTACATTCAGCCCATTCAAAAATGGCCTACCGATAACGGTAACTGAAGCCATGATAGAGAGAATGGTAAAAATGAAATCAAGTGTTCACGATATTAAAGTCAAGATTACGCCAAAGCATATTGTGCTTTCCGGAACGATGGAAGTGAAAAAAATGATGTTTAAGAAAAACGTACCTTTCCGGATTACATTAAAACCGGTACACGTCGAAAATCGAACGATTTCATTTGAATTAGTGGAAATGGAGCCAATTGACAGGAACTTCATCAATCAAAGGATATTTAACAGACCGCCACTTTTTGAATTTGAAAATAGAACGATCAAAATGAATGTTAATGCTTGGAATATCGTGAGAAAAATTCCGATGGGCTCAATTAAATCGTATGAACTCGTCGAAGGTGCATTGAAAATGAAACTTTCTTTATGATTTAAGGGGATATTTTACATATTTCCTTACCTGCAATCTTTAAAGGGAGTGCCAGGTATGTTAGTGTTATGGGGACATTGGTCATGAAAAAATGTGTTTGATAAATCAAGCTCTTTAAAATATACTAAATGACTTGAAGTTTTGAGTTTTTCTGGGAATGAGGAGGAGAATGATGGATCAGAAGATTTTGCCTGCTTCGGCAAGCATGAAGGATTTCGAAAGATTTTTAGAAAGTTCCTATGAAATAGGTGTGTTCCTTGATTTGCATATATCACAATTGAAAAATGTAAGTATGATGGCAAAGCAGCATAATAAGAAAATGATTTATCATGTCGATTTGATCCATGGCATAAGAAGTGATGAGTACGCGACAGAATTCATTTGTCAGGAATATAATCCCTATGGGCTGATTTCTACTAAATCAAGCGTTATATTGAAAGCGAAGCAAAAGGGGGTCATTGCTATCCAGCGAATCTTTTTAATAGACTCACATGCGCTTGAGAAAAGTTATAAGCTGGTGCAGAAAACCAAGCCGGATTATATCGAAGTATTGCCGGGCGCCATGCCATGGATGATAAAAGAAGTGAAGGAACGATTGCAGACACCGATTTTTGCAGGTGGCCTCATACGTACTTCGGATGAGGTCCTGAACGCTCTTGATGCTGGAGCGTCGTCAATCACTACATCCAAAACTGAATTATGGGATATCGTCTAATAGGGTTAGATTAAAAAAAAATTGACAGCGTTTTCATAACCTAGTATATTTTAGAGTACAAGTTAATATATGTGACGGAGACTAGGAGATTCACAACAGACCTATTCATAATTTTTTTATGAAGATAGTTCTGCTGTGGATCTCCTTTTATTTGTTGGCAAGGTTTAAAAAATTATCAGGGGAGGGGTTTTATCATGACTCCATTTTGGGGAGAAGTGTTAGGCACGATGATATTAGTTTTATTCGGAGCAGGTATTGGCGCGGGTTCATCCTTAAGGGGTTCCTATGCAAAGGATGCCGGTTGGATCGTTATCACGATAGCGTGGGGATTGGCTGTTACCATGGGCGTTTTTGCCGTGGGTTCCATAAGCGGGGCGCATTTAAACCCGGCGGTCACAGTAGGGTTTGCCATTATTGGAGAATTTCCTTGGAGTGATGTGCCCGGTTACATCGTGGCCCAAATGATTGGCGCAATCCTGGGCGCAACTCTAGTATTCCTGCACTATTTGCCACATTGGAAAGCAACTGATGATCCTGGAGCGAAGCTTGGTGTGTTTGCGACTTCACCTGCGATCCCGCACACATTTTCAAATCTATTAAGTGAGATGATTGGAACTTTCATCCTTATTCTTGGTTTATTATTTATAGGTGCCAATGATTTTACAGAGGGTCTAAACCCATTCGCAGTCGGGCTATTGATTGTCGTGATCGGGATGTCACTTGGGGGAACGACCGGATACGCCATTAACCCGGCCCGCGACCTGGGGCCGCGCATCGCTCACTTTTTGCTGCCGATACCTGGTAAAGGCAATTCCAATTGGAGCTATTCATGGATTCCGGTCATTGGACCGATTGTTGGGGGGGCACTTGGTGCCGTTTGTTATAAAGCCTTCTTTATAGGGGAACTAACAGCAGGATTTTGGTCTGTTTTGGGTGCAAGCCTGGTACTATTGATATTAGCCTATGCTTTTGGCAAAAAACAGTCACATGAATTGGAAAGCAGAAATATCGCTAGTTAATTAAAAGGAGGGGCATACACAATGGAACAATACATTTTATCATTAGATCAAGGAACAACAAGTTCGCGGGCGATTTTATTTAACGAAAAGGGGGAAATCGTCCATTCCTCCCAAAAGGAATTCACGCAGCATTTCCCTAAACCAGGCTGGGTCGAGCATAACGCCAATGAGATTTGGGGATCGATCCTGGCGGTGATTGCCAGTGTACTATCTGAATCCGGTGTAAAGCCAGAGCAAATTGCCGGTATCGGAATCACTAATCAGCGTGAAACGGCAGTCGTTTGGGATAAGGAAACAGGTACCCCTGTCTATAATGCGATTGTATGGCAGTCCAGGCAAACAAGTGAAATCTGTAATGATTTGAAGGAAAAGGGACTTAATGATCTATTCCGGGATAAAACGGGATTGTTGATAGATGCATATTTTTCCGGAACGAAAGTGAAATGGATCCTCGATCATGTAGAAGGGGCTCGACAAAAGGCGGATGAGGGCAAGCTGTTATTCGGTACCATCGATACTTGGCTGATCTGGAAACTATCAGGAGGCAAAGCCCATGTAACGGACTATTCCAATGCGTCCCGGACATTGATGTACAATATCCATGAACTGAAATGGGATGAAGAACTGCTTGAGATATTGACTGTACCAAAGTCAATGCTGCCGGAAGTAAGGCCTTCATCTGAGGAGTATGCACGTACGATCGAGTATCATTTCTTCGGTCAATCAATTCCGATTGCCGGGGCAGCCGGGGATCAGCAGGCAGCATTATTCGGCCAAGCCTGCTTTAATGAAGGCATGGCTAAAAATACGTATGGAACAGGCTGTTTCATGCTCATGAATACAGGCGAAAAGGCTGTCAGTTCTGAAAATGGATTATTGACGACCCTTGCTTGGGGATTGAATGGGAAGGTCGAATATGCACTGGAAGGCAGTATATTCGTAGCTGGCTCCGCCATTCAATGGCTGCGCGATGGTCTGCGGATGCTTCATGATGCCAAGGACAGCGAAGCCTATGCAAAACGGGTGGAAAGTACGGATGGAGTATATGTGGTACCGGCTTTTGTAGGACTTGGAACTCCATATTGGGACAGCGAAGTGCGGGGAGCCGTTTTTGGTTTGACGCGTGGAACATCCAAAGAACATTTCATTCGAGCCACACTTGAATCACTTGCATATCAAACGAAGGATGTCCTTGACGCAATGGAGGCCGATTCAGGAATCGAGCTGCAAACATTAAGAGTGGATGGCGGGGCAGTCAAGAATGACTTCTTAATGCAATTCCAAAGCGACTTATTACGAGTGCCTGTCGAAAGGCCGAATATAAACGAAACGACGGCATTAGGAGCTGCATACTTAGCTGGCCTTGCTGTCGGGTATTGGAAGGATCAAGAAGAAATCTCCCGGCAATGGGCGGTAGACAAAACCTTTAAACCATCCATGGAAGAGCAAGATAGTGAAAAATTATATGAAGGCTGGAAAAAAGCTGTTTATGCCGCAATGGCGTTTAAATAAAAAAACAAGATGAATGCTTTCTCAAATGAGCTGGAGTATGCTATAATGAAATCAAGTTAATAACTCGGCCGGAGAACAGGAGAGACCATGAATGCGTTATCGTTAATTCGATAATGTGCATTTATGGTCTCTTTTTTTGTTTTTAATGGCAGATTAGGGATATTACTATCTATATAAACTATGCGAACAAATGAACCAATTGAATATAATGACCGAATTCACCAGTAAAAGTGCAGATTTCACGAAAAAAATAGAATGCAATACTTATAAGGAGGAGTCAGGCATGAGGTTTTCAAATATATATCGGGAAGAAACGATCGGGCTTCTGAAAAAAGAGAAATATGATGTGGTTGTCATTGGTGGGGGAATTACCGGTGCAGGGATCGCCCTGGATGCAACAACCCGGGGAATGAAAGTGGCGTTGGTTGAAATGCAGGATTTTGCAGCAGGTACTTCAAGCCGCTCGACAAAACTTGTGCATGGGGGATTGCGGTATTTAAAGCAATTTGAAATAAAAATGGTTGCTGAGGTTGGTAAAGAGCGAGAAATCGTTTATGAAAATGGACCGCATGTGACCACGCCGGAATGGATGTTGTTACCTATGCATAAAGGTGGCACCTTCGGGAAATTCAGTACCTCCATTGGGCTTCGGGTATATGATTTCCTTGCGGGGGTTAAAAAAGCTGAACGCAGGAAAATGCTTTCGGCGGATGAAACATTAAAACGGGAGCCTCTCGTTAAGAAAGAGGGACTGAAGGGCGGAGGCTACTATGTTGAATATCGGACAGATGATGCACGTCTTACGATTGAAGTCATGAAGGCGGCTGTCGATAAAGGGGCAACACCGATAAATTATATAAAAGTAGATAAATTGCTATATGATAATGGAAAGGTGAACGGCGTCCAAGTTGCCGATATCCTTTCAGGTGAATCATTTGAAATATACGCAGACAAAGTTATTAATGCCGCAGGTCCATGGGTGGATTCCATTCGTGAGAAGGACCAATCGAAAAAAGGGAAAACGCTGAAATTATCCAAGGGTGTTCATGTAGTCATCGATCAATCGAAATTCCCATTGAAGCAGGCGCTTTATTTTGATACGCCTGATGGCCGGATGATTTTTGCCATCCCGAGAGCCGGTAAAGCATATGTAGGGACTACGGATACTTTTTATGAGGGTGATCCTGCAGTGCCGACCGTTACTACAGAAGACCGTGCTTATTTATTAAAGTCCATACATTATATGTTTCCAGAAGTGAACATTACGGATGAAGATATCGAATCAAGCTGGGCTGGGGTGAGGCCGTTGATTCTTGAAGAAGGAAAAGATCCTTCTGAGATATCAAGGAAAGATGAAATATGGGAGTCCGATTCTGGACTTATCACGATTGCGGGAGGGAAATTGACCGGTTACCGCAAAATGGCAAAAACGACGGTCGATCTTTTGGCAGGAAAGTTTGCCCAGCAATACAATAAAACTTACCCAGCCAGCAGCACTAAAAGAATGCCGATTTCCGGAGGGGATGTCGGGGGATCAAGCAACTTCTCCGATTATATCAAGCAACATACTCAAAGGGGAGTTGACTCGGGACTCGATGTTAAGGACTCCGAAGCGATATTGGCCATGTACGGGTCGAACGCACCTGTGTTATTCGATATCGCAAAAAGCGAAGGAGACGGGGGAGCAGGCATTGGCCTTCCAAAGAAATTGTTCGTACAGCTGAACTACGCACTAGATCATGAAATGGCCGCGACTCCAGTGGATTTCTTCTTCCGCAGGACAGGGACGTTATTATTCGATATCGATTTAGTCCAGACATATAAATATGCAGTGATTGATTATATGGCTGGATATTTTGGATGGACGGAATCAACAAAAAGGAAGAGGACCAATCAATTGGAACAGGAAATAGTGGGTGCGATTAGAGTATCCTGAACTATATGACAAAACATGACGCCGGCGGAATTACTGGCGTTTTTTTTTATAGGAAAGGGAAATCAAACTGATATGTTAGGTTTCCTTACGTAAAAACTATTGTTTAACTCATCAAGATGAAATATAATAATTAAAAGATAAATTGGAATTTTCTAAATATAAAGGGGGAGCTTTGTTGTCTGATTTTATTACATCGTTAAATGGAATTTTATGGAGTTCGCCAGTCATTTATATTTTATTGGGAGTGGGTTTATTATTCTCGATTTTAACCCGTTTTCTGCAAGTGAGGCATATTAAGGAAATGGTTGTTTTGATGTTCCAAGGCAAAAGTTCGGAAGCGGGGGTTTCCTCATTCCAGGCTTTATCCATAGCCCTTTCAGGGCGGGTCGGTACAGGTAACATTGCAGGAGTGGCCACGGCTATCGCCTTTGGGGGTCCCGGTGCCGTTTTCTGGATGTGGGCCATTGCCTTCATAGGAGCGGCCAGTGCATTTGTGGAATCTACTTTAGCTCAAATTTATAAAGTCAAACAAGATGGACAATATCGGGGAGGCCCCGCTTATTATATTGAGAAAGGGATAGGGTGGAAGTGGTTTGCTGTGCTTTTTGCATTTGCGGCCCTTATAGCCATGGCGATCCTTATGCCAGGTGTCCAATCCAATTCTATTGCTGCCGGGGTGGAAAATGCATTCGGCATCAAACCGGTGTTCACTGGTTTGGCCATCGTCCTTTTATTGGGCTTCATTATATTCGGCGGTGTAAAGCGGATAGCCAATGCTGCAACCTTGATCGTGCCTTTCATGGCTCTTGGTTATATATTGCTATCTGTTGTGATCGTCCTATTGAATATCACTGAATTACCAGGTGTCATCTCTTTGATATTCAGAAGTGCCTTCGGGTTGGATTCTGCATTTGGGGGGATCATTGGCATGGCGATTGCTTGGGGAGTGAAACGCGGCGTTTATTCCAATGAGGCGGGACAAGGGACAGGGGCTCACCCAGCAGCTGCGGCTGAAGTATCTCATCCGGCAAAGCAGGGTCTCGTCCAAGCATTCTCGGTTTATATTGACACATTGTTCGTTTGTTCCGCAACGGCCTTCATGATTTTATTTACAGGCATGTATAATACACAAGCGGAAAATGGTTCATATATCGTCAATAATTTGGGCGAAGTATCACCGGGTCCAGGGTATACACAAGCGGCAATCGATAGTGTAATCCCAGGTGTTGGTGCTGGCTTTGTTGCAATAGCCCTTTTCTTCTTCGCCTTTACGACGATCATGGCCTACTATTATATTGCTGAAACCAATATCGCCTATTTAATGCGCAAGCGGAATGGTAAATGGGCCATGTTCGCCCTGAAGCTCATCATCCTTGCGGCCAGCTTTTACGGATCCGTGCGTACGGCAGAGTTGGCTTGGGCATTAGGGGATGCTGGATTAGGCATTATGGTATGGCTCAATGTCATTGCCATTTTAATTCTGGCTAAACCGGCGCTTATTGCGTTAAAGGATTACGAAAAGCAAAAGAAGGCAGGGGTAGATCCAGTTTTCAATCCAAAAGCTTTAGGCATAAAAAATGCCGATTTTTGGGAGCATGAATACACTGGCGACAAGGAAAATGTTTCTTGAAGGAAAAAGCCCTTGAACTAATTTGAAAAACCAAAAGGTAAACCTTTTGAAAATAGGTGAAAGATGTATAAGGAGAGAGGAAAACGGCAGACCTGGCCGCGTTTCTTCTCTCCTTAGCTTTTTGAATTTCCCGAACTCAAAAACCGGGGATGTTCTTTAAGATCTCTGCTTTATAAGCTGTAAATCGATGTATAGTTGCATTCTCGAATGAAAGTCATCAAAATCGATTGAGGTGAGATCGGTTATCTGATTCAATCTATATTTCAATGTATTGGTATGGATGTACAGCTGTTCAGCTGTCGGTTTGATCCGGCAATTGTTCAACAGATAAATTTCCAGTGTCTGAAGGAGTTTGGTCTGGCTTTCCTGGTCCTTCTTTTGAAGAGTTTCTAAATCCATATTGATATAATTCGTTTTAGTATGATGGTTGGAGATCATTTCGAGGTAACGGAAAATCCCAAGCTTACAATATTGGAAGGGAAGCTGTTCAGGTTCACCGATGAACTTAGCTGCGTTGATCACTTCCAAGGCTTCGAGATAGGATTTTCTTAATTGAAGAATCGAAGAATACTCATTTCCGATTCCCGGGAATACCTTTTTGTCATTGAATTGGGAAAGAACGGTGCTAGTTAAATCATTGGCGCTATCGGTAGGCAGGTATTTCCCTTTTCCGTTGGTGCCAATCAAGACGATGATCTTCAATTGGTTTGTGAATACATGGGTAAAGTGATTCAATGCATTGGCGAATAGACTGACTGTATCCGCTAATTCATCGAAATGTTCCGCATCGGATTGAGCGATGGTAAAGACATTGACAAGGAAGGTTTCCGGAATGAGAAGACTCATATTGGCGGCTTCCCATTTTATTTGATTTTCCGTTTGATAGACTTCGTCAATGACCTTTTGATAAAACTCATTTTTTTCTTCATCTTTTTTCATGTTTATCTGTTTTTTCTGATAAAGGAGCTTGCCGATATGATGGGAAACTTCATGTAAAAATTCCAGATCGGAATCAGTCATCATTTCCGTTTCTTGGACCCAGATGAATCCGAAGACCTGTCCTTTGTGGACGGCGCTTACAACGACTCTTTGATTTAAGCCGATTTCCTCGATTTGTTTCACCCTAAATGGATGCTCCACGGTTTTAAGCTGTTCGACAATGCCTTCATCCATGAATTTTTCCAGAATTGGAATCGGCCAATGTTTTGTGAAGATGGTTTGCCGATTGGCCTGGTCGAAGTGTTCAATATAATATGAACTATATGCCAGCAATAAAAAGTGGTCATTTTCGATGACGACTGGTTTTTTTAAATAAGTGCTGACCATATCCGTTATATCGTTGATGTTTGTGAGAGTCAGGATTTTTTCTAATGACATATATGGCCCCCTGTAGTTTTTTGAAGTGTATGACAACTTAGTTTAATAATACTTTTAAAGTAATGATGTGTATAGGGGGAAGAACAAAAGGAACGGTATATGAAAAGATTTTCATATACCGTTCCTTTTAGGTAATTTATTTTTGTTTTAATGTTCTTTCGAATTCCTCGAATTGCTCTTCTACTTCTTTAGATGGTTTTTCTGTAAGAAGACTGACCAGGATGATGGCAATCAAGCTTGCGCAAAAACCAGGGATCATTTCATAAAGCGTATCGGATAATCCTGCCATGGACCAGAAAATTACAGTACCGGCACCAACGACCATCCCTGCTAAAGCACCCCATTTTGTCATCCGTTTCCAGAAGAGACTTAGTAAAACCAACGGACCGAATGATGAACCGAATCCAGCCCATGCATACCCGACAAGTCCGAGAATCGTGTCATTTTTCTCCCAAGAGAGAATGAGTGCGATGATGGATATGATCAATACGGAAAGTCTGCCTAGGAAGACAAGCTCTTTATCTGAAGCAGAACGACGAAAGAAGGTTTTGTATATATCCTCCGTTAAAGAGCTGGCTGTAACCAAAAGCTGCGAAGAAATCGTGCTCATGACGGCTGCCATTATTGCGGAAATCAAGAAACCAGTAATGAATGGGTGGAATAGTATATCCCCTAATTCTATGAAAATCGTTTCAGGATCATCTAATTTCAAGTTGTTCTGAGAAAAATACGTGATTCCGATGAATCCAGTCAGCATGGCACCAATAGTTGAGAAAATCATCCAGCTCATCCCGATAGTACGGGCTTTCTTTATTTCCTTAACAGAACTGATCGCCATAAAGCGTACTATGATATGGGGTTGTCCGAAGTAACCCAATCCCCATGCAAATAATGAGATGATGCCTAATAAGCTCGTTCCGGTAAAAATATTCAATAAGGCCGGATCTATGGAACGTGGTGTATCTATTGAAGGACCGAAGCCTCCAACATGGAAAAGGGTAACGATCGGTACAAGAACCAGGGCGACGACCATGATGATTCCTTGAACAAAGTCTGTCCAGCTTACTGCCAGGAAACCACCGAATAAAGTATAGGCAACGACGACGCCTGTTAAGATCCATAGCCCTGCATGGTAATCAAGGCCAAATGTGCTTTGGAATAAGACTCCGCCGGATACCATTCCGGAAGAAACGTAAAAGGTAAAGAATATCAGGATAACCAAAGCTGAAATGAGCCTTAAAATCCGTGAGCCCTCACCAAAACGATTTTCCAGGAAAGCAGGTATCGTAATGGAATTATTAGCGACTTCTGTATAGGTTCTTAATCTTGGTGCAACATACAGCCAGTTTGCATAGGCACCAAGCGTCAGGCCGATTACGATCCAAATGGAACTGAGGCCCGTTGCGAACATGGCGCCAGGCATCCCCATTAAAAGCCAGCCGCTCATATCGGCAGCTCCGGCGCTTAATGCAGTGACAGCAGGGCCAAGACCCCGGTCGCCAAGCATGTAATCATTTAGATTGGAGGTCCTTTTGTAGGCGAAATATCCGATTAACAGCATACCTGCCATATAAATGCTAATGGAAGTTATTAATGAGTAATCTATCATTTGAAGACTCCCTTCATGATGAAATATATAATTATTTGTTTTAAAAGAGGAAGCAACCTATTTGTCACTTCCTCCATTTAACCTCGTTTTGGTTTTGTATCATAGAATGGAAGATACAAAACCAAAGAGGTCATTCACATTTTCTTCAAATTGCTTAATGAAACCTTATCAGAATGTTTCGGATGTTGTTTTGGCTTGCATATGAAGCTGTAAGTAGTCCGGTCCTCCAGCCTTGGAATCAGTTCCTGACATGTTGAACCCGCCGAATGGCTGGTAACCTACGATTGCACCAGTACAGCCGCGGTTGAAATACAAGTTCCCCACATGGAATTCTTCGCGTGCTTTTTCCATGTTAAGGCGATTTGTCGTAATGACAGCCCCAGTCAAACCATATTCAGTGTTATTGGCAATCTCAAGAGCTTCGTTAAAGTCCTTCGCTTTTGTGAAGGCAACGACTGGTCCGAAGATTTCTTCTTGCATCAAGCGTGCTTGCGGATCGACATCAGCAACGATTGTCGGTTGAACGAAGTAGCCTTTAGAGCTATCTCCTTCTCCTCCAGTCATAATGCGTCCTTCTTGGTTCCCGATTTCAATATAGCTCATGATTTTGTCAAAAGCAGCTTGATCGATAACTGGCCCCATGAAATGATTTTCTACTGGATTACCAACTGTTAGTTGTTTTGTTAATTCAACAGCGCGATCTAATACTTGATCGTATACATCTTCTACGATGACAGCACGGGAACAAGCAGAACATTTTTGTCCAGAGAAGCCAAATGCAGATTTCACGATCGATTGAGCGGCCAATTCAAGGTCTGCCTCTTTGTCGACGACAATCGTATCTTTTCCGCCCATTTCAGCTATGACACGCTTCAGCCAAATTTGGCCTTCGTTCACTTCAGAAGCGCGTTTGTAAATGCGCAGACCTACATCACGTGAACCGGTAAAGGAAATGAAACGTGTTTTTGGATGGTCAACCAGGTAGTCGCCCACCTCGGCTCCGCTTCCTGGAACGAAATTCAACACACCTGCTGGAAGGCCTGCTTCAAGCATCACTTCAACGAATTTCGCAGCAACGATAGGAGTGGTCGAAGCTGGTTTCAATAGGATCGTGTTACCAGTAACGATAGCGGCAACAGCAGTACCGGCCATGATGGCAAACGGGAAGTTCCAAGGAGAAATGATGATGCCCACCCCTAATGGAATGTAATCATAGCGGTTAAATTCTCCCGGACGGCTTTGAACAGGCACACCTTCTTTAAGCGTCAGCATTTGACGGGCATAGAATTCAAGGAAATCGATTGCTTCAGCTGTATCCGCATCAGCCTCATTCCAAGGTTTTCCCGCTTCTTTTGTCAATAACGCAGAGAATTCATGCTTGCGTCTGCGAATGATGGCAGCCGCTTTGAACAAAACGTCAGCACGGATTTCCGGCTTCACTTTTTTCCAGCTTGCAAAAGCGGTAACAGCTTCCTGCATGGCTTTTTCAGCAAGATCCCTGTTCGCTTTCGATACCCGGCCGATGACCTCTTGCTTATCTGCAGGGTTATATGAAACGATTTTCTCATCAGTCGTCACTTTCTCTGCCCCGATATAAAGAGGGTAGTCTTGCCCTAAGTAGCCCTCAACAGTTTGAAGTGCTTCCTGATATGCAGTTTTGTTTTCCTCGTTTGTAAAATCAACAAATGGTTCGTGTTTATATGAAATCATTGAAAATCACACCTTTTAATAGATTTTTTGTAGCCATTCATAATGTTAAATGTATATTTAGCTCCTGACCATCCCTTTGAAGGCAAAGGCAATATTGGATGGCCTTTCTGCAAGCCTTCTCATGAAGTAACCATACCAATCCAGACCATATGGTACATAGACGCGCATTTTGTAACCTTGCTTGACCAACTCGTATTGAGTTTTGTTTCTCATGCCATAAAGCATTTGAAATTCAAATTGTGTATTTGGGATGTCAAACTTCTTAGCCAGCTCTTTTGTATATTCGATGATTTTGTCATCATGTGAGGCAATGGCCGTATAATTTCCGTTAAGAAGACTTTGCTTGATCAACTTTTTATAGTTTTCGTCTACATCGTTCTTTTCGGGAAAAGCCACCTCGGGGGATTCCTTGTAGGCACCCTTTACGAGACGCAGGAATGGCTTATATTGGGCAAGGTCCTCCAAATCATTCTCTGTGCGGAATAAATATGCTTGTAGAACAGTACTTATGCAGCTGTATTTTTCTTTGAACTGTCTAAAGATATCGATTGTTGCCTGACAGCGGACTTCATCTTCCATATCGATCGTGACCATGACTTTATGTTTTTCGGCTGTATCAAGAATTTTCGTCATATTCTCAATCACGAGTTTATGATCGATATCAAGTCCCAAAGAAGTCATCTTCAGGGAAACCTGTGAATCAAGTTTTTCCCTGCTGATCATTTCGATGGTTTCAATGCATTCTGCCGTCCGTTCCTGAGTCACTTCCTTAGAATCAACGAATTCCCCAAGATGGTCAACTGTAACCGACAAGCCGCTATTATTAAGTTGTTTAATGAATTTAATGGAACTTTGGAAATCAGTTCCCCCAATGATCTTACCGGCAGCAAAACTTCCCCCGCTTTTTTTAGCAATATTATTAAGCAGATTATTTTTAGATAAAAATAAGAAAAAGTCCCTTGTAATGGCTTCCATATAAAGCGCACCCCCTAAGAAGATGTATTTCAATAAATTAAGCTTACGATTTTCCGGCAATATTCTCAATGTTCTAAAAAAACAATAATAATACCTTGGATTTGTCTGTTATGGACAAATGAAAAGGTTTACATTTCTCCTCGGATGTTCAGATGTGACGAAGGTTTATATTTTAACTTAAAGAGAAACGCTATAGGTAAAGCCTTTAGCAGGAAACAATGATGTGAATGACATCAATAAATACGTTTAAAAGTGGCATCTCGACCATAATCATCCAATGCGCTATAATGAACCTTATTTAACAGAATGGGTCAATGTACAGGAAAAAACGATAGATGAAGCATTCAGAAGTAAAATGGATATAAAACCGAAAAATAAGTCGCATTGGCAAGCCGGGGAGGATAAGGTATGCATGCTGTACTTGAAGAACTTAGAGAAACATCAGGATTGATAATTGGATTAATAATGGCCCTGATAATAATGGGGCTGATCGGTTATGCCCTTACGAATGTACATGAATCCATTGTGACACCTGTGATTCAGTTCATAAAGAAAATGGTTAGCCGAAAATAGCTTAAGCGGAATACATAACCTTTTGTCCCTAATCGATAATAAGCCCTTGTTTAAGAAATCCCTGCAGGGTTTGTCTAAAAGGGACAAAAGAACCGCAAGATATACATATCAGCCGAAAACCCCCGCTTCTAATGGAAGTGGGGGAATTTAGATTGTAGATAAATTCGAAGGGAAAGTGAGCTTTTCTACAGTTTTTCATGTGAAATTTGCAGGTGATTTCAAAAATCCGCTCCCTTTCCGCCGACTGGCTGCCACCCCTCCTACTGCAAGCATCGACGGGGTAACTGCTGGCTAGGGCAGGAGGGTTGCAAATTTCTTCACTCTAATGGGTTTCATTCGAATAAAAGTAGCTGGATGACTAATTAAAGCGCAAGGAAAGCTTGGATTATGGGAGCAATATATATGTTTGGGTGAAGACTAAGCATCATATAATTCGATTAATTTGATCTGATTTACATCAATCACAGACAAAAGGAGTTCCATCTAAGTTTTAAAAGAAAAGTTGATGGGAATGGGTGTGCGAGACTCCTGCGGAAAGTGAGCGCCTGTAGTGGAAAATAAAGATGTAGACAAGCTCAATTATTATAGAGTTTGTCTACAGTTTGAAACCTGGTTTCTTCATGGAACGCCATTTGCGAAGCAATATATACATGGGGGTACTTATGTCTATTCCGATTTATAGAATACTTACTGAAAAGGAGGTGAAGGTACAGCGACCCACTGGCCCCTGATGGATTAATGACCGAGGCCTATCAAGAGTTTTATAAGTGTGGGGATGCGTTTTCCTGATACGGGCATTTGCTATCTCCCTATATATTAAAATAGTCATCTGCCTTTGCATCAGCATCTATACTTCGAACCGCCTTCATGATTTTCTTTAATACTCCGGCTGACGGCACATACTTAGGATCGCTGCAAACTCTGCTTATCGTATTGCGTGAGATGCCTGACGCACTTACAAACTCCTCTTGTGTATATCCGTGCTTATCGATTAATTTACCGACCTTGCTCCGAAGCTTTCTCTTCCCGAATCTAAACATTTTGATAACCTCCTAGAATTATTTACTAACAGTCTCGTCCAAGTTTCACAAAAATATACATATAGTTTCGCAAATGTTTGGTATCACTAAGGTTTCTGCTTGAATTAACAGGCCGATAACACAAGGGCTATTCACTATAGAATAAGAAATTAAAAACGCAGATTTAATGTTGAAGACGAAAAGGCGTCAATCCGGATGGAGAAAATGTATCGTCAAATCGTTGAGTCCTCCACGGAGGAGACAATTATAAAGATAAATGTATTCGATACCTGAGGGGAATAGGGAGCCGATGTAAGGCGCATAAAATCCATCCTGGAAGAAAATAAACCAACTGGAAATATCGAAAAAATTCAAGAGATGGACATTCTGTTCCTGTACTTTTATTAAAGTCCATGGTTCAAAATATATTCCACCCTATGAAACTAGTGCCGTACTTGGTATTCCCTCTATTGTAACGGGAGTGTTCAGCCCGGAATGGATTTGTCTTTATTACAAATTCGGAACTTTAGCAGTACGTGAATGAAGAGTTGAAGTAGAGTTTCGTATATCGGCGTGTTATTACCCTCGGAAATTGTATGAGTAGCGAAGGGGAGATTTTAGAATGAACTATGTTTCTCTTCCTCCATCTCTTAAAAAAGAATAATAACGGTAGTAATTAATGATTAGTGAAAAATGTTATAATACAAAAGGTATCGGAATATTTGAAATTATTTTTGTGAAAAACAACATAAATAAGAATGAGAATTTTTATTTGAAGCGATTGGCCCAGCTAGGTATGGAAAGTGAGGATGATGAAGAAGCGAATAGGATTCTTAATAAGTCCATCTACCTTCTACATTAAAGCGAATGGGAATTTATGATTTGTCTCATATAAAAACTATCTACAAAAATTGTAAGGATAAAACAAGGCTCGAATGAAGGAAGGGTGTATGGTTGTGAATGTTGAATCTTTTTTTTCTGAAAACATTAAGGCAGCACTTAAGAATGATCCACCCGGTGCATGGATGCCAGATCTGCCAAATGGTTGTATTCGCTTGAGTTCAGGCTATCCTGAGCCAGCTCTCGTTCCTGTTGAGGAGATCAAGGCATCTGTAGCGAGACTTCTTGATGAGGAGCGGGATTTGCCACTCCATTATCTCGGAAGTCCACGAATTGCAAAACTAAAGCACCAAATCCAGAAAAGATTGGGAGAGCGTGGAATATGCATTTCGGAAGAACAGCTTTTGATTACATCAGGAGCTTGCCAGGGGATTGATCTTATTGCCCGCATTCTCCTTGATGACAAAGCGGTGGTAGCCGTAGAGTCCCCCACTTATATGGAGGCTTTAGAGATTTTTCAAAACTATACGAAGCAGATTATCAGTATACCTATAGATGAACAGGGACTCCAAACATACCGATTAAAAGAAATGCTGGATGAAAGGAAACGTACAGGTCTAACCCTCCCGCGTTTTTTATATACAATCCCAACCTTTCAAAATCCAACTGGGACGACTATGACACTTGAGCGTCGGAAGCATTTAATGGAGCTTTCCATCGAGTTTGATTTCCTCATTCTAGAGGATGATGCATACGGAGAATTATCCTTCGATAAAAATCCGGTGCCAATAAAATCTATTGATAAATGCGGGCGAGTCCTCCAAGTTGGGTCATTATCGAAGGTGGTTGCACCAGGAATGCGAATTGGATGGATAGCAGGAGAAAGTGAATTCATTAAGGCTTTAGAGTGGTTTAAAAAAGATTTAGACCATCCATTTGCTCAAAGTACAATGGCTGTATACTTAGAAAACACCGATTTTGAGCAACGTCTCGACCTTCTAAAAGAGGTGTATCGTTCTAAATGCACTACGTTAATCCGTTCGATGGAACAATTTCTTCCGGAATCCGTTTCCTGGTATGTACCAGATGGCGGTTACTTCGCATGGGTGAGGATTCGAGGAGTTGATACATCGCATTTATTATCAAAGGCTCTAGATGAGGGTGTTTCATATGTTCCAGGGAAGTACTTTTTCTTGGATCAAAACGATGGAACCGATTTTCTCCGGCTCTCATTCAGTTATGCCGATGAGAAAGAAATAATCGAGGGAATTCGAAGACTAGGACAGCTTATCGCATCTTTTTTTCATAAATCGCCCTGAGTAATGATAAGCCCAGGAGCAAGCCCAATATTGAAGCACATCATGACACAAGACCCGAAATGCCCCCGTTTCCGTTATACTAGAAGTTCAAAAATAGACAGATGAAAATCAAAATGACACAAAACATGTATATGTAAGGCGTCCCAATGTCGGGGCGTCTTTTTCGATTCATGAATTTCGGCATGGAGATACGATTTAAATTGTCGACCAATTGACGGATGAAACCGACTTCGAAACACAGGCAACACCGTAGGTATTAAACTAATCAAATAACCGAACTGGAACTTAATACTCACTTTGTTTTTAACCTGAATTCATGACAGATTCATGTTACTACCGGTTTTAATTCGAGGTATATTTCTTCTTTCTGATCTCATACTAAAGATAAGAAGGAGGGGTATCCATGGCAAAACGAACAAAGAAAAATGATGCAGACCAAAAGAACAAAAAAGGATTTGATTCAAGCAAAACTGATTCAGAATTCTCTCAGGAATTGGGCAGTGCAAACGCTAATCAAGAACATAAAAATAAAGCAAAAAAAGAAAAAATATCTAAAAATCAAGGTGAGTGGAAAGGCATGCATTAATCATTACTTTCCAGACTCGCCCCCATGATGGATGATGCCTGCACCGAGTGCGAAGGATGGAGGCTTATCATGCTCCAAAACTGTACTGAACTTTATGTAAAGGAGCTTATTTAGATGACTCAATCTAAGGGACAACAAGAACGCCAATGGAAAGATCGTAAACAATCGCAGAACCCGCATGGCAAGGTCAGATCATTTGAACAACTGGCTGAAGATGTGGGCAAAAATGAATCTGCAACCAAGTAAAACAGTTTAAGAATGAGAGGCTATCCCAAATGGCCAGAGCCCCCATTATAGTGAGGGCTACCTTTGTCGTTACCGAAAAGTTCATAATGACCGTAGTGATCATTATGAACTTTTCGGTTTATTCAATTGTTGTTTTTATACGTTTACGTTCTTTAATCATCGATTAAAGGAGTGCTTTCGCATAGGACAACTGTTTTCGTTGCTTATGTAATTGATTGAAGTTCATAGTTTGGTCCTCCGCTCCTGCCGTGCTTTTATGTCCAGGTAGATTTGAACGCGGATCGGCTTGGATTTGGTCATCCGTACGCCGGAATTGGTCACGATAAAACATCATTCCCGAAATTCATCAACGGAAAAATTGTTCAGTTCCGCCCAATATGCAGCCCTTGAGAAAATACTTCTTTCATTTCTAGGGACATGTGTTGCGAACCATTGGAAGAAGCTTTTGTCAATACGTGCCATATTCAACCATTTATCACTTGGAAGGACGTTTCCGAGAATATGTCCGCCGTGCCCCGTAGTGTTCCATGCTAACGTTTGTTGAGTCAGTAAGGAAATAACGATTTTCGAAGCGTTTCAGAACCTTTTCCCACTCTTCGTCTTCCAAAGTATGCGAAAGTGCATGTTCAATTGCACGGCGTCGCGTTTTTCCCTTTTTGTTTTTCTGAATGAGTTTCGAACATAAAAAAAACACCTTATCATTACGAATATTTATCGTAAAGAAAAGACGTGTTATGGTTTGTAGGTATAGTTGTTATTCGTTCAAGTCAACGAAAACGAAAAGCGCCACGAACATTGCCGTGACGCTGTTTTCGTATAAAGTATGGAGCATAGCGGGATCGAACCGCTGACCTCTACGCTGCCAGCGTAGCGCTCTCCCAGCTGAGCTAATGCCCCGAATCGAGGTACAATAATTATTGTATCGAATTTTGGTGAAAAGTCAATAAAAAATATGAGATTCTTTGCGGAAATGATAAAAAAACCGTTTGAAGGTAGTCAAACGG
>NZ_JADILK010000050.1 GCF_017355165.1 Bacillus sp. SD075 | reverse complement strand
GGACCCCCTGTTAAACAGGAGGTTCTTCTATTTCCTTTACCATATAGCAAAATTCATGGCCGCTAATCGAAATGGTTTTCATTTCGATATATCCTAACCTGCTATAAAGACGATTCGCCCCTTCATTTTCATTTTCAACGACTAAAGAAACCCTTGGATATCCCTTATGTTTAGCGTATCCCTCAACATATTGAATCAGTGCACTACCAATTCCTTTTCCTTGAAAATTCGGGTCAACGGATACTGTATCCAAATAAAAGTCTTTCATTTCCGCTTCCTTATCGAGTGTAACGCTCGGGTCTTTCATTTTCACCCTTAATTGTTTCACTATCGGTTCATCCAAGCTTTTGGCATCCTTTCCATGATAAGCAATGATCAACCCAGATACTTGTCCATCATGTTCACTGACGAAGGTATTTTCATAGCTGATCCGATTTCCACTTTTCCTGAACAAATCGGCAAGCACGGAAAGTATTCTTTCTTCTTCTGTTTCACCTGTCAAAACCTCTGCAATTTCCTTAATCGCTAACCGGGTCAATATAGCCGACTTGTCCGCATCTTCGGGTGTCGCTTTCCTGATATACATGTTTGCCATTCTCCTTGCTTCATTAAACTGAAAAGGCCACCAGATTCAGTGGCCTTTTCACCCTATTTATTTGCCGGATCGTCCGGCAGTAATCCTTGCGGGATGAATACATCAAAATGACGGTATTGATTCACGAATTCAGCTGGGGCCATCCCGCCAAATTCCCCATCCAAGTTAAGCATCATGTCGTTTTTAGCCTGGACTTTAATTCGATTGGCTTTTTCATAAATGACGTTTTTATCATGGATATGTTCACCGCGCATTGCCAATGTCGCTACACGGACAATATCTGCGAGGTTGGCCTTTTTCAAAATAAGCAATGTGAACATACCATCATTTAGAGAGGCGTCAGGAGCCAGTTTCTCGAAGCCCCCTACCGAATTCGTGTTAGCCACCAAGAACAGCATGATCTCTCCTTCAAAAAGCTTTCCATCATATTCAATAGAAACTTCCGTCGGTTTAATTGAAGGAAGCATTTCAATTCCTTTAATATAGTACGCTAGCTGACCAAGCATGGTTTTCAGCTTGATCGGCACGTCATAGGTCAATTCGGTCAATCTGCCACCGCCTGCAATATTGATGAAATACTTATCGTTCATTTTCCCAATATCGATCGGCATAGTATGCCCACCGGCAATAATTTCGGCTGCCCCTTCGATTGACTTCGGTAAGTGCAGCGCCCTCGCAAAATCATTGGTCGTTCCCGTCGGAATGATTCCTAGTTTCGGACGTTTCTCTGCAGCGGCCAGCCCATTAACAACCTCATAAATCGTACCGTCGCCCCCTGCTGCAATAACTATATCATAGCCGCGTTCAATCGCGACCTTAGCCGCTTTCGTCGCATCCCCAGCACCAGTCGTTGCATGTGCAGAAGCTTCATAACCAGCTTCTTCAAGTTTCGCTAGCACACCTGGCAGGCTCTTCTTAATGGCTTCCCGGCCCGAAGTCGGGTTGTAAATCAACCTTGCTCTTTTCATTTCCCATCATCCTTATACATATTGATTCCATAATTTACATCTTAATCCTTCGTTACATGAAAAGCAATATTCGAAAAAAAGAGGACCGTATTTCGGTCCATATCTTTTGCATTTTACTAGAAATCTTATCAGGGAAAATTATAATGCTTTTTACAATTTTATTCTAGTAAATGATTTTAATCATGGATATTGAACATTCACGTTAAATGCATCGGTAACCGTTAAAGTATGTTTCCCTTTTCCAACATTGAATATCCCACTCTTTTTAACAGCGCCTTCTTCACTTGTTTCTTCTTTCACTTCATTCATCTTCCAGCCATCCTCAGGTCCTTCAAGTTCCTCGACCCCTCTAGCATCTATCTTGATATCACTATTGTCCTGAAGGAATACACTTAGATTTCCGCTGTCCTTCACACTCCAGTCATTCAAGAGCCTTCTCGGTTTCAAGACAAGATCGGTACTTTGTCCGTCTATTTCCACGGCCAACTCGGCTGGAATTATAAGAGTAGCCTTAAGATTCATTGCACCACTGTTCAAAAGTCCATTTTGAATCGGCAAATCCTTGAAGCTTATATAAAGCGTATCACCATTTCTCTCAACAAGTAAATAATCTTCCGCCTTGTTCAGCAACGAATCATCATCTTCCATTACCCGCTCTCCATATGTACCAAAAATGGATACTTCCTCACCCTTACCACTTTCAATTGTCAATGGGTATGTGCCTGGGTCCAGGACAACTCTCTGTATGTCTTTCCCCGCCTTTTGATTGAATCCTGGCAAATTGACCGTTTTCTCTTCACTATTCACGACAGCCCTAACTTGATCCATCAATCCGCTTGACGTTAGCAAAATTAAAACGATCCCCGTAGTTCCAAGCAATCCCACGAAAATAATGCTAAGAATATCATACTTTACAAAAGAACTTTCTTTTCTGGAAAAATATATATAGAAGAGAATCTCTGCACCCAAGATGATGAACAGCAATGGCCACCATGATAGCAGAATCGTCGTCAAATTCATATCCGCAATTTGAGAAACCAGTAAAACCAAACCCAAACCCACCAGGGAGATTCCCATTGAAATCGTTCCGACTCTCCATATTCTCATTTTGTCTCCTCCTTGACTCTCCCTTTTTTACTTCCCGACAGTAATTTGATTCCCCCGCCTATAAGAAGGATGCATACCAGTCCTTTTTGAAAATAATCTCTAAACCAATATTCTAAGTTTCTTCCAATCCAGTCATCTAAATGGGGAGCAATGGCCGGGACGATTATATTACTAGCCAAGAAATAGACTCCAAGTCCCACTAACCCCCATCCTACCCATTTTTGGTGATTGACCATTCCCGAAATGATGGGGATATCTTCAACTGGACCCTCTTCCATTTTCGAGGCTTTTTGCAATCCATCAAAAAAACTATAAAACCAGATAATCGGAATAAGGAAAAAGAAGAAACCTAATCGGAGTAAATCCAGTATGTAAATGGCGAATAAAAATCCGGCCATCAATTGAATCCCTCGTTTTTGCAGCCCCAAATATAAGTGACCCGCACCAGGGAATATGGCGAATAAAGTCGCGACCGATTTACTCTTTTTACCGGATTCCCGTCTCTCCTCGAAATCTTCCAAAACCGTCCGATCGATAAGCTCCTCACCTCTTTGCTTTTTATTCAGCTGTTGAACAGAATCAAAAAAGCTGTAAATCCATATAACAGGCAATAGTGCCATGAATATTAACAGACCTTCCATTTGTGTCATCAAACTGATGAATATCACCATGATGCCAAGGCCTAAAAAGCCGATGAGAAAAATGAGTCCCCGATTCATGAGGCCAAGCTGAAAATGCCCTAACCCCGGAACGAATGAAAGGATGATTACATAAAATCTTTCCGCCTCCGGCTGATCTGCCATTCCCTCCACATCCTCTTCACTTTTAGGATTCCTCAGTGAGGTGACCACCAAATCAAATATACTGATGAAATAAAACACCATTCCAACAATGGAAAAAGCCAGAAACGCATCAGATTGACTAATCAATGAAAGAAAAAGACCTCCAAGCCCCAATCCAGCTGTGGCAAGAAAATAAAATAACCCTTTATATTTCTTCCCTAGGTAAAAATGTCCAAAACCTGGAAAAAACGATAATAAAAAGGCTAATACCGGACTTTTATTCATTTCTAAATCCCTCCTTATTTTTCTTTTCTATAGAGTCCATCCAATTAAATGTTTTATCAATAAGTCCATCGGTTAAGGACTGCGTTTCCTTTTCACTGCTTGATTCGACAGAATCCACGTATTCTGTCAATGATTGAAATACTCCGCCTGCCATTAATAAAATCGTAAACCCGGCCGCGATCAAGTAATGTCTTGTGATCGTCCGAAGTGATTTCTCTTTTTTGTGTTGTTTGGCCTCTTCAACAGAGCCGCATTTCAGTAGGTTAATCGATTCCATGACAGGACCTGCAATATCAAACCCTTCCATGTCCAGACTGTTTTCTTCTTTTTCCATTGCTTCCATATAGACTGACAAACACTTGTCACAGGAGTATAAATGATTTTCATATTCAATTTTTAGAGCCTCTGGTAATTCATCTGCCAAATATGCGACCCACTCTGCTTCAGGAACATGATTCATGTAAAATCCTCCTCTTTCCAATGTTTTCTCATCCAATTTCTTGCCCGGTATAGCTTTACCTCCACCGATTTCACTTGAATCCGCTGTTCCTCTGCAATTTGCTTGAATGACTTTTCCTTTATGTAATAGCCATATACAACGTCCCGATATCCCTCCGGAAGGTCATTCAGCTTCCGTAACACTTGCTTTCGCCTTTCATTCCGAAAAAATACCGCCTCAACATCATCAGTTAAGCCCAAATTAGCTTCCGATGAATGCTCGTCCTGCAATTCTTCCCTTTGGCGCTCCCTCTTTCTCTTTAAATCGATAGCATGATTGACCGCAATTCTTGTAATCCAAGTTTTGAAACCTTGGTTCTTATATTGAGGAAGAGAAGTATAGATTTTGATAAAGACTTCCTGGGTAACATCTTCAGCATCCTTTTGATTCCGCAAGACGGAATAGACGGTTCTATAAATCGTCTGTTTATACATTTCAATCAACATTCGGAATGCATGATCATTCCCAGCCCTTACCTTCTCAACTAACTCATCCGTCACTTCTCTTCCTCCTTTCCCGTTAATCATTCATGTAATAGACGATACAAAAAGGAGTTACCCCTACAGATAACTCCAAAATTATCAAAAATTATTTCCCGCTTGTTATTTTCCTCAGTAATCTCTTTCCTTAGTCAAGAGAAAACCGTACCACTTTAAAAGTGATACGGTCAATATTAACGTTTATTGATTTCTTCCACCAAAATTTTATTAACAAGCTGTGGATTGGCTTGTCCTTTTGTCGCTTTCATGATCTGACCGACAAGGAAGCCGATTGCTTTTTGTTTACCGGCTTTAAAATCTTCAATCGATTGCGGGTTATTATTCAATGCTTCTTCAACGGCTGTACGCAATGCGCCTTCATCGGAAATTTGGACTAGTCCCTTCTCCTTGACGATCGTTTCAGCATCCCCGCCGTTTTCAATCAATTCTTTGAAAACTTTTTTAGCGATTTTAGAAGAAATCGTGCCATCTTCAATAAGCTTGATCATTCCAGCCAACGATTCAGCAGTCAATTTGACATCATGAAGCTCTTTACCTTCTGCATTCAAGAAAGCGGAAACCTCACCCATGATCCAGTTAGATGCCAGTTTTGCATCAGCGCCTGAAGCGACTGTCGCTTCAAAGAAATCAGCACTTTCTTTCGTTACAGTTAAAACGGCTGCATCATATTCCGGTAAGCCAAATTCTTCGACATAGCGTTTTTTCCGTGCATCCGGAAGTTCCGGAATCTCGGCAGCAATACGCGCTTTCCATTCTTCATCGATATGGATTGTCAATAAATCCGGTTCCGGGAAGTATCGGTAATCATCGGAGCCTTCCTTAATTCGCATCAGTACCGTTCTGCCTGTAGCATCGTCGAACCGGCGGGTTTCCTGTTCGATTACGCCGCCTTCATTCAAGATTTCCGCTTGTCGGATTTCTTCATGCTCCAACCCTTTGCGAACGAAGTTGAATGAGTTCAAATTTTTCAATTCTGTTTTTGTACCGAATTCTTTTTGGCCGACAGGTTTCAAGGAAATGTTAGCATCACAGCGAAGTGAGCCTTCTTCCATTTTACAATCGGAAACGCCGGTGTATTGAATGATGGATTTCAACTTTTCCAGATAAGCATAAGCTTCTTCCGGGGAAGTGATATCCGGTTCGGATACGATTTCAACAAGAGGCGTACCTTGGCGGTTATAATCACAGAGTGAATAGTTCCCTTTATGTGTCAGCTTTCCAGCATCCTCTTCCATATGAATGCGGGTAATGCCAATTTTCTTTTTCTTGCCGCCCACTTCGATTTCAATCCAACCATGCTCACCGATCGGTTGATCGAACTGTGAAATTTGGTATGCTTTAGGATTGTCCGGGTAAAAATAGTTTTTCCGGTCAAACTTTGTAATTTCCGCCACTTCGCAATTCAGGGCAATTGCAGCCTTCATTGCAAAATCAACAGCCTTTTTATTGACGACAGGCAAAACACCTGGGTAGCCTAGGTCAATTACAGTCGTGTTACTATTTGGAGCGGCACCAAAATGATTTGGGCTCGCTGAGAAAATTTTAGAATCCGTTTTTAATTCTACGTGTACTTCTAGACCAATCACCGTTTCAAAGTCCATTATTTTCACCCCTTACAGCTTAGGAAATTGTTTATGAAAATCTGTTGCTTGCTCAAATGCGTGAGCTGCGCGATAAATCGTGCTTTCATCAAAATGCTTCCCAATCATTTGCAGTCCAAGAGGAAGCCCATTCGCTGCGAATCCACATGGCACGGATATACCTGGTACACCAGCAAGGTTGACTGGAATCGTCAAGATATCATTCGCATACATTGTTAATGGATCGTCGACTTTTTCACCAATTTTAAATGCAGGCGTAGGTGTAGTCGGCCCAACGATGACATCGTATTTTTCAAAGACATCTTCAAAGTCTTTTTTGATTAATGTACGTACTTTTTGGGCCTTTTTATAATAAGCATCATAATAACCGGAACTTAAGGAGAACGTTCCAAGCATGATACGGCGTTTCACTTCGTCACCGAATCCTTCTGCACGGGTTTGCTTATACATTTCTATAAGAGTTTCTGCATTATCGGTACGATGTCCGTAACGCACTCCGTCAAAACGCGAAAGGTTAGCCGAAGCTTCCGATGAAGATAGCAGATAATAGGCAGCTAAAGCATATTTGGAATGCGGCAAGGATACCTCTTCCCATTCAGCTCCAAGCCCCTCTAATACTTTTAACGCTTCAAGTACGGAATTACGCGCTTCTTCTCCAACGCCTTCACCAAGATATTCTTTAGGCACAGCTATTTTCAATCCTCTAACATCGCCTGTTAATGAATTCACAAAATTCGGCACGTCAACATTAGCAGAAGTCGAATCCATTGGATCTACACCTGAAATCGCTTCAAGCAAATAAGCGTTATCTTCAACCGTTCTTGTAACCGGTCCAATTTGGTCCAATGATGACGCAAATGCTACAAGTCCGAATCGGGAAACACGCCCATATGTAGGTTTCAAGCCGACAACTCCACAATATGCTGCTGGTTGGCGGATCGATCCACCCGTATCGGAACCTAAAGAGAATGGGACTTCACCGGAAGCGACAGATGCAGCTGAACCACCCGAAGAACCGCCTGGCACATATTCCGTGTTCCAAGGATTGCGGGTTGCCTGAAATGCGGAGTTCTCGTTAGAAGAACCCATCGCAAACTCATCCATGTTCAATTTCCCGATCGTAACCGTTTCTGCCTTCTGTAACTTTTGAACAACGGTTGCATCATAGATTGGATCAAAATTCTCCAAAATTTTGCTCGCACAAGTCGTACGCAAATTTTTAGTGACAATATTATCCTTCACTCCGATTGGCATACCAAATAAAGCGCCTTCGTTCTCGCCTTTTGCCAATTGATCATCCAACCGTTTTGCTTGATTGCGGGCGTTTTCTTCATCAAGTGTCAAAAATGCCTTCACCTTGTCCTCTACTTGTCCGATTCGCTTATACGATTCGTTAACAAGATCAGTGACACTTATCTCTTTCTTATGTAAGCGTTCATGAAGCTCAGAAACCTTTTGTTCGAACAACGACATCATTGTCCCTCCTTATTCAATTATTGATGGTACACGGATATATCCTTCTTTGCTATCCGGTGCATTTTTAACTACTTCCGCTACTGGCAATCCCGGTTTTGCGACATCTTCGCGCATAACATTCTTCATATCCAAAACGTGAGAAGTCGGGTTTACTTGATCCGTATCAAGCTCATTCAACTGCTCCGCGAATGAAATCATTTGGTCAAGCTGATGCTGAAACTGTTGTGCTTCTTCTTCCGTAATGGCCAAACGAGCCAAATGGGCAACGTGTTTAACTTGTTCCATAGAAATACGTGACATTCTCTTCACCTCCGAAAAAATATCCAAATCGACTGAATTTCGTCGCTTTTCTCCATATAATCATCGTTTAAATCATATCAAACTATTACACAGTAAAGCAACAAGAGATACAATGTCGAAATTCAATTATTTCATAAGGAAAAAGAGATATTTTCCGGGAAATATGGGAAAGTTGCCGAAATTTCCGGGGAAATGGCAATATGGCCTTTAAAATTCGACAAGTTTTCCCTTTTTGAAGCATTTGCTTCCTAAGATGGAAGGGTTTACTTTCTATATATACTTTAGTTCCTGGTTAAAGTTTTTTTGAAGTTCACAAGAAAGAGATTCCAATTTTAAATGGTACCTCAAAAAAGATGAAGCCGTTAAGCTTCATCCTTTTTCACTCGTATATATGCACGGTTGGCTCATCCTGATTTGCTTCACGGACTATGAGCGCTTCAGGTCCATTTACAGAGGTAATGGATACCTGTACGGCAATATAGTTCGGAAAACGTTCCATTACAAGTCCAGCAACATATTGGGTAAAGCCGATTGCTTCCGAGTTCCCATAAAATTGAATGGGGATATCGATATTCAGACTTTGCAACTGATCATCCATATAGAACGCCCTGCCGATGACTCCGTTAAAGTTAGGGAAGTATTCTTCGACATCTTCTTTAAAGTTCGTGAAAGTATTGACGTCATCACGGTATTTTTTTTCAGCTCCAGCAGAAGGAAATAGGAAATACTCTTCGTCCAGGTTCGTCCATTTTCCAATATTGTCAGAGTTTTTATCGATATTTGTATAGGAAATGAAATTACCAGGGACTACTGAAGATTTTTCATTTTGCTCGAATAAGGCAATCGTAATCGGAACATTTTTCAGCTTGTCCATTTTACGTAGCCTTTTTAAGACTTCTGCAGCCAATTTCTCCCCTTCTTGCTTTAGCTTTTTACTATCGATTTTATTTTCATAGGTAGCACCGTATGCCTCTTTTTGGTAGTAATGCACTGAATTCAGCGCAAGACCTATTACCACTCCGCCAAGGCTCACTGAATTATCTTTTGTTTTTACCAAGTAATTATGTTCTAAAATATGGGCAAGATAGATCGGATTTTCTTCATTCCGCTTATCAATGTCACCTTTACCTGGATCAACCGGATTCAAGCCGACATTCTTTGAGGCTTTCATGTCCTTTTCTTTCAACTGACTATCGGTATATTTTCTGTTCAGCCAGGAAGATATCGTGGAACTATCTAGTAGTTGCCCCTCTTGAAACAGGTAATCTTCCGGGTCGAATTGGGTTTGGGCCAACCGCATCAATCCATTCTCGAATTCTTCAATGTCATATCGGGTATTTAGATTGGATACGACCAAACCTCGTGCTTTTGATGGTTCAAACGGTAGGATTGTTTGATAATATTCTTCCGAAATTTTATACTTCGGAATGATTGCCGTTTCTTTTTTGTCTTTGGAGTCTTGAACTACCTCTTGCTTATCCTCAAAACTAGGCGCACATCCAGCAAGAAGCAGTATAAGAATCATCCCCAAAATAGAGTGTTTCCTCATTGCTACACCTCTTATTTATTTAGTTCCTCAATCAGTCTCTCTTCATCCCATACCATGACGCCCAGGCTTTCAGCTTTTACCAGTTTGGAACCGGCATCTTCGCCAGCGACGACCAAATCGGTTTTCTTGCTGACACTTCCTGCAACGTTAGCTCCCAGCGCCTCTAATTTCTCTTTGGCCTCGTTACGTGTTAGCTTATGCAATTTACCCGTTAAAACAACTGTTTTACCAGAAAAAACGGAGTCGATACCTTCAATAACAACAGCCCTTTGCCCTTTGAAAGCAAGATTTACACCGGCTGCATCCAACTCATTCAGTAATGCATGGACTTCTTCCAATTCAAAATAGGCTACGATGGAATCGGCCATCTTATCACCTATTTCATTAATGGCTGTTAGTTCATCACGGCTCGCTTTGCTTAAAGCTTCCATCGTCCCAAATTCCCTCGCAAGTGTCTTTGCCGCTTTTGAACCAACATGGCGAATGCCCAGCCCGAATAGTAATTTTTCCAACGAGTTGGTTTTCGAGGCTTCGATTGCTTGAAGAAGTTTATTGACGGATTTATCCCCCATCCTTTCCAATGCAATCAGTTGATCGTATGTAAGCTTATAAATATCAGCCACATCTTGGATGAGTTCTTCTTTAAACAACAAGCTAATCACTTTTTCACCAAGGCTGTCTATATTCATTGCTGTACGGGAAACAAAGTGAATCAAGCCTTCCCGTATTTGTGCAGGACACTTCGGGTTGATGCAGCGTAAAGCAACCTCCCCGTCCAGCCGGACAAGTTCACTGCTGCATTCCGGGCACTCAGTAGGCATCTGGAACTCGACTTCTTCCCCAGTACGGCGTTCTGCCAGTACATTGACCACCTCTGGAATGATATCGCCGGCCTTTTTTACGACCACTTGATCCCCGATTCTGATGTCCTTTTCACGGATTAAATCTTCATTATGAAGTGAAGCTCGCTGCACAGTCGTACCTGCTACCCGAACGGGATCCAAAACGGCAGTCGGGGTCAATACACCCGTACGGCCAACATTCAGCTCGATATCCCTTAGGGTTGTAATGACTTCTTCAGCTGGGAATTTATAAGCAATGGCCCACCGCGGACTTTTTGCAGTAAAACCTAATTCATCCTGCTGTTCAAGGGAATCCACCTTTACGACAATTCCGTCAATATCATAGGCTAAGTTTGGACGGTGTTCCGTCCATTCTACTATATAGGCCAGTACTTCCTCTATATTCGAGCATGTTTTTCTTTCCCGATTCGTCTTAAACCCGAGCCGATCCAATAAATCCAAGCCCTCACTGTGGGAACGGACCCCTGTTTCCCCCAAATCGGCAATCGCATAGAGGAAAATATCCAAGTTCCGTTTCGCAGCAAGCTTTGGATCAAGCTGCCTTAACGAACCGGCAGCTGCATTCCGTGGGTTTGCAAATGGTTCCTCACCGCTTTCTTCCTTAGCCTTGTTTAATGATTCGAAAGATTTTTTTGGCATGAAGGCCTCACCACGTACTTCTATGGCAACCGGCTCCCGCAACTTCAATGGAATCGACTTGATCGTTTTCAAATTAGCGGTAATATCTTCACCGATCGTTCCATCTCCACGGGTTGCCCCTCTTACGAAATATCCATTCTCATATTGAAGAGTGACGGCAAGTCCATCAATTTTCAATTCACATACATAGGAAAAATCGTCACCTACAGATTGCCTGACCTTTCTGTCGAAATCCCGTAGGTCACTTTCATTGAAGGCATTGCCTAAACTAAGCATCGGTGTGGTATGCTCCACTTTTTCAAACATATCCAAAATGGCTCCACCGACCCGTTGTGTCGGTGAGTCCGCCGATTGCAGTTCCGGAAATTTCTCCTCATACTCAATAAGTTCACGGAGTAGCCGATCATATTCAGCATCAGGTACTGATGGCTGGTCCATCACATAATATTCATAGCTGTATTGGTTCAATAACGTTTGCAGTTCCAGAACTTTCTTCTCTGCAGCTTGTAAGTCCATACGTTCAATCCTTTCTAAAGAAGACTCCACCGCACTTCTTATAGAAGAGCGGTGTCTAAAGTCAGATATCCCTATTCTTTACCAGTAGAAGCATATTAATTGCTTATGCTTTTTCAACTGGTGCAAATTTCGCCAATAGGCGTTTGATGCCGATTGGACTTGGAAAGGCAATATCCAGTTCCTTCCCTTCACCTTCACCTTTTACGCTCACCACGGTTCCTATCCCCCATTTTTTATGGGATGCACGGTCGCCAACAGCCCAGCCGATCTCTTCTCCGCCCGTTGCGGATGGTGCAGAAACAGCTTTTCCAAAGGCAGGCAATTTTCTTGTGGAAGCTTTTGAAGGAGATCCAGTTTTCGAAGAACTAAAAGGTGTTTGCCTAGCCCTAGGAGCCGGTTTCGGTTTTAGATCTTCAAGAAGTTCCTCTGGTATTTCACTGATGAAACGTGAAACTGGATTCATGCTCGTCCGTCCATACAATGTCCGCATTTGGGCATTGCTTATGAATAATTCATTTTCAGCCCTTGTAATTCCAACATAAGCCAGACGGCGCTCTTCTTCCATCTCTTCTTCATCCATAAGCGACCGGCTGTGAGGGAAAACCCCTTCTTCAAGGCCCAATAGAAAGACCACCGGATATTCAAGTCCTTTCGCGGAATGCAGCGTCATCAACGTTACCATATTTGTAGCTTCTTCGGAATTCTCATCAAGTTGGTCTATATCGGCAACCAACGCCAGGTCAGTCAAAAAGCCCACCAATGATTTGTCCTCGCTATTACTTTCGAATGCTTTCGTAACAGATAAAAACTCATCTATGTTTTCAAGCCGGCTTTGTGATTCTATCGTTTTTTCTGCCTGCAGCATCTCACGGTAACCGGTTTTCTCAATGACTTCCTCCACCAGTTCCGTCACGGATAAGTACTCCTGCTGATTTGTATAGTTAGTGATCAGCGTATGGAATTCCCTTGCCGCTTTGGTAGCCTTCCCGCTTATCCCTATCATTTCCACAGATTCTAGTGCTTTATAAATGGAAACATCATATTGATCTGCATAATCTGCCACTTTGTCCATTGAAGTGGCACCGATTCCGCGTTTTGGTACATTGATTACACGGCGGAGACTGATGTCATCATCAGGATTCGCAATAAGGCGAAGATAGGCAAGTAAATCCTTAATCTCTTTACGGTCATAGAACTTGGTTCCCCCGACTATTGCATAATTAATATTGGATTTAAGCAGAACTTCCTCCATGACACGTGATTGTGCATTTGTTCTGTACAATATTGCTATATCGGAATATTTCCTACTGCCGCCCTGAACTAACTCATTTATCTTTCCGGCTACAAACTGCGCTTCCCCTTGTTCATTGTCTGCACGGTAATAGAATAACTTATTGCCATCTGCATTCTCAGTCCAAAGATTTTTCGGCTTACGGTTTTGATTGTTACCGATGACCTTATTCGCCGCTGCAAGAATCTTTTTCGTCGAGCGGTAATTCTGTTCAAGGAAAATCATGTTGGCATTCGGATAATCTTTTTCAAATGAAAGGATATTCGCAATATCCGCACCGCGCCAACGATAGATCGATTGATCGGAATCCCCGACAACACAAAGATTACGGAAGCGTGAAGCCAGTAGTTTAACAAGCATGTATTGGGCCCTGTTCGTATCTTGATACTCATCAACATGAATGTATTGAAATTTACGCTGATAATATTCAAGTACTTCTGGTACGAGCTGGAACAATTGAATCGTCATCATGATCAAATCATCGAAATCAAGCGCTGAATTTTTTCGCAGCCGTTTTTGATATTCCGTATATACATCGGCAGTTACTTTAGTGAAGTAATCAGAAGCCGTCTTCAGGTACTCTTCCGGCCCGACCAACTCATTTTTCGCTGAACTGATACTACCTAAAATGGCACGGTAATCATATTTCTTTGTATCCATATTACGATCTTTCATGATTTGTTTAATGACTGATTGCTGATCCGTCGTATCCAATATCGAGAAGTTCCTATTAAACCCGATACGGTCGATATCTCTACGTAAAATGCGGACACACATCGAGTGGAAAGTTGAAATCCAGATATCTTCGGATGCACCGCCAAGTATGGCACGGATCCTCTCCTTCATCTCACGTGCTGCTTTGTTGGTGAACGTGATTGCGAGGATGTTCCATGGCGCAATTTCCTTCTCGACCATCAAGTAAGCTATTCGGTGAGTCAGCACACGCGTCTTTCCACTTCCTGCCCCAGCCATGATTAATAGTGGGCCATCAGTTGATTTCACTGCTTTTTGTTGCTGTTCATTCAATCCTATTAGTAATTTTTCCGCTAAATATTGCATTATCACACCACCTATACGAACATTCGTTTCTGTTTTAGTATACTATATTTATTACTTGATTTCATTTAACCGCCGGAACTGTTGCAAGTGCCACTTTCAAATCTTCATAAATCACATTGCCGACAACGATGACATCCGCAACCTTAGACATCTCTTTAGCCTGTTCAACCGATTTAATCCCACCGCCATAGAATAGTACGGTATCCTCCAAACTTTCTTTGGCAGCTTCCACCATCTGGACATCGCCATAATCACCGCTGTATTCCATATAAAAAATCGGCAGGTTGAACATCTTTTCTGCCATCATCGCGTATGCACCCACATCATCCATATCCAAATCGGTATTGGCTTTCGTCAATTGGGCCGCCTTGCACTCTGGATTCAGAATGCAGTACCCTTCAACGAAAATTTCATCCCAATTCAAAAGGTATCCGTACTCCTTGACTGCTTGCTGATGCAGTTTCATCATCCAATCCGGGTTGGTGCTATTCAAAACACTCGGAATGAAATATAAATCAAACCCTGGGGTCACTGTTTCAACGGAAGAAATTTCCATTACACATGGAACGGTATATCGTCTGACACGTGCCATTAAATGAAGCACATTCTCAAGCGTGATTCCATCCGTTCCCCCGACCATGATTGCATCAGTGCCGGATTCACAGACTTTCTCAAGGGCATCATCACTTATTTCTTTATTTGGATCGAGTTTGAAAACATGTTTCCACTCGCGAAAATCGTACATAATAATCCTCCAATCACACTTCCCATTAAACCATTATAGCATTAAGATTTTTCATTAAAAAAGAGAAGTATCGATAAAATGTTATTACCAAATGGAACATCTGAATCTAAATTCCAATATAACACGGATACGGCTGAAAGACAGCCGTCAAAGAGAGTGATGGACCCCAAAAATAAAAAGCCGGGAAATGAATTCCTCGGCTTTTTATTATCATCGATAGAATTAAGATTCAGTTGTTTCCTCAACGTTATCCTTAATACGGTTAAGTGCCATGGAATAAGCATCATTTCCATAATTCAAGCAGCGTTTGACCCTGGAAATCGTAGCCGTGCTTGCACCCGTTTCCGTTTCGATTTTATGATAGGTTTTACCTTCTTCAAGCATGCGGGCTACTTCAAGACGCTGTGCCAGTGATGAAATTTCATTGACTGTGCATAAATCATCAAAAAATCGATAGCATTCGTCCAAATCACGCAAGGAAAGGATCGACTTAAACAGCTGATCCGTTTCTTTTCCCCTTAACTTATCAATTTGCATGTTACTCCCCCTCAATTTCATGGGTATCAAAATGAGACGTCTCCTACTAAACCAGGTTCATCCGGAATAATATTGACCCAGGTCTTCCCTGGAATCAACCCTATTTCTTCATCGTTTTTCACTGGTATAATCCGACCATCCTTATTAACCCATTCTACTTCATTCGCTTTTCCTTTTTGAAGTAAATAACCTTTTCCGCCACTTTTCAAGTCGATTTTACGACGCCCTTTATCGTCAATCACTTGATGTGCAGCCTCAATGATCAATATATTATCCAGTAAAATAGGTTTATTCGATTTATGTTCGACTGTTTGCTCTCCATTCGAATAACGTTTATATTTCTCTTCCGTGGCTTCGTATTCATACTGTACATCAAACTCGTTTGATCCGTAGGAAATCTCGGTTTTCAATGTCGGTTCCCCTTGAAGGCCAGCCGCCTCTTCCTTTGACAGGAAAGTATAAGGCTCCGGTGCACCATTCAACTCATATCCCTTTTCCTTCGCGCCTTTTTGGATATCATCAAAGGAGATGTAGGAATTATGAGGCGCTTTACGATCTGCCGAACGTTGAAACAAAGTACCATCATAATATAATCCGTTCAAGTTATCAATA
Source organism: Bacillus sp. SD075 (assembly GCF_017355165.1). Classification (GTDB taxonomy): domain Bacteria; phylum Bacillota; class Bacilli; order Bacillales; family DSM-1321; genus Peribacillus. The sequence continues at coordinate 16,546 of NZ_JADILK010000050.1, read as the reverse complement.
TACCCTTTGTCCAGCATGGTTTTTGCCTCGGGGCTATTCCCATGACACACATAGATGCAATCCAGGCCTTTAGCCAATTCGATATAATAGTCCCTTGCACTCCGAATCGGACCGATTTGGCTTGGCATTTCACTTTGGAAGATAGCTAAAAATCTGGTTATGTCACCTTCTGCGAGCATTTCGTAGACGATATCGGCTTCTGAGAGGCCCGATTGTGGGCGTGCTTCTGGATGATTATTAATCATCACTGCTACAGCCCTTTGCTCACTGCCTTCATCGGTGGCTATACCTGTAAGTGGAAACTTATTGGAAGGTTCATTTTTCACATCTGTATTTTCGATGACGGCCTGGTCTTTCGACTTACTGTCATCCCTTGCAGGATCTTCTTTCGTAGAACAGCCTGCCAGCAGTAAAATAGCAATAACGATGAAAAGAACTCTCTTTAAATTCATCTTTCCACTCCTCTGATTTATTAGCCATTTCTTCTCTTATATTTTAACGCATTATAGTGGGAAAGAGTATAGTTTTATTCATAACATCATATACTCCCCGCTGGGTTAACCTTATATATGGAAGATGGGTTGTCGAAAAGAATGAAAGGGTGTACACAGGATCGGCGAAGCGATAACCCCTCTCACGGAGCAAAGTTTTCAATTCATTTTCCTCTTCAATCAGTTCAGGAACCTCCTTGGTAGACATGACTCCCTTTAATTTCAGAGGAAGTTCATGAATCACCTTTCCATGTTCCGTTAAAACGATTCCACCGCCAATCTCCTTAAGCCGGTTAAATGCCAAATGCATATCCTTTTTCCTTTTACCGATTAGTATGATATCACCTGTATTTGTATAAGAGCCAGCAAAGCCACACAATTTATCCGCAAACCCTTTTAATATCGTATTGATGCGCCATTTCCCTTCCCGGTCAATAAGCATGAAGAAGCATTCATCATGCTCAAAGTTCAGTTCTTCATACCCGACATCATTGGCAAGGGAGTACGGTTTCGTAATTACATTATTGACCAATTCAATCCCAAACGGCATGGAAAATTCAAAATCTTCCTTTAAACTGAGTTCCCAATCAAGATCAAGTGGTTTAAAATCGAAATCACTCCATTCGATTTCCTGTTTATCCGGAATGATTTCACCATCCCTTTTAACCCATTTACCTTTTGCCATTACCGAAACCGGTGCAGGTTCCTTTATATCGGTCAGGAAGTTAATGTTCGCTACCCTCCCAGTGGCAATATTGCCATGAAGGTACTCAATGTTATAATATCGTGCAATGTTGATAGTTGCCATATTGTATGCATCGATGACCGGAACACCATGCTCTATCGCTATTTTAATCAAGCAGTCTATGAAACCACCTTCATAAAAGGATGGCGGCGATCCATCTGTCGTATAAAAGAATTTGTCATAATGATCGATTCCTAGTTCATGGATTTCCTGTATCATCTTTGGAAGATCGGGCCGGATCGAAGAATGTCTTAACGATACATAATAGCCCTGCAGCAATCGCGACATGACTTCATCACCTGTCATTGCTTCATGATCACAATCGGCGCCGAATAAGGTCATTTTTGCTAAAGTCTTCTCTGACGCACCTGGAAAGTGTCCTTCGATTTTCTTCCTCATTCGCTTGGCCTCCTGAATCCAATGCAACATCATGTCATCCCCATCAAGAAGCTTTGGCCATCCAGTCAGTTCACCGCCCTGTAATACGGCATCATGCTCCAGCCATGATTTAACGGCCCCATGGGAAAAGACCATGTCTTCATCAATCAATTCCGTTTGTCCGTCAAAACGGCTCCACCAATACATTGTTACAGGAATGTTACGTAATTCTTTCAAAAGAGAAAACGCTTTCTTTTTATCCAACTGCAATAGAAACGGCAAGTTATCATTGATCAATGTTGTTGTGCCAAAATGAGATGCATAACGTGAAAAAGAAAGGGGATTATATAATTGAGAAGGGTGTGAATGCGGCTCAATATAACCCGGGACTAAGTACTGGTTTGTACAGTCTACCATTTCACAGCGGTCTATATTATCAGGGAGCTTATCGCCAACATATACGATGCGGTCATCATATATCCATATATTCGCTTTTACCCATTTTCGTAAAGCCTGATTTAAATAAGTCGTATTTTTAAGCAGAATGTGTGGTGCCCTATTGCCATCCAGCACATCTATATGTTCTCTTAGATGCTTATTTTTCCATCTATAGCGCTGTTCAAGCATTAAACATTCCCCCATAGTTTTTTAGAAACAGTTGTAATGAAAAAAACCATTTTCAACCCAATTTTATTTCATAGTAACATACTTGCCTCATTAGAACAGTAATGTTATCCAGAATATTGTTAAATTTTTGTGAAGGGATGGACTTTAAATGAATTTCAAACAAAATATCAGTATAATAAATGCGTTAATGCGTATTACCTGTGGTTTAACACTTTTAACATGGGCAATGGCTAAAATGGTTAAAAAACCATGGAAAAACCAATCTTATCTATTCGTGGTCATGCTTTCCGCCATGAAAATAGGCGAAGGAATTCTCCGCTATTGTCCTGTCGTCGATGCAATGGAAAACGGACAAAGCTTTATGAAAAACGAATCAAAACAGGAAAAAGAATCCGGTCAACCTGATTCATATTAAGTTTTTTCTAAAGAAGAAGCTGACTCCGCTTAGAGTCAGCTTCTTTATATTATGATGAAAAATTGTATTTTATTGCACGATGGCCAATATCCGTTCGCCAGAATAAGCCGTCTTTCTCAATATGCCCCAACTCTTTATATACTTCAGCTTGGGCAGAGGCCAAATCTTTCCCTTTTGCAGCAACCAGAAGCACACGTCCGCCATTCGAGATGAAATTCCCCTCACTATTGAGAGCCGTTCCAGCATGATAAACATGGGCATCAGGATCAATCTTTTCCAAGCCTTTAATGATAGATCCCTTTTTATATTCCCCTGGATATCCATCAGCTGCGACTACCACTCCAAGAACGGCTTCTTCATGCCATTCAAGTTGTAAATCCTCTCCAGAAAGAACCGCTTCTAGCGTATCTACGAAATCTGTTTTTAGGCGTGGTAAAACAACTTGCGTTTCCGGATCGCCAAAACGGGCATTGAACTCAATGACTTTTGTGCCTTTTTCAGTAGCGATCAAACCGGCATATAATATTCCTGTAAAACGGCGATTTTCCGAAATCATCGCATTTACCGTCGGCTTAAGAATTGTTTCGACTGCAGTCTGAATCATTTCATCGGAAATTTGCGGCACCGGTGAGTATGCACCCATACCACCTGTGTTCGGACCCTGATCTCCATCAAAAACCCGCTTATGGTCTTGAGCGATGACCATCGGATACACTTTTCCCCCATTAACGAAGGCCATCAATGAAAATTCCTCGCCATCAAGAAATTCCTCAATGACGACTTTGGCAGATGCTTCCCCGAACTTTGCTCCGACTAGCATATCATGGATGGCGTCTAACGCCTCTTCCATCGTCATAGCGACTACGACACCTTTTCCTGCAGCCAAACCATCCGCTTTTATGACGATAGGAGCACCCACTTTTTCAATATATGCCTTTGCTGAATCATAATCAGAAAAAGTTTCATATTCTGCTGTCGGAATGCTGTAATTCTTCATTAAATCTTTAGCAAAGGATTTACTTCCCTCGATGACTGCAGCACGGCCATTAGGTCCAAATACCTTTAATCCTGCCTCCGTAAAATCATCGGCAAGTCCGTTTAACAACGGGGTTTCGGGCCCGATCACCGTTAATGAAACTGCATTCTTCTTGGCAAAGGCAACCAAATCCCCGTGATTGTTTTCATTAATTGGAACAAGAGTTGCTACATCGGTCATTCCTGGATTTCCAGGTGCGGCAAAAACAGTACCAACCCGTTTACTTTCAAATAGTTTGCGGGCTATGGCATGCTCCCTGCCGCCCCGGCCAATTACTAGTACATTCATTATCGCACCTCATTTTTGATTAATGTTTAAAGTGACGAATTCCTGTAAACACCATCGTAATCCCATATTCATCAGCTTTCTTGATTGAATCCTCATCTTTAACAGATCCACCAGGCTGAATGATTGCCGTGACGCCCGCTTTCGCAGCCGCTTCTACAGTATCATCCATAGGGAAGAAAGCATCTGATGCCAATGCACTTCCTGTCGCTCTTTCCCCAGCTTGTTCCAGAGCAATTTTTGCAGCTCCCACACGGTTCATTTGACCTGCTCCAACGCCTAATGTCATTTGATCGTTACATACCACTATTGCATTCGACTTGACATGTTTCACGATTTTCCAGCCAAGTTCCATGGCTTTCCACTCTTCAGGGGTAGGCTCACGTTTCGTTGCCACTTTTACCTCTGCATCCTTTAAGCTATGTGCATCCCGATCTTGAATAAGTAATCCGCCTTCAATGGATGTCAATTTACGTTCAGGCTTTTTAACCGCATCGAAATATATCGTTAATAATCGAAGGTTTTTCTTGCTTGTCAATACTTCCACTGCCTCTTGCGTAAACCCAGGAGCAATGATGATTTCAAGGAAAATTTCATGAAGCTTTTCAGCAGTCGCCTTATCAACTTCACGGTTCAAAGCGATGATCCCACCGAATATGGAAGTGGCATCTGCCTCATAAGCCTTTTCATATGCTTCCAGAATGGTTTCACCGACACCGACGCCGCAAGGATTCATATGTTTGACTGCAACAGCTGCCGGCTCATTGAATTCTTTAACGATTTGAAGTGCTGCATCTGCATCATTAATGTTATTGTATGAAAGTTCTTTTCCATGTAATTGCTTCGCTTCTGCAATTGAGAAAACGGAACCGAGCGGTTTTTTATAGAATGCGGCTTTTTGATGTGGATTTTCCCCATAACGAAGCGACTGTTTCAATTCATAGGTAACAGTCAATGATTCAGGATTTTCTTCATCGGCAAGCTCTGTCATATACTCTGATATAACGGCATCATATGCTGCTGTATGGCGGAAAACTTTTGCAGCCAGGCGGCGATTCGTGGTTTTTGATACCCCGTCGTTTTGTTTAAGCTCAGCCAATACGACAGGATAATCATTGGAATCAACGATAACAGTCACATATTCGTGGTTTTTGGCAGAAGAACGAAGCATTGTCGGGCCACCGATATCGATGTTTTCGATAGCATCTTCCACAGTGACTTCCGGTTTGGAAATAGTCGCTTGGAATGGATATAGGTTTACACAGACAAGTTGAATGGGTTCAATATTATGCTCTGCAAGCTGTGCTGCGTGATCTTTGTCATCATGTTTTGCCAACACTGCTCCATGGACATTCGGGTGAAGTGTTTTAACACGTCCATCCAATATTTCCGGAAAACCGGTGACGTCACTGATTCCAATTACCTCAATACCATTATCCTGCAGCGATTTTTTGGTACCGCCTGTAGAAATAATTTCAAAACCTGCTTCAATTAAACCTTGAGCAAATTCTACGATACCTGTTTTATCCGATACACTAATTAACGCACGTTTCTTCATGTTATGTTGGTCCCTCCATTAAGTAAGTTTCTTGTGGCATAGCTCCTGCAAAACTGACGGATATAAGTCATGCTCCATTTCCTGAATTCTTTTTTGAAGGATGTCTTTCGTATCTCCCTCAAGAATTGGCACTGCTTTTTGGGCGATGACCGGTCCTGTGTCCATTCCATCATCAACATAATGAACCGTTACTCCCGTTTCCTTCACTCCGGCGTCAAAGGCCTGGCCAATTGCATCCTTTCCTGGAAAACTAGGCAAGAGTGAAGGGTGGATGTTCACAATCCTCTGTGAATACTCTTGTAATAATATCGGACCGATCAAACGCATATAACCTGCCAGAATGATAAATTCTATCTCATAATGGCGAAGTTTTTCCAGGATTTCCAATTCATACTCCGTCTTGTTAGAGTAATTCATCGCTGAAAAGGAAAAAGAATCAATATTCTCAAGCTTAGCTCTCTCAAGCACATATGCGTCTTCACGATCGCAAACGACCAGACAGATTTCCGCCTCCAACTTTCCACTTTTTATTGCTTCAGCAATTGATTGAAAATTACTACCGTTACCTGATGCAAAGACAGCAAGGCGTTTCATTATTTGAACGACACTCCATTTCCATCCACAACCGTTCCAATAACTGAGGCTTTTTCACCGCAAGACCGTAGGTGGGCTAGTACATCTGATGCCACTTCTTTTTTCACGACAGCTGTCATTCCAATACCCATATTGAAGATATTGAACATTTCCTCTTTTACAAGGTTCCCTTTTTCTTCAAGGAATGTGAATATTGTTGGGATTTCCCAGCTTCCAAGCTCGATTTCAACACCGCATCCGTCAGGAAGAATACGCGGGATATTCTCGATGAACCCACCACCAGTGATATGGGCAAGACCATTAACATCAAATTTTTCCAACATCGATAAAATGGACTTCACATAGATTTTTGTCGGTTTTAATAATTCCTCTCCCAACTTGCAATCCAGTTCCGGTACGAAGTCATGAAGCGACATACCTGAGTCTTCAAGAAGGATTTTACGAACAAGGGAATACCCATTACTATGGATGCCGCTTGAAGCGAGTCCAATAACGACATCACCTGCTGAGATCGCTTCACCAGTAATTAGACGTGATTTTTCAACGGCGCCTACGGTAAAACCTGCCACATCATATTCTTCTGTCTCGTACATGCCTGGCATTTCAGCCGTTTCACCGCCGATTAAAGCACAGCCCGCCTGCTCACAGCCATCTGCAATACCTTTGACGATCATTTCAATTCGTTCAGGATCTGCTTTACCACAGGCAATATAATCTAAAAAGTATAAAGGTGCAGCACCTTGAACGACAACATCATTGACGCACATAGCTACACAATCCACTCCAATTGTATCGTGTTTATCCATCATGAACGCCAACAAAAGTTTCGTCCCCACTCCATCCGTACCTGAAATGAGCACAGGTTCTTTAAGGTTCAAGGAAGATAAATCAAACATGCCGCCGAAACCGCCCAGACCATTCATTACTTCTGGACGTAATGTGCGCTTTACATGTTTTTTCATACGATTTACCGCTTCATAACCAGCCTCAATATCCACACCAGCCTGTTTATATGCATTAGCCATTTGAAATCCTCCTCCGAAAATCAATCATCATTTCCGACTTGATTAACATTTTGTTTTTTCCCGTTCGTATTCAAAAATTTCAGTCGGATAATTTCCGGTGAAACAAGCTAGGCATGAACCCCGCGTTTCTCCAGGAAACGGTCGTCCAATTGCTTCGACCATACCTTCGACACTTAAAAAAGTTAAGGAATCAGCACCGATGATTTCCCTGATTTCCTCCACCGATTTAGAGCTCGCAATCAGCTCTTCCTTTTTAGACGTGTCTATGCCATAAAAACATGGATTCTTGATCGGTGGTGAGCTGATTACTACATGCACTTCTTTCGCTCCGGCATCTTTTAACATGCGGACAATCCTTCTGCTCGTTGTCCCACGGACGATTGAATCATCAACCATTATGACCCGCTTACCTTCCACTACCCCTCTTACAGGTGATAGTTTCATCTTCACGCCTTGTTCACGCAGACTTTGTGATGGCTGAATGAACGTCCGTCCAACATACCGATTTTTTATTAAGCCCATTTCATAGGGAATGCCTGCAGCTTCAGCATAGCCAATCGCTGCCGAAATGCTGGAATCAGGTACACCTGTAACTACATCGGCTTCAATTTTGGTTTCCAGTGCCATTTGCTTACCAAGGTTTTTTCGCGCCGTATGAACATTGATACCATCAATGTTACTATCCGGACGGGAAAAATACACGTATTCCATCGTGCACATTGCCTGTTGACTGGAAAGCGAAAAGTATTCGGATGTGATTCCCTCATCATTAATGACTACCAGTTCCCCCGGCTCAATATCGCGGATGAATTCTGCACCTACAATATCAAGGGCACATGTTTCGGATGCAGCGAAATATGCATCTCCTATTTTCCCCAAGGAAAGTGGACGGAAGCCATGCGGATCTCTTGCCATGATCATTTGGTTCTCCGTCATGATGACAAAGGCATAGGCTCCCTTCAACATGCTTAAACTATTCTTTACTGAATCTCTGACATCCGAGTAGCCGGAACGTTTAATCAGATGTGCCAGAACTTCCGTATCAGATGTCGTTTGAAAAATGCTTCCCTGTCCTTCAAGCTGTGCTTTTAACTGATGGGCATTGACGATATTCCCATTATGAGCAAGGGCCAGCCCTCCTGTATGTGAATTGAACAAGAAAGGCTGAACATTTTGATACCCGCCGCCGCCTGCCGTTGTATAACGGACATGGCCAATTGCCGCTTTTCCGGTTCCAGAAAGTGCCTGCATTTTTTCGGCCGTAAATATCTCTGTGACAAGACCTTCGCCCTTGGAGATGGACATCTGCTCACCATCCGTCACGACGATGCCTGCTCCCTCTTGACCACGATGTTGTAAGCTATGCAAACCGTAGTAAGCAAGCTGTGCTGAATCGGGATGTCCCCAGACTCCAACAACACCACACTCTTCGTTCAGGCTTCTTATTTCAGCAAGCATGGTATGGCTCCCTTCCAAGCTGTTTGTAAATCTTCAACTTCCGCTTCCAATACTTTGCTATCACTGATTGTTTCCACGACTAATTTATTATCATCCGTTACTGTGCCTATGCATATCGCATCTTCAACAAGTGCTTCAAATGCCGCTTGGTTTTCAGGATTGATGGACAGTAAGAATCTTGATTGCGTTTCACTGAATAATTCGGATACCGGTTCGCCGGATATATTCACTTTTGCCCCAAGTTTGCTAGCCCCGAATAAAGCTTCAGCTAAAGCCACTGCCAAACCGCCTTCCGAAAGATCATGTGCCGATGCAACAAGACCATTTTGAATTGCAGTTAGAATTTGCTGTTGACGTTTTTGTTCAACGGCCAAATCAAGTTCTGGAGCACGTCCAAAGATTTTACCCTCAAGCATTTTCTGTAATTCACTTCCACCAAATTCAGCTTTCGCTTCACCGACCACATAAATCAAATCGGATTCATTTTTAAATGTTTGTGTAGTGATGTGCTGAAGGTCACTGACAAGACCAACCATCCCAACTACAGGTGTCGGATAAATCGCTTCACCATTTGTTTCATTGTAAAGGGAGACATTTCCGCCAATTACAGGAGTGCTTAAGCTTCTGCAAGCTTCACTCATACCGTCTGCCGCTTTTTCCAATTGCCAAAATATTTCAGGCTTTTCTGGATTCCCAAAATTCAAGCAATCCGTAATCGCTAAAGGTTCCGCACCCGAGCAAATGATGTTACGGGCAGCTTCAGCCACTGCGATTTTCCCACCTGTTTCAGGATCTAAATAAATAAAGCGGGAGTTGCAATCCGTCGTCATGGCAAGGGCCTTATTTGTACCACGTACACGCACTACCGCAGCATCCGATCCAGGTGAGACGACTGTATTCGTGCGGACCATGTAATCATATTGGTCGTAGACCCACTCCTTACTCGAAATTGTCGGTTGCTTCAATAGTGACACCAATGTTTCTTTATAATCTCCAATGACTGGAACTTCTGCAGCCATGCTTTGGAAGTCACGGAAATATTGCGGTTCTGCAGATGGCTTGTGATAAATCGGAGCTTCTTCAGCCAATGCATCCACCGGAACCTCAGCAACGATTTCACCTTGATGGGAAAGTGTTAGATTTTTATCATCCGTTACTTCTCCAACAGCAACCGCTTCTAAGTCATATTTCGTAAACAAGTCAACTATTTCCTGTTCGCGTCCTTTAGTTACAACGATCAGCATCCGCTCTTGTGATTCAGAAAGCATCATTTCATATGCCGTCATTCCCGTTTCACGCTGCGGTACCAAATCAAGGTTCATTTTTATTCCTGAGCCAGCTTTGCTCGCCATTTCGGCAGATGAACTTGTAAGACCAGCTGCTCCCATATCCTGAATACCAACAAGGGCATCATTTTGAATCAATTCAAGGCATGCTTCCAAAAGCAGTTTCTCCATGAACGGATCGCCTACTTGTACGGCAGGGCGTTTTTCTTCTGAAGACTCTGATAGCTCTTCAGATGCAAATGTTGCTCCATGAATACCATCGCGTCCAGTTTTGGCACCCACATACATCACTGTGTTGCCCACTCCATGCGCTTGGCCTTTTTTAATGTCCTTATGATCAATCAAACCGACACACATTGCATTGACCAGTGGATTTCCTTCATACGATGGATCAAATTGAATTTCTCCGCCGACAGTTGGAATTCCGATACAATTCCCGTATCCCGCAATCCCTGCAACAACTTCTTTAAATAAATATTTCACGCGATCATTGTCTAACTCACCGAAGCGAAGCGAGTTCAACATCGCAATCGGACGGGCACCCATGGAGAAAACATCACGGATAATACCGCCGACACCAGTAGCAGCACCTTGATAAGGTTCAATTGCCGATGGGTGGTTATGACTTTCTATTTTAAAAACGACAGCCTGATCGTCCCCGATATCGACGATACCTGCTCCTTCGCCAGGACCTTGTAGCACTTTATCCCCTGTAATCGGGAACTTCCTTAAGATGGGTTTTGAATTTTTGTAGGAACAATGCTCTGACCACATAACCGAAAACAATCCAGTTTCCGTATAATTCGGCAGTCTGCCTAAGATTTTCTCCACCATTGCAAATTCATCATCGGATAGTCCCATAGTTGCGTATAATCGATCCGATTTAATTTTTTCCGGACTTGGTTCAAGCTGTAATAACATGTGATTCCCTCCAGTTTTTTACGATGGATTGAAAAATCTTTAAGCCGTCTTTACTGCCAAGCAGTGAATCCACAGCACGTTCGGGATGAGGCATCATTCCGAGGACATTTCCTTGTTCATTTGTAATTCCAGCTATTTGTTCCAAACTTCCGTTTGGATTTTCACCATCATACGTGAATAAGATGCGGTTATTTCGTCTTAATTCAGCCAATGTATCATTATCACAGTAGTAATTCCCTTCACCATGTGCAACAGGGATCGTAATTGTTTCATTTAATTCATATCCTGTCGTGAACATCGATTGATTATTTTCAACCTTCAATCCTACATTGCGGCAAATGAATTTCAAGCCTTCATTACGGCGCATAGCTCCAGGTAAAAGTCCTGCTTCGAGTAAAATCTGAAAACCATTGCAGACACCCAAGACAGGCTTACCTGCTTGTGCAGCTTTTACGACTTCGGCCATTACATTCGAAAATCGTGCAATTGCCCCAGAGCGTAAATAGTCTCCATAAGAGAAACCTCCTGGAAGGAGAATCCCATCATACTGATCTAGATTGTCTGTGGAATGCCAAACATACTCCACTTCTTCCCCCAGTGCATCCTTTATCGCATGATACATATCGACATCACAATTGGAACCAGGGAAAACTATGACAGCAAATTTCATTGGGTGACAACCTCCTCAACATCATAACGGTAAGATTCAATTACCGTATTGGCCAATAGCTTTTCACACATTTCCTTCACAAGTTGATCTAAATCACGATCCGTATCCTTAATTGTAAGTTCAATGTATTTCCCCACTCGAACATCACTAACCTCGTTATAAGTCAAGCTGTGAAGTGATTGTTGCACTGCTGCTCCCTGTGGATCTAGTACACTTTCGCGTAGTGTGATATATACCTTAACCTTATACATGTTGAGTGCCCTCCAACTTTGCTAGAATTTTTTCGTAAGCATCTGTTAAACTGCCTAAATCACGGCGGAATACATCTTTGTCTAACTTTTCATTCGTGTTCATATCCCATAGTCGGCAGGTATCAGGTGAAATTTCATCTGCCAGCAGAATGTCGCCATTCGGGGTTTTACCGAACTCTAATTTAAAATCAATCAATTTAATGTCCAACTCTTTAAAGAAGGAAGTTAAGACAATATTTATTTCTTGTGCCTTTTCTTTTAAAATGGCCACATCTTCCTTGCTTGCAAGTTCCAATTCTTCAATATGGTCTTCCGTTAACAGAGGATCGCCGAGCTCGTCATCTTTATAGTAAAACTCAATCAGCGTTTTCTTGAGCGGCTGTCCTTCTTCAATGCCGGTCCTTTTAGAAAAACTGCCCGCAGCCGTATTTCTAACAACGACTTCAAGTGGAATGATCGATACCTTCCTGACTAACTGTTCCCTGTCGGAAAGCTGTTCAATAAAATGGGAAGGGATATTTTCCTGGGCAAGCTTTGAAAATAGTAAGCTAGTAATTTGATTATTCAACTTACCTTTTCCGGTAATCACTGACTTCTTCTCACCATTAAACGCTGTTGCCGAATCCTTGTATTCCACCCATACTATTTCACTGTTGTCCGTTGCAAAAATCTGTTTCGCTTTTCCTTCATACAACAATTCTCGTTTTTCCATCTGTCCAGACCCCCACATTGTGAATATTATGAATCTTCCTGCCATTGATCAGGCTTGGCAAACATATCACCGTATAGAGGTGTCATGTTTGCCGCCTTCACTTTTATAAACCTAGACGATCAAAGATTACATCAACATTTTTCAAGTGATGTGTAGGATCGAAACAATCATCAAGTTCTTCTTTCGTAAGCAAGCTTGTGATTTTATCATCCTTTTCGATCAGGCTCCTGAATGGAACCTGAAGCTCCCATGCTTCCATCGCTTTCGGCTGAACCGTATCATAAGCTTCTTCACGGACAAGTCCTTTATCGATAAGGGAAAGCAGCACACGTTGTGAGAAAATCAATCCAAGCGTACGGTCCATATTTCGTTTCATATTTTCTGGATAAACGGTCAAGTTCTTAATTATGTTGCTGAAGCGGTTCAGCATATAGTTTAATGCGATCGTTGCATCCGGCAAGATGATGCGCTCAGCAGAGGAATGAGAAATGTCACGTTCATGCCATAATGGCACATTCTCATATGCTGTCATCATGTAACCGCGGATTACACGAGCCATACCCGTCATATTTTCTGAGCCGATTGGATTTCGTTTATGAGGCATTGCCGAAGATCCCTTTTGTCCTTTTGCAAAGAATTCTTCCACTTCGCGAGTTTCGCTTTTTTGCAAGCCGCGAATTTCCACTGCGAACTTTTCAATTGATGTCGCAATTAATGCCAATGTGCTCATATAATGTGCATGGCGATCGCGCTGCAATGTTTGTGTTGAAATAGGCGCTGCCTCAAGACCCAGCTTTTCACAAACGAATTTTTCAACGAATGGGTCGATGTTAGCGTAGGTTCCGACAGCTCCAGAGATTTTCCCAACCTCTATGTTCTTTCTAGCCTCTTCAAAACGTTCGACATTTCGTTTCATTTCTTGATACCAAAGTGCCAATTTCAAACCAAAAGTGGTCGGTTCCGCATGAACCCCATGTGTACGTCCCATTTGAACCGTGTATTTATGTTCTTTCGCTTTATTTTTCAGGATTTCCACGAAGTTATTTAAATCCTTGGCAAGGATATCATTTGCTTGCTTTATCACATATGAAAGTGCTGTATCCACCACATCAGTAGAAGTCAGTCCGTAATGGACCCATTTCCTTTCTTCGCCCAACGTTTCAGATACCGCACGTGTAAAAGCAACAACATCGTGACGTGTATCTTTTTCGATTTCATTGATACGGTCCACATCGAATGTGGCATTTTCACGAAGGAGCTTCACATCTTCTTTTGGAATGACACCTAGTTCCGACCATGCTTCACAAGCTAAGATTTCAACTTCCAACCACGCATTAAAGCGGTTCTTTTCTGTCCAAATGTTTCCCATCTCTGGGCGGGTATAACGTTCAATCATTTTACTTCCTCCGTTTCAACCTGTTGATTCCATATTTTGCTTCGATCACTTTCCAAAAGAGCTTCTTCAATCGTTGGACGTAAAATATTCACATGACCCATTTTCCGCTTAAGCTTGACTTCTTTCTTACCGTAAAGGTGAACCTTCCAATCTGATAGCTTCGGAATTTCATCCATTAAAGGTCTGACATGCTCACCAAGGATGTTTATCATTACCACAGGCTTCAATAACGCTGTATTTCCGAGTGGCCAATTACAGACGGCCCTTATATGCTGTTCGAACTGTGAAGTCTCACATGCTTCCATTGTATAATGGCCTGAGTTATGAGGTCTTGGCGCTAATTCATTAATGATGATCTCATCCTGAGCGGTTAAAAACATCTCTACTGCCAATGTCCCCACCAAATCAAGTTTCTCTGCAAGCTGCAAAGCTTCATTAATAGCATTCCGTTCAGCTTGTTGACTAATGCGGGCGGGAACAATACTTTTATGAAGAATGTTTTCAATATGAATGTTTTCCGCAATCGGAAAATGACTTACCTCGCCATCTGCCTTGCGCGTCACGATAATGGAGATTTCTTTTACGAAAGGAATCCAGGCTTCCAGCACACATTTACCTGTTTTGAGCAGGGACTCAGCCTTTTTGATATCGGCTTCTTCCTTTATGACTAACTGCCCTTTTCCATCATAACCGCCCCGCGTAGTTTTTAACACACTAGGGTACCCCAATTTCTCTATATGAAGGTAAATTTCTGAAATATCCTGTATTTCTTGATATGAAGCAACAGAAGCTCCTGCATCAGATATGGCTTTTTTTTCCGTAAGTCTATCCTGTGTCAGTTTTAATAATTCTGAGCCCTGCGGAAGAAATGCATGTTTCTTTAACCAATCCAGTGCTTCTGAACTGATATTTTCGAACTCGTATGTTATGACGTCACTGACCTCGGCTAATCTTTTCAATGCTTCGATATCATCATAAGCACCAGTGATTTCTATATCCGCCACTTGAGCACATGGACCTTCTGCAGTCGGCTCAAGGACCGCTATCTTAAAGCCCGATGCCTTAGCCGATAATGCCATCATCCTGCCCAATTGCCCACCGCCGATGATTCCAATGGTCTGTCCCGGTAAAATGATTGTATTATTTAAGTTGTTCACTGCTCTGTAACACCTTTTCTCTGGTTTCGTCTCGCAAAGCCTCTAACCTATCAGCAATGGCAGAATCGAAAGCTGCTAATATTTGAGCCGCAAATAAACCGGCATTGACTGCGCCCGCCTTTCCGATCGCAACCGTTGCAACCGGTACGCCACCAGGCATTTGAACAATCGATAATAATGAATCCATCCCATTTAATGCCTTGGACTGTATTGGTACCCCTATCACCGGGACAATCGTTTTAGCGGCCGTCATGCCTGGAAGATGTGCAGCCCCGCCTGCTCCGGCAATAATCACTTTAATATCTCTCTCTTTTGCACTCTCTGCATATTCAAATAGTAAATCCGGCGTCCGGTGGGCGGAAACGACTCTTTTTTCATAGGGAATCTCAAGCTGTTCCAATGACTCACAAGCGTATTTCATCGTTTCCCAATCCGAGACACTTCCCATAATAACCCCAACTTGCGGTTTCATATAATCTTTCCCTCCAACACTCATATTATGGCGTCCCGAGTATGCAGACGGACGCTTATCATTATCTATCACATGTAAATTAAAAAACCGGACAGGTTGCTTCCTCATCGAGAAAGCAACCTGTCCGGAAAATAAAGCCCTTTTGAAAAAATACAAAAAGACTTAGCTAGTTTCCAAAATAGTCAGATGCTTTTCTCATAGTCCGATGATTTACGGTCATCAGGTAGAAACTTTTGGGCCATATCCCCATGATTATATGAGATGTATTAATGTAACTTCATCTTACCTTCCGGCCATTTTATTGTCAAGTTAAAATCGAATATTTTTACAGGATATTAATTAATCGTTCGTGTTTTACTCAATTAATTTTGCTTCGAATACAATTTTCCGATCAATTGGCACATAATGGACTTTACCATTCTCGATTCTCTCGGCAAAGATAGGCTCTTCCGTTCGCCTTACAGGAAAGTATCCTGCCGCTTTAATTCGATCTAAACATGCATCGATTGACTCGCCTTCGATAACTTCAAACTTTTCCTTACTCTTTTTACTCACAATAACGATCCCTTCTATAATAATTTTATTTTGTCTGTCTTCTTCTTTAGCATCCAGCTTGCATTAGAATCATCAATAAATTCTTCATAGTATAATGAAAAGAACAAGTAAAAACAAGAATTTCAATAAAACCGATTACATCTTAATAGAAATTCCGTAATTCCTCAGAGCATGACTTCCGTAAAGGCACTTACATTCATAAATTATATATCCCCTTTAATACCTTCCCTTTCTCCTATTAATTACTTTAGTCGGATTCATGACATTAACTTCTGCTCCATGATCGGTATATATTCGTGAATTGCTTTCATGGATTATTTCACTTCAAGTGAGGCCGATTATATAAGAATTCGAGAGGACTTAGTTCGAATTAATTAAGCTGCACGTCGATTTAATTCACTTCAGGTCGGAATTCCGCGAGCTTAATTATTTCATTTCAGGTCTAATTTGCGTTAATTCTCCCTGAAACTGATAACTTATAAATAAAAAAGACCAGCCGGATGGCTGATCTTTT
>NZ_JADILK010000005.1 GCF_017355165.1 Bacillus sp. SD075 | reverse complement strand
GGGCCCTTCTCAAAAAGAGAGGGGCTTTTCTTGGTTCAGGATTAGCCAGTAATAATCGTGTGCATTTTACCGCCATGATTTTGATTCATTACTTCGATAATAGTTTAAGGAGTGGTGCAAGGGGAATATTATGACCAAACCCTTAAAGCTGATAGATGGAAAAAAGATTTAAGAACTGGGATAGATGCCAGGATCCTAACAAAAGGCCGCTTCTAGTATGATAGAATTGCAATTTATCTCTGGATTCGACCCCACACTCCTTTCGTAAGTAGGCTAGGGGAAGAGCGCGCTTCCCTACGTATTTCAACGGCAGGTATTCCACCTGCCTCAGCTTATTTGCTTTTTGGTGCTTACCTCGCGACCCGGTGGCGACAATGTTTTCCGGCGATCTTCCCTTTTAGATCTACAGAGGAAAATGCTTATTATATGAGATTATGAACCCAATATAGTCAATTTTATTCTTTCTGCATGTAGGGAAAATTCTCTGGAAAAAGCGTGTCCTAGGGCGCATATAGTATCCAAATACATTCACTCAATGAAATAAGTAATCTAAAGAAAAGTACTAAAAAGCACAAACCATGATGGCTTGTACCTAATATGTAAAATGAATCTATGTATTATTGCTCATTATTCATTTACTTTCAATTTCGTCGAGAAACCCTCGAGATTGATATTAATCGTATATTTTAATGGCTTGAACCACTTTTCCTAAAATTCGGACTCTATCATTTTTGATGCTATAGGTTTTTTCTTCATATAAAGGATCCGTGCTGCATGGAGTGAGTGTGATCATTTCTTCATTGATTTTCACTTTTTTGACAGTAGCATCGTCACCATTTACTAAAACCACACCAATTTTTCCGTTTTCGATATAGGTTGTTTTTTCAACGAGAATCAATGATCCGTCTCTGAATTCTTTGTTCATGCTGTTGCCATTCACTCTAAGGAAAAAATATTCTTTATTCGATTTTAGCATCGAATTTAATGCCGGCATATAGGCTTCTATATATTCATTTGTAAAATTAGGCTCTCCAGCAGGGATATTTCCGTAGACACCTATTAATCTTACATTCCTTTCATTTAGAAATTCCATTCCAGGATTATTTCTAACGATAGGTGCTCCTTCTATGAGGTGGGATAGCGGTATTTCAAAACATGTCGACATCATGCTCAATTTATCCATTAAAGGTTTATTCCGTCCGGATTCCCATGCTGATACAGCTGTTGGGGCCACTTTTAATATATTTGCCAAATCTTCTTGTGTCATTTTTCTTTCTTTTCTTAACATTTTAATCCGTTCACCAATGTGCATATTTCTTCACCTCTTACTTGAATATACACTATGAGTGAAAGTGAGTAAACTTAAAGTGCGTGAATTTTGCGAAAAATTGTTGGTAACTATACTTCAAGTGTGGTATTATTTTTTTAAGACAGGTGGTGACAAGATATGACAAACGTTAAGTTCACACTTAAACAAGCGAGGAAGTATAAAGGATTAACTCAAGGTGAAATGGCTAAAGTGTTGAAGATGGCCAAGAGGACTTACATCGACTATGAGCAATATAAGATTCCATTGCGAATCGATAAGGCTTATTTATTTGCTGAATGTGTAGGATTCTCGATCGATGATATCATTTTTTTTGACCCTCAACTACACTTCAAATGTAGTTTGGGGTTGAAGAGTACTAGCATTTCTTCTCCAGATTGGCCATTCGGAATGTAAAGTCTAATCAATACAATCCTAACTACCATGGTACAGATTAAAGTAATGTTGGAAAGAAGGTGAAAAAGTGAAATAGGAAATTTATTCTTTTGAAGTTAAAGTAGGAGCTACCGCCGTTAACATAATTAAGATTGGAAAGGGAATTCGTGGAGAGGCCATTATTTAGGATATTATCGTACACGAGGGTGTTTTCAATTGTACAATCGGAAGGACGGGCTTATCACTGACATCATTGATGTTGTTTTCAGGGGAAAATACGGGAATGTAGGAGGGGGTGCTTAAAGGAGAATGAATCCAAACTTCCGTTCTTTAATAAAGGACAGCGGCCAGCTGTACCCCAAAATCGGAGAATGATGATATTTTGTATAAATAGGCGATTGATACTGGGATCCTCATGAATGACAGCCATTTGCTGTGAAGGAATTTTATTTACTTAATGTTTAGGACGGACTGCAAAACACCATGAATAGGAGCAATTGGACAATGGCAAATTCGAAGGAAAAGTTAATATGGGTGAACAAGCCCTCTATCCTTTGCAGGATAAGGGCTTGTTCTCTTTTTTCATGAACTTGAAGCATTCGATTTAAGGATTTCCTCCGTAAGTACGTCTTCATAAAAGGAATGACTGCATCCATAAGAATTGAAGGCAAGTCTTCATACTTTATCTCCATTTTTCATGAACTTCTTCTAGTTTTTTTCTCCCATCTTTATGAAGATAGCAGGTAATGGTATGCAAACGTACAAATATATACTAATGAAGGCTATGGAAGGAGGTCATTAAAAATAGGATGAGTTCGGAAAAATACCACAGGATATTGGAGGAGGTAACAATTGAAAAGGAATATAATCAATTATGTCGTTTTTCTTGTCCTCATTCTAACCATATTAATTATGGCTAATCCAGACATTTCTTCAGCAGGAAAATTGAAGCCGCCCTCCGAAACTTTCAGCCCAGGGGATTGGTTTCTTGGAAGTATTCCTCCCAATCTTGACACAGAGAAACCACCGATTGTGTTTGTTCAAGGGAAAAACAGCAGTTCAACCAGCTGGTATGGCGAAACGGAATATCATGGTATCAATGATATGTATACCAAGGCGTATGAAGCAGGCTACCAAACTGTTTTTGTTCAGCTTCATGATTCAGCTGGAAATGGATCAGTGAGCCAATATGCTAATGGAAGGCTTTTAGCTCAAATGCTTTCAGAAATCAGTAACCATTTTGGGGGCGAAAAAGTAAATATTATAGCTCACAGCAAAGGGGGGCCAGACACCCAGGCTGCTTTAGTACACTATGGAGCACACCAATATGTTGGAAGGGTCATCACTTTAGCTTCCCCTCATCATGGTTCTTACCTAGCTGACTTGGCTTATAGCTGGTATGCGGGCTGGCTTGGTTCCTTATTAGGTCAAAAAGATGATGGAACTTATTCTTTACAAGTTGGTAAAATGGCGGAATTTCGTTCTGTTACGGATAACCATGTTAACTCTCGTAAAAACTTGTATTTCACTGCGGCAGGTATGAACAGAGGCCCGTTACTTTCTGCTTTATCAATGGGGGGACAATACTTATCTTCATACGGAGAAAATGATGGTCTAGTGAATGTCTGGAGTACTAAAATACCCTACGGAACACATTTATTTACGGATCCCAACTTTAATCACGACAATATTCGAGTTGGTTCAGTTGTATTTTCAAGAATTGAACCCTATTTAAGAAGCACTTCCATCGCTGGGATTCCTGAAATGAATGTCAATTATAAAGAACGGGTAGAAGATGATGTCATTACAACTGCACTCGCTCAATCCGTTTTGGGTGATGTCCTGAAACAAAATGTCTGGATCGAACAAAGCTTCCATGTAAATGAAGCAGCCCCTGGTAATATAACCATATATACAGCCTCAAACGATGTCGAGGTTGAATTAATTTCTCCATCCAATAAAAAGTATTCTCCTTCCTTAAAAGTTTATTCAGCCAAGAATGAAACTTCCTTTTTTAATGGAGCAACCATCCAATCATTCTATAGAAATAACCTTGAAATTGGGGAATGGAAAGTGCGAATGAAGACTAAATCGCCAAAAGACGCCTACTTGTTCACAGCGCAATTTAACGAAAAGAATCCCATTACATTAAGTATGGCCGGTAAGGTTAAGCAAAAAGATGCAAAATTTTTAATAAAGAACCGAATGAATGATAAAAAAAAGCCAATCAGCACAATATTTTTGGTTCATCTAATAGATGAAAGCGGTAATGAAATTAGTGGAAAAAGCCCCATAAAGGTAATGGATACCGAAGATTTTACTGGTGACCTTCCAGAAGTACCTAAGTCAGGTGTTTATAATGTAACAATTGATGTCAAGGAAAAAAATGTGGATGGTACTGAAAGAATCAGGACGCTGATTCGTTCGGTCTATATTGAGAAGTGAGTGAAACGCCTTCGTTTAATGGAGGGATTCAGAATGTAGGCAAATTTGAAGAATCGCCTGTTTGCCTACAGTTTTTTGAAATGATCCAGTTGATTGAAATGGTAGGTACGGGAATCCTGCAAGATAAGCGCGTCTTCGGGAAGCCCCAGAGTAGCAAAGAGCATCGAGCGCTGACCGCCCGTGGAAGCGAGTTCCTGGAGTGGAAATCAACGTTCAATTTTAAGAATCCTTTAAAAAAGTCCAGCCGTTTTAAGAAATCCGCTTCCTTTCCGCCTCCTCCCCGCATGTGTCTATGGGGTTTCGTCTAGCCAGATTTCTGCAGGAGTGTCGCAAATTTCTTCAATCGAGTTCCCTCAGTATAAACTATAAACGAGTAAAATACATGTAGGATAACCTAGTTACTTTTTGAAATCATGTTTCGAGGTGAAAGGATCCCGTACCTCCTTTTATCGACAAACTGATACCTTCTCTTTTTTGTTGAGAAGGTATTTTTTTGTTGATTGGGAGGAGGTGTGAATTCATAGGTCTAACAAGAGTAATGGCGATTCAGCCAAAGGAAACAATCCTGATTGTAACTGTTATTTTAAGTGTTAAGTTTACGGGACGTTATTTGGGATATTAGCAAGTCAGCTCTCCCGGCATAAAAAAGATGGGAATTGCAACGAGTGACAACCAGTATAGATTTAATCCGCCCTTTGATAGGTTCCCCTATAAGTCAAAATACCAGTTTTGAGCGCAGCATAATTGCCTATGCTTGCATAGCCATAAAACCAGCCCATGAAAATGCCTGCAACCAAATGATGACGATGGCTTATGAAAATGGAAATGAATAAGCCAAGAACCAAAGCGATGCTTGGGATGAACTTAGGAGGGACATGAAACATGACCTTTATAAGTTGAGTAAGGATCATGATGGTAGGTATGGCTATCACAGCATCCCAAAAGTTTGTATGGATGGTTGGGAATTCCATCATTTCACCACCTTAACATTGAAAGTTATTGAAATTAATTTTTACTATTTATCAAGGTTTTATACCATAGTATATGAATACATATTTATAAATTAAATATATAAAATATGTTTTGAAGATTTTCAGAGTTCAATTCAAAATCGATAAAGCCATTGATTTTATGGATTGGCGGCTCTTCCTGTTTGGAGGGGGAGAATGGTTTTAATAAAACGCGGATCAGGCCAATTTAAGCATGTTATCCATAGTATATACAATTTCCGAATCTTATTTATTGGACATGCTGTAACCTTTCTCATAGTTTAGAATGCGATAAGGATGACGATAAACTTTAAAAAATAGAGTGATTCAAATAATGGGAGGTTCTTATGAGCAAGGAAACGTTTATTAAGGAAATTGCTCCTTATGCCCAGAAAATTCAAAAGGAATTTAAAATTTTACCTTCTGTTGTCATTGCACAAGCTTGTTTGAAGAGTGGTTATGGGACAAGTTCATTGGCAAATCAAGGGAAAAATATATTTGGTACAAAAGGTGACTTTAAGGGTGAGTCTGTCAATATTCAAACAATGGAATATGTCAACGGTATGCCCGTTCAGGTTTGGAACAAATTCAGAAAATACCCAACTTGGGAATAAAGTCTTCGAGATCTTGCCAATCTATATGTAAAGGGGACTTCGTGGAATAGAAGTCTATATACAGCTGTCATTGGAGAAAAAGATTACAAAAAAGCACTCAAGGCAATATTCGATGCGAGTTACGCCTCGGACCCAAAATATATAGAAAAACTGGTGAACCTAGGTGAACCTAATCGAAACAAGTGATTTAACTAAATATGATGCAAGCACCGAAGAAGTTTATCATATTGTCAAAAAAGGGGATTCGGTCTCTGGGCTTGCAAAGGCATATGGTTCGACACAATTGCAGATTCAACAGTGGAATGGCTTGGTCGATCTTAACCTTATTAAAGTGAACCAAAGGTTAAGAGTGAAATGAATTTTAAATGGGAGGGGGGAATTTACCGCTCTCCTTTTTTTATTTCAAATAGGTTTCTTTCGAAAGTACATATATCGAGAAAGGCAATAGTATACCTTTCATCCGTTATAAAGGATGTTAATAATTCCATTAAAATTGGTTTCTATTAAAAATATCTCAAAATCTACTCTTCCATATGCATATTGAGAGAATATGGGACATAAATTAAACAAACAAAAAAAGCGCGGTTAGCGCTTTTAGTGTATTTGTCTATATAAGCCTATTACTTTTCCAAGTATCGAAACATCTCGTAAAATAATTGGTTCCATATTTGAGTTTTCAGGCTGAAGCCTTATGTAATCCGGTTCCTTAAAGAATCGTTTTACAGTGGCTTCATCATCTTCCGTCATGGCCACGACGATATCTCCATTATTGGCACTGCTTTGTTGTTTCACGATAACATAATCTCCATCATGAATACCTGCTTCGATCATACTCTCACCCATGATTTCCAGCATGAATACATGGTCATCATGTGGAACCATGCTTTCAGGAAGCGGAAAGTATTCTTCTATGTTCTCAATGGCAGTTATAGGCATGCCCGCTGTTACCTTTCCAAGTAACGGCACGTTCACGACATTGGCTTTGGGAATATTGTTCGCTTCCTCGGAATTCATTATTTCAATGGCTCTTGGCTTGGTTGGGTCACGTCTAATCAGGCCTTTACTTTCCAGGCGGGATAAATGTCCGTGTACTGTTGAACTTGATGCAAGTCCCACTGCTTCGCCAATCTCCCTTACGGATGGTGGATACCCTTTTTGGCGGACCTCTTCTTTAATGAAATCAAGAATATCTTGCTGCCGTTTTGATAATTTAGTCATTTGTGCACCTCTTCCCCAATGTTCTTTGCTACATTATAGCATGGCCCCCAACTCTATACAAACATAAGTTCGAATTTTGATGTTGACTGAAACAAACGTTCGTATTATAATTTGGTTATAATATACGAACGAACATTCGCTTTGGAGGGGTAATTATGAAAAAATTATACAAAAATTATATTTATACGATTCTATTAGCGGGATCAGTATTCATCTTTTCAGTTTTATTCTCTTGTACATTGAACAATGATCAAAAAAAAGATTTCCTTTCTATAGAAGTAAGTGAAGGTGATACCCTATGGGGAATTGCCGAAGAATATGAAGAAGCAAATTTGACAAAAAAAGAATTCATTGGTTGGATAGAAGAGCATAATGAAGTCAGGGCGGATTCGATTAAACCTGGTCAAGTCATCGTCATACCGGTTAAAGAGGAAGAACTTGTCCAGAATTTGGCCAGTGAGCAGTAAGTAGGAAATGGTGAAGGTAGGGTAATATGAAGGCGGTAATCTATTGTAGAGTCAGCACTGAAAAAGAGTCACAGGAAACATCATTGGCAAGGCAGGAAGATGAATTAGTCAAATTGGCAGAAAAGATGGATGTGGAAGTTGCCTCCATAATAAAAGAGCAGGCAAGTGGTTATGAGTTGAATCGTGATGGCATTTTTGACATGCTCGAACTATTTAAAACCAAAGAAGCTGAAGTACTATTAATCCAGGACGAAACAAGACTGGGAAGAGGGAATGCCAAAATAGCCCTTTTCCATGTCATCCTTAAAGAAGATGTGAGAATTTATACGCTCTCACACGATGGGGAGCTTGAGTTATCGGATTCAGATGCCATGGTCATCCAGATAGTCGGTATTGTAGAAGAATACCAAAGGAAACTCCATAACCTTAAAATAAAGCGCGGGATGATAAGAGCTGTTGAAAAAGGGTACCGTCCTCAAAAAAATCTTCAGAATCAAAGAAATTCCACTGGAAGGGACCGTATGGAGATTCCTATTGAAGAAATTATTAAACTTCGGTCCAATGGATTGACATTCTCAGAAATCGCAGCCACATTAAGGGGCTTTGGATACAATGTATCTAAAGCTACTGTGAACAGGCGTTTTCTCGAACATCAAATAAATACAAAGGGAAGTAAATCATAGAACTTGTAATTTCGCTTTTTTTTTAATACCATGACAATATCCGCAGATTATGAAGGAGCGAAATTATGTTATCAAAAGAAAAAATAGCCCGTATTAATGAACTTTCTAAAAAGGCGAAAGCTGAAGGTTTGACGGAAATTGAGGCAAAAGAGCAAACACAATTGAGAAGTGAGTATTTGGAAACATTCAGAAAGTCCATGACCGATACGTTGGAGCATGTGAAAGTCGTGGATCCAGAAGGTAATGACGTCACTCCTCAAAAGATAAAAAATATAAAAGAAAAAAGAAATTTACATTAATGCTTGGATTCTATTAGCATTAGGAGTGAAAAGAGAGTGAGTTCATGTATGTATTCTCCTATTTAGTTTAATCTATATAGGGGACTTCTCTTATTTCTAGAAAATTGTAATATTAGGGAAGTAAATGGTGATTTTAGTTGTGATATTATGCTAGTCACTATAATATAAAGAGGTACATTACAGGAAGGGATGTTTTTACTAAATGTTAGATAAATTAGATGCACTATCTATTAATACGATTCGTACATTATCGATTGATTCAATTGAAAAGGCTAATTCTGGCCATCCAGGTATGCCAATGGGTGCAGCGCCGATGGCGTATAAGCTATGGACTGAATATATGAACCATAACCCAAAAAATCCAGATTGGTTTAATAGAGACCGCTTTGTTCTTTCAGCTGGTCATGGGTCTATGCTGTTATACAGTCTTCTTCATTTATCGGGCTATGGCTTATCTATCGATGATTTGAAAAGCTTCCGCCAATGGGGCAGTAAAACTCCAGGACATCCTGAATACGGACATACGGC
This sequence comes from Bacillus sp. SD075, assembly GCF_017355165.1. Taxonomy (GTDB): domain Bacteria; phylum Bacillota; class Bacilli; order Bacillales; family DSM-1321; genus Peribacillus. The sequence goes on along the minus strand of NZ_JADILK010000005.1, from coordinate 185,706 downwards.
TGGTGTAGATGCAACAACCGGGCCGCTAGGACAAGGTATCGCAATGGCAGTCGGAATGGCAATGGCAGAACGTCACTTGGCAGAAAGCTATAACCGCGATTCTTATAATGTGGTCGATCATTATACATATAGTATTTGTGGAGATGGAGATTTAATGGAAGGTGTTTCTGCAGAAGCAGCTTCATTAGCTGGACATCTACAACTCGGAAGACTTGTTGTTTTATATGATTCTAATGACATTTCTCTTGACGGCGACTTAAGTCAATCATTTAGTGAAAGCGTGGCAGACCGGTTCAAATCTTATGGATGGCAATATATCCGCGTAGAGGATGGGAACGATCTTCAGGAAATTGCTAAAGCGATTGAAGAAGCGAAAACCGACGATGCACGCCCAACAATAATCGAAGTGAAAACGGTTATTGGTTATGGTTCACCAAATCGTTCAGGTAAATCTGCTGTTCACGGCGCTCCGCTTGGTGCAGATGAACTGAAATTGACAAAAGAAGCATATAAATGGACATTTGAAGAGGACTTCCATGTTCCTGAAGAAGTGTATTCACACTTCAATGAAGCTGTTGTTGATGCAGGCGCTCAAAAAGAAGAAGCTTGGAATGAATTGTTCAAAAATTACAAAGAAGCACATCCTGAGTTAGCACAGCAATTGGAGCTGGCCATCAAAGGTGAACTGCCTGCTGAATGGGATCAGGAAATTCCGGTCTATGAAGAAGGTAAGACATTAGCTTCCCGTGCTTCAAGTGGGGAAGTACTAAATGCGATTGCCAAAAAGGTTCCTAGCTTCATTGGGGGTTCCGCGGATTTAGCCGGATCTAATAATACTGCCATCAAAGGTGAAACAGATCTATTACCTGGTAATTACAGTGGCCGTAATATTTGGTTCGGAGTACGTGAATTTGCTATGGGTGCGGCTTTAAATGGAATGGCACTTCATGGTGGACTAAAAGTATACGGAGGGACTTTCTTCGTATTCTCTGATTATCTACGTCCTGCCATAAGAATGGCAGCACTAATGGGATTGCCTGTAAACTATGTATTTACTCATGACAGCATTGCTGTAGGGGAAGACGGACCGACTCATGAGCCAATCGAACAATTAGCATCATTGCGTGCAATGCCTAACCTAGGTGTAATCCGTCCAGCTGATGGCAATGAAACGGCAGCAGCCTGGAAGGTGGCTATGGAGTCTACAAATAAGCCAACTGCTCTTGTATTGACTCGTCAAGGTTTGCCAACAATAAAAGACACTTCCGAAACTGCGTATGAAGGTGTTTCAAAAGGGGCTTACATCATCTCTGCTTCTAAGAAGGAAGTAGCCGATGCACTACTTCTTGCGACTGGTTCCGAAGTGAACTTGGCTGTGGAAGCACAGAAAGCTTTAGCGAACGAAGGAATTGATGTTTCGGTAATCAGCATGCCATCATGGGATCGATTTGAAACTCAATCTAAAGAATATAAACAAAGCGTAATCAATCCGGCAGTGAAAAAACGTCTAGCTATCGAAGTGGCTTCACCGTTCGGTTGGGATCGTTATGCAGGTGATGAGGGTGAAATATTGGCCATCAATCATTTTGGAGCTTCTGCACCTGGTGGTAAAATCATGGAAGAATTTGGTTTTACTGTAACAAATGTAGTTGCTCGTGTTAAGGAAATGCTTATATAATAGTAATAGGGAACTGACACCAACTAGATTGGTGTCAGTTTTTTTATCAAAAACAATCGTATTTTATATTGAATGTGTTCCTATTCTAAAGGAAATCTTCCATTCGACAAAAAAAGAAGAAAATTTCTCCAGCAAACAACATATCTTTTTAGTTTGTCAATATATAATGAGAATAAATATAATTCGTTTAAATGTGTCAGTTAAAGGGGAAAGTCATCAATAGTGGAGAGGGTCCTGGTTAGATGTGTTTCTTGACCAAAATAGGAAAGCTAGGAGGCATTGGCTGATGAGAACCTATCAAATTTATTTAATCGAAGATGAATTTGCCCATCATTATTATGGAAGAGAAAAGTTATTTTTCAATTTGTTTTTGGAGTATATTCAAGCAAGGGGCAGACTTAAGAGTATTTTGCAAAAACAAATCGAATATGTCACCAAAACAGTCCCGATTATCCAGTTGCAGTTAGCTATTGAACAACGTTTGCAAAAAAAGATGAATTATTGGGCTCAAAATGGAAAATACTACTTAGAAAAAACAAACGGTTCAAGTAAGGCTGTTTTAATCATTGAGAATGAGTCCATTACTCTCAAAGCTGAAGGAGACTATGAAGCGGAAACGGCTTTCTTTGAAAGTATTCGAAAATATGAAGCGAGTTTTCTGGCCATTGATTTTGAACATGAAAAATACGGTTGGTTAAAACCGATAAAAGAAAGAAAATTTGTCTAAATGGGGGACTTTTCGGTAGCGGGTATTGTATAATAACCTTTGGTCTAGTACACTGATGTTAGACAACATGAAGGAGGAAATAGTATGTGGGTTTACATTCTAGTTGGCGTACTGGCATTGATTGCTGGAGTAGTGCTGGGATTTTTCATCGCTCGTAAGTACATGATGGATTACTTAAAGAAAAATCCGCCAATTAACGAACAGATGTTGAAAATGATGATGATGCAAATGGGTATGAAACCATCCCAAAAGAAAATTAATCAAATGATGAGCGCCATGAATAAACAACAAACAAAATAAGATAGCATGAAAAACGCTGTTATAATGGCGTTTTTGTGACATTTGATTATAGAAATTATTAAAAAAAATCAAATATTACCTTGTAAAAGGTTAATTTTTCTTAGGATTTTTTATGATAATTTGCTTAATTTTTCTTATTACCGAATAAAGCCACTTTTTCTGTTGAATGATTAACAGAGGAGGTGGCTTTTTGTTGTTGTTGGAAGATGTCATAGAAGAATATTTATACCACTGTATAACCAAAGGGTATACCAAAAAGACGTTGATAAATAAACGTCAAGAATATAAACAACTAAAACTGTACTTAAAGGAAAAGAGAGCCATTACAGAATTAGAATCCATTACACTACATGATTTGAAAGCCTATGTACGAGGAAAACAACAATCAGGACTGAAACCTCAAAGTATTGAATCAATGGCAAAGATGGTGTCTGCTTTCTTTAGTTGGTGTGTAAAAGAGGAATATATAAAAGAAAATCCAATGAAGAAAGTTGAAACTCCCAAAGTTCAAAAATTAGTTTTGAAGGGGTTTACTTTAGATGAAGTAACAGCCATGATAAACGCTTTTACTTATAAGAATTATATCAGTGCTAGAAATAGGTGCATTATCGCTATGATGGCAGATTGTGGTCTTAGAGCGATGGAAATAAGAGGACTAAAGATAACGAATGTACACGAAACATCTATCCTAGTGAATGGAAAGGGCAACAAAGAAAGAATCGTTTTCATATCACCTGCACTAAAGAAAATCCTTATCAAGTATGCTCGTATGAGAAAAGACCATTTTAAAAACAAGATCATTACAGATAATTATTTTTTATCTTATAAAGGTTCGGAAATATCACATGTTGGACTATATAACGTTATTAAAAAAGCAGGAAAGATAGCAGGAATAGAAGATAAAAGGGTTAGTCCCCACACGTTCAGGCACTTTTATAGTGTTCAATGTCTCATAGCAGGAATTGACGTTTATTCTTTATCTAGGTTACTTGGACATTCAGAAATTACGACTACAGAGAGGTATTTACGGTCATTAAATGATGAGCAGTTATTAGATAAGGCAGTATCAACTTCACCACTTATGAACATGGTGAGGAATAAACTCTAAAAAGCAAAAATGAGGCTAAGTGTCTCGCAAACACTTAACCTCGATAGACTTTTACATCCCATATTAACTGAATGATTTCCCATACAATTAAATATGGAATTTCCCTACCCTTATAATATCAAAAAAATAGGATATTGCAAGGTGTATTAAGTGATGTCTTTTTTAGGGAATTCCCTTGTGAGTAGCCGTTAAACACAAGTTAAAAATTACGTCAGGTATTGATCCAGCCAATGCATTTAAATGGGGATAGGTAGTCAATCAGTTTCCTATTCTGATGCTACTGAAGGGTGAAAGCCACCTTAAAACGCTGATGAAGGATAGGTAGAAGCAGATATGCTTGCAAGACATTCCATAAGTACCGAAAGGGAAACTGTTAGGGCTACTTGATACAGTAGGAATGTTGAGATTAATAATCTCGGACTAAATAGGATGTTACGAATACGGATACCATAGCATGATATACAAAAGGAACAAGTCAATTGCCTATGTTCACTTGTATATTATTTATTATGCTTGTGAACGTAGGCAAAACTATGCCCAAAGCCGTTGTCCACGCAATCAACCAAAAGTTAAAGACCGTTAAAACCTTTGTCAAGTATAAACTGTTAAATAGTTAAAAAATAAAAATAACGGTAGCAAGAAACGCTGGATACCTTGGGACAGTAAGACTAAACAACATTTTGATTATTTTGTTACTGTGATGGAGAGTAAATCTGTAAACAGTTTGAGGTATTTATCAGAATAGGTATGTTATAGAAATGGGGAAAAAGCGAATTACTCAACAAACCTATACGGCTGTAAGGCTGACTAAGGTTAGAAAATTATTTTAATTATTTTGTTACTGTGAAGAGGAAATGACATGTTAAGAATAGCAACGACCAAACGAGAAAGCCAGAACCCCTTATGGGAGTAGGTGGGAGTAAGCCTAAATTCATTTTTAGTTTTTTTGTTACCATGAGAGAGAAATACAATTATCGAGTTGCGAACCACCATTACGAGAAATGCTAGACCCCTTGTGACTCTAGGTGTGAGTATGGCTGAATCAACTTTTTAGTTTTTCTGTTACTGTGAAAGAGGTAGCGAATATTTTGGTATTCATCAGAGTGGATATAAAAACGACATTGATCCGTTATTTATCAGAATAGAATTAACGGTAGAATAAATGCTACCGGATTAAGACAGTTAAGAAAGGCTTCAAATCAACGTTCTGACAACATTTCAGAAAAATTTCAAAATGAAAATTGGCTAGAAACCTTGTTACACCAACGTTTGTGAGCGTTTTTCCTTAATCGTCTATAAAGGAAGAAAAAGTCTAATCAATTAAGATGGTATTTATCAGAATAGGTATTGTGGACAGTTGAGGGTATTTATCAGGGTGGAGGGGGAGAGGTTTAGATATTAGCATACGCTATATATCTATGTTGGGATGTAGCAGAAATAGAACCACCTTTAGAACGGTATTTATCAGAATAGGTAATAAGTAAAATAACATCATATGAGGACGTAGGAGCGTGTTTGAGACGTCTTAATCTAAAACAGGACTATAGGTATTCAATTAGGTTAGAACGTCTCAGAAACGCTCAGAATCAATGTAACGCATTAGACAGGTATTTATCAGGGTGAGTGTATAAAGACTTGGTATTTATCAGAATAGGGTGCGTTTAAGACTTTTCAAGGTATTTATCAGAATAGATACTAGCGCATTAGAATGTTATTTATCAGAATAGAATTAAGACCACTTAAATTGGTATTTATCAGGGTGGTTATAAAATAGACCGGTATTCATCAGAGTGGATTAAGTACAGTTAAGGTTATTTATCAGGATAGAGTGTAATACAGGAGCAATACAAGAATTCAAAATAAACTTGTCTGTACTACATGAGTCATACGGATGTATTACAACATGAAATTGGGTATTACTGATGTATTACAAATTGAAAAAATGTTATGTTTTAGGAAAAACCTTGAATCCCTTGGGGGAGTAGGAGTGAAGACACCTCCTAATTTATGGCAATTTCCATTTTTCGTTGGTACTAAAGGATTCCGTAAAAAAGTTGGATAGTCTCTAAGGGAGAGGTATGTGCGTGGACAGGAGCGAGAAAGTTTTAAATGACATGATTATAAAATAGAAACACCACTTCAAGCCTTGGTACGACTCACTTTCTGTGTATGTGTATAATCCTGTTACCGTGAATAGAAACAATTGCCTTATAGTGAAGAAGAAAAATTTTTAGGAAAATGAAATGGTATTTCTCAGAGTGGAGTATGTTTGAAGTTCTAATCAGTTAGAAACTCCATGTTAAGGGTTTAGAGACACCTCACCAACCCTTGATATGACTGACTTCCTAGGTATATGTGAAATCCTGTTACCATGAAGAGAGAAAAGTTCCTTATATAGAAAGAAGATGTAAATGTTCGAAATAGAGTTTATTCATCAGAGTGGATACTAGAAGTTTAGGATGGTATTTATCAGAATAGAATCCAGATAACTTTTCCTCCGAATTTTTGATCGTATTTATCAGAGTGGATAGCCTGTTAGCATTAAGGATGGTATTTATCAGGATAGATATACTTTACCAATTAGAACGGTATTTATCAGAATGGTATGTGAAGTTGTTTTGAGTTATTTATCAGAATAGTTAATAAAGCAGACTGGTATTTATCAGAATAGAGATATATGTCACGCTGAATAGGAAAATAGAACATTCAAAAATGACGAAAATCGTCCGAAAAAAGTGTCCTCAACCGTTGGTACGACTGGATTCTGAAAGTCGCCAATAGGAGAGGTAGATAATCGTCTTTAAGGGAAGCGTCATACAATAGGACGTTATTTATCAGAATAGAGACAACTAATTCAAAAAAAGTCACACAAATCATCCTCAAACCCTTGTGGCACTAAGAGTCTAAAGGTGTAGGGGATAGAAGGAACATGAATCTATATTGGATAGCATAGTAAAATGGAGCATTTGGAAGCATAGTAAAAAATGTCGACAAATTGAAATGCTCATAAATACACTCATAGCAACAACGGAACGAATCTGTGCAAAAATTAAAAAATAAAAAGTTAACGACACGACCTCTCAAAGCCAGATATGGACGAATATGGTCAAATATGGACTTTTCGAGTTAATACCCGTTAAAGGAATGAAAATGATGCGTTATAAAAACGAGGACAATTGAATACGGCTCAAACCGTTAGTACATAAGGGTTTGTAAAATATTTGTGTAATTTTTAGTTGAAAAAATAACGCTGTATCCCTTGCGAGAGTAAGGTTCAAGTCACTTTTTGAGATAATCGTCTACAAAGGAACAAAAAGTTGGTAGCGAAAATAAGATAGCCTGAACCATTGCTATATCAACGTTTCAATATTATTTCAAATTGAAAAACATCTAAAAAGTCATATGGATCAAGGATTATAATGCTATTTCCTTAATGGTCTATAAAGGAACAAAAATTAAAAAGATAATATACCTCGGTAGGGTATAGGTGAAATGTAACCAAAATAGAATGCTCTCAGATACTGGTACATCAACATCGTATAAGTATTTATAATTTTCAGATAATTATTTTTAGGCTTATAAACGTTGATACGACTGACTTTGTAAAAGGTGGGGGGTATATTTTAGTGGATAACCGTTAAAGGAAGAAAAGTTTGAAATAGAAGTGGCTGCGAAGTATTGATACATCAACATTCCATTATTATTAGAAATGCGTCAAGTCGGTTGAAGCCTTGCTACATCTAGGTTTAAGACGATAATCCTTAAACCTCTTTAAAGGAAGAAAAATGAAATGTTCGAAGTTTTAAAACGCTGAACACGTTGGTATCACTAGGTTTGTAGACATTTTAGTTTTCTTGTTATTATGATAGAAGATTCATTGAGTGTCATTTACGAATGACATTGAATGAAGGTTCCATCAAGTACCTTCACAATCAAGTTTCATTTAATTTTTTGCCGTAATATAATTATTCCAAATTAGTCAATTTCACTGATTGACGCTACATTTTGATGCGGATTCCCATGAATTTGGGAGTCCTCTGATTTTTTTTACTCATATTTATACGAATTTATTTACTAAGTCACTTGACATTCAAGTGGCTTTTTATAATTAATCAAAAATTTTAATCGAGGAGTTGATTATCATGGAAGAATACCAACTTATAATCACAATGATTAGTTTTTATTGTGCTTATAAATTAAGAATGCATATGAGAGCGAGGTGAATCAAGTGGACATAACACAAGTCCCTATAGATTTATGGATTTCACAGGGAGTGTTTTGTTTATTATTTCTATGGTTATTTTGGGACACAAGGAAAGAATCAAAGCAACGAGAACAAATGTACATGGATAGAGAACTAAGATTATCCGACCAATTGGATAAACAGAACATTGCACAAGAAAAGATTGTTGTTTCTTTACAAGCATTGGAGCACCAAATGACAAATTTAAAAGGATGAGGTAAGTAATGGCAGAAACAAATCAAGGAGGAAAATTAAATGACAGAAGAATTAATTAATTTTACACAAGAACAGGTAGACGCAATGAAGAATGAGTGGATTGAGCAAGAATTAAATCCATTGGTACAAGAAAGAGATGACTTACTTCAATACAAACCAGTTGAATTAAATGACCAACAAAAGCAAATAGCACAAGATAAAGCAGATTTAAGACGAGATAAAATTCAGTTTGCTATTGAAAGAGAAGGTTTAAAGGATTTTGCTGAATTTATACACATCGAAGACGAGTCAAAATTAGATGAAACAGTCGCTAAATTCAAAGGTTTAGTTGATTCCATCAGGACTAAAGCAAAAGAAGATGCAGGTTTTGTTCCAAATGAACATAACAATACTGATCCATACACTAAGTATGAAAAAGAAAAAGATACCAAAGGCATGATTACAACTAAAATAGCAAGTTTCTTTAAGTAATTCTTGGCTAATTGCCAACTATATAAAACTTTTTAAAACAAAAAACTATTGGGTAGCGACCAATCGCTAGAAGGAGCAATTATTATGACATTCCAATCAAACAACTTTACAGCAGCAGAGCAAATTTCACTTAGCACAGAAATCGCAATCATCGGAGTTCAAGCAACACCATTCACATCTTTACTTATGAGCAAAGGTAATATCGAGAAAGCATTGTCTACTGTTTACACTTGGAGAGCAAAACAACTTGATAACACTGATGACCTATCAGCCGTTGAAGGTGCAGATACAGACGTATTCTTTGAATCAGCAAGAGCAGAACTAAGCAACGTATTAGAAATCTTCAAAAAAGGTGCATCTATTTCTGGTACAGCAGTAGCAATGAAATCAACTCAATTTGCAGATGAAATTAATGACCGTTTACTTGAATTGAAAATCTCTATTGAAAAGAAACTAATCAACGGATTGAAGAAAGATGGTTCTACAACTCCATTCAAACGTCAAATGTCTGGTCTTATTGAGTTTGCTGACCCTGCAAATGCAGTATCCGTTACAGGTGCAGTTACAGAAGAGAAGGTTAAAGAGGTTATGCGTAAACTATGGAACCAAGATCTTGCAGAAGGAACTACTTATGCTCTAGTTGGCGCTGACATTAAAGAAGAAATCGACGCTATCTACAAAGACCGTTACTCTTACAGCCATGTTACAACTAACTTTGGTCTATTGGTTGATTCAATCAATACAAACTACGGTACAGTTCACTTAATGCTTTCTAAACACGTTCCTGCTAACAAAGTAGTTGTATTCAATGATGCTTATGTTGATATGGCTAACCTACGTGAACCTGCATTCGAACCTTTGGCTAAAACTGGTGATTCAATTAAAGGACATGTAGTTGCTGAAACTACTCTTAAAGTTGGTTCTCCAAAAGCAGTTGCAGTATTAACAGTATCTTAATAAGTAAATTAATTAAATAATACATATCTAAGACGGTGGTTCATTATGTTCCATCGTCTTTTCTATGTAATTAATCAGGGAGAACAACAAGGATGAATTTAAAAGAGGAGTATTTGATTCTAAGGAGACGTAAAGCCATTGACCAAGCAACTTTAGCAAAACATTTAAATTGTTCCCAATCCTTAATATCTCGGTATGAGAAAGGTAATTCGGGAATGTCCCAAGAGAAGATAAAACTATATAGACAGTACATAGATAACAAATAAAACCAAAAAAATTAATCGAAATGTGGGGTGAAACAGTGAAACGTAAGGGATTCGTCCGTACCACAAGTCCTCCTGTACTCATTTGATAGTAGTTGATATTTAATCAATTAATTATTCAATGAGGAACACAAGGAGGACTTGAGTACGTGACATACGTATAGCAAGTCATGAAATTAGGATTTATACAAGATACAGGGATTGTGGGAGAATAATCTTCTTTCACTTAGTGATGAAACAAAAATTAAAAGTATTATTTCCAGAATGGTGTGCAAACAATGAACAAGGTCTTAATCCAACTATATTAACAGATGATTTAGATTCTCTGTTAGGTTGTGCAATCGAGAAACATGTCAAAGGTAATGATGTAAACTACTTCTATAACTTTAACAAACTGTTTGTAGGTGACTCACAAGACACTCGCAAGGTAATTGGTATTGATCTTGCTTTACATAAGGGTAAATCTTGGTGTAACCATGTAGTTAGAATTAGCGAGGATGATTATGTTAATCCTGAAACAGCGAATATTAATGCCTTATTAAAGGTTCATAGTGGCAACTACTTCAAGAAATATGCAATGTCTACAGTCCTTACAATGTGGAGTTATTATGACCTACCTTTGCCAGAAACTAAGGAAGGAAAAATGCTTCTACTTTGTATTGACAGTGGATTCTTAGGACATTATGATGACCGATTCAAAGACGTACACAATGCTTATTTGAGATTATTAGACTTCCCAGAGTTGATTGAACTACTTGAAGAAACCGAGAAATGGGAGTATTTCAATCTTCAACGCAGATATGATACTAAAGCAAAAATACAACTAAATAAAAATGGACAACTAACAACTACTTTACCTCTAGCAGAATTGCAGGGGTTATTTGGCATTCCAATGGAATTACCAACATTACAGTTTACTTTAAGAAACAAATTTCAATCTGCAGAAGGCACAGTACAACAAACTAGGACTAAAGATAACTTAAATACTGTAGTCAGTTTTGCAATGACAGGTAAGAACAAATTCAAATACACATACCAAAATTAATCAGGAGGAAAACAATATGAAAAAACGTGATTATTTCTTTTGCTACAACGTTAATGTATCTAAATTTATGGCTGAAAAGGGAATCGAATTTATAACAGTATCTCAAGACTTGAAAACTAAGAAGATTTTCAGTTTGTACTTTATTGATGAAAAATTTCAAGCAGCCATGGACGAATACAGAGCAAATAAACTCTAAAAAACCTTATAAAACCTAATAAAATAGCCCTTTTAATAGGGCTTAATCGCAACACTACAAAACCTATAACTTAATCGAAAGAAGGAATTTAACCATGAATTATCAAGAAATCGCTTCTACACTACAATTTTATAAAAATGAATCAGATGTATCTATACCTAACGAAATCTTTGAGGATTTAAAGGACAATATGAAAAAAGGTTCTCATATTCCAGTTGCTTATTCGTACTATTATGTAGTCAATTGGTTATATCGTCACTGTAAATATGGAAATATCGACATTGACATTAATAAAATTAAAGAAATCTTAGGCTATAACAAAGGTACACGTACAGTTGATTACATTTTTAAGAAAGATGGACTACTGGATACTATGGGATATACGGAAACAACTAAAGATTTTCCTCTTTCATGGGGATTGGATGACCGTAATAATCTACATTTCAATATGCTTAGTGAAGAAGAGAAGGATGATCAAGTCGAATACACTAAACATATGAGCAGAAAGTATTCCATCAAACGTCCAATTAAGGCATTCAATAGGCATGATGATGAAGTTGAAGACGGTACTTTCCATGAGAGAGATAATACTCATCTAATCCCATTCGAAGTATTCATGTACTGTATGAGCAATGAGAAGATTGGATGTACAGGATTCTACTTGTACAGTTATATCAAGATGAAGAATCAACATTTCAACGGTAAATATACTTGTCCTATGGATGGATTAGCAGAACATATTGGTATTCCAAGTAGCACAATGAAGCCTTTCCTATCTGCATTAAGGAAACATAATCTTATAGAAGGTATTCATAATATGGAGTATTTCTGTTTTGGTGCTGATAAGAATAGTCGTAAGGCTAACTCATACATAGCAAATGAGATTGATTTATTTTCAGATGAGGAAGTTGAATTTGAAAAGTTGAGGTTTATTAGTTTAAAAGAACATAGACAAATACAAGAAGATAAACAGAAGGAATTAGATGGTGAGAGGATACAAATTCCCCTTGAAGACTTACCATTCTAAAACGTAAAAACGAATGTTGTAACTTTTCGTCCTATATATAATATAGAGGGATAACCTCCCAATTATATTATATGTATATTAAATTTATAATTAAATTAATAATAAATAAAATTAATAATTATATTTAATAAGGGACGAAAAGTTACATTATTCAAATTTACAATTAAATTATTAAACTTATATTATACATGGGACGAAAACATACACTATTCGAATTTGTGAATTAAACCATAAAATTAATCAGGAGGAATGGAAAATGGAACAAACTATTAAAGCAATGCAGGAGAATGTTAAATCAATGCAAGACGGAGTTAAGGTGCTAATTGAATTAAATAATGAGATGAAAATTGAGAAGCAAAAAGAAATGAATTTATATGATGAGATACTTGAATGTCTTAACAAGTTGAGAGGTGGCGACAAATGAGTAAAGAATACAAAGAATTAGAGGCTAGAGTATTGGAATTAGAGCAAGCAATCCTAGAAATGACTATGCTTATTGCTGAAATGAGTGTTAATAAATGAGTATTTTTGAAGCATTAAAGACGATTGATCCAAAAAAGGCAGAGTATTTTAAGTTTAAGTTTCCTGATTTACGGTATGACCAATCCAAACCATTGAAAACGGAAGATGATTTCTTACGATTAGTCGAAAGGAAAACAATTAATCCATTTTTGAAATGGGAAAAGAGTCCTGAGTATAAGAACCTTATCCAATTGTATTTGGACACTAAAATTGCAGATGATTACAAAGAGATATATCAAGTTGTGGCCAAGAATGCAAAATCAGGGGACGAGAAGGCAATTAGATTATTTTTAACCCTACAAGTGGATATTCAGAAAAATTCTAAAACGGCTGCTAAATCATTTGAGGATGATAATGAGGCAGAAGTGGTTGAAGATGATGGGTTAGTCCTAGATTGATATTCAATATAGCAATATAGCAAACTGACCTTTCCCGCATGTTTCCCTGATATTTCCGATAGCCTGTATTTCATCTTTCCCAACCATGTTTCCCGCCTTGGGAAATTTCCCAGACGTTCGGAAAGGTAAAATGGGAAAGAGTGAGATGTGGGAAATGTGCTTAATTTTTAATTTACCAATATAAGTTTGAGTTAGAGAGGGTTCCTAAATGGAACTCTCTTTTTTGTGATTGAGAGGTGAGAAAAAAATGGCAATCAAAACTAAAAATGAACGACTAAATAAAGTTTTAAATTCTTTTCCTTTGTTCGCTAAAAATATGATTTACATAATCGACAACAACAATGAGAAGGTAAAGTTTGAATTAAATTTGGCACAACTGGAACTTGAAGAATTAATGGAAAATAATCGTTTTGTAAACGTAAGTAAGGCTCGACAAGGTGGGATAAGTACCTACTCGGTAGCCAAAGCGCTATTCAGGGCGCTAACTAATGAGAACGAAAATATCCTAATTGTTTCGTATAAATCAGATTCAAGTAAGGCGCTCTTTGAGAAGTTAAAGTCGATGAACGAGTGGTTACCTAGAGATAAGTATCCAGATGTATTTCCAAAGGTAAAACGTGATAACAGAGATGAATTACTCTTTAGTAATGGATCAAGGATTACATGTCTGGTGGCTTCTAATAAGAGCATAGGGCGTGGTTCCACTTATTCATGGATTCACATGTCAGAGTATGCTTTCTATGACCGTCAGGAGATGCAGATACTTTCAGCAGAGCAATCTTTACAGAAGGGTAGCAAGAGTATCCTAACTATTGAAACAACGTCAAATGGTACTTCTAACAACTTTTACAGGCTTACAATGGCATCCATGAAGGGCAACTCGAAGTACAAAACTATGTTCATTCCCTTCTATCATGACTTGTACAAGAAACAGTTCAAATATGAGCATGATGAGGCAGAAACTTGGTACAAAGAGAGTAATAAGGGTGTAAGGCTATCTGTGAAGGAATTAGAGCCTGATGAGAAGGTTTTATATGACGCAGGAGCCAACTTACGGATCTTAATGTGGAGACGCTACAAACTACTTGATATGACCATGCAGGAGTTCCAACAGGAATATCCATCCAATGTATTAGAGTCATTTATTAGTACAGGTAGCAGTGTATTTAATCAATCTATGATAATACAACGGTTAAATTCAGTCATAAAGCCATTTAGTAAGCGTGACGTCATGGATGAAGTACCTGTATTACTACATAAGTTTATCGGTAAAGGACTAGACATCTTTCATTTACCTAAGAAGAACAAAAGGTATTACGGTGGAGTGGATAGTGCATCAGGTGGAGGAAATGACTTTTCAACTATCTCCATATTTGATGAAGAAGGGCAACAGGTAGCGTCCTACTACAGTAACACAACACCAGTTTACGAGTTCGCAGAGGTAATTGACTGTATAGGTAAGTTTTATGGATATGCGTTCCTATGTGTAGAGAGGAATAGTTATGGATTACCAGTTTTGGAGAGGTTACGTAAGTCATTTAATTACCTTAATTTATATAAACAGAGGTTATTTGATACGAAAACAGGCAAGAAGAAGACGCAATTAGGCTTTACAACTACAGCACAAAGTAAAAGCGTCCTTATATCCGACTATAAAGAGAACTTCGAGAAAGGTTTAATCCTAATTGAATGTAAAGAGTCTCTACAGCAAATGCAATTGTTTGTTGAATCGGCTAATGGATCAATGGGGAATAAGAAAGGCGAAAAGAACCATGATGACTTGGTTATCGCTAATAGTTTGGTAGTTCAAGCAATGAAGGTAGGCAAATGGTATGTATAAGTGCTCAGGTTACGGCTGAACCCGAGTAAGTTTGCGAGGTCATGAAAGAACCTCACTAAAATAACAAGAAAGAGGAGGATTAATATTGAGCAATTTAGATGAATTTATCAAAGACAAGTACAATGACCCTTATTGGTTTGTTGAGTTTGTTGGTGAAATACCCAATCAATTAAGAGTACAAGACGTACAAAGTAAGAAAGAATATTTGGATGGCAGCCATGCAATCTTAAACAAACCTAGTTATAAGTATAATGGCAAAGAGTTCGTTCCACGTAAGATTGTATTACAGTATGCTAAGACGTTATTAAACTTCCAAAAGGCTTATTTATTACAGTTACCAGTTACATTGACAGGTAATGACGAGGTAGTTAAATACTACTCACAAGTCACAAGGAAAGGTAAGTATGACCGATTAAACATAAAATTATTGGATAAAGTCCTGAAGTATGGTCAAGTGGCTGAATATGTGTATCTACATAATGGAGTTATTAAGTCTAAAATCATTGATGCTTCAGAAGGATTCCCAGTATATGACCATGAGAACAACCTATTAGCGTTTGTAGAGGCTTATGTAGTGGATGCAATCAGTTACTTTATTGTCTATAAGGAAGATGTAGTCGAGAAGTACAACAACAATGGTGGAGATATGAGGATGACAGAGAGGTACGCAAACCTTAGTGGATTACCTATCATATACCACAATGACAATGAACTGTATGAGAATCAAGGTAAATCAGAATTAGATGACTGGATCAGTATCTTAGATTCAATGGAGGACTTAATAAGTAAGTATACAGATTCCTTCTATAAGTTTATGAACCCTATTCCAGTAGCCATAGGGCAACAGTTAAAAGGGCAAGGATTACCTACAGATGTTATTGGTGGAGGAGTTAACCTAGATGATGGTGGGGAGTTTAAGTTTGTTAGTAATCAATCAGATTATAAATCATTCGAAACAATCTATAAGACTCTAGTACAATCCCTATTGGATGTATCACAGACACCTGCAGTCAGTATGAATAAGACTGATATAAGTAATCTAAGTGAGGTTAGTATTAAGTTGCTATTCCAATTGGCTAACATCAAGGCTGGTATGAATGAAGTGTTTATGCGTGAAGGCTTTGAGGAGAGGTACGAGAAGATACGTGTACTATCTGAAGAGTATAAAGGTATTGTGTTTAATGATGATGAGTATGATTCATTAGACATGGTGTTCCAGTATGCTCAACCAAGTAATGATAAAGAGATAATCGAGAACATTAAGTTGTTACGTGAGTTAGGCGGTATGAGTCTTGAGTCTATGTTAGAGAAGAGTCCATATACTACAGATGTACAGTATGAGATGAAACGGTTAAAGAGTGAGGAACCAGTCGAGGTAGTGGTTGATAAGGTTAATGATGATGAGGATAAGAAGGAAGATGACAAGGAAAGGGACTTGGCAGTTTAGTAAGAATGTAGGCAGGAGTAGGCGTGAGGCGATGTAATGATATGTTGTCTCGCACGTTCTTGTTATATCAGCGCAGGGTAAAATATGCAGGGAAACCGAGTACCAAATGGTACACGTGTATGATTAATTTTTTTATATGATTAGGGTTCGACGTCGAATCGAGACTATAATTATCATGTCCTTTAGAGTATGCAATATTGCAGAGTCATCTAAAGCCTATAAACACTGGAAAACACTGATATATGGGCAATGTATAGAATTATGTATGTCCAATAAAATAGGCAGTCTGATAAACGTTGACCTATAAGGGTTTATAATGGCCATATGTGCGTATAATCTATATTTTACGCATAGTTGAATGTATAAATAGTACATAATATCTGTATAAAATAAATCTTTTATATGATGAGTTCCACATATAATAAACCTTATGAGTAGAACTCAAAGCCTATTGTGATACCCCTAGTTGACCAGTTTCTTCCACAACATACCCCTTTACACATGAACAAAAAAATATATCTTTTTAGAATAATACAGTAAAAAAAAGAATATATACCTTATATTGCCAATGTGGTAAAATTTAACCATAACTATTGGGAGGGGTATGATGGAGGTAATAAACGAACCAAATAATTTATTAATTAAAAAAGGTAAAAAGCACACAAAATTAATAATTATTTCTATAGTTGGAGTTTTGATAACACTTGGAATTGTCATGGGTTGGATGAAATATCAACAAAATAAAAAAGAAGAATATGCAAACATTTTAGCAGAAACTTCTGTTGATATGTATTATGAATTTTTAATGTCAAGTATGGTTCTTGCTTCATACTCGAATGTTTGGGAAAAAGCAATAGATGACGGAAGAGACTTTAATGTGGCTTTAGTTAGTTTTCGTGATGATATTTCAAATAAGGGTATAATAGAAGAAACAGAAAAAGGCCAGGATAAAATTCGTGGAAATATGAAGTTGTTACAAAATCCACCAAAAGAATATATGGAATCATATATTGTATTAAAACAAATGTATGGATCATATTCAAAAATGGTTGATCAAACTTTTTCACCCTCTGGTTCATTAATAGACTTTAACAGAAAAACGAATGATTTATATAGTCAATTTGAACAACAACAAGAAGAATTAACCATCACACTTCCTGCTGATATTAAAAAGTTGAAGAAAAAGTATGAAAAAGAAAAGAAAAAAGAAGATAGTGAAAGTAAATTATAAATTCAGGAGGTCGTAATGAGCGATAATTATCATGATGTAAGAATAAAAGAACTAAACGAGATACTAATAAAACAAAAAAAAGAAAATGAACTTCACTCAATCATGGGGAGAATAATGAATGCTTCTGATGGTTTAACTTTGGTATCTTTATTGGAAAAAACAGAAATTTTAATGAAATATGGGTTTATAAATGAGGAAGAGTTTAAATTTATAACTGAAAAATTTGAAATGGATTACAAGTAGGGCTAAATGCCTTACTTTTTTTGTTTAGTAAAGGAATATTCTCCCTGTATGTCGAAAGATATAGGTGTATGGGGGGTGAACTTATAATGAAGGTACAAGTAATATGTGAAGTTTGTAATAAACTTGTTGAATTAGTGCCGCTAACAAATGGTCAACATGCGGATATTGGCAAAATCGAAAGTGATTTTAGAATTCAAGAAATTGAATTAGATATGGATTATAATGTAGATGAAATTGATGAAGTTACAGCAGAAGTAAAAGAGTTACGGATTGATTGTAATTCTTGTGGAAACTATATTGTATTAAATGAATTTCCTACTCATGTATATAGATAAAAACTTAATCAACACTCTCATTAAATTGAGGGTGTTTTTTAATGCCTAAAAAAGGAGGACAAATAATGAATAACTTACAACGTCTACAATTAGAGACAAAAGGTATCAAACTTGAGCAAGAGGAACTAGTGGTCTATTTACAAGAGAATTATTTAGAACCATTTGATGAATATTATGCTATATCACCTATAAATAAACGTAATATCTATTCAGCAGCATTAAATATTCTCGAATCAATTGCTAATGACGTCAGCAGAATGAAGACAGTTAAAATAGATGATACAACGGTTTCTGACTTCTCTGAATCTATTCAAAATAGAATTGATCAATTAGAAAGAAAGATACGTACACTTAAAGTAGAAGAACAATCATCTGGTACTAATTTCTTTATGTTGTTTGACAGTTAATTATTAACTCTTATTACCAATTTCTACTTACTCCATTATCTTATGACTATGGCTCTGAGTAATGACTGAGGGACGGTAATTAGCGTTAGTAATAAGAAGTACGAGTATCCAGTAATAAGATGAGTTATAAGATGAATAGGAGGTAAATGAATGTTTGGAATTAATCAAGAAGATTTAGATTACATATTTGAATCAGCAGGACAAGAAGTATTAGTAAATGACAATCTAATGAATGTAATCGTAACTAATCCACCATTTGGAGAGTATGAAGAGAAACATATACATAGCATTCAGAGGGTTTTACAGGGTGATATGGTGACTTTAGAGGGTAATCACTACCTATGCCTTGTAGAGAGTGTTACTAAGCGCGGAGGCAAGTACAAGACTAGAATTAGACATTGTAATTTTATTGTAGAAGTTCCAACAGAACCTACCTCTATATTAATTGGCTATAGTGACTTCGGAGAACCGATATACGAAGAAGTCCCCGGAGTGCCAATTGAAGTACCTTCATTCCTAGAAACTAAATCCTATTCGGTTACAAGTGGAGTATGGGTTACTTCTAACAATGAAATTCTTGTCACTATGAAGGATAGCGCGGAATACAGGAGTTTAATTGAATTAGGGGATGAATTTAAGGTAATGGGTAAGACATGGAGAATTACTAATTTACTTTTAGATAAAAAAGGGTTAATCACTGTGAATTGTGAGAGACGATAATTAATTCCTTCATGTGTTGATGACTGATTAACCACATTATTTTCCTTTTCTTAACTATTTGTAGACAAATGCAAATAAGTAAGGTATATTTTTCTTAATAGAAAAAGTGGTCGGTTAAGGTGGTTGAACCCCGATGTATCAATGATGATGATGCAAATGGGTATGAAACCATCCCAAAAGAAAATTAATCAAATGATGAGCGCCATGAATAAACAACAAACAAAATAAGATAGCATGAAACCTTGATATATCATTGTTCTTGGAAGATTGGATGCGAAATTTTATATAATATCGAAATGGTTGATCCATTTGGACTGAATCCTTCCACCGATTTTATATAAAATTTTGGTTTATCTTTCATTTTTGTTTCTTAAGCCACTTTTTCTGAATGAATGATTCAGTTAAGGTGGTTTTTGTTTTGGAATGGATAGATAAAAGCAGAACAGTATTTACTGAATGGAAAATTTAAAAAGAACGCATATTTATTTTAGTGGAAAAGGTAAGTCCCCATTCTAGTGAGGGCTTTTTTATTTGGAAAATAAAAGGAAAACAGAAAATGATACTTGTCCACACCTTCTATCAAAAGATGCATATATTGTATTAAGGAGGGTATTAGAATGATGAATGATTTAGTTAAAAAATGCTTTGAGGATGCTTGTTCGGTGTGGTTTCCTAAATGTGAACATAAATTTGAACACAAATGTAAATTTAAAGACAACAAATGGGAATCAAAATTCAAATGGAAATCTAAATGTAAATGTAAAAAATAAAATCTATTCTAGTCATTTTTGTATTTAAGCACTTAATCAATAAAGAGTGAGTGAATATATAAAATTTAGTAAAGTAAGCACCTGAGAAATCGGGTGTTTTTTATTTGAATGAACTTAATAAATAGAAAGCACATTATAGTGTGTAAGTTATTCAATAATTTTAACACCGAGTCTTATTTTAGGGTCATTAACTTCGGCAACACTATTAAAAGCGTAAAGTGGGGATTTCATTGCAATAATAATGTAATCAATAAAGGTGTGGGAGTGTTGAGTTTTTTGAGTTGACAATATAAACTGTAAATATTAATATTACAGTAATCTCCTTGAGGAGGATGCATAAAGTGAATAGTGACTTTACAATAGCTGTGCATAGTTTAGTCTATTTAGCTTATTTACCAGATCATATGGCAAGCAGTGAGTCTATCGCAGAAAACGTTTGTACAAACTCGGCAAGGATTCGGAAAATGATGAGCTGCTTAAGAAAAAAAGGATTTGTTAAGACTAAAGAAGGTGTGGGCGGAGGCTATATTCTAGACTGTGATCCTGAAAAGGTCAGTTTGGCGGATATTTATATAACGGTCTCACACGGAACCTTGAAACCAAAGTGGTGTACAGGTGATCCTGAGAAAAGATGTGTCATATCTTCTAATACTCAGGTAGTCATGGATCAAATATTCGATGAAGCTGAATTATATTTCGAAAAATATTTAGAAGATATAACGCTAAGCACTTTTTTGGAAAAAATTAAACAATGTCCGTGATATTGATTTAGTTTTTTCTTTACACTAAATGTATATTTTATTATTACAGTTAATAACTTTGAATATCAAATGAACATAAAAGGGGTGTTAAGGAAATGGTTGAAAATAATCAGTTCAAAAATGGGGATTGGGTACAGGGAAAATCAAGAGATGGGGAACTTATCCATGGTTTCATTGAAACCGTAAGTGATAATCGAGAAATCGTTAAAGTGAATGTGGTGGAAAGTGACAATGAAAAAGCGGTAGGGAAATCGATTTGGATTCCGAGTAAATGGACTGAAAAATTACCGGATCTAGAAATCAGTAATGAAACTCATCTAATGGCCTTAATAGATTTGGCGTTACTTTCTAAAGATGAAACATGGTTTATGGAGTTATCCGGTAAATTGGAATCCATCAAAATCCATCCGAAAATAAATGCGAGGAAATCAGAATTTCTTATGCCGGGAAATAGAATCGCAAGAATTGATTTAAATAGATGATGAGTAAAGATCTTAAATATTTCGGATAATACAAGGAGGAAATGATCATGACAATAGAACATGTAACAGATGATAATTTTGCTAGTGAAATCAAGGAAGGTTTAGTATTGGTTGATTTTTGGGCACCGTGGTGCGGTCCGTGTAAAATGATTGCCCCAGTGCTTAATGAAATAGACTTGGAAATGGGTGATCAGGTTAAGATCGTAAAACTTAATGTGGATGAAAATTCAGATACGACAAGCGAATATGGAGTGATGGGAATTCCAGCTCTAATTCTATTCAAAGATGGAGAAAAGGTAGATCAAGCTATTGGCTTCCAGCCAAAAGAAGTCATTTCGGCATTAATCAGAAAACATGGATGATTATTATCATAATTTGCGGATGTATATTATGAATTAAGGACTTATATCAACAACATGGTGGGTAACTAAATGGAGGAATACTAATTGAGTTCTAAATATACACCATTATTTGAATCATTCGATTTAGGAAAGAAATTAGTAGTGGCCTTTGACAGGACTTCAACCGACGCCGAAGTTAGCTAGTATGAACGTTTTTTCATCGAGGAACCGGAAATATCAGGAATCACCATGGAGGATACACTAGGATTAATTGATGGATTTGTAACAAAGGATCTGGATTATCTTTCATGTTTCTATAATGGATTTCTGGTCGAAAGCTAGGAGGGGAACTGAGGTTGACCAACCTCGGATAGAGATTATTATAGAATGTATCGGGGATCAAGTTACTTTAATTGGTGTTAGTTCCATCTATAAAGCGGATGATGCGATCAAAGCACTGCAATCGGGCGTTCCGTTAATCGCATTAGGCCGTGAAATCATCATCGATCCTGAATGGTTACAAAAAAGTGGAACAAGGCAGGGAAGCTGAAATCGTGACAAAAATAAACAGCAGCAACTTGATATTCCAGCGCCATTATGGGAAGCGATCATTCACTCTCCAGGATGGTTGAATAAATAGACGCACATATATTAGTGAAATAAAAATTGCGTAATGGTTTTCATAAAACCCCGGATAAGGAACACATATAAAAGTGTTTCTTAATCCGGTTTTTTTTTGGAAGGATCATTTATATGATTGAAGTGATTTTCAGATTGAATCTTTGTAAAGAATGAAAAACTGAGTATTCTTTTTCCAAGCTGTTTCGGAAACTAAGACATACTATTTTTCATTGACCAGCAAAAGTCTCAACGGCAGATACATTTGGGAATTTTGGTGAGGAAAGGGAGTTTCTTTAAGGAACGCTTAGAAGAGGGAGGAGGACACGGCTCTTCCAGGTCTCAGTATTTAGGGGACCAATTAATTTAGTAAAGCCTTCACACCAGAAGAGTGTCTACATTTTTTTATGGCTTGTACAATTGGGATGTTGATGGAAAGAAGCCTTTTCCTCCGGATAAATTTGATAAGAAACAAACCCAAGAAATAAAAGAAAGTACAATTGATTCAAAGAGTGGCTACTGGGTGAAAGATGAACGAACAAAACAGTTTGCCTATTCATTCCACGCGACCGAAGACCGCAACGGTTTTGTATGAGGAACGATTGTAACACTTGGAAATACACATGATAGTCAAATCTTATAGCCATTTGTTGAACAATTGATTGAGAAAGTTGGAAAAACGGAAGCCGTTGCCGTAGATGCAGTTTATAAAACACCAGCAATTACAAACTACCTATTTAACAAAGAAAGCATACCGGCTTTACCCTATTACGTCCCTGAACAAAAGAAGGGTTCTAACGCAAACATGAATAGGTATACGATGAACATGTTGATGGTTTCATTTGCTCAACGGGTGAGCTATTAACGTATCCAACAACCAATAAAGAGGGCTATCTCGAGTACAAATCTCGCAAACACATCTGTGCAAGCTGCTCATCTTTATCACGGTGTACAGAAAGAAAAGTTTATCAAAAAGTGGTGACACGGCATATCTGGCAAACATATGTGGAAGAAGCAGATCATCTGCGTCACATCAAGATGTAAAACCTATCTATGCGAAACATAAAGAAACGATTGAGCGTGTATTCGCAGATGCAAAAGAAAAGCATGGCATGCGTTGGACTACTTTAAGGGGACTTAAAAAATGATCGATGCAGGATGCTTACTTTCGCTGCCATGAATGTAAAGAAGATGGATGGCCAGTTGGACATGGCAAGCTCTAAAACTGACCTAACATAGTGGGCTCGTAGAGTCCTAATCTCTTAAATTCAGGCGAACATTCAAAGGGGATTTCAAAAGGGGTTCGGAATGTTTAATTCCGAACCCCTTTTGTCTACAAACTGAACACGGAGTGGCTTTATCGAACTCCGTGTTTTTCATAATGTAGGATTTGCAAGCCCGAGTGATTTCCTTAAAAAAGAAAGGAATCAAGTGAGTATGGGCCAGCTCCGGTTATCGCAATGCCAATAGCAACTGCAAGAATGGCAAGATTATATTCATAACCGTCTTGAGTTGCCCAGTAGCCATTCGCTCCATGGACTTTAACGATCGCAACAAGCATGGTTAGTGCAATTAATATACCTGCAAAGGGTGTAAGGAGACCTAAAGCAAATAAAGCTCCGCCAATAAGCTCTGATAGACCAGCAAATAGTGCCATGGTAACTCCTGGCTTCATACCAATCGAATCAAACCAGCCACCTGTACCTTTCAAGCCATAACCGCCAAACCATCCAAATAATTTTTGAGCTCCATGTCCAACAAATGATAACCCGATTACTACACGTATAACTAATAAACCTATACCAATCATTTATGATTCCTCCTGGAATTTATTTTGAATTTAGATATCTTTAATTCGAGATTATTGCCCAAAAAAATAAAAAGTATTATCTCGAATTAATTAATCTTTAATTAAAGATAATATAGTTTAAGCGATTTGTCAAACCTAATTTTTATCATTTTCATTTGAATGACCTGTTGAATGAACCTGGACTAGTATTTGCTAAGCCGCTGTTCTTAAATAATTCCTTAATTGTACTTTCTGGTAGCGCCCTATAAATAAAATTAAATATACTGATCACGAGTAAATGCGCGAAATTCACAAAATTCGTTTTTTCTCGGATACGGGTGAATCTGGGACTGTCTGCTGTATTAAGTACTGAAAACAGATCTTCATATGAGGTGTTTATTAATGGGTGCTGCAAATGGAATTTAACAACATACAACAGGTGCCAATGGGGGAGGAAGTCTTGTGAACAGTGTCTGGGGATTTCCTATCTTAGCTGGATATCCTATTGTTCTGTTGTGGCAAACAATGCACCGACATCCGATGTTGATATGGCAAAATGATTCATATGCATCATTTTATGAAAAAACAGGAAAACAGGCATCGCACTTAGCGCTTGCCTGTTTTTTTATATAGCAAAGGTCATGCCCATGTATTCAAATTGTGAAAGAATGTAAAAAGGAGAGATTGACGGCAAAATAATTCATATAATAAAATATGTGGTTATCTATGGGAGATGAACTGAGTTAAAAATCTGTACCGGTTTTATAAAAAAGTTCATTATATTTATTTAATAATTGATCAAGTTGCTGGCTATATTCAACGGCAACATGCGAGTTTAAACCATCTTTAGCGACAATCTTGATAAGTTCATTTCTCTTTAATTCAATCTGTTCGAGAAATTCATTCTTTTTAGCCATTATATTTCCTTTCTGGCCCCAACATTTTTTCAAGGTACCCTTAATTTATGCGTTCGTTGTAAAATATGTATGAATATAACAATTATATCGGCTTGGACTAATGAATTCAATAAGTTCTCTTAATCCGTCGCCCCATCCAGTTATAAGCAATTGGTTGTCATGAAATATTCACAGTTCCATAAATGTATTTTTTTATCTTATTTGTTACAATGTTTATAGGTTGACATACATAGGAGTGAGCTTATTTGAATGATATTAATATGTTTTTAGCTTTTGGGGCGGGATTTCTAAGTTTTATTTCGCCATGCTGCTTACCGCTATATCCGGCCTTTTTATCTTATATTACTGGTATGAGTGTTGGTGAAATCAAATCCGAGAACGCCATGCTCCAAAGAAGAAGCATGCTGCATACTTTATTCTTCCTTCTTGGGTTTTCTCTGGTTTTTATTGCAATAGGCTTTAGCACAACATACCTAGGTGCTTTTTTCGCGAATTACAAAGAATTAATCCGGCAAATCGGTGCCATCCTGATTATCATTTTTGGCTTATTCATTGTTGGAATATTTCAGCCAAAATCTTTGATGAAAGACAGTCGTTTTGAATTTAAGAACCGACCTAGCGGATATATAGGTTCCATTCTTATCGGACTTGCCTTTGCGGCTGGATGGACCCCATGTGCAGGTCCGCTATTAGGTGCTGTCATATCACTGGGGGCAACTAATCCTAGTGCTGCGATGAGCTATATGACTGCCTATATTTTAGGATTTGCCATACCTTTTTTCATATTATCCTTCTTTGTCGGAAAATTGAAATGGATTAAAAAGTACAGCCAATACATCATGAAGGTTGGCGGATATTTAATGATAGTAATGGGTGTGATTTTGTTTTTTAATTGGATGACCAAAATAATCGCAGTCCTGTCTAGACTATTCGGTGGCTTTACGGGATTTTAGTCCATAATAAGCTATTTTTTCAATAATATTCTATTTGGATTACCTGCTGTTAGGTCTTATGGTGTGTCATTTCCTCCTTTCTCGTGTCATCCCTGTTGATTCTGCGTCTAAAGTTATATATTCTGAAAAATATTATATATAAAAATCATTATATTGCTTATGCGTGCTCTTGTTTGAATGAGGAGGACGCCTATGCTGACGCTAGAGTATATGATAATGACGCTTCAATTTGAATCCTGACCTTGTAACGATGGATATGAACATTCCAATTATGAGCGGGGGGCAGGATGCCGCAAAAAAATTAAGAAGGGTATTTCAGGCTGCAAAGGTTATATTGTTCTTTGCCCTGGATCAGCAAAAAGTGGTTGTCGAGGCAATAGAAAACGGGGCGCAAGATTGTATCTTCAATCCTTTTGACGAGGGCAGGGTATTGTATAACATCAAAATGGTCTTAATTAATAACACTCTTCTTGTTTATCTCAAATAGGTAATATATACTTTGTTTATAAATTGAAGTCATAATTTTTAATGGTACTTACCTATTTTTAGTTTAAAGGGATGGTTAAGAGATGATATATATATCAACAGGTATAGCGATTGTGATGGCTATAGGTGTTTTCGTATTACGGATGAAGGAAACGAAAAAACCAGTGAATGAAAAGAAAATCATCTTACCGCCGCTGTTTATGAGTACGGGTGCGTTGATGTTTATTTTCCCGATGTTTAGGGTGACTCGATACGAATTGTTGGAGGCTCTTGTTGCAGGGATGTTATTTTCCATCTTATTGATTAAAACATCTAAATTTGAAGTTAGGGATGAAAAAATTTACATTCTGCGCTCTAAAGCGTTCATATTCATATTGATTGGTCTCATGGTGATTCGACTGGTGGCAAAACTGATGCTGGGAAGCACGATTGAAATCGGTGTATTGAGCGGAATGTTTTTCTTACTTGCTTTTGCGATGATCGTTCCGTGGAGAATCGCCATGCTTTACCAATACAGGAAAGTTAAAGCAGCCAGTTTCGGCCGAAGTAGCATGGTGTGATATACATGTATTTAGGATTTATCATAGGGACAATAAAAAAAAACCTGAGTCGATTCATAATGACTCAGGTTTTTCATTAGCATGGGAACTTTTCATGAGGGTAAAAAAATTAATCCGAAAACCTAGTAATTTCATCCGGATTATACTATATTAGTAGTATTATTATTATTTTACTTAAGGGGGAAACGGTTCATGTTACAAATGATTGTGTTCGGGATTATTTGTGGTTTACTGCTTGGATTTGTGCTTCAAAGAGGCCGTTTCTGTGTTGTTGGTGCATATCGAGATTTGATTTTAGCTAACGATGGACGGATGTTCTTAGCTACATTCGTTGTTATAGCGATACAAAGTATTGGTGTTTATGCATTGAAGGATACAGGGGTCATTCAGTTTGGAAATGATGGTTTTCCATGGTTGGGAACAATCGTCGGTGGCTTTATTTTTGGTATTGGAATGGTTCTGGCAGGCGGTTGCGCCACTGGAACATGGTATCGTGCCGGAGAGGGCATGATTGGCAGTTGGGTTGCCCTTTTTGGATATATGCTTGGGGCAGCAATGACGAAATATGGTGTTTGGAAAGTGGCTGGGGATAATCTGCTGTCCTATCGGACAAGCGATACGTACATTCATGAAACATTGAATGTTTCGCCATGGGTCCTTGTAATTATTGTGACACTTTTGGTTGGCATCATGGTGATTCGCGAATTGAGAAAACCTAAACTACCAATCTTTAAAATCAAACAGAAAAAAACGGGATTGGCCCACATATTATTCGAAAAACGGTGGCATCCCTTTGTTACAGCATTATTGGTTGGCCTGATAGCAATCATTGCTTGGCCGCTAAGTGCAATGACAGGCAGGATGTTCGGACTTGGAATCACAGCGCCTTCTGCGAACATTCTAACTTTCCTTATAACAGGCGATGATGCGTTAATCGATTGGGGTACGTTTTTAGTATTGGGTATTTTCCTCGGGGCTTTCATTGCTGCCAAAGGGAGCGGGGAATTCCGTTGGCGCTTGCCTGATATAAAAACATTACGTAACAATGCTATTGGCGGTGTAATCATGGGATTCGGTGCAAGTGTTGCCGGAGGATGCACAATCGGCAATGGTCTGGTGAACTCGGCGTTATTTGCTTGGCAGGGTTGGATCGCGATTGTCTTTTTCCTACTAGGTACATGGGTAGCGACTTATTTCACGATTATCCGTAAGCAAAAGCAGGCAGCGGCTATATCCAAAGCGTCTTAAGATTCGAGGCGAAAATTTTTAATCAAGGAGTGGAATATAAATGGCGAAAGTATTGGAAACGACTGGAATGGTATGTCCATTTCCTTTAGTGGAAGCAAAAGAAGCGATAGTGGATATGGCAAAAGGAGAGGAATTGATCATTAATTTCGATTGCACACAAGCGACGGAGAGCATTCCGCGTTGGGCCGCTACTGAAGGTCATGAAATCACGGAGTTTGAACAAATCGATGACGCTAAATGGCGTATTATTGTAAAAAAAGGGAATTAAATGATTTGAAGAAAACGTGCTCGGGTTTCCTGTGCACGTTTTTTTTATTTTTCAAGGCTGAATTATTGGCGTTGAAAGCCTCTAGTGATAACATGACTTTAACCATAGTAAAGGAGTCGATGATAAATGGTAGATGAGGTCATATTAAATGATGTTCCACTGCATGTTACTGATTTTCATTCTGAAACCGTAAAGGATTCTGAAGGTAAGGAAGTCAGAAAAGTCAGTTTTAATTTCAAGGTTACACATAGTGAATATCATGATATTACAACACTGCTTTATCAAATGGTATTTGATTTAAAGATACCACAGTCAAACGAGGAGTTTCGAGCAGAGATTTTTAACTATGCAACTTCGGTCACAAATCTATATGAAGAAAATGCGGTGGGGGATTTTTCGCTCGTCTTGCTGGAAATGAACGGTCAGGAATGATTGCATTGCCAGTCTTGTAAAGATATGGGTTACTGTCTATAATAATAGTGACGATCATTCTATACATATGAGGTGGTACTTTGCTTAGTGGATGGTTTTTATGGTTTATTCTATTTTGGGTAGCCCTTTTAATAATATTGATGAGCATAGGTGGATTTTTCATGTTTCGCAAGTTCCTGAAAAGGTTCCCCAAAGAAGATGGGAAATCCGATATGGATTGGGAAGAATACTATTTGGAACAAACAAAG
Source organism: Bacillus sp. SD075 (assembly GCF_017355165.1). Classification (GTDB taxonomy): domain Bacteria; phylum Bacillota; class Bacilli; order Bacillales; family DSM-1321; genus Peribacillus. Next base: position 156,459 of record NZ_JADILK010000005.1, on the reverse strand, counting down.
CACTTATGGTCAAAACAGCAAAAGGAATTACTAGAAGATTTAGTGAGCCCTGTGCCAGAACTTTTTCGTGATGTTGCACGTCATAAAATCGCGGGGAAAATCGGTGAGTTGGCGTTAAAGGAAAAAGCGGGAGATATTACGGAAGATTTAGTGATACGCGGTTATATCATTGCTACACCAAAACGTGACCATAAATTTTTACAAAAAAAATTAGCTGAGAGAAAGGTGAATATGGGTCCATATGAACACCTATTCAGCTAATGATGAAAAAGGCAGACTCTTTTGGAGTTTGCTTTTTTATTCTGAATAATTCAAAAGAATGGGGCAGTGTGGTAAAAATTAGAACATTTGTACCCAAACCATGCTATTCGTTAAATTTTTGATATAATAATAGGAAGAAAAATGAGGACGGAGTGAAACTATGAAATTTATCCATACGGCTGATTGGCATTTAGGGAAAATCGTTCACGGGGTACATATGACAGATGACCAAAGGCATGCGCTCTTGCAATTCATAGAAATTGTCGAAGAGGAAAAACCGGATGCTGTTGTGATTGCCGGTGACCTATATGACCGTTCCGTTCCGCCTACTGAAGCGGTAGAGCTTCTTGATGAGATTCTTTATACGATTAATGTGAAAATGAATACACCGATCGTAGCGATATCGGGAAACCATGATTCTGCGGAGAGGCTTGCATTCGGTTCATCATGGTATCGTCATAGTCAGTTATACATTCATGGGAAATTGACAAAAGCATGTGAGCCGGTTCGCATTAAAGGCGTGAACTTTTATTGTGTACCATATGCAGAACCTGGGACGGTCCGCCATCTTTTTGAAGATGATAGTATCCATTCACATCAAGCAGCTATGAAGCGGATAACAGGAACGATTGCCGAAAATTTCAACAAGGATGAGCCGAATGTCTTCGTAGGACATGCTTTTGTATTAGGCGGGAAAACGAGCGATTCGGAAAGGGTCTTGTCGGTAGGTGGTTCGGGCTGTGTTTCATCCGACTTATTCGATGCGTTCGATTATACGGCACTTGGGCATTTACATAGTCCAGACGCGATACGTCATCCAAAGGTGTTTTACTCTGGATCACTATTAAAATATTCTTTTTCTGAGGCTAAGCAGAATAAATCGCTTTCCATCGTCGATATGCAAGAAGATGGAAGCTTTAATATACGCTATCGTTCTTTGGCACCCAAGTTCGATATGAGGGAAATATCCGGAGATATGGAAGAGTTACTCGACCCCGTTTTCTATCAATCGCAAAAAAGGGATGACTATTTAAAAATAACGCTAACTGATGAGGGGGCACTGATCGATCCGATTAACCGTCTACGCCAGATTTATCCGAACGTACTGCATCTAGAGCGAAAATGGGATTTGACCGACCTTAGAAGGAAAAAATCCTTCTCTTCTGTAAAAGATGAACGGAAATCAGAATTGGACCTATTTGAAACGTTTTATCAAGAAATGACAGATCGGGACTTTGATCTTCAAAAGCAGGATTTGATGGTTTCGGTAATTGAGGCTGTTAAGAAAGAGGAGGCTTCGAAATGAGACCGGATATTTTAACGATGCAGGCATTTGGGCCATATGCAGGAAGGGAAACCATTGACTTTAATTCCCTTGGAGAACGGACCATGTTTGTCATTTCTGGAAAGACAGGAGCAGGGAAAACTACGATTTTTGATGGGATTAGTTTTGCGATATATGGAAAAGCAAGCGGTGAAGATCGAAGCGGGCAAGATTTGCGAAGTCAGTTTGCCGAAGATGATATGTTGACGGAAGTCTCGTTACAATTTACCCTACGTGGAAAAACGTATTTGGTGACCCGATCGCCGCAGCAGGAACGCAGGAAAAAATCAGGTGAAGGAACAACAACAGTTGGAGCAAAGGCTGAATTATATGAGCTATTGGCAGACGGTGAAAAATTGCTGGGTGCAAATGTACGAGAAGTTGAAGAAAAAATCAAAGTACTCATTGGACTTGATGCGAATCAATTTCGGCAAATCCTGATGATTCCACAGAATGAATTCCGAAAACTGTTAACTTCCGACAGCAAGGATAAAGAACAGATTCTCCAGAAATTATTTCATACTGAACTTTATAAGCGAATAGAAGAAAAATTAAAAGAAGAGGCCTCCATCCTAAGAAAGAAAAGTGAAAAAAGTGCTCAGCGGCGAATTGAATTAATGAAAGGCATCCAGCCTGGCAACCATGAAGAATTGCAGGTACAGTTACAAAGGGAAGAACCTAATGAACAGCAGGTTTTACCAATGTTACAAAAAGTCATTTTGCAAGCGGCAGAAAAAAATGAGGATATAAATAAACAGATACAGGATAAGCAGAAAGCTCGTGATCAAGTAAACCAAGAACTTTCAAAAGCTGTCGATTTATTAAATCGATTTTCGGAAAAAGAAAAACTGCGCGAAGAAAAGGAGGCCCTTGAAGCAAAGCTGCCAGAAATGGAGCTAGTGAAAGTCCATATAAAAATGGCACACAAAGCGGCCTCGCTTGAAAAGCAGGAACAATACTATTTGCGAATCGGCAAACAAGTACAAGATGCGAATGCCGAACTTCAAAAGTTAAGCACTCAGTCCGAGAAGCTACGGACTGAGCGCATTGAGAAGCAGGATTCCTATGATAAGGAAAAGTTGAAGGAAAATCAAAGAGTGCAGGCAGTCCGGACTGTTCATCAGCTTGAGCAGGTAAAAGAAGCTGTCATGACTTTCGCAAGCTTAAAAGCACAAGTTACTTTAGATGAAAAAGAGTGGCAAACTAGTAAACGGCTTCGTGAAAAAACTGTTTCGGAACATCTGTCGATAGAAGCGGAAGCAGAGAAAGTTGCTCAAGAAAAAACAGAAGCGGAAAAAGCGGCTGTCCTCTATCGTGATCAGGAAATTGAAGCAGAAAGAAATAATCAATCGTTATCGAAAATTAAAAAGCTTCAAGAAGTTCTTTATGAAATCCAGAATACGAAACGAGTTCTGGATGAAAAGGATAATCGGTTCCAGGCGTTGCAAAAAGTACAAATTCAGGACAAGGAAAAACTGGAAAACCTGAACCGAAACTGGAGATCAGGCCAAGCGGGCATGCTTGCTTCCATGCTGCACTCCGGAGAAAACTGTCCAGTGTGCGGTTCGCAAAGTCATCCAAAACCAGCGCAAATGCATGAGCATATGCCGACAGATTTGGAACTGAAAGAACAAGAAAACAAGCTGAAAACTGCAGAAGAACTAAAAGGCCAAGCTGAAAGTGAATATTATCAAGTGAAATCCAAATATGATGCACTGCTAGTGTCTTCACAAGAAAAGCTTAGTGACTTACAAAATGACATGCCGGAGTTTAGGTGTGAAGATATTGATGAGCATTTGCTACAGTTTGTACAAAAAGGAAAAGGGCTGCAAGAGCAGCTAAAAGAATTAATACGGAAAAAATCTGTATCCAATGATCTGGAAAAAAGGTTGGTGGATTTAAAAGAGAAAGCATCCCAGCTTAAGGATAATCTGGTCTCCTTAGAAAGGAAAGAGGACCAAGGGAAAACCAGGTATATAGAAAACTTTACAAAACTAACAGGATTAACCGATTCCTTGCCAGACGGAATACGGACAGAGGAAGAATATAATGCAGCTTACCAAATGGCTGTAAAAACACAGAAACGCTTACAATTGGCCTTTGAAGATGCACAAAAAACCCTTCAATCGGTGAAGGAAAGAGAAGCGGCCATCAATGCAAAAAAAGAATCGTTAAGTGGAAATTTAGAGGCTTTAAATGAAGAATTGAAAGAGGAGCGGGAAAAGTTTATTACAGATATGACCAATCAAGGCTTTTCCAATTATAAAGAATATACGGCAGCAAAAAAATCGGAAGCGGCTCTTGGAAATTTGGAAGACCAAGTTCAGCAGTATAATCAAAAATGGCAAAGTGTTTTAAGCCTGTTTCATGATTTGGAAATGAAATTAAAAGATGTGACCAAACCGGATTTTGAAGGATTGAAAAAGACTTTCGATTTCATAGATGAAGAATTGGAGTCGTTACGCCAAAATCAGAATGAGTTGAAGGCTGAAAAACGGACTAACGAAGAAATCGAAAGGAAATTGGCGCAAATCAGGGAAGATCAAAAAAGTTTGGATGAAAGGTATAGTATCGTAGGTCATCTGTCTGAGATTTCCAAAGGTCAAAACTCGTTCAAAATAACTTTTGAACGTTATGTACTGGCAGCCTTTTTAGATGATATCCTAAAAGAAGCCAATTCAAGGCTGCTGAAAATGACAAGCGGCAGATATCAGCTGTTGCGAAAGCTTGATCCTACACGCAGGAATATCCAGAGCGGTCTTGAGTTATCTGTGTATGACCAATATACAGGGCATGAGAGGCATGTCAAAACACTTTCGGGAGGCGAGAGCTTTAAGGCATCCCTTGCACTTGCCTTGGGCCTTGCGGATGTTGTCCAGCAGAATGCTGGCGGAATTTCACTTGAAACGATGTTCATAGATGAAGGTTTCGGTACACTCGATCCTGAATCTCTTGATCATGCGATAGAAGCATTAATGGATATACAAAGCACCGGGAGATTGGTCGGGATCATTTCCCATGTACCGGAATTAAAAGAAAGAATTGATGCCCAGCTTCAAGTCATTTCGACACAAAAAGGAAGTCGAACGTCCTTTTATTTTGCTGGTTAAAATTAAGAAAAAAGAATGGCTAAGGGGTAGGTTTCCTTAGGCCATTCTTTTTATATTTATGAATGAACTACTCAATGTTAATATCTTCAGCTGTTTTTCCGGGGGAAAACTTATGGATGCGAATCACCAATATCGGATTCGAGAATTCAGCGGAAATTCTTCGTGAGCAAATCGAAAAGGGGAAAGGAATCTTTCTCTGTGTGGGTAGTGTATCTTCTTTTTTTTCAAGAAAATGCTTTTCGGTATCGTCAACGATGATCGATAGCTCATTATCACATAGGCAAACTTTTATATCTTTCACATCATGATCTTCCAAAACCGCTTCCACCATATACTCATCGTCGCTTTCGTATATATCAATTGAAAAAAGTTGATGATCCAACGCACAAGTTTCCGGATCCAGAAAAAAACTTTTTACCCATTCATCAAACTTTTCAACCTCATTCATTTGCGATCCGTGTTGATTGTCTTGCATGTTGATACCCCCGGTTTTCCTTTGATGTATTATATGTTTAGTATGAAGAATGGTGATTGAAAAAACTAAAAAGTAGAAGTAAGGGTAAGAAAAGTGATGACCAGTTCTATATGAGCTGGTCATTTCTTTATAATTGATCTTGTTGATCTATTAAGCGCATATCCAACTCACATCTATATCTTCATATCCGAAACCAGGGTTTAATGCTGTCAAAATGAACAATTCCTATCATTGTTAATTCATTATAAATGTATCGTTAAATGTAATTTTTAAATAATTTACCAAAAATAATTGCAATTCTGAAAATTTAGTAGTATATTATGTAATATAAACGGAGGGAAATAAAACGTAATATAAAAATTAGAGGAGTGTTGATGAATGAGTACAGCAGTCGAAACGAAGCAAACGCTTACAATCCAAAAAAACAAAGAAACTGGAGTGGCGGAGGTACATCTTCATATTAATAAGTCGAATGCCTATACGCTTGATTTTTACAAAGAATTAAATGCTGCAATTGATGATATTCGTTTTGATCCAGATATGAAAGTAGCTGTATTAATGAGCGATATGCCTAAATTTTTCTCGGTCGGAGCGGATATTAACTTCCTCAAAGCTGCTGATCCGGTTTTTAAAACACAATTCTGCTTATTCTGTAATGAAACTCTTGATAAAATTGCCCGTTCACCGCAAATTTGGATTGCATGCTTGGAAGGTCATACAGTAGGTGGGGGACTGGAAATGGCCATGGGTTGTGATCTTCGCTTTATGGGTGATAAGGCAGGGAAAATCGGTTTACCGGAAGTTAACCTTGGGGTCCTTGCAGGTACAGGGGGGACACAACGTATGGCTAGATTAGTTGGTCACTCCAAGGCAATCGACCTAAATATCACAGGGGAGTCCATCTCGCCTCAGGAAGCTAAGGAAATACGATTAGTAGATCGGGTTTTTCCACAAAATGAAATACGTGAAAAAACATTGCAATATGCCAAAAATGTCGCAAGTAAAGCTAGTTATGCAGTAACCAATATTAAACTATCGATAATGAACGGTAAAGAAATGCCTTTAAATGCGGCGATCCGTTATGAAGGGGAAATACAGAATCTTTTATTCCGCTCAGAAGATGCTAAAGAAGGTTTAGCTTCCTTCCTTGAAAAGCGTGTCCCACAGTGGAAAGGTAAATGATTGATTTGTCCTTTTAAAAGTAAAAAAGCAATATCGGTTCCTGCCGATATTGCTTTTTTTACTACGAATGCTACTGGAAGGATGGTGTAACTATAATGGAAGAAACTCATATGAAAAGGCGAGTGAACGAAACGAAATTCCAAATTCATTGGGGTGATACAGACCGGGCAGGAATTGTCTATTATCCGAATTATTATAAATGGTTCGATATAGCGGGTCATAATTTTTTTCGTTCTATAGATATGAGCCCTAAATATTTGGAAGAAGAGAGGGGAATCATCATCCCATTGCTCGAAGCGAAGTGTACTTTTGAAAAACCGCTGTACTATGACGATGAGGTGACAATATACACGCATGTGAATGAGGTGAAAACAAAGACCATTCGTTTTCATCATGAAGTTTATTGTGGAAAAAAAAGGACTGGGTACGGTTATGAAATTCGCGCTTGGACTTCCATCGGGGATGATGGGTTTAGGGCAGTACCCATTCCAGAAAATATAAAAGGAATATTAAAAGTTATATAGCAATATGAAGGGGTGTTTATCTCCGATAAGTTTGAAAATTGAGCCAATTTAGATTACATTAAGAAGAAAAGGCTTTATGAGAACAGGAGAATCAACATGAAACCAAGGTCATTATTGTATACTCTTTTTGGTGATTTCGTCCAATTCTACGGTGGGGAAGTATGGATTGGGACACTTATTAAAATGATGGGACATTTTGGTGTTTCTGAATCCTCTGTGCGTGGAGCGATTCTGCGTCTCGTTCAACAGGATTTGATAACTGGGCGGAAAATAGGCAATAAAAGCTATTATTCATTAACTCAAAAAGGGAAACGCAATATGGATGATGGTGTCAAACGTGTCTACACGATCCGGAATAATCATTGGGATGGTTTGTGGAGAGTGGTTACATACTCCATCCCTGAGGAGAAACGTGTGCTGAGGAATCAAGTGCGTAAGGAATTGAGCTGGACAGGTTTCGGGCTTTTGTCCAATAGTATTTGGGTCAGTCCCAATCCTTTAGAAAAACAGGTTCTGACGTTGATGGATACATATGATTTAAAGGACTACCTGATTATTTTCAGTTCTAGTCAAGTCATCACCCACTCAAATGAAGAGATTTTACGTGCTTGTTGGAATCTAAATGAAATAAACAAAAACTATTTAACTTTCATACAGCAATATGAAACGAAGCTCCAGGACATGCAGCAGGCTGTTTGGGAAGATAGCATTTCAAATGAAGAATGTTTTTATGAACGAACCCGGCTTGTTCACGAATATAGGAAGTTCCTTTTCCTGGACCCTAGTTTCCCGCTTGATTTATTACCTGAAGACTGGCATGGGATCAAGGCTAGGGAGCTATTTTGGAATATTCATCAGCTTACCTCGGTCAAAGCGGTGAAATATTTTGAATCAATCATGGAATATCCTCCTGATAAAGCGGGATTTGTAAATCGTGAGAAAGCAATCAACCCGTTTTCAGAAATCTATCATGATTAAAGGGGGATGCAAAAAATCGATTGCCCATGCCATGTGGGATCATTTGGAAGAGATGATTGACCTTGATTATGAGTAATATGCGATTAATAAAGGGAGAGCTACTGGTTTACGAACAGGCATTGCTCTTGTATTGCAATCAAAAGCGTAGAGGTTAACGATTGAAACAAGGGATAGAAAGGAAGTGTTGTTTTCCTTTCAACAAAGATGGAATCCAGTTTTAGGAGTGATAACCATTTCTGAGCCATCAGGAAACTATCAACAATTAACGGATTATTTATTTCGCATAGGGATACCTGTTCCATTCCCCATGAAGCATGTTTATTGTTATTTATTTCGAATGCAAGAAGAAATCGTACTGGTGGATGTTGGTTTTCCAACAGAAGTCGCTAAGAAGTATTGGGAAAAAGTCCTTCAGGAATTGTCCATCAATCCAACAGATATATCAAAGATTATCCTGACCCATTTTCATCCCGACCATACTGGTTTAATCGACTGGATGCAGCAAAGAACCGGTGCACGCGTTTATATGAGTAAAGTGGAAGCCAAGATGATTAGAACTGTGTTTGGCGGTAATACAAAACAAGCCGAAGCAACATATGACTTATTTGGTAAACATGCTGTTCCAGAGCCTTTGTTGACGAAAGTGAAAGAGAATGTAATGTTTCTTTCAAATAAAGTGAATCCACTTCCTGGAATTGAGGATTTTGAAGATGAATATTTAGAAAGTCCTGGAGGAAGATGGAGCGTCAAAACATATAGTGGTCATGCAGAGGGACATCTATGCTTTTATCAGGAGACCCAGAAAATCATGTTAATAGGCGATGTCGTCTTGAATAAGATTACACCGAATATTAGTCTATGGCCCAATTCTGATCAAAACCCTTTAAAAAGTTACCTTTCAACTTTGCATCAACTTGGTAATCAAGATGTGAGCATAGCATATCCCGCCCATGGAACACCAATAGAAAATCTTGCACAGCGAGCTAAGGAAATCATGGAACATCATGATGAACGCTTAGCAACCATTTTAACCATTCTGGAATCAAGACAAGTGGCGTACGATATTACGGAAAAGCTTTTTCAACATAAGAAGTTAACTGATCATCAATGGAGATTCGCCATTGCAGAAACGTTAGCCCATTTGGAATATTTAGTCTCAGAAAAAAGAATTCAAAAAAAATTGGATGGCCCAATGTTTCGTTATGAGTTATAAACAAATAAAGCGAGATGCCCTATAGTGCATCTCGTTTTATTTGTTTTCTGAAAAATCTGATAAAGTGTTGACTAACCAGATAAAGTAAATTATTATATTACTTATATAAGACGATGGTTAAAAAAACATAATATGACAGGAGAGGGAGAAATGACAGAATCTACAAATGATTTAATGAGCAAGGTCCAAGCCGGTTTTGTGGTGGAAAGAGTTGAAGATATGGATGAAAATTATAAAAAGGCATTGAAACAAACTTTAATGATCGTTGGGGATACAGAATTATTAAGTGTCCCGCCACTTTTGACTGTTTATAAAGATGCCCCGAATTTAAATTATAAAATTACGGCACTTGCAGTGATGCAGGATGAAATCGGCCATGCGCATATTGCCTACAGGTTATTAAAGGATCTAGGCGAAGATGTTCAATACATGTTGTATGAGCGTCCATCAAATAGATGGAAGAATCCCTATGCTTTTGACTTTAAATTGGATAACTGGGTCGAGCTAGGAGTATTCAATGGCTTATTTGATCGAGCAGGATACACCTTATTGGGGGATGCACACCAACATACGTCATATGGTCCTTGGAAACGGGCATTGGTCAAAGTTGATAAAGAGGAACTGTTCCATTTAAGAAACGGTGAAATCATAATGAAGGCAGCCATGAAAAATCCAGAAACGGCTAAGCAGGTTCAAGAAGCGATTGATTGGATGTTTATCATGTCCCTCGAATTCTTTGGTGTAGCCGATGAATTAAAAAGTAGGTCATCCCAGTTGGATTACAAATTGAAAGGAAAAACGAATGATGAATTAAGGCAGAAATGGATGTCAACAGCTGTTCCTTTCTGTGAATCTCTTGGACTTGAAATCCCGGCCAGATACATTGCAGAGACTGGGAAGTATGAATTGAAAGTTCCCTTCCCGTGTAAATTCGATGAGGAAAACAAACGGTGGAAATATGATGAACCTGACACTTGGGATAATGTCATCAAGCGTTTTAAGCAGCGTGGTCCCCAAAATCAGGAGTTCGTTAACCGGATCCAAAAGGGGCAGCAGTTACTTGAGGCCTATCGAAATGAGGCGATCTAGATGGATGGAATGTTAAATAAGGATCCCGTTCTAATCCTTGCGTTACAAGAAGTAGCTGATCCGGAATTTCCGATTAGCATTGTCGATATGGGCTTGATTTATGGCGTTGAAAAACAAGGGAATACAGCATATGTAACAATGACATATACTTCAACAGGATGCGGGTGCATGCAGTGGATTGAAAACGATATCAAAAAAAGACTGCTACAAGAAGAAAGTGTTCATGAAGTGGAGATTGAGGTGGTTTGGAGTCCTGCATGGACGGTGGACCAAATGAGTGAAGCAGGCAGGCAGAAATTAAAAACTTGGGGGGTTAGTTCCAGATGAGTGATAGTAAAGTCCAAAACTATGAATATGATGTACTTTCCCGAATCAATCGTGGTGACGATTTAATGCATATTGGAACGGTTGAGGCCAATAGTGATGAGTTGGCACGTGTTTATGCCCGGTATATTTATGATGAAGAAAAATGGGCGGAAATGTATATAGTCAAACGGGACAACATGATATGCATTAGAGAAGTAGAACCATTTTTTAAGAAAAGGGTGGTTTAATATGATGAATTCCACAAAAGTTAACGCTGAATTGATTACTCTAATAGAAACAATTGCTGATAATAAGTTCATTTTAGGAGACCGTCTTGTTGAGGTCGGTGTCAGTGGTCCAGATTTAGAGGGAACTCTTGCCGCAATTGCAATGGCCCAGTCGGAGCTAGGTCATGCACGCCTTCTCTATAATTGGGGAACGAACTTGAAGAACGGAAAAGGAAGCAAAAAGGAACTGAAGGAACAGACGGGTAAAGCGTTTGAAAGCATTGTTCAAATCGGGGAGTGGATACAACTGATTGCAGGGCTCTATTCTATGAATACGGCACTCCATACATTGATAACCGCTTTAACCAGACACCAAAAGGGCAGTGAAATCGAACTGCAATTCAATAAATTGGCAAGAGAACAGTTAGAGCATATATTATACTCGAAAAACTGGGCACTCAAGTTACTGAATGATAGAGGTTCAATTCCTGCCCGTTTTGGGAGAGCTTTTAAACTTTGTGAACAAGAAGTCATTACATGGTTGAAACAAGTGGAAAACAACAGTGTGCTTATTGAAAACGAAATCCTTCCTGCAAATAGTAATTTAGTAAACTCCTATAAGGATGCTTTGATCCCGCGTTTAAGGGACGAGGTGATAATTAATGGCCATTGAAAAGGAAAATCCGACATGTCCATTTTGTGATGGCAAAAATGTTGAATTATATTCATCCTTCGGTACTGCGCAGCTCGTTAGGCAATATTATTGCCTAATCTGTAAATCGGTTTTTGAAAGTATACGTTGGAAAAGTTCTTACTCTACTGACCGGCCTCATGAGCCTTCTGATCTGAATGGGTAGTCATTATTTGTTAAGAGGGATGTCTTATCAGGAACCTGTTCAGTGCATTTTGCACTTATAACTGTGTAAAATATGGACGTGGATATCAGAATATAAATTTCATAGTCTGTTGGTATTACTTTACCTTTGATAGTGGGGACTGATTTGAAAGCGGTTACCGAAAGGGAAAGCATTGTCAGGAAGGGGATTTGCTCAAAATGGAGTCTCTTATAGCGATTCCAAATGAATGGCCTTTTTCTACAAAGGAGATTTTGAAAATGGAAAGGTAGAGAAATTATCCGGCTTTGTAATGGCAGCCGCCTACTTTTTGGTATAAAAGAAGACGGTGGGAAGACGCTTGAAAACCAGTAGCTTTTTGAGGAGGGTAAATGTGTGATAAAAACCGAATGTAAAATTAGAGGATTAGGCTCAATGTACAATGCTTCCTATAAATTTTTTCAGAAAAATATTGAAGCAGGCAGAGGGGATAAAACCGCTATTTATTATGAGAATCAATCTTATACGTATCAAGAAATCGATACCCTAGGCAATCAATTTGGTGCGGCATTAAAAGAACTGGGCATAGAGATGGAACAGCGCGTCCTACTTATATTACATGATTCTCCAGAATTCATCATAAGTTTCTTCGGTGCAATAAAGGTTGGGGCAATACCGATTCCATCCAATACACTTTTGCCGACAAAGGATTATGAGTATCTTTTGAATAATAGCCGTTCAAAAGTGTTGGTTACTACTTGTGAACAGTGGGAGAAGTTAAAGATTGTTAACAATAGATTACTTTTCTTAAGGCATGTCATCTTGGTTGATGGGGATGATCAGAACTTGAAGGAAGATAACGAACATTCTTTCCAGAATCTTACTCGCAGACCAAATAAAGACCTGCCTCCTTGTTTTAGCAATATTAATGATCAAGCGTTCTGGCTCTATACATCAGGGAGTACAGGTGAGCCAAAAGGCGTCATTCACCTTCAAACCGATATGGAAGAAGCCTTCAAAAACTACGCTAAAAATATTTTGCAAATCACCGAAAATGACATTACTTTTTCGGCCTCGAAGCTATTCTTTGCATATGGTTTGGGAAATGCGATGTATTTTCCTTTTGGAGCCGGGGCTACCACTGTTTTAATGCCAGATCGACCGACTGCAGAAAAGGTGTTCGAGACGATAGAGAAGTATCGTCCCACCATTTTTTTTGGGGTCCCGACTCTGTATGGATCGATGCTCAATCACATTGAGAAGACGAAGGAAACCTATGATCTTTCTTCAGTTAGACTTTGCGTATCGGCAGGAGAGGCACTGCCGGCTTCTTATATCGAACAATGGAAGAGCGTTTTCGGATTGGATATTATAGACGGAATCGGGTCGACCGAATCACTTCATATCTACCTTTCCAATCAGGTAGATGATATTCGGCAAGGAAGTACAGGAAAAATCGTTCCCGGTTACGAAGCTAAAATAGTGGATGAGCAAGGCCATGAAACTCAGGTGAATGAAGTGGGTGACCTGTTAATTAAAGGAGAAAGCATTGCAGCCTCTTATTGGAATCTTAATGAGGAAAACAAAAAGAAGTTTATTGGTAATTGGTTGATGACCGGAGATAAATACTTTAGGGATGAAGATGGCTTCTATTGGTACGCGGGCCGTAATGATGACATGATGAAGGTAAATGGAATCTGGGTATCGCCAATAGAAATAGAAAACGCACTCTTATCACATCCCGATATACTGGAAACTGCTGTAGTGGCTGTAACGGATGAAAATGGTTTAATAAAGCCAAAAGCCTATATAGTATTAAAAGTAAACGCGGAATCAGGTGAAGGAGCAAAAGCAGAATTAAAAGGATTTGTCAAAAAAATGTTAGCGCCGTATAAATATCCTCGCGACATTGAATTTGTGAACGAGTTACCAAAGACTTCGACAGGAAAGATACAAAGATTTAAATTAAGAGAGCTGGAGATCAAATCGCAATCGTAAACAAACAGCAAGGAAGATTCAATTTCCATGAAGGTGGACTTGATATGAATGTCTGCAAATTTATAATGTGATTCATCCAACATGAAATAATGTTCAATTGTCATTTGAATGGTGGGGGAGAGGAAAATGGATGCAAGAGCGGAACGGAAAGAATTGATTGAAGTGGCACAAGGAAAACGACCCGCTGATATGTTTATTAAAGGCGGAACGGTTATTAATGTTTATTCTGGTGAATTTCTTCAGCAAAATATTGCGCTATATAAAGGTTGCATTGCATATGTAGGGGAAAATGAAGTGAGGATGAATGAAAACACCACTGTAATAGATGCCAATGGTATGTATGTATCCCCAGGATTCATCGAAACTCATGCACATCCCTGGGTTATATATAATCCTATAAGTATCACCGCAAAAGTATTGCCGTTGGGGACTACCACTACTGTGAATGATAATCTATTTTTTTATTTGCACTTGGGTCACTCGGGCTTTAAAAGGCTTCTAGGAGAGTTGAAGAAACTGCCAGGAAATTTTTTTTGGTTAATAAGATTAGTTTCACAGGCTAAATATCCGGGTGAAAGGGACTGGTTCAATAAAGAGGACATAATGGAGCTACTTTCGATTGAAGAAGTACTTGGAACGGCAGAAGTGACTCGTTGGCCATTACTATACAAAGGGGATCCAGTTTTACTCGATATTATAGATGCAGCTAAAAAAATGGGGAAAGTAGCTGATGGGCATAATGCAGGTTGCTCATATGAAAAATTAAATTCAATTGCAGCTACAGGTATAAGTGCCTGTCATGAAGCGATAACCGCGGAAGAGGCCCTGGATCGTTTACGGTTGGGTTTATGGACGGTCCTAAGAAATAGTTCGCTTCGTCCGGACTTGTCAAAAATAATAAAGCTGATTACAGATGGACAAGTAAGTACGAGCAGGATTTTGATGACCACAGATGGTCCGCATCCATCTTTTATTGAAAAAGAAGGATTCGTCGATGGACTTGTCAGGCAGGCTGTGGAACATGGAGTCCCGGTTATGAAAGCTATTCAGATGGTTACCATCAATGCGGCTACATACCTAAAACAGGACGATTATATTGGCGGCTTGGCTCCAGGTAAAAAAGCGGATATATTATTGTTGCCAGATTTGGTGCAGTTTCGACCAGACTTAGTGATCTCAAACGGGGAAATTGTTGCAGAAAATGGAGAGTTGACGATCCAGATGCCAGATTTGGATTGGGATATGCATTTACCTAAAAATCCATTTTCCTTTTCAAGTGGAATTCTGGAAAATCATGATTTATATCTTTATCCAATCGAATCTTCAAGTGATTCAGTACCTGTTATTCATTTTCTGAGCAATGTAATAACCAAACGAAAAGATTTGGGGCTTCCAACCAAGAATGGGTTTGTCGATCTTTCGAATCAAGAAGGACTTATGTATGCAGCTCTGATCGATAGAAAGGGGGAGTGGGTGACAAAAGGTATTTTAGAAAAGTTTGCAGTGGATTTAGATGGAATGGCATCGACCTTTAATACAACGACTGACTTGCTCACCATCGGAAGAAATCCAGAGGCGATGGCAAAAGCTGCTTCACGTGTTCATGAATTGGGAGGAGGAATCGTAATTGTCGATGGCAAAGAAATCATACTCGAAATTCCTTTACAGCTTACGGGAATGATGACTTCTGACCCTTCATTTGAAAAGGCAGTAGAATGTAATGATGAATTATTAACGAGTGTCCAATCGAGGGGGTTTCCATTCCACGACATCTTATATACCTTATTATTTTTAACTTGTGACTTTCTTCCTGGGCTGCGTTTAAATCCCTTTGGGCTATACGATGTGAAAACCGATAGCATCATATTTCCTTCTATATCCATGACGAAATTTTTAAAAGAAATGGAAAGCATAGAGAATAGGACAGATGATATTTGTATTTAATTTTGCGAATATTTTATTAAATAAGCGATGGTATTATTAAGGAGCGAGATTCCAGTTACCCATCGTAAGTTTTAAAAAAATCTTCTTATTGCCATACAGTAATAAGAAGATTATTTTAGATAGGGTGTAGATATTTTTTGATGACGATGCGCATATAAGTGACTGTGCGACATGACCGTTATAAAGAATCCGAATAAATAAGGACCGAATCGAGGACCGACATCTATAAATATAGAGAACGTTGCAGTAGATAGACCAATTTTCTCAACAGGAACACAATAAACATTGCAGTTGCCCATCCTTAGCTGGATGGGCTTTTTCAATTTTATAATACATCAAGGATAAAATTAAAATCACGATATGTGAGTAGATATAATCTATAATATGGTAAAAACCTATTTTTCAATATCGATTGAAAACCAACCGGATTCTGTAAAAATTCAATAATGAATTATTGGTATTTCGATGAATCCTCTATAGAAAGGCATTATATGTGAATAAAATTCATTAATGAATTGACTGATCTTAATATTAAGCGATTTTACACAAAAATAGGACTTGGCATGCAAGTTGCATAATCATAATAATAATAATAAGTATAAATCAAACATGCACGATATGAAATTCGATTATGTATGGAGGGATAATGGTGCGAAAAACGATAAATAAACCATGGGAGCAGTGGTATGTTGAAAGAATGAAATCTATGAAGTTACCGGAAATATCCGTCTATTCACTGCTTGATGTAGCAGCAAGTAAGTTTCCACACCATACAGCCATCATTTATGAAGACCAGTCCATGGATTATAAGAATCTAAAACTGCAGGTAGACAAACTTGCAGGGAAATGGAAAGAAATGGGTTTCGTTAAAGGTGAACGGATTGGTCTGATGATGGCCAACCACCCATATTTCATAATCAGTTATTATGCTGCCCAGGCTCTAGGTCTGTTAGTTGTACAAATTAATCCGATGTATAAACCACGGGAACTATTGCAAATTTTAATAGATTCGGATACCAAGAATATTATATTTGACCAAACGGCCGCAAATACAATCGAAGAAACGAAAGCGATATATGAATTTGATGTTTGCATTGACACGGAAAATGATCAAATTGGTTCTTATTCCCTTCAAAAGATGATTGAAACCGGTGAGGCCATTAGGAAGCCCGAAAAGATAAGCCCGCGTGAAGATACCGCAGTCATCCAATATACTGGCGGCACTACTGGGAAGATGAAGGGTGTCATGCTTACTCACCATAATTTAACCTCCAATGTCGTGCAGAGCTTTGTAATGTATGGGGATTCCCTGAAACCCGGCGAAGAAATCGTTTTGGCAGCTACGCCTCTTTACCATGTTTATGCCATGACAAGTGCAATGAATTTAGGTATCTATATTGGAGCTGCCATTCTCTTATTTCCTAGATTCGAACTTCAAGAGGTACTTGCAAAAATAAAAAAGTACCGTCCGACTTTCTTTCCAGGAGTTCCAAAGATGTACAATGCATTCGTCAATCATCCAGGAATTGAAAACTATGGACTGAATTGTTTAAGAAGTTGCTCTTGTGGATCGGCGCCCCTGCCGGTTGAAGTAATTAAGAGATTTGAGGAGCTGACCGGTGCCAAAATAGGAGAGGGCTTCGGTTTGTCGGAGGCTTCACCTTCCACTCATCGTAATCCACCTTTCGGAAAAAGGAAAATAGGAAGCATTGGCATCCCATTTCCTGGAACGGACTGTATGATCATTGACGATGAAAATAATGAAGTGCCTGACACATGCGTCGGGGAGTTGCTCATAAAAGGTCCGCAAATCATGAAGGGTTATTGGAATAACGAAGCAGAAACCAAAAAGGCCTTGCAGAATGGCTGGCTATATACCGGCGATCTTGCTGTGATGGATGAAGAAGGATATTTCTATATAGTCGGCAGAAAAAAAGAAATGATCATCGTCGGCGGATTCAATATTTACCCGCAGGAGGTAGAAGGGGTTCTGTATGAACATCCGGCAATTAAAGAGGCAGCTGTGGTGGGCATTCCCCATAAGGAAAAAGGCGAAATTGTGAAAGCATTCATTGTACCTAAAGAAAGCGCTTCCGTAGATCTTGAAGAAATAGAAGGATATTGTTATTCCCAATTGACGCCTTATAAGGTACCGAAAGTATTTGAATTGAGAAAAGAACTTCCGCGAAATACAGTGGGAAAACTATTAAAAAGATTGTTAGTTAAAGAAGAATTAGAAAAGGAATGAAAGAGGGGAATGCGGTTTGCTCATCAACCATTATGATTAAACCCACGTTGGAAGGTATATGATGTTGTGAACAAAAATAAAGAAGAGGAGGGATTCATATGCGTTGGGTTGTTCTCATTCTGTTATTCTTTGGAGCCGTCATCAATTTTGCAGACAAATCGATCGTAGGACTTGCTGCTGTTCCCATTATGAAGGAGTTCGATCTTACCTATGCGGAGTGGGGGCTTGTTGGAAGCAGTTATTATTGGCTTTACCCGGTAACAGGGATCTTTGGGGCAGCATGGGCTGATAGGCTGGGGGCTAAAAAAGTACTGGGATTCATCATGCTGACATGGACTGTTTTACAATTCGGCGTTTTGGCCATTACCGCTCTTCCATTATTAATTCTATACAGGATTTTACTGGGGGCATTCGAAGGGCCCTATAGTCCAATTGCTTACAGCCATGCCGATAAGTGGTTTCCGCCGAAGCTGAAAGGCTTTGCCAATTCGGTAGTGGTTGGCGGAGGAACCGTTGGTGCGATGATCGTGGCTCCGGTCCTTGTTTCCTTAATTACGATATTCGGCTGGAAAGTTGCCTTTGCGGCTCTTGGTGCAGCAAGCCTCGTCTGGTTTTTCCTCTTTCAATTTTTAACAAAGGAAAATCCAGTGGAAGTATATGAAAACATACAAAAGAAAAAGAAATTAAAACTAGAAAAAATAAAAGTGAAAGACTTTTTATTGCTACTGGCTTCACCTACTGCTTTGTTTACTACACTCGCTTATTTTTCAACGTATATTTTAGTTGTCTGGTTTTCTGTCTGGCTCCCGATTTATTTAGTGGAAGCAGTAAAAATGACTCCAGGTCAAATGGGAACCAGCGTTGCGATAATCGGTGTCGTTTCCGTATGTATTTATATGGGTGTTTCAATGGCGTCTGATCATATATTCAAGAAGAATCAGAATTGGCGGTCATCGAGGGTATTTGTCGTCGCGGGCGCTATGATTATTGGTGCATTGTTCTTTGCCTCTATTATGGTAGTTCAAAATCCAATCTGGGTGATAGTCGCCATGTGTTTAGCAAAGGGACTTACATATGCCATTTTACCGATCGGACCAACGATCATGATCAATGAAATGCAAGAACGGGGGGGATTGATGACAAGCATTTTAACATCATCAGGGAATATAGCAGGCATTATTGCACCTCTTTTAACTGGTTACATCATAAGTTTAGCTGGAGGAAATCAACTATTGGGGTATAACTTATCGATATTGTTCATGGCCATCCTTGTCCTGACTTTTGGCATCCTGTTTGCGATATTCGTAAAACCTGCCAAACCAGAAGGGAATCATAAAAATAAAAGATCGGATAACGTTGATCTTAAGTCCTCATAAGCATGGCCGATCCTGCTTACATTCAATGAAACTAGTGAAATGAAGGAATGCCTGCACAAAATGGTGTGAATACAAGGAAAAGGAGCGGATGGGGAAATGAATAGAGATGCCGTCATAGTTTCTGCAGTACGAACAGCAATTGGAAAACAGGGAGGTGCACTTGCATCGGTTCCTGCCCACGTTTTTGGGGCAGAAGTGATGAAAGCAGCTATAAAACGAGCGAATGTCGAACCTCGAATGATAGATGATGTCATCATGGGGAATGTGTTAAGCGGTGGTGGAAACATTGCTAGGTTAACTGCTCTGGAAACAGGCCTCTCGATTCTTCTTCCGGGACTGACCGTCGACCGTCAATGCGGATCGGGAATAAATGCTGTCAACTTGGCTGCACAGGCGATCCGGGCAGGCGAAGGCGATGTCTATATCGCTGGTGGGGTCGAGAGCATGAGCAGGGCGCCATACTTGATGGATCGTCCGGAAAAACCATATAGTGCCAAGCCACCACAGTTCAGAAAGTCCCGGTTGTCCCCAAAAGAGATTGGCGATCCCCCGATGGGAATCACGGCTGAAAACTTAGCGGAAAAATATGAGGTCAGCAGGGAAGAACAAGATGCATTCGCTTTGCAAAGCCAAAAAAATATGGCCAGGGCTGTGGAAG
Source organism: Bacillus sp. SD075 (assembly GCF_017355165.1). Lineage (GTDB taxonomy): Bacteria > Bacillota > Bacilli > Bacillales > DSM-1321 > Peribacillus. The sequence goes on along the minus strand of NZ_JADILK010000005.1, from coordinate 136,713 downwards.
AGGGCCGTTTCAATGAGCAAATTGCACCTATTTACATTCCCGTCAGAAAAGGCAACGATATCGAATTTAAATTGGATGAACATCCACGACCGCAAATAACGAAAGAAGGGCTGGCCAAATTATCACCTGCGTTTTTAGAAGGTGGGTCCGTTACTGCAGGCAATAGTTCGGGATTGAATGATGCCGCATCAGCCCTGGTCATAATGTCGAGGGAAAAAGCGGCGGAATTGGGGATTAAGCCTTTAGCGACGATTAGGGCCCAGGCTGTTGCAGGGGTAGATCCAAATTATATGGGTATAGGACCTGTTCCTGCTATTAGAAAGGTAATGGACAAATCAGGGCTTACCTTAAATGAAATGGACATCATTGAAATTAATGAAGCCTTTGCCGCTCAAGTCATTGCTTGTGATAGGGAGCTTGATATGAATCCGGCAAGAGTGAATGTGAACGGGGGAGCCATTGCACATGGACACCCATTAGGTGCGACGGGTGCCATCCTCATGACGAAAGCAGTTTATGAATTGAAGCGTTCTGCCGGAAGATTCGCTCTTATTTCAGCTTGCATTGGTGGCGGACAGGGAATTGCTACGATAATTGAGCGTGACGTTTGACTTTTTTAATAATATACCAGAACAAAATGAATTCCATTAAATGATTAGATGATAACAAGACATTCAGCTATATCCAATGAGAAGAAAACTTAATAATAGATACCATACATACCAAGGAGGAATATACTCATGACAATCACTTTAACCAAGGAAATGCAGCAAATGAAGGAAATGATCCGTAATTTTGTTGAAAGGGAAGTGGAGCCTTATGCCATACAAATAGAAGAAGAAGATGCCATCCCGGAGCATTTGGTGGAAAAAGCAAAAGACCTTGGTTTATTCGGGATAAGCATTCCTGAACAGTACGGTGGAATTGGCTTAAATGCGGTGGGAAAGGCTACCGTATTAGAGCAGTTAGGAAGGACCCATAATGGTTTTGTTTCATTAATTAGCGCTCACACCGGGATTGGCAGTACAGGTCTGGTTAAGCTTGCATCCGAACATTTGAAAAATAAATACTTGCCTGAAATGGCAGCAGGCACGAAAATTGGCGCTTTTGCTTTATCTGAACCCGGAGCGGGATCGGATGCTACCAATTTGGCAACAAGTGCAGAAAAGAAGGGTGATTACTGGATGATGAACGGGACGAAACATTTCATCACGAATGGGCCGATAGCTGATGTTTATACAGTATTCGCTTTAACGAATAAAGATAAAGGGGCAAAGGGAGGGATTACTGCTTTTTTAGTGGAAAGGGATTTTCCCGGTTTGGCGGTCGGCAAAAAGGACAAAAAAATGGGGTTAAGAGGATCATATACCTCACAGGTCATTTTCGAGGATTGTATCATACCTGAAGAAAATGTTATCGGCGAAGTTGGGATGGGATATATCTCTGCCCTTAAAATTTTAGGTGAAGGGCGTGTAGGATTGGCTGCAAGAGCAGTGGGATCAAGCGGTAAATTAATTGAATTATCAGCCAAATATGCAAAAGAGCGCATTCAATTCGGTAAACCAATCGCGGACAACCAAGCGATTCAATGGATGCTTGCTGATATGGCAACCGAAACGGAAGCCGCAAGAGCATTGACGATGATGGCGGCACAAAAGATTGATGAAGGAAAAAAGGTGATCAAGGAAGCATCAATGGCAAAACTGTTCGCTTCAGACGTTTTTAATAGGGTGGCGGATAAAGCGGTTCAAATTCATGGCGGAATGGGATATATGGCCGAATATCCAGTTGAACGTTTTTATCGGGATGCCCGCATAACGAAAATTTACGAAGGAACGAATGAAATCCAACGTTTAATCATCGCAAGGAATGTCCTGGAAGAGTGTTAAGTGTTTACTGTTTTATTCGGGCAAGTAGCCTTTAGCCAATGTATCTTGTTTTAAGAGGGAGGAACGAAATGGGAGAAGATATCGTAATCGTGAGCGCTGTACGAACACCAATTGGAAAGTACGGTGGAGCATTTAAAGAGATTAGTTCCGGTCATTTAGCGAGCATTGCCATTAATGAAGCGATCAAGCGGGCTAATATTGCTGCTGAACAAGTCGATGAAGTCATTTTCGGGGAGGTTAGGCAAACAACCGAATCCTCGAATGTAGCGAGGGTGGCAGCTCTGCGCTCAGGGATTCCCGATTCTGCACCGGCTTTTACGGTAAACCGGTTATGCGCATCTGGAATGCAAGCCATCACCTCAGCCGCACAGCAAATAAGCTCAGGTCAAGCAAATATAGTTGTTGCCGGCGGTACGGAAAGCATGAGCCGTGCTCCGCTTTATTTAAGAAGTGCCCGTTTTGGGGGAGACAGGACTAAACTAGTGGATTCAAATACTGAAGCAGGACAGCAACCACAAGAAATTTACGGAGAAAGTTTAGGGATGGGAATCACCGCTGAAAATGTTGCACAGCGATACAACATTTCCAGGGAAGAACAAGATGCCTTTTCAGTGGAAAGTCAACGAAGAGCGGCGCAAGCGATAGAAGAAGGGAAGTTCAAGGATGAGATCGTTCCTGTTCAGGTCTCTGACAGGAAAAGTACGGTTACCATTGAAACGGATGAATATCCACGCCCCGAAACCACAATGGAAAAGCTTGCAAGCTTAAAACCGGCATTCAGGGAAAATGGAACCGTCACTGCAGGGAATGCTTGTGGCCGTAATGACGGGGCTGCTGCATTGGTATTAATGAAAGCCAGTGAAGCGAAACGGTTACAAGTAAAGCCAATCGCAAAGGTTGTCGATTGGGCGACTGCGGGAGTTTCGCCTGAAGTGATGGGAATTGGTCCAGTACCAGCCGTCGGAAAACTTATGGAGCGCACCGGGAAAAAAGTAGAGGAAATTGGGCTTTTCGAATTAAATGAAGCGTTCGCTTCACAGGCATTGGCAGTAATCAGGGATTTATCGCTAGATGAAAACAAGGTGAATGTAAACGGGGGAGCCATTGCACTCGGGCATCCTGTCGGATCGACGGGTGCCAGGATCGTGACAACGTTAATACATGAACTGATTCGCAGGAAAGAAAGATATGGAGTTGCTACACTTTGTGTTGGCGGAGGACAGGGAATGGCTATCATGATTGAAACGATCTAGAGAATCTCTATGAGAAAGGAGTGGAAACCCCATACGTTTCTGCTCCTTTCCGTATATAAGTTTAATCGCGCAAAGGTGAGGGGGAGGAAGATTGCCTGTTGAAGTGGAAGATATTCGTAATCAATTTGAAAGTAGTGCATTCTTTTCACATATAGGGTTTGAAATCATTCGGTTTGAAGAAGGGAATGTAACTATAAAGTTAAACATTGAAGAACATTTACTAAATGTTAATGGAACACTGCACGGGGGCATTCATGCTACCATGCTGGATACCATTCTAGGAATGGTGACTCGCTCCGTTACCAAATCTAAAGTCGTGACCACAAGTTTAACTGTACATTATTTAGCCAGTATATCGAGCGGGGAATTATTTGCGGAAGCAAAAGTCCTTCAAAAAGGATATAAAATTGCCTTTACTGAAGGAGAAATAAAAGATATTGAAGGCAACATCATCGCGAAGGGCACAGGAATTTTTAAAATCATTCGTGAAAAATGAGGCAAGGATGATCAAAGTTGGCTTGTCTATGTGCCATTTTATTAGAAAAGAATGAGGTGTGGAAAAATTGACTAGAACTTGGCATGATTTTTATCCGAAAGGAACTCCTGCTGAAATTGACATTCCGTTATTGTCATTATATGGACTCCTGGAACGTTCATCCCGATATTACCCAACCTGTAAAGCTGTAATAGATGGGGAGCGGGAAATGACATATATGGAATTGAAGGGTGCCACTGATCGTGTTGCTGTGAATTTATACAACCGTGGATTTCAAAAAGACGATCGTATAGCAATCATGCTGCCAAATTGTCTAGAATATATCATTGCCTATTATGCCATTCATCGTTTGGGAGGTGTGGTCGTTCAAGTGAACCCACTGTATCAGTCGAGTGAATTGGATTATATATTACGGGATTCCGAAGCCAATTGGTTCATTGGACGTGAGGAACAACGGGAAAAATTAGTGCTAACAAGTTTCTCTGAAAGATTAACGTTCATATCTGCCGAACAATTAATGGAAACTGGAACGGATTTAACAACGGAAGATATGGACCTTCCTGCTCTGGCTATCGATCCCAAGGAAGCTGTGGCTGTACTTCAATATACAGGGGGGACTACAGGGAAATCAAAAGGAGTCATGCTCACGCATTTTAATTTGATCTCGAATGTTTATCAAGACTTTGCCTTCACGGCAAACGCCCTTCAACTCCAAAGTCCTGGTGAACGTATGCTTGGTTTGACTCCATTATTCCATGTGTTTGGTAATGGTCGATTGAATAGTGCCATTTATGCCGGATCAACTTATATCACATTGGAGAAATTTGAAATAAACAAGGTGGTAGATTTGATTCGAAAACATCGGCCAACCATTTTTCCTGGTGTCCCGACCATGTATATTGCTTTACTGAATCACCCGGATTTAACGGCGGACGATTTAAGCTGCTTCAAGTACTGCAGCTGTGGTTCAGCCCCTCTCCCGATAGAAATCATTCATCAGTTTGAAAGGAAATTACGGGTGACAATATTAGAAGGTTTTGGAATGTCGGAAACTTCACCCACTACCCACCGCAATCCAGTTATAGGTCAGAAAAAACCAGGAAGTATCGGAATTCCTTACCCTAATACCGATGCTAAAATCGTAGAACTGAAAATAGGCATTGATGAATTGCCAACAGGTGAAATTGGCGAACTGATCATTAAAGGTCCGCAAGTAATGAAGGGATATTGGAAAAATCCAGAGGAAACGGCAACGGCTTTGCGGGATGGGTGGCTTTACACTGGAGATATCGCGACGATGGATGAAAACGGATATTTTTATATAGTAGGCAGGAAGAAAGATATGATTATTGCAAGCGGTTATAATGTTTATCCAATCGAAGTCGAAGATATTATTTATCAGCATCCAGCCGTAAAAGAGACATGTGTATTTGGAGTGCCGGATTCATACCGTGGAGAAACGGTAAAAGCGGCCATAGTTTTAAAGAAAGGAAAGTCAGTCTCGGAGCAGGAGATCAGGGAGTTTTGCGTGAAACGATTGGCCAGATATAAAGTACCGCGAAGTTTTGAGTTCAGGGAACAACTGCCCAAATCTGCTGTTGGGAAAATATTGCGTAGAATATTAATGGAGGAAGGAACGGAGAACTATACTGTCGGGGAGAGATAAGCTTATCAGTTCTCGTTAGGGAGCTCATAGGAAACCCTAAATATGTGAAACCATTTTTCGATGTCCCCTTATTTAGGGTTTCCTATCCTATCTTTATAGACTATAAAACTACTTTCCTTTTAGGGGAATTTCAAATGAAGTCCCATCCACCAATAATTCATGAGACTCACCATCCGCAATATCATCGGTAGTGAATGTAAAGGAATCGAGCCGTTCGAAGTTATCCTCGGGATCAACCAATAATCCAATTGTGCCTTTTCTTTTTTCTCCTGGTTGGTAATCTGATCGACTTACTTTTTTTGTCCCCATCAAAGTATCTTCGAAATGGATGAAATTTTTAGAAGGCACATCATATGTAAGATCATCATTGAAAGTAACATTTTCCATACTGAAGAATTGAAGTTCCTTCGAATCTTTATTTTCAACAGAATAAGTTACCTCTAGATAAGAAACCTCTTCATCAATATCCGTTTTAGACAACGCAGCCTGTTGATCGATTTCCTCCATGGATAAATTCTCTTTATAGTAAATCGAATAGGCCTCATCAAAACTCAATCCTGTATAGGTCTTAAGCTCCCCCTTCACTTCATCTGTGAGTGAAGATAATTGAATCCTTCGGATATCCTTGATTGTGATGACCATGGATGCCAATTCAAATGACTCATTAATAGGCTTCGTTTCAAGTAATGTGAATGTGCCCCAATTTATTTGGCGAACCTTATCGCCGACTTTTTCAAGATAGGTCCCGCCATATTCCTGCACTTCAGGTATTTTGGATTCCTTGGCTTCCGCATCTTTCCCTTTCTCCGTTTTATCGCTCTCGAAATAATTGAAGGTTAATACACATACAAAAATAAGTATTATTCCTGCAATTGTTGATATAATCCATCTTATATGGATAGTTCATCACTCCTGTCTTAAACCATAAACCATTGATGTCAAAGTAGTAATATACCATTTTTTTGCGAATGAAGGAAAGAAGAGTACATTGAGATCCATCTTGTTTATGCAATGGTTGACATTAAGGCGTTTCCAATTAAAATGAAAAAAATAAATCAACCGATAATGTCGGCTGACATATTCTTTATTAAAAGAACGAAAGAATAAGCCGAAAAAACAGGAAGTGACCTGGCATATGTAAAAACCCTTGAATGTAAATCATCGTCAGTGACATGATGATATTTTTTATGTAACCGCATACAAAATAACTTGCTATTACACAAATAACCTGGTAATCTAATTCCAAGAATAATCTAAACGTTTACATTTTATAATGATTAATTTCATGATTTTAACTTGTTTTATACGGATTTATTTTAAAAAATCTAAACGTTTACATTTTGAGGTGTTAAAAGATGGAGTCAAAGCCAACTATTCAGGATGTTGCAAATCTTGCTAACGTTTCTATTGCAACCGTATCCCGGGTCATTAATAACCAAGGAGGCGTTCGCAAAGTAACGGAAGATCGGATTTTAAAGGCCATTGAGGAACTGGGCTATATTCGCAGTGCTGCAGCAAGGACTATGAAGCGAAAAGAAACGAATACAATCGGGGTCATTGTACCTGATATCATGAACCCTTTCTTTCCGCTTGTTATGGCAGGGATTGAACAAAAAGCTCGTGAAAAAGAATATTTCACTATTTTAAGCAGTACAAATGAATCCCCAAAAATCGAAGAAGAGATTGTGAGAAATTTTATTGAGCGAGGTGTGGATGGTGTTATTATCACAACGGCCAATGAAGATGGTGAACACCTAAAACTGCTTGAAGAGCAGGAAATTCCTGTAGTAGCAGTTGATCGAAGCATCAAAAAATTTGAAGTGGATACTGTTCTTGTTGATAACAAGAAGGGGGCCTATCAAGCTGTCCAGCAATTGATTCTTCAAGGGCATGGAAAGATAGCAATTATATGCGGCCCACAGAACACAACCCCTGGGCTAGAACGGTTCTTGGGTTATAAAAATGCCCTAGAGGACTACAACATTGAAATAGATGAACGATATGTCATTCATGGAGATTTTGGAGAGCAAAGTGGTTATCGGTGTACTGAAAAGCTTTTTGAGCTTGATGATAGGCCAACTGCTATTTTTTCTTCCAACAACATGATGACTATCGGCTGTTTGAAAGCGCTGGTCGATTTAAACTGGAAGCTTGGCAGCGAGGTGTCATTTATAGGTTTTGATGATGTGGATATCGCGACATTTTTGAGTCCGAAGCTTAGTGTAGTTGCAAGGCCAATGAATGCTATAGGAGAGATTGCCTTTATGCTTCTGCATGAGCGGATTTGTTTCAAAGGAGAGCTTCCGAAGCGGGAGTATCTATTGTCTCCAGACCTTAAAGTCAGGGAGTCCTGCCGGTTAGAGCATCATACATTCTGATTATATGAAAAGGGCACTAGGAGATTAATTCATCTGGTCGCCCGCTACCTTTTATAGATTGAAAGCGTTTTATTCTAATTAAAGAAAGAGGAGAGATTAAGATGAGTACTGCAAAAATGATTGACCATACCTTGTTAAAGGCTGAGGCAACAAAAGAACAGATAGTGACTCTATGTGAAGAAGCTAGAGAATATGGTTTTGCTTCTGTATGTGTAAACCCGATCTGGGTGAAAACGGCAGCAGAGAAACTTAAAGGAAGCGATGTGAAGGTGTGTACAGTCATCGGTTTTCCTCTAGGAGCCTCAACGACTGCAGTAAAAGCTATTGAATCAGAGAATGCAATTCAAAATGGCGCCGAAGAAGTGGATATGGTCTTAGCTATTGGCGTATTGAAATCAGGCGAATATGAGGAGGTAGAAGCTGACATTCGTGCTGTTGTTGATGCTGTTAAAACAAAGGCACTAGTCAAAGTGATCATAGAAACATCTTTGCTTACTGAAGAAGAGAAGGTTATTGCTTGCGAACTTTCACTTCGTGCAGGTGCCGATTTCGTGAAAACGTCTACTGGATTCTCAACAGGGGGAGCAACGGTTGAGGATGTTGCATTAATGCATGAGATTGTTAAGGATAAGGCGGGTGTAAAGGCATCCGGAGGAATTCGTGACTTAAAAGATTTGAAGTCGATGGTTGAGGCTGGTGCTACTCGTGTCGGTGCAAGCTCGGGCGTGAAGATTATGAAAGGTGAAGCAGTATTGGATGGATACTGATACAGATAAAGAATCATATATGCGCTTTTAAAAACTATGGACACAAGGGGATGTTAGATAATGAAAAAACAAAACATAATTCAGCTGCCAGATGGTTATTTGAATCGTACACCTTTTTTTCAGTTTATCCTGTTGTCTCTGCTCTTCCCTTTATGGGCGGTAGCTGCCAGTTTGAACGATATTTTGATTGCACAGTTCAAACATGTGTTTGAGTTGAGTGATTTTGCGAGTGCTTTAGTACAAAGTGCATTTTATGGAGGATATTTCCTGATAGCAATACCTGCTTCTATGGTAATCAAGAAAACTAATTATAAGTTTGCCATAATTACAGGCTTGCTTTTCTATATTGTAGGATGCTCATTGTTTTACCCAGCTTCGCATATGGCTACCTATACAATGTTTTTGTTTGCAATCTTTTCCATCGCGATTGGCTTAGGTTTTCTTGAGACAGCTGCAAATACATATAGTTCCATGATTGGCCCGCGCAAGTATGCGATTCTTCGATTGAATATCAGCCAAACATTTTATCCAATTGGTGCGATTTCAGGAATTTTACTTGGGAAATACCTCGTTTTCCAAAAAGGAGCAAGTCTTGAGGCGCAATTGGCGACTATGTCTCCAGCGGAGGCACAGGCTTTTGGACTGAAAATGCTTGAAAATACTCTAGAACCTTACAGATATATGATTTTTGTTCTTATCGGTGTACTTGTCCTGTTTATTTTCACTAAGTTCCCTTCCTGTAAGCCGGAAGTGAAAAGCGGCAAAGTTACAGAGAAAACACCTGGAATCATTGAAACTCTGAAATACTTAGGTGGAAACAAACGATTCCGAAAAGGGATTGCTGCACAATTTTTATACGTCGGTATGCAGGTAACGGTTTGGTCATTTACCATTCGGCTTGCACTCGATTTAAATCCTGACATAAATGAGCGTACAGCCTCAACCTTTATGGTATATAGCTTTAGTGCTTTCTTTGTAGGGAAGTTCATAGCCAATTTCTTGATGACCCGCTTCTCTCCATCTAAGGTATTGGTTAGCTACTCCATCATTGGTTCAGCCCTTCTTGCGTATGTGGCATTTGTACCGAATATGACAGCTGTGTACGCTGCGGTTGCGGTAAGCATGCTGTTTGGACCATGCTGGGCGACGATTTATGCAGAAACACTTGAAGTTATACAAGAAAAGAAATATACAGAAACGGCAGGAGCAATCCTCGTCATGGCTATTGTAGGCGGAGCGGTCATCCCTGCATTACAAGGGTTTGTATCTGATTTCTTCGGTTCCATGCAATTGGCCTTTCTTGTATCGATGGCATGCTTTATCTACGTCGGTTGCTATTTTTTCGGTGAAATGAAAAAGCAAAATGCATCGGTCCATCCTTCAGAAAAGCCAGTCGAATCAGTCTAATATAGTAAATGCTCATCTGATCAGGACAGCTCTAAACTTTGCTGTCCTGTTTGGACATAATAGGAAAGGGATGGGAATCATGAAGGGAACAATTGAACTGCAACGGGACTATTTTAAGGAAATCAAAACAGTGTTTTTTACCAACAATGAATTCAGTGTAAACTTATTCCGCTACCCATCAGGTATTGAAGCGATTGAGCTGACAAATTCAAGAGGAAGAATGGTTGTACTCCCATACATGGGTCAGATGATTTGGGATTTGGAATTTGACGGTGTAGATCTTAAAATGAAGAGTATGTTCTCTCAACCTAAAAAGGTTGATAGAGTCATAGATACATATGGATGTTTTGCCTTTCATTCAGGGTTAATCAGCAATGGCTGTCCGGGATCGGATGATGACCATGAAATGCATGGAGAAATGCCATGTGCCGAGATGGATAGGGCTTGGCTTGAAATTACGGATAGTGGTATAAAAATAAGTGGTCAGACAGAGTACGTCAAAGGGTTCGGTCACCATTATCTTGCCACCCCAAGCGTTGAAATGTTCAAAGAGAAAAGTTTTATTAAAATGAGCATGAATGTGAAAAATGTATCGGGTGCAGAAATGCCGCTTCAGTATATGTGCCACACAAATTATGCATATTTAGAAAATGCCGTAATGAAGCAGAACATTCCAAACAGTGTTTTCAAGCTTAGAGAATCGATTCCAGGTCATGTGAAGCCAACAGAAAAATGGCTGGATTATAATAAGAAGCTACTAAATGGCGAAGAATCGCTCACAATATTAAACAATCCGGAAATGTATGATCCGGAGATTGTATATTTTGCGGATGAGCTGAATCTATATCAAGAAGAGGCTGAGTTTGAAATGGGTGCTCCCGATGGAGTCACTTTCTTTACAAGTTTTTCGACAGCGGAATTGAATTATGCTACAAGGTGGTTATTACATAATGCAAATCAGCATGTAGCATCATTCGTGCTGCCTGCAACATGCAGGCCGGAAGGCTTCAGCGCTGCAGAAAAATCAGGAACATTGATTATGCTTGAAGCAGGGGAAGAGAGAACTTTCACGATTGTTACCGGGAAAAAATAAGGGGGAAAAGAAATGGATATCGCAGTAATTGGATCGAACATGGTTGATTTGATTTCATACATTGATAAAATGCCGAAAGAAGGGGAAACGCTTGAGGCGCCGGACTTTGAAATTGGATGCGGGGGCAAAGGAGCAAATCAGGCAGTGGCAGCTGCCAAAATGGGCTCAAAGGTTATGTTAGTAACAAAGGTTGGCGATGATCTCTTTGCCGATAACACCATCCAAAACCTCGAAAGTCATGGAATCGATACCGAGTTTACCAATAAAGTCAGAGGCACATCGAGCGGTGTTGCACCAATTTTTGTGGATCAAGAATCAAAAAATCGCATCCTGATTATTAAGGGAGCAAACCAACACCTGTTGCCGGCAGACGTGGAGCGAGCAACTGATAAGCTTAAGACATCCTCTTTAATTGTCCTTCAGCTGGAAATTCCGCTTCCAACCGTTTACCGTGCCATTGAATTTGGTTATGAGCATGGCATTCCTGTCATTTTGAATCCGGCACCGGCATCAAAGGAACTTGATTTTGATCATGTGTGCAAAAGTGACTTTTTTATCCCGAATGAGAGCGAACTGGAGATTTTAACAGGAATGCCTGTGGCCTCTCATGCCCAAATTAGACAAGCAGCGTCCATGTTAATTGAAAAAGGAGTGAAAAACGTCATTGTAACAATGGGAAGCAAGGGCGTCATGTGGGTTACAAAGGAAAAAACGCAAACCGTCGAGTCACATCAAGTAACTGCGAATGATACTACTGGCGCTGGAGATGCATTTATAGGATGCTTTGCACATTTCTTTGTGAAAAATGGCGACGTACTTCATGCGATAAAAATGGCTACAGCTTATGCCGCATTAAGTGTCACTAAACGAGGAACACAGTCTTCTTATCCAAATTCTGGAGAATTAGAAGAGTTTTTGAATAAGGTAGTTTAACTATTGTAAGTGATTCAGAAATACGCTTGGGTAAGCAGACAGAACCACATATGAATCTCATAGCTTTAGGATTGACGTTTCTTTATCAAAAGGATCGTTAAGTTTTTTTAGTTGAAAGTGATGCATGGTTTAACAAAATCCCAATAAAACGAAGTGAGTATATCCTAAGGTATCCAAATGGAAAGACGAAATAAAGTATAGTTGGACAGGTGGCAAATTATTTGTCATCTGTCTTTTCATTATATTTGCATAAGGAGCCATTGAAAAAATGCAATCTTTCAATTTTACGAGAATGGCGAAGGCAAATATAGCAAACTGGCTTTAATATATAATGGTGCCGCGTTATCGGATCCTTTGGGAAGGGGAATAGGTAAGTGCAATAACAGGTATAGGAGACTAGGACACATTTTAAGGACTGGGGGGCATTCCTGGCCCCACTTCTTTTGGAATGTGTATGAATTTCCCCTTAATTGTACACTCCATTTTTTCATAAAAATCATATCATGTTACGAAGAGAGAATATTATGAAACTGGGCAGTCGCTAAGTAATATGGATTTTTATGGGGGATAAAATTTGTATTTGTACTCTGTAATAACCAAAATCTTTACTTAATAATGATTCTATGTATTTTTTTTACAGCTCTCTGGAAACCATCTCTCTAGTAAATGAAAGGAGACGTTTAGGGAATGTGGTCAATTACCAATGGTAAGGGAAGGATACATCAGCCGAATAAAAGTACAATGCTATCCCGGCAAGAGATAAAAGCCATTGAGTCCTGGATATCTCAAATAGGGAAAATCCAATTTTATAAAACCGCTGGACAAAGAATGTCTACGGCCAGAAAAGCGCTAAAGCTCAAGTATAAAATCATTGGCTATGGTTTTAACCGGGTCGTCTATGATTTAAATAATGGCTATATTTTAAAAGTTGCCTTTTCAGAAGTAGGGTTAATTAGCAATGCAAATGAAGCCTATATATATAATAACTGTGATGAGGAAACCACAAAGTATTTTTGTCCGGTTAAGGAGTTTGGAACGGGCTGGATTATCATGAAGAAGGTGGACACGAAAGTGCCGTTTGCAATCAAGGAATATACGAAACTCATCAAGTTGGAATTAAAATTCCTGAGGTACGGTATTATACCAATAGATTTGCGTTTAGATAATGTCGGATATAACGAGAATAATGAAATGGTCGTCATTGATTACGGTCTATTCACCTTGGATCTCAATAGCCCTGTGCTGCGATGGCTAGTTTGATGCAGGATCTCTTTCCAAAGAAAAAATATATCCTGTGTCCCGTTCTTCAGAGTTCTTTAATTCCTAGAAATAAGTTTATCTACTTACAACCGGTGAAGGGATAGTATCGAATTATCTAAACGAAAAAAGCATGTTACGAAGGGATTTTTTGTGCAACATGCTTTTTTATCCAGTTTAAAGGACCATAACTGATGACACAACGCTTGCCACTTTTTTATCATTTTGAATTAAATCTGCGAGTACATAAGCTGTTTTTTTTCCGATTCGGTCTACTTTTGCTTCAACCTGTACGTCCCCCAATCTTACTGGCCGATGAAAGGTAGTATGTAAATCGATGGATGCGAAGGATTGTCCGATACTTAATTTAGATGATATCGCATAAGCCATTATAATATCTGCTGCAGAAGTGACAAAGCCACCCATTGCTACACCATTTCCGTTTATGAATTTTTCATCCACCTTCCATAGTCCCCTCGCAATTCCATCCTGGGCATAATTTGCTTCAATCTGTAACGTTAAATCACAATTTGGGGGTTGTTTCCCCTCCGTTATAACTTGTAAAAGTTCGTGTCCTTTAAGTGATTTCCCCATTAATTTGCCCTCCTTGAATAAGTTGAAACTACAATACAGAATATTCTAACATATATCTTGATATTAAATATCACTGAAGTTGTTGATTTTACAAATAAAGTAATTAAACAATGAAGAAGGGGGATTTCTGAAATCAACTGGAATATTCTCTTTTTGAGTGATTGTAAAACTAGCACGTTGATTTCCCCTCGCTTGCGCCTGCGGGGTCTCCCCTAGACGCGCTTTCCCCGCAGGAGTCTCGAACACCCGCTCCAATCAACTGGTTTATTTGGATGAAACCTTCATTGGATTGAAGAAATCTGCGCAATCCCGCTTGTATAACTGGCTACCCGAGATGCCACAGACGCTAGCGATGAGGAGGCTTGGCGACAGTCGGCGGAAAGGGGGCGGGATTTCTGAGGTCATCTGGTATGTCTTTTTATAAAAATTGTAGGGAAAGTTGAAGTTAGTAATTATCTAAAATATCAAAAATCTTCTTCTTTTTCCATTTTATTTGTGCTAGTCTATAAAAAAAGAAGTATTACCTTCATCATTTTATTTATAAGAAGTATTTAATTCATCGGAAAGGGGTTATATTTTGGAACATCTTCCTTTTAAACTACTAGTAAAGGAAAAATTTGACCATCTGTCGGCAGGTCAAAAAAAAGTTGCTGCTTACCTGATTGAAAATTTGGATGAAGCCGCCTTTAAAACGGCTTTTCAAATTGGTAAGGAAGCGGAGGTTAGTGAAACGACTGTCATTCGTTTTTCCTATTCCTTAGGATTTGAAGGATTTAGTAGAATGCAGGCCAGGATTCAAAAACAGCTGCTGCACCAAAATCAAATAGACCTATCCAATAATGATTCCATTCTCCGTATTGATGACAAGCAAGATCCATTTACCAAAGTGATAGAAAACGAAGTTCATATTTTAAGACATCTATTAGATCATACGAATGTTCAGGATATATGGAAAGCAGTCGATGTCCTGATCCAGGCTGATCAAATATTAATTGCTGGGCATCGGATTTCCCATGCCGCCGCCTATTGGTTCTCCTATACGCTAAGTTCATTAAGGGAAAATGTTAGTTTATGTTCACCAACAGGTGACTTCTATGAAAAGTTTTGTAATCTCACTAACAAGTCTGTAGTGGTAGTTTTTTCGTTTCCAAGATATGCGAATGAAACATTAAAAGTTGCGGAGTGTGCCAAAGAACAAGGAGTTTGTTTAATTTCAATTACAGACCGCCTCCTGTCCCCTGTTGGCCGAATCTCTGATATTGCACTGACAACTGAAGAAAACGCAGAAACCGGAACCAACTCAATCGCTTCCGTTATTAGCTTATTGGACTTGGTTATTGCTGGTATACATCAAAAAGACGCAAAACGGATATATACCCATCAGCAAAAGTTAGAAAGGCTATATTCAAGTTATGAAGTGTTTACGGAATGAGTTTTTAAGAAAGTTGAAATTCTTGTAAAGGAGACGCATCATCATGCACCCGATTCAATATATAGATCAGCAACAAGAATCATTGATAAAGTCCTACCATGACCTGCATTCTTTGGCTGAGCCAAGCTGGCAGGAGGAAAGGACGTCTAGCTATATAATGAAATGTCTTAAGAAAGCGGGAATAACCCTAAAAAAATTTCAAGGCCATTTTGGAATCATTGCCGAGATTCCGGGCATCTCAAAAAAGGTTGTGGCATTAAGGGCAGATATGGATGCACTTGTTCAGGAAGTAGGTGGCACGGTAAAGGCCAATCATTCATGTGGACATGATGCACATAGCACAATGGTTTTATATACAGCATTGGCCATTGCCTCTAGCGGAATCCGGCCCAAACACACTATCCGATTTATATTTCAGCCTGCGGAAGAAAAAGGAGAAGGCGCTCTTCAAATGATCAATGATGGCGCATTGGATAATGTTACATATTTATTCGGGGTACATGTAAGACCCAGTTCGGAGGTTCCTTATATGAAAGCTTCCCCCGTCATTGTCCATGGCTCTGCCGAAACAATAAGGGGAACCATCAAAGGTCTTCAGGCGCATGCATCCCGTCCGCAAGATGGAATAAATGTCATCGAGGCAGCAGCGTTGCTTGTCCAAAAGTTACAGCAGATTAATCTGGAAACCGAAACTCCTTATTCCATCAAAATGACTCAATTTGAAACAAACAACAAAGCATCAAACATTATTCCGGAAACAGCTGTCTTTGCAATTGATGCCAGAGCTCAGTCAAATGATGTGATGAATGAACTAAACCGCTTAACAAAGGAAGCCATTGACCAGACAATGGAACAAACTGAAACATCCATCTCCTGGTCTGCAGAAGAATTCGTCCCAGCAGCGAGTTTGCATGAAAAAGCCATAAAGCTGGCAGAAATTGCAATAGCAGATATACTTGGCAAGGAAAATGTCGTTCCAGTCTGTGTTTCTCAAGGGGGAGAGGATTTTCATTTTTATACAGCCCACACTCCTGATTTACCAGCAACGATGATAGGGTTAGGTTGTGATTTAACGCCTGGTCTGCACCATCCGAATATGAAATTTAATCTAGAAGCACTTATTTATGGAACGAAAATTTTAATTAACACAGTAATTACGGCGACAGGAGAATAAAATTTTTCACTTTGAAAATTAATGAAGGGGTGTTTTATGGAAAATACCGCACAAACATCACAAACTGGTGGCGAAGCAGCCACTAATGAAAAACAACTGGAGCGCAAGCTGAAACCAAGGCATCTTTCCATGATTGCAATCGGCGGAACCATTGGAACGGGACTATTTTTAGCAAGTGGTTCCATTATTCATACTGCGGGTCCTGGAGGAGCTGTAGCTGCCTATATAATTGCCGGAATCATGGTTTTTTTTCTTATGACAAGTTTAGCCGAAATGGCTGCCCTTATTCCTATTACAGGCTCTTTCAGTACCTATACATCAAGGTTTGTCGATCCGGCATTAGGATTTGCGATCGGATGGAACTATTGGTATAACAATGCAATCGTAGTCGCTCTTGAATTAGCAGCTTCCTCCCTGATTATGAAATATTGGCTGCCTTCTGTTCCGGGAATCATTTGGAGCGCATTATTTCTTGCACTCATATTTGGCCTGAATATTTTATCGGTAAAAGGATATGGAGAATCAGAATTCTGGTTTGCCATTATAAAGGTTTTGACGATTATCATTTTTATAGCAGTAGGGTTATTAATGATTGTAGGAATCATGGGGGGGATGCAGTAGGTTTTGAAAATATCACCAAAGGGGAGGCGCCGTTTAAAGGAGGCTTTTTATCCGTTATAAGCGTTTTTATGGTGGTTGGATTTGCCTTTCAAGGCACCGAGTTAGTAGGAATTGCGGCCGGCGAGAGTGAAAATCCGAGAAAAAATATACCCAAAGCCATTAAGCAAATCTTCTGGAGGCTGCTCTTGTTTTATGTATTGGCGATAATTGTGATTGGATTTTTAATCAATTATAATGATCCGCGTTTGCTAAGCTCGGATATTGAAGATATTGCGGTAAGTCCCTTCACTCTAGTATTTCAAAACGCAGGGCTTGCGATCGCTGCCTCCGTTATGAATGTGGTAATCCTTACTTCTGTTCTTTCTGCGGGCAATTCCGCCATGTACGGAGCTTCTCGAGTCCTATGGGTGCTGGCAAAAGAAGGAAAAGCCCCTTCGTTTCTAAAAAAAGTGAATTCAGGCGGCATTCCAGTGAACGCTGTGTATTTTTCTACCATTGTTGGAATGGCAGCTTTCCTAACCTCTTTTTTCGGTGAAGGCATGATTTATACTTGGTTATTAAATGCTGCAGGATTATCAGGCTTTATATCCTGGTTAGGAATTTCGATTACACATTATCGTTTCCGGAAGGCGTTCATTGCACAAGGAAGAGATTTGAAAGATTTACCTTATGTATCAAAGTGGTATCCCTTCGGTCCGATATTAGCCACATTTTTATGTGTTACGGCTATTCTGGGACAAAATTACTCTGCTTTTTTTGGCCCTGAGATTGACTGGTATGGAATATTAATTTCTTATATCGGGCTTCCTTTATTTTTCCTGGCATTTCTAGGTTATAAAATCGTAAAGAGAACAAAAATGATTCCATTGCAAGGGGCTGATTTCAGTAAAGTTGAATAATCTCTTTGTGGGAAAAGTAGGGATAGTATTTCATTTTTAGAAAACCCTTTACATTATTGCTGCCGTGCCTAGCCAAGGCAGGCCGTCAGCTGAGGAACTAACTTGTCCATTTTATGGTAGGTTGATCAAGGCGCTTGTGATTTTCCGAGGAGGTTGACCATGATGAAAACAAAGGAAATTGTAATTCGTTCTCTTCATAGAATTGAAGAGTTGGAGGAAGTAAGAAGGCTGGAGTCCAGCATTTGGGGAGAAACCGACTCTATCCCCTCACACCAAACCATAACAGCCGTGAAAAACGGTGGTTTGGTTATAGGAGCATATTGCGAAAGGAAACTGATTGGATTTCTATACAGCTTTCCGGGATTCAATGGGCAATCAGCCTACCTTTGTTCACATATACTAGGAATAGATGAGCAATTTCGCAACAAAGGTATAGGGGAGAAGTTAAAGTTAACACAACGTGAGGAAGCGATAAAGCTCGGCTATTCCCTTATTACTTGGACATATGATCCATTAGAAAGTGTTAATGGGTACTTAAATATAGCCAAGCTTGGCGGGGTATGTTCCACATATATCACAAACTGCTATGGCGAAATGGAGGATCTTTTAAACAGTGGAATTCCTTCCGACCGCTTTCTTGTCGAATGGCATATCGGTAAAAACGATACAACGGGTTCTAGTGGACGGGGAATATCGTTGGAATTTGTGATAGAAAACTCGCTTATTCAATGGGATACCATTGAAATGGGAGTGCCTATTCCTACTATCACTCTTCCGCTGCCTGAATATGAATGTGATACAGCCTTTGTGGCCATTCCAAAGGACTTCCGAACAATAAGAATCACAAATATTCAAGCGGCCAATGAATGGAGAATGAAAACCAGGGACATTTTTACCGATTTATTTCAGCAAGGATGGCAGGTAACTGATTTATTAAAGAATTCCATGATAGAAATTCCCGTTCAGTTTTATGTACTATCAAGGAAATGAACTAGTAAGGATTACTATCATTTTTTTAGTAATTTCAGGCTGCTGTCAGCCTATTTAATAAAAAATTTGGTAAGCCTGTGTCTTTTAACAGTTTTATCACAAAAGGAGAATTTCCAAGTGAAAATTAAACAAGTTATTCTAAGACATCTTAAGCTAGACTTGCTTGAACCTTTTACAACAAGTTTTGGTACGGAATACGATAGGGATTTTATCCTTGTAGAAGCCAAAAGCGATGATGGAATTTCCGGTTGGGCTGAATCGGTTGCGATGCTCGACCCTCTGTATAATGAAGAGACCTTAAAAACAAATTGGCATATACTCGAAGATTATCTAATTCCCATTATTCTTAAAAATGAAATCAAACATCCGGATGAACTCTCTGAAAAATATTTCAACCATATTCGCGGGAATTATATGGCAAAAGCCGCATTAGAGGGTGCTGTTTGGGATTTGTATGCTAAAAAACAAAATGCTTCTCTCTCGAGTGTGTTGGGTGGAACAAAAAGGAAAATTGAAGTGGGGGTAAGCATCGGAATAAAGGATTCGATCGATTCGACTCTAGCTATGATTGAAGCATGTCTACTTGAAGGCTATAAACGTTTTAAACTTAAAATCAAACCGGGCTGGGATGTTGAATTAATAGGCAAGGTCAGAAAAGTATATCCAGAAATCCCGCTCATGGCAGATGCGAATTCAGCTTATACATTGCAAGATATAGACCGGCTATCCGCCTTGGATGATTTTAATTTAATGATGATTGAACAACCACTTGCCTATAATGATATCATTGATCATGCAGATTTACAGTCAAGGTTAAAAACACCTATTTGCCTGGATGAAAGCATTCACTCATTAGAGGATGCTAGGAAAGCTATTAAATTAGGCAGCTGTAAAATTATTAATATTAAGATTGGCCGTGTTGGAGGTTTGACTGAATCCAAGAAAATCCATGATTTATGTCTTGAACATGAAATTCCGCTATGGTGTGGGGGGATGCTGGAATCAGGTATTGGAAGAGCGCATAATATTGCAATCACTTCACTGCCAAATTTTACTCTTCCTGGAGATACCGCAGCTTCCTCCCTCTACTGGGCAGAAGATATTATTGACCCTGAAGTTACAGTGGAAAACGGAATGATCATGGTTCCAGAATTGCCCGGAATTGGCTATGAACCAAGCATGGAAAAAATCGATAAGTATACTATTCACAGTCAAACATTTAATTTAAGTTAGAGGTTGAAAGAAACGCCTAAGGTAGTTCCTCCCTGCATTATCTATTTTTCTACATAAGGCAAGTATGCTGCAATCATTCTTGTAAAAGTGCAGTCGTAAAGTTCCAAATAAGCAATGGCTTAAAAGCCAGCGGCATTAATTGTACTTGAATGGCTTACAGGGTAGTAGTATCGAAGCAGTAAATTGAAGGACCAAAAATAGTATATCGTAAGGGAAATGGAAATTTCAGAGAAAGTTATTGACATCCTATTAGCGGGTTTAGTTGAAGATGGGGTTGCGACGGCAGCTCTTTTTTCTTGCTGATCAGCTAACGAATGGGCAAAGGGACCACACATATTAGACATATCAAAAATGTGTGGCCCTTTTAATATTCAAGGCTTAATCTTACCTTATCAAAATATAACATGCGATCGTTTGTCAATCTGGATTTTTTAACTTTGCTTTCCATACACAATCAGTGATTTCTCTTTTTGTCTTCCCAAGGTTCAAATGAAAAGGGAATACCAATCATTTTAGCAGTCAGTTCATCATACGAAACTAAATCTTTTTTTGACAACTCCTTTAATGAACGTTTCCCCATCGCTCTTAATGCCATTTTCATTTCTTCTATACTTGCTGTAAAGAATTTCTCTGCTGCTTTTACTCCATCTTCTATCTTAAATTGATCCTTGAATTTACCTTGATTCCAAACAACTTGTGTAGGTGGTTCGAAGGGAAGAGCATTCAATGCTTGACTATGTGAGACAGCAAATAATATGGCAGATCCTACATAAACAGCATCAGCACCGAGTGCAAGTACTTTTAAAAAGTGCCCAGGCACTAATAGACCTCCTGAGACAATTAAACTAATTTGGCCCTTCATCTTTCTCTTTTCTAAATGATTAACAGCCCGGACAACTGCATGCAATGTTGGTATTCCCATGTCATCGGATAAAATGGGGGGGGCACCGTGTGTGGCTGCTTGGCCGCCGTCAATTGTAATGAAATCAACACCGAGTTCAATTAAATGATCTATATCATCTTCGATTTTTCCACCTGCCCCCATTTTTACACCAATGGGAACACCACCAGTTATGCTCCGAAGTTCATTAACAAGTTTTTTAATATCATTCAATGTTTGATTTTCAAAAAATTGTTCAAAAATGACTCCATCCTCATTCTCTTTAAGCCCCATCACTTCACGAGCCCGGCCTGTTAAATTTTCGGGTGAAATTTTCCCCCCCATCCCAGCTAGTGCGCCTTGTCCCAACTTTATTTCAATCATGTCGGCACGCTTAATAAGATCTTCTTCCTTTGACCATTCTGTTTTTGAAAACTGTAATATATACTTTCCCGCTTTATCTAATTCTTCAGGTATCACCCCGCCTTCTCCGGAATTAATCGCGGTTCCTACGTTTTTTGCCGCTTCCGCCAAAGAAAGCCTTGTTTGTTCACTAAGTGCGATACCATAGGCCATCCCTGTAATCATAAGAGGAATTTTTATTTTCATTGGTTTTTTTGCTTTTGGTCCAATGGTTACCTTAACATCAACGTCTTCTTCACCATCAATAGGAAATGGTGTCGTTTGAGCAGGAATAAAAGTAATTGGATCCAAATGCGGCCATTTTTTTGAAGAGCCAAGTGGCCGATGAAGGACATCGCCTGTTTCTGCACGCAAGCTATTTTCAAGCATATTTTGAACGCCCATATGCCTTAGTCCTGGCATCAACTCCATGATATTTTCTTGATAGCTGTCGGTTAAAATGATTTTTCCAATTTTCTTAACTAAACGTTTCATAATCCAACGCCAACCAATAAGCATGGATAAAAATAGGACAAATATTATTGCAACCATCACAAAAGATAAATAGGATAGAATGTTCGACATATTCACATCTCCACTATCAAAATAATTTAACAGCCTGATTTTATGGTAATTTCCAAAAAAAGTAATAATATGTTATTTTATAAAGATATCACTCACAACTTTATAGGGTGAAAGTCCATGCAGAGAGCAATTGAAAAATACAAGCAACATCAAATGGTTTTCTGAGTTTTTTCACCTCTGAACTAAGTAGATATAAAGGAGATACTTTTCATGAACTTACTAGATGATAACGCTCACCGTCCTTGGCCAATACCTTCAAAAAAGTGGATTATGCGACAACCTTGGAGAAATCTCTTGTTTACTCATTGGCCTATTCCAGCTAAAACACTAAGACCGCATATTCCTCCTCATTTAGAAATTGACACCTATGATGGATATGCCTGGTTGGGAGTTATTCTCTTCGTTATGGAGGGAATTTATCCTCGTGGATTGTCATCTGTATCACTGACCCCTGAATTTTCAGAAATCAATGTAAGGACATATGTTCATTGTGATGGTAAACCCGGTATCTTTTTCATGTCTCTTGACGTTGATGACTGGGCCTCCTATACAATAGCCAAGAAATGGTTTCGTTTACCCTATTATTCTGCACAAATTTCTTTAGAAAAAAAGGGACGGACCTTTCATTGTCAAAGTATTCGTAAAGGAAAAACAAATACACCAATTAGATTTAATGCAAAGTATGCTCCAATACCAGAAGTTTATTTTCCGGAAAAAGGAACTTTAGACCATTGGCTCACAGAGAGATATTGCTTGTATAGTACGGATAATGGAGTCACTATCTATTGCGGAGAAATACACCACCGTCCTTGGCCGCTACAAAAAGTAGAGGCAGAGATATGTACGAATACACTTTTTACTCCCTTTAACTTTGACCTTACTGAAGTCAAACCGCTTTTTCATTTCTCTAAAGGTGTTGATACACTTATATGGAATATTAAGAAAACACGGTTCTAGTGTAAAAAGATTCCTTGAACTATTCATTTCTTTCGGGGATTAAGAAACTTCACTTCAATACTCAAAATCCCCTCCCATCTAAAACTTAAATGGGACCGAAAGCAAATAGAAAAGACTCCATTTTATTTAATGAGTAATCCCTTAATAGTCGTTTAGATGTTATAAAATAACATTAAATAGGGTCTAAGGTATTTTTATCGAAATTTTTTGAATTCAACCCATAGTTTTAAGACCGGAACTGACGTTAAGGCACTTTACTTAACTAAGGGTGCATTATCAATTAGTGAGGTTGCTGATGCAGCCTTTGACTTATGGCGCTAACGGGGCAGTTAGTTCCATTGTGCACTATTAGGGGTGAGTAGTTTGAAGATTAGAAAAGTAAGGGAGGAGATATAAAAGCCGGAGCAAGAGTTTAGTTTGATGGCTGGAGGACTACTTCTCTAATAAGGACTAGAAGACTAGCTAATTCTTCAAGAGTATGTGCTACTTTAAAGCCTTTTTTGTAAGGCTGCTTTTTATCCAAGAAAGCTTGAATCTGACTTTCCCCTTTTGCCATACCCAGACCAACAACTGGATCCATTATCTTTACCTCCTCTACTTATTAACCAGTCCCCTTAGTCCTCCATGTAGTGTCATAGCTTCGTTTGTTATACAAGATCTGTCTCCCAACCAGCCTCAAACATGTTTCCATAAGTAGGGAGCGGACAGTTTAGTTCCCGTTTGGAGATATACGTAAAATTATATAAATTAATAAGATTTAATAATAATTCTCATCAATTATTTGTCCAATGCTTTCCTTGGTTTTCCCTGCAGTAAATTGTCTCTGGTGTCGGTTATCAGTATGATTTTAGTGAGACTTTCTTTATTTTATGATTAGTTGTATAAAAAAACATAAATGAAAAATAATAGAAAAACGTAAGCTATCTGCGAGGGGGACAAGCTTGGTTCGTAATATAAGTAAATTATTAAGAAATCCTAAGCAAAAGAATCCCCATCTACAACATGAAAACAAGGGCGCTAGAAAACAGAAAACCCTACATGGAAATTTTGGTCAACCTGTCGAAACACATCGTTCCGTTTACGGAAAGACGCGGGCGATGCTTATTTACATTGCGGGACTCCAGACATCGAGGCGATAGAGCGATATGTGTGCTATCTAAGATCATCCGACAGGCATTAAAAGAACCACAACCATTAAATGAGTTTATTATCGAACATAAAATGCCCGTTCCCAAATTGGTGAAAGTGAATATGTTGGCGGATTATGCATTGAATCGATTCCCTCGGGAAACCCGATGCTTCTAAAGGAAGGGGAAAGCGGTGGACTTTCTTTAGGATTGTCCAAATGGGAAAAGCATGCCATTGAAGAACCTGTGGCAGAGGGGGAGTTAAGGGGGCATGAGAGGGATTTATTGAATCTCTAGAGGTAAATACATCCCAATTGCGACGTATTTTATTAAAAGTCCTGCCCTTAAAATACAATCGATGAAGATTGGAACTTATACCAGGACGAATGTTTCAATTGCTTATATGGATGGACTTGTGGATAAAGCACTGATTGAAGAGGCTACAACTCGGTTGGAATGAATTAAAATAGACGGTATTTTAGAAAGTGAGTCCATCGAGGAAATGATTGAGGACAATCCGTATTCACCTTTCCCCCATACCATGAGCGCTAGTGATTGGGCAAGCTTCCGCTCAAGCAGGGTTAGTTTCAACACCCATGGTCATTATGGTTACGATTACGGGAATCGCTTCTTTTATGATGCCTCGTTATATTGCAGGAATTGCTATTCGGATGCTGCGTTTTCCAATGCTGCTTCTTGCTGGTACCATAGGACTGCTTGGCATCATGATGGGCCTTATTGCTATGGTCACTCATTTTATGCAGCCTGCGGTCTTTCGGCGTTCCATACTTAGCACCCGTTGGCACCATTTAAAAGGTCGAGAGCTGAAGGATATGCTGTGGAGTGCTCCAGGGTGGAGGATGGATATATGCCCGCGCCTCACAGGGGAATCTACTGTATACAGTCAGCCCCAGGAACAGGGACCAAATCCCAAAAAGGGAAGTGATACGGAGTGAATAACGGTCGAAGGCCAACAAAGATATTGGAGAAAGTAAGGAGGCGTCATTTCATGAAAAGCGTCCTTCTTTTGCTTGCAGTTTGTGGAGCAACCCCTATTTTAAGCAGTTGTTGGGATCGAATGGAAATCAATGATCTGGCAATTGTCACAGCTGCTGTCATCGATAAGAAGGAGGATAATGAAATCGAACTATCCGTCCAAGTTTTTATCCCTAAATCAATAAGCAGCGGAGGGGATGAAGGAGGGGCAGGTCAAGGAGGGTCGGGGGGGACGACATTGGTGAGAACAGGAAAAGGATCTAATATTTCAGATGCATTGTCCAAGCTTCAAAGTAAGATCCCACGAAAAGTATTTTGGGGACAATGTAAAGTATTTGTATTCGGTGAAAAGTTAGCGAAGGAAGGGATTAATGAGGAGCTGGATTTTTTGCTGCGGCATCCACAGCCAAGGGAGCGAGCAAATGTGTATGTAAGCGAAGGGAAAGCGAAGCATATCCTTGAATCAATGCCCCCTCTAGAAATCTATTCAGGGGAAGTGATTAGGGAATTATCTGATTTACATATTGGGATGCAAGTCACACTACAGGAATTAAATAAAATGTTAATGGGTAAACCTCAAGAGGCTGCACTTCCATTCATTAAAATGTTACCGCCAGGTAAAGGGCAAACGAAATTACAGGGGGTTCCTTACATTGTCGGGACAGCTGTGTTTAAAAAAGATAAGATGACTGGGACAATGACGGAAAAAGAAACAAGAGGGATATTGTGGTTAAGAGATGAAATGAAATCATACACTGTGACCTTTCAACCCAAAGGTGTGAAAGGGGAGATATCTTTAAATCCAGTGTCGGCTAAAGTCAAGTTGATTCCGCAAATTCGAAATAATAAATGGAAAGTGTTCGTGAAGATAGATACAGAAGGAGCTGTTATTCAAAATGGAACGAACTTGAACCTCTCAAATCCAAAAACAGTAAAGGCTGCAGAACGATCTTTTCAAAAAGATATAGAAAAACGTATCGAGATGGCTTTTCTGCATATTCAGCATAAGAAAGCGGACATTATAGGGCTAGGTAAAGAATTCTATCGGAAATATCCTAAACAGTATAATAAAATCGAAAATCATTGGGATGAGATATTTGCGGAGTTGGAAGTGGAAATCGATGTTGTGGCCCATATTCGCAGACAGGGCTATATAAATAAACCGGCGGGATTGTCTGAGAATGAGGTGAAGGACAAGTGAGATGGGTGCTTTCTTGTGTACAACCGTGATTGTAGCTCTAGTCATTTTGTATGAATGGCCAAAAATGAAAAAAATCCCAAAAAAGATAAAATGGCTTTTCTTACACTACTCCTCATGGGCTTGGCTCTTTCCATGTTCAATCTCCCAGAGATGGCAGGACCCACTGAACGGATTGAATCTCTTTTCAGGCCGTTTGGAGAGTTTATGGAAAAGTAAATCTAACAGTGAGTTCTGTAATTCCAATTTTCCATACTTTCACAGAAAGGAGAAAGATAATGGAGAAAGGAAAAATTTCATCTCTACAGATGGCATTCATGATGTATCCGACAATTGTGGCAACGGCTATTCTTGGGGTTCCAAGCATTACAGCGAAATATGCCAAAACTGATTTATGGCTGTCCCCCATTCTGGCTTCCCTCATTGGGTATGTAACGGTGTATATCGCTTATAAACTACACAAACTTTATCCGAAACAAACGGTGATCCAATTTAGTGAACAGATTATTGGGCGTATTCCTGGAAAAATCCTCGGTTTTTTATTCTTATTTTTTTATATCCCGATCACCGGGCAAATCCTAAGAAGTTATGGAGAATTTGTTGTTGACTCTTTTCTGGTCAATACCCCAATTAGTGTGATCATGGCATCGATGGTATTCCTCTGTGCCTTTATCGTACGTGGAGGTATAGAGGTGTTGGGGAGAGCTGCCGAACTGTTTGTCCCTGTTTTTATCTTTCCACTCTGTATCTTCTTCATCTTAATTAGCTTTGATCTTGAATTTAAAAATATATTCCCGATATTAGGGGATGGAATTATGCCACCAATCAAGGGTGGGATTGTGCCGGGGGGCTGGTTCAGCGAGTTTTTTCTGATGGTTTTTCTCTTCCCTTTTTTAGCGGATAGAAAAAAAGGAATGAAATACGGGATGATGACTGTTTTTGCCGTGATGATGACGTTAGTTGTGGTGAATCTTATGGTTCTTTTTATACTTGGTGCCACAACATCCTCAAAGGTTTATCCCCTGATGAGTGTATCTCGAACCATCAGTTTGGCCGATTTTTTTGAACATGTTGAGTCCGGTGTTATGGCCGTTTGGATCGTAGGAGCTTTCGTCAAAATCTCTGTGTTTTATTATGTTGCTGCTTTAGGTACCGCGCAGTGGCTGAATCTCTCCGACTATCGGCCTGTTGTATGGCCGATAGGGATTTTAATTGTCGAATTCAGCTTTTGGTCGTTACCTAGCTCAATGGAAGCCGCCCGTAATGACGTCATCGCCTTCCCTATTCAAGGAATTTTGATGCAAACGATTATTCCTCTAGTATTGTTGGTGATTGCTGTCATACGGAAAAGAAAAAGAAAGGGAATCGATTCAAGCTAAAACATAAAATTGGTCGATTTCGTCTTTGATATTTGAGCAATCTTTGGTCCACCCAAAAAGTATTGATCTTCAGAAAATGCCTTTCATTAGAACTTTCTAATGAAAGTAATCTACTTCTGAAATAGAAGTTGTGGACTGTATCTGAAGACAGGGCTATATAAACGACCGGTGGAATTGCCGGAAAAAAGGTGAAGGAATGAAATAAGGGGCTTTTTTTTTTACAACCGCGATTGTAGCTAGAATCATTTTGGTATGAATGTTCGAAAATGAAAAAAACTAAAAAAGATACAATGGCATTTCTTACACCGCTCCTCACTAGCTTGGTTCTGTCCACGTTTAATCTCCTAGAGATCGCTGGACCCACTGAATGGATCGAAACTCTTTTTAAGCCGTTTGGGGAGTTGATGGAAAAGTAAATCTATCAGTGAGTTGAGTGCGTGATTCTGATTTTCGATTTTATTTCAGAAAGGGGCAAGATGATGGAGAAAGGCAAAATTTCATCCCTTCAGATGGCATTCATGATGTATCCCACGATTGTGGCTACCGCCATTCTTTCAGTTCCAAGCATTACAGGGAAATATGCTGAAACAGATTTGTGGCTGTCCCCCATTTTGGCGTCCCTTATCGGGTATATGACTGTGTATATCGCTTATAAACTGCACCAACTTTATCCGAAACAAACTGTCATCCAGTTCAGTGAACAAATCATTGGTAGATTCGCGGGAAAAATTATCGGTTTTTTAATCTTATTTTTTTATATACAGGGCACGGGACAAATAACCAGAGCTTACGCAGAATTTATTGTCGACTCCTTTCTAGTCCATACCCCAATTAGTGTGATCATGGCATCGATGGTATTCCTCTGTGCCTTCGTTGTACGCGGAGGATTAGAAGGGGTAGGTAGAGCAGCTGAATTGTTTTTGCCAATGTTTATACTTCCAATCCTCATCCTAATCATCTTAGTGTCTACCGATTTAGAATTTAAAAACATATTCCCGATATTGGGAAATGGGATTATGCCTCCAGCGAAGGGCGCGATTGTACCGGGGGCATGGTTCACAGAGTTTTTTCTTATCACTTTTCTTCTCCCATTTTTAGCTGATAGAAAAAAAGGACTGAAATATGGAATGATGACGGTATTTGCCGTGATGATGACCTTAGTTGTGGTGAATCTGGTTGTTCTTTTTATACTCGGACCAGCAACACCCTTAATGGTTTATCCCTTGATGAAAATAGCTAGGTACATCAGCATCGCCGATTTCTTTGAACATATGGAGTCTGTCGTAATGGCCATTTGGATCGTAGGAGCTTTTGTCAAAATTTCTGTGTTTTATTATGCAGCTACATTAGGTACCGCACAGTGGCTGAAACTTACGGATTATCGGCCAATTGTATGGCCGTTAGGGATCCTGGTCGTATCATTCGGCTTTTGGTCGCTTCCTAATACAATGGAAGTGGCACGCTATAATATCGGGGCCTTCCCTCCTTTCGGACTATTGATACAAACTATGATTCCTCTGTTTTTGTTGCTGATTGCAGTTATAAGGAAAAGAAATAGAAAGGGAGTTGATTCAAGGTAATATTCATAATGCTGTCAATTTCTTATTTAATGCATTTCAGTCTTTGGCTCTATCCAGAAAGCAATCATTTACAATAATGTGCGAAGTGACCATCTATCTGCACTGAATGAAAGCAATCTATTTCTGAAAATGAAAGGGTATGGGTTAATTACATAAGTGGACCTGCCCATGAATTGATAGGCCTAACCAGGACAATTCAACCCATGGGAGTTTAAACAGGTTTTAGTAGATATAAATCAATCTGTATTTAAAATAATCAAAACTACAATCTTGAATTTTTCTGGTTATTCCCAATACAAAAATAGGGAATAGCCATTTTTTGAATAAAGAAAAAAGGGTAGTGGATGGAATAGTGTTATTTATAGTACCAATTGGAACTTATATTCATTCTGTGTATACGATGTAAGCATACATTAAAGCGCCGGAAGAAACTTTGGAGGTTGTAAAGTTAGAGTTGTTCAAAATAGTTTACGAATGGGTTATTTTTATTTGAACATGATGATATTTACCGTTCGTTAAAGTTTAAAAACATTTCCGAACGTTTTTGATAGAATTAACATGGAGAGGTGTAAAAAATGGAAGTTCGGAAATTTGATACATAAGAGTGAGTAACAAAGATCCAAATGAAGCACGGCAACGGCAACTTCAGGGCATGTTAGAAAAAGGACTCGATGAACGAGGTAACTTTTTAGAAAAACAAAAGATGTAACGAACTTCAAAGTTTGTTACCGAACATTTCAAAAGGAATATTGACTGGACAACTGAGAGAATTGGGAGAGAACGGAATGGTTCACAGAGACGTGTATAAAGAAGTTCCACCTAAAGTAGAATATTCGCTGACACCATATGGGAAAAGCTTTATGCCAGTACTGGACATTATGGGAAGTGGGATAAAAAATATATGGAAAAAAAACAAAAAGAACAAAAAGACTCCACACCAAGTTCATAAAAAGAATCCATTTTATTGTCCATCCAAAGCCAATTACACTTATTTTTGGACAGTCAATTTTCTAATCCAAACCAAATTGAACAGTTGTAGATTGTGTTTTATGTTAATACCGAAATCTCTTTTACTGGTTATTTATCAAAAACCAGAGTGAAGAAAGGTACTTAAACTATTTTACTTCTAAAAAGGGAGTTGCTTCGGCAGCTCTTTTTCTAATGGAACTAACGGCCGCACACCAAAGATAATTCATGATTAAAATTATTTCGATATATCCAATCATTAAACTATTTGAGAATATTTGGTTAATTGAATCAAAATTAAAACACTTACATTTCCTATTATATGAGTAAAATTACCCGAAAATATCAAATCATCTTTAAATTCAGATGATTCAGTGTTATTATTTTATAAGAATATTCAAACTATTAAATTGGAAGGTGAGGGAACTCATATGTCACAGATGTTGGCTTTGGTTATTGTTATTTTGATTTTATTTGTAGGGGACATAGTGGCGGTTCGAACAAAAGCCTGGGTACCTTCCGTTTTCATTTCCGCGATCCTCTTTCTATGTGGTTATTGGACATTTTTCCCGCAAGATATCGTTTCCATAGCAGGTGTCCCACCGGTAGTGGCAACCATGATGATGTACTTATTGATCACGAATATGGGGACATTGCTGTCAATAAGAGAGTTGGTAAATCAATGGAAAACGATTGTCATCTCCTTATCTGGTATTCTTGGGATTGTTGCACTATTATTCGGAATTGGCATATTTATATTTGATCTGCAAACTATCCTTGTAGCGATTCCACCATTAGTGGGAGGTATGGTATCTTCAATTATCATGTCAGAAGGAGCGGCAGACGCGGGACTTACGAGCTTGTCCGTTTTTGCCATTGTTATTTATGTCATGCAAGGTTTCGCTGGATATCCTTTAACTTCAATTGTCTTGAAGAAAGAAGGGAAGAAGCTTTTGGGGCAATACCGCAATGGGCAATTAACGGTAAAAAAGAGTGATACTGCATTCGTTTCAGAAGGTATGACGGAACTTAAACTGTTTAATAAACTGCCTGAAAAATATAATACGGAATATTTTAAATTTTTAAGACTTGCGGTCGTTGCTTTTCTCGCTTACCTTGTGTCGACTGGACTAGAGCCGATTATATCAATCAATGCATTTGTTCTTTGCTTATTATTCGGGGTTGTCGGAAAAAGTATAGGTTTCCTGGAAAGACAGACTCTGCAAAAGGCAAATGGATTTGGATTTGCCATCATGGCGCTTATGCTTTTCGTCTTTGATGGATTAAAAAATGCCACACCAAGTATGATGTTGGAGATTCTTTACCCACTTGTTGTTTGCATTTTCTTAGCTGTTATTGGCATGTATATATTCTCATTCATAGCAGGGAAATTGTTGAAAGTCAGCAAAGAAATGGCCTTTGCTGTATCTTTAACAGCATTATACGGTTTTCCAGCCGATTACATTATCACCAATGAAGTTGTCAATTCATTAACAAAAGATGAAAATGAAAAAGAAGCATTGCTAAGCCATATGCTGCCGCCGATGCTTGTTGGTGGATTTATATCGGTTACAATCGTGTCGGTTATTTTGGCAGGA
Source organism: Bacillus sp. SD075 (assembly GCF_017355165.1). Classification (GTDB taxonomy): domain Bacteria; phylum Bacillota; class Bacilli; order Bacillales; family DSM-1321; genus Peribacillus. The sequence continues at coordinate 104,963 of NZ_JADILK010000005.1, read as the reverse complement.
ATATTCGTACAATTCTTGTAAGATTGGAGGGATTCAAAGTGAGTCTTATTGAACGTATAGAAAAGCAAATAAATGATTTGAGCGAATTTACATCAACACCCGGAAAAGGGACTACCCGGCTTACGTATAGCAAGGAAGACTTACTTACACGAAATTATATTAAAAATAAAATGATGGAATACGGTCTAACAGTACAGGAAGATGGATTTGGAAATATTTTTGGAAAGCTTGAGGGTACTTTAGTAGACGCACCAAGCGTTCTGGTCGGTTCACATTTTGATTCCGTACCAAATGGTGGTGCGTATGACGGACCAGCCGGTGTAATTGTCGCTCTTGAAGTGGCTGCCTTATTTGCTGAAAATCAAGTAACACCTAAATATCCATTGGAAATCGTTGCCCTAATTGAAGAGGAGGGTGCTCGTTTTGGCGGAGGTCTAATGGGTTCGAGAGGAATAGTGGGAACACTTAGTGAGGAGAGTTTTAAAAACTTAAGGGATAAAGAAGGTATCACAACAATTGAAGCGATGTCAAAAATTGGACTGGATTTCTCTCTTCCAAAAGGGAGGAATCCCAAAAGCATTAAAGCATTTCTCGAATTGCATATAGAACAAGGGCCAATCCTTGAAGAGAAGAATATTCCCATTGGTGTTGTAGAAGCTATTGTTGGTTTAACTCAATTAGAAGTGACCATTGAAGGAAAGGCAGGACATGCAGGCACAACCCCCATGGATCGCCGTACGGATGCATTGGTTGCAGCCGCTCAAATTATTTCTCAATTACCAGGCTTTGCAATTGAGGAAGGAGAAGGAACGGTTATCACGACGGGACGATTAGATGTTTTACCAAATGGAGCCAACGTCATCCCGAATAAAGTGGTATTTTCGGTAGATATTCGATCTTCCAAGGAAGAACATATTAACAATGTCATCAAGCGGATGAAAGAATTAATCGAATCCTATCATGAACAGGGGATCCATACAACAGCGGAACAGCTGTTATATATGCCGCCAAAGGTATTGAGTAATGAGATTAAAGCTTTATTTAAAGATAAAAGTTCTGATTTGGAAATCCCATACTGTTCCATTAATAGTGGAGCAGGTCATGATGCGATGGTTTTTTCCGATGTGACTGATGTTGGCATGCTCTTTGTTCCAAGTAAAGCAGGACTAAGTCATTGTCCGGAGGAATGGTCTGATGCACGTCATTTAGCAAATGGAGTGCAAATATTTTACGAAGTGGCTAAATGTTTAACGGAGGTAGAAAAAGAATGATTAATCAAACGATAAAAGCAGCGATTCAAAATTATAGTGATGAATTAACGGAGATACGTAGAAAACTTCATAGCGAACCTGAGTTATCATGGGAAGAAGAAAATACAACGGCCTTTGTTTGTGAATATCTTGAAAAATTAGGGGTTGCTTATCGAAAAGCAGAACCAACAGGTGTCATTGCAGTAATTAAAGGCGGTAAGGCAGGAAAGACGGTAGCATTAAGAGCAGATATGGACGCCCTTTCTGTTGAAGAATTGAATAAAGACTTGCCATATGCATCAAAAGAAGAAGGGAAAATGCATGCATGTGGTCATGATGCACATACATCAATGCTATTAATTGCAGCGAAGGCACTAAACGGAATAAAAGAAGAATTACCTGGGAATGTGCGATTAATATTTCAACCAGCTGAAGAGGTGGCAACAGGTGCAAGGGAAATGGTTAAACAAGGGGCTGTTGAAGGTGTTGATAATGTCTTTGGCATACATATTTGGTCGCAAATGCCAACAAACAAAATTGCATGTGCTCAGGGACCTTCATTCGCTTCAGCAGATATCTTTACAGTAACGTTTAAAGGAAGGGGGGGACATGGCGCAATGCCACAGGATTGTATCGATGCAACTATTGTTGCCTCTTCATTCGTCATGAATGTACAGTCTGTCGTATCAAGAACGGTCGACCCACAAAATCCCGCTGTTTTGACAGTTGGAAAAATGGTCGTTGGCACACGATTTAATGTCATTGCTGAAAATGCCGTTATAGAAGGGACTGTCCGCTGTTTTGATCATAAAACACGTGACCATATTGAAGAACAGCTCCAGATCTATGCTGAAAATGTTGCTAACATTTACGGTGCAACAGCAAAGGTTGAGTATTACCGTGGAACACAAGCTGTCATCAATGATGAATACAGTGCCAAATTAGTGCAAAAAGTGGCCTCAAATGCATTTGGCGAAGACGCTGTATATAATGAAAAGCCAACAATGGGCGGAGAAGACTTTAGCTTCTATTTAGATGAAGTACCCGGAAGCTTCGCTTTAGTTGGATCTGGAAACCCTGAAAAAGATACGGAATGGGCCCATCATCACGGGAAATTCAACATTGACGAAGATGCGCTTGCTACTGGTGCAGAACTTTATGCTCAATATGCATGGGCATATTTGAATGAATAAAGGACTGGATAAAAGAGGGAATACACTGGATTACTAAAAGGTGTTTGATCGCCAAAAGGCCGCCAATTGGCGGCCTTTTGGCGTAAAGGGTTAAATTTCACTAAAAGGGGCAATTGGAGCATGTTAACTCAATAAAAAGGAGATTGTCATATAACAATCTTTTGGTGAAAAATCAATATTACCGGTATTTATTCAAAAAATGCTCTTGGATAATGAACAGTGCCGTGTATATTTTGAAGAGAGCCTTCAGTTAATTCTAAAGCCATAAACGTGTCATCTGGTACCCTGAATTTTAATATTCCACAAGCTAGCTGGTTTAAAGCCAAATCTCGGATAATAATCTTTGTGACCTAATAAAATTATTGAGTCATATCCAAGTTCCTTTGCTTTTTTTAGTTCTGCACGAATTAATTTACTTCCAACACCTTTATTTTGATAATCAGGAGCAACAGAAACTGGAGCAAGTGCTAGAGAATCATCTACTACTACTTGTATTTTCGTCAATAAGATATGACCTATTATGTCATTATCTTGGTTTACTGCAACTAGAGAAAGTTCTGGAATATAAGCATCTGAACTTCTAAGACGATTGACAAGGAAATGTTCTTTCTTATCACTATATTCTTCATTTATAATTCTGCAAATGGTACGTTCTTCATGTATAAATCATCAAGAATGTCTACTCACCCAGTACTATACATAAGTTTAGCAAACAAAAACCTCCAAAAAAAAATCTAATAATTCTAGTTTATTAAGGTAGAGCCGTCAATCATCTATATTACTTCCTTTTATTCAACTAAATGAAGGGTTGATAGATTCATTATTTTTTTCGATAGACAGGACCTTTGAAAATCCATTCATTATAAAAGGGAAAATGATAAAAGGGAAAATGGTAAAGTTAGGGGAGGATAGATGTTGTCTATCAAACTGACCCTCTCCAATCAGCTGCAGCTGCCGTTTGTAAGGAGGGAAATCAAAATAAAACTAATGATGGTAGTGAAAGTAAGTGAATGAAAGACTTAGGAAGAACATTACAAAAAGGCTTTACGGAGGAGGAACACATATGGGCAATTACTTATCAATCAGTGAAATGGCTTCCATTCATAGTATCTCAAGGCAAACACTCATTTATTACGATAAGATCGGATTATTTGAACCCGTACATATAGATGAACATGGTTATCGATATTATAGTGCAGTTCAGATTCCGTTTCTAAGGGAAATTTGCTTTTTAAAGTCGATTGGCATCAAACTGAATGATATTAAGGACCATATAGGAAATCGGAATGTAACTACTGCCATGTCACTTTTGGAATTTCATCAAGAATTCATTGATAAAGAAATAAATGCCTTGATGAATACACGTACATTTATTCAACAGAGATTAATGAAATATTCAGAAGCCAAAAATATTAAAAGTGAATTGGATAAACCTATTATAGAAGAATTTCCTGAAAGGCATGTCTTATTTATACCATTTGAAAAGGAATTGTGCCGTGAAGAATTACATTTAACGCTGATGAAAGCATGGAATGTATTAAGTAAACATGAGATGCTTCCGTCAGAGGGATTTGGCACGGTTATTTTAAAGGATAAGCTTGGAACGGATGATGTTTTCGAGGGTGCGGGAATATATACTTCATTACCCTTTATAGATCCTGATATGAATAACATGATGACGTTGCCTGCTGGTCAATATGCATGTGTGTATAAATACGGAATGCCATATAACATTGAATTTTTAAATGAATTGATTCATTGGATCTGTAAAAATCAGTATAGAATTGTAGGGGACGTCGTGGACGCTTGCTTATTGGATACGACCTTTTACGAGAATGATAATAGTGTTGATTTTTGTCAGCTGCAAATCCCTGTAGAGAAAATTACTTGAATTTTCAAATATCCATTGACTGTATAGTAGAAATACACTTTAGAATATCAGTTGTAACCGATACCATATAGGTTATTTGAATTTGATTGATACATAGGATACTGGTCATAAAGTGATAGGGGGATTTTTTATGTCTGAAAAAATGAATAAAGTGACAGATTTACGTTCTGCCTTGGAACTACTGAAGTCCATTCCAGGACAATTGATTGAAACGGATGAACCAGTCAATCCTCATGCTGAATTATCTGGGGTTTATCGTCATGTCGGTGCTGGCGGAACAGTAATGCGGCCAACAAAAATTGGACCTGCCATGGTTTTCAATCATGTATTGGGACATGAAGACTCAAGCGTGGTGATCGGACTTCTAGCCAGCCGTGAAAGAGTCGGTCTCATGCTTGATACAAAACCCGAGCGACTGGGGTTCCTTTTAAATGAAGCTGTTAAAAATCCAATTGATCCAATCACCATTTCAAATGACAAAGCGAAAGCTCAAGAAGTGGTTCACTATGCAGAAGATCCGGAGTTCGATATCAGAAAGTTAATACCTGCGCCTACGAATACAGAGGAAGATGCAGGCCCGTATATCACCATAGGCATGTGCTATGCCTCCGATTCAGAAACGGGTGAATCTGATATAACGATACATCGTTTGTGTTTACAAAGTAAAGATGAGATGTCCATGTATTTTGTTCCTGGCCGCCATTTAGAAGTTTTTCGTAAAAAGGCTGAAAAGGCAGGGAAACCGTTACCAATTTCCATTAGTATCGGTGTTGACCCAGCTATTGAAGTCGCTGCTTGTTTTGAAGCACCTACGACTCCCCTTGGCTTTAATGAGTTGAGTGTTGCAGGGGCGATCAGGAAAGAAGCGGTAGAATTGGTCCAATGCTTGACCATTGATGAAAAAGCTATCGCGAATGCTGAATATGTTATAGAAGGGGAATTGGTTCCCAGAGTGCGCGTTCGGGAAGATCAAAACACCAATACTGGAAAAGCAATGCCTGAATTCCCTGGTTATACAGGCTCAGCTGTTGCGGAACTGCCTCTAATCAAAGTGAAAGCTGTAACGCACCGTGTCAATCCTATCATGCAAACAGTTATTGGTCCAAGTGAAGAACATGTGAATATGGCTGGCATTCCAACTGAAGCAAGCATTCTTCAAATGGTGGAAAAGGCCATGCCAGGAAAATTATTGAATGTTTATGCCCATACTTCAGGAGGAGGTAAATACATGGCTGTTCTTCAATTCAAGAAAAGTCAGCCAAGTGATGAAGGTCGCCAAAGACAAGCTGCACTATTGGCGTTCTCTGCCTTTTCTGAACTTAAGCATGTATTCATAGTGGATGAAGATGTGGATCCCTTTGATAGTAATGATGTTTTATGGGCGTTAAATACTCGTTACCAAGGTGATGTTGATACGGTTTTCATTCCTGGAGTGCGCTGTCACCCGTTAGATCCTTCACAAGATCCCGCATACAGCCCTACCATTCAGGAAAAGGGGATTTCCTGTAAGACCATTTTTGACTGTACAGTACCGTTTCATTTAAAAGAAGAATTTAAAAGGTCTGAATTTAAACAGGTAGATCCAAGACGATTTGTGCCTGGATTCTCCAATGTATAAGTTCTCTATATTTTATAGTTTCGATTCCATGATTAATGAATAAGGAGGGGAAATAATGAAAATCATTGTTGGGATAACCGGAGCGACTGGAGCCATTTTCGGAATTAGGATTCTTCAGATGCTTAAAAGCAGTGAAGTGGAGACCCATTTGATCATGTCCCCCTGGGCACATGCCACCATTCAACATGAAACTTCATATTCGGTTAAAGAAGTGGAGGGATTAGCTGATCATTCCTATTCTTACAAAGATCAAGCAGCAAGAATATCAAGTGGATCTTACCGGGTTGATGGCATGATCGTAGCACCTTGCAGTATGAAAACACTAGCTTCCATTCGTATGGGACTAGCGGATAATTTATTAACGCGATCTGCCGATGTCATGTTGAAAGAAAGAAAAAAATTATTACTAATGACAAGAGAAACCCCTCTAAATACGATTCATTTGGAGAATATGATGGAGCTTTCCAAAATGGGGACTATTATATTCCCTCCGATGCCAGCTTTCTATAATCATCCTGAGGATGTTAACGATATCATTGACCATCTGGCTTATAGGACGTTGGATCAATTTGAAATCGATGCACACGGTGCGAAACGGTGGGGCGGAATGAAATATCGCACAAAAATATAACAGATTACTAGTGAATGAATGAAAAAGGTGAAAAAATGAATGGGATGGAAATGCCAGTAGAGGTATTCGACTTGTTAAATGGTAAAGAACTTGCCGACAAGCAGCATGAAGCCATGATGCTTTTGACGGTAAGTGAAGAAGGATGGCCACATAATGCAATGATTAGCGTGGGTGAGATCGTAGCGATAAGCAGGAAGGAATTAAGGATTTGCCTATGGCCTGATACTTCGACTACAGCCAATGTCATTCGTACCCAAAAAGCTACACTGGTTTTGTTTTGGAAAGGTAAAGCCCAATATATTCGCCTTTCATTAGGGAGATTAAAAGAGCTGCCAAATGCCCAATACCAAAGAGTAAGATTCCATGCCAAAATAGTAGAGGCACGGAAGGATATTGCTAAGTATGCTGAAATAACCTCTGGAATTAAAATCGACTTGAAAAACCCTAAAGAAATTGTTGAACGATGGAGGGACACCGTAGATGACCTCCTTCAATAAAATCTCAGTGCCGAATTTAAGTTACTAAGAAATCAAAATTATCAAATTATAATTGAATAAATTAGAACTTCATGTAAAATGGAATCATTACATGTATTTATATCTTGCCTATTCATTAATCATTAAAAAACACCCTTTCTTAATGAAAATTAATGAACTGACTGGCTATCTTAATTTCTCGATCAAGTTACCTTGGTGGTGAAGTTAAGATAGCTTTTTTTATTAAAGATGTAGGCTGGTTTATTTTTATAATCAAGGAAATGGAGGAGAGTTACTATGGAAATGTATGTAAAGGAATTGGGGAATCAAAGAATCCAAATTGCAGATTATCCTGGAACGAAAGGGCCGATCATCGCCATACATGGTTTAACGGGTAATCATAAGCAAATGCATTATTATGCAGAAATGTTAAAAGGCGAGTATAGGGTCATTTCGATCGACTTGAGAGGAAGGGGAAATAGTTCAAGGGCAGATGCACAGTCTTCTCTATTCAAACATGCAGAAGATGTAATTGAGTTAATCCAAGAGTTAAGGATTAAAAATCCAATTTTAATCGGGTATTCAATGGGGGCTTTCATCTCAAGCGTTGTAGCCAGCAAGTTAACCTCGGTACAAGCCCTGATATTATTGGATGGTGCGGCCACTTCCTCCCAACAACAAAGGGACATCGTACAACCGTCACTAGGACGATTAAGTAAAGAATATGAATCTCAAGAAAGCTATATTGCAGAAATTAAGGAAATCTATAGCCGTTTGGGTATCGAATGGACGGATCATCTGCAAAGTGTGGCGGAGTATGAGCTTCTTGAAGTGGATGGTCACTGGGCGAATAAATCATCAGAAGATAGCATTCTTAAAGATTTCAATAGTTTTTATTCTTTTGTCCCTAAAGAAGTTTGTAGACAAATTTCCTGTAAAACCTTATTGGTTTATGCCAGTGGGAAAATAGGGGGTTTTCCTCCATTATTTTATGAAGAAGCCTATGATGATACGAAGAAATATACACCTGATATTGAAACGATCGTTTCAACTTGTAACCACTATACCATGGTGTTTGAAAATAGGGCGGAGATTAACGAAGGAATAAAATCTTTTTTAAAGCGAATTTAATTTTTTTTGAAGATATTTTTAAAAAAATATTGTAATTAACGGAAAATAGTGTAATATTATGAATATATAAAAAACTTAATTATTGCCTATTCATTAGCTATTAAAAAACACCCTTTTTTAATAACAACTAGTGAACAACTGGCTACCTTAAACACCTGCTGTCAATTATTGATAGTAATGTTTAGGGTAGCCATTTTTGTCGTGATAATGTAGACGCTTAATGAATTTGGGGGTTTTATCGTTGAAAATCATTGATTTAACATTGGAACTTTACGATGGTTTAGTTACGAATAATGATTTACCTGCAGTAGGGATTAAAGATGAACCTCTTGAACATAAGGGGAAATATGATCCACTTCCTAAAGGCTACCGTTCCAAGTTGATTTCTTTTTCTGACCATAGTGGGACACATGTGGATGTGGCTTCACATTACTCAGAAAACGGGGAGTCGGTTGAAACCATCAATCTGAAGAATATGTTTGGGGATGCCCTCATACTGGATGTAAGCATGTTAAAAGCGACAGATGAACCTGTTACGAAAGATTTACTTGAAGAGGCCGAACGCAGGCAGGGAGTATATGTTGAAAAGGACGATATTGTCCTCATCAGGACTTGGGGGAAATCATGGGGGGAAGAAGGCTTTTTCGAAGCTCAGGCATTAGATGATAGTGTGGCCCATTGGTTAATTGAAAAGCAAATCCATATTATTGGGTTGGATTTGCCAAATGCAGATTTGAACCAAGATTCAGAAATTGGAATTCATCAAAAATTACTGAACAATGATATATATATCGTTGAAAATCTAGTGAATCTGGAAAAATTGCCTAAGCATTCTCGTTTTCTTTTTTTCGGGATTCCTTTAAAACTAAAAAATGCAACAGCCTCACCTATAAGGGCATTATCGATACTTGATTCACAATTAATTTAAAGAGGTGCAGACGGATGAGCGAGGGATTATTGTATTTCAAAGAAGTTTATGATGTGGTACCAGGGTGGGTGCAAAAAATGCACGATTATAGCCCCAATGCACTTGATCACTATACCAACTTACGAAGTAACATCATGCAAGAGGGAGCCTTGACGAAGAAGGAAAAAGATATATTACTGGTAGGCATGAATGCTGCGAGGTTGTATGAACGGAGTATGGTTTACCATACCAAAGGGGCTATCGATGGCGGGGCAACAATACCGGAACTGGTGGAATACTTCATTGTTTCTTACTTATATAACGGAACAGAAGCATTAAAAATAGGAATGAAGTCTTTGGAGTATGCCCTTAGACTTAAAGGCATTCGATATCCCGAAATAAGTGGCGATCAAGGAACAGCAGAAGAAATCCTGCTTTATATGATTGAACTATTAGGTGATGAGGAGACGGGATTCGTCTCGAATGTTTTGAAACTGGTTAAATCGGAAGACCAAAACTCCCTCAAAGATTATATATTAAGTGATTCAGTCGTTTCAAAAAGTCTAAAACATCTCCTGATGACAGGCATATTCATTACAGAATTAAAAGGGGAACAGGTTGGGGAATGGATGGAGGCGGCAAGGTCAAATGGAGCATCGGAAGAACAATTAGCGGAAGTGGGACTGATTTGCTTATTGACTGCTGGAATACCTGCTTGGTTTGAGGCAAGTGATTCATTAATTGAAAATAAGTAACGTGAGATTGGTGGGGAAAACATGGCAAAAGTACATCAAGATATAGAAGCAGCTTTAACTTGTGTGAAGAACGGTCATACATTGATGGTAGGTGGATTTGGCTTGATCGGTGCCCCTCTTACATTAATAGATGGTTTGGCCAAAAAGGATGTAGCAGGCTTGACAGTAATCAGTAACAATTTAGGCGAGAAAGGGAAAGGTCTGGGAGTTCTCCTAAGCCAGAAGAAAATAAGAAAAGCGATCGGTTCTTATTTTACAAGCAATCGTGAAATTGGGGAGTTTTACCAACGTGGTGAAATTGAATTAGAACTATTGCCACAGGGGACATTAGCGGAATCCATTCGTGCTGGCGGTGCTGGCATAGGAGGTTACTATACGAAAACGAGTGTAGGGACCGATTTAGCTAAAGGAAAAGAAGAAAGGGAAATAAATGGGGCTACATATATTTTTGAACCTGCCATAAGAGCAAATGTAGCTTTGATCAGGGCATGGAAGGCAGATACACTCGGTAATCTTGTTTATTATAAAACGGCTCGAAACTTTAATCCGGTAATGGCAACAGCTGCAGATGTCGTAATTGCTGAAGTGGATGAGATAGTTGAACCTGGAGAACTCCCGCCAGAGGAGATTGTAACACCGCATCTATTCGTCGATGGAATTATGAAGGCAAAGAAAATCCTGACGAAGGAAGGTGTCAAAGGTTATGAGTGACAAAGAATTCATGCAAAATATGATAGCAAGACGCGCGGCAAAAGAATTGAGGGGTCCATGTATAGTGAACCTTGGAATTGGGATTCCGACCTTGGTTGCAAAATACATTGATGATGAAAATGTTTTTTTTCATACGGAAAATGGATTATTAGGGGTTGTAGAAGTGGATGAAGATAAAATCGATCCCAATTTAGTTAATGCAGGCAAGTTACCCGTAGGGGAATCGATTGGTGCATCATTCTTTAATAGTGCAGAATCGTTTGCAATGATCCGTGGAGGACACATTGATGTTGCTATCTTAGGTGTTTTGCAGGTAGGTCAAACCGGGGAAATTGCAAATTGGGCGGTACCCGGCAAGAATATCATGGGTGTTGGAGGAGCGATGGACCTGTTGGTTGGCGCCAAAAAAGTGATCGTGACAATGACACATACAAGTAAGGAAGGTAAAAGTAAAATTTTAAATGAATGTACCTACCCCATTACTTCCACCAGAAGCGTTGACTTGATCATCACCGAGTTGGCTGTCTTTCAAATTATTGAGAAACAGTTGACACTGATAGAATTAATGCCCGGTGTAACGATCGAAGAAGTAAGAGCAAAAACAGAAGCGGATTTTATCTATTAAATTTTAAAAAGGTGGATTAAATGAAAATACGTTCAGTTGATGTATACATTATTGATTTACCCACAATTCGTCCCCATCAGCTTGCCATGCATACGATCGTGGAACAAACGATCATTCTTGCCCGTGTCATGGATGAAGAGGGAGCGGAAGGCTGGGCTGAGGTGGCGACAATAGGCGGGGCCTCATATGGTGAGGGGACGCCTGAGGCGATAAAAGTGAATATTGATACATATATCGCGCCACTTATCATTGGTAAAAACCCCGTCCATTATGACAAAATCATGCATGAAGTTTCACTATATGTAAGAGGGAATAATTTTGCGAAGGCTGTCGTTGAATCAGCTATGGTGGACTTAGTAGCTAGAAGAAGGAACATCCCTGCTTATGAATTATTCGGTGGACAAATTCATAAATCATTGCCGGTGGCATGGACATTGGCAAGTGGTGATACGAATAAGGATATCGAAGAAGCGAAGGAATCCTTACACCAAAAACGTCATAATATCTTTAAATTGAAAATTGGCAAAGGTAACCCATATAAGAATGTGGAGCATGTATTGAAAATTATTGAAGCCGTAGGAGATCAAGCACGCATTACGGTTGATGTTAATCAGGCATGGGATGAAACTACGGCTACTTATTGCATAGAAGCTTTACAGGAAGGTGGGGTTTCCATGGTCGAACAGCCGCTGCCAGCTTGGGATAATGAAGGGATGTCAAGGTTGACCAATCGTTTTAAGGTTCCGATCATGGCCGATGAATCATTGAATACTTTACAAGATTCATTCCAAATAGCAAAACATAGAGCAGGTAATTCCTTCGCGTTGAAAATATGTAAACATGGTGGAATGACCCAAACGAAAAAGGTGGCTGCAATTGCTGAAAGTGTAGGCTTTGGTTTGTACGGGGGAACGATGATTGAATCATCATTAGGAACGGCCATTTGTGCACAACTTTATTCAACCATTCCAAAATTCGAATTCGGTACGGAATTATTTGGACCATTACTTTTCAAAGAAAATATTACGCTAAACCAAATTAAATATGAGAATTATGAAATAATCATTCCGGATGGCCCAGGATTTGGCATGGAGATAGATCTGGAAAAAGTAAAACATTTTTCAAGAGGTCTTTAATTAATATAAACTGGAAAGGGGGATTATGGAACACCCACTAGTTTATGCAAGTAATCTTGAGAGGATGTAGTTTTTTATGGGACAGCCAACATTATTAATCACCGCCTATGCGAAGGCACCGCAAAATACGAGCATGTATGAAAATTATAAATACGCTGGGATGGTACTTGAAATCCACAAGGAAAGTCACATTATCATTAATGCAGAATTTACGTTTTTAACAACTTTGGCCCAGGATTTTTTTAAGCGAATGATAATTGGTTTCGATTTTAGTAAAGATATTGATTCCTTAATAGAGAATATTAAAACGGACTTTTTAGCTCCATCGCAGCAGTCGGTGATTGTTGCCTTGAAAATAGCTCACCAAAGATATAAGGATAGTTTAGAAGAAAGAAATAAAAATAACAGGGGGTAGAAAATTGAGCAATGTAGTTATTATAGACTCGGTTCGCACCGCTATAGGGAAATTAGGGGGAGCATTGGAAAATGTTCCTGCCGATTTCCTGGCAGCTGCTGTCCTTGATGAAGTGATCAAGAGAGCGGATATTCCTAAAGAAAGTATTGATGAAGTGATATTGGGGCAAGCGAAACAAAGTTCAGACGCTTCAAATTTGGCAAGAGTAGCATCGCTCCGGGCAGGTTTTCCTGTGGAAGTACCAGGTTATACCGTTCACCGACAATGCGGCTCAGGCATCCAGGCGATCAATTCTGCAAGTCAGCAAATACAATGCGGATATGGAGAAATTATCATTGCAGGTGGAGCGGAATCAATGAGCACGGCCCCATACTATATGAGAGATATCCGTTTTGGATTGAAATCAGGCAATGGACAGTTATTGGACCCGAATACGGAAAGCCAGCCAGGTTCACAGCCCATTGAAGATTACGGTATGTTAACGATGGGAATGACAGCAGAAAATCTGGCTGAAAAATATTCCATTTCAAGGGCTGAACAAGATGAATTTGCTTTAAGGAGCCAAGAAAATGCAAGGCGGGCAATTTCTACTGAAAAATTTACGAAAGAAATCGTTCCCTATCAAATTAAAACGAAAAAGGGTGTAATCGATTTTAATGTGGATGAGCACCCAAGAGAAACCAGTCTGGAAAAGTTGGCTAGTTTAAAACCGGTTTTTAAGAAAAATGGAACGGTAACCGCGGGAAATAGTAGTGGAAGAAATGATGGTGCATCCGCTCTGATACTGATGTCGGAAGAAGTGGCGAAAAGGCGTGGTAAAAAGCCGAAAGCAAGAGTTATTGCTCAAGCGGCTGCGGGCGTATCACCGAATTTTATGGGGATGGGGCCTGTCAACTCTACCTTGAAAGCGCTTCAAATGTCAGGGTTGAAACTGGATGATATTGATTTAATAGAACTGAACGAAGCCTTTTCTGCACAAGCATTGGCAGTAATCAAAGAATTGAAGCTTGATATGAATAAGGTGAATCCTAACGGCGGTGCGATTGCCATGGGCCATCCAATTGGTGCCACTGGAGCCATTTTAGCAACCAAATTGATGCATGAGCTAGATAGAACCGGAAAAAGATATGGGCTTATCACATTATGTATAGCAGGTGGATTGGGAATTACTACTATTATTGAAAATATACAGATATAAAAACTTATTAAAATTGGAGGAATTGTAATGAAGAATCAAAAAGTAATCGACGTTTATAATGGATTGGTAGTTAAATTCAAGGAATTAGTTAGTGAATACGAAATTGATCATAATGACTATCAAGCTCTTGTTGATTGGATGGATCAATTAGGCAGGGCAGGGGAAATCCCGTTGTTTATGGATGTTTTCTTTGAAACTCATGCACTTCAAGAAATGTATAAAAGCGTAAAAGGAACTGAACCTACTATTCTAGGACCATATTACATTGAAAATACGCCAGTCGTTCAAAATCCTGGAGTGCTGCCACAACGCGAAAATGAACCAGGTGACGCCCTTTTCTTTTCAGGATCAGTGAAAGATATTGATGGAAATCCGTTGGCAAATACCAGAATCGATATGTGGCAGGCTGATACAAATGGTGAATACTCATACTTCGCTGAAGGTATTCCAGATGATAATTTACGAGGTGTTTTTTATACGGATGCGAATGGTAATTTTGAAATTAAAACAGTTGTACCGGGGAATTATTCAATTCCAACAGATGGGCCTTCTGGTCAGTTCTTAAAGTGGATTGATCATCATTCATTTCGTCCAGCTCATTTGCATCTATTGTTCCAACCGGAAAATGGAGATAGATTAGTAACACAAATCTATTTTGAAGGAGATGAATATTTAGAAAATGATGTTGCACAAGGTGTTCGTGGAAGCTTAATTACGAAGTTAGATAAACATTCCGGTGCAGAAAAAGGGTTGAAAAATAATTATTATACAGCTCATTTAGATTTTGAACTCAGATTACAAGATAAACCTGTTTTCGATAAAGCTGTCGTGAATAACTAATCATCCCTAAGAATAGGCAGGCAAATATTCTCGAAAAATAGGGTAGTTCATTCTGTATATGTACCTACGAATCTTTTCAAAATTATATATATAGGGGAGTCCGTATTAACTGGTGTCAAAGTGGGTAATAAAAATAAAAAAGATAGCTTGTTGAACTATTTCAATCTACGTTATCTGATTTTTCCGATTCCTATTTTGGAGCTCGGAAAATGCGTGGTGTAGTTGCTTCGGGTATCATTACTGCTAAATTTAACCGCTTTCATCTACTCGTTTTTTTGATGTTTATATGCCATCGCCTTCGACGGTATGATCTTGCGAAGTATGGTGTGGGTTTGCCTTGGATGTTGGAAGATTGGGATTTAACCTCCAGTCAGGCAGGGGGGCAAGTCGGCAGTCATTCCTTATTCGGCGGCATGGTGATGTCAACAGGCATGAATCCAAAGTTGGTTTTGCTACATTTGCCCTGCCAAGTATCATTGCATCGATCGATTATATTCTGGTCCAAGAAAAATATGGATCTTTTGACAGGGTAGTCAAGGAGGATAATGAAGTTGTAGAATCAGGGAAGACTGTAACTATCTGAAGAAATGATTCACCATTCAAAAAACAATCACCTAAGTTGCAGCAAGGGGGTGTGCCATCAACGTTCCTAGGGACTGCTCTTAAAAGTATTAATTCAGATTGTAAGTAATTGCAGGGAACATACAAGCATTTATAAATTTAGTAGAACGATGTACTAATGTTGGGCATTAGGTTAGGGGGATAAATATTGAGCTCAGAATTAAAGGCAATAATAGAAGACCGCACACCGGAACTGGTAACGGGCAGATCAAAAAAAGGAAAACAGAAAACTGTTCGATGGTTTATCCTATTTCTAATTGCTTTAGTCACTTGTATAAATTACATCGACCGTGCCATCATTTCGCTTGCGGCTCCGAATATTCAAGCCGATTTACAAATAGATCCGGCTTTAATGGGAATCATATTTTCCGTATTTGGCTGGAGTTATACCTTCTCCATGCTATTTAGCGGCTACTTCCTTGATAGATTTGGTCCTAGAAAGGTGTACACGGTTTCCCTCATTTTTTGGTCTATATTTACATTCTTGGTAGGAACCGCGAAAAGTATATCGTCACTGATTACATATCGCATAGGACTGGGTGCCTTTGAATCTCCCTCCATACCTACTAATGCCTGGTGTGTATCCGAGTGGTTTCCTAAAAAAGAACGTGCTACTGCGGTAGGGATTTATACGGGTACCCAATATATTGGGTTAGCCTTCCTGACTCCAGTTTTTACTTGGATCATCATAACCTTTGGATGGAACTACCTTTTTTATATCGCCGGAATTATAGGGATTCTTATTGGATTTGTTTGGTATGGATTCTACCGGAACCCAAGGGAACATGATCGTATTTCACAGCAGGAGCTAAACTATATCAAAGAAGGTGGAGGGATGATCGGTACCGAAGATAAGCATCCTTTCTCCTGGAAACGGATTGGCCAACTGCTTAAACACCGTCAAATTTGGGGAATGTTCATCGGGCAATTTTCCATTCAAACTACTTTGTTTTTCTTTATGACTTGGTTTCCCTCCTATTTGATTGATGAAAAGGGAATGACGATGTTAAAAACCGGAATTTATGCAAGTATTCCATACATAGTAGCGATACTAGGAACCCTGATTGGCGGGCGATGTTCCGATTGGATGATAATACGCGGATTATCAACCGGAATGGCACGGAAACTCCCCATTATTGTTGGATTGTTACTTTCTTGTTTGATTCTCGGGGGAAATTATACGGATTCACCAAACATAGTCATCACCTTTATGGCAATAGCATTTTTCGGGCAGGGGATGGCATCGACGGTGACCGGTGCCCTGTTAGCTGATATTGCTCCGAAAGGGATGGTGGGCCTAACGGGTTCTTCCCTATATTTTGTAGCTAACATTGGCGGGGCATTATCTCCGTTAATCGTCGGTTTGATCATTAGTGCGACACATTCTTATGCAACAGCGCTAACCTTCATTTCCGTAGTGGCCCTAATTGGCGCTTTTGCATATATCTTTCTACTTGGAAAAGTCCAGCGTATTGAAATCACTGAATGATAAAAATAAAAAAGAGAAGGGCGGAATCACATTGAAACTGAGTTTATGCACAACAGGATTTAAAGAATGGGATATAGAGGAAATAATAAAATGGCTGCTTCCGTTGCAAGGGGATGTAAAAGGACTTGAATTATGGAATAAACATATAGAACGATTTCAGGAGAAGCACGGACCACTGGATAAATTAGCTGAATTACTTGAAACCAATGATTTACAAATACCTTCCATTAGTGGATATACGACTTTTTCGAAACTCTGGAACCAAAAAGAACATCAAAATGAAATCAATCAAGCAAGAAAATTGTTAGATATGGCTCATCAATTAAACTGCCCATTAATACGGACGTTCGCAGGACATATAGCATCAAGGAATGCCTCACCAGAGCAATGGGCGGAAACGGCAACCGAATTAAATAAATTAGGGCAAATGGCGGATCTCTATGGAGTGGATGTAGCAATAGAAATTCACTATGACTCCTTCGCTGATAACCTCGAAGCCATTCATAAGCTTTTAGAAGATATCGACCATCCACGGATAAAACTGATTTTCGATGGTGCTAACTTATACGTTGATCAATTGAATCCTAAAGAGGTATTGGAATCCATTTTCCCGCATGTCAGCCATGTACATTTAAAAAATTATCACTACAATCATAAAGAGCGTTATAAAAACAAACCAGCACCCATTTTTAGTGGGGATGTCGACAATATTCGCTTACTCGAAGAATTGAGAAAGCGAAATTATACAGGATTTGTTTCCCTGGAATATTTCGGTCAGGAAGGAATGCCTAACTTGCTTGCCTCATTAGAACAATGGAAACGACAACTGACATATTGATTCTTGTGCGTAATTTAGATGAAGTTCAGTGGTGGGAATTCAACTTTTGTTAAAACATACTCTTTTCCCTTAATGGGCAGGAAACCCCATCATGACGGTCGAACATCAATTAGTAAAAGAGGGGTCTAATTAAGAGAAGCTGAAAAGGAGGGTGAATATGCAGAATCATGAGCTGGAACAAGTCATAAAAAATGCGGACAGGGCAATAAATAATGGGGATTTCGAGCAGTTAATGAAGTTCTATTCAGAGGATGCAACTTTAGTTGTCAAACCTGGAACATTCGCAAATGGGAAAGATGAAATTCGTCGGGCATTCATTGCTATCGCTGAATACTTTAATCATAGTTTAATCGTCAATCAAGAAAAGATGGCAATAATCGAAACGGGTGATACGGCATTGGTTGTGGCAAAAGCCCAGTTAAGTGCGAATCAAAAGGGCGATTCCGAATTCTCTATGGAAAGAACCGCGACATATGTATTTAAAAAGGATTCCACGGGTATATGGCGCTGCATAATCGACAACTCTTATGGTGCTGAAATAATTGAAGAATTGGAGTGATTGGTGAAAGCTGCCGTATATGGTGGCTTTTTATTTTTTCCCAACTAGATTACACCATCATGTAACTATGAGGCATTTTGATAGCCCATTAATAATTAAGAACAAATGCTACATAGTAAAAACATTAATTCACGACAAGACAAGAAGACGAAATCTTTAAGATATCGCCGTCCTATATACTACGGGTTTATAATTTTCCCTATGTTCAATTGTCGCTTATTTTAAAGCTGATAAATTTCTGCTCCATCATTTCATGCATCGCATATTTGACGCCTTCCCGACCAACACCGCTGTCCTTCCATCCACCATAAGGCATATTATCAATCCGATAAGTTGGGATATCATTGATTACGACTCCACCTGTTTCCAACCGTTCCGCCGCATAAAAAGCTCGTTCTATACTTGGTGTCATCACTCCTGAGTTCAATCCGTAACGCGAATCATTCGCATCATTGATGGCATCATCTAGCGTATCGAATGGGAAAATGCAGACAATTGGACCGAATACTTCGAAACGAAATACCTTTGAGTCACGATTTACATTGGTTAAGACGGTAGGAAAAAGTACATTGCCCTCCACTGTACCGCCGCACTCAACTTTTGCTCCTTCCTGTACTGCCTCTTCAATCCAACTTTGTAACCGTTCCAATGATTTTTTTGAAATAACCGCTGTAATATTTGTATTTTCATCCAGTGGGGGACCGATGACAAGCTGTTTTGTTGTACTTACGAATCGATCTAAAAATTGTTCGTATAGTGATTTGTGAACATAAATTCGTTGAATCGAGATACACACCTGCCCATTATTCGTAAATGAACCCATCACACTTCTTTGAATAATTTTATCGATGTCGACTCCTTCATCAATGATGAACGGCGAATTGGATCCGAGTTCAAGGGTAAGCTTACGGAAGCCTGCCTGCTGCTGGATAAGGTGTCCGACCTCTACACTGCCAGTGAAAGTCACTTTTTTTACATGTGGATGGGTCGTCAAGGCTTCACTTAAAACATCCCCTTTGCCCGGTATGATATTCAATACTCCATCTGGCAACCCTGCTTCTTTAAAAATATCGGCAAGAACCAGTGCACTCAACGGGGTTTGTTCGGCAGGTTTTAACACAATCGAATTTCCAGCTGCAAGCGCTGGACCGACTTTATGGGCGACCAGATTAAACGGAAAGTTAAATGGAGTAATCGCAGTAACGACACCAATCGGGGTGCGAACCGTGAAGCCAAAACGGTTTATCCCGCCCACTGCCGCATCCATCGGGATTTGTTCCCCATAATTGTTCTTGGACGCTTCTGCAGCAAAACGATAGGTCTGAACCGTACGATTCATTTCTTCACGGGAATTACGAATCGTTTTGGCCGCCTCCAGAGAAATGATTTTCGCAAGTTCTTCACTGCGTTCTTCCATGATTGCAGCAGCTTTAAATAAAATTTCTGCTCGTGCATGAGCCGGGTAGGATCGATATTTCTGAAAAGCTGAATTTGCCTCAACGATGGCTTCAATGGCATCCACTGGTTCAGCCTGTCCGATTTGTGCAATTTCTTCGTTTGATTGGGGATTATATAATGGCTCATATGATTTAGCCTCCCGCCATTTACCACCAATCCACAATTGCCACTTTTTCTTCATCTGAATCCCTCCATTAATATCTGCCTTTATATTTTACAAATATAATCACCTAGTGTTTTCGAGAGCTTAACATTTTCCGAATAATCGACATCCACATCAATCAAGACAATTTCCTGACTTGAAATCGCTTCTTCTAATGCATGAAGCAATTCATCGGAGTGGGTAACCTTCACTCCTTTAACCCCAAAACTTTTTGCGAACCCTAAAAAGTCTGGGTCTGTAAATTCAATAGCATTCGTACGATCAAATTTATTCAATTGCTTCCACTCAATTAGGCCGTATTTTGAATCATGGAAAATGACTATCACGAAGGCAAGTCCTAGACGCTTTGCAGTTGCCAATTCAACCCCATTCATCAGAAATCCACCATCCCCTGTAACCGCAATGACAGGTTTATCAGGTTTTGCCATTTTGGCTGCAATTGCACCGGGAATGGCAATTCCCATCGATGCGAAACCATTAGAAATGATCGTGTGATTAGGCATTTCCGGCTGATACATCCGGGCAATCCATAGTTTATGGGCACCCACATCAGATATGACAATGGCATTACCCTTTTCCGCCCTTTTCAAATCGGCGATAATTCGCTGGGGGATGATAGGGCTTCCTGATACGTCATCAGAAGAATGAAATTTTTCAATGATTTGAGACCTTAACTTATTCACTTCCGGCCAAAGCTCTTTTTTTGCTACACCAGGGGTCAAGGCTTCAAGTGCCTCCGTAACGTTCCCGACCAATTCAGCTTGAACGGGGTAATAAGCATCAATCTCAGCCGGCCGAGCATCAATATGAACAATCGGATTCCTTGCCTCATCGTTCCAATACTTTGGCAAATACTCGACGAAATCATAGCCGACGGTGATAATAAGGTCGGCCAAATCAAACCCGCATAGAACATAATCCCTTGCTTGTATCCCTACTGTAAAAAGAGTCAATGGGTGGTTAGAAGGTAAAACTCCTTTGGCCATGAACGAGTTCACAACGGGAATTTGCTTCTCTTCAGCAAATTTCCGTAAGGACTCAGCAGCTCCATCGCGGACTACGCCATTACCAGCTAGAATAATAGGTTTTTTAGCGTCATTTATTAATTCGACGGCTTTTTTGATTTCTTCCCCGGCAGGGCGGGATCTAGGCATTGGTGTAACCGGAAGAGGTTCACCTTCTGTATCCATCATCGCCACATCTTCCGGGAGTTCTATATGAACAGCTCCCGGCTTTTCTATGACTGCAGTCTTAAATGCTTTACGGATAATTTCCGGAATCGTATGCGGCACCTTAATTTGTTGATTCCATTTCGTTACTTCCTTAAAAACCCCAATAATGTCCACATATTGATGCGACTCCTTATGAATTCGATCAAGGCCCGCCTGACCTGTAATCGCGACAACAGGGGAATAATCCAGATAAGCACTACCTATCCCTGTCAATAAATTGGTTGCACCCGGTCCCAATGTGCCTAAACAGACACCGGGCTTTCCAGTCAGACGGCCATAGATGTCTGCCATAAAAGCGGCAGCTTGTTCATGATGAACCAAGATAAATTTAATATCAGGCTTATTAGAGAATCAATAAGATCTGTATTTTCCTCACCAGGTATCCCGAAAATATACTGAACCCCTTCATTCTCTAAACATCTTACAAACAAATCAGATGCCTTCAAAATATTTCCTCCTCGATCATTTCAAATTCTTTACCTATATGTTGGCTTCGCCTACTGGAAATTATGTACTTGCGTATATTAAAACCATTTCGAACATTTGCCACTCTGTTACAGGAATTCAGTAAATGAACCTCAATATTCTTAACTAGGAAGGATAAGATGGATAGTGCAAGTCGATTAATTATCATCTCTTTTTACTGTTGCACTTGTTGTCATAACCCTTGTTCTTATCTGTTTATTAATAATTGACCGAAATCAGAAGCATCACACCATACTACGGGATTATCTAGAACAAGGCGGGGTGCCAATTTTTTTGAAAAATCCGGCCCGGAGTTCGGCAATATTTGTATAACGAGGAAACTGAAAGGAAGCTGTTTTCAAGTGGACATCTTGTTAAAAGCGCAACGCAAAATGTATGCGAGATGTAATGGGGAGGTGGTTCAAAACGTGAGAAGGTTTCAAAACAGGACATTGGTCGGAAGGGAAATATAAAATCTGAGGGGAAATGGTAAGGGAGTTCGAATGTACAAAAAAGAGGGAGCTGGAGTTATGAAGAAATTACTTACTAGTTTGGTAATATTAGCGATGGCCCTTGGGATATCTTTTTCCACGGCTTCAGCATCAGCTGGAGGGTTTCATCATCCCCAAAGCTGGGATAAAAACTCTATTTTGCGGAAGGACAGTCATGGGGTGGAAATCAGAAATATGCAGTATATCTTAAATGTCATGGGTTATTATACGGATTCAGCAGTGGTGGACGTCGATGGAATTTTTGGACCAAAAACCGAAGCGGGTGTAAAGAAATATCAAAAAGCAAACAACTTGAAAGTGGATGGTGTGGTTGGCCCACGGACGTGGGATAGCTTCTCGCAATATATTAAAAAGAATGGTAATGAAACATATGGAGCCGGCGGAAACATGGGACTCAGAATTAAATGGAAGTACGATAATTCTTCCTATTCATCCGGATCTAAAGCCTATATATATGGTAATGGGGATACACTAAGCGACCAATATCGCTTGTATGCGAATTAGAAAGTACCAAATATTTTCCCCTTCATATGAAAAACGTGTCCATAAATAGGCACGTTTTTATTTTTGTTTTCATGAGTTGATTGGTATATCCTACCTAAGATCCAAAACTTCCTTATCCTTATGCAATTGCAGTGAATCTTGAATGTGCCTTTCAGTCAACCACTATTTTTATTCTTTAAAAGGAGGATTTGATATGAACATGTGACTTCGCCAGGAGCAGGAACGAGTGGACAGGGTTGATCAGATGAACTATTTTTGTAATATGATTCATCTTGGGATTGAGCGATAAACGGGAGGGAAAGAAATGAAACCATATGTAATAGAGCTTCAGGAAATCGATAAAACGCAACTTTTGCTCGTTGGAGGAAAAGGATCGAATTTAGGGGAACTATCGAAGATTCATGGAATACATGTGCCAGAAGGATTTTGTGTAACGACCGAAGCTTATCAAAAAGCCATCGAACAAAACGAAGTCTTCTACGCCTTGTTGGATCAACTAACACTGCTAAAAATAGAAGATAGAGCTCAAGTTGGTGAAATCAGCAGGAAGATTCGGAAAATCATTATGGAAGCAGAGATTCCTTCCGATGTAGTGAAGGCTGTTTCTCACTATTTCTCCCAGTTTGGCGAAGATCATGCTTATGCAGTGCGCTCCAGTGCAACTGCTGAAGATTTACCACATGCATCTTTTGCCGGCCAACAAGATACCTATTTAAATATCATCGGAAAAGAAGCAATCTTACAGCATATCAGCAAATGCTGGGCTTCCCTATTTACGGATCGTGCGGTAATCTACCGCATGCAAAATGGATTTGACCACAGACAAGTATATTTATCCGTCATCGTTCAAAGGATGGTTTTCCCACAAGCTTCAGGGATTTTATTTACCGCTGATCCGATTACTAGTAACCGAAAGCTGCTATCAATCGATGCCAGTTTTGGACTTGGAGAAGCACTGGTCTCTGGTTTGGTATCTGCCGATTGTTATAAAGTACAGGAAGAGGAAATCGTCGATAAAATGATAGCAATAAAGAAATTAGCTATCTATGGATTAAAAGAAGGAGGAACAGGGACCCAGCAGATCGTTGCCGATCAGCAAAAGACCCAAACCCTTACTGAACAACAAATTTTACAACTAGCACGCACAGGAAGACAGATCGAAGCTTATTTTGGTTACCCACAAGATATCGAATGGTGTTTGGTTGATGATACATTTTATATTGTCCAGAGTCGGCCAATCACTACTTTATACCCGATCCCTGAAGCGAATGATCAAGAAAATCACGTTTATGTATCTGTCGGTCATCAACAAATGATGACCGATCCCATGAAAACACTGGGATTGTCTTTTTTCCTGTTAACAACTAATGCACCCATGCGTAAAGCTGGTGGAAGGTTGTTTGTTGATGTCACACATATGCTGGCTTCACCTGACAGCAGAAAAATGTTATTAGATGCCATGGGACAACACGATCCGCTCATGAAAGACGCACTTATGACCATAATAGAGCGAGGTGATTTCATAAGATCTTTACCAAATGATAAGCAAGAACAGAGTTCCGGTAAAAGCAATAAAAGTGTGTCGCCTGTGGATTCTAGGGCACAAATCGAAAACGACGTGACAATCGTTTCTGATTTGATTAAGAGTAGTCAAACATCGATAGAAGAGTTAAAACAAAACATCCAAACGAAATTAGGATCGGATTTATTTGATTTTATTCTGGAGGATATCCAGATATTAAAGAAGATTTTATTTGACCCACAAAGTTCAGCTGTGTTTATGGCTGCTATGGATGCTTCATCATGGATCAATGAAAATATGAACGAGTGGTTAGGTGAAAAAAACGCAGCCGACACGCTTTCTCAATCTGTACCAAACAATATTACTTCGGAAATGGGTCTGGCGCTATTGGAGGTCGCAGATGTGATTCGTCCTTATCCAGAAGTAATTGATTATTTAGAACATGTAAAAGATGGTAACTGTTTGGATGAATTGGTTAAGTTTGATGGTGGACAGGAAACCCAAGACGCTATCTATGGTTATCTCAGCAAATACGGAATGCGATGTACCGGAGAAATCGATATTACTAAAACTCGTTGGAGTGAAAAACCAACTACACTTGTCCCCGTGATTCTCAGTAATATCAAAAACTTTGAGCCTAATGCTAGCAATCGGAAATTTGAGCAAGGGCTACAGGAAGCTTTGATAAAAGAACAAGAGTTATTAGATCGATTGAAGCAATTACCGGATGGTGAACAAAAAGCCAAAGAAACAAAACGAATGATCGACCTAATCCGGAATTTCATCGGTTATCGGGAATATCCAAAATACGGCATGGTTAATCGCTACTTCGTTTATAAGCAGGCTCTACTGAAAGAAGTCGAACAACTCGTGCAAGCCGAAGTCATTCATGAAAAAGAAGATATATATTATCTCACTTTTGAAGAGCTTCACGAAGCCGTACGCACAAATAAACTAGATTACCAGATCATCAGCAAACGAAAAGAAGAGTACAAATTATATGAAAAACTAACTCCACCACGTGTTATCACGTCTGATGGCGAAATCATTGCAGGTGAGTACAAGCGAGAAAATCTCCCAGCCGAAGCTATTGTAGGTCTACCTGTTTCTTCTGGAGTTATAGAGGGACGAGCACGTGTCATCTTAAACATGGAAGATGCTGATTTAGAAGATGGAGATATATTAGTCACCTCCTTTACTGATCCTAGCTGGACACCATTGTTTGTATCCATAAAAGGCCTAATCACTGAAGTTGGTGGACTGATGACCCATGGAGCAGTCATCGCACGTGAATATGGCTTACCTGCCGTTGTCGGTGTTGAAAATGCCACTAAGTTGATAAAAGATGGGCAACGTATTCGTGTGCATGGAACAGAAGGGTTTATCGAACTATTATAATTGCTGAATACCTTACAATATGAAGGAAGTTATAATGAAATTATTATCTTAGAATGATCATTATTGTGTTTTAAGATTTTTTGTCCAACTAACGGGTGCTATTCTTGAATAAGCAACAAAAGTTTATTCATTTCTTTAAGTCCATTAAACGGGAAAAAAAACCCTGCTTTTTAATCGAGATCAGGGGTTTTTTCTATGTTTAAAAATTGTAATTGATTTTAAAAAAACTATATTATATTAAAAAAATGCCAGTCAGCTATTCAACAATCGCGACTTTAATGAAGTAACACTTCTTATGAGATGGATATTTAAATTGTGTGAGATTGTAAAAGATTGAATAAGAAACGTGTTAAAAATAAAAAAGCATAAAAGGTGCTTATAAGTTTAACTAGTGTGTTGATACAAGGAGGATTAATACTTTTTTTGTTGAAATACTGTTTAAATTTCTATATTGGTTCAAACTACTATTATGTGTGATACGGTTCCTTTATCATGCAACCATACAGTTGCTTATTCTTGACAAGCAACTGTGGAGTTGCTTATACTCGATATATGAATGGGGACAAAGACGCTATATTCAAAGCACTTGGTGACCCGACTCGGCGGCTCATATTAGACGAACTATCTGAACGCAACGAGTTGACATTGTATGAACTTACAGTACGTCTCATTATGAACCACGACCTTGCCATTTCGCGACAAGCGATAGCTAAACATCTTTCTGTATTGGAAGATGCAGGGCTCGTAAAATCAAAAAGAAAGGGAAAATATCGAGTACTTATATTCAACAACCAACCACTTAAAAATTTGCTGAAAGGATGGATAGATTAATTTTATAAAATCGGAACAGCACTTCTGGCTATTGTGTGGGTCGTTTTGCTTGCGCCAGATTGTTAGCATAGAACCATGCGTCACAACTATCAAAGGAGGCAAAAACAGTATGAAAATCATTGTTACCAGTATTTTCGTAGAAGACCAAGATAAGGCACTGGAATTTTATTCAGAAACACTGGGATTTGTAAAAAAACATGACGTTCCCACAGGAGAATTTAGGTGGATAACACTAGTTTCTCCCGATGATCATGACGGTACCGAGCTTTTACTCGAACCGAATGAGCATCCTGCCGCAAAGGAGTATCAAGAGAAGTTATTTGCTGAAGGCATCCCAGTAACCATGTTTGGGGTTGCAGATATTCACATAGAGTACAAACGATTAAGCGAAAAAGGCGTGAAGTTTACCATGGAACCGACAAAAATAGGCGAATTAACGATAGCTGTCTTCGACGATACATGTGGAAACCTAATTCAGATTTTGCAGAAGTAACTTTATGCAGAAATAGAAGGAACTTCGGCTTAAATGTTTCTTGAAAAGTTATAACCCTGTCCTAATTTCAGGACGGGGTTATATGTTTAAGGTTTAAAATTAAATAATATTGTTGCCATCCTACAAGTACATATATTACATGGCTAATATGTACTCTCCTTTATTAATAAAGGTTTTTTATCATTAAGTCTAGATAACATGAGCTTGATGGAATTCGTTTGATTCTTTCTGAGTGTAATGATTAGTTTAAATTGTATACTCGCTACAATAGTGAGGTTACAATGAAATCCCTGAGCAGCCCCAATTAGATATTCCACATGGAACTATACTGGACCGTGAAATTTATCATGACTGATCAACAAGATAAGCCTGATATTAAAGCAATGTTGGAAAGATTTCAATCCTAGAAATCAGAACTCACAAGTCAATATGGACGTAATTTATCCAATGGCCAAAACGTAAATCATGTACTTCTGATGTGAGGAAAGAGCTGCTTGAGAAGACACTGATATGATTTGTAAGGTTCGGCGGATGTATCGGAATAGACCAGTTTATTTGTTTTAGTAAAACATCAAGCGCTTGAAGGAATTTTTCATAAGAATGTAAATTCGGGCATGATGGAGTTTGTCACTCCTGCAGCAAGAAAGCAGTTCCATGACGTGTATCAAGAATTAATTTTAAAGGAAGCAAGGAATTCTTATACTTGGATCCCAAGATTAAATATAGGGTGAAGTTCAGAAATTAATCGAAGAATGGTTTGCTCCGCATTCCTTCTTTTGCTGAATATATAAATAACAGTCAATCCATTAAGTTAGGATAACGAAGGGGGAGACAAGATGAAAGTATTTGATGAACCTATGAAAGTAAACAAAAAGACAACTGATAATAAAGAAGTCCAACTAGCAGTTATATGGGAAAGGGTAAAGCCCTAGATTTGAAAACAATTGTAAAAAAGAATATAACATTTTGAGCCGTTTACCAAGGATTTTAATTGATGTAATGGACGAGATAAATTGGGGGCATCCATTAAATGGGGTGCTTTTTTTATTGGTGAGAGAATATGAAATCAGGAAGAGGTTAAAAGAAGACTGTAAAGAAGTAATGCTATCCTTTGGTAACCGTATATTGATGTATATTTTTTGTAAACGAGGCATACAGTCTTACATGTTCACTAACAAGTAACCGTTCCTGTAAAACTCTCCTGACTAGTTTAGATTGAATAAATATCGGTGAAGAGTCCCTTTTGTCGAATTTAGAAGTTAAATAGGAGGGAATGAATAGTATGAAAATATCAGACGTTGGATTTAAAGGTCAAGTTTTTGGATTTATAAAGTTCACATCTTTTGTGGAAAGTTTCTTGTCTGGAGATTTATATATGAATAATTTCAAAAAGTATATTGATATGGAAAGTGCTTCGGGAGAAAAAGGTATAGGAGACAAATTTGAAGCATCAAATGTTTTTACGGAATTAACAATGAATTTCTTTACTCATGATACCCGTGAATTAATAAAGGCGGGGCGAACTAAAAAGATGAATTTCAGAAAAAATACAAATGAAAAAAGACCTTTATATTGTATGTTTGCAATTGTCGGCGATATGTTAAAAGTGGTTAAAGAGGATGAAAAGTATTATTATACCAAATTTGATTTACCTAAAGAACAAATCGATAAAATGATTAGAGAGTTCGGAGATAGACTGATTTTTGTTACCCCATCGCAATTTATTGACAGAATTACTAAGACACTCAATGAAAAGGGGTATGCTTACAGAGGGGGATTGGTGAAATATGACGATTATAACATCAATTCCTCAGCAAGGATGAACTCTTATAAAAATCAAGGAACAGATATTTACTTTTGGAAAGATAAATACTTTGAAAATCAATATGAATATCGCATAGTTCTCACAGATCAAGAAGTTGATGAAGCTTTAATTGTGAACGTAGGTGATATTTCAGACATTAGCACTATATTTAATGCCAATGAATTTTTCAGTGATAAATTTGAAATAAGATTACGAAAGAAAAAAAATCTAAGCATCCATTAAATGGGGTGCTTTTTATGTACAAAAACACAATACCTTTTGCCTGTCCAGTTCAGTTACTTTTGGGCAGCTTCAAAACAATAACCTTTGCGTCGGTTCCCTTCATTTCGTTGAAACTGGGAAGTAGAACGATGAGAAAGCAAGGAAGTGAAAAAGGTTAGCAGGAGACTGACAGCAGAAAAAAGATAAAACCGTTGATTGAGTTCTTCTGGCCCCATTAATACACCCGTTGAAGAAACCTCCTTTTTGACTGAATGTTTTGAGAACATGAGAAGTCAAAGATTATTGTTATTCCAGCAAAAAGAGGCTTAGTTCAAGAGAAAGGATAGCACGTTTTTGTTTAGGATGTAATTATTTTCCTTAGCTTGATGGCTTGAGGTGGGGCTTAATGCGCATAGATATTCCAGTTGAAGCGGTAGCCGATGCAGGGCAAACTTTAGCACAAGCGGGTGTTTCAATTGTTTCTACTGTACCTATTGATATTCCCTCAATTCCAATCCCATTGTTTCATGAAATGGGTATAAATGTCTCGCTTTTAAATGACAGCATATACGGATCATTGGGGCCAATTAAGCCCAAGGTGCGTGCTTTACAAAGCTAGTCTAAGGCTGAGTGGTCAGACGAGCCCTTGGTTTCTGGCGGAAAAACACCTTTAAATTCAGAGGGGAGCGAGCTTGGCCGACTATTGGTGAAAAAGCGGATGCTACTTTGTGAAAGCTAATTGTTCAGCGGAAGCAGTCGCAAGGTGTGCAAGGCGACTTGGGTTATGCACAATAGGGAAATTGTTTCAGGTTCATTTAATCCAATCTCAGCAATAAATTAATATTATAACGAAAAAATGCGATTCTTTTTGTAGAAATATACAGAAAGGATGGCGTTTTTTATGAGTTCTTCTGATTTAGACAAAATGAATCTCTCTTTTTCAAAAACTGCACGTCTAATTCTCTCTCTATTCTCGACAACAATTTGCTAAAGAAAGTTGGTATTGTTCAACCTATAAGTAAATATCAGACCTATGAAAAGTCCGCGGGCATATGTATTTAAAAAGGATTCTATTGGTACTTGGCACTGGATAATCGACAACTCTTATAAATTGAAGTAATTAGTGAAAAGCTGCCGTATATGGTGGCTTTTTTTATATAAGTGTGAATTACACGACTTGACAATATACCCCTATAGGTATAATGTAAACTCGTAAGTTAAAGAATGCATAAATTCACGTGTAAATTGCCCAAACTCATTTCTAATATATTGGAGTGAACTTGGGGCTGAAGATGGGTGGGCGGAGTATGGAGTATGATAAAAATGTCATTAATCGCTTGAAGCGGATTGAAGGACAAATCAAGGGTGTTCTTGGAATGATGGAACAGGGAAAAGATTGCAGGGAAGTCGTCACTCAATTGTCTGCTGCACGTAATGCCATCGATAGGACCATGGGTGTTATTGTAAGTGACAATCTTGAGAAATGCGTTCGGGAAAACGTCGAGAAAGGCGAAGGTACTGAACAACTAGTCAAGGGAGCGGTTGAGTTACTGATTAAAAGCAGATAAAAGAATTTAACCTGACCGGTAAAAAAAGGAGTGTTATTCATGTCTTACATTTTACAAGTGGATTTTAAAATGGAGGGGCCATTTGGTCAAGAAATGGTAAAAGAATTTACTGATTTAGCAAAAAGCATTAATGATGAAGAAGGCTTGATCTGGAAGATTTGGACCGAAGACAGTGAGGCAAATGAAGCTGGTGGCATTTATCTGTTTGAAACGAAGGAATCCGCATATAAGTATTTGACTATGCACACAGCTCGGTTAAAAGGGTTTGGTATAGAGAAGGTCAATGGGAAAATATTTGAAGTGAATGAAGGTTTGACTCAAATCAATCACGGACCAATTAAATAAAGAAAACCCTATTCCGTTCATTTTTAAGTGAATAGGGTTGACGAACTATATTTTTTTAACATATTTTATACCCTTGTGGGTATATGTAGAATATCGATCAGGAGGAAAGCATAAATGACTGAAAAGAAAAGAACGACGATCATTTTATTTAGTGGTGATTATGATAAGGCAATGGCTGCTTATATCATTGCAAATGGGGCGGCGGCTTATGATCATGAAGTGACCATCTTTCATACATTCTGGGGATTGAATGCTTTAAGGAAGAATGAGCCGATTTCATTAAAAAAAGGATTTCTTGAAAAAATGTTTGCAAAAATGATGCCGCGTGGTTCTGATAAAATGGGTCTATCAAACATGAACTTTGCTGGGATGGGGCCTAAAATGATCAAACACGTGATGAAAAAACATAACGCTATGTCACTGCCAAATTTAATTGAGCTGGCCCAAGAACAGGAAATCAAACTAATAGCCTGTACGATGACAATGGATTTATTGGGCTTGCAGCAAAAGGAGTTATTGGATGGAATTGAGTATGCAGGTGTAGCGGCATATTTAGCTGAAGCAGAGGATGGAAATGTAAACTTATTTATATAAATTTGGGTTCTGGAGGGATGAGGCTAATGGGAACCATATTTAATATCGTCATACTAGGTGTCATAGTTTGGTTTTTTTATCAGCGATTTCTCCCGGTAAAGGGGATAAAAAATATAAATGCGGCTGAGTTAAAAGCTGAGTTGAATAACAAAGGAAATAAGCAATTCATTGATGTTCGCACTCCTAACGAATATAGGGGCAACCACATTAAGGACTTTAAGAATATACCTTTAAGCGAACTGGGCAAAAGGGCACAAGAACTATCAAAAGATAAAGAAGTAATTGTAATCTGCCAAAGCGGAATGAGGAGCATGAATGCCAGTAAAGCATTGAAAAAACTCGGATTTAAAGTAACCAATGTTAAAGGCGGCATGAGTTCTTGGAGCTAATGAAAGGGGGATATCAAGACGATGAAAGAAATTTTACCGAATGAAGTGAAAGCCTTATTGAAGGGAGACCCGCCAGTCCATATTATTGATGTACGGGAGGTGGATGAAGTAAAGGCGGGGAAAATACCAAATGCTTTGAATATCCCGTTGGGTCTAGTGGAATTTAGAATGCAGGATCTGGATAAATCAAAAGAGTATATCATGGTCTGCCGATCAGGGGGCAGAAGTACAAGGGCCGGGCAGTTACTTGAGAATCATGGATATAAAGTGTTGAACATGATGGGAGGAATGAATGAATGGGAAGGTCCCACAGAATAATTTTGTATATCCCGATATACCCCCATCCCTATAAAGATAACAAGGAGGAAATAGAATGATTAAAACAAATTCCGTTTTGGATGCTAAAGGTTTAGCATGTCCAATGCCAATCGTAAAAACGAAAAAAGCCATGAATGGGCTTGAAGCGGGGGAAGTACTGGAAGTTCAAGCGACTGATATAGGGTCGACTGCGGATATGAAAGCCTGGGCGGAAAGTTCAGGCCACCAATATTTGGGTACGGTTGAAGGAGTAGCCACACTAAAACATTATCTCCGGAAAGCAAGCGGAGAAGAAACAGAAGTAAAGAAGTATGAAAAAATCATTTCAAATCAAGAACTTCTACAAGTAATGGAAGAGAATCGAAATACAATCATCCTGGATGTCCGAGAATCTGCAGAGTACGCTTTTAATCATATTCCAGCAGCTAAATCAATTCCAATGGGTGAATTGGAACAGCGTATGGGTGAACTGGATAAAGATTCAGAGATTTTCGTGATTTGCCGTACCGGCAGCCGAAGTGACCTCGCTGCACAAAAACTGACGGCGGCTGGATTTGAACAGGTATTCAATGTTGTTCCCGGCATGAGCCAATGGAACGATCCTTCACAAAAATCCATTAATGAATAAAGGGACTAAAAAATGGAGGAATGTATCATGAAGGTAGCTATAATCAATGGCGGTGTATTTATGCATATGAAGTGTTTAACATCGCAGCGGCAGCAACAGATCAAGATGTGGCCATTTTTCTTCCGTTTCGAAGCTTGAACTTAAATCATAATGAAGGGAATGGACAATTTCCATAGCCTGAAGTAAGGAGTTTTTTGCCGAAGGCTTTAACATGTAATGTTCCTTTCATTCCAGAATTAGTTACTGCGGCGCAGGAAATGGACGTCAAATTTATTGGGTGTCAAATGACAAATGACCATGGGCGTTTTGGGTATGGAAAGGGAGTTTTCGTTGACGGTATCGAAGTAGGTAAGCGGTCACATCTTTAGAGTTTGTTAAAGAAGCTGATGTTACATTAACTTTTTAATGGACGAAAAATTTTTTGATATGATTTATACTATAGGGGGTATGTGAGATGGTAATTAAGCAAATGACAGCCGCTGAGGTTTCAAAGAAAGTAATCGATAAGTCTGACTTATTTATTTTGGATGTTCGAAATGAAAGTGACTTTAATGATTGGAAAATTGAAGGGCAGAACTTTAAATTCCTTAATATCCCTTACTTTGATCTACTGGATGGCGTGGAAGCCGATCAAATCCCAGCCAATGAAGAAATCCTCGTAGTATGTGCAAAGGAAGGCTCATCAGTTATGGTAGCTGAAATGCTATCTGAAGCTGGATTGGATGTTTCTTATTTAAAGGGCGGCATGAAAGCATGGAGTGAACACTTGGAACCAATGAAAATCGGCGAATTGACCAATGGCGGCGCGATTTACCAATTTGTTCGACTAGGTAAAGGCTGTCTTTCCTACATGGTCGTTTCCAATGGTGAAGCAGCGGTTATTGATTCTACAAGAATGATTGATGTCTATCTTGACTTCGCCGATGGTATCGGGGTGGATATTACACATGTTCTGGATACGCACCTACATGCCGATCATATTTCAGGTGGAAGACGAATAGCCGAAAGAACAAATGCATCTTACTGGCTGCCGCCAAAAGATGCGGCTGAAGTAACTTTTGAATATCAGCCATTAGAAAGCGGTAAAGTGATAAGAATCGGTCATACAGCGATTGATATCCAAGCATTATATTCACCGGGCCATACCATTGGATCCACTTCATTTGTGATCGATCAAAAATACTTGCTTTCCGGGGATATACTGTTCATCGATTCCATTGGCAGACCGGATTTAGCTGGATTGGCTGAGGATTGGGTAGGGGACTTGAGAGAAACACTGTATACACGTTATAAAGAATTACCAGACGAGTTAATCGTATTGCCTTCTCATTTCATGATCATCGATGAATTGAATGAAGATGGAAGTGTCGCTAAAAAGTTGGGTGCGTTGTTTGCTGACAATCATGGATTGAACATTGCCGATGAAACGGAATTCAGAGAGCTGGTAACAGGTAATTTACCGCCTCAACCAAACGCTTATCAAGAAATACGCGAAACCAATATGGGGAAAATCGAACCTAATGATGAAAAACAGCGCGAAATGGAAATCGGGCCCAATCGTTGTGCGGTTCGCTAATTCTGTTGAAAATTGAAGTCATGTAAATAGGAGAGATGAAATATTAATGCAGATAAAGTGTTAGATGCCAAGGGACTTGCATGTCCAATGCCGATTGTTAAAACGAGAAAAGCCATGAATGATTTGCAAACAGGGCAAGTGCTGGAAATACATGTAAGCGATAAAGGAGCTAAAGCCGACTTAGCAGCTTGGTCAAGATCCGGTGGCCATGAACTGGTGGAAACGGCAGAAGAAAATGATATACTGAAATTTTGGATCAGAAAAGGCTGAAAAGGAGGAGGGAACCATTAGGGTTCCCTTCTTTTTAAGGGAGGCACTACAATGGATATCACCTGTATCATTACTATCTTTTTGATTGGTTTTATAGGTTCATACGTTTCTGGAATGCTTGGCATCGGAGGCTCGATAATAAATTATCCAATGCTGCTGTTAATTCCCCCAATCTTCGGTTTAGCGGCATTCAGCGCACATGATGTGACAGGTATAAGTGCTGTACAAGTCCTATTCGCTTCCATCGGAGGTATATGGAGCTATCGTAAGAGCGGGCATTTAAATAAAATGCTTATTTTCTATATGGGGATCAGTGTGTTAATAGGAAGCGTGGTTGGAAGTTTTGGATCACGATCGATGTCGGAAAACGGAGTGAATATCGTCTATGGCGTTTTGGCGTTGATAGCGGCTGTCATGATGTTCATTCCGAAGAAAGGGATAGATGACATTTCTTTGAATCAAGTTACCTTTAATAAATGGTTAGCGGCGATCCTTTCCTTAATCGTTGGTTTAGGTGCCGGAATAGTCGGTGCCGGAGGGGGCTTTCTATTAGTTCCGATCATGCTTATCGTTTTAAGAATTCCAACCAGGGTAACGATTGCTTCTTCATTAGCCATCACTTTCATTTCATCCATTGGTGCAACAGCAGGGAAAATCTCAACGGGACAAGTTGATTACTATCCGGCATTAATCATGGTTATGGCTAGTTTAATGGCATCTCCGCTTGGGGCAATGGCCGGTAAAAAAATGAATGTAAAAGTCCTGCAATTCATACTGGCTCTATTGATTTTAGCGACGGCTGTGAAAACATGGATGGGAATCGTGTCTTGATGCACAATCTGGCTTGACGTTGACAGGGAAGGGATCGTGGTTTGAAACCCTCACAGGTCATCAACTAACAAAGGCTTAAATCCTTGATATAACAAGGTTTTGGGTCTTTTTTTGTTTTTAAATATATAGTTCATTATGTATTATTTACTCAATTGGTGGAGGGTAGAGAAGGATTAAAAGGTATTACAGGACAATTATTTGTAATAATTAATATTTCAAGGAACTGTAGGTAAAGCCTTTTGCTTATTCAGCCCACGATGGATGTTAAAAATAAGACCGTATTTTTGGCTTTTCTTTAAAAGGTACATAATCATATTCTTCGGTAAAATCCACTTTACTATAATGTGTTGGATTACCTTTACTACCAAATACCATGCACGGGAATACTTCTTGGATGGTCTGAACATGACGCTTGAATGAAATGTAAAATATCGGCAAACGTTGAAAGACTTCAGAGATAAATTTTCAGCTCACAGAGAGAGTGGTTACAACGAACCTGTCCCCTACTTTGATATTGCGCATAATGTGGCACTTCATTACGTTTCTTGGCTTGAAAAGTATAATACAATGCCTTCTCTTGAAATGATTACAACCGATGATAGAAAGTTTTGAAGTGGAATAAATAGAAGGAGGAAAGTATGGAAGAGTAATTAAAAGTAAATCCCTTTCCTATTTAATCAGGACTTACCCTCCACTTCAGTATTATATAGTAAATATTTCCTTTATTTTAACTGTGTGATTTTAATTTCTCAAAAGTTTATTATATTGATAAAGGAAGAATAACTTAATCTACTACTATAATGAAGTAAGTCTTTAAAAGGGGAGTGATAGTTAAATGCTTTATATAAGCGATATCGAAAAGATAATTAATAACACATTAAATGAGCATAATTTGGATATTATTTGTGAATTTGACAATAATCTAAGTGCACCTATGAGTTATAACGTATCGACCAATACTATAAAATTCAATTACCTTCAAGTTAACGGTTATAAAGGGAAAATTAGAATTAAAGAGACAGAGGAAGACTTTGTTAAAATTATTCTTTATCGTATGATTGGTTATTATTTAGATTTTAAGAAAAACAAACATGATTTAAGGATTTTAATGTATGGTCACGAAGAAGAAAAAGAAAAGCTAAAATCTGAAATAGAAACTAATGCTTGGGATTATGGGAGAACATTAATACCTGAACAACTATTGGAGTCATATGATAAAGTTCGTGAATTAGATAAAATGCTAATAAATTAATGTACTAAGAAAATGGAGACCCGACTTTAAACTAAAACAAGAAAAAGAAGCCCCCTTGGAGAATCACTCTGGAGCTGACTTTTGAGTGAGAAATTAAACTGATATCCAATAAGACAAGACCCATAGAAAGAGGAGTTGTCTTAGAAAGCTTGATAAATAAACAAATAGAAAATGAAGTTCAAAGTTCGTGCTCAATTTTAAAAGAAAACATGGAAAAGCATATCGATTACTTGACTAAAGAAATACACTGGACTGAACATACTTCTGAAGCAAGGTTTTCATGAACAACATATACTAGATAAAGAGGAAAGAGAATTATTGTTGAAGTGGGCTACAGAGAGCGATTGCGTAGATAAGTATTATGACCTGCTCATCCAAAAATTTGTTCATAGCAGTAATTTCGATACAGCAGACCATAATTACGATGTTTTTATCCAACCAAACTTGAAGCAATTTAACGAGAACAATTTCTTGCTATATATGATGGTAGTAACAGAAACCATCAATGTTATGCGCATAGATTTGGACGCTTAGTGCTATCATTGTAAATTCGGTTTTATTAATATTTCCTTTTGTATATATGATTTTAGGAACAGTGATATTTGGTGTTTAAGTTTTTGATAATACTGATGACCTTTCTTCAATTAACACAGGTGCTTTACTTCAATAAGGGAGTTGCTTCGGCATCTCTTTTTTGTATGAAAACACATTAGTAAAAAAGCCATGCTAAAATAAACCCTTCATATTGACTCAAATCCACTATATTGAATCATTTATAAATGGCTCTAATTAGGGGTTAATATGATTATTGCCTTATAATATATATCCCTAAATATACCCCTAAAAAAAGCAATGTATCTCTAGTTTGAGAAATTCATTGCTTTTTTCCATTTGCCCGTACCTCTGTTTGATCTGTCTGTTTTCACATCCATAGTTGTCTTTATTGTTGAGGAAGGTTTAGGGCTGTATTTGCTGTATTTATATCAACTTGTAATTGTTCATTTAAATCATGTGGATGATAGTAACCTTTTGAAATCATATAGTTACTTATCTCTCCGTGTCTTTCTACAGCGGCACGAAGCTGTTCTCTTAAGGCTGCTTTCAATTCAGGTGTTTTTGTTTCTGTAATGGCAAATGCAATATTTCTAATTCCTGATTTTGCGGATATTAAGAAGTCCGTTGCAATCACCTGATCAGTCATGCTACCCATCCCCGCCATATTTTGCAAAAAATTTGTCATTACTGTTCCCCTCGATTCGTCAGAATTTCCTGCAGTTTTTGAATATCTTGTGTCCCAGTGCTCATGTCTTTTAATAGAATATTTTGTAGTTCTGTATCCTGCACTAAACTGCTCATTGTAGAGGACTTTGTTAGACAAAGACTCTTGAAAGTTAAAATTTCGTGCGCCTCTAAAGTTTCATGCAGTCCTAAATTTTTCGTCATGAGTTTTCACTCCGTTTCTTTGAGAAATCACTTACATATCTTTCGTAATACAAAAGTTTTTATACATCATCATTTTTAAAGGTAACGTGGGCGAAAATAAACTACCTATCGGTCAATATCCGTATAACAAACATATGAACTGGGAAAGGTATTTTTGATATATAGATTAGAGAGGTGAACGTATGGAAAATGAAAGCTTGGCATTTCATGAAACCATGGAAACGCATGAAATTTTAAATTTTAAAACAATAGGTTTAATGAGATCAAAATTAATGCAAGGAATTTGCTTTGACAATGACTTAAAAGCATTAATGGAAAAAGACGTACAACAATCTATAGCTGCTATAAACGAGCTAAAGGGTTTTTATACAGGAGCTCGAACAAACTATGAAAAATGAGGTGAAATGTAAATGGAAATGGATTTTTTAGATCCTCAAGGCGCTGAACATATGCCGGAAATGGCTGATTCCTCTTTCGCGCTAGATTTTCTACTCTCTATCAAAAGTGGGATTCATACTTATGGTATTGCATTATCTGAAACAGCGAATCCCGCATTGAGAAAAGCATTGTACCAGCAAATGGAGCAATCTATTGATTTACATGGTGAGTTATCCGATTTAATGATAAGGAAGGGCTGGCTTTATCCCAACGATGTAGGTAAACAGGTGGAATTAGATTTGAAATCAGCCGATATGGCGGTTAGTATCGCTGGAATGAATCTTTTCCCGAATGATACTGACAGACTCGGCATGTTCGCAACGCCGAATAAATAAAGGAGGAAAAGCATCATGAAAGCCGTAACTTACCAGGGCAATAAAAATGTACAGGTTAAAGAAGTTAAAGACCCTAACATCAAAAATTCGGATGATATTATTGTAAAAGTCACTACTTCAGCGATTTGCGGCTCTGATTTGCACTTAATTCATCAATTAATTCCCAATATGCCTACAGATTATGTGATTGGTCATGAGCCGATGGGGGTTGTTGAGGAAGTTGGACCAGGAGTAACTAAGTTAAAGAAGGGAGACCGGGTCATTATCCCCTTTAACGTTAGCTGCGGGAGCTGCTGGTATTGCGACCACGACCTTACAAGTCAGTGCGATAATTCAAATCCTCATGGGGAAATGGGTGGTTTTTTTGGATACTCAGAAACAACTGGTGGGTATGCGGGCGGGCAAGCTGAATATATGCGTGTTCCTTATGGAAACTTTACCCCTTTCAAAATCCCAGAAGACTGCGAGGTAGAAGATGAAAAATTGGTGTTGCTCGCTGATGCAGCATCCACAGCATTCTGGAGTGTAGATCACGCAGGTGTTAAATCTGGCGATACGGTTATCGTTTTAGGCTGTGGTCCTGTAGGTCTACTT
This sequence comes from Bacillus sp. SD075, assembly GCF_017355165.1. GTDB lineage: Bacteria > Bacillota > Bacilli > Bacillales > DSM-1321 > Peribacillus. The sequence continues at coordinate 65,494 of NZ_JADILK010000005.1, read as the reverse complement.
ACTCAAAAATTCGCTTGGTTAAAGGGGGCGAAAAGAGTGATTGCTGTCGATCATCTCGATTATCGTTTAGAGCATGCAAAAAGGACGAATAAAGTCGAAACCGTAAATTTTGCACAATATGAAAACACTGGCGAATACCTTAAAGAAATCACTAAAGGTGGTGCAGATATCGTTATTGACTGTTCCGGGATGAGTGGCAAAATGACTCCGATGGAATATCTTGCATCGGGTCTTAAATTACATGGGGGAGCCATGGGAGGGATTGTAATTGCGTCCCAAGCCGTACGTAAGGCGGGAACCATACAAATAACAGGCGTTTATGGGGGCCGTTATAATGGATTCCCCCTAGGAGATATTTTCCAAAGAAACGTGGATATTAAAACCGGACAGGCTCCTGTTATTCCTTATATGCCCTACCTTTATAAACTAATATCAGAAGGAAAAGTAGATCCTGGCGATGTTGTAACCCATGTACTTCCAATTGACCAAGCGAAGCATGGGTATGAAGTATTTGATACAAGGACAGATGGATGTATTAAAGTGGTCCTTAAGCCATAAAGATGGTTGTTTTCATTTGGAAAAATAGATTTTACAACTATGGTATGGTCTATGAGTAAGAAGGGAAGGTATCATACCCTTTTTTTTAACTTTTTGGAGTAATTTTTACTTCTGTATGAAATACGCATAGAAGAAGATTTAGGAAAAGTGAACACCCCTGTCTTGAGAGCTACATTTACCTTATTCAAATTAAGCACCAGAAAATACGATTTTGCCCACGTTAAGGGAAAATCGTATTTTTTTGGTGCTCTAAGCTATCTTTTTTTCAAAGAGGTTTTTTCATTAAGTAAAACCCATGATCTACAAAAACTATAAGTGGCAAATTAGCTATAGGGTTGTTATTTTTTACTTTTTTCGTTTGTTTATCACATATACTCTTTCTTTTCTTTGGAGATCAAAATCAGAAAAGGTTATAGCAGTAAGTGGATTCATTCAGCGAATCATTCGGCATATACTCTTTCATAGTAAAATCCCTAACAATTGTGATAGGGATTTTAGTTTGTTATTTTGATTTAGCAAATGTTTTTTTTTATTCAAATCCAATCGATCCATCATCTTTCAAAACAAGAGAAGCATCAAAAGTCTTCTTTTCTTTTGCCTTTGGTTTCATCCCTTTGATTACACTTGTTTTCTTCTTGGTGCATAAATCCTTCACGTGTTTATCTGTCTTTCTTTAAGCATTTGAGATGGGAATGTCTGATTATACCCACTTGCATATTCCGAGCATCCAAGTGAAATGAAATGTGATCAAAGCGATTGCGATGACTGATATCCGAAGTAGATTATCCCCAATAGCTTCCAAGTATTATCTTTTTGTCCTCTCCAATAAACGATCTATGGAATCCTGTATGTGGCTGGAGATCGCAATCTCGGCTCTGTATACATCCCTTGTCCGGATGGCCTCAATGATTTCCATATGTTCCGATGGTGCGTCTTTTTGGTCGATCTCACCTTTGAAGTGATAAAACCGGCCTATATGAAGATGACAGTGCATGCCTTTATATGCTTCAAATAAAAACGGGTTTCCTCCAGCATTCATGATGGCATAATGAAATTGTTGATCTAAATGAGTAAAATCTAGTATTTTTTTGTTGGATGCACCTGTGTTAGTGGAAAACATTTCATCTGTAAGCGCGGCCATTTCTTCCGTCACGCTTACTTTATTTAAGCGGATAATATTCCGGACCGCATGCGTCTCCAGTAATATCCGGGCCTCCAACATTTTCGCCATATTTTCAGTATCTAATATGTCACTGACCCGATACCCCTTATTTGGTTCTAAGATGACTAAGTTCTCAGAGTTCAGACGAGATAATGCTTCTCTGAGAGGTATGGCGCTAATGTTGATTTCCCGGGTTAAATGGCTGATATTGATTTTTTGTCCCGGCGATAAATCCCATTCAAAAATCTTTTCTTTTAATAAATTGTAGACATATTCCGTTGTCTCTCCGCGTTCTTTTTCCTTTATCATCGAAATGCCCCTAACTTAAAAAAATTTCTATGAGAACAAGTGTTATTTCATATAGATGTAACAACTTAAATTATTACTGAAGTAGCTTTCTGCTTGTTGCCCCTATCAATAAGATAAGTCGAAACCATATTGATATCAAGAATAGAGAGAGTATAAGGGGACTCTATAGTTTATAGTTTACTGGATAGCTACAAAAATATATCCTCATTACTGATAATTATATATTATATTCGGTGAGTTTTGTAAAAATTATATATAAAATCATTCAAATTAATATGAATTAATTAATCTGTTGATATTATTTAAAGTCATAAATCCTTTATTATCAAGGTTTTTTTCAAAAAACTGAAAATTTAAATTTTAAATATTTACATAATCGTATATTATATGATATATTTTTGGAAATGATTACATACTATTTTTGAACAGGATTCTATAAACAATAATAATCAGTTACTAAAGAGTATTGATGGGCAGGCAAAATCTTAAGTTTAAAATGGAAGCGCTTTATGCTTGCCGTTTTCTTAATTGAAATTTATTGAATCTATTAGAAGAAATAACTGTGAAGTTAAAAAAGTGATCTTTATTTTTCAAAGGAGGAATCTTCAATGAGCACTACGCTGAGCAGAAAAAACACATTTTATGGCCATTTCATAAATGGCCAATGGATATCCGATCAACATACAATCGCTGTTATTAACAAATATAACAAAGAAGAAATTGCCCAGATCGGCAGGGCATCCCGGAAAATTGTTTCTGAAGCGGTGACCAATGCCTTGGAAACCTTTAATACGAGAAAGCTAGATTCCAATCAACGCTACGAGATTCTAATGCGTGCAGCGGATATCGCTAAAGAGAGAAAAGAAGAGCTGGCGATGATTCTGGTTCAGGAAGTCGGTAAAGTATTGAAGGATGCTAGAGGGGAAATCGATAGAGGAATCCAAACGATGATAGCTTCAGCTGAAGAAGCAAAACGGATTGCCGGTACAGGCGTTCCTTTGGGGCAGTCTGGAAACGACAATAAGATGTCTTTCACCATCAGGGTTCCTGTTGGGGTAATCGGTGCGATCACCCCGTTTAATTTCCCATTCAATCTCACCATACACAAGGTAGCTCCTGCGTTGGCAGCGGGAAATACAATCGTGTTGAAGCCGGCTGAAATGACGCCACTCATTGCATGCAAGATCGCAGAAATTTTTTCTGAAGCTGGATTGCCTGCAGGTTTTCTGAATGTGGTTAACGGGTTTGGGCAGGAAACAGGTCAATACCTTTTGGAGGATGAACGAATTGCGATGTTCACTTTTACAGGGAGTCCCGGTGTAGGTCGGCATATTAAGAGCAGTACGGGAATTCGTAAGGTTACTTTGGAATTAGGGAATAACTCCCCAAATATCATTCACAAGGATGTCCATGATTTAGACAGAGCAGTTGAGCTCTGTGTCACACGAGGGTATGTGAATGCAGGGCAAGCCTGCATCTCAGTACAGCGAATCTACGTTCATAGAAATATCTACGATACGTTTGTGGAGAAGGCAGTCAAGGTGGCACAGGGCTTGAAGGTTGGTAATCCGGAAGATTCTTCCATGGACATTGGCCCTATGATTTCCGAGAAAGAAGCAAGGCGTGCGGAAGAATGGATCCAGGAAGCCAGGCGTCTTGGGGCCAAAGTGGTATATGGAGGGAAAAGGCAGGATTCGATTCTAGAACCTACTATATTAATAGATGTGAAACCGGAAATGAAGGTAGTCTGCCAGGAAGTGTTCGCGCCGGTGATTAGCATCATTCCTTTCGATAGCATCGAGGAGGCTTTCCATCAGGCCAATGATACGAAGTTCGGCTTACAAGTTGGTTTATTTACATCCGATATCACTTTAGCCATGCGGGCAACACAGGAACTCCATTTTGGCGGTGTAATCATCAATGATGTTTCTACATACCGTGCCGACATTATGCCGTATGGCGGAGTGAAGGACAGCGGAATTGGTAAAGAGGGACCGCATTATGCCATGCAAGAAATGACAGACGAAAAACTTGTAGTCATCAATCTTTAGACTTTGGAGGTAAGGAATATGAGAAATACATGGGATTTTTATTCTACCGAAAGAATCGTATTTGGAAACGGGGCAATCGGGCAATTGGATGTGATCCTTCAAAGATTAAAGGCGAAAAACATCTTGCTCGTTACTGACCCAGGGATCAAATATGCAGGAATCGTAGACAGAATTTCATCGTTGTTGGAACATGCAAATTACAAAACAGTTATCTATGACCAGGTCGTACCGGAGCCTTCGGTAGATTCGGCGATGGACTGTTATAAGTTTGCTAAATCTCAAATGGATATTGATGCAGTAATTGGCCTTGGCGGAGGAAGCAGCATTGATATGGCGAAGATTGTCGCTTTGTTGGTCGCCCATGGCGGACATCCCCTGGACTATTATGGCGGAGAAAACCAGGTTCCTGGACCAATCGCCCCTCTTGTAGCGATTCCGACAACTGCTGGAACCGGTTCAGAAGTGACATCTGTAGCGGTGTTGACCGATGTTGAAAATAACCTGAAAGTTGGTATCTCGGATAATTACCTAAGACCAACCGTTGCTCTACTTGATCCAGAATTAACGTTAGGGCTTCCCGCTTATGTAACAGCTTGTTCCGGAATTGATGCTTTGTCACATGCGATAGAGGCATACACAGCCAAACCTTCTGCATATATCCAGGCAGAAGGAAGCATTTTATTCCAAGGTTCAATCCCCATAAGTGATGTACTCGCCTTCAGAGCCATTGAATTGATTGCAAAAAACCTGCCGCTTGCGGTGCAGCAAGGGAGCAATCTCGAGGCCCGTTCCAATATGCTAATGGGCAGCCTGCTTGCTGGAATGTCCTTTTCAAATGCAGGTACAGCAGCAGCCCATGCGTTGGCTTACCCAATCGGAGGACTTGTGAAGTCACCGCATGGAGAGGTGACCGGGCTCTTGCTTCCATATGTCATGGAATATAATGCAACTGTAGAAACAGAAAAAATGGTGAGAATTTCCCAGGCATTCAATGTGAACTCGGATGGCCTCTCCGATAAGGAAGCCGCTTTGGCTGCTTCAAAAGCTGTGCTTACCCTGCTTGGGGAAATTGGACTGCCTACAAAGCTGACGAAGATTGGGATCAAAGAAGAGGATATTCCCGAAATTGCTGAGAAGACCCTCCAAATCGATCGCCTGATTCGGAATAACCCAAGAGTGCCAACACAGCACAGTTTAGAAGAATTACTTAGAAAAGCTTTATAGATTGCTTGAAGGAATGGTGTCCCTGGAAGGTTAAGCATCATTCATGATGGATCTGCAGACTGCGACGGAAAGGGTTTCACTATCAAATAGAATATAAATGGAGAGGAAGATGAAAATGTCTCTTTTGCCTTTTACATATAGTATGCCGACACGGGTGGAATGCGGTAACGGAATATCTGGAAAAACAGGGGAACTAATTAAGGATTTAGGTGTATCGAGTGTGCTGATCGTAACAGATAAAGGGGTTAGAGGAGCCGGTCTCTTACAAGGCATTGAAAAATCCCTTGCTTCGGCAAACCTTTATTTTGAGATTTACGATGAGGTAGAGCCTAATCCATCAGCTCAAACAATCCAACAGGGGACAGTGTATCTTAAGCAACAAAAGATGGAGGCGGTTCTGGCTGTAGGCGGAGGAAGCAGCATTGACACAGCCAAGGGCATCGCGGCAATGGCTACTAACCGCGGCCATATCCTGGATTATGAAGGAGTTGGAAAGATTTCCAATCCTCCGCTCCCTATCATAGCAATCCCGACTACGGCTGGAACTGGCAGTGAAGCTACTAATTCGACAGTGGTAACGAATAAGGACACCTCTTTTAAATTAGGAGTACTTAGTTCACTTTTGTTTCCAAAGCTAGCTATATTGGATCCTGCCCTTACATTAAATTTGCCTCAAGAGATTACTGCAGCTACTGGTATGGATGCTCTGACTCATGGAATTGAATCTTACACCTCCAAATCTGCCAACCCTGTCAGCAAGGCTTTCGCGATGCAGGCCATTAAGATGATCGGTGAAAATTTAACACGATCGTACTTTGTGGGAACGGACATGGAAAGCAGGGAAAACATGCTTTTAGCCTCCCTGTTAGCTGGTGCAGCCTTTTCACAATCCCGATTGGGTAATGTACACGCCATTTCCCATACATTTGGAGGAGTCTTTAATATCCCGCATGGCATCGCAAATGCAGCACTATTGCCATTCGTCATGAGATTCAACCTGCCGGCATGTGAGGATCAGTATAGAGAAATTGCAATAGCTTTAGGAAGGGATGTAAGCGGTTTATCCAATGCGCAAGCATCCGAGAAAGCTATCGAAACCATCATCGAAATGAATCGGAGCATGAATATTCCTCTTAATATTAAAGAGCTTGGAGTCTCATTGGACGTTTTGCCGAAATTAGTGGAAGATTCCATGCGAAGTGGTAACGTGGTCGTTAACCCAAGGCTGACGAAGGCATCGGATATCCAACTGATTATAGAGAAGGCTTACGAGGGGGACTTTGAAGGTTTTAATAATGGTAATCGAAATGCAAGCAGTGCAAAAAAATCAGAAACGGCCATCGTGAATGTATAAAAACCATTCAATTTGAAAATCACCTGGAATTTCAGGGGATTTCGAATCAGTTTCCCCTTTTTAACTTTTTTCGGACACATGGATTTCCCGCAGTATTTTTCTACCTGAATATAATTATCTAATGAGGTGACGTATGAAAAAGACCAATGGAAGATGGCTTGTAGTGGTACTCCTTTTCGTCGCAACAACAATTAATTATATGGATAGGGCAATTCTTGGCATTGCAGGACCCTCGATAATGAAGGATCTTTCGCTTTCGGCAGTAGAATTCGGGATATTGGGGTCAGCGTTCTTTTGGTCGTATGCCTTAATGCAGATCCCGGTCGGGGTAATCGTTGATAAATTGGGGGCACGCTTAACGTATTCGATTGCCATCGTTTGGTGGTCGCTCTGTACGGTGTTTACTGGAATGGGACGTTCGCTTGGCGGACTGATCGGTATCCGCGTTTTAATGGGAATCGGAGAGGCTCCAGCGTTTCCAACCAATACGCGCGTTATTTCAGACTGGCTGCCGTCACACGAACGGGGCATTGCAAACGGGATATTTAATTCTGGTACAGCTATCGGGATTGGCATAACGACACCCATTTTAGCATGGATCATCCAGACTTGGGGATGGCAAGCATCCTTTGTGGTAATTGGATCCATCGGTTTTGTATGGCTGGCATTCTGGTTATTCTTTTTCAAAAACCATCCAGAACAAAGTAAGATTGCAAACGAGGCCGAAGTAGCCTATATCAAAGAGGAGGAAACTCATACCGAAAAAGCGACGACACTAAACATCTCGCCATTTAAATTCTTCAAATTCAGAAGTGTTTACCCTATGTTATATGGCTTGTTTGCCCATAACTATCTTACTTATTTAATGATGACCTGGCTTCCCACTTATCTTGTAGTCGAAAGGCAAATGACTCTTTTAAAAGCCGGATTTTTCACGATGCTACCTTGGATCATGTCCTTTCTGGGAAATATTCTAGGAGGGGTTTTGTCGGATTTCTTGATTAAAAGAGGCTGGAATTCCATCAAAGCAAGAAAGACTGTTTTAACCATCGGCATGCTTTTTCCATTAGCCATTATACCGACTATCTTTACAGATAGCGCCATAATGGCACTTACGTATATCTCAATAGCAATCGGCGGTGAAGGATTGGCTGCGGGCATTCTCTGGGCCACTGTTTCGGATGTTGCTCCAAAGGGTGCGGAAGGAAAGCTTGCAGGGCTACAAAACTTCGTGGGGAACCTCGCTGGCTGGATTGCTCCAGTCACAACAGGGATTTTAATAGCGAAGTTCAATAATTTCAATATAGCCCTGATCATACCTGTAGTCATTTGCCTTATTGCTGCTGTGGGGTATACCTTCGTTCTTAAAAATGAAAGGATTTCCATTAACACGGACATTGACGGGAGAACTAAAGTTTCAGGACTCTAATCTTTTTGTGTATATAATGAAGCGCTTTGCAAATTCAACGAAAAAGGGAGACATATTCATGCTGAAAACTAGTGGATTAGTCAATTTATCTGAACTGAAAATGTATGTGAACGGTGAATGGACTGCAGCACTTAACGGAGAAACTTTACCAGTAACAAATCCATCAACAGGGAAAGTGGTGGCAAGGATTCCAAATGGAGGACGCCAAGAAACGCATGCGGCCATTGCAGCTGCAGAGGAAGCGTTTAAAACCTGGTCAAAACTGACGGCACAGGAACGCAGTAAATATCTAAAGATATTGCATGATCTTATGCATGAATATAAAGATGAATTAGCAGAAATCATGAGTATGGAAATGGGCAAGCCCTTAACGGAAGCCCGGGGTGAAGTGGATTTTGCTGCAAGCTACCTGGAATGGTTTGCTGAAGAAGGACGCCGGATTTATGGGGAAACGATCCCTGCTTCTACTGCAAATAAAAGGCTATCGGTGATTCGCCAGCCGATTGGAGTGGTCGCTTCCATTACCCCTTGGAATTTCCCGTTGGCCATGATGACGCGGAAAGTAGGACCTGCCATGGCCGCTGGATGTACAGTCATTGTCAAGCCTGCAAAACAATCTCCTATTAGTGCGTTAGCGTTTGGTAAATTGGTGGAAATGGCGGGAGTGCCTGCTGGAGTGGTCAGTATCGTAACAGGGAGTGCAGGACCTATCTCGGATGAAATTTTTGAAAATCCAGTAGTAAGGAAAATTTCTTTTACAGGATCTACTGAAGTAGGCAAATTGCTGGTTACCAAGTCAGCCCCGCAGCTTAAGAGACTTTCCCTTGAGCTTGGAGGACACGCGCCGTTCATCGTCTTTGAGGATGCTGATTTGGAAGCCGCAGCAGCTGGTGCCGTTGCAAGCAAGTTCAGGAACACCGGACAAACGTGCGTATGCGCAAACCGAATTTACGCCCACCGTTCTGTCATCAATAAATTCTCTGCACTTTTTGTTGAAAAGGTACAAGCTCTAAAAGTCGGAAATAGCATCGATCCAACCGTTGAAGTCGGGCCTCTTGTAAGCAGTGATGGCCTTGAAAAGGTAGAGGAACATGTACAAGATGCCTTGGATAAAGGTGCCAGCCTTCTTTGTGGCGGACAAAGAGTTGAAGGGGAATTGGCTGATGGATTATTCTATGAACCGACCGTTCTGGGTGGAGTGAACAAGGATATGCTCATCACATACCAGGAAACATTTGGACCGGTCGCACCAATCATCCCGTTTGATACAGAAGAAGAGGTGATCGAGCTTGCCAACAATACAGAGTACGGGCTGGCCGCTTATTTTTACACACAGAATATAAGCAGGGGAGTCAGGGTATCCGAAGCTCTGGAGTTCGGCATCATCGGATACAACGACGCCATTCCCACCGTTGCCCAAGCCCCATTTGGCGGCATGAAAGAAAGCGGCATGGGGAGGGAAGGCGGCCATCAAGGCCTTGATGAATATTTAGAAGAAAAATATATATCGATGGGTTTTTAAAATAGGGCAAGAAAAGGCTTAAGGTGAAGTCGAATCCTTAAGCCTTTCCTTATTTACCTCATAAAAAGTCTTAATTCAACACCGCTCATCATTGATTAACAAACCTCAGTTACAGAACCTATGGCCAGGTTGCTTTACATCCTAAGACAAATAAAAAAATATTCATATTGATCTCCTACGGGTTCCGTGTGCGCAGTTCCATCTCCAATGTTTCCCACTCATTCAGTGCAATGATTTTTCAATACTTATGGTGGACTTACTGCAATCAAAACAAAAATAAAAGAAAGGTTGCGAACTTATTGAATGTATTGTTGTTTTTGCACATTTTTGGAGCAGTTATTTTTCTTGGGAATATTGTCACGGCAACATTTTGGAAAGTTAGAGCTGACATAAAAAGGGATCCTGATTTTATTCATAACACTGTAAAAAACGTTATGTTGGCTGATTTATTTCGTCTTTACACTGCCGGGATTAATACTAATCATTGTTTCCGGCATTCTAATGACTATTCAATCAGGCTATTCGATGGATACTTTCAATTGGCTTACTTTGTCATTATTCCTGTTTGTATTAACCGGTATTCTCTGGTTAGCGATACTTATACCCGTACAGCGAAGTATGATCCTTCACAGTGCCCGATCAATAGACGGCATCATTTCGAATGAGTATCGGAAAGTATCTCGTAATTAGGAAATTTTTGGAATAGTAGCTACTTTATTACCTGTTGTCATTTTGTATCTTATTGTTACAAAAGCATTTTAATTAACAGGAGGGGATGAATCAAATGGCTCCGTTTATTGTTCTAATTGTTACATTTCTGATGTTTAGTCTAATTGGTTTTTTTGAATTACCTTTGAATGATTGGCAGACATCATTGCGGCTCGCTATTGCTCTTATGTTTTTATTTACAGCAATGGCCCATTGGGGAAAGAGACGTCCAGATCTTATTAAAATGCTACCTCCTTCGTTGCCGAATCCCAATCTCATCGTAACTATTACAGGTATATTAGAGATTATTGGTGCTATAGGTATACTGATACCGATGACTTCTAGAATCGCTTGAATTGTTATGTTTCCAGCTAATATTCGTGCTACAAAGTTAAGTGTCAAGATTGGTGAAAGACTAACAACGTCCCTATTACCAAGAACAATCCTGCAATTTATATTTTTTACTGCCGTAATTTTAGCCGGATAATGAATTAGAAGTTTATTTTTTTAAATACATGTTCAATAACATATAGTATCTGATGACTAAGTTCTTAATGCTCTTCAACGATCTGGCCCGATTGCTGAACAAAATCCTAAGAAAATTAGTTCACATAAGAGATATTATGAGTAGTAAAAAAGGATGTAGCCCCTTACCGGAAGTTCTAGCATTAAAAAAGGTAATTCAGCTGAATTACCTTTTTTACGTTATAGAAAATCTTTAAAGAAATAATCTACATTAAAACGATGGTAGATTTTCAAAATACCTTTTCCATCTGTGTTTTCCACTCCCGGAGCTTATATTAGTACCTCTGTGGGGATTGTAGTTGGTGGCTTCCCTGAGTTTCTTTGTTCACTTTCCGAAAAGTCGAGCAAAGAAGCCCTTTTTTTGTTTATCCGGGTTTTCGTTGTCAGCTGCTATTAATTGTTTAGCTTCCTTTGCTGCCCTATTGGATTCATCCAGTTCTTTATCGCGTTCTATACTTCCTCTAATGCTAGATACTTCACCTTTTATTTATTGGATACCTGGGATAACAAACTCTTTATTAAAAGTTTCCTGATTATCAAGCTGTTCTTTCATTTGTTTATTTTCTTCCCTAAGTGCCGCCATTTCTTCACGAAGGGCTTTTAATTCTTCGGCGATCAATTCCCCGGATTTCTTTTCAGGTTCCGGCTTGAATGATTCTCCACCAGTAGCAAAGTAATGTTCTATTTGCTTTATACTCCAGTTTTGTTCGTTGAAGAGCTTGTATCTCTGTGAAGCGTTCTATTCCTTCACGCTTATAAATGTTATATCCGTTACCTTTGTCGCTCTTTTCGTGCGGACTTGCTAAGGATTTAGAAGAACGTGGAATAGCTAATGATATAGCTAAAATGACTGGCGTTTCACGTTCCACTATTTACGTTAAAGTGAAAGTGATGACTAACAAATAGCTAATCTTTTTTTCATGTAATTTAATAACTTAAATGATTAAGGAGGAGGGAAAGTATGACACAAAAATACATAGACCTTCAAAACAGAGGTTTGTTCCTACGCAGGAGAGCCATAAAGGGTCAACTAGAACTTCTTAAATAGGGCGGTACAATGAATATCACTTTACATAAAATATATTAAATTAGACATGATTATTTTTGTTAACAATGGATAGAGATTATTGTTACTATTGCTCAAAAGGTAATGAAGGCTAAACAGGTCCTTAAATAAAGATAAATTTTATAATTTAAACGGTAAAAATTGAATGGGTGGGATAAAGGTGAAAAGCATTTTACCATATTAGGATATTCACCCTACAGGAAAGGAAGAAAATCAGAGATGAATTACTCAGAATGGCTTACAAAAACTTATCCATCCCTCATGTTGTAAACTAGCTGTTTCTAAAAATGACCGTACATAACCATAATTTAATGATAAGAATATTTTCATTCTCTAATCCAACAGTTTCCTTAATACAACAGTTTTCCAATCATATTTCATGGTTTCAATTATGGACGTAAAGAAATGTAGGGGTTTAATTGAAAGACGTCTTAGAGAAGACATGAAAAGCGATTATCGCAGGAAATGTTAAGGGACCATTCCCGTTTTTTAATTAGAGAGTACTTAAATCAATCACAATCATTGAGACCTGAATAAGGTCTTTTTTTATTACAATTACTTTACTTTAAGGGTTATCCTAGTCTTTTGATAACCTCGTTGCCCCCCAAAAAATCTCGTCATACGGTTTGCTAGGGGAATTATAGAAGTGCAACTGTTATATAGTAGCACCTTACTTTACAAAGTTAATCTTGGACATCAATTAGGGGCTCTAATTCGAGATGATAGTTTACATTGATTTTCATATTACTCCATTTTTCAAACCATTTTTCTTCACTCATCGGTTTAGTGAAGGGCGTGAATGTTTTAGTTCCAATCTGTAATGGATCAACGTTCCACTCCTGATTCTTTTGTAAAAATGCCTTTGTTTTGGTTTCCAAATAGGATTCAATCTCGGTTTTCAAAACCGTTATTTCAGCTAGATCATTTAGATTCTTTGTACCACGATACTCATCTATCGTACCTGTAAGTTCTACATTGACGGTCAATGTTGATAAATCTTTATTTAATGCCATATTCATATTTGATCGTACTTGACCTAAAACAGTAGATAAGTTTGTCATTGGCAAATATTTTAAATAGTCGTCATGTCCTATAAGCTGGTAGATTTGATCTTCCATATGACTAACTGTTGAAATTAGCTTGTCATCTTGAAATATCGCTGTCCCCTCATAAGTGAAACTACCTTTCTCTGCCTTAAAAACTGGCAATATCGGGTCAGAGTAAACGGCATATAGTTTCTTCATAAATTGATGCAAGTTTACAATCGACATCTCGCCTTGATGTTTTTCCTCGTAGTGTTTTAACATACGATAAAGGAAATAATCTGGATTTTCCTGATTGTCTTGCAGTTCATTTTTTATATACTCTTCAAAGTTTCCTCTTACTATTACGAGATAGAGACGCTGAGATATGTTATTATTGGCGACATGACAAATTATCCGCTACAAATGTTGAATTCCACCAATAACAAAAATTAAAGGTTTAATCAAAGGGTTATTAAGCGAAATCAAATGAGGATATACTTTCTATAAAAGAAAATTGCAAAGCATCGGTACAACAAATAGTGAGCATTATAATTTGATGAAAAAAGGAACTTTATTGAGTTGTCAAGTTTGTAGGCGATCGGGAGGTATATCACATTTTCATAGTGTATGAAGCATTTTGACAGTGAACTTTTTATGAAATCAAGGTTAACGCTTGGACATCGTTGTCCAGCATCCATTTCCTACAGTTGTATAGTGTCCGATTTAAAATTTCGCATAAAGCATATAAATGACAGCCTACGCCAACCCTTTTGCCAAAAAAAGACCGCTGAAAATTCAGAAGAATTCCTTGCGGTCTTTTTATATCTTACTTTTTAGTTATCATTTCTTTACTCGAGATTTGCGTGTCGGCCATACATTTTATTGGTATCCAATCCCTTTTTATCCATGAACCTCAAAATGACACCATCGTAAAAAAGTAAGAGAGTTTGCTCAAATAGAGAGCCCATTGGTTGGATTGTTTGATAATCACCTTCTGACTGATCTTTAGGTGAACCAGGCAATTTTATTGCGATATCCGACAATTTTCCAATGGTGGATTCAGGGGAAATTGTTGCAGTCGCAATGGTTCCACCGATACTTTTTGCTTTCTCAGCCATGGAAACCAAACTTTTTGTTTCTCCTGAACCGGTTCCGATGATTAAAATGTCGTCTTTTTCGAAGGTAGGGGTGACCGTTTCACCAATTACATACGCATCTATCCCCATGTGCATCATTCGCATGGCAAAGGATTTACCCATAAGCCCGGATCTTCCTGCACCCGCTACAAAAACTTTCTTTGATCCAAGAATCCCATTAACCAGTTTTTCAGCTTCTTCGTCAGCTATTAAGTCTACTGAACGATTTAGCTCTTTTATGATTTCAGCTAAATATTGAGAAGTCTGCATGATGGATATTAGCCTTGTTTCACCAATTTTTGTATTTGGGCAGCTGTCCCTTTAATATCAGCTTGTCCAGTGATACCTCCACCAACAATGACAAGGTCAGGTTGTGCTTTAATGACTTCCGGAAGTGTATCTAATTTTATGCCGCCTGCTACAGCAGTTTTTGCATTTTTTACAACACGTTTAATGGTTTGAAGGTCCTCAAAAGAATTTTTTCCAACAGCTTGAAGATCGTAGCCAGTGTGCACACAGATGTAGTCAACGCCAAATGCATCCACTTCTTTAGCACGAGTTTCAAGATCTTTCACAGCGATCATATCAACAAGGATTTTTTTGCCTTGTTTTTTAGCTTCTTCAACAGCCCCTTTGATGGACATATCTTCAGCTGCACCAAGAATCGTGATGATATCAGCGCCAGCTTCAGATGCCTTCATCACTTCATAACCGGCTGCATCCATAATTTTCAGGTCAGCTAATACTTTTAAAGAAGGGAAAGCTTCTTTCATTTCTTTAACAGCCCTAAGCCCTTCATTAATAACCACAGGTGTACCGATTTCTACGATATCAACATATTCCTCCACTTGTTTAACCAATTCAATACCTTCTTGAATGTTTACTAAATCCAGTGCCAATTGTAATTCCATTTATCCTTCACTCCTAATTGGGTTTTAGTTTGTTGCACAGTAAGTATGTCCCTCTGGCACTCAATCATTGCACAGCAAGAAATTCATATCGACTGTACAATGTATCGTATACTAATTATAATATTTTTGTAAGTACGCACTTTAATTTTACATAGTGTTAAAAAGTATACTATGCGATTTAGGATTTATATTTGGAGGTGATTTGAATGACAAGGCTACAGAATAAAACATTCAATTGTGAGAAGGAATTGACCCTTTCTGTTATTGGGGGGAAATGGAAGATGCTTGTTTTATGGCACCTAGGCAAGCAGGGGACCAAGCGTTTTGGTGAACTGAAGGCTCTTATACCGGGCATCACTCAAAGAATGCTCGTTAACCAGCTTCGAGAGCTGGAAGAAGATCTTATTGTTCATCGCGAAGTCTATCCAATTGTACCTCCCAAAGTGGAATACTCTCTGACAGAACAAGGGGAAAGCCTGATGCCGATTCTTGATTCGATGTATAATTGGGGTAAAAATTATATGGAGAATGTCGTTGGAGGCCAAGTAAAAAGAAAAGAGGATATCAAGTAGAAAAACTATCCTCCCTTTCTTATTCAAAGATGTTTTCTCCTTTTTCTTTACCTTGATATGGTCACTCACGTATCAAATTAAGGTAGAGAAAAGCACAACATTTAATAATCAGTTATTAAAAGCCAAGGTTAGCGATTTTTGTATAGTCGCTGACCTTGGCTTTTTCACATGCACCCGGCATTGGTGCAAATCTCTAGCCATGGTGGTGTACGGTTTACTTAAGGAGTGTCTACTCAGAGAGGGAAACCTTTTCTTTTCTAGGAATAATATACAAAGACCCAGTAATTGGTATGCTTTATTACACTATGTAATTTTACTGATACTATTTAATTATAAAGTGTGTACTTACAGGGGTACCACCAGCAAAACGCGAATTTACAACGTTAAGGAAATACCATATTAAAAAGCCCAATTTCTCAGCATTAAATTGAGAAATTGGGCTTATTTCCATACTGTAGATAATGCCTCAATTGTCGAAGATCAATAAATTTGAACAAAAGTTTAGCTTCTGTATTGGATCTTCATTCAAAGAAAATAGTAGGGTATTCCTTTTTAAGTTCTAGGGCGAAAGAACTGGTCATAAAAGCTTTCGATAACGCTCACTCTTCACTAAAGCCATCGGAGGGCTCAGTTCTTCATACGAATCTTGGCTCACAATATACAAGCAGTGAGTTTACTTAACATACCCAGAATCAATCATATTAAGCGATCCTTTAGCCAGAAGGGTTGCCCGTACGATAAATATTGAATCTTTTCATGCGATATTAAAGAAGGAAGAAGTCAACCTTGTACAGTATCTAGACTACCAAATAGCTAAATTAGCGATATTCCAATTTATTGAAGGTTGGTATAACCGAAAAAGAATTCACAGCAGCTTAGGATATAAAACTCCACAAGCCATTGAAGATCGAATTAGGAATACAGCTTAAGATTTAACTTTTTAGTGTCCAAAATATTGACTCAAATCCATGGCTTTGATAAATTTTTAAGTATTTAATAATTATTTATCAGGGATTTCTTAAGAATCAACTTGTCTAGCTTTTCACTATATTCAAGTGTTTCCTGATGATTTAGGCCTTTCTTAACACCAGTTTCTATAAGTAATTTTCTTAGGATCTTTATATTTAATTCTAACTCTCTATACATTTTTATTTCGCACATTTTGAATACTCCTTTGTGGGTAACTAATTTCTATTTTAGGATTATATTACAATTATGTAATTATTAAAATGTTTTTTCTTAAACTTGCTAATAAGTAGGGAAATCGACATAAAATTATACTGCAATACGTCACAGTAGAAACAAAGAAAATCGTGATAATACGCAATCCAAAAGTGATAAAAAAGATGCCCTTGTCATCGCTGATATGGTGAAGAATGGCTACTATGCCTTCGTTCGTTCCACTTCAGAATCATTTGAAAAACTTCGTGTCCTTATGGCTAACCGAGATGTGATCGTTAAGCGTCTTGTTAGCTCCATCAACCAAATTAATCGCTGGGTGGATGTGGTCTATCCCAAGCTCCGGCAAGTGTTTAAAGATGTATCATGTAAAGGGGCAATCGCAACCCTACGCCTCTTTCCTACCCCAGCTGAATTATGTTCCTTACAGCCTCAAGATATCGTAAACGGGTGGAAATCATGTATGAAGCGACATTCCGGGCATAAAAAAGCCCGTACCCTCCTTCATTGGCCAAGCGTTCAATTGGTACGAAACAAGCCCTTGATGCGTATAAACTTCACTTGGGACAGTTATTAGAGGAATATGATCTCGCTTCATCCCAACTCGAAAGAGTGACGCAAGAAGTCACAAACGTTGAACAGATTCCATTCGTTAAGCAAATACTTGCCATTAAAGGAATCAGCGAGATTTCACTGGCGGGCATCATCAATAGCCCTTACTCATATAGGGTAGGGCAATTTTTTGTTTTAGGCTTTGTTGTTAGGAGGAGATTATGGAGAGTTCAAGGGTATCAAAGAATAAAATGTTGGAAGTTGCAGGATCAATGAAATAATTTATAGAACTCAACCAGCCGATAGATTGTCAACATTTTTCAATAAACACTTAAAATGTTTCATGTTATACTAAATTTGCGTATGTCAAATAACCTATCAAGGTTCTTTTTTTGGGAAAATTCGGTATATTTGTTATACTTTAAAACTAGGCTAGATCTTGGAAAGTTGATTTGCTTTTTAAAAGTGCATAAATCCAATGTAAGAATTTATTGGCACATACTATCACAGCTACTTTAAAGGTCTTTCCTTCCTCACGTTTCTTATCATAAAACTCTCGTAATCTCTTGTTACGAGGAATGATTTCATCTGTCGTTTTTTCTTTTTGCGACAATCACGAATGGCACATTTTACAGCCATATACAAGGCGTGTCATAGCCTACTAGAACCTCTTTTGGTAATCCGATTTAAAGTACCTTTGAATGTACCAGATTCAAAAACACTTGGATCGATTCCGGCAAATGCAACCAGTTTCTTAGGGTGATTAAACCGATCAATTTCCCCAATTTCAGAAATTATCGTGGCAGCGATTTTTTCTCCGATACCAGGGATCGATTGGATAATCTTACACTCTTCAATACCTTTTGCTAAAGCATCTATCTCATCTTCAAGCTTGGATAGATGCTTTTTGTATTCAAGAAGCATATTAATATACATATCCAGGCTTAAAATCAGACTATGATATAGGTTTTTCTGAAATGGGTTTTGAGCTGCGGCGGCCATCAATTTTTCTGCCTGACTGTCTGCCCATTTTTGCGAACGACTTTCAATATCTTTTACTGCGATTATATCAGCAAGGGTTTGTTTACATTGTTTTTTGCTTCTTCTACAGACCTTTAATGGACTCGTCTTCAGCTGTACCAAGAATAGTGATGATGTCAGCGCCTGCTGCAGATGCTTGGCTAACTTCATATTCAGCTGCATCCATGATTTTAAGATCAGCTAATACAGCTAAGTTAGGGAAGGCAGCTTTAACATCCTTTATTGCTTTAAGGTCTTCATTAATCATAACCGGCGTGCCGATTTCTACAACATCTATATGATTTTCAAATTCAATGGCTCCTGGAATATCTACAAGATCTAATGCAAATTGTTATTTTCATTTATTACTCGCTCCTTATATAATAGCATAATTGTGTCGTATAGCTTACTTTTGTACAGTGTTATTGTATCCAAATGATAGCTATTTACTAACGGTACGATCCTCAGTATACTGGGTATATTACTAAATTAAAAGTATGCACTATTTTATCATATAGTAATAAAAAGTATACTGTGGGACATAATAAGAGTTGGAGGTAAAATAAATGCCGAATCTTGGGGAAAAAGTGTTTAATTGTGAAAAAGAATTGACTCTTTCGATCATTGGTGGAAAATGGAAAATGTTGATATTGTGGCATCTAGGAAAAGAAGGAACCAAACGTTTTGGTGAACTAAAGGCCCTCATGCCTGGTATCACTCAAAGAATGCTTGTTAATCAATTGCGTGAACTTGAAGACCATTTGATTGTTCATCGTGAAGTCTATCCTGTCGTTCCGCCAAAAGTTGAATATTCACTCACTGAGTATGGAAGAAGTCTGATGCCTATTCTGGATGCTATGTATGACTGGGGTAAAGATTATATTGAGAATGTATTAGAAAAAGAAACAGAAAACAAATCGTCTATTCAGTAAAAAAGAGTTTCTCTAGGGGTCCGAAAAAGTGTAAAAAAGTTCATATACTAACAAACCACGGTTAGCTATCTTAATAAAGATGCTGTCCGTGGTTTTTTATATCTCTACGTATTTAAAAGGTTGAAAAAACACAACATTTAATAAAGGAATCAGTTACTTGGTATTGGATTCATGTTTATAGTGTTATTTTTAACACTATGTTATACCAATGTATCTATATGTTAATAAAGTGCGTACTTTCAAAAGTATAACTTACGTAATATACTGATTTTGCTCAAGTAATAGCGAGCTTAAAGAATACTACTACAAGCATGGTGAGATGAAGTGAAACTTCATTTAATAATTTATACATGTTGTTGTTTTTGACGAAAGGAGAGATCCGCATGGGAAAGTTCAAAACTAAGCAGCGAAAAGTTTGTGAAAGATGTCTAACCATCACAATAAATAATGAAACCTGTCCAAAATGTGGACATTCTCAATTAAGAGATATCATCATTACCGGACAAGCTGTGAGAAATAAACGAATCATACATCCAAAAGTAGGATAACGCAATAGCGAAAATTCTTGTTGTTAGTGTAGGGAAAACGAAGAAAATCAGACATTTTGCTATTTTGAAAATGTGGAGGAATGAAAAGTGGATTCTATGACGTTTGTCTTATTTGGGGCAACTGGGGATTTAGCTAAGCGAAAAATCTACCCTGCCTTGTTTAATTTATATTTGAATCAAAAATTACCAGATTCTTTTTTGATCATTGGTGTAGGAATAGACGAAATGTCTGATGTTGATTTCCAAAACCATGTAACAGACTCGCTATACACTTTTTCTAGACACTTGATAAATGATAAATCCGAAAAACAAGAGTTTGTACAGGCATTTCGTTATTGCCAGTTAGATTTCACGAATGCTGAAGGGTATAAGAAGTTAGTTGAAGTCGTTCAACAAAATGAAAAAGACCAGAGTATTGATGAGAATCGAATGTTTTATCTTTCTGTTGCTCCTGAATTCTTTGATGTAATTGCTTTAAACATAAAGAAGAGTGGCTTAGGTTCGACAAAGGGATGGAAACGATTGATTATCGAAAAGCCATTTGGGTATGACTTAAAATCTGCTGAAGATTTAAACGAAAAATTAAGCAAAGCTTTTGAAGAAGATGAAATTTTCCGGATTGACCATTATCTCGGAAAACCAATGGTTCAAAACCTTGAAGCCTTGGAATTTGCCAATCCTGTGCTGCAATCACTTTGGAACAATCGGTTTATTGCCAATGTGCAAATTACGGCTAGTGAAACGGTTGGTGTAGAAGAGAGGGCTGGTTATTATGACCAAGCAGGCGCTATTCGTGATATGGTTCAAAATCATATGCTACAGCTGTTGATGATGACAGCCATGCATCTCCCAAAACAGATTAGTGCAAAAGATATCCGTAATGAGAAAAGAAAAGTTATGGAATCTCTGCGACCATTACAGAAAAATACTGTAGGTATCCACGTCGTTCGTGGCCAATATGGATCAGGTGAAATAAACGGTACACCAGTAGTCAGATACTTAGAAGAACCTGGCGTTGATGCTTCTTCTAAAAACGATACATTCGTCGCTGCTCGTCTATGGATTGATAATTCCTTCTGGGACGGGGTCCCATTCTATATCCGGACAGGAAAAAGAATGACGGAAAAATTAACGCGAATTGTGATTGAATTCAAAAACCCATTAAAGAATTTGTATACCAATGAAATCCAAAATGCTGAACCCAATCTATTAGTTATTAATGTAAGTCCTAATGAAGGTGTTTCGTTGCAGTTAAATAGTAAAAACCCGATAAATGGAAAGTTAGAGCCTATTGTTGTTGATTTTTCAGCGAGTAAAAAAGACGTGCCCGAAGCCTATGAACTCTTAATATTTGATGCTCTGCGTGGAGATTCTACCTTCTTTGCTCATTGGAACGAAGTGAAATTATCTTGGAAATGGGTACAGCCTATTTTAGAGACATTTGAGGAAAATATTGTTCCACTTCATTCATATCAATCTGGCTCGATGGGACCAGAAGCTGCTCATCAATTATTGGAAGAGGATGGTTATAGATGGTGGTAAAAGAAAGATTATGATTATACTTTGAATCCATTCTGCTATAGATGAAAAACTCAAAAAATATAGAAATACTCAAGGAGGAATAATGATGAACGTTGGATTAATTGGATTAGGAAAAATGGGGCTAAACTTAGGAAAGAACCTGATTGACCATAAACATGATGTAGTAGCATTTGATCTAAATACAAATGCTGTTGAAGAAATAAAGAAATACGGGGCTGAAGGTACATCTAGCTTACAAGATCTTGTCCAATCAATAGACAAGCCACGAGTTTTTTGGATTATGGTTCCACACTCCGTTGTTGATTCCGTTATTAGTGAGATAACACCATTTCTGAGTGAGGGAGATATCGTGATTGAAGCTGGTAATTCTCACTATAAGGAATCCATTCGTCGATACAACCAGCTAAAGGAAGTGGGAGTGTACTTTATGGATGCCGGAACATCCGGGGGTATGGAAGGTGCTCGGAATGGAGCTTGTTATATGATTGGGGGAGAGCCTGAAGCATGGAGCATTGTCGAGCCCATTTTTCGAGATACAGCTGTAGAAAATGGGTATTTATATGCTGGAAAAGCAGGTAGTGGTCATTTCCTAAAAATGATTCACAATGGAATTGAATACGGAATGATGGCTGCGATTGGAGAAGGATTTGAAGTATTAGAAAAAAGTGAATTCGATTTTGATTATGAAAAGGTAGCAAAAGTTTGGAATAATGGTTCGGTTATTCGTTCTTGGCTCATGGATTTAACAGAACGCGCATTTTCTAAAGATGCAAAATTAGATGAAATTAAAGGCATTATGCATTCATCTGGTGAAGGGAAATGGACAGTTGAAACAGCCTTGGATTTTCAAGCTGCTACCCCTGTTATCGCTATGTCTTTATTAATGCGTTATCGTTCCTTAGACAATGATACCTTTACAGGTAAAGTGGTTGCTGCTTTGCGAAACGAATTTGGTGGACATGCTGTGGAAAAAAAATAAGAATATAAGCAAATATAAAGGAGAAATTTATATGACCATTTCATTTGACTTTTCGAACGCATTATCTTTCATGAAAGAGAGTGAAGTAAATCATTTAAGTGAATTTGTACGAGTTGCTCATGGTTATCTTCATGAAAAGAAAGGGCCCGGATCGAATTATCTTGGTTGGGTTGATTTACCGTTAAACTATGATAAAGATGAATTTGTGCGCATTAAAAAAGCTGCAAAGAGAATTCAAAATCAATCAGATGCTTTGATTGTCATCGGGATCGGTGGTTCTTATTTGGGTGCTAGATCAGCTATTGAAGCTTTGTCCCATAGCTTTAATAACCAAATGAACGATAAGACAAAAGTGTATTTTGCCGGTCACAATATCAGTTCTACTTATATATCTCATTTATTTGAACTATTAGAGGGGAAAGATATCTCTGTTAACGTCATTTCCAAATCAGGAACAACAACAGAGCCAGCCCTTGCTTTCCGTATTTTTCGTGACTATATGGAGAAAAAATACGGAAAAGAAGAGGCGAGAAAACGTATTTTTGCCACTACAGATCAGGAAAAAGGCGTATTAAGAAAGCTCGCGGACAAAGAAGGATATGAAACGTTTGTTATTCCGGATGATGTAGGTGGAAGGTATTCTGTGCTAACAGCAGTTGGTCTCTTACCAATTGCCGTAGCAGGACTTGATATTGATCATATGATGGAAGGGGCAGCAGCAGCAGCCCGTAAATACAACAATCCTGATTTATTGACAAATGAGAGCTATCAGTATGCTGCGGTCCGAAATGTACTCTACAATAAGGGAAAAGCAATTGAAGTGCTTGTTAACTATGAGCCCTCCCTTCACTACGTATCGGAATGGTGGAAGCAGCTGTTTGGGGAAAGTGAAGGAAAAGATCAAAAGGGGCTATTCCCTGCTTCCGTTGATTTTTCAACGGATTTGCATTCCATGGGGCAATATGTCCAAGAAGGTCGACGAAACCTTTTAGAAACGGTTTTACAGATTAAGAAACCTCGAATTGAAGTGACTATTCAAGAGGATCCAGAAAATATTGATGGATTAAACTTCCTGGCAGGTAAGACGATGGATGAAGTCAACAAAAGTGCATTTCAGGGTACCCTTATGGCCCATATAGATGGAGAAGTACCTAATCTCGTGATTGAACTGGATGAAATGAATGAATACACTTACGGTGAGATGATTTACTTTTTTGAGAAGGCATGTGGGATTAGTGGCCATCTATTAGGAGTTAACCCATTTGACCAGCCTGGTGTCGAAGCATACAAGAAGAATATGTTTGCATTACTTGACAAACCTGGTTTTGAAGCAGAAAAAGCTATTCTCATGGAGCGTTTATCAAAATAATTATATCTGATTGGTTTTGTATTAATAAAAAGATTGTTACCAAAAACCATATTTTTGTAACAACGTTTATGAGAAATACTGATACTTGATTTTACTAATTTTACAGGTTACCAAAAGTTTTACCAAATACTTTTACAAAATGATGTCTCTTGTACAATTAGGTTATAAAATTGTGCAGGAGGCTTCATTATGATAATCGGTTATACTCGAGTTACGACAGTTGACCAAAATTTAGATCGACAAATTATATTAATTTCTGAGTATGTCTGTAAAAAAAAGTTCAAGAGAAATTTACTGGGACTACAAAGGATAGAGATGGACTTAACTCATTGCTAAATGTTATACGGAAAGGTGATACGGTTGTAAGCAAAGTATTTCACGATTAGGGAGAAGAACATTTGATATTCTTTCTATTATTCAGCAATTCGAGGATACAGGTGTAAAGTTCGTTTCTATTAAAGAGAACCTGGATTCAAGAACATCAACAGGAAAAGCCAGGTTTCAATTGATGTGTGTCATTGCAGAATTAGAACGAAATTTAATTGTAGAGAGAATTAAAGAAGGATTAGAAGCTAGTAAGCAAAGAGGAAAGCCTAGGTAGACCAAAAGTTGATCAATGAAAAATTGAAATAGCCTTTAGGATGTATGACAGTAAAGAATACTCGGCAAAAGAAATTTCAAAAGGTACAGGACTTCCATAGGGTTCATTATATCGAGCAATTAACAAAAGAAAACTAAAGAAGTAAATTAATAACCTCTTATAAATTTAGGAATTATGTGATGGAATAGGCTAGGGCAGCTATTCTGTTACTATCCCAAATTATTGTGAAAGGAGTTGGCAATTTGGCATCCATATAACGTACAGCTTACCCAAGATTTAAAAACGTCCTACTTCAAAAGAACTTCGTGATATTTACTCCCATACACCTGAAGAAAATCAATTTGCGTATAAAGTTGCTAAGGGGCCTAGGGATTACACCAATCTATGTCTAGACGGGGAAACTGTTTGGATAGTGGACCGATAGAATCATTCTTTGGCCACCTTAAAGAAGAAGCATATATTAAGCCGTGTAAAACTTTAGATGAACTAAACGTGAAATAGCCAATTACATCACTTACTATAACCATAACATAACAGATATCAATGGAACCTAAAAAAGATGACCCCTGTACAATGATATGATCCCCTTTTAGTAGCCAGAAAAAAGAAAGCACACTAATCTGTCTATATATGGAGGGGATTTTTCTATGGGTAATATTAAAAGAACGTTTGATAAAGCGTTCAAAAAGCAGGCCGTTGATTTATACCTTAATGGGGATATGAGTTATATCAATCGGTCGCTGATAAATTAGAAATTGATAAAAAACAAGTCCGCCGCTGGGTTAGGTACTTTGAAGCTGAAGGCATACTGGGTTTGGAAGAGAAACGAGGGAAAGCGAAGGGGCTTGTAAGGGCAGACCAAGAAAAGCTCCGGAGGATCCAGAAGAAAAAATCACACGTTTAGAGGCGGAGAACGACATGCTAAAAAAACTCTTGAAGATGTAAAAGGGGGATGAAGGCAGTAACGACAAGGAAAAGGTATGAGGTAATTAGGGAAATGTCCAAGGAACACTATCCTATTCAGTTATTATGCGAAATTGCACATGTATCAAGAAGTGGATACTACAAATGGTTAAAACGTAAAATATCGACTTCTGAAAAGCAACTGGAAGATGAAGAGATTAAGAAAAAAATTATAGGATGCTACAATAAACTCAAAGGAATCTATGGGGATGGTATGGCTGGATAAAATCTACGGTTTAAACCTGAACCACAAGCGTGTCCAGCGTCTTTTATGCGGGAGTTAGGGTGAAAGTTCCTGATTCGGAAAAGGAAACCTTATTACGGGAAGAAAGAAGCATATGTCATTTCTAAAAACCTTCTTAATAGGGATTTTCATGCATCCAGACCTAATGAGAAATGGGTAACTGACATTACATATTTGATTTTTTTTATAGACAGAGACTTTTCCAATCTGCCATAAAAGACCTCTATAACAATGAAATCATTTCTTATCAAGTCAGCCGGAGAAACAACTTAAAACTTGTAATAGATAACAATAATAAAAGCAAAGAAAAAAACGGAATGTTAAAGGAATTCTTCTGCATAGCGACCAGGGGTACCAATACACTTCCCACCAATTTTGAAAAATATAAAATGCAATCCAGTATGTCAAGAAAGGGAAACTGCTGGGATAACGCTTGTATGGAGAATTTCTTCAGCCACTTTAAATCGGAGTGTTTCTATATGAACTCCTTCGGTACCTCTGAAGAGGTTCGAGGTGCTGTAAGTATGTATTATTCGATTCTATAACCATCATCGCTTCCAGAAAAAATTAAACAACCTGAGTCCATATCAATATAGAACTCAGGTTGCTTAATTAGTCTTTTTTATTTCTGTCTATTTGACAGGGGCACTCCACAATACAGAGATCATCTTCTTCAGGCTGCCTAATCCCTTTTTTTAAAATGTCCTTTACAAAGGGTACCCTTTACAACTAGGTTCCTCCTTCTTATCCAATATAGAAAAGAAGAGTCGATCGCTTCTCAAATTAAGGATTAGTTGACCATAATCCTGAAGTCTTTACTAGGACTCTTGGATGAAGCTTTAACCCGGCTACAAGCAGCTCTGCTAAATCCTCTGATTGCATAACATTTTCAGGATTTCCACTGATAAGATTGGATTCAATGGCCAAATCAGTTGCAACTGTACTTGGTGTTAAAGCCGTTACACGGATATTATGCTTTCTTACCTCTAGCATGAGTGATTCCGTTAGTCCTAAAACAGCAAATTTAGAAGCGCTGTAAGCACTTGTAACAGGTGCTCCTTTTTGGCCCGCAGTTGAGGAGATATTCACAATATCTCCTGATTTTCTTTCAATCATATCAGGTAAAACGGCTCTTGTTACATTATATACACCCATCAAGTTTACTCGGATGATCTTTTCCCATTCTTCAGGAGTTAAATCAAGAAAACCGCCAAATTTAGCTATTCCTGCATTGTTAATTAAAATATCAATAGAACCTAGGTCTGATTTGATGTGTTCAACAGCTTGATGAACTGCTTCAAGATCGGCTACATCTGCTGTTGCTGCTGAAACGTTCACATCATATTGCTCTAGTTCCGCGGTTACCTTTTCAAGATTTGACATCGTTAATCCAATCAATCCTAAATGAACTCCTTCTTTTGCTAAAGCAATCGCAGTAGCACGCCCGATTCCTCTGCCTGCCCCAGTAATTAAAGCGGTTTTTCCTTTTAATGAAATCATGCTATCATTCCTTTTTAAAAAATTTTAGAATAATTGTTAATAATAAGAAATTGATGTTTTAAAGACTAACCAAAAGACCGCAAAGTTTCTTTAGTATGTCTGCGGTCTTTTGGTTATTACATTCTTAGGACTATGTTTTATTCAAGATTGGCATGTCTGCCATACATCTTATTGGTATCTAATCCCTTTTTCTCCATGAATCTCAAGATGACGGCATCATAAAAAAGTAAAAGGGTCTGCTCAAATAGTGAGCCCATTGGTTGGATGGTTTTATAATCGCCCTCTGATTGGTCTTTGGGGGATCCAGGCAATTTAATGGTGAGATCTGCTAACTGTCCAATAGTGGAATCAGGGAATATCGTGACAGTTGCAATTTTACCACCAATGCTTTTTGCTTTTTCAGCCATGGAGACTAAGCTTTTCGTTTCCCCGGATCCGGATCCGATGATTAAGATATCCTCTTTTTCAAAGTTGGGAGTTACAGTTTCACCGATTACATAAGAATCAATTCCCATATGCATCATCCGCATGGCGAAGGATTTGGCCATGAATCCGGATCTGCCTGCACCGGCGACAAAAACCTTTTTCGATTCAAGTATCCCGTTGACGAGTTTTTCAGCTTCTTCATCTGAGATTAAGTCAGCTGAATGATTAAGCTCTTTTAAGATTTCTGCTAAATATTGAGTCGTCTGCATCTTAGGATTAACCTGCTGTAACCGTTTGTTCTTTAATCATTTGTTGCATTTTGGCAGCAGCAGCATTTTTATCAGCTTCTCCAGTAATCCCGCCGCCTACAATGACAAGGTCCGGATTTACTTTTATGACTTCTGGAAGTGTTTCTAATTTAATGCCGCCTGCGATGGCCGTTTTAGCATTTTTAACCACGCTTTTGATGGTTTGTAGATCTTCAAAAGAATTTTTTCCGACTGCTTGAAGATCGTAGCCCGTGTGAACACAAATATAATCCACCCCCATAGTATCCACTTCTATAGCACGTCCAGTAAGGTCTTTTACCGCAATCATATCGACAAGGATTTTTTTACCCTGTTTTTTCGCTTCTTCTACAGCACCTTTAATCGACATATCTTCAGCCGTTCCAAGAATAGTGATGATATCAGCACCTGCTTCGGAAGCTTTCATCACTTCATATCCAGCAGCATCCATAATTTTCAGGTCTGCTAATACTTTTAAGTTAGGGAATGCTTCTTTTACTGCCTTTACAGCATGGAGCCCTTCGTTGATCACAACCGGTGTTCCGATTTCTACGATATCAATATGCTCCTCTACTTCTTTTACCAATTCGATTGCTTCTGGAATGTTGACTAAATCTAATGCTAATTGTAATTCCAACTATGTTTCACTCCTCATAATTTTTTAAGTTTGTTGCACAGTAGTAATTATGCCCATTACTCACTTTCATTTCTCCTGGCAACCGTAACCACAGCTCTTGTTAACAATGGTACAGTGTTAGTATAATGTGTATATTAAAAGTGTGAAAGTACGCACTTTATTTTTACATAGTGTTAAAAAGTATACTATTAGTTACTCTATATAGAAGTGGAGGTGAAACAAATGTCACGTATGTAGGACAAAATGTTTAACTGTGAAAAAGAATTAATGCTTTATGTTATTGGCATCAAATGGAAAATGTTGATTTTGTGGCATTTAGGAAAAGAGGGAACGAAGCGATTTGGTGTGCTGAAGGCTCTTATGCCGGGCATTACTCAACGAATGCTTGTTAACCAAATACGCGAGCTAGAAGAAGACCTCATTGTTGAACGAATCTTGTTGTTCCGCCAAAAGTGGAATATTCATTGACCGAACAAGGAAAAAGCTTAATGCCAATACTCGATTCCATGTATGAATGGGGTAAAAACTATGTGGAGAATGTGATGGATACTCCTGCCAATAAAAGTGCGTTTATTAAATAGCAATCGTTCTAAAAAGAGGGGATTAAAAACCACAAGTAGACTTTTAATAAGTCAAGACTTGTGGTCTTTTTATTTGCAATGATCCAGTGCATAAAGGAAATAAAGGAATACAAGCTGGAAAAGGTAAATAATATTCCTGTGTTGTAAAGGATTTTAGCTGAACTGTTTTATAATAAGGAATCATGAATAATACATATTTTCAGGTGAGATGATGAAAAAATTTGTTGAGTATGTTTTTTTAACTTTGGGGGCGTCAATCGTGGCTATGGGATTAGAAACGATGTTAGCACCAAACGGGCTAGTAGATGGTGGTGTAACAGCGTTATCGATTATGGCCAATGCTTATGGGGAATCCCAACTTATGCTGTATTTTTGGGCTTGAATATTCCCATCTTAATTTTTACAGCTAAAGAAGTGGGTAAAACCTTTGCCTTTAGAACTCTATATGCTATACCGCTAACGGTTATTACCAATTCCACCAAAGTGGTCATGGAATTGAGTAAAAAAGAAAAAATAGAGGTTATTTCAACCGGGGGAAGATTGCTGTCAAAGTCTTTATCATTTGTTGGTCCGATAGCAGAGAAATCATTAAGGATGTATCATGTCAACAAAACGTTTTTGTCTTGCAAGGGGATTCACCTAGAAGAAGGGCTCAGTGATTCTAATGAGGGGCAGGCATTATTAAAAAAGAAGATGATCGAAAGGTCGGATGCAGTGATCCTGATGGTAGATTCCTCAAAGTTTGGAAAACTGGCTTTTTCGTTAATCGTACCTCCCAGTGAAGTGGATGAGGTCATTACGGATAGAGAAATAGATGAAGAATCAAGAAAATTGCTAGAAAAAAGAAATGTAAAAGTAACGATTGTAAAGTAAGATAGACTCATTAGCGACAGGTGTAACTTATAGAGGTTGGTATCTTACGCTACTCAACCTATTTTTTTGCCTTGTTTTCAAAAATGGCTTTTCAGTTTAGTAACATGCTCGCTGTTAGGGATAGGCAGTAGACGTAGGGGGATTTGAAAATGTGGACCGATTCACCAATTAGGGAGGGAAATGGTGATTTGTTTTAAGTTTCGCAGATAAAAATACTATTAGGGTAAAGGGCAAAGGGAGACGTTAAGAGGTAGCCTTTCCTTCAAGGGACTAGATAGTGAAATAATTTTATTGGAATTTGCATATAATCGAAGAAGAAAAAGAGTTAGTTGTTACTTGGAGATAGTTGTAATTGGAAAACCTTTTCGTTACCATATAATTAGAATCATATAATAGGAGGTTGTACATTGGCTTTACAAATCAAAGAAGTTACGAAAAAATTCGGGGAATTTACAGCTGTCAATCAGCTTGATTTGACTATCCCCGAAAAAGAAATGTTCGGTTTCTTAGGAGGGAACGGAGCGGGGAAAACGACTACGTTCCGAATGATACTCGGCCTGCTTGACCCCACTGAAGGGGAAGTGAAATGGGATGGTAAGAAAATCGATTATACGACCAGTTCATTGATTGGCTATCTTCCTGAGGAACGCGGACTATATCCAAAACTGAAGGTCCGCGATCAAATTGTGTATTTGGCTAGATTAAGAGGGATGAACAAACGGGATGCTTTGAAAGAGTTGGAGTATTGGCTAGACCGCTTTATGGTACCCGAGTATATCGATAAGCGGGTTGAAGAGCTTTCAAAGGGGAATCAGCAAAAAATCCAGCTGATCGCCTCCATGATCCATAAACCTGAATTACTTATCCTTGACGAACCCTTCAGCGGACTGGATCCAGTGAATGTGGAAATTCTGAAGAAAGCTGTCATTGACTTAAGGGACAGCGGCACGACGATCGTTTTCTCGAGCCATCGCATGGAGCATGTTGAGGAGATGTGTGAACATCTTTGCATCATGCATAAAGGTTCACCTGTTGTGGCTGGTAAACTAAAAGAAATTAAGCGTTCCTTTGGTAAAAAGAATGTGTCAATTAAAGCTGATTTTGACTTATCTTTTTTGGATAATTATTCAGGTGTAATAAAAGTTAAGAACACGATGGAGGGGAAAATTCTTCAAGTCACTGGTGAAGATGTGGCTGAGAACATGATTCGTGATCTTGTGCCAAGAGGTTTCGTCCGGAAGTTCGAATTGGAAGAACCATCACTGACGGATATTTTCATTGAAAAAGTAGGTGCCGTCTATGAATAACTTTTGGATTGTCCTTTCCCATACATATCTATCAAAATTAAAAACGAAATCCTTTATCATTTCTACAATCATTATGATGGCCCTGATTCTTGTCCTGTCCAATCTCTCGAATCTTATTGATAAATTCGACAGTGACGATCAGGAAAAGGTTGCCGTCATCGATCAGACTGAAGATAACTTAATTGATTCTTATAAAAATGCAGTAAAGGGCGTGAACGATGACCTATCGATCATTTCAGCCCAGGATGAAAAAGAAGCGGGGAAAATGGTCAGCGAAGAAGAAATCGTTGGATATCTGTTAATCGAAAAGGATGCCAGCCTCGGCTTCAAGGGAACGTATAAAGCGAATCAAATTTCAGATTCTGCAGTAAGTAATGATTTGCTTTTAGCGCTTACCCAACTGAAGGGTCAAATCACTGCAAAAGAATTGAACTTGACAGAGCAGCAAATCACTCAACTGAACATGCCGCCAAAATTTGATACGATTGCGCTTCAGAAAAATGCAAAAACGGAAGAGGATCTCAATCAAGCACGGGGTCTCGTGTATGTGCTCCTATTCGTCATTTACTTTGGTGTGTTGATGTATGCTACGATGATCGCAATGGAAGTGGCTACTGAAAAAACTTCACGTGTCATGGAAATCCTGATTTCAAGTGTCCCTCCAGTCACACAGATGTTTGCCAAAATAATGGGGGTAGCCCTGCTTAGTCTTACGCAAATGATTCTATTTTTTGGAGTGGGCTATTTCTCGATTAAGCAAAACTTGACAGGTATGGATGAAGGATTCTTTTCATTTTTCGGTTTCGGCAGCACCGATATCTCAACGATCATATATGCAATCATTTTCGCTTTGCTTGGTTATTTTCTGTACGCGACTCTTGCAGCATGTCTTGGGTCCGTTGTCAGCAAGATTGAAGACGTTCAGCAAATGATTTCACCGATGACCATGTTAGTTGTCATTGCCTTCATGATTGCGATGTTTGGACTGGGGAATCCGTCAGCGAGTTATATCACGATTACATCATTCATTCCATTTTTCACGCCTATGATCATGTTCTTGCGTGTAGGGATGCTTGAAGTTCCTTTCTGGGAAATCGCCATCAGCATTGCAGTTTTGATCTTAACCATTGTTTTTCTTGGAATAATCGGAGCAAAAATCTATCGTGGTGGAGTCTTGATGTACGGAAGCTCAAAATCACTGAAAAGCATCAAGAATGCCTTGCAATTATCAAAGAAAAATTAACATGAAACCTGGATCCTTCATTTCTCTTGGAGGAATTCAGGTTTTTTAATAAGGTGATAGCATTCAAATGAAAAATATTATGAAAAAGGAACGAAAAATAACATAGATATAAGGGGATATAAATTTATTCCATTTATAAAACCACGATTAGGGAGTGAACTATTATGAGCAATCTGGTAACGTTGACGATAGCTTCAGAAGCGTTTCTTTTGCTATCCTTCATCATTATTATTTTATCAACCAGGAATCCCAAAAAGAATGTTCTCTTTGTCATCCTATTCATCATTGGAGCTGCACCGCTATTATATTTAGCCATCGATCATGTAAAAAACGATTATATGGATGCAAATATAGGATTGGGTCTTGCCTTTATGTATACCTGGATATATAGCGCAGTTGCCTTTATCATTGCCATCATTCTTTTAGTGAAAAAGAAAAGGAAAAATAATATTTCAAAAGAACTGTGATAATCACATTTTGGAATCTTAATTAAATGAAAATACAAATGAGCGAGGTTCGGAATGATTTCAATCTCTTTTCACGATTTTACCGGGGGAATTGTTACCATAATTTTAAAACGAGACATATTTATAATTCATGATTTTTCCTGTTAGGTATGGGATGAAACCTCAATAGATTGAAGAAATCTGGGACACTCCTGCCGAATAACTGACTAGCAGGGACCCTACAGTTGCTTGCTTTGATGAGGCTTGGTAGACAGTCGGCGGAAAGGGAGCGGATTTCTGAATTCAACTGAATTTTTTTAGGAAAACAACTGCAGGACAACTGACTTTTATTCTAATTTGTCTACAGTTTCGCTGAGGATGCATGAGTATCCTCAGTGTTTTTTTGTTATTTTGGTTTAAGAAAACCATACTGGCTACTGGTATTCTTAGGCAAAGAGGATCTCGGCTAGCTAGTTTTGGATAGTCAACCACCAAATGTACGTTTCTTAGCTTAAGAATAGAAATAGTAATAAACAAATAGTAATAAACAAATAGTAATAAACAAATAGTAATAAATAATGAACATAAATCTTTTTCTTTTCATAGGGTAGGAGGGTATGGTATATTATTTTTTGAGGAGGGATGGGCAATGGATGAAATGAAGAATGGGCAAGATTCTATGAATGAAGAAGAATGTTGTACGACATCTCCCCATGGCCGAAAGAGTCATCACTCAGAAGCAGTAAAAAAAAATTTAACGACCCGATTAAATCGAATCGAAGGTCAAATTCGCGGTATTAAGGGTCTTATTGAAAAAGATACGTACTGTGATGATGTGATTACCCAAATAGCAGCTACACAAAGCGCGATGAATAGTGTGGCCAAGATTTTATTGGAAGGTCACCTAAGGAATTGTGTGGTCGAACGCCTGAATGATGGGGATACAGAGGTTATAGATGAAGTGCTTGTAACGATACAAAAATTAATGAAAAAATAAAGGAGTAGATGTTGAAGTGGAAACTGTAACATTGAATGTAAATGGAATGTCTTGTGGTCATTGTGTGAATGCAGTTGAAGGGAATGTAGGAAAACTTACAGGTGTTGAAAGCGTAAAGGTGCATTTGGATGCAGGAAAAGTGGATGTAGCGTTTGACAAGGAAAAAGTATCACTTGAGAAAATAAAAGAAACAATCGATGATCAAGGCTACGATGTCGAGTAAGTCATGAGAGTGCTGTTAAGCACTTCTTTTTTACAAAGAAATATACCCCATACTGGTATAGGGAGGCGGGATGAAGTGAGCAGCCAAATAAAAGAAACAAGTTTACAGATTTCTGGAATGACTTGCGCGGCCTGTGCAAACCGGATTGAAAAAGGGTTAAACAGAATGGAAGGCGTTGATGAAGCCACCGTTAATTTGGCACTTGAGAAATCGGTTATTAAATATGATTCGGAAAAACTAAGCAACCAGGACTTTGAAAAGAAAATTCAAGATCTTGGCTATGATGTAGTAAAAGAGAAAAAGGAATTTACGATTACTGGCATGACCTGTGCTGCCTGTGCTAACCGAATAGAAAAAGGGTTAAATAAGCTGGATGGGGTGAGCATGGCTAATGTCAATCTAGCGCTTGAAAATGCGACCGTCGAATATGATCCTTCCCAAGCTTCCCCAATTGACATCATTCAAAGGGTTGAGAAGCTGGGGTACGGGGCGATCATCAAGGAAGATAAAGTGGAATCCGTGAATTTCCGTCAAAAAGAAATACAAAAACAAAAGAATACATTCATCTTTTCGGTCATTTTATCTTTTCCATTGTTATGGGCGATGGTAAGCCATTTTAGTTTTACTTCGTTTATCTATATGCCTGATTTCCTCATGAATCCTTGGGTGCAGATGGCATTCGCAACCCCCGTTCAATTTTTGATTGGAAAGCAGTTCTATGTTGGAGCTTACAAAGCCTTGAGAAATAAAAGTGCCAATATGGATGTATTAGTCGCGATGGGAACATCCGCTGCCTATTTTTACAGTGTCTATCAGGCGATCATCTCGATGGGGTCCCATCACAATACGGCACAACTTTATTTCGAAACTAGTTCGATCCTTATCACCCTCATTCTTTTAGGGAAGCTGTTTGAAGCAAAAGCTAAAGGACGTTCTTCAGAAGCCATCAAAAAATTGATGGGGCTTCAGGCCAAAACGGCATTGGTTTTAAGAAATGGGGAAGAACGTGAAATACCACTTGAAGAAGTCATCGTGGGGGATACGATTTTGGTGAAGCCGGGTGAAAAGATCCCTGTCGATGGAGAAGTAGTCGAAGGGAACTCTGCCGTCGATGAGTCCATGTTAACGGGTGAGAGCATTCCGGTCGATAAAACAAGCGGGGATACTGTGATCGGTTCAACATTGAATAAGAATGGGTTTCTCAAAATGAAAGCGACTAAAATAGGAAGAGATACAGCTCTTTCCCAAATCATAAAAGTCGTCGAAGATGCTCAAGGTTCGAAAGCGCCGATTCAACGGCTTGCTGACCAAATTTCCGGTGTCTTCGTCCCCATTGTTGTCGGGATCGCCCTTTTAACTTTTCTTGTTTGGATGATATGGGTTAACCCTGGAGAATTCACCCCGGCTTTTGAAGCGATGATTGCAGTGCTGGTCATAGCCTGCCCATGTGCTTTAGGTCTGGCCACTCCCACATCGATCATGGCAGGATCAGGTCGGGCCGCTGAATTCGGTATTTTATTTAAAGGCGGGGAACACTTGGAAACCACACACCATATAGATACGGTCATTTTGGATAAAACGGGAACAGTGACAAATGGTGCCCCTGTGTTGACCGATGTCCTCATCGAGAACGGTATGGAAGAAGAACAGTTTTTATCTCTAATCGGCGCAGCTGAAAAACAATCTGAACACCCTCTTGCGCAATCAATCGTTCAAGGAATTCAAGCAAGACAGATATCACTTGCTGCGATTGAGGAATTTGAAGCGATTCCAGGATACGGTGTGAGAGCTGTAGTTGATCAAAAAGTGTTGTACGTCGGAACCCGTAAATTGATGAAGCAAAATAACGTGGATATTACTAAGGCGCTAACAGCAATGGAAACATTTGAAGAGCAAGGGAAGACAGCAATGCTCGCTAGCATTGAAGGTGAATATGCAGGACTCATTGCCGTTGCCGATACGATAAAAGATACCTCGCAAACGGCGATTGAAAGGTTGAAAGCAATGGATATCCAGGTCATCATGATAACCGGCGATAATCAAAGGACAGCAAATGCCATAGGCCATCAAGTGGGCATTGACCAAGTGATTGCAGAAGTCCTTCCTGAAGGGAAAGCGGAAGAAGTGAAAAAATTGCAGGCAGCCGGTAAAAGAGTGGCAATGGTCGGGGATGGGATAAATGATGCACCCGCGCTGGCACTAGCCGATATAGGAATGGCGATAGGAACCGGGACGGACGTAGCCATGGAAGCTGCCGATATCACTTTGATCCGAGGGGATTTGAACAGTATTGCAGATGCAATCCTCATGAGCAGGAAAACGATGAGGAATATCAAACAAAACCTATTCTGGGCTTTTGCCTATAATGTAATCGGTATACCAATTGCGGCAATCGGACTGCTTGCACCGTGGCTAGCGGGTGCGGCCATGGCCTTCAGTTCTGTATCAGTCGTATTAAATGCACTTCGCCTTCAACGGGTAAAGCTCTAAAGATCATATAACATCTATGGAAGTTACTGACTGAATATAACCATGCCACGAACGTTTGGATATACATTCGATAAATAAAAGCCGATGATTCCTTGGCAAGAGGACCATCGGCTTTCATCTGGAATGAAAGGTGCTTTAGTATATTTGCAGCAACATCTAATTGATGTTCCGTCAAGGTTGCCATACCGAGCTTATTTTAAACAGTAAAATACATAATCTGTAGGTACGCCCCGCCCGCCTTGTTGATGGAGCATCGCGGACACATTACCGCGATGATAGGTCCCATGATTCACTACATGATGGATAAGATCAGCAAGTACAAACTCACAAACCCCCATTTTGGGATGTTCGGTTACAATGGTCCGTTCAAGATCAGACTGAGAAGAAAGAAAATTGTCATACTCCTTTGCAAGTTTCTCATAGCGGAATTCAAGATCGTCTATTGCGACTCCGTCCACTTCTTTCCGCCGTTGTTCAACTATCTTAAATGTAACTTGAATTGTACTTCCCTTTATTATCTCCAACCACGTAATATCTGTTGCGTAAAGGTGAACAAGGACTTCCTTTATGGATGGAAAGACACTTTTTATCGTGTCGCCATAGATTCCATCCGGTAATTGTTTTAGGTTTTGGAACATTTGCTGATTAGCCCAAACGTGGTAATTATACATTTTCTTGGCACGGTTATTTTCCATTTTTTCACTCCTTCAATTGTTACATATCCTTTTCGACAAGATTTAAAGAATCCCTTTTTCAAAGCTGGTTCCCAATACTTATCTTGGTTTAGGATTTTATGTTCAGTCACTAATCCAGTAACCTTCTATTGATGAACACGTACAAAATTGTTGGCCAGTTTTAAGAGTCGTTACAAAGACTTCAAAAAAAAGAATGACTAATCATTCTTTTTTTCAGATAGGCAAGCCATTTTTACTGGCTTGCCTTCTTTCATGAATCCCGTCTATTTAGTTTATTAGGTCAAGCACTGACATGAAGTTTAGTAGAGACTAAATAAAAGAAGGAGAGCAGTAGACACTTTACTATTTTGGAAAAAGATAAATGATTTAATTCTGTTAGTTTACATGAATGACCTTACCTATTTTTGAGCTTGAGATCAACAACAAGAACATGATTTTGATTCGATAAAGTTTTTTAGAAGTATCTGATAATTTGTCCATGCAAATGCCTCGTTTTATACATACCATGATAAAAGATGCTATCCTACTACCACCAAAATTATGATTACCACTCTTAAAGGGGCTATCCCCTTCCAGAGTAAATGATTAATGTTTTTTCAAGCAGGCGATTCATGGACATGAAGTAATAATAAAGGCGATAAAAATAAAAATGGAAAAATGGATAGATAGATATGCGATCATTTGTCAATCAGGGATGGAAAACATATACAGAGATTAGAAGTAAGGTTAATAGAGCATGTCATTACGGAGTATATTACAGATTAAAAAACAAACCTATTAAATTCTTGATACTGTTAGCGAATTAATTTGTTAGAAAAATAGAACCGTTGTTAATTCCAATCAAGGATGGCATGCGGTTTTATCCTTCAATTGACAAGGGGAAATTTTGGGTATTCAAGAGTGTGAAAATTCACTTTACTTTAAAATATTGTTAATCATACTAATAACTCTTATGGAGGGGTGGAAAAAAATGAAAGCAGATGCCGTTTTTGAAGGTGGAGGGGTCAGGGGAATTGCTTTTATTGGAGCGATTCAAGCAATGGAAGAGGAAAAAGTCGAATGGGAAAGGCTTGCTGGGACATCAGCAGGAGCAGTTATAGCTGCTCTTTTGGCTAGTGGCTATAAAAGCCATGAAATTAGAGAACGGTATAGTGAAATCAATTACTCAAAGATTCGAGGCAGGACAATTCTGAATCGAATTCCCATTTTGGGCTTCTTTTTGGAACTTATGGTTCATCTTGGGATTTACAAAAACGATTATTTGGAGACATGGGTGGATTCTCTTCTTTCAGAAAAAGGGATTAAGACATTCGCGGATCTTCCAGAGGGGAAGTTGAAGATAATTGCTTCTGATGTTTCAAATGGCCAGATGCTTATTTTGCCAGATGATTTGGAACGCTATGGGATGTCTCCTGCTGATTTAAAAGTTTCAACTGCCGTAATGATGAGTGCCTCCTTACCATTTTTCTTCCGTCCGGTTATTTGGAAATCAAAAGACAGGAAAAAATCCTACATTTTAGATGGTGGTTTACTTAGTAACTTCCCAATATGGATATTCGATACAGAGAATCCACGTTTCCCAACATTCGGATTCCATTTTGTGAAAGATGAAGTTAACATGGATGCGGTTATACCAACGCCAATCCACCTTTTCAAAAATATATTTAAAACGATGCTTCAAGCCCATGATTTACGGCATATGAACGAAGAAACGATTGAACGCACGATTCAAATTCCTACTGGCGGCATCAACGCAACGGATTTTGAACTGAATGAAGATGAAATCTACTTTCTCTATAAATCAGGCTATACTTCTGCAAAAGAATTTTTGTCGAATTGGGATTTTGAACAATATAAGGTCAAACGCATGCAGAGAGTAAAAAAATAAGTAAGAGAAACATTACGCTATCGTTTCAAAAGGGTAAAAGAGGGGGGACATGGAGCTGTTATAACGGCTCTTTTTCTTATTGCATTAACGAATATAGTTTAATATGAGACATATTTGTTGTCCTGAACTTCCATGAACGCCTTTACCTTATTCAGGAGAGGTTCAATCGAACAAATCGTTTCCGCTATAAATTATGGTATTCAATGAACGGATCCTCAAGGAGAAGAGGTAGAAGTAATTCCATGTCACTGTGAGGATCGGACATGAGCAGCCCTTCATTCCATTTTAATAATACATTAATAAATATGGTTGGAGTAAAAGTGCGGAGGGATGGAATCCCGACAACAAATGAAAACAGTATTCCGGGTGCTTATAAGGAAGTAGTGGAAGCGCCGTTAACCATCACGGCTTCCAGCATGATTTAGTAATACCCATTGAAAAGTGGATCCAGAAGCACCAAGCGAACAATTAATGTGGCACTTCTCCAGTAAATTACAAGCTGTCTTACCAGAGACGTCCATGACCGTCCCACATGCATCAGGAACGCTTGCATTTCTTATAGAAAAATAATAAAAAAACTAAACCGCCGATTAACGCTGCCCGAGATTTTTTGAGAGACGATGATCTCTAAGCCCTTTCGGTAGCAAAACTAGAGATGGAAATGGATAGTGGGGTATAGTTTGTCCGATTTTCCTACTTAAAAAACGGTCCATCAATTTTCCCCACTTGGCATAAAATATTTACTAGGAATATAATCCTGAAAATAAGAATAAAGATTGACAATAACAAATCCCCATAATACGATACTTTACAGAATAAACAGAATCAACTTTTTATTTTTTGTCAGAAAACAAAAACTGAGTTTTATATTATAAAACAAAAACCTCCTTGTATATACATATTATTCAAGCGTGAACTCTGGCTTTTTCTTATTTTGGAAGCGCTGCCAATAATGGCGTTTTATATAACAAG
This sequence comes from Bacillus sp. SD075, assembly GCF_017355165.1. Lineage (GTDB taxonomy): Bacteria > Bacillota > Bacilli > Bacillales > DSM-1321 > Peribacillus. The sequence continues at coordinate 25,448 of NZ_JADILK010000005.1, read as the reverse complement.
GGGGGATAGGATATGGAAGCAAGAATGGAAACAAAGCAAGAAAAGCCATTAAATATTGGCCGGAAATTTCGCTGGACCGTCGTCATCTGGTTATTGATTGGGGGAATAATCAACTATCTTGATCGAGCCAACCTCTCCATTGCAGCTCCCGAAATGATGAAGGAACTAGGACTAAGCGTGACCGAAATCGGGTTGCTGGGAACCTTTTTTTCTTGGAGTTATGCATTAATGCAGCTTCCTTCCGGATGGCTGATCGATCGGTTCGGGACCAAAAAAGTGTATACAATCGCGCTTATATGGTGGAGTGGTGCGACCATTTTAACGGGAGCCGTTCATAAAATGGGTTCATTTATTGCTGCACGGATTTTGCTTGGGGTGGGGGAAGCACCGTGTTTTCCTACGATGGCTAAGATCACATCATATTGGTTCCCTAAAAAGGAACGAGGATTGGCAACAGGAATTTGGGACTCTTCTTCCAAATGGGGACCAGCCATTGCACCGCCACTTCTCGTTTTCATTATGGTGACTTTTGGATGGAGAGCGTTGTTTTATATAACGGGTGTGATCGGCATCATCTTCGCAATCGGTTTTGTTATTTTTTATAAAAATCCAGAAAAAAGCCAAAAACTTTCCAAGGAGGAATTTGAATACATTAAGTCGGAAGGTGGTGGAGTGGAGCAAGGCATTCAATCATCAAAAATAAAATGGGGTTCGTTATTTAAATATCGAAGCGTGTGGGGGATGATTCTGGGCTTCTTCTGTACCATTTGGATCTGGAATATTTTCCTTGTCTTCCTTCCCCTTTATTTGTTTGATGTTCATCATGTCTCACTTAAAGAAATGGGTATATATGCTGGTATTCCTTGGCTTGGAGGAATCTTTGGTAATATTTTCGGAGGATATCTTACTAAAAAATGGGTTGATAAGGGAATTACTACACCTATTAAAGCAAAGCGTGCCTTAATTAGCATATGTGCCATCTCGGCCGCTATTGTTGTATGTGCTGTTCCATTTGTCAAAGGGCTCGCTATAACCTTAATATTACTCACCCTTGCTCTTTGTTTTATTTCTGCCATTACAGGCAGTGCGTGGGCACTTGCCGGTGACATTGCCCCGCCGTCTATGGTTGCATCCGTAGGTTCAATTCAGAATTTTGGCGGTTATTTTGGTGGAGCCTTTTCCCCTGTTGTGGCAGGCATGATAGTGGATGCAACTGGCTCTTATTCTCTTGCCTTTATATCTGGCGGTTTAATCGCCGGATGCGCCGCAATCTGTTATTGGTTTATTGTTAAACAGCCTATTCAAGAATAGTGTAACCGAGGAGGATATTAATTGATGCCAAAAGTGTATATAGCAAGACCAGTACCAGCCGAGGTAGAGGCCTATATTTCGAAGTATTGCCAGTATGAAATATGGAACGGCCCTGAACCCATTACCAGAAGCCAGCTGTTAAAGCAAATTTCCGATGCGGAGGGACTGCTCATCACCGGAGAAAAAATAGATGATGAACTTCTGGATCATGCACCATGTTTAAAGGCTGTCAGTAATATCTCGGTAGGCTACAACAACTTTGATCTAGAGGCAATGAAAAAGAGAAGCATAATCGGCACGAATACACCTCATGTTCTCGATGAAACCGTGGCCGATTTAGCTTTAGCCTTAATGCTCTCAGCAGCCCGTCGTATACCGGAACTGGACAAGCTTGTAAAGGATGGCAAGTGGGGAAATAAAGGCGATGAACCCCTTTTCGGCGTTGATGTTCATGGAAAAACATTGGGCATCATCGGTATGGGGAGGATTGGGGAATCTATTGCAAGACGAGGCAAATTCGGTTTTAACATGGAAGTTTTGTATCATAATCGGCGAAGGAAATCCGAAGTCGAGGTATCGCTTAGTACAACCTATTCCTCTTTAGAGCACCTTTTACGGGAATCCGATTTCGTTCTTTTAATGGTCCCTTATACTTCGGAGACGAGGCATCTTATGGGGCGGGAGCAATTCGCAATGATGAAAAAATCCGCGATCTTTATCAATACTTCCCGCGGTCAGACGGTGGACGAAAAGGCACTCATTGAAGCACTGCGAAATAAGGAAATCCTTGCAGCTGGTTTGGATGTATTTGAACAGGAACCCGTATTGCCTAACAATCCGCTTTTAGCGATGCCAAACGTGGTTACCCTGCCGCATATAGGTTCAGCCACTCATCAAACACGATTTGATATGGCCATGCTTGCGGCGAAGAACCTCGTTGCAATGGTTACTGGAAGGGAGCTAAGCAATGTTGTCCCTGAATTGAAAGGACTGCAGTCATTAAAATAGTAAAAAATCATTAACACGGCAGAAATAATAGATTGTCCATGACAATTTAAATGAATCGTTGATATTTGAAAACTCACACCATTCATAAACTTAGATGAGATAGATTGTTTGTTATTAAATGGAGGATATAAAAGAAAAATTCGATAAAAAAGGCATCCATTCATTTTGGATGCTTTTTAAGAGGGAGAAAGAATGTGATCAAAATGATCCTAAATGATTTGTTCTACGGCACAATACCGACAAAAAATAAAACGTAGAAAACTAGAATTATACATTAGGTAAGAAGGAATGGTAATTTTCATTAGATTTATTATATAAAAATCAGTCCACGATCCCAAGAAAAGAATACGAGGTGATAAAGTACCAGAAATATGCTGCATGGACTGCACAGTGATTATTAAAAAAATTCCAAAATAACTCCGTGTGATAGTTCTTGCAGTTGTAATGATCCCATGAAGTGTAGTGGAAAAATAAAATCTGTTTTCATTCCTGATTTTAGACATATTCTAAACCATTTGGCTCTTTCCCAGTCCAAGTAAATTCAACAGTTTATCTAGTTCCTGGCTTTTATGTAATGTTTTTGGGGAAGTAAATCCATATATCAATCCCGTAGTTATTAATTCTTTCCTCAATACCTCAATTTTTTCATGTAATTCTTCCATACTCTCCAATGCAGAATCCCTCAAGTACTTTCATTTTTTGTTACGAGTCTATTATTACATAAATTAGGTTGTTTTCAAATAAGAGTGAGTATTTACTTATTAAATATTATTGAAGCATTCATTAGTCCGATTTTGAAAAAAAAGGATGATTTCCATACTTCCTTCGAATCTAAGGGTTACTTAAAACGATGAGATCCAAAAAGTAATGGGGATCTCATTTTATTCTACTATTTCGCAGTCCTCTTCAGGCTTACATAAACAGATTGGAATCAAAATTCTAATGTAAGTTTCCTTATTGTGAAAATAACCCATGGAATTTATTTGTAACGATTGAATGAATGATTCATTAAGAGAAACAGGACGAAAGACTGTCGGTAAATGTAAGACATTGTAGGTCTATGTAAACGAAAGAGTGAATGAATGCGCTTTTTGTGTTCGAAGGGAGCCATTAGACCTGCCTGAAAAATCCCGATTGGAAAGTTATTGATTTACACTTCTTTATACACCTTTAAAAATGCTCTTCTATACTTGAACCGGAATCAAATAATAGGAGGGAAAGAACAATGAATAATGAAAGAGCAATGGAGGATTTAATTAAGAATTGGAGCGAATTAGGAAAGAATATGGACCGCCGAAACTTTATCCAGGGAGCAAGTAAGCTTGCCGGACTTTCATTAGGTCTTGCCCTTGCTCAATCCATGGGCGGGATTGAAGTGAATGCTGCCCCGAAATTCAGTGATTATCCATTTACTCTCGGAGTAGCTTCAGGTGATCCACTCTCGGATAGTGTAGTTTTATGGACAAGGTTGGCACCTGATCCTTTGAATGGAGGAGGAATGCCAAAAGAATCCATTTCCGTTAAATGGGAAGTGGCAAAGGATGAGAATTTCAGAAAGATAGTCCAACAAGGCAAGGAAATAGCCAGACCTGAACTTGGCCACTCCGTTCACGTGGAAGTAAGCGGGTTAAAACCAGATAATGTCTATTTTTACCGCTTTAAAAGTGGTGGGGAAGTAAGTCAGACTGGGAAAACGAAAACACTTCCGCCAGTAGGTTCAAGTGTTCCGAGCTTATCATTCGCGTTTGTTTCCTGCCAGCAATTTGAGCATGGTTATTATACGGCCTATAAACATTTGGCAAAAGAAGATCTGGATATTGTCTTCCACCTTGGCGATTATATATATGAATATGGACCAAATGAATATGTTGCTTCTACAGGTAATGTCCGTGTACATAATGGTCCGGAGATCATCACGCTTGTTGATTATCGAAATAGATATGCACAATACCGTTCTGATACCCATTTAAAAGCGGCTCACGCAGCTTTCCCATGGGTCGTGACTTGGGATGATCATGAAGTTGAAAACAATTATGCAAATGTCATACCCGAAAAAGGGCAGTCGGTTGAAGCGTTCATCAAGAGAAGGGCAGCGGCTTATCAGGCTTACTATGAACATATGCCCCTTCGTAAATCGTCTTTGCCCAAGGGAGCGGATATGCGGTTATACCGAAACTTCACATATGGCAACCTGGCCTCTTTCTTTGTATTGGATTCACGTCAATATAGGGATGACCAGGCAAACGGCGATGTCAGTTCACCGCAAACGCCGGAGTCACTTGATCCGAAGCGGACATTATTAGGTCCAGAGCAGGAACAGTGGCTAACTGACAATCTTTCAAAATCAAAAACGAAGTGGAATGTATTGCCTCAGCAGATTTTCTTTTCACAACGGAATTATGGAACACCTATCGCTCCCAAATTCAGCATGGATTCCTGGGATGGATACCCGGCTGCACGCGATCGCTTGATTGATGTAATCAAAAGAAACAACCTGGAAAATCTGGTCGTGCTGACCGGTGATGTACATGCAAGCTGGGCCGCCAATTTAAAGTCGGATTTCGATGATCCAAATTCCAAGATTTTCGGTGTGGAGTTTGTAGGCACTTCCATCACATCCGGTGGAAATGGTGCGGATAAGCGTGCGGATACGGATAAAATACTAAGTCAGAATCCACATATAAAGTTCTTTAATGACTACCGGGGATATGTCCGATGTAAAGTAACAGCAGAACAATGGAAGGCGGACTACCGTGTAGTCCCATTCGTGACAGAACCAGGTGCGGATATCTCGACAAGAGCATCCTTTGTTTTTGATAAGGATCAAACAGGGCTGAGAAAGGTCGCATCAGCAGCGGTTACGGAAGGTGCACAAAAAACGAACGAAGTTGAGGAAGATCGGACACGTGCCCATAATCGCGCACATGAAAAACAAAGAATGAACAGTCGGGGGAAAGTCACTAATTGATAGGGAACGATTAGGATGTTTGACAAGGACTTTGTGAAGAAAAATGAAAAATCAAAGGAGTGAATAAGATTGCTTTCAAATATAGGGATACCCGGTCTGGTAATCGTCCTCGTGATTGCACTGATTATTTTTGGACCGTCCAAGCTGCCAGAAATGGGCCGTGCATTTGGCCGGACATTATCGGAATTCAAAAGTGCCACCAAAGGATTGGTGAATGATTCGGAAAAAGAGGATGAAAACGAGAATAAAGCTGCGTTAAGAGCTGTTAAAAAAGAGGGATGAATTAAATGTGTTATAGCGAGCGGATAGACTCGCCTGCTTCTTTTCATGAGAGAAGGTCGAGGGGAAGTGCTATTTGCAATATGGTAAGAAAATAACTAAAAAGGAGGAGTGAAAGTGGAGAGTAAGGATTTACATGTAATTGAGCATATGGAGGAACTCCGAAGCAGAATCATTCAGACACTGATAGGTTTTCTTGCTTTTTTCATAGTGGGTTTCATATTCATAAAGGATATTTATGAACTGCTCATTAAGGATTTGGAAGGAAAGCTTGCCGTGCTCGGTCCGAGTGAAATCCTTTGGGTATATATGATGATCGCTGCGGTTTGCGCATTAGCTGCAACGATTCCACGGGCAGCCTTTCAGTTATGGCGCTTTGTGGCTCCAGCGTTGAAACCGGAAGAGAGAAAAGTTACATTTCGGTTCATACCAGGGCTGTTCATTCAATTCATCACAGGTATCTCATTTGGATATTTTGTGTTGTTTCCAATAGTGCTGGGTTTCCTCACTTCCCTATCGGCCGGGCAGTTCGAGATGATGTTCACAGCGGAAAAGTATTTTCGGTTCATGATTAATTTGATCTTGCCTTTCGGGATTTTATTCGAAATGCCGCTTGTGGTCATGTTCCTGACCAGATTAGGAATCATCAATCCAAAAGTGTTGAAGAAGTCTCGTAAGATTTCTTATTTCGTCCTGGTCATCATCTCGATCCTGATCACGCCTCCAGATATCATTTCGGACATTTTGGTTATCGTCCCTCTGCTTATGCTTTATGAAGTGAGTGTTCAGTTGTCCAATATGGTTTATCGTAAAAGGCTTATGAAAGATGAGTCAGCATTATCAGTCACATGAAATGGCTCATCACAAACTATGGTAAGCGACATTTCCCAGGAAATATTTAGGGAGCACTAAAAAGTTGAGGGGCATGCCCCTCAACTTTTTTATTGCGGAATAATACTTGGTGGAAATAATTAAGTGAATTACCCTTTTTTTAACATGGCCTCTGACTTTATATTTGGAGTGGTTTTAAGTTTATTGTTACCAATCCACCAAACCGATATTGCACTCACTAAACCAGCAAAAACGACGTAAAAGCAAAGTAAAATGGGAGATCCATTATGATAACCTAATAATGCAGTGGCAATGATAGGGGTCAAACCACTTGCGAAAATTCCTGAAAATTGATAGACGAAAGACATTCCTGTGTATCTGACAGGAGCATCAAATAGCTCTGCAAATAAAGCAGCTTCAGGCCCATAAACGGACGAATAAAAGATTCCTAGAGGAATGATGAGTGCCAACCAGATTACAAGGGTGCTGCCATTACTATTCGACATTATCCAAAAAGCAGGAAGTGCAGAAAGTCCTGTTACAAGACTACCAATTAAATAGGTTCGGGTTCTCCCAAACCGGTCAGATACATGACCGAAGATGGGAATGAAAAAGCACATGACAAATGCTGCTGCGGACACACCGAGTAATGCCTCGGTACGTGATAAATCAAGGGAGTTTGTTAAATAGGTAATAGAAAATACACCCATAACATTAAAGAACACACCGTCTATATATCTTGCACCCATGCCAGCCAGGACATTACCCGTATTATTTTTCCACATGTCTTTTATGGGCATGTTAGATTCTGTGTTACTTTCCTTCACTTTTTTAAACTCAGGTGATTCTGAAACATTAAGCCGAATCCATAAACCAAGGAATATCAATATGGAGCTAAGTGCAAAAGCTGTTCGCCATCCCCATGACATGAACTGACTGTCAGATAAAGTAGAAGAAAGTACTCCCACAACCCCAGATGACAAAAGCAACCCTATTGATAGTCCAATTTGTGGCAAACTAGCATATAGCCCCCTTTTTTTTATCGGTGCATGTTCAAAAGTCATTAGTACAGCACCGCCCCATTCACCGCCTAGTCCAATCCCTTGCAATATTCTTAAGATAAGCAAGCAGATGGGGGCCCATATGCCAATTTGGTTATAAGTGGGTATAAGGGCGATTAATACAGTACTCCCGCCCATAATGCCTAAGCTGGTTATCAGCATGCTTTTCCGACCGATTTTGTCTCCGAAATGACCAAAAATTAATCCTCCCACCGGACGGGCTATAAACCCCACAGCGAATGTGGCATAGGCTAACAAAGTGGATACAATTGGATCATCAGCAGGAAAGTATAACTTATTGAATACAATTCCAGCGACTACACCGTAAAGGAAAAAGTCATACCACTCAATCGTTGAACCAATGAGACTGGCCCCCACCACGCGTGAGAGTGTTTTACCCTTTTTTATTTCCATCTCTCTTTTCCTCCCTAACATTGATAAATTCAAAAAATGGTTGGAAATATGAAGAAGAGTTCAATAAAGTATTCAATTACATTTCCATAAATAATAATCTGGGTGGAGGACAATTTAATCCATTTACCAGTACCTAATTACTCTAATTGTAAATTTGGCATTATTTCAAAATGTTTTTTTATAAAGTTTTTATAGTGAATGAATTTTATTTAGATCAGCTTATAGGCAATTCAATTATAGTGAAAACTTTCAGGTCGGGCGGATAGTATGCGCTTTCATTTTTCTATTTCTTTATTTTATTTCTGGTACAGTTTGTGAATTTCGGTTAGATAGTTTCTCAGCTAATAAGTAAAAGACATTCCTTATGTCCTGTTCAGTCGGAACTTTCCTATTGGTTGCTATTCCATTACCTGAAAGAGCATCAGAAACTAATGCTGGAATTTCGGAATTTAACTTTTGGGTGTCTATATATTTAAGTCCGTCATTCCAAATACCGAACTTTTCATTATATTCTTCTAGTAAAGAAATAGGAAATAAAGTAAGGTTTTCATTACTGAGAGAGGGAGAGGCCCCCAGTGCCAAAGCGATTTCAGCAAAATCTTCTTGGCAGGAATCTAGGCTGAATTCCATAACAAGGGGCATCAGCAATGCTACGCTTAGTCCATGTGGAATGTGGAACCTCGCTCCTAACGCTCTTCCTGTTGCATGGGCCAAATTTGTGGAGGCGTTTGAAAAAGCGATGCCTGCATAACAGCTTGCCAACATCATTTCTCTTCTAGAATCGATATCTGAACCATCCACAAAAACTTTTGGCAGTGATTTTTCGATTAGTTTTATAGCTTCAAGAGAGAATAATTTGGTCATGACGGTTGCCCTATTCGAAAGAAGGGCTTCAATAGCATGTGAAAGAGCATCAAGACCAGTATAGACCGTAAAATTGGAGGGGAGGCTTAAAGTTAATTCCGGATCTAAAATTGCCACATCTGGAACAAGGTCCGGATGACTAGGATTCATTTTTATATTCGTTTCAAAATCCGTGATAACCATAATTTTAGTAACTTCAGATCCGGTTCCAGAAGTTGTAGGAACTGCAAAAAGAGGGAGCCGATCTAGTTTTAGGTAATTAGGTATGCTATTCCATTCAGTATCCATTGATTTACCGAAAATTGATAATGCCTTTGCTAAATCAATGGCACTGCCTCCTCCTATGCCAAGTACACAATCTCCCTGAAAGTCATTGAAATGCGTTAATGCGTCTTCCACATGTTGGGTAGACGGTTCTCCTGAAAAATTTTTGAAAAATTTAAATTCTATGCCACTTTTCATTAAGATTATGCTTATCTTTTCATGGAGGTTTAAAGGAGGTCTAGCCAAGAAAGAGTCCATGAGAATGAAAATTTTTCTCCCTCCTTTTGATCTAATTAGGTTTCCTAAATAATGGATGGCCCCATTTTCAACTAAAATATTCCGAGGCAAATCAAGTATAGCCATTTTATCACCCTTTCTTAGTATTGTTAAAGATTTTCCTACTGAAATACTAATGCAAGAAACATGCCGAACTTGGAATGTTGGGAAAATTGCAAAAAAACAGTGCTCCCAAAAAAATTATGGTGTTGAATTGTCACCAACCTGGTAATAAAATGACTACAAAAGGAGGCGAAAAATAATGGGAATAAATGAACTTCTAGAAAAGGTACAACAATTAGAGGCCACGAATAAACAAATGCGGACAATCATTGACTTTTCCTCAGATGGACTTTATGTGGTGGATGAAGATGGAATCACCATAGAAGTTAATAAGGCTTATGAAGAAATGACAGGGATAAATCGTAATGAAGTTATTGGTAAAGATATTAGAGATTTAGTATTATTGGAGTATTTTGATGAATCAGCTGCGTATATGGCATTACAGTCTAAGAAAACTACCACTATCATGCAAAAAATCAATAAATGTAAATTTTTTGTAGCAACAGCTACTCCGGTCTTAGATAATTCAAGGAAAAAGGTAAAAATGATAGTTACGAGTGTAAGAGATATAACTTATTTGAATCATTTACAAAGTCAAACAAGAAAAATGGAACTTGATAAGGAAATTGACGCAAAACAAGGCATGAACCATCTGCAAATTATTTTTAAAAGTCAGCAAATGAAGAATTTAATAGAAAAGGCAAAAAAAATTGCTGCATTTCCAACATCTGTACTCATTACAGGTGACTCCGGGACAGGTAAAGAAGTGTTGGCTAATTACATTCATCAGTACAGCCCACAAAAAGAAGCCCCTTTTATTAAAGTGAATTGTGCAGCCATCCCATCTGAATTATTTGAGTCGGAATTATTTGGATTTGCTGATGGAGCGTTTACTGGAGCTAAAAAAGGGGGAAAGGCTGGCTTTTTTGAAAAAGCGAATATGGGTACCATCCTATTAGATGAAATTGGTGAACTTCCATTGTTAATGCAAGCTAAATTGCTCCGCGTTCTTCAAGATCAAGCCATTACCCGTATAGGTGATACAAGGCCAATTCCTCTTAACTTTCGATTAATTTGTTCGACCAATAAAGATCTAAGGGAACTTATTAATAAAAAGCAATTCAGAGAAGATTTATGGTATCGGATTAATGTGATCCATCTAGATATACCACCGTTATTAAAGCGGAAATCTGATATTTCACCCCTTATTGACTTTTACCTTAAACTGCTTTGTGAGCAGTTCGGTTTAATAAAAAAAATAATGCCTGAAACGATAAAGCTTATGGAATGGTACCAATGGCCAGGAAATGTCCGTGAGCTGAAAAATATAATAGAGTATTTGGTGGTATCAACATCAGTACCTTCCATATTCCCTAGAGACCTGCCTGAACATATTAGAGATAATTGGAAATTAGAAAGCGATAATGAAAATGAGGAATATCATTTATCCTCCACTGCTCATTTTAATTTGAAGAAAGCAATGAATCAATTTGAAACTCAGATAATAATTGAAGCCCTAAAATCCTCACCAAGCATTCGGAAGGCAGCTATTAAACTCGAAATTGACCATGCAAATCTAATTAGGAGAATGAAACGACTTGGGATTCAGTATTGAAGCAAATGAAATATATAAAAATATTGCACATAGAGGAAATGAATCCTAAATCTTTACCTCTGGTTATAGTTTATCCCTCCACGATAATCAGCGGGTAGTTATGAAAGAAACGTTGCTTCCTAGATAATAATGACTCTGCAAATTAGATTCCCCTTTAAACCCTCACAGTATTTTAAACCAACACTATCATAAGATAATTTCCAACATGAAAAAGGGAATTGGACATTCAAAAGGAAACATAAGAATGTGATTGTAAAAATATCGAAAGGTGAAGTTTCGAATCTGAATAAGAGATGATTGTGTATCTTATGGTTCAAGTATAAATATAAATTTAGGGGGGGAAAGCATATCAAAATATCGAGAGGGATGGTGAGAAGATCATGAAGGATATATTGAAGATTATCGCAGGAAACATTTCCATGACCTTTGCCTATGCTTATTTAATCGTTCCCAATGAAATTATCAATGGCGGTGTAACTAGCTCGGCATTATTATTGCATGCATTATCAGGTTATAACATTGCCATGCTAGCCAATTTCGTTACAGGATTACTATTAATCATTTGTTTAGTTTTTCTAGGGAAAGAGTACTTTTTTAAGTCGATCGTAAGTTCCCTTAGCTACATGGTTTTTTTTAATTTTTTTTATTCAATGAATATAAATTTTGATATTCACATCGTATTAGTGATTATCATTTCGTCAATTTTGATTGCGATAGGATATTATTTATGTATAACAGCAAATGCCTCCACTGTTGGCTTTGACGTGATTGCCTTAATTTTGCATCATAAAAATGAAAAAATAGATATTGCAGCGACAATCAGGATTATTAATCTTATCGTACTGATATTGGGTCTTCTTGTTTACGGTTATACATCGATTGTTAAGGGAATTGCGTTTACCTTGCTTTTTTCATACCTTTTAAAGAAAATGCTGGATAGGAAGGAGAAGGCCGCGAAGTCAGCTGTGGGAAGTGTGTTGGATACAACCTCCAAGGTTAAAGAAGTAAAATGAATGAAATTCAGACTTAATGGACACCGCTTTTTTATTTGGAAAATAGCATTTTGTTATCTAAATATTCTGATTTTTAAATTGACTTTGAAAAAACCAGAGTGTATTATACACATAGAAAGTGGTACTAACATCATGACGTAGTGATGTTATATCTGCTTTGAATTTCAAAATAGCATTAAGGAAGGAGGACAAGTGATACAGAATCTTAAGTTCATAGCGTCATCTCCTGTGTTGTTTTTAAAATGCCATGTTTCCAAGTTCCCATTATCTTTGTGAAAGTGTAAAGGACAGGCAATTGAAAAGCCTTATTTTTACATTAAAGTATCGATTATCTTAGTTGATTCCCCAAAATATTGAAAGTTGGTGGAGGGTATGAAACATCAACAGGAAGAACTGAAACCAGGTCTGAAACAAAGACATTTAACGATGATTTCTTTGAGTGGTGTCATAGGCGCTGGTTTATTCGTAGGAAGCGGTATCATTATTGGTCAAACGGGCCCCGGGGCGGTATTATCATATGTTTTGGCAGGCTTGATTGTTGTTTTAGTCATGAGGATGCTTGGGGAAATGGCCACAGTGAATCCCAATACTGGATCTTTTGCCGTTTATGCAAGGGAGGGGATTGGTGAATGGGCAGGTTTTACAACAGGTTGGTTATATTGGTTCTTTTGGGTTATCGTAATTGCTTTGGAAGCAACAGCGGGAGCTGCGATCATACACAGCTGGATTCCTTCCGTTCCCGTCTGGGTCATAAGTCTATCATTGATTATCCTATTGAAAATGACGAATATTTTTTCCGTAAAATCGTTTGGTGAGTTCGAATACTGGTTTTCAATCATTAAAATAATCAGTATCATACTATTTTTGTGCCTGGGTGTGGCAGTGATATTAGGGTTTATTCCAACGATAAAACCACCCGGCGCTTCCAATCTTTTGAATTTCGGCGGTTTTATTCCAAATGGGCTAAGTTCGGTGCTTGTTGGAGTCGCAATTGTTTTCCATGCATTTGTTGGCGTGGAAATTCCAGCTATTGCCGCGGGTGAGACCAGTGATCCGGTTAAGTCAGTTAGAAGTGCATTGAATAGTGTGGTTTGGCGAATCCTGATTTTCTATATCGGGTCCATCGCAATACTAGTGACGCTATTACCCTGGAATTCGGCTTCTTTGCTGAAAAGTCCATTTGTTGCCGTACTGGAAATGATGGGAATCCCTTTTGCTGCCCTGATCATGAATATAGTGATTCTCATTGCATTGCTTTCCTGTTTGAATTCGGGATTATATACCAGTTCGCGCATGTTATTTTCACTTGCACAAAAGGGTGACGCTCCAAAGTTATTTTCAAAAGTGAGCAAGAACGGTGTCCCTATATTTGCTGTAGTCGGCTCTACTTTATTTGCCTTTATCAGCACCATTTTCAGTTATGTTTCACCTGATAAAATCTTCTTCTTTTTAGTGAATTCCTCGGGTGGAGTCGGAATTCTTGTTTATCTGGCCATTGCAGTTTCCCATCTGCGATTAAGGAAGAGAATGGAGAAAGAGAATCCCGGAATTTTCAAGATTAAAATGTGGTTATTCCCGTATTTGACTTATGCAACGATAATTTCCATGATTTCCGTGTTAATATTAATGGCATTTATCGATTCGCAGCGTCCACAGTTTATCTTCACCATGCTATTTAGTTTGATCGTTATCTGTTCATTCTTTTTCATTAGGCGAAAAAAAGCGAAGTATTTAAAGAATGAATTAACTATTGTTTCTGGTTCCCCTAATTCTGAAAAGTTATAGCTTTGGCTCTATACCATTGATTTAATTTAAGGTAATGCTTCGTTTACTTCTATGGAATTCCTCAGACAAAATTCTTCAATCACTAATCAGCTAGAATATGATTTCCCATAGAAAAAGAGAGTTGTTCCAACAAGTGTTTGGTGACATCTTTCTTTTAAATTATGAAGGAGGGATTATGTTGAATGGATTCCATGTAATAACTAGTGGGGTTGTCCTTGGAGCCATGTTGATGTCAGGCTGCAACAATTCAGCTGAACGAGACGAGGCTCAACAAGAAAAAAGTACAGTCATGAATGAAAATCAGGATTCAAATACGGGTGGAACCCATAATGCAGAGGTTATTAAAAAAGGTGTCGGCGATGTGATGCAATCCATACAAGGATTGGAATCAGAAATAAGTACGGAGGTGGATTCAGAGAAAATTCAAGAAATGGGAAAAGAGATCAGTTCTATTTGGGATTCGATAGAAAAACAAGTGGAAGATGAATACCCCGATTGGTATGAAAGGATTGAGAAAAACCTATACCCATTAATTGGGGAGTCAGGGAATCCGGACAAGGATCTTGAAAAGATTAAACGACTCTCTGAAGCAACTGTAGAAGATTTACAGTTATTTTTGGAAGAAGTAAAATGAATTCTCTTTATACCCGGTTATCACCAGAAGGGGATTTATGGATTTTAACAGGCTTAGCTAGTTTGGTGATTTTGGAGGAGGAGGGGAACTTAGATTGGAACGTGCAAAAGAATTTAAAGAGGTTCAGGCTGTGATATTTGATTGGGCAGGGACGACGGTGGATTATGGTTGTTTTGCACCGGTCCAAGCTTTTGTCGAGATATTCAGGATAAGGGGGATAGATATTACCAGTAAGGAAGCAAGGGAACCTATGGGTTTATTGAAAATGGATCATATAAAGGAACTCCTGAAAATGAAACGAATCTCCAATTTATGGATTGCTAAATTCGGGAAAGAATCGGACGAAAGAGATCTAAAATCATTATATAAGGACTTTGAGGCTTTGCTTTTTAAGGTTCTTAAGGAGAACGCCAAGCCAATACCAGGCGTTATTGAATTAGTCGGCCGTTTAAGGCAGCAAGGAATAAAAATCGGTTCGACAACAGGATATACTCGTGAAATGATTGATGTTGTTAAAGAAGAGGCGGAAAAATGGGGCTATCATCCAGATTCCATCGTTGCGTCTACCGATGTGCCTACAGGAAGGCCTGCCCCTTGGATGTGCTTTAAGACGGCGATGAATCTCCAAGTGTATCCACTCAGCAAAATCGTTAAAGTCGGCGATACGATCAGTGACATCCAAGAGGGCGTATCTGCGGGAATGTGGACTGTTGCCGTTTTGAAAGGCGGTAGTGAAATCGGCCTATCAGAAGCAGAAATCAACGAAATGGACCCGTATGATCTGCAAAAACGGATGAAACATGCGGAAAACCGTTTTTTGAATGCAGGTGCCGATTTCGTAATTGATGAAATAGGCGATTTATTGGAGATCATCGATAGGATCAACTACAGATTGACAGAAAAAAAGGATATATTTATTGGTTAAAAGAGATTCATATACATGAGTTAGTGACTATGGTGATCAGGGATGTTAAATAAATTCAAAATATTCAATTTATTTATTGACTGTTACAGCAAATGATAGTATCATACATCTTATAACTGGTACGGACGTCGCAACGTCATTATCAGAAATAAATATAATTAAGGAGAATGTGCTATGGTCGAAACAAAAATATTAAGAGGAACGAAAGTTAAAATGACACCAAGTGAAGCCATCGTTGAGACATTAGTGGCCGAGGGGGTTAAACATATCTCGGGAATTCTGGGATCTGCTTTCATGGATATGCTTGATTTATTGCCAACTGCAGGCATTCGTTTCATTGGTGTCCGCCATGAACAAAGTGCAGCACATATGGAAGATGCCTATTGTCGCGTCTCTGGTGTAGCAGGAGTTGTCATCGGGCAAAACGGACCTGGAATGACGAATATGGTCACCTCTGTTGCAGCGGCCAATCAAGCTCATACTCCTATGGTGGTCATATCACCTTCAGCTGGTACACCAACAGTTGGATGGGATGGTTTTCAAGAATGTGACCAGGTTTCCATCTTCAAGGCCATCACGAAAGAAACGGTTAGAGTGACACACCCAGGCCGGGTCGCTGATTGCCTTAGGACAGCATTTCGAATTGCCTATGCCGAGAGGGGACCGGTTTTATTCGATATCCCCCGTGATTACTTCTATGGAGAAGTGGAGGATCAAATACTTCAACCGCATCAATATCGCGTAGATGAACGGGGCTGCGGATCCTCTGCATCCTTGGATAGAGCGGCAGAAATTTTAGCTAAGGCTGAGTATCCTGTCATTATTTCCGGTAGGGGAACGGTTGATTCAGATGGCATTGAAGAAATTAAAAATATTGCAGAATATTTAACAGCTCCGGTAGCTGTCTCCTATATGCATAATGATGCCTTTCCTGCTGATCACCCATTGTCAGTCGGCCCAATCGGTTACATGGGTTCAAAGGCAGCCATGAATACACTAAAGAAAGCGGACGTCATATTGGCGGTCGGTACAAGATTATCGGTTTTTGGAACGTTACCATGCTATGACATTGATTATTTCCCTAAAGATGCACAAATCATCCAAATAGATATTAACCCAAGGCAAATAGCGAGGACACACCCTGTGGAAGTTGGAATTATCGGAGATGCCCGTGAAGCGAGCCATGAAATCTTGAAACGGTTGAAGGCTAGTAAACCTAACATAAAACAAGAAAAAGAGCGGATGGTCGAAGTAACGAATGAAAAACAAAAATGGGAAGAAGAATTGGTGAAACTCGCAATGATCGATGGAACCCCGATCAATCCACGTCGAGCCCTTTTGGAATTGACTAAAGTGTTGCCTGAAAATGCCATCGTTACTACAGATATCGGTAATGTATCGTCAACTGCAAACGCTTACTTGAGATTCAACCAGAGCCGCAGGCATATCGCTGCGCTTACATTCGGAAATACGGGATTTGCTTACCCATCAGCACTTGGTGCCAAGTTAGCAGAACCGAACACGCCTGTTTTAGCCATTGTTGGAGATGGCGCGTGGGGCATGAGTTTACATGAAGTGAGTACGGCTGTTGAAGAAAACATACCTGTTATAGCATGTGTCTTCAATAATAATGCATGGTGTGCAGAGAAAAAGAATCAGGTCGATTTTTATAATAATCGTTTTGTAGGGGCGGACATCCAAAATCCTGATTTCGCAGAAGTTGCCCGATCAATGGGTGCTGTTGGTATTAGAGTGGAAAAACCTGAGGAGTTAGGCACTGTCATTGAAGAAGCAATACAATCAAATAAACCGACTGTCATTGATATACAAGTGGATGGAACACAATTAGCTCCTCCATTTAGAAAAGATGCATTAAAAATGCCTACTAGATTATTAGAAAAATATTCTCATTTAGATCATAAAAACTGGAACAAATAATGGTGTGAAAAGGTGATATGACAGGTACGATGACTTGGTGAACTATTTGGGTCATCGCACCATCACCAATTCTCTCTATAAAGGTCTGTAACAGCATGGGAACTTAACTTAATTGCGTTCAATGAATAAGAAGGGGGTTTCAATTGTGAAGATGGAAACTGAAACGAAAGACCTTGTTCAAATGGATAAAGACCATTTATGGCATGCGATGCATCGCTATAATGAGAAGGATGCTCCCATGATGGCTACAGCAGGAACCGGTTCATGGTTCACAGATACTAAAGGTGATAAATATTTAGATGGGGTTTCCGGATTATGGTGCTTGAACCTGGGTCACGGTCGTAAAGAGATTGCGCAGGCAGCCTATGAACAAATGATTAATTTATCTTATTTCCCTTTAACGTTAAGCCATAAGCCGGCAATTGAATTATCTGCAAAAATAAGTGAACATTTAAAGGGCTCTTATACAACTTTTTTTACGAACAGCGGCTCTGAGGCGAATGAGACAGCTTTTAAAATAGCCAGGCAATATCATTCTCAAAATGGGAATCAGGGTAAATACAAATTCATCTCAAGGTACAGAGCTTATCATGGCAATACTTTTGGCGCACTTAGCGCAACCGCGCAGGCTAATCGGAGAGTGAAATATGATCCGGCGGTTCCAGGTTTCCTTCATGTGCCACCGCCGTACAGTTATCGAAGTCCGTTTGGGGAAAACGTTGAAAATTCCGATTTACTTGCAGCTGAATATATCGATCAGGTCATTAACTTTGAAGGAGCTGAAACGGTAGCGGGTGTCATTCTTGAACCTTTCATCTCCGGTGGAGGGGTCCTTATTCCTTCGAAAGAATACTTAACGAGGGTTTCTGAAATATGTAAGAAGCATGATGTACTTTTAATTGTGGACGAAGTGGTTTCAGGTTTTGGAAGAACTGGAAAAATGTTTGGGTTCATGCACTCTGATGGGGTTCAACCCGATATTGTTACAATGGCAAAGGGTTTGACCAGTGGTTATCTTCCACTTGGAGCAACGGCTGTGAATTCCAGGATTTATGAGAAATTCAAAGAGAACGGAAATTTAAATCATTTCAGGCATGTGTCAACATATGGAGGCCACCCTGCATCTTGCGCAGTTGCGCTAAAGAACATTGAAATCTTAGAAAATGAAAAAATCGTTCAACGGGTATCTGAACTTAGTGACTCGACACTAAGTGAACTCTTTGAATTGACAGCCCTGGATAAAGTAGGGGAAGTTCGGGGAGTTGGTTTTTTATATGGCATTGAATTGGTGGAGGATAAAAAGACAAAAACGCCTGTTTCCGATGAATTCATGGGTAAAATTATAGGGGCTTGCAAGGAGAATGGTCTTATCATCGGGCGTAATGGTGATACAGTTCCTGGATATGGAAATGTATTGATCATTGCACCGCCTTTATCTTCGACCGTTGAAGATTTACGCTTTGTCATAGAAACGGTTAAATCCGTTTTATATGAATTATGCTAACCATAAAAGGTGATTGGCTTTAGGATGCTATATTTATAGACGAATTTGAAGATGGGCATGATATGTCTAACCGTTTTGACATCCATGTCCATTTTTTCATATTGGGATCTGACTGTGTGGGAAAACTGGAGAATCCGAAGTAGGAGGAAATATGCAATCACAACAAAGGTTATTGGTGGTTCTTGCTCATCCCGATGATGAATCATTCCTATGTGGCGGAACCATTGCCAAAATGTCTGAGCAAGGTGTTCATATAACTTTACTATGTGCGACAAAAGGCGAAATGGGCAGGCGCATGGGAAATCCCATTCTTACAACAAGGGAGGCATTGCCTGAACTAAGGGTGGAGGAGTTAAAAAGAGCTTGTGAAGAGTTGGGGATCAGAGACTTGCGATTTTTAAACGTAAGGGATAAAACGATTGAATTTGAAAGCTTCGATTTATTGGCGGAGGGAATCGTAAAGGTGATTCGTAAGGTTCAACCCAATGCACTAGTAACATTCCATGAGAAATATGGGGGGCATCCAGACCATTGTGCGATTGGCCGTGCTGCTGAATTTGCTTTTCTAAAATCAGGAGATCCCGATTTTTATCCAGATACAGTTTTTCCAGCTTTTAAGGTCCATAATCTGTACTTTGTCCTTTGGCCTTCTTTTTATGATGAATGGTTAAAGGAAAATGGGCAGAGCAGTATCACAAGAGTGAATATAGCAGGGACTTTACAGAAAAAGATCAGTGCCTTAAAGTCCCATCGCTCCCAGACTCTAGCTGTTCCTGCATTGTGGGGGAATAAAAATCTAAGCTTGCCTTTTTTAAAGGAATACGAGTATTTTATCAAAGGGAATTCACCTACTAATATAGAAGATACCGATTTTTTTCAAACGATTGAAAGGATGGGATGATACGTAATTTGTGCTTTAGTTTATCTGGAAAGGGGGAAGGAAAGTATGGAATTGGAAAAATATGATCCGCTTGAAGAAACCCCTCTGGTGCAGCAAAAACCGCTTCAAAAAAAGGTGCTTTTGTGGCTGAGCGGTATCGCTTTCACCTTTTTTATTGCCCTCTTAGGCTTGGGGCTGTCCAAGATTTCAGGATTCAATCGAATCGGTCCTCTTGCATGCTCGATCATCATTGCCGTGATTTATCGTCAAATTGCGGGATATCCAGAGAAGTTCCGGCCGGGAATTGAATTTTCCGCAAAAAAACTTTTGCGTTTTGCCATTATTTTATACGGGTTGAAATTAAATATCGATGTGATTTTCAATCAGGGACTGCCGCTGTTGGTACGTGACATAGGGACAGTGACATTTGCCATAGTCGTGATGGTCCTGATTGCCAAGTGGCTTAAGGCAGATGCTTCCATTTCCCTTCTTCTTGCTGTAGGAACCGGGATATGCGGTGCAGCAGCCATTGCGGCAATATCTCCAATCGTGAAAGCGAAGGAAGAGGATACTGCCATAGGCGTCGGGATCATTGCATTAATGGGAACACTTTTCTCCATTGTTTATACACTTTTACGTCCGATCCTTCCGCTATCTGCTTTAGATTATGGAATCTGGTCTGGGATCAGTCTGCATGAAATCGCCCATGTTGCATTGGCAGGAGCACCGGCTGGTGAAGATGCGCTAGCGATTGCACTACTCGCAAAATTGGGCCGTGTCTTTTTACTTATCCCTTTATGTTTCATTTTTATGTATTGGATGAAAAAACGCACATCCGGGAAAATGGGCAATGATGCCAAAATTGATTTTCCATGGTTCCTCGTTGGTTTTATAATCATGAGTCTAATAGGAAGTTATGTGTTTGGAACTTATCTTACGGTCTCGCCTCTCGTAATGGATGGGATATCCAAAGCGACTACATTTATTTTGACAATGGCCATGATCGGTCTTGGATTGAATGTAAGCCTGCAGGCACTGCGGACAAAAGCCATGCGTCCCCTTTTAGCCATGACCATTACCTCTTTGCTGCTTTCCATAATCTCGTACTTTATCGTTTAATAAATAAGCTTTCTATTGTCCCAGTATATGATGCCTGAAATGTGATGAAGAATGCATATGGATAAGCCCTGAATATATAGATCTATTCAGGTTTTTTTATTCATCCGAAGAAAAAGCTTTTTGGGAAAAGAAGGGGTGCGGAAGTGATGAAATCCTAATTTTAGGGGAAAATTGAACACTGGCATGTTTGAATATTATAACTATTTGGTTTACAATATAAGAACTGATACGAACATTACGATGTCTTTTTCTGTTTGGAGGAAATTTTATGGAGTTAGACTTTAAAAACCCAATCCCTTTACATGCTCAATTGAAAACCATATTGGAAAATCAGATTTTGGAAGGGTATTATAAAGACAAAATCCCGAGTGAAAGGGAACTTATGGATATGTATTCAGTCAGCAGGAGCACTGTACGGGAAGCTGTATCCATCCTGGTTCGTGAGGGAATATTGGAAAAGAGGCATGGGAAGGGAACGTTCGTTTCCCTTAAGCCTGTACAAGAATGGCTTAAGATGATAAGTTTTACGGAAACCACTAAAGGCATGGGGATTGAACTACTAGATCATGGCCGTGTAATGACACCTGAAAATATAGCTGATGCAAATGGGTTTGAGGATGAATCTTACCATATTAAAAGGCTTCGGTTACAGGGGGATGTCCCAATAGCCATTGAATTGCATTATTATTCTTTGGACCTAGGAAAAAAATTGACGAAATTCGATTTAAGTACAACCGTATTGTATGATGCACTCGAAGGTGATTTAAACATTGACTTTTGTGAAGCGGAACAAATCATAACCTGCGGCTTTCCAACAAAAGAAGATGCAGAACACTTAGGTATAGCCGAAACGATGTGCTTGCTGATTACAGAACGAATGATTTTTGATTCTGATGGTAACTTAGTGGAATATTATAAAGGGTTATTCCGATCGGATATGTACTCATTTGCCATGAAAATGTCTCGGAAAAATTGATTTTGCACATAAAATGACCTAGGTCTTTCTAAGAGAGCTGAGAGGCCTAGGTCATTTTCAAATCTACCAATATATACAAGGCTATGTTAATAACATAGGAACGTTTTAATTATAATCTATTGTTATGATCAAAATATATATCTTACTTGAAGATCTAGAATATCAAGGCTTGTCCACTGTTTTCAACCGTTTTGTTTGGAGGGATTGCCATCCTCCAATTTAGCAGAAATAAGCCCAAGTACAACTCCAAGCAGCGCACCTGCTCCCACTTCCACAGGCTGATGTCCTAGCAGTTCATTCAGCTCTTTATCACGCTCCACATACTCGAAGCTCGGAAACTCTCCAGAAAATTTCGCCATATTATTTTCAAGATCATTTACAAGCTTAGCAATTTCGCCTGTATGGCGCCGAATCCCCTGTGCATCATACATCACAATCACGCCAAAAATTGTCGCCAGCGATGTTTCCGTATGCAGCCATCCTTTATTCGCTGCCACATAGGATGCCAGTGCGGCCACACCAGCAGAGTGCGAACTGGGCATGCCACCTGTTGTGAAAGCCTGCTTCAAGTCCCACTTTCCCGTCAGCTTATTATGGGTTAAAATTTTCAGTCCTTGCGCAATGCCGATCGCCGACAGCGCCGTTAAAATTCCCCGATTCATCTTTTCCATGAGCAATCCCTCCACTCCAGACCAGTCCAACCCAATCCGGGAATTTATCTTCCCTATTTTTGATACCCCAAAAATAATTTTTATATGCAGTAATGCCATGATTATCAGCATTTATTAAAAAGTCTACCTGTGTTAATTTTTATGACCCTTTTTTCAGTGTCCGTGTTCGACCATTTCATAATAATATTTATAAGATGAGTCCCATAAAGAAAATATATAACGGAAGATTATTAACATGGTGTTAAGGGTGGCAATGGAATGAACAAGATCAAGGATATGCAATGCCTATTACCCGAACAGGTTTTGATGTGTTGATTGAGTAACATTGGTACATTGTTTCTGTTTACCACACATGTTGAAGTCGTGACGGATTTGGAATTGAAGATGTCTAAATAAAAAATGCTCTTGCCAGTTAAAATAATCATTTGCCAATTGGACCCGGATTTCGTTAAAAAGGACTTTTGCGATTTCACGGTCTTTTTACTGTTAAACCCTTGTCAATCCAGTGTTATTCTAATTTTCTTTTCAGCCTTTTTCAGCAAAATTTTATTTTAACTCGAACAGTGGAATGCTAGTTGATAGAGTGGATTTTTGCAGGAGATATTTTGGTTGTACAGAGATTGTGAGTTAAAATAAACATTTCCGATCAGTTGATAAAAAGTGATTAAGCATGGTATAAGTGTAAAAGAAGCAGGGACATTTTGCTTTTTAATTTTGGGATATGGGGTTGGCGTGGTACCCCATAATGAGAGGATTTGAATTTGAATATGATAGATAATTTTTGGCGTGATTTACCACGACCATTTTTTATACTGGCACCAATGGAAGATGTGACGGATGTTGTTTTTCGCCATGTAGTGAGTGAAGCAGCTAGACCCGATGTGTTTTTTACAGAGTTTGCAAACACGGAGAGTTATTGTCATCCCGAGGGGAAGCAAAGTGTGCGTGGGCGTTTGACTTTTACAGAGGATGAACAACCAATTGTAGCCCATATATGGGGGGATAAGCCTGAATACTTTCGGCAAATGAGCATTGGTATGGCGAAACTAGGTTATCGGGGTGTGGATATCAATATGGGCTGTCCTGTACCTAATGTGGCACAGAATGGGAAGGGAAGTGGCCTTATCCGTCGCCCAGAAGTTGCAGCAGATTTAATACAAGCAGCAAAAGCAGGAGGATTGCCGGTAAGTGTAAAGACAAGGCTTGGTTACACGGATGTAGACGAATGGCACGACTGGCTAACACACTTATTGAAACAAGACATTGTTAATCTTTCCATTCATCTGCGTACAAGAAAGGAAATGAGCAAAGTAGATGCTCATTGGGAACTAATCCCGGAGATTAAGAAACTTCGTGACCAGGTGGCACCAGATACGCTCTTGACGATCAATGGGGATATCCCTGACCGTCAAACTGGCTTAAAGCTCGCTCAACAATATGGTATTGATGGGGTTATGATTGGGCGTGGTATTTTTAATAATCCATTTGCCTTTGAAAAGGAGACGAAAGATCATAGCAGTAAGGAATTGCTTGATCTCCTAGGGTTACATCTGGATCTCCATGATAAATATTCAAAATTGGAGCTACGTCCGTTCAAGGCTCTTCATCGCTTTTTTAAGATATATGTCCGTGGGTTTCGAGGGGCAAGTGAATTAAGAAATCAATTAATGAACACAGAATCAACAGATGAAGCACGTGCTTTGCTCGAAAATTTTGGGTCAAAAGAATCTTGATGGAATGGGGGAACAGTAGAAGTTCCCCATTCAAGGTAAAGGCGAAGTAGGACGTTAAACTGGTGTGTCCCCAAAAAGTTAGAGTTTATACTAAACAGTTAATTGGCTGGTGTGACGACGGTATTGAACCGGACTCATTCCAGCCAATTTCTTTATATGTTTGTTAATACAAGTAAAAAAACACAGTTAAAATGGCAACAGATTGTATGGTTAAAAAACAACCAAGGGATCCCATCTGATAGAGGTTTTTATTTGTTATACTCATATTTAACACACTTATTCATTAACTAATTCTTTTATCATCAAAAGATGTGGACCGCCATCTTCCATAAAGACATCAGATGAAGTCTGATAGCCGAGTTTTTTATAAAAGCCCTCTGCCTGTGTTTGCCCATGTAATTTAACCCGGGAGATTACCTTTTCCTTTGCAATTTCTTCTAACGTTTTTATTATTATTTTTCCAAGACCAAATTTACGGAAAGGCTCCAAGATGCAAATTCTCTCCAATTTACCTAAACCATCAACAACTCTTAACCTTCCAGTTCCGACTGGTTTTTCATTATAATAGACTAATACGTGTTCAGATAAAGAATTAAGTGAATCAAATTCATCAAATTCACTTTCTAATTGGAAGCCTTGTTCATCTACAAATACTTCTTTTCTGATATGGAAGGCTATTTTTAAATCATTTTCTGTAGTTATTCTTTTTGAATCCAATGTTCTTCATCCCTTTTCTAGATTTATTTAAAAAGACAAGTCATAATAAATGTATATCCTTTTTTAGTATAAATGAAATTATTTTTGTTGTAAATACAACAAAAAAGTCAGGGGCTTTTGGAATGAAGGAAATACTCCGTGAAATTGGAATGATAGCAAGGGCACTGGACTCTATAAGTAATATCGAATTTAAAGAAATTGACCTTACAAAAGGGCAGTATTTGTATCTTGTTCGAATATGTGAAAATCCAGGAATCATTCAAGAAAAGTTGGCAGAAATGATAAAGGTTGACCGAACGACAGCGGCTCGTGCCATTAAAAAACTAGAAATACAAGGTTTTATCGAAAAGAAAAATGATGAGGAAAACAAAAAAATTAAAAAGTTATATGCTACTGATAAAGGTGAAAGGGTCTATCCCTTTTTGAAAAAAGAAGGAGAGTATACCGACAAGGTTGCATTATCTGGATTTTCTTTGGAGGAAACGGAAACAATGCTTCATCTTCTTCAAAGAGTCAGAAAAAACATTGAGGTGGATTGGGAATTTGTGAAAAGGGGAAATAAAAGGGAGTATTGATACATTTAAAAAAAAGAGGCCAAA
>NZ_JADILK010000049.1 GCF_017355165.1 Bacillus sp. SD075 | reverse complement strand
TGTAGACAAACTCGATTTTCATCGAGTTTGTCTACAGTCTGAGAGGCCAAATTCCGATTGGGAATTTGGCCTCTATCTTATTATCCAGCTACATTTTCAGTGAACTGACTATTGTATAGCTCTGCATAGAAACCATTCTCCTTTAAAAGGTCTGAATGCGTTCCCTTCTCTATCACTTTTCCTTGATCCATAACAAGAATCAAATCTGCATCCTTAATCGTTGAGAGACGGTGGGCAATGACAAAGCTAGTCCGTCCTTCCATCAGTCGGTTCATGGCCTTTTGGATAAAGACTTCTGTCCGTGTGTCCACACTAGACGTGGCTTCATCCAATATCATGATTGGTGGATCTGCTATAACAGCTCGTGCGATTGTCAAAAGCTGCTTTTGGCCTTGAGAGATGTTCGAAGCTTCCTCGTTTAAGATTGTCTCATAACCATCTGGCAGTGTCCGAATGAAATGGTCGGCATGTGCCGTGCGGGCAGCTGCAAAAATTTCTTCATCAGTTGCTCCATTTTTGCCATAAGCGATATTTTCTTTAATCGTACCATTAAAGAGCCAGGTATCTTGAAGTACCATACCAAAATTCTTTCGAAGATCATTCCGTGACATCTTCCGTGTATCAAGGCCATCAATATTAATCTTTCCGCCATTGAGTTCATAAAATCTCATCAAGAGATTTATCATAGTTGTTTTTCCAGCACCGGTCGGTCCAACAATTGCGACAGTCTGTCCAGGCAAGACATCGATGTTCATATCTTCAATTAACATTTCTTCCCCATATCCAAAGTCCACATGTTCGAAAGAGACAGCACCATTTGCCCTTTTTATAATAGCTGTGGTTTGTTCTTTCATTTCCTCTTCTTCATCAAGTAGTTCAAAAACACGCTCAGCTGCTGCAACCGTCGACTGAATAATGTTAGCGATGTTAGCCGTTTGTGTAATTGGCTGGGTGAACTGCTTTGAATATGTGATGAATGCTTGAATGTCACCAATCGAAATCGAACGTTGCGTTACCAATATTCCGCCGACAACGCTGATGAGGACATAGCTCAAATTTCCGATAAAGAACATCACGGGCATAATGATACCCGATATAAACTGGGCTTTGCTTCCCGCTTCATACAATTCTTCATTAACCGCAGTAAACTGGGTACTCGCCTTTTTTTCATATCCGAATGCTTTAACGACTTGATGGCCGGTATATATCTCTTCAATGTGACCATTTAATTGTCCGAGTTTACGCTGTTGATCGGCAAAATATTTTTGGGATCTTTTTAAAATAGGCCGGATTGCAAATATTGACAGAGGTAAGCTGACTATCGAAATTAATGTCAATAACGGGCTTATCGAAAGCATCATGATGATAATCCCCAAGATCGTTACGATTGATGTGATGAACTGCGTTAAACTTTGCTGAAGGGTGCTCCCGATTGTATCAATATCGTTGGTCATCCGGCTAAGTGTTTCTCCGTTTGGACGTCCTTCAAAATATTTGAGTGGAAGTTTCTCGAGCTTTTCGTTCACATCTTCTCGAAGATCATATACCGTGTCTTGTGCAACACTTGACATAATGTACTGTTGTACATAGTTGAAAAGGCTGCTTAAGGCATACAGTCCGGCAAGGAGTAGAAGGATCTGGCCAATTTTATCAAAGTTAATAGCTGCTCCTGGTATTCCCTGGAATTTCCCGTAAGCTCCTTCGAATAATTCTGTAATTGCATTTCCCATGATCTTTGGCCCGACAATCATAAAAATCGTACTCATGATTGCAGCGAAGAACACGGCAATCAATTTGTTGCGTCGAGGTTTTAAATAGGTCAAGAGACGTCTTAGTGTTCCTTTAAAATCTTTTGCTTTTTGACCCATCATCATCATGTTACCGCCACCAGGACCATGCCCAACCTGACCGCCGCCTTGAGGTTTTTTGTGATTACTCATGCAATTTCCTCCTCTGTGAGCTGTGATAAGGCGATTTCACGGTATATGTCGTTTGTACTTAGCAAATCTTGGTGTGTTCCCATACCTACAATGTGTCCTTCGTCTAACACAATGATTCGATCAGCGTCCGCGACCGTACTGACACGCTGTGCGATGATAAGTACCGTCGAATTTTTCGTTTCATCTTTCAGGGCTGCACGAAGGTTGGCATCCGTCTTGAAGTCAAGTGCAGAAAAACTATCATCGAATATATAAATATCGGGTTTCCGAATGAGTGCCCGCGCAATCGAAAGGCGCTGTTTTTGCCCTCCTGATAGGTTTGAACCGCCTTGTTCGATTTCTGCCTCATAGCCGTCTTTCATGTTGCTGATAAAATCTTCCGCTTGCGCGATCCGAGCCGCATGCTGAACTTCATCTTGTGTGGCTGTTTGTTTTCCAAAGCGAATATTTTCAGCGATAGTACCTGTAAAGAGGACCGCCTTTTGTGGTACAAAGCCAATCTTTGAACGAACTTCATCTTGTGATGATTTACGAATATCAATACCATTGACGCGAATCGTACCACTTGAAATATCATAGAAGCGAGGGATCAAATTGACGAGCGTCGTTTTCCCTGAACCTGTTCCACCGATTATTGCGGTGACTTCACCAGGACTTGCAGAAAAACTAATATCCGATAATGCAGGCTCTTCTGCTCCTGGGTAACTGAACGTCACGTGTTCAAATTCAAGTGTACCGTGTTCACGATCTGCTTTTTCTGTCCCCTCATCCAGGAATGAAGGTTTCATGTCGAGGACTTCATTTATCCTTGTTGCCGACACGGCCGCTCGTGGAACCATAACGAACATCATGGATGCCATAACGAGAGCGAACATAATTTGCATAACATATTGGATAAATGCCATTAAATCCCCGATCTGCATACCCCCGTTATCAATACGAACTCCACCAAACCAAATGATACCAACAACCGTCAAGTTCATTACAAGCATCATGACAGGCATCATGAAGGCCATGATTTTATTGACTTTGATCGAGATATCCGTCAATTCTTTATTCGCTTTCTTAAGACGTTCTTTCTCTTGTATTTCACGATTGAAGGCACGAATGACGCGAATACCAGTTAAGTTTTCTCGTAATACAAGGTTCAGCCGGTCTAATCTTTTTTGCACCGTTTGAAAGAGAGGCACACCTTTATATAGAATGAGCAAGATCGACCCAATCAATATAGGCATTGTGAAAACAATGACAAGGGATAATTTTGCATCCATGGATACAGCCATGATAACTCCGCCGATTAACATGATAGGTGCACTGATAACCATACGAAGCATCATGATAACCACTTGCTGGACTTGTGTTATATCATTCGTCGTCCTTGTAATCAATGACGCCGGACCAACTTCATCGAATTCCTGCAACGTAAATTTTTCAACATGATTAAAGACTCTCAGGCGGAGATCGCGTCCCATGCCCATTGCCGCTTTGGATGAATAGTAGCTTGCGATTATGGATGCACAAGCGCCAAGCGCGGAAACCAACAGCATCAAACCACCGATTTTCCAAATGTAAGGAGTGTCTCCTCGAACGACGCCTTTGTCAATAATATCAGCCATTAGTGTAGGCAAAAAGAGGTCCGACATGGACTGAATAAAAACCAGACCGATAACTGCTGATATAATCCACTTATAAACGGATAAATTTTTCAGTATTTTTATCATTTTGTCCACTCTCCCTGTTCGGTAGCTTGTGCTTCTAAAAAGTTTGTAATTTGAAGATGCGTTTCAAGCAACTCTTCAAACTGTTCTTCGGAAAGCGTTTCAATGGCCATTTGAAAGACTTGGTGAATGCTTCCTTCGTGAAAATGAATCGTTTTTAATAAATTTTCCCCCTGATCGGTGATTGACAACTGAATCTCACGCCGGTTGCCCTCGACAGGCTCACGATGGAGCATGCCTGCGCGAACGAGACCATCGACCGCTTGGCTCAAGGTGCTTTTTGGAAGAAATGTTTTCTCCCCGACATTTTTTTGAGTTGTCTCTTTGTAAAGGGTGATGGTCATCAAAATAGAATATTGAGGAACTGTTAATCCATTTTCTGCGGCTGTCTTTTGAACGAACCGCATTATATTTTTCTGCACGTTCCAAAATGAACGCAATAGTTGTACGGAACTCATAAATAGTTTTTCATTCTCCACTCAACATCACCATTCTTTCTCTTTTGAACTGTTCCATTTCGAACATTTAATTTAACGAATCATTTTAATTTACTGCTATTCTTCCACTTAGTCAACAAAAAAACAAATTAGACTTTCGCGTGAAAACAACCCATTCAATGTGAAATAAACTTGAAAGTATGAGATGAAAAGTGTTAGGATAATATTAAGTTAGTACCAGGTAATAATACTAGATGATAACGCAAGAGAATGTTCGGTTGTTAAATGGCAAGCATGTATACATAAAAGAATTTTTTTCCATTGATACATAACAGGATTTAAGTTTACGAGACAAACAAACAGCTAATAAGAAAGATTGGTAATTTGTGATAAGAGCCCCATTTTAACTAAAGTGCAGTATGGGGAAAACATTCTGGTTTAACAGGGCAATGTTTTAATTATTAGGGATTAGGAGGGATGGTGACATATGGATAAAAATCGTCATCTACAGGCAGGATTGAGTGATGGGCAGGTGCTTGAGATGTATAAAATAATGTTGTTGGCCAGACGAATAGATGAACGGATGTGGCTGTTGAACAGATCTGGAAAAATACCATTTGTCGTTTCTTGTCAAGGGCAAGAAGCAGCTCAAGTGGGGGCTGCATTTGCATTGAATCGTGAAAAGGATTATGTTCTTCCTTATTATCGGGATCTCGGAGTGGTGCTCGCGTTTGGGATGACCGCGAGGGATTTGATGTTATCCAGTTTTGCCAAAGCGGAAGATCCAAATTCAGGCGGGCGTCAAATGCCTGGGCATTTTGGGCAAAAAAAGAATCGCATTGTGACGGGATCTTCGCCAGTTACCACTCAAGTGCCACATGCGGTGGGAATTGCACTTGCTGCAAAAATGGAAGGAAAAGATATTGTTTCATTCGTTACATTCGGAGAGGGTTCATCAAACCAAGGTGATTTCCATGAAGGAGCAAATTTCGCAGGTGTACATAAACTTCCGGTTATCTTGATGTGCGAGAATAATCAGTATGCCATTTCCGTCCCGATTGAAAAGCAATTGGCTTGCGGGAAAGTTTCGGATCGGGCCATTGGTTACGGCATGCCAGGGGTGACGGTTGATGGAAATGATCCGATTGAAGTATACCGGGTGGTGAGAGAAGCTGCTGAGAGAGGCAGGCGCGGTGAAGGCCCAAGCTTGATCGAAACGGTTTCATACAGGCTTACACCGCACTCAAGCGATGATGATGATAGTCAATACAGGTCGCCTGATGAAGTATCGGAGGCAAAAAAAATAGATTCGATCATTACTTTTGGTGCCTATTTAAAAGCAACAGGGATCATGGATGATCAAATGGAAAAACAATTGAACGAGGAAATAATGGAAGTTGTGAACGAAGCGACGGATTATGCGGAAAATGCTTCATTTGCGAATGAAGACACGCTCTCAAAATACGTGTACGCAGAAAGGTAAGGAGGAAAGAAGATGGCAGTGATATCTTATATAGATGCCGTGATTATGGCGATGCGGGAAGAAATGGAACGTGATTCCCGTGTATTTGTCTTAGGGGAAGATGTAGGGGTAAAAGGCGGTGTTTTTAAAGCGACTTCAGGGTTATACGAACAATTCGGCGAACAGCGTGTCATTGATACTCCGCTTGCTGAATCCGCAATCGCAGGAGTTGGCATCGGCGCGGCCATGTATGGGATGAGGCCGATTGCGGAAATGCAATTCGCTGATTTTATCATGCCTGCAATCAACCAAATCATTTCAGAAGCTGCAAAAATTCGTTATCGCTCCAATAATGATTGGCATTGCCCTATCGTTATCAGAGCTCCATACGGTGGGGGGATACATGGGGCGTTATACCATTCACAATCCGTTGAAGCCATTTTTGCCAATCAACCGGGACTTAAAATTGTCATGCCCTCTACACCATATGACGTGAAAGGGTTATTGAAAGCAGCCATTCGTGATGAAGACCCAGTCCTTTTCTTTGAACATAAACGAGCTTATCGCCTTATAAAAGAAGAAGTGCCGAATGATGATTATGTTTTACCCATAGGTAAAGCAGATGTAAAACGTGAAGGCGAAGACGTTACAGTGATTACTTACGGCCTTTGTGTTCATTTTGCGCTTCAGGCAGCTGAAAGGTTGGCCAGTGATGGCATATCTGTTCATATACTTGATTTACGAACCGTCTATCCATTAGATCAAGAAGCCATTATGGAAGCTGCATCTAAAACAGGAAAAGTCCTATTGATTACTGAAGACAATAAGGAAGGAAGCATCATTAGTGAAGTATCGGCGATCATTGCAGAGAACTGCCTCTTCGATCTCGATGCCCCAATCATGAGGCTTGCGGGTCCGGATGTTCCAGCTATGCCATATTCACCATCATTAGAAAAATTCTTCATGGTTAATCCTGAAAAAGTGGAAAAGGCACTTCGGGACCTGGTTGCCTATTAAATGATCGGCATCGAGGAACGAACCTTGCGCATCCGTTTAAATTGTCGTTTATATTGGGATTGATCTTAAAAATGAACTTAAGTCTAGCAACTATAAAATAGTTGCCAGGCTTTTTTTTGTGCTAAATAAATCAACTATGGTAAGAAAAAAATCCATTTGATTACACTAGAGAGGGCATATAAAACTCTACCGAATTCTTTTTAATGAACACTTTATTTAGCCGTGATTTTTGGGGGATTTTCACTTCGTATATATAGATTGAGTGAAATGCGTGGTATTATATGGTAAAGCATTCTGGCTAAAGGAGAACGAATGATGAATACTGGGCAATTATCCAATAATAAACTATTAGATAGGGTGTTTGAAAGTACATATTATGGAATTGTAATTGTCGATAGTCATGCAAAAATTCAATATATGAGCAATAAATATTGTGAATTTTTAAATGTTGAACGCAGTACAGTGATTGGTGAACATGTGACGAATATAATTGAAAATACCAGGCTACACCTAGTCGTGCAAATAGGTAAATCGGAAATAGCCGATATACATTTCCTTCGTGGTGATTTTGTTATCGCTAATCGCATTCCTATCATCGAAAATAAGGTGATAATTGGTGCGATTGGAACAATAATGTTTCGCGATCTTGATGACTGGAACAAAATGAATAGCCACATTAAGGAGATACTGACAAAACATAATGTTTATAAAAATGAAAGGGATGTAACAAATGGAGTAAAGTATTCCTTACACAATTTAATTGGAAATTCACAAGAAATACAACAGTTAAAAGAACGTGTAAAAAGGGTTGCTAGAGGTGATATCTCTGTACTAATTAGAGGGGAAAGCGGTACAGGCAAGGAAATAGTAGCACATAGCATTCATCAGTTAAGTGGGAGAAGCGACAAGCCGCTTGTGAAAATAAATTGTACTTCAATTCCGGAACACTTGTTGGAATCTGAACTTTTCGGTTATGAAGCAGGTGCCTTTACAGGGGCAAACAAGGGAGGTAAAATAGGAAAGTTTCAATTTGCTGATGGTGGAACTGTTTTCCTTGACGAAATTGGTGATATGCCTCAGCAAATGCAAGTCAAGTTATTAAGGGTTCTTCAGGAGAAGGAATTTGAGCCTGTGGGTTCGCTTTATCCAAAAAAGCTAAATGTTCGAGTGATTGCTGCAACAAATCGCCCTTTAGAAAAATTGGTTGAAGAAAAGCTATTTCGTGAAGACCTATTTTATAGAATTAATGCTGTCCAATTATTTGTTCCTCCTTTAAGAGATAGAATGGAAGATATCCCTTTACTTGTAGATTATTTTTTTAAAAAAGTTACAGCCCGAATAGGAAAACGAGCAACTTCTATACATCCTGAGGTGTTTTCATTAATAGAGAAATATGACTGGCCAGGGAATATCAGAGAACTAGAGAATGTGATAGATGCAGGTGTTCACCTATCAAATGACGAGGTAATCGGAA
Source organism: Bacillus sp. SD075 (assembly GCF_017355165.1). Taxonomy (GTDB): domain Bacteria; phylum Bacillota; class Bacilli; order Bacillales; family DSM-1321; genus Peribacillus. The sequence goes on along the minus strand of NZ_JADILK010000049.1, from coordinate 26,095 downwards.
AAGATGCTTTACCTGATTATCTAAAACTTTATAAGGTTAAAATGAAAGATGAAAGTCTAAAAGATATTGTGGAGGAAACGGAAAAGAAGGCAATCGAAAGAGCGTTAAGGAGGTTTAAGTTTGATAAAAAACGGGTTGCGGAAGCTCTTGGAATAGGGAATTCTACCCTTTACGATAAAATAAAAAAATATCGGATTTCTGACCAATAAAAATAAATCCGGGATTTCAGAATTCATTCCGAAGTCCCGGATTTATTTTTTAATTTCCGTATTAGTGAGACAAAGTGCACATTAAAGGAGAAAAAAGGCTGTAGAAGTGATTTTGATTCTTATTTAAATTATGAAAATTAAGGAATGAAAAATCAACTGATTTAACTTCAGTTGATTTTTTTATTTATTTTCCGAAAAATCAGAAAATTAATAATTGGTTATTCCTCGATAATTAGGAAAAGTAAGTCAGTATTGGGGGTTTCCGTTTTGGAATGAATCTTGCATTCAATATAAGAAAGGAGGCAGGGAATCGGTAAAGCCAAGTGGACAATTTAATCGTATGTAAGAGGCCTTTGTTTAGGTGGAAATATTTTGAACAATATTGAATGTATCGCTTTGATATCTGTATTTTAAATCTGCTTACATTGAAAGGGAGGAATTTCATTGGATGTCGGTTTTATCACAAGAAAAATGGCGAATGATTTAAATAATATAAATCCTGGAAAAATTGCAATAAAAGAAGAAGTGGGAAGGTCAATGACGTATATGGATCTCCACCATACATCAAATGCATATGCAAATAAGCTTTACGAATTAGGAGTTCGAAAAGGGGATCGTGTCGGTATTTTACTTTACAACTGCCTCGAATATTTTAGTCTATATTTTGCCATTGCGAAAATCGGCGCAATTGCCGTTCGACTAAATTTTAGGCTATCGAGTGCCGAGCTTCAGTATGCATTAAATGATTCACAGACAAAAATATTGTGCTTCCATTCGAACTTAGCCAATCAGTTGGAATCAGTTTGTAATCAAGTTTCTGTTGAGCGTTATTTTTGTCTTGCTCATAGAAATGGCTCAATCCCAGGTTGGTCCGAGTCATGGAGTGTTTTAGAAAGTGGTTCGGTAGATGAGGTCAAAGTCGATAACATTAAATTAAACGATCCGGTCATGCTTATGTACACATCAGGCACAACGGGAAGACCTAAAGGGGCGATTTGGACTCATGATACAACTTTCTGGTTTTCCACGATACAAGCGCTGAAATGGAAATTTACAGGGAGAGAAATGGCGATGACGACAGGACCACTATACCATGTTGGAGCGATGGAAGATATCGCACTTCCTATTCTTATGATGGGTGGAAGCGTAATAATAACAAAAAGCCAAGAATTCGAGATTGGAAGAATTCTCTCCGTTATTGAACAGGAAAATGTGACCGATGCTTTTTTATTCCCTTTCATGATTTATGAAATGCTAAATTTGCCTGAAATTGAAGAGTATCAGCTAAAATCTTTAAAAACTATTTATACAGGTGGTGACCCGCTAATGCCATGGGCATTAGAACGATTAAAAAAGAGGTTTCCTCAAATTGGAGTTGTTCAAGTTTACGGGTTAACTGAAGGACAACCAATTGCGGCTTCTCTTGAACCACAGGATGCTTTTACAAAAGGCCATACCGTTGGAAAACCGATGCCACTTACAGAAATTAATATTATCGATGAGGATGGAGCGCCCTTACCTGTCGGTGAAATTGGTGAAATCGCTATTAAAAGTCCAGCGGTTTCTGAGGGGTATTGGAGGAAACCGGATGCCACGATGGAAACATTTGTTAATGGGTGGTGTAAAACAGGTGACATGGGAAAATTTGATCATGATGGGTATCTATCAATTGCAGGCAGAAAAAAAGATATGATTCGAAGCGGTGGTGAAAACATTTACTCAGCAGAAATTGAAGATGTCTTATACCGCCATGAGGAAGTGAAGGAAGTTTCTATAATTGGTATCCCTGATCCGAAATACATTGAGGCTGTATGTGCTGTTATTGTTAAAAAGGAAGGAGCTAAAATTACGGAAGAAGATGTTGTTAATTACTGTAAGGAACATCTTGCCAGCTACAAAAAACCTAGAAAGGTCACATTTGTTGATGAAATTCCGCGTACCCCATCCGGTAAGGTTCAAAAGTTTATTCTTCGAAAACGGTTTAGTAGCATGGAATAAATAAGGAATTTCCCAAAGTTAAAAGGTACAGTTTTTTTATACATTATTTCAATTTGTTTTAAAAATGCACATAACCAAAAAGGTTCTATCAAGTTATCTGGGTTTATACCTGGTGCAAATTTTCAACAAGGCAAGAATAACTGTAATCCACATATACACTTAAGGTTGAGGAGGAAAGCCGATGAAGAATAAAAGTCAAGTTGTTTCATGGTCAAAACAGAGTAATATTGCAACGATTATTATTGATAATCCACCTGTTAATGTATTAAGTGCAAATGTTATAGAACAATTGAATCTTGTGCTGGATGAAATTGAAAGCGATTACAATATTAAGGTCATTATCCTAACAGGTGAAGGCGAAAGAGCTTTTGTTGCTGGGGGGGATATTAAAGAATTTCCAGCATGGATGGGAAAAGGAGTCGAAGTAGGAAAGGGGAAATCACTTTGGCTTCAGGAACCACTTAATAAAATTGAACGTCTATCACGACCAACCATTGCTGCAATCAACGGATTAGCATTGGGTGGAGGATGTGAACTTGCGTTAAGTTGTGATATTCGAATTGCGGAGGAACAAACCAGGATTGGGCTCCCTGAAATTAAATTGGGTTTGTTTCCAGGGGCAGGTGGGACTCAAAGACTTCCTAGACTGGTAGGTAAAGCAAAGGCCAAAGAAATGATCTTTACTGGTGAGCCACTGAATGCAGAGGAAGCCAAACAAATAGGGCTTGTTAATCATGTCGTGCCAAAGGGGGAATCCATAAGAAAAGCAATGGAGATCGCAAAATGTATGTGCAATTATTCTTTACAATCTTTAACTTTTGCAAAGCATTCTATTGATTATGGTTATGAACAAACACTTGAAGATGGACTTGTGATTGAAGCTGGAAATTTTGGCCATGTTTTTCAGACGAAGGACGTTAAGGAAGGCGTTGAGGCCTTTATTAATAAGAGGGAGCCAAACTTCGTTGATCAGTAATCCCTCATGACAAAACCAGAGTTAAGTCAAATATATATAGAAGCTTCTACAGTAACTTATTTTTTTAGTTCATATCCTAAATCAAAAAGTTATTAAAAAAAACAATGGATCTATTCGGGAAATTAATTAGAGTTCTTTACTAAATGTTCACTAGAAAAGTGAACTATGATGCCCAAGAAGTTTTGTGGCAATGCATTCAAACCAGCAAAAATGATAATATATTATATTTTGAGAAAAAGGGGGAAATCAATATGGATGTAATGATTATTATTATTTCACTAGGATTACTTATGTTTCTAGCATATCGAGGGTTTTCTGTTATACTTTTTGCACCATTGTGCGCTTTGTTTGCTGTATTTTTAACGGATCCTGGATATGTTTTACCTTTCTTCTCTAATATATTTATGGTTAAGTTGGTTGAATTCGTTAAATTATATTTCCCGGTCTTTCTACTTGGTGCTATTTTTGGGAAATTGGTTGAAATAAGCGGAGTTGCAAAGAGCATAGCTAAAATTATTGTCCGTTTTATCGGGGCTAAACAAGCCATTCTAGCCATTGTGATAATGGGCGCAATCCTGACTTATAGCGGAGTAAGTTTGTTTGTTGCAGTGTTTGCCATCTACCCCTTTGCTGCTCAGCTGTTTCGTGAAGCTAATATTCCAAAGCGTTTAATTCCTGCGACAATTGCGGTTAGTGCTTTTACCTTTTCCATGGATTCACTTCCAGGGTCTCCGCAAATTCAGAATGTCATTCCATCAGGATTCTTTAAAACTGACATCTATGCTGCACCTACATTAGGAATCATTGGGGCAATATTTATCATTTTCTTGAGCCTTTTATACTTAAATCATTGTCGACATAAGGCAGCTAGAAATGGTGAAGGGTATTTTGGAATTGGGGATAAAGCTATTGATAAGGAAGCTGCTGAAGCAGGAATGGCAGCTAGTTCTGCTATATCGGTGGAAACGTCCAATAAGTTGGGAAGCGATTCTGGAAAGGCTATAAGTAGAAAAGATTGGCTTGCTTTTATTCCATTGGTGTTAGTTGGAGTGATGAATAAGTTTTTTACTGAGTCTTTTCCTCTTTGGTATGCCAAAGGATTTGATTTTGCTACAATTGGGTTAAAAGATTATGGAAATGTTGATATGTCTAAAGTTATTGGTGTTTGGTCTGTAGAGATGGCTCTTATTCTCGGAATAATAGCAACCGTCTTATTAAACTTAAAAGCTGTCAAATTAAATTTCAATTCGAGTATTAATATAGGGATTAGTGGGGCATTGCTTGCAACCATGAATACGGCAACCGAATATGGTTTTGGGGGTGTGATTGCTGCTTTACCAGGCTTTACTGTGATTCAAGATTATCTTACTGGGATGTTTTCGAATCCTTTAATTAATGGGGCGATCATGACAAATGTTTTGTGCGGTATTACTGGTTCAGGATCTGGCGGGATGAGCATTACGCTGAGCCTAATGGCGGATACGTATATACAATCAGCTGCTCATTTTGACATTCCGTTGGAAGTTTTACATCGTGTCATTGCTATGTCAGCTGGTGGATTTGATACTTTGCCACATAACGGAGCTATCATTACTCTTCTAGCTGTTACTGGACTTACGCATCGCCAGGCATATAAAGACATCTTTGTTATTACCATTATAAAGACACTTGCTGTATTCTTTGTAATTGGTATATTCAGCTTGTTTGCCATCGTTTAAATATCTGCCGGTGAGCATTGGAAAATACATTTTGATTTCTAGCTTTAAACGCTAATTACTTCGAATAGTACGTCTTCGAAAACATTTTTTATAGGTTATAGGTATTGATTTTAAAAACTATCACTAAATTATATAGTCTATAGTATTTAATATCTGAATTTTCCTCCCACTAATTTAAGCCCAAATAAAAGGAGAATGGAATAATGTTCAATAAATATTTCCATCAATATGAAATTGGAGAAACATGGGTGTCGAAAGGACGTACTATAACTGAAGCGGATCTAGTAATGTTTTCAGCATTTAGCGGTGACTGGTTTCCCCTCCATACTGATAAGGAGTATGCAGCAAATACACAATTTAAGCAAAGGATAGCCCACGGAATGCTTATAATTTCGGCTGCAACCGGCTTATTTCAATTTGAACGAGGAATCGTCGTTGCATTTTATGGGAGGGAGAAAGTTCGATTTACAAACCCTACCTTTATTGGGGACACAATAAAGGTAGAATTAAAGGTGATTGACCTTTTTGAAAAGAGCTATCAAGGTGTCGTAACAGTCCTCCTGGAAATAAAAAAACAAAACGGAGAAACTGTAGCCATCGCCAATATGAAAATAATGGTCAATTCTGATGCCAATGTGAAAATATAGTGGCCACTTGATTTAGTAGGCGGCAAATTTAAATATTTGAGCAGATAATACGTAATTATTACTATAAGAGGAAATTCGAAGGAAAAGGTACTACCCAAAACTTTAGCACAGAAATCTAAACGGGTGGTAGGCGGAAGAAACGAAATAAAAAGCTGCGTTCTTTACTTCATTTCTCAGAAGAAGGCAAGCGTGCACACTGGCTTGCCTTCTTTCATGAACTCAGGCCTCTTTAGTTTTTTAAGACATCTTTGTCTTGCCTTTATAGGGTGTGGTTTCGATTTTGGCAAAAAAAATTTCAAGTTCATAATATAGCAAGATTTTATATGAAATCCCTAACAATGTTTGTCATAATAAGAAAGTAGGAAGGGGGAAGATCATGCTTCGATTATACGGGGCTTTAATAGGCCTTAGTTTGATATGGGGTTTATCATTTGTTTTTATGAAGTGGATGCTCCCGCCAGCGGGCATTTGGGGCATTGTATTTCTCCGCTGTTTTGCGGGTGCTGTTGTTCTGCTTCCCATTTTATGGTGGAAACGCAGGGTAATCAACTGGAAATTGCCATGGAAAGCACTGATCGTTGTCGGAATCTTCAATTGCGGATTAGCATGGGGATTAATACCTTTAAGTGAAACAGAGATTAACAGCAGCACGGCATCGATTCTTAATGCAACCACTCCCATTTGGACGGGGATCATTGGATTTATCATTTTTTCTTACGTTCTATCCGCCCGACAATGGATGGGCATTCTAATTGGTTTTTTCGGAATTCTAGTATTGATGGATTTTCAAATCGGTCAGCTTTTCGGAAGGGAATTCATCGGGATTGGGACAATGCTACTAGCGTCCATCTGCTATGGTTTTGCCGGTCATTTTACGAAAAGATTTCTTTCCAGTACAAGCATATTGGTCATTACAACGTTTACGCTGCTCACGGGAGCTGTTATCGGTTTGATCGGGATGCTAATAACAGAGCCGATTAAGCCAGTGATGTTGATGGAACCGCTGACGATTTTCGCCATAGTCGGTCTTGGGTGCTTTGGCTCTGGGCTTGGCCAACTAATCTATTTCTACATCAATAAAAATGGCAGCCCGGAGTTAGCCGCATCGGTTACATACCTTATTCCTGCTACCGCTATGGTTTGGGGCTATGCCCTGCTTGGAGAAACGATTAATCCAAATGTAATTATAGGCCTGATGATTATTTTCGCAGGTGTTTATCTTTCTTCTAAGAAGTCAAAAGAAAAGGATGGCACAAACTCTTCATCCGGAAAACAAGCGGAATGGCATCACGTAAAATAAGAAACCAAAACGAAATTACCCTCAAGTAAAGATTTTGTTTTGCTGGGGGCTTTCGTATTGAAACACATTAACGGTTTTACTTAATTCTAACAATTTTGCCAAAGAAGATTGATGGTCATTGCCATTCATAATACAGAAGGGCATTTGCTTTAGATATTCTTACGTAGAGTATTTAGCATTGATTTCTCCAATGTATTATAGAAAGGAAAATTGACAGTGTTTTTTTTGCCTGAAATTATTTCGGTTTTGAGATATTTTAATTTGAGGTAATGTTGTTGACAGTGAATGGCATCCATGATAAATTATCCTTAAGTAAAGATAATTTAATTCGAGATAATGAAAAATATGTAAAACCTATACAAGCGCCTTTATGAATAGCCTACCTCTTCTTGAAGGAAAATTATAGGGGATTAATGAAAAGCTGAACATCCACAACTTGAATCGTTTAATGGGAGGAATAATTTATGAATGGATTAAAAGGTATACACCACGTAACGGCCATAACAAGTAGTGCAGAAAAGAATTATGAGTTTTTCACAAATATATTAGGCATGCGTTTAGTCAAGAAAACAGTTAACCAAGATGATATCCAAACCTATCACCTGTTTTTTGCAGACGATGTCGGCGGTCCAGGTACTGACATGACATTCTTCGATTTTCCTGGTATTCCTAAAGGAGTTCATGGGACAAATGAGATTTCAAAAACATCCTTCCGAGTACCGAATGATGTGGCATTGGAGTATTGGGCTAAGCGCTTCGTCCGTTTAGAAGTCAGGAATACAGGCATCCAAGAACAATTTGGTAAAAAGATCATTTCATTTGTGGATTTTGATGATCAGCAATATCAATTGATCTCAGATGAAAATAATGAAGGAGTTGAAGCTGGGATTCCATGGCAAAAAGGACCGATTCCTCTAGAATACGCTATTACAGGATTAGGACCAATTTTCATTCGGATCGCTAACTTCGATTACTTTAAAGAAATGATGGAAAAAGTGCTATTATTCAAGGAAAAAGGCAAGGAAGGATCCTTTCACTTATTTGAAGTAGGGGAGGGTGGGAATGGTGCCCAAGTGATTGTCGAGCATAATTCGACCCTTCCTCAGGCACGGCAGGGTTTTGGGACTGTTCACCATACAGCCTTCCGTGTTGAAGACCGTTCAGTTCTGGAAGAATGGATCAAACGAATGGAAAGCTTCCAATTTAATACGTCTGGTTATGTTGATCGTCACTTTTTTGAGTCGCTTTACGTGCGAGTGGCGCCGCAAATTTTATTCGAGTTTGCCACGGATGGTCCTGGATTTATGGGGGATGAGCAATATGAAACGCTTGGGGAAAAGTTATCTTTACCACCGTTCTTAGAACCGAAAAGGGATCAAATCGAAAAGCTGGTCCGTCCCATTGATACAGTAAGAAGCACCAAGGAATTCATTAAAGAATAATTGACAATCTTTAGAATGATATATTGGTTTATGCCCATACTAAAACAGGTAGAAATAGAAATAGAATAATATTTGAAATAGAAAAAATGCTTTGGAGGAATGACTCATGACAAAAGATTTTTATACAGCCATTAAAGAGAGACGTTCATATTATGGAATCAATAAAGAAGTTCGAGTATCGGATGAGAAAATTAAAGAAATTGTTGAATTTGCGGTAAAACACACGCCATCGGCTTTTAATTCCCAATCTTCCCGCCTGGTTGTTTTGACAGGCTCGGCACATGATAAATTATGGGATATTACGACGCAAGCTCTAAGGAAAGCGGTTGGTGAGGGAGATTTCTCGGGCACTCAACAAAAAATGGATTCGTTTAAAGCGGGATATGGTTCAGTATTATTCTTTGAAGATGAATCTGTAGTAAAATCACTTCAAGAACAATTTGCAACCTATGCCGATAACTTCCCAATCTGGTCACAACAAACATCAGGCATGCATCAATTAGTTGTTTGGACTGCACTTGAATCGGAAGGATTGGGAGCTACTTTACAGCATTATAATCCTCTAATTGATGAAGAAGTGAAAAAAGAATGGGATGTTCCAAGTAATTGGAAATTGATTGCGCAAATGCCATTTGGAAATCCGGCAGCTCAACCGGGTGATAAAGAATTCAAACCACTTGAGGATCGTATAAAATTTTATAAATGAGTGAGATGCTAAATAAGTCTGCAAAGCCAACCTGAAGTGAACCCAAAAAGTAAGACACCTGATTTACTTAGTCAGTCAGCCTTGAGGGCATGAACCCGGTAGTCCACCGGGCTCATGCTTTTTAATTTTACCTTGGTAACAGCAAAGAGAGAGGGCGTAAAGAAACGAAGAAAAAAGCACCAGCTAAAGGCTCCAATAAGCACTTCTTGCCGAATTAGAATACTTACGTGCAGAGAATGCCTATAAAAAAGTTGAATGCTTTAGTTCAAGAAATCCGAATTACTCTATCTTCAAGAATTTGAAAGCATGGAGCATGTCAAAACCAGAAGAATATAATCATTACTGCAACCATCAACGAATCGAAGCATCTGCGTAGGGTGAAGATAGCTGCTTTTTTGCAAAAAAGGGGGGCGAGCAATCATTCCTCCAACGGCAGTGGTGTGATTTTTTCCATCTTCCTTATAATAAATCCACTCCAGGCAAACATGAAGGATGCAAGGTAAAAGCTGCTGCCAATCGTTAAAAAGTCAACGATATATCCGGTTGCAATAACCGGAGCTGCAGCACCGATGGAAGTCCAGACATGGTAGAGTCCAATTTCCTCACCCGCTGTTTCCTTCGTAACATATCTGCAGGTACCGTTTTTTCTGTGTTTTTTTGTAGCCCCAAGGACCCCCATAATGATTTGCAGGAGTATGATAGCCGTTGTCGGATTTATAGGGTGCGGCTTTTCGGAAAGTGTCTATATGATGGTGCTTATGTTAACGATTACATCTTTCGGGTTATACGGGTTCAGTGGATGTTTCTTTACCTATGACATTTTTCTTCACTGAGTCCACTGCACCAGTGGGTATAGCCATAGTCAATTCATTTGCGGCTTTAGGCGGTTTTATAGGACCGATGATTCTCGGAACTGTTGCATTTACTCAAGGTGTTAATTTTATCAGGATTACTTGTATTAGGAGTCATCACCCTATTATCATTAAAATGGATAAGTGCTTCAGATGAAAACATCGTAAAAGAAGGTGAAGTCAATACTAATCAATGATAACGGTTCTAAATGTATTGAAGATTAAAAGTGACTAAAAAAGAAACATCATTGGGAACCACGAAGTTTCCATGATGTTTCTTTTTATATTTTCATATAGGAAGTACATATATATGGGATGAAATTACCAGTTGATCAGGTCGAAATTTAAATCTAAATCGCTGGTTCTGCCCAATAAGACTTGTTTGTAGTTTTCGGCGGGATTAGAATGAAGATGGGATATAAGTGCTTTCGAAAAGACCAAGGATTCCTTTTCTTTTCAAGAGCTGACTTCATATTAATTCATTACAGGAATAACAGCAGAAATGAGGTGATGATGTGGATATTCATTTGGTGGCAAAAGATGAGATTGAGGCTCAAGGAATCCGTTGGATAGTGGAGTCCCACCTAACGGGAGTCAGACTGATCTTATGGAAAACGATTGAAGAATTTGAAAAGGGGATGCGCAATCAGCAACCGGAATTCGTTATCTTGGATATGGATGTTTGGACGGATGAAAGTGAGGCGATGGGTGTTTCATTAAAGCGGAGAGGAATTCGATGGTTAGGCATTTCATCTGAGCGAATCTTTCAAACAGCTTACCGAGCCTTACGTTTTCGTGCTGAAGATGTTTTATTCCGTCCTTTTTCTTCGGCGGATTTGGTAAAACATATCCAGCAATTGCGTTTTCAATTGAGAAATGTTCCAGGTTTTCTTTCGACAAACACCATGAATGATGAGAATGCTCTGGATATTGGATATCCTGATTTCTTCTTGACGGACCGGAGGCATGAAAGTCGAATAACCATGGTCGCTTTTTTGACACCTGATAATAAGACCCTTCCTTTAGTTTATGATGAACTGCAACGATATTCTTTTACTGGGAAGAATCAAATCTTCGCTTTATCGGATTTTATTTTATGTGTTCAGGAAATAAAGGAAACGGAGGTATATAAGGAAGAGTACCAAGCGTTCCTTGCTCACTGGAAAGAAAGAATGGATGAGCCGCTTGCCATCATAATAAAGGCGGCAACTTCAGAAGAGTCTTTAAAAAGGATGTATCAGCAAACTCGTGAATTTACGAGACAAATCTTTTTCGATGGATATGATATCATTTTAGCTGAAAGTCAACAGACTTCGCCTCAAGAGATGGATCCGTTCCTCACTCCTCTAGAACAAAGGCTTTGGATAGAAATGCTCGAAAGGCGGGATGCGAAAGCCATCAGGAACTGGATTGAACGTGAATTCCTTACTTATGAACGACCATACCCCGACCCGGAAATCGTTCGTATACGCCTTACGAGCGTACTCGCGCAGATTCGTAGGCATATGAAATCCTACAACTTGCAAACTGCCTCTTTAGAAGCAATATACTATGAAGTATTTCAGCAAATTGTACATAAGCCTGTCATTCATCAAATAGTAAAAGAGCTACATGCATTCACCACCCATATGCTTCTGCAGGATCATGGACAATTACAGGAAGGGGCACGCACACTCACCGAAAAAGCAAGAGAGCTGATCGAGTCCAACTATTGGGACGCCCAGTGGAATCTAGCGAGTTGTGCAGATACTCTGCGTATCAATAAAAGCACACTCAGCCGTCGTTTTGCAGCTGAATACGGCGAGTCTTTTCGAAATACGCTGCATCAAGTCAGGATTAGGGAAGCTAAACGTTTATTAAAGGAAACGGATTTATCATTGGAGGAAATCTCACAATTAGCCGGCTATTCCCATCAAACTTATTTCAATGCCAAATTCAAACTGCTTGAAGCTTGTACACCATCAGCCTATCGGTCTGGATTATAAAAAAGGACGATTCAATTATTGAATCGTCCTTTTTTATTTATATCATAACAATATAATTAGTGAAATTATTCATAAAATAATAAAGTTAACTACAAAATATTGAAATAAATTATAAAAATATCATAAAATTATAAATAATTATTCTGAATTTTTCATATAGAATGAAAATATAACAAAAACGAGGGGGAAATGAAAATGAACACGATTACAAACAAGGTTATACGCTATAGAGGGACCGATTTGAATACGAAAGGCTGGCAACAAGAGGCCGTGCTTAGAATGCTGATGAATAATTTGGATCCAGAAGTCGCTGAACGTCCTGAAGATTTGGTTGTATACGGAGGGATTGGCAAAGCTGCCCGTAACTGGGAATGCTTTGATGCAATCGTCAAATCATTAAAAGAGCTGGAAGAAGATGAAACGTTACTGGTCCAATCAGGGAAACCAGTGGCAGTTTTTAAAACGCATGCGGATGCTCCTCGTGTCCTGATTGCCAATTCAAATATCGTCCCGGCTTATGCGAACTGGGAAACTTTCCATGAACTTGATAAAAAGGGATTGATGATGTATGGACAAATGACAGCTGGCAGCTGGATTTATATTGGTTCTCAAGGAATTGTACAGGGGACATATGAGACATTTGCCGAGCTTGCAAAACAACATTTCAATAACTCGTTAAAAGGAACCATTACTCTTACGGCAGGTTTAGGCGGAATGGGAGGGGCACAACCACTAGCAGTTACGATGAACGGTGGTGTCTGTATCGGGATCGATGTTGATGAGACAAGAATTGACAGGAGGATCGAGACCCGTTATACCGATGTGAAAACGGATTCTTTGGATGAAGCCATTCGTTTAGCCAAAGAAGCAAAACTTGCAGGAAAAGCATTATCGATTGGTTTGATTGGGAATGCTTCCGATCTTCTTCCAGACATGATCGCCAGGAACTTTATTCCGGATGTCTTGACGGATCAGACTTCCGCCCATGATCCATTAAATGGTTATACTCCTTCAAGTATGTCAATGATGGAGGCTGCAGAATTACGGAATGCCAATCCGGAAGATTATATTAAACTCTCTAAGGCTTCGATGGCCAAACATGTAAGAGCGATGCTTGAAATGATGGAAAAAGGAGCCGTGACATTTGATTATGGCAATAATATCCGTCAAGTTGCGAAAGATGAAGGCGTAGAGAATGCTTTTGATTTTCCTGGCTTCGTTCCAGCGTATATCCGTCCACAATTTTGTGAAGGGAAAGGTCCATTCCGCTGGGTCGCTTTATCTGGTGATCCGGAAGACATTTATAAAACAGACCAAGCCATTTTACGCGAATTCGCTGAAAATGAACATTTATGTAACTGGATTAGAATGGCTCAAGAAAAAATTCAGTTCCAAGGTCTGCCTTCCCGCATTTGCTGGCTTGGTTATGGGGAACGTGCCCGTTTTGGTAAAATTCTTAATGATATGGTGGCAAGCGGTGAATTGAAGGCCCCGATAGTGATTGGGCGTGACCATTTGGATTCAGGGTCTGTCGCTTCTCCGAATCGTGAAACGGAAGCCATGAAGGATGGTTCGGATGTAGTGGCTGACTGGCCGATCTTAAATGCAATGGTGAATGCAGTGGGCGGCGCAACCTGGGTATCCGTACATCATGGCGGTGGCGTAGGAATGGGATATTCCATGCATGCAGGCGTGGTAATTGTGGCAGACGGCACGGCAGAAGCAGCAGCCAGGATTGAGAGAGTGCTGACAACGGACCCTGGGATGGGCGTAGTGCGCCATGTTGATGCAGGATATGAACTGGCAGAGGAAACAGCCCGTGAAAGAGGTATTAATATCCCGATGCTTGATAAAGGAATTGATCAGCCATGACAAAACCAATTTGGATAAAACATGCCACTCAACTTGCTACGCTTTCCTCTGAAAGGAAGGGTCCCCGTTCCAAAGAGGGAATGTCGGAGCTTGGTTTGATAGAGGATGGAAGCATATGGATGGAATCTGGACTGATCCAAGCTGTCGGTACAACCAAGGAATTGGAAAAACTCTATGCTGACAGAATGCATGAAGCTGAAGTTTTCGATGCTTCTGGCCATTTGGTGACACCTGGGCTTATTGATCCCCATACGCATGTTGTATATGGCGGGAGTCGTGAGCGGGAGTTTGAAATGCGTCTAGAAGGTGCAACATATATGGACATCATGAACGGAGGTGGAGGCATTCATGCCACTACCCGTATGACAAGGGAAGCAAGTGAAGAAGAGTTGATGGAACAAACCATACGACGTCTTGATTCGTTTCTCGCTCATGGAGTGACTACAGTAGAGGGTAAAAGCGGCTATGGAATGAATTTGGAAACCGAACTGAAACAGTTGCGGGTGATGAAGAAGTTAAAGGAAGAGCATCCGATTGATTTGGTTCCTACCTTTATGGGAGCCCATGCGGTTCCAAAGGATTATAAAGGCCGTGAGGATGAATTTGTCGATCATTTGATTAATGATATGCTTCCAATCGTCTCTAAAGAAAAGCTTGCCGAATTCAATGATGTATTTTGTGAAAAGGGAGTTTTTACTCCTGAACAATCAGAGCGGATTTTAAAGGCGGGGAATAAGTACGGCTTGATCCCTAAAATTCATGCCGATGAAATTGAGCCATACGGGGGAGCCGAGCTAGCTGCCAAAATAGGGGCTATTTCAGCTGAACATTTATTAAAGGCTTCCGAAGAGGGAATTCAAGCCATGGCTAAGTCAGGAACCATCGCCTGTTTACTTCCAGCCACAGCTTTGTATTTAAGAGAAGATGCTGCCCCAGGACGCCGAATGGTTGATGAAGGTGTAGCTGTTGCCATTTCGACCGATTGCAATCCCGGATCCTCACCGACGACTTCTATGCCACTTGTCATGAATCTGGCATGCATCTCGATGCGGCTTACTCCTGCTGAAGCGCTTACTGCGGCGACATACAATGCTGCCTGTGCAATCAACAGACAAGAAAAGGTAGGTTCGCTTGAAGTAGGAAAACAAGCGGATGTCGTTTTATGGAATGTTGAAAACTATCAGGAATTGCAATATTTATTTGGGGTCAATCATGTTAAGACGGTTTGGAAAAACGGTGTTCAAGTTGTGAATGATAGAGTGAAGACCCATTCCAAAAGCCTGACTGGTCTTTAAAAATCACTAAAAAAGACAAGGCCTTGATGCTCAATCCATGCCTACCCATTCCATCCGCTGAAAAATTCAGGGGATGGAATGGGCTTTTAGAAGTATTTATCAAATGTAATGGTGCTGACTCGTAGGATGGTGGTTTATCATCCTACCCATTGCCAGCGTTAAATACTTTACTGCTTTACAGTGAAATTAAATGAAAGTGTTTTAAGGAAATCGTGGAATATTCCATGTGGAGGGAATTTTATGTGGATAATCACTATCCATTCGATAAACAGCATAAAAATGTTTGAGTTTACCACAGAAAAGGAAGCTAGGGAAAAATTCGAGGAAATAGAAGGCTGTAAAATCCTTAGTGAAGTCATTTATTTCAATGATTTACGGTTAGTTGAATCATAATATTAAGCGGGGAAACTATATTTTCATAATTAAATAGAAATAAAATCGTAGAATGATTTGAAATAAATCATTAATAGGTTACTATTTCATAAGATTCTTTGCTGAATTTTCTTCATAGTATTAAGCTTAACCATAAAATGAAAACTACCAGTAAGTGCCGAATTTTCAACATGCATGCAGGTGTACATTCCTAGTTTCGCAAAGCCAGTAAAATATCATTATTTAGTGGAACTGAAATCTGTTTATTTCATTTCGGGGTCACTGCCCAAGTATGGCAGTAATGTTTTTTTGATACATAAATCTGATAAATCAAAAATGGAGGGGATTCTTTGAACGAACAAAAATTCACTATAGACGATGCCCCATTTAAAAAGTTTCATTTTCGAATTGCTGGACTTACATTCGGTTCAAGCTTCTGTGATGGCTATTCCCTTGGAATCATTGCGATGGCATTGACAGTATTCGGGCCTCAAATGAATATGAATGCAATGTGGACAGGGCTGATTGGCAGTTCTGCATTAATCGGTCTGTTTGCCGGATCTTTAATACTTGGAAGACTTTCTGATCGTGTAGGCAGACAAAAAATCTTTCTCGTAAACTTTTTACTTATCACGGTAGCTACTATTTTTCAGTTTTTTGTCAGCAGTCCAGAAGAGCTTTTTATTTTGCGGTTGCTAATTGGTTTTGGGCTTGGAGGAGATTACGCTGTAGGTACGACTTTACTCGCCGAGTTTTCACCCAAAAAGTATCGCTCCTCGCTCCTCGCATCAATAAACGTTGTATGGACGCTTGGATATGTTGCATCAAACTTTGTTGGTCATTACCTGGAACAGGTTGGTTCAGACTCATGGCGTTGGATGCTTGTTAGTGCTGCGATTCCGGCTGTTGTGGTCTTAATCTTGAGAATAGGAACGCCTGAATCGCCAAGATGGCTTGTCAGCATGGGACGTGTTGAAGAAGCTCGCCAGATCGTAAAAAAACACCTTGGATCAAACGTTGAAATGGGAGAGACGGCGACTGTCACAGAAAATCAAAAGAATTTAGGATTTCGTGGACTTTTCAGTAAAAAGCTTCGTAAGCGCTTGGCTTTTGGTGGAATATTCAAATTAACTCTTGTTATTCCTTACTTTGCAATTTACACTTTCCTGCCGTCCATACTAAATACAATGGGGTTTGAACAAAACTTTTTTGCCGATACAATGTTAAATCTATTCTTGCTTGTTGGGGCAATTTTTGGTCTTTGGTTGCTTGCAAAATTTTCTCGTAGAGGATTTACCATAGGGGCTTTCACGATCCTTACCGTTTCCCTGTTTTCACTAAGCTTCTTACACGATGGTTCTCAATTCTTAATGTTGATTGCCTTCTTGATCTTTACTTTTTTTATGTCAGCAGCATCGAACCTTACATTAGTATATCCAGCAGAGCTTTTTCCAACTGAGATTCGTGGATCTGGAATAGGCATGGTTACGGCTATTAGTCGAATTGGTTCTGCGATTGGAACATTTCTGCTACCTGTGTCTTTAAGTTCATTTGGATTAAGTACCTCAATGGCAGGTATGGCAGCGATTCTGCTGATCGGCTTGATCGTTTCGATCGCTTGGGCACCTGAGACTAAATCGCTTTCACTCAATGATGCCAGTAATCCTTTACTTGAAGCGGAGCACTCTTCAATGGAATCCGATATTCCCTTTACAAAAAAAGAAAAAATAACATAAGATTAATTGCCCAGCAAATAAATGAGAAGGACCAAGATTTTTTCTCCTTCTTGAAGAGTCATATGAGAGGGGATGTGTAAGGATGAAAACAGCCGATTGTTTACACCCTATGGATATTAAAGAGGTTGCACTAGGGGATGGTCCCATTTCAATCCAAAAGGTAATTGCGGTTGCAAGATATGGTGCAAAAGTTACTTTCACCGAGGCATATTGTGAAAGGGTGGATAAATCCCGAAGCTTAATTGAAAAGTTTTTAGATGATAATAGATTGATTTACGGTGTAACGACAGGTTTTGGCAGTAATATGTCAGAGGTGATTTCTCCACAAGACGCAGAAACCCTTCAACGGAATATTGTTCGTTCACATGCTGTTTCAGTAGGGGAAACACTTGAAAAAGAAGTCGTAAGAGCCATTCAATTGATGACCCTCGTGAATTTAGGCCAGGGTTATTCAGGGGTCCGTTTACAAGTTTTAAAGCTTATCGCTTCACTGTTAAATCACGATATACTTCCCTATGTTCCAGGTGAGGGGTCAGTGGGGTACCTGTCTCCTGAAGCACATATGTCCTTATTGGTGATCGGAGAGGGGCGGGCTTGGTATAAAGGTAAGCTTCTTCCGGGAAAGGATGCGTTAGCGCAATCTGGATTGAAGCCAGTTACGCTTGGATGTAAGGAAGGACTGGCACTTATAAGCGGAACCGCTTCCGTCACTGCGATGGCTGTCCTGGCTTTATACAATAGCATGCAAGTAGCAAAAACCGCTGACATTACGGGGGCTATGTCATTAGAAGTGCTAAAAGGTACAATAAAAGCATTTGATCCCCGTCCCCATTCATTGAAAAAACATGAGGAACAGGCTAAGACAGCCAGAAATGTAACAAGGATTCTTGAGGGCAGCCAAATCATTGATACTTACGAGGAACATAGATTACAAGATGCACTTAGCTTGCGATGCATTCCACAAGTCCATGGAGCCATAAAAAGAGTATTGAAAGACGCTGCTTTTTCGATCGAGAATGAAATGAACTCTGTAAGTGACAATCCTCTGATTTTTCCGGAAGAGGAAGATGGAATTGCACTGATGGCTGGGAATTTTGATGGGTCATTTGTTGGGATATACGCGGATACGATATCCATAGCGTTAGCAAACTTAGCAAAAATAACAGAACGCAGAATAGATAGGCTTGTAAACCACCACCTTAGTGAATTACCTAGTTTCTTAGTGGTTAATCCAGGTTTAAATAGTGGCTACATGATTCCACAATATACAGCTGCCGGGCTATTAAATGAAATCAGGGTGCTCTCGCATCCAGCCACAATAGATAATATCCCTACATGCGCAAATCAGGAAGACGTGATAAGTTTTGCTTATTTTGCGTCGAAGAAAGCCTATCGGATTTCGAAGAAACTTGAATATATTTTAGCCATTGAACTGATGACGGCAACGTAAGCAATGGATTTTCATCAACCCTTGAAGCCGTCGCCGGTTACGGAGGGGGTATATCATTTAGTTCGGAGTGAAGTACCGAAGGTAGAAGAAGATCGCTTTTTCCATCCTGACATTGAAGCGATTTATAGGCAAGTTCATGAAGGTGAAATAGTGAAGCTCGTTGAAATGTCGATCGGGGAAATAGAGTTCTAAAACCATATGGAAGCTGTTTTCCTTTAATAAATAAGGTAAAATGGCTTCCTTTTTTTAAAATGAAGGATCATATTTAAAGGAGGAGGGATGTAAGATGCACTATGATGTAATTGTAATTGGAGCTGGATCTATGGGAATGTCCTCAGGTTACTATCTGGCAAAAAACGGACAAAAAGTATTATTATTGGATTCCTTTGCTCCTCCTCATAATAAGGGCAGCCATCACGGGGAAACAAGAATTATTAGACATGCTTATGGTGAAGGCAAGGAGTATATTTCTTTGGCACTTAAATCACAAAAGCTATGGGGTGAATTGGAAAGAAATTCGGGAAAACAATTATTTCTTCCAACAGGGGTCCTGAATGCTGGAAGCGAAAAGTCCACTTTCATTAAACAAGTGAAAGCGGGCTCAAAGGAATATGGTCTACCTATGAAAATCATGGATTCACATGAAATTCATGATAGATGGCCTGGAATAAAACTGCCAGAAGACTATATGGGGTGCTATGAATCTACTTCGGGCGTGTTGAAAAGTGAAGAGTGCTTAAGAGCGTATCACCAGCTTGCGAAATCGCATGGTGCAGACATCATTGTAGACAGTGAAGTAAGGAAGATAGTTGTTCATGGCAATGGAGTCACGATTAAAACGGATGAGCAGACATTCCACTCTGAATCTTTAGTGGTTGCAGTTGGGGCATGGTCCCCGAAAATATTGGCGATGTTAGATTTGAATCTGCCGCTAGAACCCATTAGAAAAACATTTGCCTGGTTCCATGCAAATGAAGAATTATATAATCATAATGATTTTCCGGCTTTTACTTTTGATACTTCAGTTGGTACATACTATGGCTTTCCTAGTATAAATGGTTCTGGAATGAAGGTAGGGAGACACGATGGGGGAAATCGTATAAATCCTGATGGCTGTATCGAAGGTTTTGGTGAATTGGATGAAGACGAGGGAGATTTGTTGAAATTTTTGCGGGAATATATGCCTGCTGATCAAAAAATGAAATATGGGAAAACTTGCATTTACACCATGACTCCTGATGAGCATTTTATAGTGGATAAACATCCGTATTATCCACACATTGCAATAGCAGCAGGTTTCTCTGGACACGGTTTTAAATTCAGCAGTGTCATGGGAGAAATTTTGAGTGACTTGATTATCTCCGGTACGAGCAAGGAAGATATTTCATTGTTTTCTATTAATCGATTTAAAAATTGCCTGTCATAATAAACTCCAAATCTTATTGCTGTAATCATGGCCGTTGCTTCCTTTCAAAGGAAGCAACGGCTTTATTTATTATTACTTATATTCAACTATAATGTTAGGTTATCTAACAAAGTATTGTCGAAATAATTAAAATATGCTAGAATGAGAATATTTCGAAATGTGAAACTCTAATACCGAATTTCGGAACTTGAGCATTAAGTGAATGAAAGAGTACCTACATATTTATATGGATTATTTACTGAAATTTCCGTTAGTAAAGGAGAGGGTAGTATGAACAAGGTTGATTTGAATTGTGATTTAGGAGAAAGTTTTGGAGCTTACCGTATTGGTAATGATCAAGAGATTTTGGATTATGTAACATCTGTCAATGTAGCTTGTGGATTCCACGCTGGTGATCCGACAGTCATGAGAAAAACGGTTCAGCTTGCTTTAGGGAAAGATGTCAAAATCGGAGCCCATCCAGGTTTGCAGGATTTAATAGGATTTGGAAGACGCAATATGAATATTTCACCACAGGAAGCTTATGATATTGTCATCTATCAAATTGGTGCATTAAATGGCTTTCTGCAGTCCGAAGGCGGAAGTATGCAGCATGTGAAACCGCATGGGGCATTGTACAATATGGCTGCAAAGAACAGAGAATTATCCATGGCCATTGCCGAAGCGGTATATAAAGTGAATCCCGAGCTTATCTTATTTGGTTTGTCGGGCAGTGAATTAATACGTGCCGGACAGGCTATCGGATTGCAAACCGGGAGTGAAGTATTTGCCGATCGTACCTACCAACATGATGGTTCATTGACTTCCCGATTGGAGAAGGACGCATTGATCGAAAACGATGATGATGCCGTTGCCCAAGTCATTCGCATGGTGAAGGAAGGGAAGGTACTTTCTCAACAAGGAGCAGATGTGGCTTTAAAAGCAGATACCATTTGTATTCACGGGGACGGGGCACATGCTTTATCCTTTGCACGGCATGTAAAAGAATCTTTAAAATTATCTGAAATAACAGTCAAGTCCTTTACTTGAAAAAATTAAAACAATCAGGAGGTAGATTCCATTGGAGCAAATCAAAAATACAACAGCACAGAAAAAGAATCCGAATAAGCCAAAAACTAATCGCACTTTATTGTTAGGTGCGGCATTCCTAATGGCAACATCGGCAATAGGACCTGGTTTTTTAATGCAAACAACCGTTTATACCCAAAGTCTTGCGGCAAGTTTTGGATTCGTTATTCTTATTTCGGTCATTCTTGATATATTTGCCCAAACCAATGTATGGCGCATTATTGCTGTATCCGAAAAAAGGGGTCAAGAAATTGCAAACATGGTCCTTCCAGGGTTGGGCTATGTACTGGCAGCACTGATCGTTATGGGCGGACTCGCATTTAATATTGGAAATATAGCAGGAGCTGGATTAGGCCTAAATGCGATGACGGGAATATCCCCAACAGCCGGGGCGGCAATAAGCGCAGTCATCGCCGTACTGATTTTTGTCGTGAAAGAAGCAGGAAAAGCGATGGACCGTTTTACGCAAATTGCAGGATTTTTCATGATTTGTTTGATGATTTACGTTGCTTGGACAACCTCTCCTCCAGTCGGGGAAGCGGTAGTGAAAACCTTTGCACCAGATAAAATCGATATTATTGCAATCGTTACATTAGTGGGTGGATCTGTAGGCGGATATATTACATTTGCAGGGGGACACCGTCTCTTGGATGCAGGCGTGAAAGGTGTTGGGGCATTACCAGAGGTCACAAAGAGTTCGATAGTGGGAATATTGATCACTACGGTCATGCGTGTTGCGTTATTTCTAGCAGTATTGGGTGTTGTATCGAAAGGTTTACAAATTGACCCGGATAACCCTGCAGCATCCGTTTTTCAACTCGCAGCTGGGAATGTAGGATATAAAATCTTCGGAATCGTCATGTGGGCCGCCGCAATCACATCAGTAGTTGGTGCGGCATATACTTCCGTTTCATTTATCAGGACATTCAGCGAAAAAATAAATAATAAGGCTAATTGGATAATTGTTGGCTTTATTGTTTTATCGACCATTTGCTTTCTATTAATTGGTCAACCGGTTAAAGTACTGCTTGTAGTTGGGGCCATTAATGGACTCATTTTACCAATTGCGCTTGGAACATTGCTAATTGCCGCATATAAGAAAAACATCGTGGGTGAATATAAGCATCCTTTATGGTTAACGATTTCCGGTGTATTCGTGGTAGTCATCATGGCATTAATGGGCGTATATACATTAATGAAACAACTGCCCGCACTTTTTTAATGATTAATGAATGTATATTCAATAAATACAGGTGCCAGTTTGTCACTGACTGCCAGTTCTTAATAGGAGATGAATACTAATGATCGATCTTTCTCAAGCTACCCCAGCTGAATTGCGTTCAATGATTCGAAACAACGAATTGATAAAACCGACTGCTGGCATGGCTAACGGTTATGCACAAGCGAACTTAGCCATCTTAAAAAAAGAGCATGCTTTTGATTTTTTATTATTCTGTCAGCGAAACCCTAAATCCTGTCCATTGCTGGACATTACAGAAATAGGTTCACCCATTCCCGTATTTGCAGCAAATTCTGGGGATATACGCACCGATATTCCAAAATATAGGGTATATAAATATGGAGAATTAGTGGATGAAGTATCGGATATCTCAAACTACTGGGAAGACGATATGGTTGGATTTTTAATCGGGTGCAGCTTTACATTCGAACACGCCCTTTTGAATAATGGCATATCGATTCGTCATATTGAAGAGGAATGCAATGTGCCTATGTATAAAACCAATATTCCATGTATTGAAGCAGGGATTTTTCATGGGAAAATGGTAGCTAGCATGAGGCCGATTCCACAAAAGGATGTGGTGAGGGCAACTCAGGTGACATCGCGGTTTCCTGCAGTTCATGGGGCTCCAATCCATATTGGTGACCCTGAAGCAATCGGTGTTTCCAGCATTCGGCATCCGGATTTTGGTGATCCAGTAACGATTCGTGATGGGGAAGTCCCGGTATTTTGGGCATGTGGTGTAACGCCGCAATCTATTGCTATGGAGACCAAACCGGAGATCATGATCACACATGCACCTGGACATATGTTCATAACGGACATTCGTGATGAAAAATTAGGAGTTTTATAACTTACAGAAAGAGATGAGTCCCTATGCCGGAAAAGCTATTGAATCTAACTGCATGTACACTTTCTCCATTGGGCGATTCCGCAATCGTGATTACATTCGGGAATAGAGTGGAATACAGCATACACAAAAAAATAAAATTGTTAATGGATTTACTTGAAGATGAACCGTTTGCAGGATTTATAGAATGTGTACCTGCTTTTACTAATTTGACGGTTTTTTATGATCCACTTGTTGTTTATAAAGATCAAAAACAAAGCAATGATACGGAAACGATATCTCCTTATGAAGTGATCCGTTCCATCTTGGAAATGAAATTAAAGGATTTAAAAGAAGATAAGGAACTCTCACATCGAACAGTTTCCATTCCCGTGTGCTATGGGAAGGAATATGGACCGGATCTGGAATATGTTGCCCGTTATAATGATTTGACAACTGATGAAGTCATTCATATTCATTCAACCGGGGATTATTTGGCCTATATGATTGGGTTCGCACCAGGTTTCCCGTTTCTTGGCGGACTGTCAGAAGAAATCGCGACACCTAGGCGTTCCTCTCCGCGAATGACCATCCCGGCAGGGGCAGTAGGAATCGCCGGTATGCAAACAGGTGTATATCCTATATCAACACCTGGTGGATGGCAATTAATCGGACAGACGCCAACCAAACTATTTTTACCAAATGTAAATCCTCCAAGTCTATTACAAGCAGGGGATATTGTGAAGTTCCATCCGATTTCGGATCAAGAATATAAAGAAATGATCCTTAAGGAGGGGGTTCAGTGAGCCTGCGCGTAATCAAACCGGGATTATTAACAAGTATACAGGATCTTGGAAGAAAAGGATTTCAGCAACATGGGGTGATTGTAAGCGGGGCAATGGATGGACATTCTTTACGAATTGCCAATATGTTGGTTGGCAATGAAGAAGGAGAAGCGGCCTTGGAAATTACATTAATGGGGCCGACCATTAAATTCGAGAAAGATTGCCTGATTTCGATTACGGGTGGAAACTTATCACCTACAATCGAGAATCACGTTGTACCGATGTGGAGGCCCATTCTTGTGAAAAATGGATCGATTCTTCGATTTGAAGGGTGTAAATCAGGTTGCAGGGCTTACGTAACAGTGGCGGGTGGCTTTGATATTCCTGAAATTATGGAGAGTAAAAGCACATATCTAAGGGCTGGGATTGGCGGCTTTATGGGGAGAGCCTTAAAGGCTGACGATGTCTTGGCGTTTAATGAACCTTCGAAAATTCAAGGTGACCGCACGTTTGAAGGTTCATTTTCCTTCCCAAAGTGGTTTGTCAATGAGAAGGAGTTCGTGCAAGGAGGAAAACCTCTCATCCGTTTCATCGATGGAAGCCAATACGAATATTTCACAGATTCAAGTAAAGATAGTTTTGTAGCGGGGGCATTTAAGGTTTCCAATCAATCCGACCGCATGGGATATAGATTAACAGGCCCCACACTGGAGTTAAAGGATAATGAGGAGTTATTGTCTGAAGCGGTCACAAATGGGTCCGTTCAGGTTCCTCCTGATGGAAATCCGATCATTCTCCTTGCAGATAGCCAAACAACGGGGGGATATCCTAAGATAGCTCAAGTGATTACGGCAGATTTACCAAGTATCGCTCAGGTTAAACCCGGTGAATCCATTCAATTCTCACGGGTGAACCTAAAGGAGGCTGAACGGCTTTTCCTTCAAAAAGAACGACAATTGAAGGAATTGCAGGTTTCGATTTTTTTAGCCCTGAAAAAATGGCTGGATCTATAATTCCTTCGGAAAGGTACGCAAACGATGAGAAAGTACTCTTAAAGAGTGTTTTCTCATTTTTGTTCCCGCTTGTATATATATTTTACTCAAGGAATAACATCCTTTCTTCCATGTTTTATAATAGAATGATAGGTAAGGAAAACATGTATCATGAAAGGAGACAATGTATGCAGGCACATAACAAAACGGTCGTGAAATCCATGCAAATCTTAACCCTTTTCTTAAATCATCCGAAACTGAGCTTTAACGAAATGATGGAACTTTCCAATTTGCCGAAAACGTCGTTACACCGTATGGTGGGATCATTGGAAGAAATGGGATTTTTAACAAAGGACGACAATGGCCATTATTCACTTGGACTGATATTCTTGCAGTTTGGTCAACTGGTGGGGGAGCGTTTGGATATCAGGTCAATTGCCTATCCCATCATGAAGGACCTTCGGGATGATGTTGAAGAAGCAGTGAATTTAATTGTGAGGGATAAGGATGAAGCGATGTACATTGAAAAGGTGGACACCCTGCATCCTGTTCGTCTTTATACATCTATTGGAAGGCGTTCGCCATTATATGCAGGCGATTCTCGAATCATCCTAGCATATTTGCCAGAAGAAGAGCGTGAAAATTATTTGGGAAGGATTCAATTAAAACCAATCGCCATTGGAACAATAACGGAAAAAACTATACTCCGTCATGCTTTGGATGAAGCGAGAATGAATGGTTACACGATAACTTCATCAGAACTTGAGGATTATACAAAAGCGGTGAGTGCACCGATACTCAATGGTAAAGGTCATATAGTAGCTGGTATTAGTGTGGCTGGGATTGAAGCAAGATTTCAGGAAGATCGCTTGCCAGAATTGATAGACAAAGTAACGAAAGCCGCCAAGGCCATTTCCATGAAACTTGGTTCTCTAACACATTAATGAAAATAGCGAAATCATGTCATTTCTATATATATTTTCCTGAAATCAGATAACTTACATAAGATAGCCGATTCCTGTATATTGGAAATTAAGCCGCCGTTTATGGTGGTTTTTTGGCATTCTTGATCTCGGAGTAAATACTTAGCCAAATAGCAAAGGTGAACCATTCGGGGTTCACCTTTGCTATTACAGTTTGTAGACAAAAGGGGTTCTGAATTTAAAAATTCCGAACCCCTTTTGAAATTCCCTTTGAA
>NZ_JADILK010000048.1 GCF_017355165.1 Bacillus sp. SD075 | reverse complement strand
GACACCGTACCTATTAGTACGGTGTCTTTTATTATTTTAATATCCTTGTTAACTTAAACTGTCCCTTTAGATAAATAAGAACAAAGCGGTTGATCAGCAGCAGAAAAAAAGGGTTACAGGGTCCAATCGATAAGCAATCCTGCTTGTGCTAATCCACCACCGAAACCATATAATAAAATCTTTTCACCATCACTGAGCTTTCCTTCATTTACTCCTTGGTCTAAAGCTAATGGTATCGTTGCTGAAGAAGTATTTCCGTACTCCACTAAGCTATATAAAGTACGCTCAATTGGAAAGCCACTTCTATCACATATTGACTCAATCATTCTTAAATTTGCACTATGAGGTACAAACCAATCAACATCATTCAAATGAAATTCAGTATTTTCCATCACAGTTTGCATTCCTTTTGGAACAGTAGTAACAGCCCATTTATAAACCTCACGACCATTTTGTACAAGGTTACCGCTATTATTCAAGTCTTCACCATTTATACGTGTCGATAGGTTTGTACTATATAAATTTTTTCCGCCTTCTCCTTCCGAATATAAATGTGAAGAAATAAAACTTGGCTGTTTTTCATCATATTCTACAAGAACTGCTCCTCCACCATCCCCAAATAAAATACAAGTGGCTCGATCTTCATAGTCCATAATCTTAGATAAAGTATCAGCTCCAATAACAAGAACTTTCTTGTTTAACCCAGATGTTACTAAACCGTTAGCTACATGCAATCCATAAGTAAATCCTGCACAAGCGGCGTTTAAATCAATAGCTCCAGTATTCTTAATACCTAGCTTTGCTTGGACTAAAGAAGCTACACTTGGAGTATTGAAATCAGGTGTAAAGGTACAGACAATTATCATATCAACATCTTCGACAGATTTATCATACCGTTCCATTAAATCCTTTACAGCTTTATAACTTATATCACTAGTAAACTCTTCTTCATGTGCAATTCTTCGCTCTTTAATACCAGTACGCTTAACAATCCATTCATCATTGGTTTCAACCATCTTTTCTAAGTCCTTATTTGTTAACCTTTTTTCTGGAACATAAGAACCTATCGCAGTAATACGTGCTTTGGATTTGAACATAAAATAACCACCTCGTGTTATGAATTGCATCAATTCTATAACTGATATTAATACCTGGTACTAATTATAAAGTAAAAAAAATCTTATGCAACTACCGGTCCCTTTAAACCCATAAGAAAAAGAGCTGAACGACAAAGATTGGTCGCAGCTGATAATATAAGAAGATTCTGCCCCTAAATAGGAAGGTGTATCGTAGCTAGAACACCCTGTTAACCACTTTGATAGTTTTCCAATGATATGTTTTCCTTGAATTACCTCCGTATTCGTCTCTTGTGGAATCACTCATCGTCTCCTTCTTTAGTATAGTAAACTACCCGTATCTTCTCTTCTTCCCCTTTACTTACATTTTAAATAAAATCTTTAAGACTTTGTTAAGTTCTCTATAAAATTTTGCTATCGGGGATCACCGCTTATACTCCTCCAATGAGGGAGCAAATGTCCTCCTGTCCCCATTTTAGCGAAAGTAAAATGATGAAGATGCGAAAATTCATATCCATGACCCGTCCCTTTTAGAAAAGGAAAAATCCTGTTGCATATCCAACAGGATTTTATCAATCTTCAAAATCTGTCATTTTAGTGTTTTTGTTTGTAATAGGTTACCGCGAGCGCAAGGGCCAGCACTGTTCCTTTGACGATATCCATCGCATAATACGGAACGGACATCATGATTAGCCCATTTTGAAGGATTCCAATCAGGACTGCACCTACAAAGGTTCCAAAGGCATTCGGTTTTCCCGCTCCTAAAACGGAGGAACCAATGAAGGCTGCTGCAACGGCATCCATTAAATAGGGGGACCCCGAATTGATTTCAGATGTCATGACCCTTGAAGCTAGAACAATCCCCCCGATTGCAGCAAATAGAGCTGAAAGCAGGTAGGCAAGGATTTTGTATTTATTAACCGATATCCCGGAAAGTCTCGCTGCTTCCTTATTTCCTCCGATAATGTACATATAACGGCCGTGCTTCGTATAAGTTAAAAAGATATGTGTCGCTATCACAATGACTGCCATGATCAGGATTATCCATGGTACCTGGCCAATTTTGGCGAAAAACGGGCTGATCAGTCCTGATGCGAATGTTCCGTCGGGCATGACCATATTTTGCGAGACCGTGGCCCCCTTGGTATAAGTAAGGGCAATTCCCTGGATAATGAACATGGTGGCCAATGTCATCAGCATGTCGGGAATTCTTAATTTAACGATCATGAATGAATTCAAAGCCCCTACGACAAGTGAGGCACCGACCGCTGCCAATATGGCGATAAATGTATCCTGGGAAAACCAGACAAACACTGATATGACGATGGCATTAGCCAATGATGCTACGGAGCCGACAGAAAGGTCGAAGCCATCCACGGTCAGGGATATCGTAATGCCGATCGCGATGATGGTCACGATTGAAATGGAACGCAGGATGTTGATCAGATTAGTAGTTTGAATGAAAGATGGATTGGACACGGCAAAAATTCCAATCAGAATGATAATCGTCAATATTGTGCCATATTTATAGAAAAAGTCGAATAGCTCCACCTTTTTCTTCGCTTTCGCTGTCTGTGTAACAGGAATGGGTATGCTCATTCTATTTTCCTCCTGTTGAATAGAATAATAGTTCTTCTTCATTCGTTTTGTTCGTTTCTAATTCGATGACATTGCTCCCGTCATATAACACATATGTCCGGTTGGTAATGCCAATGATTTCGGAAAGTTCGGATGATGCATAAATAATCGCTTTCCCATTCCTTGCAAGCTTTGCAATCAATTCGAATATATCCTTCTTGGCTCCAACATCGACCCCTTTCGTTGGTTCATCGAATATGTATACATCCGCATCGGCCATAAGCCATTTTCCAATGGCAACTTTTTGCTGATTACCACCTGAAAGGTTTTCGACATTCGCTTCCCCTGAAGGAGTCTTAATGCCAAGGCTTACGATCATTTCTTTCGCTCTTTCCTTTTCCGCTTTACGATCCACGAAGCTGAACGTCTTGCAGAATTTGTCGAGACTGGCTGCAGTCAAGTTCGCCGAGACTGATTCCTGGACAAGGACCCCTTCTTTCCTGCGTTCCTCAGGTACAAGTGCCAGACCGCTTTTTACTGCTTCATACGGTGATTTCAAAGAAAGCTTTCGACCATTCAGGATGACTTCTCCCGCTGTGATCGATGTATGACCAAAAAGGGTTTTACACAGCTCCGTTTTCCCAGCCCCGACCAAACCTGCCAAGCCGATTATCTCGCCTGCTTTAATATTCAGGCTAACATTCTTCACTTTACCGGCATCTGACAATCCCTTCACTTCCAGAATTACGTCGCCAATCGAAGTATTCACTTCAGGAAACTGTTCATCCATGGTTTTCCCGAGCATGTTCTCTACCACTTCGGTACTGGTTATGTCCTCGTTTTTTCGACAAGTGACACGCTTCCCATTTCTCATGATTGTAATTTCCTCACAGATTTCAAAAATCTCAGGCAGACGATGTGAAATGAAAATGATTCCCACGCCTTTTTGCTTTAATTCATTTATAATTCGAAAAAGTTCTGTGGTCTCCGTATGGCTTAACGGAGCAGTTGGCTCGTCGAGAATCAGGAATTTGCATTCTGTCGAAACGGCTCTTGCTATCAGGACCATCTGTTTTTCAGCCAAAGTAAGATCTCTTACCAGCTTTTTCGAAGGGACACGAATTTTCATATCTTGAAGAATATAATCGGCTTGATTGTGCAGCTCTTTCCATCGGACTCTCTGTTTCCCCCCCATGTTTTGGACCATATCATTCAACATTACATTTTCCCCAACCGTTAAATAAGGGATGAGGGCGGTATCCACTTCCTGATAAACAATTTGAATGCCTTGTTCCTGAGCCGATTTTGGCGAGCGGATATCCCGCTTCATCCCATCAATAAAAATGTCACCTAAATAATGAACATGGGCTCCCGATAATACTTTCATTAACGTCGATTTCCCTGCTCCGTTTGCACCGACCAATGCGTGTGCTGTTCCTGATCGTACGGAAAAATCAACTTCACTCAGCGCCTTTACCCCCGGAAATTCAATTGAAATCTTCTTCATTTCTAGATGTGTGCCCATGTCCATTCCCCCTTATTGAACAGACACTCCCTTACCGGAAAGAGAGTGTCTCTTTTTACTTTTTATAATGATCTTTCAAAACCTTCATCCATTCTTCTTCAAATTCCGTCGATACACCCCAGCCTTCGACAATACCAGACAGGTTTGCCATGTTTACCGCTTCTTTTGAAGCTTGGATTTGCGTTTGTGAAATAAGTGATGCCTCCAGATCATATGTTTTCGGCGTTTCTTCACCCGCTAATTTTTTAGCCAATATCCTCATATTCACTGCACCTATCAACTTGGGATCGACTGCTGCCGTGTAGGACCACGAACTATCTGCTGTTTGGATTTCCTGGAGATCTGCATTGGATACATCAATTCCATATATCTTCACTTCATCGCGGCCCGCTTCTTTAATCGCCCTGGCTGCACCGATTGCAAAGGCATCCCATGTTGCGAAAATGGCATCCAATTTACCTTTAGGGTATTTATTCAGCATTGCGGCTACGGCATTTTGTGTCTGAACCGAAGTATCAGCAGATGCCACTCCAAATCTTTCGACTTCTTTAATCCCGGGATTTTCTTTTAATTTTTCCTGATAGACTGCATTTCTTCTTACCATTGGAGGAAAACCGTCCACCCAAAGATATGCAATTGCCGCTTCACCTTTCTGTTCTTTTATCAGTTTATCAAAAGCCAGTGTTGCCAATGCTTCATCATCTTGTGAGGTTAATGTCACGCCTTCTATTTTAGATAGATCGCTTATTGAATCGAATGTGACAACGCTTTTACCTGCATCAACCAACTTTTGAACGTCATTCACAGTTGCTGCATCATCACCATGGGAAATGATATAGCCGTCGTAATCTTCCTCCAAAGCCTGCGCTATCGCATCATGGAATTTAGCCGTATCACCGTTAGCTGTATATGTATCCACTTGAAATCCCAGTGCTTCTCCCTCTTCTTTTGCCCCCGCCAGATATTGGGCCGTATGGTCATCACCGCCAATTTTACGAATCACTTTGATTTTGGCTCCATCCCCATCAGCAAATCTTTCCGGAACATTTTCAAAAGATACTTTTTCTTCTTTCTTCGATTCTGTGGAACTCTGTCCCGTAGAGCAACCCGTTAAAAGCAAAGCCGAAGCGATGGCTGAAATGAATATCCCTTTAATAGACCTTCTCATCTTGTTTCCCTCCATATTTTCGTATTATTCTTATAAGTTAAGTTGGTGTAAATCCCAAAATAAAAACCTCTCTAATATAGAGAGGTTTAATCGGCTGTTTTGCAGACTTGTCCCTCTCTTATCTGTCAAAACATTTCTGTTTTGCAGGATTTAGCACCAATTCCTAATGGAACGGTTGCTGGGCATCTTAGGGCCAGTCCCTCCGCCACTCTTGATAAGAGATATATTGTTTTACGTTTTCGTAATTAACACTTTATAGGGATATAGTCGTAAAGTCAATAGATTTTTGAATATTTCAAATGTTCCCTGTTATTTTTCATTTTCTTTGAAGCTGGGCTAGACGCTTTTTCTCAATTTTTTCAAGCCTCTCCAACTGTCTTAATTTCACTTCGAACAAAGTGATCGGGTCACGGTAAACTTCCGGATTTTCTTTCATATGCTCCAATGCAGCCTGGTAGTCTTTAATTTCAGCCTGCGTTTGCTCTATCGTTTTTTGAAGTAAGGCAAATGAACTGCGATAGAAAAGTGAGATGTCCCGATCCAAAGATTTTTCAAACAATCCAAATTGGGTAAGGAAACGTTCCGTGATCATTTCGGCAACATCCAAATAATCTTCACTTTCCAGGTATTTCTTATAACGATTATACATATTGGCTTTATTTTGCGGTATCGCTCCAAACAGCTTCCCTGCTCCTTTAAGCAGCAATTGTGATGGAGTCCTGCGCAAAAGGATATTAACGTTTTCGATGCGGATACTGCTTGTCATCCGGTCGGCATCACGGCGCCAGTCATCCAATACCCTGAAGTCACCTGCCAGCATAATCCTTTCTTCTTTGTATAATTCATTGAATCCGGCACTCATCTCATCCATAAACTGTTGGCTTTGTGAGAACTCCATTTGGGAACTGGCAATCCAGTCTTGAAGAGAACGGTAATATTGAGGCATGATCTTATCAGAAATGAAGTTTTGAATCCGCTCATTCATTTCCTGGTTTAACTGTACATGGACCTGACTGAAATCACTGCTTTCCGTTAACGATTTAGAGCAATCCCTCAGTAATTCAGGAATTTTAGTAGAAAGCTGATTTTTCACTTCATCCTTAAGCAGACGATACGACCTTGTGATATTTTCACTTTTTTCTTTTTCCAAATCAGCCAGTTGATTGACCGCCCCATTCAGCTTGACTTCCATCTGTTCATTCCAAGAGATGGAATGCTCGCATTTCCGCTCATTGGCTGCACGTTTTTCTAACAGATAAGATAAAGTCCTACGAATGAAGGCTAGGATTTTTTCAGATCTTCTTTCCTTCCAATTATCATCTTGATAATTCGATTGAAGGAAGGCTGAAAGGTCCTTCAATTGCTGCTTGCTGTCATAAAGTTTGGAGAAAGCGAATACTTTCGCATTCGGGAAATAGGCATTCACTTTATCCCATGTTTCATCTTCCATCCGGACTGCGACCTGATCACTGTATATTGTGTCCATTTTATTTAATAAGAAATGAATCGGCAGTTTCGGTGCCATCATTTGAATTTCCAATAACAGATCCCGTTCGCTGCCAGTGAAAGGCGCCCGGGCATCAAGAACGAACATCAGACCATCACTGCCATGTAAATAGCCTTGGAAATCGGATTCCACACTTTTTTCCCCATTGAACCCCGGTGTATCCAATAATCGCAGACGGTTATTTCTTAGATAGTCACTGATGATCGTCACATCGACAATAGTCCCGCGCTGGCGGCGTGTTTCATCCAATTCAGTTAGCTCCATGACAACTTTTCTATCTGTATCGGTAATTTCAAGGATTTCCAAATCATCCCCGTCTTTGACACTGACTAGTGACGAATGATCTTCAGCGGCAATGCTCTCGCCAACAATTGACTGAATAAAGGATGTCTTGCCATTTCCTGTACTTCCTACAAGAAGAAGATTGAAATTCCCGGTATCCTTTAGCCCCTCGACCATCCATTTAAGCTTATTGCCAACCCTTAAATCATTATCTTCAGCCCACTGGATAATGGAATTGAACAGTTTCTCTCCCGCTTCCAGTCCGCCTCCCAATTTAGGAGATTTCGAAAGCAGGCTTTCCGCATCCTGAATGACCAGCGCATTGATCGTATCCGGGAAGATTTCATTCCAGGACAACGCTGATGCCGCCGCAAACAGCGAGAGCTCCCCATCCGCGATTTTGAGCCAGTTTTCCAGCAACCTTGGCACAACAGGGCTTAAATCTTTGATTAGGTGCGTTCCTTCTAACAGACCTGCATATGCATCCCTGTAATAGACGGAAAGCTCATCCCATACATCCGCATGGTTTAATTCGAGGGTATCTATCAAGTTATTAATCACTCTTAGCCATTCGAAATAAGAATCCGTATATTTATAATTTTTCCACAGGGCAACCGTCACCTTTTCGAACCGTTCCTGGTCGAGTGTGTATAGCGAACCAAGGACAGTTGAAAAATAATCCGGTTCCATCGATTGGGCAACCCCCTGCTGGATATACGTTTTCAGCACATCGAACCAGCCCATTGATTCTGTACGGATACTTTCATTCGCCGCTAATACCACTGCACTGTTCCAATCCTTTTGTTCTTCAAAAAAGGCACGTGCGATTTCCGTGACATTCGGGTAGTCCGGTTGAAACTCGACTGCTTCTTTCACGACTTTGGAAGCCAGGTCATTTCTCGATTCCACTATGTACAGGGAAAAAAGCTGCAAAAGAACCTCTGTTTTCAAGACCGTTTCATTCGTATCGACGGATTTATAGATATCCTCTGCGGTTGAATACATTTCCAGTTCAAAATAAGCATCAGCGATGTTTTTCTTCGCCCATGAACCAAGCTCCCCTTCTATGTTTTCCCATTTAAAAATGGCTGCTTCATAGTCATGATGCTGAAAATATACTTCTCCTTGTGCAAATCGAATTGCGGTTAAATCCGCTCTTTCCTTTTTTTGTTCCACGAGAAACATTTCACCCAAAGCTTGAATGGGATGCTTCCTTGAATCCTCAATCATCGTTTCATAATATTTTTTCCCGATCAGCCGTTCGTCCATCTTTATTCCCCCGATATATTTCATATTTTCAATTAAAGGATCATCACTGATTCTATAAGCCCTTCTAGTAGACCTATCATTCAATTTATAGGTTCCTTTAGTTAAAATATTATTTACAAAACCTTAAAATATTATTTTAGCAAAACAATATGGTAACAACATGTCACCACTCTTACAATTTTAAAACAGAAACAAACGGAACTGTAATGTTTTTAACAAACCGATACAAAGATGTCATTTCCATATTAGAAAAAAAATGTTTTTTCTAGTTTTACCACATATCAGATAGAAGTGAGCAAATCATTCTTTATGCCTCTAAATTACCAGATGCCCAGCCCTTCAACTACCTATAAAACGGTAAAAAACAAAATCACTCTGCCTCACCCATTACTAAATCCCTATTTTTACGTTCATATAAAAAAGCAGTACCCTCATTCATGAAAGGTAACTGCTCTCTGATAAGCTCCGAACAGTCGTTGTCCTTTGACAAATTAGGATTATACCCCTGTACGCTTACGTTGGTTATTCGGCTTTTTTGTCAACTGGCTTTTAAGCTGTTTCGTTTTCTTCACAACGCCTGTTTCCAGTTTATCTTTACTTGATCCCGCTTGCTTTTGAGCCAGTTTTTGTTTGACTGCATCCGCGAGGCTTAATTTTTTATTTTCAGACATACTGTTGTCTCCTTTAGTGTACTGCCTTCTATTATAATATAGTTGCGATTAGAAAGATAATAGGGAGTAATATCCTATTCTTTTTCAAAAAACACTCTTGATAAAGGAAGTTTCGCCAACTGGGGACTAATTTCCTGCTCCTTTAAAAGGATTAATGATAAATTATGTTGACTTTATAATCTGAATTTGCTAAATTATCTTTATATTATAAAATCTATGAAGAGAAAGAGTAAGATGAGAACCCTGTTCCACAGAGAGTCGACATGTGGTGGAAGTCGATGTCCAAGGCCTATCCGAAAATCATCTCTGAGATGCAAAGCTGAAAATGCAGTAGGCTTTGACGGGTTTCCGCCGTTACAATGGATCACGTATGAATTCGTACGTTGACTGAGTGCCGCAGCTTCTTTGAAGTGCGGAATATGGGTGGTAACGCGAGCACAAACTCGTCCCTGATTTTCAGGGGCGAGTTTTTTATTTGCAAAAAAACACTTTAATTTGCCTTTTTCAGGCCAGTCGGCGAGAGTTATCATTTTTTAAAAAGGAGAAATCACCATGAAAAAAACAGACACATTATTTATCGGCCTTATGCTTTTCTCAATGTTCTTCGGAGCGGGGAATCTCATATTCCCTCCATTTTTAGGAGCATCTTCGGGAACTTCTTTCTGGCCAGCCATTGCCGGTTTTGTCGCCACCGGAGTCGGCCTGCCAATTTTGGTGCTTCTTGCAGTCTCCCTTGTTAAAGGCGGGGCACAAACCATCGGTGCCCGTGTACATCCTTTATTCAGCACGTTGTTCATGGTGGTCATCTATTTAAGCATCGGGCCTTTTCTGGCCATTCCACGGAATGCGAATGTTGCCTATGAAATGGGCTTCAAGCCGTATCTTGGCGACTCAATGAATCAATCAATATTTCTATTCATGTTCACTACCATATTTTTCATCATCGTTTATGCCATTTCATTGAATCCAGAAAAAATGGAAACCTTCATGGGACGCTGGATCACACCCGTTCTACTATTGTCCATGGTCATTCTCTGTGTCGTTGGGTTCGTAAAGCTTGATGCTCCATTCCAGCCTCCAACCGAAGCATATGCTGCAGGATCATTTTCGAAAGGGTTCATTGAAGGTTACAACACGATGGATGCCCTAGCTGCCTTGGCTTTTGGGATCGTCATCCTTACTTCAATCCAGCAAAGGGGGATTTCCGAACGAAAACAATTGACGAGATATACAGTAAAAGCGGGGCTTATCGCTGGTGTTTTGCTTTCTTTAGTTTATATCTCCTTAGGAGTAATGGGAGCACGCATGGCAGCTGATGGGTCATTCGAAAATGGAACGGATATCCTCACCGTCGCATCCATCCTTTTACTTGGAACCGGCGGGAGGGCCCTTCTCGGCATCATTTTCACTTTAGCATGCTTCACCACAGTCGTTGGATTGACGACTGCTTGCGGACAATATTTCTCAAAACTTTTCCCCAATCTGAACTACAAAACCGTCATTCTGATTGTAACAATCGTCGGTTTCATCCTTTCAAATATGGGTCTGAATCAAATTTTAAAAGTCTCGGTACCATTCCTTGTGATGGCTTATCCGTTAACGATCGTCCTGATTATCCTGACATTCTTCAGCAATCATTTCAAAAACCCGAAGAAGGTTTATCGCAGTGCAATGACTTTCACGGGAGTTTTCGCCTTGATAGATGGACTGAATGCATTCGGTTTACAATTAGGACCCGTGCAAACCTTGAGTGATGTCCTTCCCCTTTCTGCCTACGGCATGGAGTGGATCATCCCTGCTCTCGTCGGTACAGCCTTTGGCCTTCTGCTCAGTCAAATCGGACAAACGGCACCAGCTGAGGAGTTGGAAATCGATACATTATATTAATGGAGGAAGCAGGTGATTTTACGGATCATCTGCTTATTTTTCACACGCCACCATTGCTTTATTTTGGAAATCCACATCCACTTTTTGTTATGATGGGGTCAAAGGAGATGATAAGTAATATGTCTAAACAAACCCGTATTGGTAAAACAGATCTTTTTGTTAATCCGATTGGTCTTGGCACGAATGCAATTGGCGGACATAACCTATTCCCTAATCTAAGCGAGGATACAGGAAGGGATATTTTGAGAACGGCATTAGAAGAGGGAATTACCTTTTGGGATACAGCTTACATTTACGGTCCTGAGCGTTCAGAAGAACTTATAGGTGAAATCCTTAAAGAGAGTCGCAAACGCAAAGATATAGTCCTTGCCACTAAAGGGGCACACAAATTTGTCGATGGCAACATCGTCTTTGATAACTCTCCAGCTTTTCTGCAAAAAGCCGTGGACTCGAGTCTAAAAAGGCTCCAAACAGACTACATCGACCTATTTTATATCCATTTCCCTGATGATGATACCCCTAAAGATGAAGCAGTAGGTGCCTTGAAGGAATTGAAGGATGCAGGCAAAATCAAGTCAATCGGCGTCTCGAACTTTTCATACGAACAATTGAAAGAAGCGAATAAAGACGGATATGTCGATGTCCTGCAATCCGAATACAATCTATTCAAACGGGAGGCAGAACAAGACCTACTGCCATATACAGCCGAAAATAATATTTCCTTCATTCCTTATTTCCCGCTTGCTTCCGGTCTGCTCGGCGGCAAATATAATCAGGAATCAACATTCGAGGACGGCCGGGCAAAAAGTCCGCTTTTCAAAGGACAAGCCTTTGTAAGCAACCTGCAAAAAGTGGAAGAAGTACGGGCAATCGCCAACAGGAAGCATACCGATGTCGCCGATGTGGTACTAGCTTGGTATTTAACTCGGCACTCGATAGATGTACTGATCCCCGGAGCGAAAAAACCAGAACAGGTCACACGCAACTTACAAGCATTGGATGTCGATCTAACCATGGATGAAATCGCCGAAATTAGTGCCATTTTCGCTTAATATAGATGTGAAAAGGCTGTTCAGGTCAATTTGAACGGCCTTTTCTTTTTCTTTATTTGTACTCTGTGGTCCATCCTTGAACAAAAATTGACTACTAAGCTCCCTATATTGCATAAGTACTTCTGTTTTATTTTATTCAGTGAATATTCCACCAATTAAGGAAGAGGCAGTCTGATGAAAAAATCTATTGTTATTTTATTTCTTATCTTGGCAAATTTGTTTTGGGCCGGTAATTACATTTTCGGAAAATACGTTGTGACCGAACTTTCCCCGATCCAACTAACATTTATCCGATGGCTAATAGCTGTTTTCTTATTGTTTCCTTTAGCCCAATGGATTGAAAAGCCAGACTGGAAGGGTGTATGGAAAGCCTGGAAATTACTATTAATCATGGGTGTGCTGGGAATCATCAGTTATAATTTTTTCCTTTATTGGGCTCTGACCTATACAACTTCCATGAATGCCGCTCTTTTCAATTCCATGAACCCTGCCTTACTTGTTCTTTTTTCCGCATTGCTGTTAAAGGAGAAAATTTCATCCCTCCATGCACTCGGACTTATCATATCCTTATTCGGCGTTTTATTGGTCTTGACAAAAGGACACCTTCTGGATATTTTCCAGCTTAATTACAATAAAGGCGACTTATTGATGATCCTCGCGATTCTCGTTTGGACCTTCTATTCAATAATCGGTAAAAAACTGAAAAACATTCCGACCATCTCAGCTACTGCCGTTTCCGTATTTCTCGGGTTGATTCTCGTCGCTCCATTCGCCATTGGGTCGGGAATGGACCTTGAGTTAAGCAGTACAGCCATCACGGGTCTCTTTTATATTGGAATCTTCCCGTCTGTCGGTTCCTTTATCTTCTGGAATATTTCCCTTCGTCATATCAATGCCAGCCAGGCTGGGATTTATCTAAATCTGATTGCAGCATTTACCGCCATTCTTAGCCTGATTTTAGGGCATGCGATTACTATCGTCCAAATCCTAGGAGGTCTCCTTGTCTTCTTTGGCGTCTACCTGACAAGCAAAAGGAAAAAGGAAGATCCGGCAGCTGTCACGAAGAACATGTAATCCAGTAATACTCTTCAACAATGCATTCTTGGCTTTTCCCCTTGTCTATGCACCATGATTTACGTTATCCTTTAAAGAAGAAAATCTGAATGTAAAGGTGTGCTATAGTTGAGGATCAATAAATATATCAGTGAATCCGGAATTACCTCGCGACGGGGCGCAGACAAATGGATAGCCGAGGGCCGTGTGACGATTAATGGCACTGTGGCTGAGCTCGGCAGTCAAGCTGAACCCGGTGATGATGTTCGTGTAGATGGCAATCCGATAAAAGTGGAACAGCAAAATGTCTATATTGCACTGAATAAACCGATAGGGATTACAAGTACGACGGAAAAACACATTAAAGGGAATATCGTTGATTTTGTAAATCATCCGCTTCGTATTTTTCATATCGGACGGCTGGACAAAGACTCAAGCGGTCTGATCCTCCTTACAAATGATGGAGACATCGTAAATGAAATCCTTCGTGCAGAAAACAAACATGAAAAAGAATACATCGTAACCGTGGATAAGCCACTTACCGCTTCCTTCATTAGAGATATGTCATCCGGAGTGGAGATTTTGGATACGAAAACACTTCCATGCAAGGTTGAACAGTTGACCAAATATACATTTAACATCACTTTAATGCAAGGATTGAACAGACAAATCCGCCGTATGTGCTCTGCACTAGGCTATGAAGTCCGTGATTTGCATCGAATCCGGATCATGAACATCCATTTGGACGGACTAGCGATCGGACAATGGCGTGATCTAACCGAGGATGAATTGACGGAACTATTTAAGGAGCTGGATTATACTCCAAGGCGAAGATGATAATAAAGATGCCCCCAAATATCCGGGGGCATCTTTTTTTAATTTCAAAAGAGTTTTTCCAACAATAATTTGCTTTTTTATTCGTAACTTTGCAATTTACTCGTATGTTACTTTTTCACAAGTTAGGGTCAAAATAAAAAGCAACCTGCAATAGGCTGCTCGTTATCGGCTACAAACTATACCCACCATAAATCAGTTGGGCTTTCGTTGATGAGTACAGTTTTCAGATTGGTTACGGCCCGTTGAAATCCTTCTTCAACTGACATCAGCGGATCTTCATGTTCAATGCTGACGACGTAATCGTAACCGTATGTTCGTAGGGCGCTCATGATATCGGACCACTCTTGCAGGCTGTGGCCGCATCCAACAGAGCGAAAGTTCCAGGCCCGGCTCTGGATATTTCCATATGGCTGCATGTCGGTTAATCCATACATATTGATGTTGTCCTGATCCAAGTATGTGTCTTTAGCGTGGAAGTGGTAGATTGCTCCCGCTTTCCCTAGGATTTTGATGGCCCCGACTGGTTCGATGCCCTGCCACCAAAGATGGCTTGGATCAAGATTGGCGCCTATTGCATCAGATGTAGCTTCCCGCAGTTTTAACAAGGTGTAGGGTGTGTGGACGAGAAAGCCCCCATGCAGTTCAAGTCCGATTTTTATATTGTGCTCATCGGCTATGGCGGCTGTTTTTTTCCAATAGGGGATCAATTTTTCTTCCCATTGCCATTTCAGCACATCAGTATACTCATGCGGCCATGGGGCGACAGGCCAGTTTGGATATTTAGCTCCTTCGTGATCACCAGCTGTACCGGAAAAGGTATTGACGACCGGGACGTTCAGTAAGGATGCAAGCTTGATTGTTTTAATCAGTGTTTCATCACTTTCTTTAGCGAATGCTTCATCTGGAGAGATTGGATTGCCGTGGCAGCTGAATGCACTGATTGTTAATCCTCTTGTTTGAACGGATTCGAGGTATTTTTGACGTTTTTCTTCACTTTCCAGCAGTTCATCAAGCGGACAGTGGATATTTCCTGGATACCCGCCTGTACCGATTTCAACTGTTTTTAACCCGGAATCCGCGACATAATCAAGCATATCCTCGAATGATTTTTGAGCAAATAGCACTGTAAAAACCCCTAATTTCACAAGCCCCACCTCACCTTTTCATTAATTTATGCTCATGACCTTCCCACTTGCCGAGCTTCGATAAATGGCTTCGATTATTTTTGAAACTTTCGTGGCTTCCGATGGTTTTACCAATGGTTCCGCCAACCCCAGGCAGCTATTAATGAAGTTCTCTGCCTGCTGCAGGTCTGGTGTATCCTCCCCTGGCATCCATACTGCCTCACTATTTAGAAGCATGCCGTGCTTAGCCTGATTCAAGACCAACGGGAACACATCAAGTCCGCCCTGCGTTCCGGATAAACTCAAAACAGTTGCTTCTTCACGGATATTCGCTGCCCAAGATGTTTCGAATAATAGAGATGCCCCGTTGGCAAATTTGATATATGCCGTTGCATGGTCATCCACCTCAAATACCGAGGCATCGAAATTCCCCCATAAATTGACCTGATCGACACCCTTACTGACATAATTATATGTCGAACCTACGATTTCAATCGGTTCTGGGTCATCCATCAGCCATAACGCCAAATCAAGCAAATGGCAGCCGTAATCGATCACGCTTCCCCCGCCTTGCAACTCCTTGCTTGTAAACACTCCCCAGCCAGGGACTTTACGCCGTCTAATTGCCTGTACACGCGCTACATATGGTTCACCTATTTCACCGGCCTGAATCATTTTCTTTGCAGCCTGGGCTTCCTTCATGAAGCGGTAATGATAAGCAGTCGATAAAACTTTACCCGATATGTTTGCAGCCTCGGTTATGGCTATACATTCCTCCGTCGTGATGGCCATTGGCTTTTCGCATAACACATGTACACCCGCTTGCAGAGCAGCAATGGAAATCTCCGCATGGAACTTGTTTGGCGTTGCAATCGTTACGGCATCCACTTCAGCAAACATTTCTTCATAATTGGTGAAAACCTTCTCGATATGAAATTCACGCGCCACTTCACGCGCCTTCATTTCATCTATATCCTGGATGGCGTATAATACCACCTTATCTTGAAATTTTTGAAAAGCTGGGATATGCCTTTTTTGGGCAATTCCGCCAGCACCGATAATACCCATTTTTAATTTGTACATGATGACTTTTAACCCCTTTATAAGCGGATGATTTTTCGGGATGCATTTGATTCCATCGCGCCAAGAATGACTTTGAGTGATTTTAAACCTTCAACTCCTGAGACAAGAGGTTCCTTATTGTCCACCACACATTTTACAAAGTGGCTGATTACTTCGGAATCATGCTGTCCTTCTGAGTCATTAGTCTGGATGCTTCCTAATTGGACGGTTTCTGTCCTTCCATTATCATGATGGATGATCAGTGAGTATTTCGGATCGTCTTCAAGGCGCAATACCGCTTTTTCCGCATAAATGACTGTAGCATTGTCTTCTTTTGCATAAGACCAGCTGGCGGTAAGAGTTCCGATGATACCGCTCTCCGTCCGGAGGATACATGCCGCACTGTCATCGACGTCTGTATTTTTCTTGGCAGTCGTTTCCACAAAGGCTCCCACTTCAACAAATTCTTCACCAAGGATAAAACGTAATAAATCAGCTTTATGAACGCCTAAATCGCCCATTGCACCAATGACTGCCTGATCTTTCTTAAAAAACCAGCTTTCCAGTCCGTCCACGCTCCAGGTTTCCGGCCCTGAATGTCCAAATGCCGTCCGGAAACTATAGACCTTCCCTACCTTCCCGCTCTCAATAAGCTGTTTCGCTTTTTGATGTGAGGGAACAAAACGCTGATTATGTCCAATCATTAGTATTTTGCCACTTTTAGCTGCTGCTGCATTCATTTTTTCAGCGTCCGCCAAAGAAGTAGCCATTGGTTTCTCACAAAGGACATGCTTACCAGCTTCCAAGGCTGCAACTGTGATGCGTGCATGCAGGTAATTCGGTGTACATACACTGATCGCTTCAATCTCCTCATTCTTCAAAAGTTCTATATAATCAGTATATGCTTGCGCGCCATACCTTTGTGCGGCTGCATTCGCCCGGTCGAGCACAATATCACAAACGGCAATGATCTCAGTTTCCCTATGTGCATCATACTCCGGAAAATGCCTGTTTTTTGCGATACTCCCGCATCCAATGACTCCTACCTTCACTTTGCCCATTTTGTTCTCTCCTTCACTTCATCTCTTTGCCTGAGATGGATTCCAACGGTTCGGCTTTCCCATAGTTCGTTACCATTCCAAATTCCGGCTTGACCCAATCAACGGCATTCTTAATTACTTTTTGAATCTCCGGATTATGGTAGGTAGGATAGGTTTCATGACCTGGACGGAAGTAGAAAATCCTCCCTTTTCCCCGCTGATACGTGCAACCGCTTCTGAATATTTCCCCTCCTTCAAACCAACTGACGAATATTAATTGATCTGGTGCAGGAATATCAAAATGTTCCCCGTACATTTCTTCCTTCTCAAGCTCTATATATTCTCCGATTCCATCAACGATGGGATGGCTGGGATCGACAACCCAGAGCCGTTCCCTTTCATCCGCCACCCGCCATTTCAAATCACAAGTCGTACCCATTAATCGTTTGAAGATCTTTGAAAAATGACCAGAATGAAGGACGATGAGCCCCATTCCCTCGAGTACTCGCTTTTGGACCCTTGCAATAATTTCATCCTGAACTTCATCATGGGCAACATGCCCCCACCATAGAAGTACATCAGTTCGTTTCAGTGCTTCTTCAGTTAACCCATGCTCTTCTTCATCGAGAGTGGCCGTCGTTACCTCGACCTGCTCACTTTGTAAAAACCCGGCAATTGTACCATGGATTCCATCAGGATATACTTCGGCTACTTCAGGCTTTGTTTTCTCATGGCGAAACTCATTCCATACTAGGACTCTCATGAATAACCTCCTTCATTCAAGATTCATTTCATGGCAACTTGCTTTGTATGTGTAACTAATACCTCTTTATTCGCAAACGTTTGCGTTTGGGTTGATCAAAATATAAGAACATACTTATCGACTCCAGAAAGTATGAATTTTCAAAAATAGTAGTGATAATCTATATTGTAAATTTATGTTATCAAAAATCAAGCTTTAATTGGTAAAACATTTCTACATTTTTCATTTAATTTCCTTTTTGGCAGCAAAATGCGACTCACGCTTTATGATTTTGGTAGGAATCATAATGCTCTTTTCCATCAATTCCGGATTTGCAATTAAATCGAACACGCATTTTGCTGCCTCATACCCTAACTGATACGTATGGATATCAACCGTTGTCAGCGGCGTACTTAAAAATTCTATGAATTCTGAGTGGTTAAAACAGACGACGCTTATTTGCTGTGGGACTTTCAAGTTCTTTTCAGCTAACACTCCCAGCAATAGAACACCCAATAAAAGATCCATAACCAAAAAAGCGGTTGGAGCCTCTTTCAATTCCAGCAATTCGTCAATGGCGTTAATTCCATCCGTTCGATTTAAAGGAATCAATTTGATATATGCCTGTGGTACATTCAATCCGGCCTGTTCCATCGCATGTTGAAAGCCTGTCAAGCGGTCTTGAATCACCTCAAACTCGGGACTGCCCCCTAAGAAGGCGATTCGCTCATGTCCAAGACTGAGTACGAACTCCGATACTTCCCTGGCCGCTAGAACATTATCGTTATCAATGAATGTGATACCGCTCATATTCATACTGGGCTTCCCAATCAAAACAAACGGGAAGCCCTGCTTTAATAAATACGGCACCACTTTATCTTCCTTTTTAGAGTATAAAACAATCATTCCATCCACTCTTCTGCCCTGAACCATTTTCACGACATCCTCAAAGATGGTATCCTCAGTCTCGCCGGTTGTCAGAGAAAGACTGTACCCTTCTTTATTACAGAAATCCCCGATGCCTCGAAT
The DNA here is from genome assembly GCF_017355165.1 of Bacillus sp. SD075. Classification (GTDB taxonomy): domain Bacteria; phylum Bacillota; class Bacilli; order Bacillales; family DSM-1321; genus Peribacillus. The sequence continues at coordinate 15,487 of NZ_JADILK010000048.1, read as the reverse complement.
CACTTCTGGAAAAAAGGGATTATAAAGTGATTCCCTCGCCGAACTTTTCATAACGATCCCAATGGCCTTAGTTGACTTCGTGACTAAGTTCCGGGCATTTTCATTCATATGATAGCCCATTTCCTTTAATACCTTGCGTACTTTACGCTTTGTCTTTTCACTGATTGTCGGGCTGTTATGGATTACACGCGATACCGTTGATGGAGCGACATTCGCTTTTTTTGCAACGTCCTTTATGGTAACAGACAATTTCATCAACACTCCCCATTCACCGCACATGGTTTAATATTCCCTATATTTAAATAGTTATTTAACGGCTCCATCTGCAATTCCTTTGATAATTTGCCTCTGAGCAAAAAAGTACGCAATGATGACTGGAATGATGGATAAAGTAAGTCCGGCCAAGGCGAGATGCCATTGCTTCGTATATTGACCGAAAAAGAAGAATAATTTAAGTGGAATGGTCTCAGATCCTGCACCGCCAATAACAAGGGATGGCAACAAATAGTCATTCCATATCCAAATGACATTTAAGATCCCAACTGTAATGGACATCGGTTTTAATAATGGAAATATGATATACCAAAATACTTGAAACCGGTTAGCACCATCAATTTTTGCTGCCTCATCAAGTGAGATGGGGATCCCTTTTAAGGTACCATGATATAGGAATATGGAAAGACTGCAGCCAAAACCTAAATACATGAAAATCAGGCCGGCCTTGTTCAGCATCCCAAGCTGTCCGAATTGGGCAACAAGCGGTATCATCACAGACTGAAACGGGATCAGCATGGCTGCAACGAACACAAAGAAAAGCAGGGAACTTATTTTACTTTTGTTCCGGGAAAGAGCGTATGCTGCCATCGCTGAAAAAATGATGATGATGACTACACTGATGCCCGATATCAATAAAGAATTGAATAAAGTCCGGAGGAAATCCAATTGCTCGAAAGCTTGAATGAAGTTTTCGAATGTCCAGGTTTCAGGCAGTCCCAGTGTATCGGCAAATATATCCCGTTTCATTTTAAAGGCATTGACAAGCATTAAATAAAACGGAGTGAGCCATAATATGGCCAAAATGAATCCGATGAATCCAATCAGCCACAATTTCCATTTTCCCCTCATTACAGCTCAACCTCCCGTTTTTTATTGAAATAGACTTGTGTCAGCGAAACGACCGCCACGATTACGAAAAAGATGACGGCTTTTGCCTGTGCATATGCCATATCGTTTTCGGTGAAAGCGGATTTTACAATGTTCATCGCAACCATTTCAGTTGAATTATAGGGAGCTCCATTCGTCAAAGAAAGATTTTGATCATAGATCTTGAACGAGTGGGAAAGCGTCAAAAACAAACTGACGGTAAAAGCAGGTGCCACTAGTGGAAAAGTTATATGGCGAAAACGCTGGAAGCTGTTAGCTCCATCAATTTTTGCCGCTTCGATCAAGTCTTCAGGAACAGCCTGCAGATAGGCAATATAAATGATCATGATATATCCAGCCATTTGCCAAGACGTTAAAATGATCAATCCCCAAAAACCTGTATCAGTCGTTGATAACCATCCATTGAATGCTTCGATCCCAGTCAAATCACCAATCGCACCAAAGACCTTAATGAAAATGAACTGCCAAATAAAGCCTAGAATCAAGCCGCCGATTAAATTGGGCATAAAGAAAATTGTCCGCAGTATGTTGCTTGATTTAATTTTCGAAGTCACGATGAGGGCCAAACTTAATCCGATCACATTGATTACCACAATTGCAGCTACGGAAAATTTAATGGTGAACCAAAATGTATCTAGGAACCCTTTATCAGTAAACAAGTCTATATAATTCTTAAGTCCGATGAAATCCGGCGTACCTAAACCGTTCCAATTCGTAAAGGAATAATAAAATCCATAGATGAGTGGCACGATCACAACCAAAATGAGTGCAGCAAGAACAGGTGTCAAAAACAGCCAATATGCGGCATCCCGATTCCTCAACGAAACCGACCTCCTTGAAATGATTTAATTGTTAATGGGTTTTAGATCATGACTGGGTTATTTGCTGAATCCCTTATTGAGGAACCCCTAATGGACTTTTTTATAACTAGGAACAACCAATCGACACGCTTATCATGCCGATTGGTCACTTGCATTTCCCAATACTTATTTGCTATGGATCTTCTCCCAATTTTCAATGTTCTGTTGGACAAGTTCTTCCCAAGTCAATTTACCGGTTACGTATTTTTGGACACTTGCCCCAAGGTCATCATTCCAACCAACCGGATATCCATTAAACACCCAACCAATCGTGTTTCCTTCTTGGGAGTATTTATAAATCTCTTTTGAAATTGGATCGGCAATTTTTTCTACATCATATCCTTCATAAGCAGGAATGAATTTAAAATCTTCCAAAACGGCTTTTTTCCCTTCTTCGGATGTATACATCCAGTCGAGGAACTTCTTCGCTGCCTCCTGTACCTTTTCATCCGATTTCTTGTTCACTGCCCAATAGTTCGGTACGCCGACCGGCATGCCTGCAGAGTCTCCATTTGGAATCGGGATGATGCCAATTCCTTTTTCAGCTAACTCAGGGTCCATATCATACACTGTGTTATACACCCAGTTACCTTGCTGAATAATCGCAACCTTTTCAAGCGAGAACAGCTCTTCCACTTGCTGGGAGTAATCGAGGCTCGCTGTCGGCTGGACGGAATATTTATTTTGAATATCTACCAGTTGCTTAAACTTGTCACCATCCGTGAATTTAACCGTTGGAGCCTTGCTTGCTTCTAACACATTCCCATCAAACTCCGGTGCTAAGAATACATTGGATAAATGGTTTCCTGTCACCCACTTCTCTTTGACCGGATAAGCGAAAACTGCATCGATCTTCAATTTATCTTTTTGTGAATCCATTTTCTTAACTGCCGCCTCTAAGGCTGAATAACTTGTAATTTCATCAGGATTAATACCGGCTTCTTTAAATATCCGTTTGTTATAAATCAAGCCGTATCCTTCCTGGTTAAATGGAAGTCCAAGGACTTGCCCGTCCTCTTCCACGCCATCCAAAGTACCGTCAAGTGCTGCAGCAGCAGCCTTCGTGTCCTTTAAATCTGTTAATCTATCTTTATATTGTTCGACATCTACCGGTCCGCCAATGTTAAAAACCGCTGGCTCCTCACCTGAAGCGAACTTTGCCGTAATGGCTGATTTATAATCATTTCCGCCCCCTACTGTCGATACCTTGATCTTCACGTCTGGATTTTCCTTTTCATATTGGTTTGCCAATGTCTCGAATTGCGACTTGAATTCTACCTTGAATTGAAATATATCCAGCGTCACGACATCCTTTGAGTCGCTGTTTCCACCAGTTGAAGAAGAGCATCCAGCCAAAATCACACTAAAAATTAATAAAACAGTAAAGATTCCCCCGTACCATTTTTTACGTTTCATGTCTACCGACTCTCCCTTTTTCTCATAATATTCATGCAATTTTAAGAAAACGTTTGCATAAAATAGTAAAATAAAAGCCTTTCATTCTAGAACACTCGCAGTCTATCGTACTTCTTTTACATCACCTCCTCACAAAACTTATTGCAAACGTTTACATTTATGCGCTTTATATTACCACCAAATTCCATACTTTACAATAAAATTGTAGTATATTGTAAAAAAAGGATGTTAAGAACCTTCTTAACCAAATTATATGATTCAGAAACCTTTGATTATTCCTTATTTCGATTATTTAATGTACGGGCCATTTTCATTCCTGGCATTACACGAAAAAAGGGAAACCCGTCGGTCCCCCTTTTTCACTTCAATATCATCTTCACATTGGATGAACCATATTCATCCTTCAATTCATAATATTTATCGCTTGCTTGTCCAAATTCTTTAAACACACCGCTAATGATCAATTCATTCGTTTCCTTATCAACGACACTGTACTTGATATTGCTTTTCCCAAACTTTCTGTCATCCACTTTTAAAAGGATCATCTTGGCACCTCCACATTTAATGGCTGCACTCCTCAGGGTGTGTGGTTTCTTACTTACATAATATAACAAATTATTCTGAATTTACAGATATTTCTCAATACAAAATAAAAAAGCCCACTAGGCCTTTTCATTTCGCTTATACCTTATCCGCCTCCCGATAATTCGCATCAGGACTTCGAGATATCCAGGAACCCTTCACCAAATACGTCCCGTACATCATGTATGGCTATAAAAGCATTGCTATCCGTTGATTGCACTATTCTCTTTAACTTCAGTACCTCTTGCTTACTTATAACGATATATAAAATATCCTTGGATGCTTTTGTATAGTATCCATGTCCGCTAAAAACAGTGACCCCCCGGTCCATCAATTCGGTTACTTGTTTTGCAATCTGGTCCGCTTCTTTTGAAATGATGGTAATCGCTTTTTTCGGATTCAATCCCTCAATGATGAATTCCATCGTTTTTGTTCCAATGTAAAGCATAAGGATAGTGAGCATCAGACCTTCTGCACCAATGATGAAATAAGATGAGAACGCAACGATTAAATCGAAAAACAGTAGTCCATAGCTTAAGCTCCATCCCAAATACTTATTCGTGATTCGGGCTAGGATCGTCGTACCGGCAGTAGTGCCTCCAACACGAATGATCATACCTATTCCTGCACCGGCAAAAACCCCGCCAAATATCGCATTGATGACCAATTCATCTGAAGATATCGTCCAGCTTTCAGTCAAATGAAGGAAAAGTGAATTAAATGCAACGGCAATGATTGTATATACCGTTGTTAATTTCGACAAATATTTATAACCGACAATGAGCAGGAAAGCGTTAATGATCAAACTTAACAGCCCCGGTGACCATTCAAAAAGATAAAATAAAATGATGGTTATCCCCGTGACTCCTCCCTCACCAAGTTCATTTGGAATGACAAAAAGATTTATTGCCAAGGCGAAAATAAAAGCTCCTATTAGGATAAAGAAAACATCTAAAGAAATCTTTTTCATATTTATTACCCTTCCTTTATGTGATGGTTAATGTGAATCGGTTAAATTCACTGCTCTATAGTAACATGGAATCTCTTTTAATCCTTCAAAGATTTGAAGGTTTAACAAAAAGACTACCTTGGAAGTTAGATTATCTTCAATGAACGGGCTTAATACATATAAAGGCACCAAAATTCACTAAGCTCTTTTATACATTAGCTTAACAAAGCCATTGTCTCCTTCTCATTAACCTATTTTCATGTTAGTTTCATGCTCCTCGACTTGGTTCAAATAACCAACAGCACACTTAGGATAGATGTCCTTTTTCGACCCTGGATTTCTCTTTGATTAATGGATAATCAATTTATTATCATGTTCCTTTTCAAAGCTTGACAGTTTCATTGAGTCATGATTAGAATGTTTTATATGTTAACCTATATTATTTTTAGTTAACATATAAAAGGAGAATGCCCATGCACAGTGAAAAACAATTACTTGGTTGGGAAGAAAAAATAAAGAAAGAACTGGCTTACTTAGAAGAGATATCGCAAAAACGCGAACTCGTTTCAACGGAATTCGCCGAGCAGCCATGGCTTAAGATCAACGGGTGCAGGATGCTAAATCTAGCTTCTAATAACTATTTAGGATATGCAGGAGATGAGCGGCTGAAAAAGGCCATGGCAGATGCCGTATATACATATGGTGCAGGAGCAACGGCTTCACGTTTAATTATTGGCAATCACCCTCTTTACGAGCAAGCGGAACAAGCTCTTGTCAATTGGAAGAAAGCCGAAGCAGGACTCATAATCAACAGCGGATATAACGCGAACCTTGGGATTATCTCCGCCCTGCTGTCCCGTAACGATATTATTTATAGTGATAAATTGAATCATGCAAGCATTGTCGATGGAGCCCTTTTAAGCCGTGCAAAGCATCTACGCTATCGTCATAATGATTTAGTTCATTTAGAAGCATTATTGAAAAAATCATCGATGGAAGCACGTAAATTAATCGTGACGGATACGGTCTTCAGCATGGACGGTGACTTTGCTTATCTTGAAGACCTTGTTCGGTTAAAAAAACGTTATAACGTAATGTTAATGACTGATGAAGCACACGGAACCGGCATCTACGGTAAAAACGGTGAAGGTTATGCCGGTCATCTCCATCTTCAAAATAAAATAGATATCCAAATGGGAACATTCAGTAAAGCGCTCGGTTCATTCGGGGCCTATGTCGTCGGGAAAAAATGGCTCATCGACTATTTAAAAAATCGCATGCGCGGATTCATATATTCAACTGCACTCCCCCCGGCCATTCTCGGTGCTATGAAAACAGCAATTGAACTTGTCCAGCAAGAACCAGAACGCCGCTCACTGCTCCAAACACATTCAGAACACTTTAGAGAGGAACTCACAAATTACGGGTTTAATATTTGCGGAAGTCGATCACAAATTGTTCCTATCGTCATCGGGGAAAACGAAAAAGCGATGGAATTTGCCACACGTTTGCAGAAAGAAGGAATCGCGGCTATTGCTGTCAGACCGCCGACCGTTCCTGAAAATGAGGCGAGAATCCGGTTTACCGTAACAGCTCTCCACGATAAAAAGGATCTTGATTGGGCAGTTGAAAAAGTGTCGATCATTGGAAAAGAAATGGGTGTTATTGAATGAAACAGGCGAATTTAGTCATGCTTCCTGGATGGGGAATGAAAAAAGATGCGTTTCAACCGTTAATCAATCCGCTGTCAGAATTATTTCACCTCTCATTTATAGAATGGAGAGATATGAAAACACTAAATGACTTTGAAGATCGGGTCATGGACACCATCGCTTCCATCGATGGCCCTGTTTATTTACTGGGCTGGTCATTAGGGGCAATAGTATCACTTGGACTTTCAAGTTCGTATCGAGAAAAAATAAAAGGTTTTATCCTTTTTGGCGCAACAAGTCGGTTTACCACAGGAGAAAATTATTCATTTGGCTGGGATCCACGAATGGTCGAGCGGATGAAGAAACAACTGCAGCACAATAAAGAGAAAACTTTGATTTCCTTCTATGAAGCAATGTTTTCCGAATCTGAAAAAGAAGAAGGTTTTTATCATCAATTCATCACGGCAATTCAACGAGAGTTTCATGGTGATGATGTATTTTCGCATCTTATTGGTTTGGATTATCTAATCCATAAAGATGTTAGAGCAGGACTCGACCGAATTGAAGCCCCCTTTATCTTGCTTCATGGGAGAGAAGACAAAATTTGCCCACTTGAAGCCTCATCCTTCATTAAAGAAAATCTGGGTGGGAATGCCGAGCTTCATATTATCGAAGGCGCCGGTCATATTCCATTTTTCACAAAAACACAGGAATGTATGGAGCAAATAAAAACATTTATTCAAAAGGAGTACATTCATGATAGATAAACGATTGTTAAGTAAGCGGTTCAGTGAACACGCGAAAACATATGATGCGTATGCCAATGTTCAAAAAAACATGGCAAAACAATTAGTGGATTTGCTTCCTGCAAAAATCATCAATCATAAAATCAATATTCTTGAAATTGGCTGCGGCACGGGTTACTTAACGAGGTTACTCGTCGACATATTCCCTAATGCCTCTATTACGGCTGTTGATTTGGCACCAGGAATGGTTGAAGTGGCGAAAGGAATGACAAAGGAAGATCGTGTTATATTTTTATGTACTGATATCGAAGAAATGGCGCCTAATGAAAATTACGACTTGATTATTTCTAATGCAACGTTCCAATGGCTGAATAATCTTCCTGCAACCCTTGAAAAATTGATTGCACGATTAACGGCTGAAGGAAGCCTGATATTTTCAACGTTCGGAATCGATACCTTTCAAGAGCTTCATAGGTCATATGAACATGCGAAAGAAAAGCTGCAACTTTCCATTGATAGTTCACCAGGCCAAATGTTTTACACACTAGAGGAATTATCCCAGGTTTGTGAAGAAGCACTCCCCTTTTCATCAGCATTTCCAATCGAGATAACAAAAATGGAAAAGCTAGAACTAGAATACTTTCAGACAGTACGTGAATTTTTCACTTCAATTAAAAAGATCGGTGCAGCTAACAGCAACAAAGAAAACTACAGCCAGCGTCCTTCCCTTTTTCGAGAGTTAATCAACATATACGACACAGAATACCGAGATGAATCAGGGGTGAAGGCAACCTATCATTGTTTGTTCTTTAAAATAAAAAAACATGATTAATCCGAAGATAACCATCTGGGATCCAAGCATAATATGATACATAATTGCATGCCCTCTATATAAAGCAACAACTAGTATTTCAGCTGCTTATTGTCGATTACTAGGTTCCAATTCAAGCGATTTCTGCCTCCGCTTCTCCTAATTCCTTTGGTGAAACGGAGGCCTATTTATCGCTTATTGAGTGTGGATTTTACGTATAACTCATCCAAATACCTTGCCATCTGTAATATTGACCACTCGATCACATAAATCTAACATTCTTTCATCATGCGTTACCATGATGGCGGCTTTATTTCTTGATTTCACCTCATGTGCAAGCATTTCAACAACATCCCTGCCTCTTTTGGAATCAAGACTTGCAGTTGGTTCATCCGCTAAAATGATTTCCGGATCATTCATCAGCGAACGGGCGATGGCTACACGCTGCCGCTCACCGCCCGACAGTCCTTCCGGCAAGTGACCTGCCCGATGTCCCAGTCCAAGGTGGCTAAGCAATTCGTCCGCTTTATTCATAGTCTTTTTATCTCGCTTGCCACTCAGTTCAGAAAGTAGCATAAGCTGATCTCGTACGGTGAGATATGGGACAAGATTCGACGTTTGGAATACAAAACCGATCTTTTCAAGGCGTACTCTAGTCAATTCCTTTGGGGATAATGTTGTAATATCTTCATCATTCAGCAGTAAGCGACCTTTGCTTGGGGAAAGTAACGCACCTGCTATTGAAAGAAAAGTACTTTTTCCTGAGCCTGAAGGACCCATGATGGCGACGAATTCCCCCGCTCTCACATTCAGGGAAATATTATCAAGGGCAGTCACTTTATTATCGCCTTCCCCATAAATCTTACTGACGTTTTCAAATAATAGTTTATCCCCCATCATGATACCCTCCCTATTGCTTCAATCGCGTCTATCTTCGCTACCCGATATAGTGATAGCAGCGAACCCAATACGGATACTACTAAAAGTAACACGGAATATTTAATGACCAAATCAGTACTCAATTCAAAAGGCATTCCTTCTGGCATGATCAAATTGACGCCAAATGTCAGTGCAACACTGATGGCTATGCATGTAACGGCAAGCAGCATCACTTGACCAACGATGCTTTTTGCCAGGTAGCTCGTATTGGCCCCGAGTGCTTTAAGGACACCAAATTGATTCGTCTTCTGCAAGGTAATCACGTAAAAGAATACAGCCAAAACGAAAGCTGCTATGACAAACAAGAAGGCAATCATCATCGTCAATGTACCCTGTTCCTCTTTGTAGCCTGGTATACTCTGAAGTGATTCTTCTTTCGAAATGATCGTTACGCCTTCAGGCAATGCTTCACGTACATTTTCTTCTGCCTTCGGGTCCATTTGCACGGCTATTGTGCTGATTGCATCTGTTTCTTGATTGTTCAATGCTGGATTAATGTCCTGCCACCCCTTAACATTCATGTAAACTACCGGTGAATGGCTGTAAGATTGCTTTTCAGTAAAACCAACAATGGTGAAAACCTTGCCTGATAGGTCATCTTTAAGTGAATCACCCAATTTATACCCCACTTCTTTTAAAGAACGATCTGCAACGAGTTCACCTTGTTTCTTATTGTCATAGTTCGTTCCTTCTATGACCCTCGGTGCTAAAATGCCACTTGCATCGGTAGCAAAAATGGTGACATCCGTTTTCTCGGATGCTCCGATTTTATTCAATGTGATCATCATTTGCCCCAGGCCTTCGGCTGCTTTAACATCCGATGAGGCCCGGATTTCATCTAGCTTTTCCATGGATATGATAGATCGGTTCAATTTATTTTTAGAGTCATGATCCATAATGAAATAGTCGGCCTTCATGTTTTGTATGGATGAAGCATTATCTGAAGAAAGTCCATTAGCTAATCCTGAAATGATAAAGACAAGCAAAGCGACCAATACCATGATCAAACCAATCAGCAGATAACGTAACTTTGAATGCTTTAATTCACGTATTGCCAAAAACATCATTTCATCTCCCATTCCTTTAGTTTACCGATCCCATCCCACTTCAATCGGTATGACTCGATTGTAAACAATCAATATGAATGGAAGATGAACAGCTGATTACATAAGGGGCAGCCGTATATAAAAAGTGGTCCCTTTACCGAGTTCGCTTTGAACTTCGATCATCCCCCCATGAAGTTCAACCGTCTTCTTCGTAATCGAAAGTCCTAATCCGCTGCCTGTTTCACTCCTGTTCCTCACCTTGTCGACTTTATAAAAGCGGTCAAATATATAAGGGAGGTCTTCATCGGGGACTCCTATGCCCGTATCGGCAATCCTCACTTCAACAGTACTGCCTATTCTTTTAATCCGAATATCGATCGAACTGCCACTTTCCGAGTATTTAATGCTATTGGTTATCAAATTGGTCCATACTTGATTTAAAAGTTTCTCATCTGCAGAAATGACGGTTGAAGGCAAATCCATTTCGATCACCATATCTTTTTCCCGCCAATTCCATTCCAGCATGAACAACACTTGCCGGATTTGCTGCGCTAAATCGAAATTGGACCGTTGCAGCGGATCTTCTACTTTATCCAAAGAAGCAAGCATGAGCAGCTGTTTGCTTAACAGCGACATGCGCCTGCTTTCCTTTTCAATAATGGACAAGTACTGATTTCTTTGTTCTTTTGTTAATTCCCCCGATTGGAGGGTTTGAGAAAAACCTTGGATGGATGCAAGCGGAGATTGAATTTCATGGGATACATTCGATACGAACTCCTGCCTCATATCATCTAACCGCTGTATGCTTTGAGTCATTTTCGAGAAATTTTGGGCCAAATATCCAATTTCATCACGGCGGGTAACATTCAATTCACTACTATAATCCCCATCGGCTATCCTCTTTGTAGCTTCCGTTAATTTCGTAATCGGCTTGACGATGAAACGCGTGTTAATGATCACAAATAAAAAGCTGAGAAGGAGCGTGAGTACGAGCAAAACTGCAAGGAAAAAGCGGAATTCACCAAACTGCAGCTCTATATTCGGCCTTACAAACAATGCATGTTTTTCGCCATTCACGTTCAACGGGACCCCAATGCTATTAACCAATACATCTTCAAAAAATCCGGTAATAAATAACCCATTATTATAATTGGCTATCCCTTGATAGGTCTTTCCGTTCAAGACTCCAGAAATCGTATCTCGATCCAAACCAGTTTCCCGAAACGGCTCGCCATATAAGGTTCCATCCCCCTGCTCATTAAATAGATACATTTGATAGTGCAATCCTGCAATATGGTTTAAATAAACATCAATGTCCTGTTCAGGATTTTCCTCATATAAGGAGACGATATCACTTGCGACTTTCTTTATCTTCTCACCATTGTAGGGTTTTTGAACCTGATGATAATAGACATTGGAAATTAAAAAAGCGATGACACTGGCAAGGACCATGATCAAAATGGTTTGAATTACTATTCTGAAATAGAGTGTTTTCACTTCTTGTTGACCTCCAGTTTATAACCTAAACCACGGACTGTCGTTATAACAAAATCATCGGTCCGCCCGGCAAAACGTTCCCTTAACCGTTTAATATGAACATCAATCGTCCGATCATCCCCTTCAAAATCTGCGCCCCACACCAATTCAATAAGCTGCTCTCGCGTAAAGACCTGATCAGGAAAACTCCCCAGCTGAGCCAGCAGCTCAAATTCCTTAAGCGGCAGGAGCAGCGTACTCCCATTTAATCGCACTTCATAACTTTTACGGTCAATGACCGTTTGATTCAATGATATGGATTCAGAGTTCACCATGCGATACCTCCGCAATAGCGCTTTTATCCGAAATAGAAGTTCCCGTGGCTCAAATGGCTTGACGAGATAATCATCCGTACCTGCAAAGTACCCCTTTTCCTTATCGATAAGTTGATCTCTAGCTGTCAACAAAATGACCGGCAGATCATATTGATCACGGATTTCCTTACAAAGATCCAGTCCGTTTTTAAACGGCATCATAATATCAACAACCGCCAGATGGACCCGTTCCTTCTCCAGTATCAAGGAGGCTTCATTCCCGTCCTTCGCCTCTGATACCATGTACCCTTCCTTTTCCAAGTGAAATTTTAGCAACTCCCGAATATGCCGATCATCATCCGAAATTAATATATGTATCAAAGAAACCACATCTCCACTTCTTTTATAACCCTGACTAAACATACAATAGCAATAATTAATCCTGTAAAACAACAAATACTATTTCCTACTCTAGAAACCGGGTAGCTACTTTCCATATGATTAGTATGCCAATAATTTGCACCCCTCTTATTTTTCAAAAAAAGAAAAAGGATAAAGGTGAACAGAATTCTAAAACCTTTTTCTTTGTTAACCCATCATATTCATTCCCTTTCAGCGCTAGAGAATTACAGTTCTAAAAATCACCTTTTTCAATATGGCTGTCCATAATGAAACCAACCAAAAAGTCGGTTAGGAATGTATTGACATTTTTTTATCTCTCAAAAGGGTTTTAAATATTCTGAATATAAACTATAATTGTTTTATTTTAAAACATCTAGGAGGTCACTATGAGTTTAGTAGAGAAAATCAGCGGATTTGCTGGTAAAACGTTTACCTTATGGGTCATTATATTTGCAGTTATTGCGTATATCTCACCTAATCAATTTATATGGATAGGAGACTATATTGTTCCATTATTAGGAATTGTCATGTTCGGCATGGGACTTACATTATCAACAGCGGATTTTAAAGAAGTGTTCCGACGGCCGAAAGAAGTGGCATTAGGGGTAGCTGGACATTTTATCATTATGCCATTATTGGCATTTGTATTAGCATTAGGATTCGATTTGCCCAAAGAAGTAGCTGTTGGTGTTATTTTGGTAGGGTGTTGCCCTAGTGGAACTGCTTCAAATGTCATGGTGTTTCTTGCGAGGGGAAATGTTGCGCTTGCAGTTGCCATTGCTTCTGTTTCCACTATTCTAGCACCTATCGTAACCCCCCTGCTTATTCTGCTCTTGGCAAGTAAATGGGTCAATATCAGTATTGGGTCATTATTCATTTCCATCATTCAAGTGGTGATTATCCCGCTGATGCTTGGATTTCTTGTTAAAAAGTTTTTCGGTAAACAGGCGGAGGCTGGTGCAAAGGCTTTACCTCTAGTATCTGTCATTTCTATCGTTCTAATCGTATCTGCCGTGGTAGCTGGCAGCCAAGCCCAGCTGGCTAAAACAGGTTTGCTGATTTTTGCAGTAGTCGTTCTTCATAATGTTCTTGGTTTTTTACTCGGCTTTTTCTTTGCTCGTTTATGCGGAATGGATTTAGCTAAACAGAAAGCTGTTGCAATGGAGGTTGGTATGCAGAATTCCGGTTTAGGTGTAGCTATAGCAACAGCACATTTCTCACCTTTGGCCGCTGTACCTAGTGCCATTTTCAGTGTTTGGCATAATCTATCAGGTTCCGTCCTAGCCTATATCTTCAGTCGTATGAAAGATAAGGAACATGTAGGGACCGTTAAAAATGATTCGATAAAAACAGACGCATCATAATATGTTGGAAATGAACCAAAAAACCTTTTAAAAAAAGCCGATTTATTTAATCGGCTTTTTTTATTGTGAATCAACCTCCGCATCTTCGAAATTCAAAGGAAATACTAATGATTGTGGTCTTAATAAATGCTTTCCCCATTCCCCAATAAATGAACTTATTGCCTCTGTTGGGAGTATTTTTTTGAACTACCTGCTATACTACTAGATACAAGTATGACATTGAACATATAGATGATTCGTTAATAGTAATTGAATTTCATTTTAAGGATGAGAGAATATAATGACACCAAAAATAAAATCATCAAGAAAAATAGCAAGATATTCACTAATTATCATGGGGGCGGGTTATATTGCAACCACCCCATTTCAAGGCTCATTGCCGCTAGATTTATTACATGGAGGGTTTGAGGCTGGTTTAGTTGGCGGATTAGCAGATTGGTTTGCAGTCACTGCATTATTCCGCCATCCACTTGGAATACCAATTCCCCATACAGCCCTTTTGCCCAACAATCGTAAAAGAATGACAAATGCACTTGTTTCGATGTTAAAAAACGACTGGCTTTCTAAGGAAAGTATTCAGGACAAAGTGAAACATATTCCTTTTACTGAAAAATTGATCCCTATTTTAGTAAAAGAGATACAAAGTGATACTTTTAGAAAAGTCCTGATTAAACTTATCAAGCAAATGATTGGTTATATAGATGTTGAAAAGATTACACCTTTCGTTGCAAAAAAAATTAAAGCATCGCTTTCTAACATAGATATGAGTAAGATCCTACATTTAGTAAGTTCACAGTTACTTAACGAAGAATTTGATAAGAAGGCATTGGATCATGTTTTGAAAAAAGCTGAAGATTGGTTAAGAAAAAAACAAACCAGTCACCGACTTGGCACTGTTTCCATGGATGTACTCAGCAAGATTGAACTGGAAGGCATGCTTCAGTTTGCCGTTAAATCCATTCAAAGTCTACTTAACGAAGAGAAACTTGGGAATATCATACAAAACCTGTTATTAAGTGTCGTAAATAATTTACAAAACGAGAACGAACCAAATAGAGAAGCTTTAATCTTATATATCAGGAAAGAGATACAAGGCATTGACCATAACCGGGAACTGTTAGAAGGAGTTGAAAAATGGAAAAAACAACTTCTAACAAAATGGCAGCCTGAGGCGACAATAATGGGAAGTCTACAACAAATTCAACAAGAAGCTTTGGATTTCGTCGAAGATGAACATTTCATGGATACTTACCTGACTCCAATGATTCATCACATACTGGACAATATTAAAGAAAATAGCACCCACATCGATCATTGGATACAGAAACAAATTACGGTTCTCATTGAAAATAATCATACGCAGATCGGCAATCTTGTACAAGAAAATTTAGATAAGCTAGACAATGAAACGTTGATTGATATGATGGAAAATGGTGTAGGAAAAGACTTACAATGGATTCGTGTGAACGGAGCGGTCTGTGGTTTTATAATAGGGCTTATCCTAACAGGTGCACAGGCTCTGCTTAAGCTGTTATAATTCAGGCACCTTTGCCGATATTGTAACGAAAGGATATTGTCATTACTAAATCAACAGGGGCTGATTCATTGCCTTTAGTTTGGAACCCCGCACCTGCCACACCGCCGATTCCGAGTGCCATCAACAGCCGTTCTGGCGCTGTTCCTCGGTTAGCTGGTTACAAAGTGGAGTTTTTTAAAATTGATTATAAAGTTATAAGATATAGAAAAAGCCCCTAATAAGGGGCTTT
>NZ_JADILK010000047.1 GCF_017355165.1 Bacillus sp. SD075 | reverse complement strand
GATTAAGAATAACTAAAAAAGTCGATTCCTTGAGATGGAAATCGGCTTTTTTAATTGGTGACATTTCCTTAGCGTTGTAAATCCGCACTTTCCTGACGCTACCCCTTTTTCAAACAAATTTATTTCTCCCTTTTAACATTACTTTTCCAAAAGCTTGCCTAAGGGCTTAAAAATCACATCCATCAAGTGAGTGGGTCCTGGCATATCCGGAAAGAAAACGAGAAGGACGGCTAGCAGCCATCCTGCCATTGTCAATGTCACAAAGGCCCGTTTTTCCTTCTTCTGATCCTTATTCATTTTTTGCCATTCATATAGCGTCATAAGAATAGCAACGACGGTTATACCGAACACTGAAGCCAACCTCAATTTCCTATCACCTCTTTTTCCGGTACTCCTTGCGGTGAAGTAGACATTCCTGGTCTCCTTATATACGCTTTACTTTTGATTTCAACCTCTATTTCTGGAAATTTCTCACCCCACTGATCCTTTACTTTGGACCACTGATCTGGATATTGACGGTGAAACGCCTCGGCAAAACCCAAAATGTCTGCTTCCATCTCTTTTTGAAGTTGTTCAAGCATTATTCGAATTCTTTGTTCAATTTCTAGTTCTAATTGCCTTTCAAGCTTATTCACAATCCTTGGATTCATAAGATTTAATTTTGTCTCGTTTTCCACTACATCATCTTCCGTCTCAATTTTAACCGTCATTATCCAGTTCCCGTTCTCAATTTTCGGGATCAGCTCCGTACGGGAACGAAGGAGATTGAATGAAATATGGTCTTCAGCACCTTTTTTTGGCTTAACGGTTACGGCAGATAATTCGATTTCATTGCGTACCCATAATAATCCCCTTGTTATTTTATCGTCGATTCTCCCTACCATTTTATCTTTTTTAAAAACTGCCGTTCCGTTCACACTTAAACGACCTTCCTGTTCTACCTCTATCCAAGGAAGTGCAGCTGCTTCCGACTCGCCACTTAACATCTGCAACAAGTCTTTCACGGTTACACTCATTCCCACTTTTAAGTTTGCTAGGTCTCTTGCAACCTCTGCTGAACTTCTCTCTAAATCAGGAATAGCTTTCAAAACATCTATGGCTTCTCCGTCAGTGACAAATGTATTTGCTCTGATTGGTGAATCTGGGTAACGTGCGAAAAAATCAATGTGCTTCTGAATCCCTGCTTTAGCCAGTTTTTCGCCAATGATGATTACCTGGTTATGTCCCCAGAAAATACGGCGCGAAAACTTTTCCTGAAGTAGTGACATGGCATCGAAAATTGTAGTACCCGTTGCTTTTTCAACGATCACCATCTTCCCTCCTCCGCCTTCCCCCCCCCCCATTCCTTGTCCTCCTCCCATCGCTTCAGGGATAGCCATTTGTACAGAAATCTCAAACTTATCGTCAGTGGTTTTATCAAGTCCTGCTGCCAAAACAATTCCTAAGTTATTGATTTCTACTCGATCCCAGCAGCCTGCAAGCAAGAGGGTAGATGAACAAATTGAAAAAGTGAGCATTAATTTTACTGCTTTCGTTAAAGAAATAGTATTCATCATTTTCCCCTTTCAGGCACACAGCTGATTAGTTGGGCTTTTTAGAAGTTTTTTTACACAGAACAGCAAGCAACAACAATACAATAGGTATAATCGTTTGAATGAAAATGGCATAAAAAGGCCAAGTAGTGCTCAATGAATGAATGAGTTCCTGTAAATTCGGGGTCGACCAAATGCTGACTAGAACTAATAGGAAACCAAGCGGAAAAACGATTGGCCGGTGATCAGATAAATTTAACCATTGAGCAGTACCAATTACAATGGCATAATAGAAGACTGAAATTTTGATAAACGTACCAGAGACCCAAATCGCCATCACTATAGAGTCAAGGTGTTGGAGAAAATCGGCTAGGTTTATATACCGGGCAGCACTCATGAATGGATAAGTAAAAGTAGCTGTAATGCCCCCAAATAAAAAAAGAGAAAACAAATTGGTTACCAACATAGTAAGCATCACAGCAAACACAGAGATTATGCCCCATTTCAATCCTTTTTCTTTTTTATCTAAAAATGGGAGTAAGAAAGAGATGAGAAAGAATTCGGTAAACCAGCTTGATGGAACAACAGCTCCCATCAGAGAAGGCATAATTCCTTTCTCCATGACAGGATATAAATTCTTAGGTTCTAAATCTGGGATAAGTAATATAAAGATGACTAGAAGCAATATAATAACCACCGGAACAAGAAATTCTGCACTTCTCGCTATTACTTCAAGACCCCCGTGTATGGAAAAGGCACAGACAAGTACCATGCTTCCAATTACAACGACCATTGGGGTTTTTGTCATAAAATTCCCAACGACAAATTCCCCGTACTCCCTTAATACAATTCCATTTGTATGTAAATAAAAGAATAGGAAAACAAACCCGATAATTTTTCCTGGAATCCATCCTAAAATTTTCTCGCTATATTGGATGACTGTTTGCCCCGGAAAGCGCCTATTCAATTGTTGTGCAATATAGACAGCAAGAAAACCCGCGAAAGAGGCCCAAATTGGCGATAACCACATGTCTTGTTTTGCGAATTTACCCGTAATGGCTGGCACTAAGAGGATAGCCGTTGCCATAATCGTCGGATAGATCATGATGGCCATCTGCAAAGCGCTAATCCTTCCTTTTTCAATCATTCCGTATCACCTCAATACATAAAAGATTTGCTACTCTTTACCCCTACTAGTTGGATTAGGCATCTGCCCATTGGATTGTCGATATTTATTGTATTCCCCTGTTGATTGAGTCCTTGGATTTAGCTTCCACCATGGGGAACGTGAAAGCACATCTTCTAACTCACTACTTTTTAACGGAGCTACTGGTCTAAGATACGGTACACCAAAGGAATGAAGCGTACATAAGTGGACAATTATTGTGATGGTCCCAAGCATAATTCCAAGCATCCCTAGTGTCCCGGCAAGCAGAATCATTGGAAAACGAAGCATACGCATCGCGATTGCTGCCGGATACCGTGGAATCGTAAAAGAGGCGACGCCTGTAATCGCAACGACTATAACCATTGGTGCAGAGACAATTCCCGCGGAAACAGCAGCTTCACCTATGACAAGAGCCCCGACAATGCTTACTGCACCCCCGATCTGTTTGGGAAGTCGTAACCCTGCTTCACGCAACGCTTCAAACATGACTTCCATGATTAAAACTTCAACGAGAGCAGGAAATGGAACATGCTCTCGAGAGGCAGCCATACTAATCAAAAGGTTCGTCGGAATCATCTCATGGTGAAAGGTGATTAACGCTACATACAAGGCAGGGAGGAACAGTGAAATCACAAGGAAAAGGTAACGAAGCCATCGAATAGCCGTCCCAATCAAGAATCGTTCATAATAATCCTCACTTGATTGCAGTAAAGAATAAAAAGTTGAAGGCACAACGATAGAAAAAGGAGTGCCATCTACTAAGATGGCCACACGTCCTTCAAGAAGGTTTGAGGTAACTACATCAGGGCGCTCAGTCGCTAAAACCTGAGGGAAGGGGGATGATGGGTTGTCTTCAATAAGCTCTTGTATCACTCCGCTTTCCAATATTCCGTCAATTTCAATTCGGCTTAGCCGGTTTTGGGTTTCTTCTATTAAAGTCCTATCTGCAATTCCTTCCATATACGCGATAACAACCTTTGTTTTGGTGTAACGACCTATCTCAATTGATTGCATTTTTAGTTCAGGACTTCTTATTTTTCTTCGAAGTAAGGAAGTGTTTACCCGTAAGGTTTCCACAAATGCTTCACGTGGTCCCCTGACGACCATTTCAGCTGATGGTTCCTCAACTGAACGTTTTTCCCATTTTGAGAGGCCTAACGAAAAGCCCGTTTTCCTCTTATCTACCAGTATCACTGGATTTCCCGAGGAGATTTCCTGTATACACTCAGAAAATGTTTTGATTTCTTTCACATTGGAAACAGATATTTTCTTTTCGATCAGACTATTAACGTTGTAGAATTCCTCCTCAGTGTTCTGCATAAGTGGAGAAAGTACATTGTCATCTATTTCTTCAATGTTTGACAAACCTTCAATGTAAAGTAGAATGGATTTATCTTTTCCACCTATGAAAAAAGGACGAAAGATAACATCAGAGCAATCTTTATATATAGAGCGGAACTTGTTTTCGTTATTAGCCAAGTTATCAAATAGCGGATCTTGTTCTTGCTTGAATTGTCCCACTGTTGGAGTTTTTTTCGCCATTTTAGATTTCAACGATTTCCGCCACAAATGATTCATCATGGTCATCCTTTCCCATCCCAATAAAAAACACCATTCTTTATAGTTTTGTTTTATGTGAGTATATTTATACCTAAACGGAGTATATCCAAATAGAGAAGTCGTGAGTAATAATTAAATGGCTTTATTCGATGAGGATATAAAAAACCTATATTTCTGAATTATTATGCTGGTATGTTACCCCAGCTTTCTCCTTAGATATTTCCGCCTAGGAAGAACCATTTCTTAATGAAATGGGTTCTTTTTTGTAACTAACTAAATGGGCTGGGTTGGAAATTAACTATGTTCGTAAAAGTACACTTTACGAAAGGATTTTAATTAATTACTTATTCTAAGAAGTGTTATGGTAACTGAACTATAAAAATAAAAAGATTTATTTGTTCATTGAACATTATTACAAAGTTACAACTGAACAAAAAAATACCACCGTTAGAAGTGGCACTCGAAAAAGGACTTTTATTTAACCATCGAAATAAATATGAGAATTTAAGTTTATGCTTAAACTGATCTTTCTATATAATGCAATAACTGGTTTATTTTTAATTTCCCAATCTTCAGTACTTATCATAGGGATATGGTATTCCCTTTCCATTTCGGTCATTAACTCAATCAATAGATGGCTTCTCATAGGCTCTTTTACTAAAAGAATAATTTCCTGATATTCTTCGTCTACTTTCGCTAATGTTTTCATACTATTGTCCCCTCCATAGTCCGTGGGAATTATACCTTTCCCTAGTATGTTTAATCTTCTCCAATCAAGCACCGCCCTAGTCTTACTAGGTCACTTGCAATGGAAGTTCGTAATGGGACATTCTCCCTGAAAAGAAGTGCTCAAATAGGAAAAAGAGGAATTGACTTCTAAGGCCAATTCTTATCGAATTATTTTTATATATATATTGGAGTTATTACCTCATTGATGACAAGACAAATTTTTGGATACGTAATGGATGGTACGATGCATATAACCAACAAAGAATGGAAAAAAATGAAGGACGAGAGTCAGGGAGATGAAGAGTTTCGGTTGCCCCTGAGCGTTTCGCCCTTCGTAGTTAATATACTCCATTTCGTAAAAGATATACGAAGATTGTAAAATGAACAAATCTCGTAGGGGCAAGGATCTAGGCGTCACTCGTTACAATCTTACAATGATCCCGATAAGTCCAATTGGACAGAATCCAGGGAAAGCGGAAAGGGAATATTGTCCGGCATTCAATCCCTGCAACCATCATCTGGAAGGATTTTATTACTAGGTTTGCTTCCCCAACCATCTCTTACAAAACGAACCCGAACACCGTTTGCTGCTTTCTCGACCAGCAGTTCTGTGATTCGATTACCAATTTTGGTCGTTCCGATAGATGTATTATTCCAAATCAATGTTTTTTGGGCTGTTTGTAAGGATTCGATGAGTTGTTCATACTTTGCTATTCCATTGTTAAGTACTTGAACTTGGCGGATTCGAAGCCCATGCGGTGAAATGCCGTAAAGCATCAACGATTACCGAGGCTGAATCACTATATGTATCAGGTAATTTGTCAGTTATTATGAGAGGATGTCAATTTTTACCGAAGAAATTGCTTAGGATTTGATGTGCTGAGATATAGCAAGAAACCAATGATAGGCAAAATAAGTCCGATTGTTATCCAATTTAAAGCCTTGGAAGGACGAACTTCCCAGATTGCTATCCTTTGATGGAAGGGGTTCTTCGTCATTGTACGGACATGGAAGTAGACCGAAATTATGTCGATACGCATGGACAAAGTGTTGTTGCTTTTGCTTTTTGCCATCTACTTGATTTTAAATTGATGCCACACTTCAAATATATTGGTTCTCTAAAGTTTCGTAGTTTTCATTATTCTGTTCGGTGACCAAAAGATCAGCTAATCTCTTGTCATGATATTAGCTGGTCTTTGTAATGAACACTTAGACGTGAAAAGAGCGTACTCCTTACTCCGAAAAAGCGCCTGATTGTGGAAGGCCAAAGAATAACAAACGCCCTATCAGATAAATTTTTAAAACGGATTCTCTGGTTCATCTTTTTTAAATCCACATTATATTCTATCAAGAAAATTGATATGCTTTTATCCTACAAATTTCATTTGGGACTTATATGTATGCCTTCACTCTCTCTCCAATCTGCGTAGAGTATACGCTTAACATTATCATATCCATTGGTAGTTAATTGGGTATCTAACCACTGTTGATCAAATCCGAGTTTATGCAAATTATCCCATAGAATTTCCCCTTCTATAATTAACGATGTTGGGAGGTCTACTGTACTTTCTGGAAGATTGAGGTCTTGCTTGTCTGGTTTCTGATACTTGGATTTTAATAATATACTTATTTGCCCATTAGCTTCCAATATACCGTATTTGACTTCGCGAACTGAAAAAACATTATTTTGTCGAAGTATACTTAATACTTGATTTACATCCAATTTGTTCTTTTTAAGTAACTTTCGATCCATGACACCATCCCGAATGATGATGTTAGGATTGCCTAATAAGAGAGAACGTGTCGATTTATTTTTTAGAGTCATATACTCTATTCCCAACATAAGAAACGTCCACAATCCGATGGCATATAAAAAGTGAAAAGTACTTACCTTATCTTCATAAATGGTATTTCCTAAAAAATCTCCAAGTACTAACACAAAAACTAAGTGAAACGGGGTTAACTGAGAGATGGATGTTCTGCCTGTTATGATAATGATAAAAAATAAGGTGACAAAGCCTACGATGGTTTTGATTGTCAGTAAACCAATACTAACTTCTTCCAAAGTTTTTTCCTCCAATTTAAATTTTACTTAGTAGTAAGATCTTGAAGTTTAGATAAAAAGGCTAGTTTTAGTATTAAAGCTCGAGTTCCTATTCCAACGATGATGTAATATATGAATGAATAACTGTATCTCCACTCAAAATATCGAACCAAGGTAGGAATGCAATGGGATAATCCCAAAACCTATATTGTAAGCCCACTATTATCTAATAAGGTTGTTGTTATGATAATTATGGTACCAAAAAACAAAATTTCTAAAATAATGTCTCGTTTAACGAGTTTAGCCCATAGAACCCAAGGCACAACTAAAAAACCGACTAGTATCCACTATTCCCAAGTTAAAAACTCATTCTTTAGCCAATCATTTAGTTCTATAAGGTACGGTTTATCTTCTAATAAACGTATTTCCTTAAGATTTTCAAATATATTATCTATTGATATCCCCCTATATTTCAATTAAAGGTAACAGATATTTTTGAATTCAAACTCTTTGAGCTGCCTTTTTAGTATTACCGTTTTTTAGTAATGAATTTCCATCGTAAATAAGAAAAAAACCCATGTTGAAAGTTCTTCTTACACGGGTTTTCGACTTTTTTCAAATGAATCAGAAATATTTTAAAAACAATGAAATTTTTTAAATCTAGATTTAAGATAGAACAATAAAAACAGGATACATCAACTTATAATAATGGAGAAAGCAGGCGAGAACCCTGTTCAACAATGCGCTCGGTCAGGGATCGTTGCAACAAGTCTTCAATTCTTAATGATACAGAATCAGTAAGATCCCTCTCGAACTGCTCTGTGAGTTCCCTTGCCACATCAGCACTGTACACGACTTGACACACTTCATAATTCAGGCGAAAACTTCTCATATCATAGTTTGCTGCGCCTACTTCTGCAATTTCCTCATCAATGATCATCAGTTTCGCATGTAACATTCCTTTATCGTACTGGTAGATTTGGACCCCAGCTTCTATAAGTTCCCCGTAATAGGTACGACTTGCAAAGCCCACGATTTTTTGATCAATATGGCGAGGAACAAGTAATCTTACGCGTACACCACGAGCCACAGCTGTCTTTAATGCCATAATAATATCTGTTTCTGGTATAAAGTAGGGCGTTGTTATATCAATTGTTTTGGTCGCTTGTGTTATACATATAAAGTAAGCTTGCCGAATAACTGGTGTAGGAATTCCAGGGTTTCCTTCCAACGTATGGATGTATGCTTTTTGCAATCCTCCTGTCTTTGTTTGGGTATTGTCTGTTTTACCTTCTATAGGCCATAACTCAGATCCTAATTCGGCAGACCATCTTGAAAGATCTATGCTGCCGGTTGGATTGATTTCCTTTGATTTATATTTTGGGATTTTAGTGGGCTTTTTCGTTGCCTCAGATTTTGTTTTTGACTTTATCCGTTCTGGTACAGCGATATTCCAATGAACGTCGAAGATAGTCTGCAAGTCGCCTGTTGCTTCCCCTAAAATTTGCAAATGAGTGTCCCTCCAAAATCCTACGTCTGGCTTTAATCCTGTATATTCATACCCAACGTTCAGACCGCCAGTAAAGGATTCCTTTCTGTCAATCGTGACAATCTTACAATGATCCCGATAATTCCAATTGGACAAAATCCAGGGAAAGCTTAAAGGAAATATTGTCCGACATTCTATCCCTGCTTCCACCATCTGAAGAATTTTTTGACGCGGAAATTTTTTACTCCCCCCAACCATCTCTAATAAAACGAACCCGCACTCCATTTACTGCTTTTTCGATCAGCAGTTCTGTGATGCGATTACCAATATGGTCATTCCGATAGATGAAATATTCCAGATCAATGGTTTTTTTGGCTTTTTGTAGGGATTCGATAAGTTGTTCATATTTTGCTATTCCATTGTTTAGTACTTGGACTTTGCCGACTCGAAGCCCGCCTACAGTAAAATACCTTAAAGCATCGGCGATTATCGATGCTGAATCACCATATGTATCAGGTAACTTATTAGACTCATTATGAGAAGAGGTCAATCTTTTACGATGAATAAGCTTGGGATTTGATATGCTAAGATATAGTAAGAAACCAATGACAGGCAAAACAAGGACGATTACTATCCAATTCAAAGCTTTGGCTGGCCGACGAACTTCCCAAATTGCTATGAATAACATAAAGAACGTATTTAACAAGTATAGATAAAAATTCCACTCCAACTAAAATTCCTCCCTTGTTTTTTCTTAACATATACAAACTATGTAGCGAGTATACGTTTGGAATACGAATGAATTGTTTAGATAGACCTTTTCTCATGAGACACCCTAAATAATTTTAAGAATGGGGCTGCGAATACGTGGTAAAGGGAAGGTAAGAGAAGTATCGAACAGTTCCTAAAAGATAATTACAAAAATGGAGATCATAGCTAACGAGTATATAATCTACATCCCCTATACAACTGTCGATGCCTTAGAAAAGACTGTGTATGATATTCTCGGTGAATTGGATAATGAGGCTGATATGAGGAATTGTTTTATTGAAGCAGAGGTTTATTGCGATGAATTAGACTCGCATGGTAATTTCAATGGGTTTATTTTTGTTTTTTCCTATTGTCATTTCTTTTCTATTGCCTTATTTAACAATTAATTACTTTATTAGAAGAAATCCTGCGGACTAGAGCAGCTACCCTGTCACTAGGCCAATTAGTTTGTTAGCCCCTTTTTTGGAGGAGTATTAGTTGGATTATTGGCTGGAGCATTATTGAGTAGATATAGATATTATCCTTATCCATATATTCCTTATCCGTACTATCCATTGGCATACCCCCTTTATTCGTATTATTATTAATTATTTTAGCTCTGTAACTCTCCATACAGAAGTAGTCTCCAAATACTGGGGATAAAGATTTATCCCCTTGGAAAAGTAAACTTTTTTAGATATATAATAAAGTTCAATTTGAAGCATAAAAAAAATACCGTTTGAAAACAAACGGTATTAAAACATATTGCTGTTTATCTATTTAAATTATTATTCATCTGTATTATCTGGGTCGTTTACATCTTTAGGATCTTCAATTGGTTCTTCTGAATCAGGAACTAAATCAGCTTCATCATCATCTGGATCTTCTGAATCAGGAACTAAATCAGCTTCATCATCTTTATTTTCATCTGTATTATCCGGATCTGTTGCATCGTTAGGATCTTCAATTGGTTCCTCTGTATCAGGAGGAGCTGGATCATTATCCCCATCTGTATTATTACATCCCATTAACATCGTGGCAGAAAGAAAAACAACTGTTAATAGTCTTAACCAATTATGATTCATTTTTATCGTCCTCTCTATTGGTTTTTTACTTGCAATATTACCTTCTCCCTTTCAACCTTTTTTATACAATCAAATTTTACTGCATCAACTTTATCTTCAATCACAGAGAATTTCACGATGATGTTTTATAGCAGTGGATGGGAGTCACCCCGGTAAGGCAAGGCATTCAGATTTTGCACTCTATTTGTTTCCAAAACCCGGCTAAATGAAATCAGGGCTGGTTAAATCAACATCGATGTTCATAATTTTTTAAAATGGATTCTGAAGTTCTTAGCTTTATGCTCAAAATATCTACTAAGAATTGATTCATTTGATAAAAATAGCAATAAAAATATTCTTAATGGATATATTAAGAATTGTTCTTTATAAAAAATAAAAAAGGGGAAAGGAGCTAATGTTATGCAGTTACCCGAAGACTTTAAACATTTTTTAGGAATAAATCCAGCTAGGCATAAAACAGAAGGGCTAAGTGTAGATCCATGCTTTTCACAACCCATCATACATAAGGAAATACATGGGGATAAAGTATTCGTCCCATTGGATTTAAAAAGAGTTTGGAATCGTTTATAACAATAAAAAGAGCAACCGTGTGAATATAAAACGGTTGCTCTTTTATATTTTGTCATTTATTTTTAATTTCTTCTGATGACGGGTTTTGGATATAAAATATGGATAAATTTTGAATGTATATAAAGTTCTGTTTTCGCCATTCTAAAAAAGTAATTTATTAAAAACAAGGAGGCGTTATTCATGACAGTAATCAATGACCTTAAGACCACTCTTGCAGGTTTGAAAAGTGCACAGGCTAGCTTCGAAACCTTTTCACTTGGTACAGACAACGAACAAGCAAAGCAACTTTACCAAGATGCTGCTAAACAAACTCAATCCGTTGTAGACACCATTGAACCACGTATTCAACAAGTCGAACAAGAAGAACCCCAATACAAACAACAATAATGTAAAAGCTAGGGAAGGAAGGTTGGTTGAGTGTTAACCAACCTTTTTTACCTTCAAGATAATAAATAAAGGGTGATCTCATGAAAGATAAAATAAACCAATTCATCATGTTTCTTTTATTACTAACTGTTATCGGATTAGGTTCAGGTTGTAATCAAAAACAATCTGGTGAGGACCATGAGGATTTAAGTATTTCACAGGTACATACAAGCAAGCCAATCGATCAATCCGTGGCGAATCAAGCAAAAAAGAAGGTTATCAAAGAGGAAGACATTTCGAATGTGAAGGCTGTGAATACGGATAAAGAGCTATTGATAGCGATCAAAGTCGAAAACTTTGAGCGTTTTCGATTAAAGAAAATCGAAAAGAACGTGAAATCAGACTTGGAAAAAGACTATCCGGATCATAAAATCTTGGTTTCGACCGATTCAAAAATGTATTTGGAACTTGATCAATTAGAACAAAAAATCCAAAAGGATAACACCAATAGGAAGGAATTAGAAAAGGATTTTAATAAAATCAAAAGTCTGATGAAAGAAGAAACCTAAGGAGAAAGAGGGGTCGGACCATGTCGAATAAACAAAAGAAACAATTGACACCAGTTCAACAAGAATATCAAGGGATTCAAAAACACCGGGAAACAAAGAGACCAGTCGTTAAAAATTGCATAAAAGCATTTTTAACAGGGGGCCTTATTTGTCTGATCGGGCAGCTCATTTCTGCCTTTTATATTAATTATTTTGATTTTACGGACCAAACAGCTGGAAATCCAACCGTAGGGACTTTAGTTTTTATTACGATGCTTCTTACAGGTTTCGGGGTCTATGATCGTATGGCTCAATTTGGAGGGGCTGGGACGGCTGTACCGGTTACTGGTTTCGGCAATGCCGTCATTTCTGCAGCGATTGAACACCGAACCGAAGGGTTGGTATTAGGGGTAGGCGGTAATATGTTTAAACTTGCAGGATCGGTGATTCTATTTGGCGTCTTTTCTGCGTTTGTCATTGCCTTGTTTAAAACAATTCTTATACAGTGGGGTGGTTTGTAATGTTAGAAGGTCATCGTACATGGGTCTTCGAACAAAAGCCCGTGATTATTTCTACAGGTACAGTGGGAGGGCCATTTGAAGCAGATGGAGCTATCGCGAAAGATTTTGATCTTTTGCATACTGATTTATGGCTTGGACAGGATTCTTATGAAAAGGCTCATAAAATCTTTTTTGAAGAAGCTTGTCAAAAAGCCATGGAAAAGGGCGGGATTCAAAAGGAACAGGTTCAGTTTCTCCTTGCAGGAGACCTGATCAACCAGATTACCCCAACCAGTTTCGCGAGCCGAACAATTGGAGCCCCTTATTTTGGGTTGTTTGGTGCCTGTTCTACCTCCATGGAAGGATTAGCTTTAGGGGCCTATATTGTCAATACAAACGGAGCCAAATATTTGTTAACAGGGGCTTCTAGTCATGATACAGCCGTTGAAAAACAGTTTCGTTATCCAACGGAATATGGTGGACAAAAACCACCTACTGCACAATGGACCGTGACAGGTGCTGGTGCGGCCTTACTAAGTAATTCCGGGGTAGGGCCATGTGTCACTTCTGCCACAATCGGACGTGTTATCGATATGGGATTGACGGATCCATTTAATATGGGAGGGGCTATGGCTCCAGCTGCGGTTGATACCATTGAAGCTCATTTAAAGGAACGAAACATTGATCCATCTTATTACGATTTAATTGTCACCGGGGATCTCGGTCAGATTGGACATGAAGTGTCCCTTGATTTATTTAAAAAGCATGGAACCCCTATTCGTGAAGATCAGTATCAAGACTGCGGATTAATGATTTATCGGGAAGGGCAACCGGTTTTGGCAGGAGGTAGTGGCGCGGGGTGTTCAGCAACAGTCGTCTATGGTCATTTATTAAACCGAATGAAAAAAGGTGAATTTAAAAGAATGTTAGTGGTGGCAACAGGGGCCTTATTATCCCCCCTATCCTTTCAGCAAAATGAAACGATTCCTTGTATCGCCCATGCGGTATCGATTGAATACGGGGGTGAACAATAGACATGATCTATTTTTGGGCTTTTGTTATAGGTGGTTTGATTTGTGTCATTGGGCAAATTATGTTTGATGTGTTTAAACTGACACCGGGACATACGCTAAGTACCCTTGTCGTAATAGGGGCTATTTTAGATGGGGTAGGTTTATATGAACCCTTAATTGATTTTGCTGGGGCAGGGGCTACTGTTCCTATTACAAGCTTTGGGAATTCACTTGTACACGGGGCCATGCAAGAAGCTGAAAAACACGGGTTAGTCGGCGTACTTACAGGGATGTTCGAAGTGACAAGTTCTGGCATTTCATCTGCCATTATTTTCGGCATGTTAGGAGCTTTGATTTTTAAACCAAAGGGATAAGGAGGATGTAAGATGACCATCGGATCGGAAGTAAAGCAATGTCTTGCCAGCCTAAAAGGCGTAGAAGCTAGTCTATCCAGTTTAGCCTTACGTACACAAGATAACGAATCGAAACAAACCTTACATGAAACGATGATGGTAGTGAACGAAGTAGTCACAGATTTGAAAAAAAGGGTGGGAGAATTGGAGAGGGAGGAATTCCAGTATAAAGGGTTTTAAAATAAAGTATATAGGAGGTGTTATGTAATGCCTGATTGGTTAGATGTATTTTTGAGGGCTTTGTTGTTTCTCATTATCCTTTTTTTAGTAACTAAATTGCTAGGTAAAAAGCAACTATCTCAACTTTCTTACTTTGAGTATGTGGTTGGTATAACCATAGGTAGTATTGGGGCGGAAGTGATTACGGGTCTTGAACGAAGTATTTTAGTGGGGGTTATAGGGATTGTTACCACTGCCGCACTACCTTTTATAGTTGGAATCCTTTCTTTGAAAAGCAAAATGGTTCGGGACCTTGTAGAAGGGAAAGGAACGGTTTTTATCAAAGATGGAAAAATCATGGAAGATAACTTGAAGAAGGAAAGATATACAACGGATGAATTGTTAGCATTACTTCGAAAGAAGGATGCTTTTCAGGTGTCTGATGTGGAATTTGCGGTATTAGAGGCAACCGGAGATTTATCCGTTATGTTAAAGAAAGAGAACCAGCCATTAACGGCAAAGGATTTAAACTTGGTGGTTGCTTCAGTCAAAGAGCCTCAGACCGTCATAATGGATGGAGAAATATTGGATGAACCACTTGCGACGATTGGTCGAAGTCGAGGTTGGTTACACACTGAATTAGAAAAATTAGGAGTCACCATTGAAAATGTCTTTCTTGGACAAATAAATTCTTATGGAGAACTGACGGTGGATCTTTTTGATGATATATTGCAAGTACCGTCTCCTCAAGAAAGGCCTTTACTTCTTTCGACTATGAAAAAATGCCAAGCAGACTTAGAATTATTTGCACTAGGCACAGAAAATAAAGAAGCCAAGCAGATATATGAAAAAAACAGTGAAAACCTACAAAAAGCGATTGATAACGTTACCCACATCTTAAAAAGTTGATTGTATGATCCGTTGTTCATTGGGTTATTTCATTCGTTCTAAAAAACATAGGAGGCAGATATATGCCTCCGAAAATTCACCCAAAAATTTATCAAACGTAATTCAGTAAAAGGAGATTTTATATGTATATGTAGACTATAGGGAAATTCAACTTGTCACGCCCCTTTTTAAAAAGGTTGCTTTCAACTAATTACAAATCTTAGCCTCATTCTGAAATCATATGCTTGTACATATATTAGCCATAAATACATGATAAAAGGTGATGTATATTTTTCAGAAAATCACGGCTATTCTTATAGGTAGTTTATTATTGAGTATCGGAATAAACGGCTTTTTAGTTCCCCATCATTTATTAGATGGAGGTATTACAGGTATTGCCCTCATCATTCATTATTACTTGGAATTTCCAACAGGTTTAGTGATGTTCCTTTTAAGCATCCCTCTGTGTATATTCGCATGGATCCATGAACGAACATTCTTTTATAATAGCTTTCTCGGTTTAATTGTTGCTTCTGTGTTCATTGATTGGCTAGCTCCTTTAAGAAACCAATTTTGTCTTTCTATTTTTCCGAGTATGTTAATAGGAGGAGGATTGATTGGAATCGGAGTAGGAATCATGCTTCGATATGAAGCAAGTACCGGAGGAACCGATTTGTTAGCTCAATTTATATCGAAAGCTATGTCCGTAAATATAGGGGTCATTATTTTCATGATAGATGGCCTAATTGTAACGTCGGCAATTAAAATGTTAGAGTTAAAGGCTTTCCTTTTTTCTGGCTTAACTATTTGTATGATTGGATTGATTACATCTTTAATGGTTAGCCCCATCGAATAGTTAAGGAAGAACCTAGAAGTTTGAGTGATTTCTTTGCATTAGACCTTCGACCGGTTGATTTTCCTATTTTAATAAATAACTTATTTCATAAAGCGCTTGGTAACTTGGCTTTAAAGTATGATTTTCTTCAATTGTATACAAGCTGTCCACCTTGCTAAGTATGTTTTCCTGGTTTTGTGACAGAATAGTATTTGTCTTTTTATTAGAAAGCATAAAAATGAGGTTGGAAAAATGTTCACTTTTATTGGGAAGTTAATTCTGCTTTTTGGTCTAGTGATTTTGGCCATGCGCTGTATGGGAAAGACTGTACTGGCTCAGTTAACCCCGCCTGATCTTGCGGCCATTGTGTTTCTTGTCACATTGTCCGTCAGTCCTATCAAAGCCAATGGATTTGGACAGACCATTGCAGGGATCATTACCATTGTCATCATGTATCTGTTGTTTTCTAAATTAAGTCTTTTTCGTTGGTTAAATCGAATGTTCATTGGTCAGCCAAGTATTTTGATCAAACATGGGAAAATCTCAAAAAAAGACTTACGGAAAACGCGTTTTTCTCTCGTTGAGCTATTGTCAACCATTCGGGCTGCAGGATACCCGAATATACGGGATATTGATTATGTGATTCTGGAACCGAATGGAGAGCTTAGTATATTGCCCAACCAATCTGTTGTTAATTTAACGCCTAGACACTTAAATATTGAAACGGACTATCAAGGACTACCGATTGCCATGGTCGTCGAAGGGAAAATCCAACATAAAAATTTAAAGTTAATCCAAAAGGATGAAAAATGGCTTCAGGAAGAATTTCTAACCCAAGGATTTCACGAAATCAATAACATCTTTTATGCGGCCGTAACGGATAAAGATCATTCTTTAATCGTTGACACCGGTACCGATAATTAAAACGCGTAATATATATACATCCTATTTTCTACAGGAAGAGAAAAAATTGGTCAAATAAAACAAACTTTTTTGGGGATATTCCCGGTTATAAAAAGACTGAACTAGGTAAAGATATAAATTCAATCATTATAAAGGGGGAGATTCTAATGGCTCAACAACAAATTGACGTAAACCAATTAAATCAAGCTAAAGCAAATGTGACCCTTACCCAAAGTTTACTAACTCAAGCAATTGAGAAATCATCTTCAGACCCAACTTTAGCTCAGGAAGCAATCAAACAAATTGCAAATGAGATTGCGCAAGCTCAAACAGCAGTAAACCAAGTGCAAAGTGCATTTTTAGCCCAAAAATCTGAATGAAATCACTTAATTTACCCCTAAAGCCCCCTGTCCTTTTGGATAGGGGATTTTCGTTTTTCTAACTTTCAATACAAAACATGAGTATTGTCAATTATTAAGAACAATCGACCATAGCACCAATTCGCCATAATAAAGGATCTTATATCACTGTATCTTCTCATTAGAGCCACTGCCGAACGAATGGAAACATATATCGATTGAATTAACCACTTTACCTTAGTGATGACCGTCTTTGATATTCTAGGGGTTGTGTATGAAACGACGGTGAAGCATAGACAAGCTGCCTAGCGAAAAAGTCGCGTTTTAATAGGTATGCCTACTTTTCCATCACTCGCTAGTTTTGAAACAAATCTAGTAATTTACTTTGTTAGCTGGATGGGCATGTGGTGGTACCCCAAAAGGTACTTGCAAATTTAAACCAAAAAAGGGCATCTAATTTTCCCAATGTCCCAGATTTTTAGAGAGTAACAGAATCTTCACTATCGGAATAGAATGTAGTCCTTTGTTAATTCATTATGTTGTACATTCCCCCTAATGGTACTGAAGGGTTCTCAGTATCTCTGGGGGTTTTCGTGTGTGGTACCATTAAAACAGTTTGAATAATCTCCGATTCGCTGGGGATAGTAGTAATAACCCTTCCAGAGGTTAAAAACACAGCCCTGTATCAAGCCGTAAAGATGCTTGTACGGGGCCTATTTTCTTTATATCGGGAATATAAATATAGTCCTTTATAAGGCAAACCATCAATACGCCCCTGTACAATTAAATTCTGTATGGGGGCCTATTTTTTTTGTATATAGTGAGTAACCCACTTTTAACTATGGGCATAGGATATATTCCTAGTGACTTTTTCACATAATTTCTACGCCCCCCATGTACTGTAAGTTCTCCCCAGTACTCTTGTGGGGTTTTCTTGTATGCTTGACAACATTAGAATAAATCGAATAATAAATCCGGTTCGGTGGCATAGTAATATCGAGCAGTTTTCCATGTAATCTCCAAAACCCTGATATCAAGCCGTAAAGAAGCTGATACAGGGTTAATTTTTGCCATGAATAGCAATTCCCATTCGGTGGCATAGTATTGATACACCTAAATGTTTGTCCTCCCCTGTTACCAGCAAGTTGGTGCAGGGGGATACTTATTGTACATGGTAGTTTATAATGTGGAAATACATTCAGGTGGGCTGGTAAAGCTTTCCCATTGCCCGCGTATCAACCTAAAAACTGATACGGGGGTATTTCTATTTTGCAAACTGCTCTAGAGGTATAGTTGAATAAGCTTTGTCCATGAGCTTTTTAAGGTTAGACTTATTATAAGTTGAAATTATTTCACTTCTACCCAGCCGTTTTTAATAGCTAGAACAACAGCTTGTGTACGGTCGTTTACCTCCAGTTTTTGAAGAATGTTACTCACATGGTTTTTTACTGTTTTTTCACTGATGTTTAAAGTTTCGCCGCTGGCACGGTTGCTTTTTCCGTATGCTAAAAGTTGAAGAACTTCACATTCGCGTCGAGTCAATAGGTGAAACGGTCTTCTGATCTCTACAGCATGCACTGAATCCCGATCAGCAGCTAAACGGCGATATTCTTTGACTAGATTATGTGTCACCTTCGGATGAAGGTATGAGCCACCTTCTGCGACTACACGAACAGCATTAATTAACGCATCGGCATCCATTTCTTTCAACAGATAACCTTGTGCTCCTGTTTTAAATGTATGCTGTACATAGTTTTCATCATCATGAATCGATAAAATGATGACTTTCGTTTTAGGGTAACGGTTTACAAGCATTTTAGTCGCTTCGACACCGTTCATATTCGGCATGTTGATATCCATGATAACAACATCTGGTTTGTGTGTTTCAACAAGATCCATAGCCTCGCTTCCGTCAGCGCCTTCGGCAACAACATAAAAGGATGATTCAAAATCTAATATACGCTTAACGCCTTCACGGAAAAGCTGATGGTCATCGATAATGATGATACTAGTCTTCAACGGCTTCTTCCTCCTAATTTATATAAATGCCTATTCTGGAATTTTCTTTTCAGCAATATATACAGAAAGAATAGCATATTTTTCGTTTTGGGGTGTGAAGGCGGGGCGTTCTTATTGGTGTATCTGTATAAAGATTAAAAAGAAAACGCCAGGAACGGAAGAATAGCCATTTCATTTTGTAACTTTAACCGGGGTTATGGTTTTATTTGGTAATGTAATTATTGTATAATAAGGGTGTGACTAATTATCCAGAGTTGGTCAGCCCCCTTTTTTTATGGCATTTAAAAAGAGCTTAGGGCCTTCTTTCTCACTTTCCGAAAAGTCGAGAAAGAAAGCCTTTTTTTCTACTTTAATTGCTTCTATTTCCTCTTTAGCACTTCTTTTTAAGTTGCTTCCGTGGACTAAAAATTTCCTGCGTGTTTTCTTTGGATGGATTGAATACCTTTATCTATAGAAAAAAGCAGTGAAGTTTCCAAGTCGGAATGGACTAAACTAAAATAATGGACAATATAAAACACCTACCAACTTGTTATAACTCCTTTAATGTGGAAATTAATCACTGACAGAATTCACATGTAAAGAGAACGAGAGGTTTATCCATCAAAATGAAATGGAAGCTGTAAAGGGGGAAAAGAAATGAAAAAAGACAGAGTTTTATTAGCGGAGTTTGTTTAAGGAGATCGATTTGAACTCAACTCCTATCTTACTTCTTTATTTATAAAAGGTAGATCCTTAACGATTAAACAATAAGAAAAAATAATCAGGAAAAGCTGCTAAACCTACTGAATTCATATTTATGGGGTATTGGTAAAGGCTGGCTATCATAACCTATATTGACTGTTTTGAGGAACGCGATTGTATTAGATTAATATAATAGATTTTAACCTTCACTAAAAATTGGGGGCTTACCTTTATGGGTAGCCGTTTTCCAGTAATAAAAAAAAAAATATAGCATTACATATCATGCAGCATATATCTCGTTAGAATATTTATTATAAATAACCACTGTAAATCTAAGAACGTTTCCTTTTGTCCAAGATGTACTGCTCAAGTGGTAGTTCATGTTTACTATGTTAGGTGCTGTTGCTGAATTTGAACGTGATTTGATTGTTGATAGAACCCCCGAGGGACGCGAAAGGGCAAAAGCTAAAGGAACTCATATGGGACGTAAAGGAAAGGACGGAAAGGACGTTAATAAGACTTTGAAGCTGTTTCAGGAAAGAGAATCTAACGGATTAAGTGTAAATGAGATAGCTAAAATGACAGGCGTTCCACGTTCCACTATTTACGCCAAAGCGAAAGAGGCGACACTCTGACCAGTGTTAGCCTTTTTTTATTGCTTACTGTGGCATTGTGCAATAAAAAAGTATTTCAACTTGGCTGTGTAAACCAACCGTGGAATTGCTATTTTGTACACTCCAGAAAGACTACTCTCCAATATAAAGAAAACAGGTATTGTAGACCCCGCATAGTACCAAACAAACGATGAAAGTAGTATTGATGAAATGCTGATAAATCAAATCGTACATAAACCCCACCTCGGTATTTGTTTTTTTCTTTATGATCTGTCAAAAATCAAAATAGATAGAGTGCTCATTCCCTTTTTGAAAATATTCATATTATAGGAATACAGGGTTGCTTGTCCAATAGAATGCGATCTTGAAAAGTAACTTAAGGTATAGCAAAAAAAGGAGTGATAGTTCTATGTCTTATCACGATGATTGTTGTAAGTGTAAATTAGAAAATATTCAATTCCAACTTCAACAACAGCAACAAAAACAAGCTCAGCTACAGGCTCAACTCCAAAATCAGACGCAAGCTCAAAACGATACAGATACTATTTCCAATGTAGGTAATCCTGTCGTTAATGTGAATGTATCTGCTACTGCTGATGGAGATTTGAAAACTCTGCAAAATTTGGTAAGACCTTCAGCTTTTAGAGCACAGTCTAATGCCAATCGAGCTGTTCCTGCAAATACTTCTGTAAAAGTCCTGTACCTAAATGAACAATTTGATTTAGCCAATGAATATAATCCAGCTACCTCTACCTTTATTCCAAACACAGATGGAGTCTATTCAATTATTGCAAGTGTATCATTTTTTCCTAATGTTCCAACCCAATACAGAGTAGCATTAGAAATTCGTTTGAACGGAAATCAGGTTGCAGCAGCTGATAACGATTTCTTCGGTGCGCTAGCCAACATAACAAATGCTGTAACTGTTTCTTCTATTCTTCAGTTGCAAGCAGGTGACACTGTGGAAATCTTCGTCCTTAGTAACGTTGCTGGTACCCTTTTAACACAAGGTCTTAATGTTGCAGCTTCACACTTTGAGGCTGCTAGATTTCCGTCTCCAACAGCATAAATAAAAAAAGGCTTAAATAGGGGTACAGCCACATGCCTATCAAGCGAAGTTAAAATCATACCCTCAAAATGAAAAAACGCTATGCTTATCGTAAGAAGTTTACGAGAAAGGATGGCGTTTTTGATGAATCCTATCATTTCAAATGAACTGAATCTTTTCGCACAAGAACTACAATACTTTTTATCTCCAATAGTCCTACAAGATATCGCCAAACAAGTTGGCTTTGTACAGCGATCGAGTAAGTATCAAGCAAACGAACTCATTGCCCTTTGCGTATGGCTCAGTCAAGAAATCGCTAGCACATCACTTACACAATTGTGCAGTCAGTTAGAAGCTTCCACTGGGGTACTGATGAGCTCAGAAGGATTGAATCAACGCTTTAATTCAGCAGCCGTCACATTTCTTCGAGAAGTCTTTACTTCTCTTCTCACACAAAAACTCTGTTCAAATCAATCGCTTTCTGCACACATGATTTCTACTTTCAATCGAATCCGTATTTTAGATGCGACAGTGTTTCAACTGCCTGATCACTTCGCCACTGACTATCAAGGTTCAGGCGGGAGTAGTAATACGGCATGTGTAAAAATCCAATTGGAATATGATTTACTTAGTGGTCAATTTCTTAACGTGCAGCTTGGACCAGGAAAGAATAATGATAAAACGTACGGTACCATCTGCCTTGAAACCGTAGAGGCGGGCGATTTGTGTTTGCGTGATCTTGGTTACTTCGATTTAGGAGACTTACAAGCCATTCATGATAAAGAGGCTTACTATATCTCGCGGTTGAAGTTGAATACACGCATTTATATCAAGAACCCTGAGCCAGAATACTTCAACAATGGCACGTTAAAAAAGCAAACAGGATACATCCAGCTTGATATGACACAAATGATGTTTGGTCTAACCCCTGGTGAAACGATGGAAATCCCAGAGGCATACATTGGCCAAAATCAGAAGCTTCCAGCACGTGTCATTATCCATCGTTTAACCGATGATCAAACGCAAACACGCCTGAAAAACCAAGCGATACGTGAAAAGAAGAAAGGCATTGTCATGAAGGATAAAAGTAAACGTTTAATGGGCATGAATGTATATATCACGAACACGTCGCTAGAAGAAGTACTGACAAATTACGTGCATTCATTGTATTCACTTCGTTGGCAGATTGAGATTTTGTTTAAAACGTGGAAGTCATTCTTTGAAATTGATGAATGTAAAAATATTAAAAGAGAACGCCTAGAGTGCCATTTATATGGACAACTCATTGGCATTCTCCTCTGTTCTTCTACGATGTTTCAAATGCGACAGCTTCTGCTTGAAAAGAAAAAGCAGGAGCTGAGTGAATACAAAGCGATTTATATGATTAAAGATTACTTTCCGTTACTGTTTCAAGCGATAGCAGTTGGCACAGAAGAACTTTTGAAATTCTGCATCGCCTTTATCAGCTGCTAAAAAAGAACGGTCGTAAATGTAATCGTTATAAGAAGATGACCGTCTTTGATATTCTAGGGGTTGTGTATGAAACGACGGTGAAGCATAGACAAGCTGCCTAGCGAAAAAATCGCGTTTTAATAGGCTTCTTTGGCATGCCTACTTTTCCATCACTCGCTAGTTTTGAAACAAGGATCAATTCGTATCTAGTCATTTACTTTGTTAGCTTGATGGGCATGGGGTACCACCAGCAAAACGCGGATATACAACGTTAAGGATATTCCAGCATTAAAAATCCCAATCTCTCAGTGATATAAATGAGAAATTGGGATTTAATTATTCAACAATTGCGCCCGATTGTTGAAGATTGATTAATTTATTTCAACTGGTGTTTATTGCAGAACTTTATAGAATCAGATGTTTAAAAAACTTCTAATTTTTTAGTTAACATAATCATGATAGGAACTGAAAAAAGGATCTTCCAGTAAGAAGATCCTTTTTTGCTGCTTACTCAATTAACGTACCTTTTAGTTTAAGTGTAATATTTTACAATCCTTCTTAGGTAAATACGATTACTAAAAGTTTTATTTTAGTTTTTATAAATATTCGAATCTTTTCCTCAACGAGGACTATAAACGCTTTCACATGTTCCAGGCGCTGGTTCATAAAAACAATGTTGTTTAAATTGACCAGTAAAAGGTTGGTCATACCATGTTGGAGGACACGGACCATATGGATTAAAGTACCAAAGAGCATATTTCGCTGGGTGATCTCTCCAATATTCCAAATTCTTTCTCGCTAATCTTATTTCAGATTCTCTTGCTCTTTGATAAAATACATTACCTTTTTGAACAGCTTCAAAAGAATAATTTCCTCCTTGTACGTGAAAAATGACATCTCTAATTGTTCTTAATTCATTAAAGTCAGTACAATCTGCTACAACACGGTTAACAATGACATTTCCAACATATAGCATTCCTTGTGGTCCTTCGCCTTCAGCTTCTGCTCTCATCATCCTTGCCATTAAATTGACATCTGCATTTCGGTAAGCTACTCTTGTCATTTTACCACCTCCAAAATAAAGTATGAAAAAAAGCATACATTCATGTCCTTGTTTACAATTATCAAATGAATACTCTATACAAAACTAGTTAACATAATGCCAATTATATGAAGCTAGACAAAGAGCAAACTCATATCTATCAAGGGTTTGGCTCTTTGTCGTTTTTATCGTTTATACAGCGTTTTATACATAGTTAATCAACGCTTTTGGCTTCTGTACAAGTCTAACAGCTGCATAAAAAAATGGGGGTTTTATGCAACCTATTTTTCAATATAATGGCCCTTTAATGGAATAACATGACTAACGTTTTTAAACAAATGTAAGGTTTTTTTCATGTTGTAGCTACTGTCAAAAAGCATACTTTATGACACGTAGAATGATAGCTCGTAATCTGTATGTCAAAAGGTGAATTATCTCATTTTGACATATGTAATTTCTTTAAAGTACTTTTCGAAATAACTTTTCTGAATGAACTTAATCCTTAGCGTGGTTTTTCGCGTTTTGCTGGTGGTACTGCCCATCAAGCTAACGAAACTGGTTACCCCCAAAACGAAAAAAATGAGTTAAATTCTCATAAACAATTAGATAGAGATAAAAATTTCGTTTTGGGGATACCTTAGAATCTTGGCTTGATGGCTATGAGGCGGTACCCCTATTGAGTATTTAACTGATTTGGCTGGAGGATTTTTATCGTACCCTTATAAGGAACAATAAATTTCAAATGTATATTGCACTTCATAAATAAATTTCAATTTTCAAAACCACCAATAGTTGGTTGACTATTTAAAAGAGTATATATGAAGTGTTGTTCGCTCAAATTAGCAATAAAAATATTCTTGATGGATATATTAAGAATTGTTCTTTATAAAAAATAAAAAAGGGGAAAGGAGCTAATGTTATGCAGTTACCCGAAGACTTTAAACATTTTTTAGGAATAAATCCAGCTAGGCATAAAACAGAAGGGCTAAGTGTAGATCCATGCTTTTCACAACTCATCATACATAAGGAAATACATGGGGATAAAGTATTCGTCCCATTGGATTTAAAAAAAGTTTGGAATCGTTTATAACAATAAAAAGAGCAACCGTGTTGCACATAACCCTGTCAAGTAGACAATAAAAAAAGAGTATTTTTTAAGCTGCGGCCTTTTCTCGATCGTAAATATAGGGGTCATTATTTTCATGATAGATGGTCTAATTGTATCATCGGCGCTTAATACGTTAGAGTTAAAAGCTTTCCTTTTTTCTTGCTTAACTATTTGTATTATCGGAATGATTACTTCTTTTAATCGTTTATTTTGAAGAATGGTATGGTGACGGCGAAACAAATTATGTTGAAATTCAGGGAGCCGAATATTCACCGTGTTTATCGCAGACTACGGAAATTAGAAGGCAAAAAATATGTAAAGCATGAACGCATTGCACATAAAGTCGGGGTGTATCTTGGGACGATTGAAGCCAGGAAATTAACGAATGTCCATGTAACCGTTCCAAACAAGGCAACGATTTACACCATGCAGCATGATCTTCTCATAACGGATTTAATTCTATTTTACGAAATTCAATCGGAGAAGCAGGGCGTTGATTTTACCTATCGGACAGAGAGGGAAATTCGTTTCTCTATGATTGGGGAGGGCGATAATCATAGTAAATTGAAAGCTTACAATGATAAGCGGGATCGAATACCAGATGCTGTTTTCTTCTTTAAAGCAGCTGATGGAAACGTTACGACTACTTGGGTTGAGCTTGAATTGAACAAGAAAGATCGAAAGCGCTATGATGATAAGTTTAAGATGTTTGATGAAATCCTTTCCGGTGGACGTCAGGATGATCAACTTTACTCTTACGATCAAGTGATCTATTTTGCGAATGACACAAAAATTCATAATGTGATTAACCAGGCAAAACAGCGATTGATTAACGCCAGTAAGATCACAGTACGCAATGTTCCTTCCATTATTTTGGAAGAACGTTGGGAAGAGGTGTTGCCAAGTGGAACCAATGATGGAGAAACAGGGGGAGCCTAAACAGACTGAAACCGATCGAATGATTGGCGATCTTGTGATTTACGGTTTAATCGGGATGATAGGGATTTTGTTTTTTCTTCCGGCAATGC
Source organism: Bacillus sp. SD075 (assembly GCF_017355165.1). Taxonomy (GTDB): domain Bacteria; phylum Bacillota; class Bacilli; order Bacillales; family DSM-1321; genus Peribacillus. The sequence continues at coordinate 9,073 of NZ_JADILK010000047.1, read as the reverse complement.
TCGGAATGCTGATTTTTGCGATTAGTAATCTTTTTAAGCGAAATTGGATTTCGTACGCAGCCCTTGCATTTGGGGTTGTTATATTGTTTTGGCAATTTCAAACAGGGCGTATCCTCAGTTATTTTGGATTGATTTCAGAAATGAATGTTCCGTATATGTCGGCGGGCGTGGAAAGGTTTTTCAATCAGGGAAATGTGATTACAGCGACAACTACTTCCTATCTTGTTTTATTAGGATTAGCGTTTATTTTCTCATTTGGATTTTTTATCTTCGCCAAATACTTTTGGAAACAGAGAGTGACAACAAAATCTGGTCAGGTGAAAAAGCAAAAGGAAGAGCAGAAATATAGAGCTTTTCGTAAAAACCGAGTGAAGTTTTTGGACAAGAAACAGCAGCAGTATCGAAATAAACCCTCCAGAGAAGTTTTTGTCGGGTACACAGATTTTAAAGAACGTGTAGTACTTGATTCAAAAGAGCTCAATTATCACATGCTTGCAACAGGGGGAACCGGTACCGGGAAGACCACGTTGATTGCTTCTTTAATGGAATCAGCCTTGCAGCAGGAAAAACCGGTTATTTTCATGGATGGGAAGGGCGAAAGGAAGTCTATGCTTGAATTTAAGGCGTTGTGCGAAGCATATGGCAGGAAAGTGTATCTGTTTTCTGAAATGGATGATCTCACGTACAACCCGATCAAGAACGGTACCCCCACCGAAACACGAGATAAGCTCATGTCGCTTTTCAGTTTTTCGAGTGAAGGGGATGGAGCGTACTATACCGATATTGCTTCCCGTTATTTGCAACTTGTGGTGAAACTGATTGATGAAGCGGGTGTTCCTAGAGAGATCAAGACCATTGCAAAATTAACCAATTATAAGTATATGAGCGAATTTTTCAGGGAACACAGCAGCCAGGTGGAAATCGAAGAAGAGTTTGAGGTTGAAGTAGAGGAAGAAGTTATCGTCGAAAAGGCAGCGTCAGCGTCACAGGATGACGATTTAAGCGGTTTTATAACAACTTCAGTACCAAAGAAGGCAATGGTCAAAAAAACGGTTATAGAGAAGCGGACGAGATCTGTCACGAAGCTTGAAGAGGGTATGCAACATATAAAAAAGGTTTTAGATGATGAATTTCCTGAAGAGATTGTGGAGGGCTGCCTGACACGATTGAAAATGCAGCTAGGAGAGCTGCTGGAATCTGACCTCGGGCATTTGTTTGTGGAAAGTGAGACCGGGATTGATCTTCAAAAAATCACAGATCATAACGATGTCGTCATTTTCAGTATTTCCGGAAGCCGATATGCCGATTATATTAAAAAGATTGGAAAAATGATTATTCTTGATGTTAATAGTTTGATAGCTTACAGACAGGCTCAGGGGCGTAAATCGATTTTTGGTGTATATGATGAGTTTTCTGCTTATGGTGATCGCAGAATTGTAGATATTGTTAATAAATCACGTTCCGCAGGATTTGAATGTATTATCTCTACTCAAACCCTGTCTGACATTGACGCTATTGACCCGGTTATGACGGAGCAAATCATTTCTAACTGCAATATTATCGCAACGGGCCGTGTCAATTCATCCAAGGATGCCGAACGAATCGCACAAGTATTTGGTACGTATTCGGACCGGGAAATTACGCAACAGATTGAAAAGAAATATCCTCGCATTCGGTATGAAGCAAAAATGGGAACCGTTCGTGATGTAGAACGGTTTAAGGCGAATCCAAGTGAGATTAAAAATTTGCAAATCGGAGAAATTTTCATTAATCGTAAAATGGTTGAAGAAGATGTTGGCGATACCTATTTCCGCCGAGTGTATGTACGAAACGCACTAGAATTAGGAGGGATTCCATCAAATGAAGCTTCTTGATAAGCTTAAGCAGGGGTTTAGGAACCATGCAGATCGAGGGCGCAAGAAAATCTTGAAAGATGAAAGGCGACTCAAGTCGTCGCGGTTTAATGGACGAATGGCATTTAGCTTTGTATTTTGGGCTGTACTTTTCGGGGTGATCTTTTTCACCTTCCAATCATGGTCTCGAACAGGTTTCTTGAACGAAAAGGTAAATGGATACCAGGATGAAGCAACGGCGCAGATCGCCAGCCTAAATGAAGTGGGTTTTGCCAATTCACCTGCTGGTGAAGACTATGCCAGAACATTTATTAAAACGTATATCAACATATCCAATGACGAAAAGAAGCGAGAAGAGCGCTCCAAGGCACTCCAAAGTTTTCTTGCTGAAGGGTTGGAAGTTGGACAGTTGGAAAACCTTTCAGAGTTTAAAGGGAAACGAGTTTTGAAGAGTGCTAGTTTATATGATGTGAAAGACGTTTCGGAAGCTGCGGCCAGTTATGTGTATCGTATAGAATATGAACTTTTCAAGATCGTAGAGAAAAAAGAACAAGTGGAAGTGAAGAAAAGCGCAGAAGGCAAAGAAGAGTTAGTGAAGGAAGAAAAGGTACCTATGGCAGAAGAATCGCTAGGTAAAAAACAGCAAATGATCGTTGTTCGGCTTGGAACAGACGGAACTTCCTTCAACGTCATTGAGCAGCCGTACTATCAAGTTCTTCCGAGTGCTACAAGATTAACAGCTATTACGGATAAAACCGATCAAGCCAATAAGAATACAAAGGCTGAAAGTGATCTTAAACAGTTTGCTACACAATTTTTCACCTCTTATACGACTAATTCTATTGAGGAAATGTCGTATCTTATGGAAAACCCTGAATCTCTTAAAGACCTTTACGAGTATAAGGGACTGGAAGATTTTGTGGTTTATGATGGACAGAAAGAAGGGCAATACATGGTGAAGACGCTTGTGCTCTTACAGGAGGCGAATACGGGACTTCAATCCAAACACCCGTTTACCCTTGTTGTGAGCAAGCAAAACAATAACTATTATGTTCAAGAATTAACACACACTATAGGAGGATGATTGTACATGCCAGATATTACAGGTCTTACCGATTATGTTTCAGCCCAGGTCGCCGCGATCTTGTTTATTGTAATGGTCGTCATGATTGTTCGAGCGTTTATCTCTCAACGATGGGGGCAGTTTTTTTCTAGCTTTATTTTTGCGGTCGTTTGCTACGTGATTGTCGCTAATCCGGGTGAGTTTGAAAGTATGGCCACAGCTATTTGGAACCAAGTAAAAAGCGGTGGGCTTTCATGAGGCCGGCAGCCTATAGCTATCGGAAATTTTTCAAATATCCCTTAAAAATTTGGAAAATTGGAAAAAATGATAAATCTCTCGTCTTTTCCAAAGGGATTGAGATCAGGCAAATCATTGTTGCTCTATTGCTTTTCGGTGTTCTCTTTCTTTTCAGAGGGAGTATTAATCAGGTCCTGCCGACGGCTTTGCAACTGGCTTTTTACGCCGTGCTGCCGTGGATGATCGCCGGGGCGATCTGTAGAAGCAAATTGGACGGTAAACGACTTGACCGTTTTTTTATCGGGTACTTTCGATATTTATATACTAAGCGTTTTAGTTACAGCAGCCATAAACCCATTTACCAGCCACAGATGAAGAAAGCACAGTCTTACGAGCGATTCCAATAAGGTGGTGGTACCGTGATACAATTTCCGATTCAATCTTATAAAGATAATGTGATCTACACACATGATATGGAGGCTTGGTCTTACTATCGTCTACATGAAAATACGGTAGGCGTGAATGAGCAGGAAGCCGAAAATAATCTGGTTAACCGTCTTCAAAGGCTTGCTTGGCAATTAGCGGCCTTTGAGGAAATTGACTATAAAATCGTTCCGATCCCTGTTGATATTGATAAGCGTATGGACAGTTTGCAACAACAGTATGAAGGCAACTATGCCGAAATAGGGAAGTATTATGCAGAACGGGCAAAAGAGATCTTGCGTGAAGAAGCTAAACATGTTGTAGAATACAAATTTTTTGTAGGCGTGAAGTTAAAGAAAAGGGAGCTGGACGAAAACATACTTAGTACCTTTTCTTCTTCTTTTAAAAGTATGAACCGTTATTTGCAAAAGCTTGCTGGTTTTGGAGGGCATGAAGTTGACGATTTAACAATCAGCATGTTTGAAGAATCCGAGGAAGATGCTTATACAACTATGAATAATTATCTAGGGGCTTTCAGGGTGAAAGAAAAAGAATTACGCTATATCATTCGTCATCAGTTTGTTAGAGGCCAAGGGCAGCCTGACGGTGACGGAAGTGTTTACAGCCTTACGGAAGGTATTCTCGATCCAGGAAAAGCCGGCTATCTCAATATTAGACAGCTGGATGATGAATCATGGTGTGCTTTCCTTCCTGTTTCGGAATTTCCAGTTGATCTAAGTCATAAAGAGTGGGCTTACTTTTTTCAGTCCTATCACTTTCCGGTAGAAGTCAATATGCGGACCATCTACAAAATGAAAAAAGATGACGAGAGCCAAACCAATACCATTAAAAAACGCTTTCGCGATCAAGATGCTCAATTGATTGAAGCAAATGAGGACGACGACAGCTTAATCAATACAGGACGTGAGCTTCTGCATGAACTAGAAAATGAAATTAAAAATCAAGGAAAACCACTTCTTAGAACGCACATCAATTTTGTTGTATACGGTCAAACCAAAGAAGAAGTCCGAAAACGGGCCAGAAGGCTTAAATCAGATTTTAAAGACCAGCAAATTGAAATGGTGCAGCCACTTGCTGACCAACTCCTTTTGTTCCATCAATCGTTACCAGCAGCCAAAATTGTAGCGGAGGATTGGGAACAAATACTTACTCCTGAATCATTTGCCGAATCCCTTTTCTCTCTTACACGAAAAATCGGAAATACTGTGGGATTCTATCTCGGAAAAAATATATCGCATGATGGGGAAAGCATTGAAAGTTCGCAATCTCTCGTTTTTTACCATCCGTTCCTAGCCCATTTGGGCTTAAAGGGTTCAAAATATTCTTCCCCGCATGTGACCATCTCGGGACCGACAGGGATGGGGAAATCGTATCTACTAAAAGATATTTTATTGAATGGCGTTTTTTTCGGAGCGAAAGTCCTTATGACGGATCCTAAGAACGAAGTAGAAAAGAAATTCAAGCAAGCCCTTACGCCTGAAATGGAGCGTACGGCTCCCTTCTTTAAAGAGTTGATTGAAAGTTTCAACTATATCACTCTATCAAGTGAGAAAAAGGATGCAGGGAAGCTTGACCCCCTTACTTTCCTTGAAGGGGAAGAGGGGCAAGATGCAGCAGTCGGCGTTCTTGAATACTTATCAGAGCTTCAATCGAACGAACGGAATGTGAAAACTGCCATTTATAAAGGTGTTCGTCATGTACTTCAACAAGAAGAGAAGCCGGGACTATTGAAAGTCGTTCGTTATTTGCAGGAGTCCGACGATCAGGACGTGAAAAATGTGGGCGATCTACTGTATGAGATCGGTACAAACGGGGTTGCTAAACTCATGTTTTCAGATGGTGATGTTGATGGGATTAGCCTTGATGAACAAGTGAATATTTTACAGATTCAAAATTTGAATCTTCCGGATGAAGGAGAAAAGGCCGTAACAAGAGACGAACACATTGCCGTTGCTCTCATGCAGCCACTGGCCAAATTTGCAACGAAATTTGCTCGGGATGATTCCGTCGTTAAGATGACGATTTTTGAGGAAGCATGGATGCTTATGAATACGGGTGCTGGCGATCGTCTTATCAATGAATTACTTCGTACAGGGCGTTCTTTACGATCTGCTGTATATATCGTCACGCAGTCCACTTATGAATACAACAAGCCACAGATCAAAGAGAATATTGGCACGAAGTTTGCTTTTAAAGCGAAAACAACCGAAGAAGCTGGAAATATTATTGAGTTCCTCGGGATGGAAGATAACAAAGCCAACCGAGATATGCTGAAAAACCTTTCAGAAGGTCAGTGTATTGTGGAAGACATGTACGGGCGAACAGCCAAGATTCAGACGGATGTATTGTTTGATGAGTGGATTAGTGCCTTCAACACAAAAGAAAGTGATCGTGGGAGAGCAGAGACTGAGGAGGCGTTCATGTGAAAAAATTATTAATCTCTTTCATTGCTTTGATTGCACTTTTAACCGGGTGTAATCAAGGCCTATCTTCTGAAGATATAGCGAAAGTAACTTACGAATGGGAAAAAGCCACGCTTAAAGCTGATTATGAACGTGAGCAACAGTTTTTATATGAACAGGGAACCTATGAGATTCATAAAGATACTCCCTTAAGAGAAAATGATCTTACGTACGAGGATATGCAAATTGAAGTTTATTACGACGAAGAAAATGATTGGTATTATAGTCTTTTTTTTATACTAATCCTGAAGAAGAAAATAAGGTAGAAGATGGTTATGTTGTTCGTGAAAAAGATGATGAGTTGAAGATTGATATAGAAAAAAGCAAAGATATAAATCAGGATGAAATAAAAGAAAGTTTCAAACGTGAAGCGTGCATTAACTGCAAATAAGGAGGGATTGGATGCAAATCCTTAAACAAGGCTTAGGCTTTTGTTTAGTGCTGTTGTTTCTTCTTTTGCCAACGGGTTCATTTGCCGAGGATGCCGCAACAACTGTTCAAAAAAAGGAGGAAACAGTTGGTCGTGTGACTTTGGAAAGTAAGGAATATCCTTTCTATCATTATCAGATGGAAGCTGATATTGGCGACGGTATCATGGAGGCTGGCGACCGTGCATTGCATGCCATTAACGAAGCTACATGGGGATTCAACAAGACCATCGCGAGTTTTACTCTCTATTCCGTTAATGAATTAATGTCCTTTGATTTAATTAGCAGTATTGTTGATGAAGCGGGAATTATGAGTGAACGAATCTATGAGATTATGTCTGGAACCTTCTTATCTTTGTTTGTCATTTTAGTAGGAGGCATAGCAGCCTGGCGTTACTTTGTAAATCAACAAGTCGGCCATGCGGTAAAAGCGATTATTGGTGCGTTGGCGATCATGGTGCTTACGTTTTGGTTTTATTCTAATACGGCAGGAAATATAAAATGGTTGAATGATAGAGGGGCGGAACTCGAAGGGATTGCCAGCTCTGCAAATGTGCTGATCAGTTCTGATGAGTTTGACAGTAACGCTGCTTACGATTCTAAAGAGGGAATTGCAGTATTGGAAAATCAATTATTTAATCTTATGGTCAAGCGTCCGTATTTACTTTTAAATTATGGCTCAACAAAAGAATCTGAAGTGGTAAGCGAGGATCCCAACCGGGTAGATAAGCTTTTAGAAATTAAACCTTATACTGGAGAGGGGCAAGAACAAAGGAGCGACATTGTAACTGATGAGGTTAAAACCGGAAATAAACAAATGTCTTCCAGTTTTAGTGGTGAACGGTTTGGATTCTTGATTGTCACTATCCTTTCAACCATAGCGCTTTCCATACCGATCTTGTTGTTAGGTATCTTTAAGTTTTTGCTTCAACTATGGTTCCTGGCATTGGTTATTTTCACAGCTATTCCATTAGTTCTTTCTTTAATTCCGTCTTATAGTGAGACTGCATTGAATCACGGGAAGAAGCTTGTGGGTGTACTACTTATGAAAGCGGGATTAGTTCTGTTGATTTCCGTTATTACTGGACTGGTCACCTTGCTTTACGAATCAGTAAAAGTAACCAATGGTGTAGAAGGGTATGCGTTTGTGGTTTTTCTAATCTGCATTACCATTTGGGGATTGTTTAAATACCGTTCCGAAATCTTTGAGGTTGCCTCTGCTGGTATGGTTCAAGGTCAGCAAGTAGTGGAGAGAGCTACAACTAATACATTTGATAAGATGGGTGACGCTGGAGAAAAAGGATTCAAAGGAGCAAAAAGAATGGTCGGTACAGCTTATAGAAGCCACCAAAATAAAAAGCGTCAAGAAGAATTTCAGTCAGGAAAAGAAGGTACAGGCCGAAAGACTTTTACCAATCCTCCAGTAGCAAACGGTGGAAGGTCAGAGTACCGAAAAGCGGTGGGAGAGAATACATCTCAAAAACAAGGAACAGGGAAAAATCAAGGGCAACAAGCAACTGGAAAAGGCTCGAAAAATACAGCAACGTCGTTAGCGACAGATACGGCCAATCGATCAGCTTCACGAAATGCAGGAGCTGCCATTGTGAGTCTAAAGGATTATAAAAGTGAAAAAGCGGAAGGGGCAACAGGTAAAGGTACAATCAAGGGCCAAGCAGCCCGAAGTTCCGAACGTACCGTTTCGGAAGCTCGGAAGCCGAGTTCGAACCCTCCGAATTCAAATAGACAAGAAAGCAGAAAACAAGAGACGCCTAAGCCTACTAGCCAACGGACAGTGGGATCAACTAACCGTGAAAATCAGCATTCCCCGCATCGTAACCCAGCAACCAGAATGGAAAGCCAACAAGAAGTAGCAGCTTCAAGAGAACCCGTCAAACACCTAACGCAGTGGGAAATTCAACAGAAGATTAATGCTAGAAAAGCTAATGCAACACCTTCCAAACCCGTCAAACGTTCGGAGAGCAGGGAACCTAAAGACCCGGAATCAAAAAACGAGTAAACATGATATTCGAGAGAAGCACTTTGACACAATTACATCTATTTTCGTGAATCAGCCGCCATTAATTGTGTCAGAATTTCTTTTAGAAAGGAGTTCATATGCAAGGAATTTTGAAGAAAGGTGCAAAAGTCGTTGGAACCATTGCCATTCTCAAAAACCCTATTACTTGGATTATTGCAGGCATCCATCTTCTCTTCACTTCCATTTTCGGATTTGCTTTGTTTATTTCAATTAGTTTGGGTGGTGAGAATCAGTTTGAATCGGGAATGTCTGGCGAAGGAGCCGGAGGAACTGCACAAGTGTCAGCTGATGTTTTGAGATATGAACCTTTAATTCGGAAGTATGCGGAACAAAACGGGATTGGTGAATATGTCGGGCTTATTATGGCTCTGATTCAACAGGAATCGGGTGGACGGCATTTAGACGTTATGCAGTCTTCCGAATCAATCGGGCTTCCACGCGGAGCTATTACTGACCCTGAATACTCTATTCAGATTGGCGTTAAATATTTTGCGGAAGTGATGAAACAGGCTAAAGGCGATATTAACCTAGCCTTGCAATCGTATAAT
>NZ_JADILK010000046.1 GCF_017355165.1 Bacillus sp. SD075 | reverse complement strand
TTTAAAGGAAAATGAAAATCAACATCAACAGGAAATCAATCAGTTAAATCAATCGATTGCTCTTCTTTCGGAGCAAGAAAATCACTATAAAACCGAGATTGATAACCTAGAGCATCTGATTATCGATTTAAAGGAAAATGAAAATCAACATCATCAGGAAATCGATCAGTTAAACCAAACGATTGCCCTTCTTTCGGAGCAAGAAAATCACTATAAAGCCGAGATTGATAACCTGGAGCAATTGATTATCGATTTAAAGGAAAATGAAGATCAACATCAACAGGAAATCGGTCAGTTAAATCAATCGATTGCTCTTCTTTCGGAGCAAGAAAATCACTATAAAGTAGAAATTGTTAATTTAGAAAAGACGATTAACAATCTAAAGGAAAATGAAAGCCAACATCAACAGGAAATAAAGAACTTAACCGAATCCATATCAGATTTAACAGATAAAGAAACTAATTATATACAAAAAATAGAAACCATAAATAAAACGGTAAATGATCAAAAAGAAAAAGAAATACATTATAAAGAAGAATTAGCAAAATATATTAAAGAACGAGAAAAAAATCATTTGCAACCAGCAGGAAAAATGGAAAAATCTTTTAATAATAATGGCAAACAACAGCAAGTTGGGAATACCCGTGTAAATATGGGGAATTTCAATTCGCCAATTAACAAAGAAGTGATTAAACAACCAAATGCGTTTCGATTCTCGATTGAACCAATCCAACAAAAAACCACAAACAACAATTTCAGTATGCAAACATCACATTGTCAAACACTCTTCCCCCCAAATAAACCGAGTTATACAGAAATTGATAGGACACAACAAAATTATTATTCCGGGATCATGTCTTCGTATCAGAAAAAAGATTACCCAGATACTAAATTAAATAACTCGAATACAGATTCATTAGATATTTTTTATAAAAAACATCCTTTATATAATTTACATTCAGCAGCCCCAAAAACAGCAATAGACCCATTTAAGAATTTTAGAAAGCATTAATAATAGCCTTTAAATGTACTCTCTTTAACTCAATAAACAATAAACAGAAACTTAGCTACTTTTTTTACCGGAGATCAAGGACTGTGATAATCCCCTCTTTATCTTCAATTTCACAGTCCTTGATCATTTCTTAATAATAATGAAAAATCCGCTACAAAAGGAGAGATAAATCAAGTGAAAACTCATCCTTTAATTTCGATAATCTTTCCAGCCAAGAATGAAGGGGAAAATGTGAAAAACACTCTTGATTCATTATTTTCAGTTGAAACACATTATTCCTTCGAAGTGATTATTATAAACGATGGATCATCAGATGATTGTTGCGATTTTCTTAATACCTATAAACACGCAAACCAGGTTACACTTTTTAAAACCGAAGGAATTGGAGCTGCTAACGCACGAAATTTAGGAGCAACAAAAGCTTCTGGAGAATTCCTGATTTTTTGCGATGCTCATTTACAGTTTGAAGATTTGTGGATTGATCATATAGTAGACCCCTTACTTACAGGAAAATCAGATGCAGTAACTCCAGCAATCGCTTCGTTTGGCAATTCCGATTTCATTGGCTATGGTCAGACCTTAAAATCAAATCTTAGAATTAAATGGAATTCTAAACAAAATGGACTCTTTGAAACTGCCGTATTACCCGGAGGATGTTTTATTATCTCAAAAAAAGTGTTTGAAGATGTAGGCGGATTTGAAACGGGATTTAAAACTTGGGGACATGAAGATGTAGAGCTTTCTATTAAGCTATGGCTGTTTGGATTTCGCTGTCATGCTTTGCCGGATGTAAAAATAATCCATTTATTCAGGAAAACTCACCCCTATGAAGTTAGCTATGATGAAGTTTATTATAATTTATTAAGGATGGCCTACTCTCATTTTAATACTCATCGCATACAAAAGTGCAAAAAACTCATGATCCATGTAAAAGCAAACCCTATTGAATCCCAAGTGCTCCTTGATGGAGTTAAAAAGCAGCGCCTGGACTACTTTCAAAAACGAAAATATGATGATGATTGGTACTTTACCAAATTTCATATAGATTTCTAGAATGAATACTCTAACAGGTTTGTTATAAGAGTAAAACTTGAAAATTTCTTCCTAAAAAACAGATTAATATATAGGGGTGAAAAAATTTGACGGTTAATCATGAACACCAATCTTATGCATCACCACTAACCTCAATTATCATCCTTACCCGAAATGGTCTTCCTTTTACAAAGGAGTGCATATCGAGCATATTTCGCCACACCAAGGAAAACTTTGAATTGATCTTAGTTGACAATGGGTCTACGGATGGTACCCTTGAATTTCTTAAAACCCTCCCTAATGCCAAGGTCATTGCAAACAAACAAAACAGAGGGTTTTCTGGTGGATGCAATCAGGGGTTTACTTTTGCAAGAGGAGAACGTATTGTTCTTCTGAACAATGACACTGTTGTTACAAAAGAATGGTTAAACCGACTACTATGCCAGCTCAATAAAAACCCTACCATTGGTATTGTGGGTCCTAGATCAAATTTTGTTGTCTCCCATCAAGCAATTATTCCAGCTCCCTATAAAACAATGGTACAAATGCAAAAGTTCGCTAACGAATGGGTAAAAGAGCATGATCAACAAGGCTATCAAGTGGATTACTTAAGCGGTCTTTGTATGGTTTTTAAAAGAAGCTTAATCGATAGGATTGGAGGTCTTGATGAACGATTTTCTCCAGGCTATTTCGAAGATACAGATTTCAGTTTAAGAGCTCAAATTACCAATAAAAAGTTATGGGTAGCAAATGATGTTTTTATTCACCATTATGGCAGCAGCAGCTTTAAGGTAAATAGAGCATTGCAAAAAAAAATCATTCAAGACAGCAGAAAAAAGTTCCTTCATAAATGGAAAATGATAGACTTGGAAGAGATTAAAGAAACTGTGGAACGCGAAAAGCCTTTCAATCGGGAACGTCATTATATTCCCTTTTGAATGTCTTTTTTATTTTCATAAACTCTAACCTTTAAGCTCAGATCCTATTTAGATTTCCCTTTGACGTTTATCAGATTATCTATATATGAAGCTATTCTTTCTGTAGAACCATCGATGCTATTAAATAAATCAAATAATGTCTTTTGTTGGTTTACCATAAAATCACAAAAAAACTTTTGATCACCCCTTAACTGATTAATAATTTTAGTTAACTCTTCTGGAAACTTTACATGTGTAAATTTAATATACTGTTCAGAGTAATTATCCTGGAATATTTGAATTACTGGTTTATTCAATGCTGCTGCTTCAAATATTGAAGTAGAAAAATCTCCAACAATAATATCAGCTTGCTTTATTAAATCATAGGTATTACCATCTTTTATGATTTGACTTGGCTTCATGTGCCCTTGACGAATATAGTTTTGACAGTCATCAAGTGAAGATGTAGGATGGAGCTTATAAATTACTTGAATATTATTGAATGGACTAATACCCTTAAAAAACAGGGCTAAATTTTTTGTATTGTACCCCTGTTTTGGAGAGCCCGTAAATATATAAAGAATAATCAAAGGTTCCTTTTCTTTCATTGTTTTTGCCATTAAAAAAAAGTCACTGTCCTCTTCTATTATGTCAAATCGAATTTGCTCAATTTTTGGATTTCCTATAACCTTAGTGTTAGGAGCATTCACCTTTTCCTTTAAAATACTATTAAAAAATTCCCCCCATAAAAACACCAGATCTGCCCCTTTAAAATCATGGTTACCACTATTATCTGGATTTATTAGACCATGTTGAATGAGAAAACTTTGTACAGGGTATCTTGTGGTCTTAATAGCATTAATACAACCTGGGTTTAAGATAAAATGGATGCTATACACACATTTAGGTCTTAGCTTAGTCAGCAAATTAGTTGTGAAAATCTTGTCAATAGCATAATTCCGATAAAATACCTGTAACCTTTTCTTTTGTGAAACATTTAGACCCATTTCATGACTGAATTCATCGAGATACCTAAGCATATTGCTATTAAAATATTTATTAGCCTTTTTATGTGTATTGTATTCCTTTAATAAATTCTCATAGTACAAAATATTCACTTTTTTAGAAAGCATATTTAAATTCGGAGAGGATTTATCATGGATTATTACATGGACAGATAACCCCTTTTCAGCGAGCCTATTTGCTACAGGAAAAAGGAGATACTCATAATCTTTTCGATAACATCCAAACATGAATAACACGTCCGATAAGTACCATTCATTCTGAAATGTATAAGTTTCTAAAGTGTTCCTTGAAAGATTCATTTTATAAAGACCCTTTAAATTCAAACCTTGATTATCATTTATTATTCCCCATCTATACAATAAATCCATATTTTCTTTTATAAAAACAGGGTATTTATTTAAGATGGTTTCCATATTATTTCGAGTGCTGTCTATACGATTATTTCTAAGTTCATTATAAATATACAATCCAGCTTCACTTCCAGTTAACCCCTTATTCATTTCTTTCTTGATTTCAGCTTGTGTTTTTGCATAGGACCATACCCTTGCTTCACGTAATTCCCCTATAAAATAACCATATTTTGAACCTCCAAAAATCCCCGATGCATACAGGGTATCCTTTGTAGTTGGCAGTCCTTTTTTAACGAACTCTCCGTTTATATATAAAAAAGGTGTTTTATTTTTATATACGACAGCTATATGTGTCCAATTTTTTATTAGGAAAAGATGTACTAAAGTGGCCGGTAAATGATTAACGGTATGTTCATATACTGAAATTCCATTATTCCCTATTGAAATACCTATTCCTGCTTCATTTTCTTGTTGACCATGCCCTGGAAACACGACATATTTTTGTCCACAGGTACCAGAAATCCCTACTACAGCTTCACGATCAATTTGATGTTCAGCAGATGGTTTAATCCAAAATTCATAAGTAAATGTATTTGTAAGGTCTTTCAGTAAAGAAGCAATTTTTATTTGTTCTTTACCTGTGAAGATTATGCTTTCTCCAGTCATATGGACACCTCAATTTCATACATTTCGTGACTCTAAATAATCTTAGATTTATAAACATAACTTTCTGACGAATAGACCTATTTATTTTATGAGGAGAATCCTCAATTAATGAATAACGTTTAACGATCTTTCCATTGGAGAAAATTTCATATTAAAGAAAGGCAAGAAATCTAAGAGTCTATGGATATGCCTATACTTCATTCTAATATGGGGGTCTTTGAATCTGGTAATATGTCCGACTTAATTATTCTATTTTCATTTTGTGACCAAAAATGATCGGGGTATAAATCCGCTCAATGTTTTGAATTTGCTCTGCCACATCGACTAAATTCCTTTTATCAGAAAAAAAGGCTTGGACTTGTTTGAAGAGACCAGGTTTAAATTCAGTATCATGACACTTTGGAAGATATACTTCTTCTACCCCAAAAGAATTATGCTTCATTATATATAGTCTCTCGAGGGGCTGAAGAACGAATTTGTATTGATCAGTCATCACTTCAATTCCCCATCTTCCTGGTGATTTCCAATTCGCATGATAACTGAATAATGCATCATTGATTGTCACGCCAGAACCTGTATAGATGGCAGCCTTAGGGTGCCAAGCTAGATGATCAGATGAATAACATTGTAATAATTTAGGTTTTCCCGCAATGAAAAATGCTAAGTCAATAACATGTGAAGAATTAGCAATTAGCCAGTTGCTTTTCACTTTATCCGAATTAACATTTTTTTCTATTTGCTTACTTAGTTCTGTAAAATCAAATTGTATTGACCGAATCGGATTATCTTCAGTGATGAAAGTTAACATCTTATGAACTGACTCATAAAACCTCCTATTGTATCCAATCAATACTTTTGCATTAAATATTTGGGAAGCGGCATGTAATTCTATTAATTCATCTGCACTAACTGCTCCTGGTTTTTCCAACAATATTTCTTTCACACCGTTTTGCATAAGAGTAATTGCCACTTCTTTTAAATGCTCTATGGAAACTGCCACGATAGCTCTTTCATATGAAGTCCCCTCATTCAGCAGTTGTTCTAAATTACCAAATAAGGCCTGCTTTCCAGTCAACTCATTAAATTGAATAGCTGTTTTCTCTGTTCTTGTGAATACATGAAAGGCTTGATTAATATTATTTAATACTTTTGCATACTCAATGCCCATATTTCCTGCTCCAACAAGAAGAGTGGGTTTTATGTGATTGGGCATTCAATCACCTCATGATCTAGAATTTCCGAAAAGAAAGTATTCAAATTATTAATTAAATTTACATGAAGCTTTTTTGATGACTCATAATCTGGGAGAGAGCATTTTTCAAATAATAATAAATCGCTCACCAAAAGAGAGGTAATTGAACTTTGCTTTGGATAGTTGATAACCTTTTCTATAACTTCATTATTTTGAATATTTTCGATCTTCATTTTCTCAGAAAGAGGGAATACCGTCCAAATCTCTTCATTAAACTTAAATCTTATAAAATAATTAGGACTAGATTTGTGGTTCGAAGAAATGACCAATTTATCTCCTTTATTTGTATAAGCAGTTAATGTTCCTAAAACTTCTAAATAACCTTTTCTCTTACTTTCAATTACATCTTCCAATTGATTCATTTCAAGATTTACATCTAGACAATTTGTCAAAAATGCAAACAAATCTAATTGATGAATGCTGTTACACCCAATTCCGAAATTTCTATATTCAACATGATAGCTTAAATTAGAATATATTCTCTCTTTCAATTCCTTAAATATAGGAACGGTTCTTAACGGACAATTCACCCAGCAACCATTTACATTATATTCCTTAAGAAGGGATGACATCCTGTCATAGTCACTCTCTTTTTGGAATAACACTTTTTCTAAAATTAGGTATTTTACTGTCGTATTTTTTAATATACTTTCTGAAACCTTCAATCTGACTTTTGAGTTAGTAGCAACAATACATAAGTCAATTTGTTCCGGAATATTTTGTATTGATTCAAAAAAATAGCATGTTTTCTCGAGTGAATTAGATGCCTCATAGCACTTTTGTACACGGTTTAAAGCTTCCAAGTTAGGATCAATAACATAGATGAATAGAGGTAAATCAGACTTTAGCAGTCCTTCGAAATGTCTAAATCCAATATTCCCACATCCGATAATTATAACTTTAAACAATTATGATCTCCTCCCTATTTATGAATGTTTTAAAATAATTTCTTGTATTTTCTTTTTTGCTAACATAGGAGCTTGTTCTACGGCTTTAAGGGTCTCTGTTAAAAATTTATTCCCTTTCTTTTTTAAAACATCCATATAACTTGGTTCTGTTGTTACTCTTGTTAACACGTTAATTAAATCCTCCGGACTCTTAATTATTTCACCAGCTTGAGCTTTTGCTAAATGAGCATGGTGTTGATTGTTATTAAAGTTATAATGGTAAGGAATACTGGGTTGTAGGATTAAAAGGGGTTTATCTAAAAGTGCAGCTTCAATCGCAGTATTGGATGATATTGTCATTAAGCAATTAATATAATGTAAAAAATCGTACAATGGGTAATCACTTGATAGGATCTTTACATTTTTATTTTTGCTTAATAACGGATATTCGTGTTTATCGCCACTATGTTTTTTGATTAAAATGGTTACCGGAAAATTCTTGGGTATTGCTTCTATCCATTTTTCAAGCTGGACATTGGTAGATTGAAATGGTTGAGATGTGAAACCTAGGATTTGATGATGATATGGAATATTAAATTTTTGATAAAACATTTCTTTTGAACTAACTGGACCTTTCATTTCATAATAAAATCTTAGATTTCCTATCTCAGTAAGCTTATCCACTTTAACCTTTCTCTTAATAAACCATTGTTTTTGATTTTCCCCCCATAAAAGATAATAATCTGCCCTTGAAGGAATTATAGTCCGGTCTCCAATTAAAAAAACTGGCATATTGATCAAAGGTATTTTATATTTTTTTGATAGTAGTCCAAGTATTGCACCAAAAATACTTGCCTCTGATGGAATGATAATCACAGCTGGTTTCGATTTCAAAATTAACTGTTCTAGAATATAAACCCATTTAACCGATGTGATACAGACTTTTAACAACCAGTGCTGAAAAAATGATGTACTGAAATAATAATGTTGTGGAATGGCCTTTAATAAATGTTCCACCTTTGCTTTTATAAGCACCTGTTTCTGATTTATCACCTGGTTATTAAGTTTTGAGAGTTCATTTCTAAATAGATATTTTTCAAACTGCTTAGGGAGAATATTATTTTGCACTTTATCTTGAACACCAAACAAAGTGACTTTGTATTCCTTTAGTTGATCAACCGCAAAGTCATAGTAATCTTCCGAAAGCAATATTGAATTCTTATTTTTAGGGATAGTAACCGGAGAAATTTTTTCAAAGGTTAATAATATCCGACCAATATCACCCATTGTCTGAAATCTATTTTGTTTCCGAAGACCGCTAATAATGTCTGGATTCATACGGTTTTTATCAATAAATGGTTTAATATGCACATCAAATTGTGCTGCTAAACATTGTGCTAATGGTAAGCCATATATTTTTATCGAAGAAAAGTAGTGAAAAAAATCGTATAATAAATTGTATTTCAATAGATGATAATCATTTACCTCAATTTCACCGTACATAAAAAGCCCTCCCGTAAAAAATTACTTGCTCTCTAATACACCAGTTTTTCCAACACTTAATTTTCATTCTTTCATGAACCAATTACTCATAAAATAACTCTTAGGATTAAGTTATTAACATTCTCAGTATGTTAATTTCATTCCTCCCTAAGATTTTAGAATTGATGGGAGATGATTTCTTTTATTTTTGTTTTTGCTAAAACAGGAGCCTCCTTAACAGATACAAGTGTCTCAGACAAAAATTTATTTCCCTTCTTTTTTAAATTATCTATATAACTAGGCTCAGAAGTTACTTTTGTTACAACATCAATTAAATCTGCCTTATTTTTTATTATTTCTCCAGCTTGAGCTTTTGCAAAGAAAGCATTATTTTGATTATAACTCAATGCATAATGATAAGGGATGATTGGCTGAAGGATGAGAAGTGGCTTATCAAGGATAATAGCTTCAAATGCAGTAGTGGATGCAATAGTCATTAAACAATTAATATGATGTAAAAAATCGTATAATGGATAATCACTAGAAAGGATTTTTACATTCTTTTTTTTTCTTAATAACGGGTATGCATATTGATCGGCCTTATGCTTTTTAATTATAATAGTTACCTGAAGATTACTAGGTATTGCTTCAATCCACTTCTCAACCTTATCATTCGTATTTAGATATGGTTGGGAAGTAAAACCCAGAATATAATGATTGCTTGGTATATTAAACTTTTTATAAAAAGATTCTTTTGAACTAACAAGGTCTTTCTTTTGATAATAGAATTTAATATTACCCGTTTCAACAATCTTATCTTCTCTAATATTCCTTTTAATAAACCAATTCTTTTGATTACTCCCCCAAACAAAGTAATAGTCGGCTCTAGAAGGAATTAAGATTCGATCTCCAATGGTCAGAATTGGCATATTAATAAAAGGGATTTGATATTTTTTTGATAGAAGTCCAAGAATCGTACCGTATAGACCCGCTTCTGAAGGAACTATGATTACTGAAGGTCTCTTTGTTAATAACAATTGTTCTAAACAATAGACCCAATTGGTAATACTCATGCAAGCTTTAATAAACCATTGTCGAAATAATGTATTGCTAAAATAATAATGAGAAGGTAGAGTTTTGAACCTATGATCAATCTCTGCTTTTAGAAGTTGTTGTTGATGTCTTATAGCCTCAATCCTCACGCTTTTATATTTATCACTAAGGTAATTTTTAAATTCTTCCTCATAAAATTTGAATTCATATTTTTTTAGTTGATCAAACGCAAAGTCATAATAGCTCTCTGAGAGCAAAATGGACTTTTTATTTTTTTGTATTGTTAAGACAGGAACATTATCAAATGCTATTAATTTTTGATTAATATCTCCCATTGTCTGAAAATTATTTCGCATCCCAAAATCATTTATAAGCTTTTGATTTTTCCGGTTTTCATCAACGAATGGTTTAATATATGTTAGAAACATACCCACTAAACATTGTGCTACGGGTAAACCAAACATTTTAACTGGTGAAAAATAAACGAAAAAATCAAATAATAAGGAGTATTTCACCAAATGATAATCATTTACCTCATTTTCGCCGAACACTGTATTCCCTCACTTTCTATATTAATGTTTATTCTCACTTGCTACCTTATAATTGAAATCCTTACCTAATTTATCCCCCCCACCGACAAATAAACGTTTTTACCTCTTTTCTTACACAAAAGTCTACTAACACCTTTCTTAGGTGAAAGCTCACTTTTTATTTATTTGCATCTCATTTCAATTAGCTTCTCTGCAACTATAAAATCTATTTCTTCATCAATATCGACTGCTCTTTCTTTTGAAATAATAATTCCACCAGGATTATCACCAAGAAACCTTTCACTTTCCTCCTTTATTGTTTTTAGATAAAATGCATACACGACACCGTTCAACTGATAAGCTTTCGGTAACATTTGACGTGGCAAAAATGGATCTCCTTCCTTAATGAAAGTCTTTGGACTTGCACCTTCTATTACCCATGCCCTTATTGGATTTAATTCAGCTTCAGAAAAAGTTGAAACGGACGTATACATCTGATCATTTTCAATTAGAAGATCTAGACAATCATATATATCCTGTTTAGAGCGAAGAGGAGAGGTAGGCTGCAAATAAAGCATAATATCGAAGGTTTCTTTTTGTTCTTTAAATACGTTTAATGCATGTTTTACTGCGTCTATTGCCAAGGAATCATCCTCTGATAATTGGTTAGGTCTCTTAATGACTTCAGCGCCATAATACTGAGACACAATCGAAATATTTAAGTCATCAGTAGATACGACAACTTTATCGATTTCAGGCATTTCCTTTACTAAGTCAATAGTCCAAGCAATAAGTGGCTTTTGACATAGAATTTTTATATTTTTATAAGGAACGGCCTTGCTTCCTCCTCTTGCTGGTACTAAAGCAATAATTTTTTTTCCTTTATACATCGCTGTTCGCCTCCGTTCGTTTTATCTTTTGAATCCTTTATTGATTAAGTTCCACTTATCAACTGTTAACTCTTTTAAAACCTTTATTACCTGAGTTTCCGGATATTTTAAAATATCATATGGATTTTTAATAACTTTCTTTTCTAATTGCAAAACATGGCTTATAACTGAGGTGATTTTATTCTCATCATACGGAACTTCTATTACATTACTTCCCCTTTCTCTTCCCTTTTGCCTGTTTCCTATTAAGACATAAGGAAGATTAAAAAAGGGAGCTTCTATCAAACCGCTGCTGGAATTCCCGAGCAATATGTTTGCTTCACTTAAAAGAAACAAATAATCTTCCTGCGGAATTGAATAATAAAAGGAGGTGAAAGTTTTATTTAAATCGCAAAACTCCTTAATTCTTCTATTAAAAATATCTCCTCCAGCATCACTATTTGCTCCAATAAAGATGAATTGATCCTTAAAAAAGGGATTTAAAGAACTAAGTAAAGTCTTCACTTGTTCTTCAACAGGGACTGAATCACGGGAATCGGGATGAAAAACTACTAATAGAAGATTTTTATCATCTTGAATGGAGTAACGATCCCTTAGACTAATTCTTTCATAGATTGACATATTCTTAATCTGATTAATTTCGGTTTTACGAAGACTGCCAATTAGATGTATCCTCCAGTCTTCTTCACCAAATTGCAGTAAATTACGATATGATTTTTCTGTAGAAACAAAATGAAGATGGGCTAATTTTGTAATCGCATGACGAATGGAATCATCAGCAGAACCACTAACTTCACCACCATGAAAATGGACGATAGGAATGTTTAAATAATGGGCTGAGATGGCAGCTGCAAGCATTTCACCTCTATCCCCTAAAACTAATAAGAAGTCAGGGTTATTCATCTTGAATATCTCGGTAAAGTATAAGATCCCTAACCCTAACGATTGGGACATAGAAGCATTATCATCACCTTTCACTAAAATCGAAGGAGTTGCTAAAATCGTTAATTGATCTTTTTCAATCTGTTGAATGGTCTTCCCATACTCACCCAACAAATGCATTCCAGTAACGATAAGAGAAAGATTAAAAGTAGAATCCTTCTCAAGATTAAGCAGAAGAGGACGATAAATTCCGTAATCTGCTCTTGTACCAGTAATACAAATTATTTCTTTTTTAGTCATAAAAATCAGTCCAAAATAATGGAGCATGCTTCTTTTTTGGAACTTTTAAGACTCTCCCAATTACCTTTTCGAATTCATTAGCCTCTATGCCGGCTAGTGGACGAAGGGAAATAAGCTGATCTTCTGTAATTACCGTTCCAGTTGGAGTATTCGATTTTAAATAGAGACTCCTTCTTACTAAAGGTTTTACTCGTTTTTCATCTTCAGTTATGCTCTTTTTTTCTGATCCAAGGGATATTTCTGTCAATCTCACTAATTGAACCATTTCTTCAAATTCCTTTATATTGGAAGAAGCCAAATGATCTGGGCCAGGCAAGGTGTTATCAAGGGTTATATGCTTTTCAAGAATCCTAGCACCCAATGCAGTCGCAGCAATAGGAATATGGGCCCCGATTGAGTGGTCAGAGTAGCCGATTACAAAAGGATACCTATTTAAGTAATTACTAATAACTTTTAAATTAATTTGTTGTTCGGGGGTTGGATAGTTGGACGTACAATGGAGAATACCCATTTGCAAGTTTTCATTTAATGCTTTCAAATAAGCAATTGTTTGGTCAATTTCAGAAATCGTAGACATACCTGTGGAAAGAATAATCGGTTTACCTGTTTTAACAATTCGTTTTAATAGAGGGAAATTCGTAAGATCTCCACTTCCCACTTTGAAAGCACACATATCCAGTTTGTTCAAAAAATCAACACTATTCAAATCAAAAGGAGTAGCTAAAAAAATAATATCTTTCTTATCACAGTATTTTTTTAGATCAATGAATTCGGCAGGGGATAACTCTAATTTCTTTAACATGTCATACTGATTCTTTTCTTTGGTCCTTTTCTGATACTCGGTTAAATCCGCTTGTTCAGTTGTCAGAGCTTCTGTGTCAAACATTTGAAATTTCACCGCATCTGCACCCGCGTCAATAGCCTTATCTACCAATTTTTTAGCTAATACTAATGATCCGTTATGATTCACTCCGATTTCAGCAATAATAAATGTTCGACTGTCACGATCAATCTTTAAATGGTTTAACTCTAATCTCATAGAGTATCCCTCATTATTATTTCCAAAAGGGTTGTGATCACATATTTTTGTTCCATCTCACTTATATTGTTAAAAAATGGAATCGCCAAGGATCTTTTTGCTAGCATCTCACTTACAGGAAAATCACCAACATTTGTTTGGAAAAGGTCCATATAAAAAGGTTGTAAATGAATCGATGGAAAGTAAGGTTTTGATTGGATTCCTTTTCTTAGAAGTTCTTTCATTACTATATCTCGATTACAATGTTCAGGAAGCAACACAGGATACACAAACCAACTAATAGTGGCATCGTGATGACTTTTTAAATAAGTCACAGGAACTTGATATTCATTAATGAGCTTATGATATTGTTCCGCAATGTTTTCCCTCTTTTTTAAGATTCCGGTGAGTCTTTCCATTTGGGCAATTCCTATAGCCGCATGGATATCCGAAAGTCTATAATTATATCCTAGCCTCTCATGACTTAACCACTCATTGCTTATGCTTCTGCCCTGATTTCGAAGACTGGCTGCAATCTTATAAATCTGTTCATCATTCGTAACCAGCATACCACCTTCACCAGTTGTAATTTGCTTGTTAGGGTAAAAGGCAAATATACTTACATCTCCAAAAGTTCCTGTAAATCTGCCGTTCCAGGTGGCTCCAAGTGCTTCACATGCATCCTCAATGATCTTTAAGTTATGTTTCTGAGCTATTTTTACAATTTCATCCATATTGCAAGGGTGACCAAATATATGGACAACCAAAATTGCCTTTGTTTTATCCGTTATTGCACTCTCTATTAACCTTTCATCCATCACTGTTGTATCTGGATGTACATCTACGAACACAGGCTTTACACCTTCATAAAGTAAACAATTACTAGAAGCGACAAAACTATACGGTGACGTAATGACCTCATCACCTTTCTTAAGTCCCAATGCTTTAACAGCAACATGCAAGGCACTTGTACCACTATTCATTCCTACTGCATAAGAAACGTTTAAAAAGTCTATGAATCTCCGTTCAAATTCTCTCCCTTTATTTCCTAAACTTAATATCCCCGAATTTAAAACATCCAACACATATGTCTTTTCTAAGTTAGTTATATCAGGCTTAGATAATGGAATTTCCACATTGATTCTCCCCGTTTATTCATAATAAGAGCTAGTTCAGAAAGGATTACTCTATATTCCATATGTTTTGAAACATTTGTTAGCATCCATTTATTTCACTTGCCTTATTAGAATGATAAATTTAAGTAATTCAATTTTATTATGTTTTTTTCGTGCTTAACAGTTTACCACTTGGGCTACATTTATTTGTCTTTATATTATATCTAGATAAAGGATTTCTGCTTATATCAAAAGCCTATCCAATAAAAATAATTCTTGTTCACTATAAGGATTGGAGTCAATAATTTGGACACTTAAAAGTAAAATCTTAAGCTGTATTCCTAACTCTTCAATGGCATGTACGGTTTATAGTCTAGATATTATACTAACTCAGAATATACATACTTGTTGGCATAAATTTATGTATAAAAGGAGACATTTGAATTCCAGTTCACTTTTATTAAAAAATGTATGAATTCACTAACTCCCTTTTCATTAATAAAACATATTATACTAATGCGGATATTTTACACATCATAATTAGGAGGTTTTTTAATTGGATAAAAATTCCAAATTTATTCATTCGAAATTATTCGATTATTATAGAGATAAAGTAATTCTTATTACTGGTGGTACCGGTTCAATTGGTAGTCAGATTGTATGTGAATTAGTTAAATATTCGCCTAATAAAATCATTATCTTAAGTAAAGACGATACAAAGCAGTATTTAATGAAGCAAAGATTCAAAAAGTTTACTAATATTTATTATTTATTAGGAGATATTCGTGATTACCAAAGAGTGGAATATGTTTCACAAGGGGTCGATTATATATTTCATTCTGCTGCTTTAAAACAGGTTCCTACTTGTGAGGAGAACCCAGATGAAGCTATCAAGACCAACCTTTTAGGTAGTGTAAATATTATTGAAGCTGCCATAAAAAACAAGGTAAAGAAAGTGATTAATATCAGTACAGATAAGGCAGTTAATCCGACTAATACAATGGGGGTAACAAAACTATTAGCAGAAAAATTATTTACACAGGCTAATTTCAAGTTAAATAATCAACATACAAAATTCTCTTCTGTTCGTTTTGGAAATGTTCTTGGTTCACGTGGCTCTATCATCCCTCTTCTTTTGGATCAACTCTTGAATCAGAAGCCTTTAACCATTACAGATCTTATTATGACTCGTTTTTTTATGTCAATCAAAGAAGCAGTTCAACTCACAATACAGGCAGGCGTTTATGCAGAGGGAGGGGAAATATTCATCCTTAAAATGAAAGCTTTAAAGTTATCAGATTTAGTAGATAGCTTAATTGAATTAGCAAAACAAAAAAAGTTAAAAGAACCTGAAGTACAAATAATTGGAAAAAGACCAGGAGAAAAATTGTTTGAAGAATTGGCAATCGAATCTGAACTTAATAACATGTATGAAAACAATGAAATGTATGTAATCTCATCAAGACCTCCAAGTTATGATATTTTCAAAAAAGCATACTTAACCGACTATCGATCGGATAAAGTTCATCTAATTAATCAGGAGGAAATTCTACAAATACTGAAGGAGCATGACAGACCATGAAGTGGGGAATAATCGGGACTGGGGGTCACAGTAAAGTTGTACTTGAGGCCATTAAATCATGTGATCAAAACATACAAGTCACCTTTTTTTCAAAGGTCAAACCTGATCATTCTTTTTTTATTCCATACACTTTACTTTTAGATCAAGAGGAAACTATAAAACAGTATGAAGGAACTATTGATGTTTGGCATGTTGCGATTGGAGATATAACCATCAGGGGTAAAAAGCTAGAACAATTAACACAAAATAAACTATTAACCCCTACAATTTTTCACGTGAATTCTATTGTAAGTCCTTCGGCTACGGTGGGGGAAGGGACTTTTGTAAATGCTGGGGGAGTAATAAACGCATCAGTAAAAATTGAAAGAGGATGTATTATAAATACTTCCGCAAGCGTAGATCATGATTGCATGATTGAAGAATTTGCAAATATTGGGCCTGGATCACGTTTAGCCGGTCATGTTTCTGTAGGAAAACAATCTGAATTAGGAGCGGGGGTCATCGTTTTACCAAACGTTAAAATTGGAAAAGGTTGTATCATAGGAGCTGGCTCTGTAGTAGTAGAAAATATTCCTGATTATAGCTTGGCTTATGGTGTTCCCGCTAAAATCATAAAAAATTTATCAAATATTTTATAATAAATTTCCGGATTTCAAGACCGACGCTGCCTTCAACCTATAACTCCCCCTACATTTCCATTATCCATAACCCAGCTCATCATATTTTTAATTGAGACCTAAATAGAAGCGTCCATCACATCATTATATCGAAGATTCGTTTCCAAATTAAATCCGATATTTAAAATCACTTCAATCTAATCTTTTTTCATCCAGATTTTCTTGATAATAAGGCTCTGTCGTAAAATAAAATTATCGTAACAGTTCTTTCACCTAACATCCGATATCCATGAGCTACGCCTTAAGGAAAACTGTAGCATGATCTGAGTTCGGTCAGACTCCTGGTCAATAGGGTATCCTGGGCTCAATAAAGTTTTCATTATTATGAAAAACATGAAGATTTATGGATTTACCCCTCAGCAATGCCTAGGTAGTATTTTATGAATTGAGGAAGTATCCTAATCCTCAAGGGGAAACTGATTTGAATTATTTGGGTGGGGAAAATCAAACCCTTGTCAACGCCAGTTTCTAAAACGTTGGTAAGTTTGTTGAATCATCGTTCCATTAGTATATATCAGTTTAAAAATTGATTAGGCTTTTCCTCTGAATTAATGGCCTTAAACGCCCTTCCTGTCACCCGGCCAATATGTCATACTTGTCTATCCCCTTTTTATTTTGTAGCAATGTTAAAATTGAATTAGCTTGTATTCTACTGTTCTAATGGTGTATTTCTAATCATTTTATGATTTACATAGACAATGGTAACGCGAAGCCCACATTATTTGATTCATCAAACTTAGAGTTAACAGCTTTTTCTTTTTATGTCACTGACAAAGAAAAAGACCAGATTCCACTATATAGCTACAATAGAACCTGCCCCAAACATATTTTAATTTCTTTCTGAAAAGACCTCATTATTTGTTTTCTGTCTCCCATGAAAAACCTATTTCCGAATCATCCCAATCAATCCGTTTCTCATCAGGATTAATCTGATTATATGACTCAGTTGTGAAGTAAATAATCATAGCGGGTTTTTGCCCTAGAACACGATACCCATGTGCAACGCCTTTTGGTATCAGTAGCATAATTGGATTTTCCTCACCCATATAATACACATCAGTTTCTCCCTTTGTAGAAGAACCTTCCCTCAAATCAAAAAGAACGACTTGGGCATTTCCTGAAGGAAAAAACCATAGATCATCCTGGTTCTCATGATAATGAAAAGCTTTAATGACCCCTGGATAACTCATCGAACAAGAAGCCTGACCAAACCTCGATAACAATTCAGGTTCATCATCACGGACAAGCTCTGCAAAAAAGCCACGGTCATCACAATGTTTTACAAGTTTCTTCACCTTCACACCTTCAATCATGACAGACCTCTTTTCGAATAAATTCCTTTAATGCTTCGTTCCATGGACGTGGGATTTGAACCTTTTCTCGAAGCAATGCTTTATTTTCTAAAACTGAAAAATGAGGTCTTGGAGCTAAAGCACCAAATTCTTCAGTAGTTATGATTTTTACCAAATTTGGATCGAATCCTGCTTCCTCAAAAATCGCTTTTGCAAGTATATACCAAGTGCATGAACCAGCATTACTTACATGATAAATGCCGTTTTTCTTATCGAATAAATGACTAATCGTTTCTGCAAGATCATTAACATAAGTAGGGGAACCCACCTGATCATTTACCACTCTTATTTCCTTATTTTCTTTCGCCAGTTCTAACATAGTCTTCACAAAATTCTTTCCGTCATGACCATATAACCAGGAAGTGCGAATCACTGTCCCATTATTTATTGAGAGTACGAATTGTTCCCCCATCCATTTGCTATTACCGTAAATTGATTGTGGGTTTGGAACATCTTCCTCCAAATAAGGAGATTGCTTATTTCCATCAAAGACATAATCTGAACTAATATAAAACACCCGAGCACCAACCATATTTGCGGCTATCGATACATAGCCCGTACCAAGGCTATTTACTTCAAAAGCCTTTTTACGTTCCGTTTCACATTGATCCACGGCAGTAAATGCGGCAGCATGAATAATGATTTGCGGCTCAAGTTGAGTAATTTTTTTATATACTTCCTCTTTTTCTGAGATGTCTAAATCATTTTTACTTAAACTTACCACAGTATGATATTGACCTAACCTTCTTTCTAGTTCTCTTCCTAACTGGCCATTGGCACCGGTAATGACAATATCCAAATTCTCACCCATTCTTTTGTTCCTTTTGGCGATACCATTCGATTGTCTTTTGAATCCCTACATGAAAAGAAATAGTTGGACTCCAACCTAGTTCCCTAGAGATTTTGGTGGAATCCATGGAGTATCGGCGATCATGCCCTTTTCGGTCCGCTACATGCTTGATTAGTTTTTCCTCTTTTCTTAACTGCTTTAAAATATAGTCGATTATTTCTCGATTTGTTTTTTCCTCTGAACCTCCAATATTATAAACCTCACCGGACAATCCCTTTTCAAGAACAGCATGGATGGCCCGGCAATGATCCTCAACGTATATCCAATCACGAATGTTCAATCCGTCCCCATATAAAGGGATTTCTGTATTATTTAAGGCTCTCGTAATGACTTTAGGAATGAATTTTTCTGTATGTTGCATGGGACCATAATTATTGCTGCATCGTGTAACCGTTAAAGGCAGTTTATAGGTTTGGAAGTAGGATCTTACTAATAAATCCGCACTAGCTTTACTTGCAGAATATGGATTGTTCGGAGCAAGAGAGGTTGTTTCAGTAAATGGAGAATCATTCGGCTCTAAAGAGCCATATACTTCATCTGTTGAGATTTGAATCATTTTATGAGCTTTTCCAGAAATAACCGCTTGTAATAGGTTGTATGTCCCAATAATATTTGTATGAATAAACGGTAATGCATCCTCAATACTACGGTCTACATGGGATTCGGCTGCGAAGTTAATGATGGCAAAATAATCTTGATCAAATACCTTGGATAATTCTGTTTTTTCACCAATATCTGCTTGAATACTACGACAGCGATTCGATTTCTCAAATGATTGGATATTCTCAAGATTACCGGCATAGGTTAAAGAGTCCACGTTAGTTATATAGTAATTAGAATTTTCAAGTAAATAGGAAATAAAATTGGATCCAATAAAACCGGCTCCACCTGTTATGAGGAGGTGTCGTTTCAATTCGCATCCTCCTTCTTTATTTTTTCGTATACATATTGATTCGCCTGATAAAGCGACTCATGTGTGCCTGCATCAACCCACCATCCTTGTAAAATATCATATTGCAGTTGATCATCTTGAATATAGAGATTATTCACATCGGTTATTTCCAACTCATTTCGATATGAAGGATGAATCGTTTCAATATATTCAAAAACCTTTTGATCAAACAAATAGATTCCAGTCACACAATATGTAGACGGAGGATTGCTCGGTTTTTCAATAATGAACTTTATTTTTTGATTGGTTTTGTCTAAATGAGGTACACCATATCGAGTAAGATGTTCCACTTCTTTTAGAAGTACCATTGCACCCTTTTTCTGTTTTTGAAATGACTGAACATAAGGGGATAATGAATCTTCAAAAATATTATCTCCTAGTAATACGACAAATTTATCATTATCTATAAATTTTTTAGCTGTCACTAGTGCATCTGCTATTCCTCCGCCTTCGTTACCCTGTATTTTGAATTGAATGTTTACATGGAGATCTTCCCCAAGTCCCAATAACTCGATAAAGGAATGAAGATGGTTTTTATTTGTTACAATTAAAATTTCATTTATTCCGGCGTCTTTCAACTTTAAAATTGACCAATAAATCATTGGGTAAGGTCCTACTGGCAAAAGATGCTTATTCAGAAATTTAGTCAATGGATCTAGACGGGACCCTGTACCACCAGCAAGTATTACTCCTTTCATTTTTTACCACCCTTTTTATTGTATTAGCATCCGATGTATTGCACAAATCAAAGAGTTTCTTTCCAATCATGTTGATATTACATATTACTATATGACTGACATACCTACTTGACATCCAAATTTTTCAATTTTTTAAAAAATAGTAAACCTTCTAAAGTTATTATTGATATTTGGGTATTGTTATTATATTTTACTTTTACATTATTCACTACCATTCTCCCCTATGTACTTATAATTTCAAAATCACCTAAATCGAACGACAGAATAGAGTGGTCTCTTTTTTTGATTAAAGATGCTCCTTCTGCTGTTTTAATTTGACCATTTTCATCGATTACACTTGCTAATTTAAACCTTTCGCTTTGTTTATAAGAAAAAAACATTTACTTCATACAGCCTCACGCTCTTGGTTCAAGAGGAATTATTGTTCCTCAATTGCAATGTAATTCACTAAGGTTACCATTCCTGTCGACACGGTAAGTGGATTCAGAGCTTTGTTGTGTTTCCTAAACGACTCTCCAATATGATGTGTATGAATAAGTTGCAGCACCTTTTGTGTTTAAAGATAAAGAGAGTTATAGACTGACGTTTTAGTTGAAATTTCATAAAAAAGAAATTGACGCAATAGAAGCGATTACGGACTTTGAAACTAAAGTAGAAACAAAGGAAAGATTAAAGGAGAATGTCAGTGAAGAGTCGTCCGATATTATCTGATTCATAAGTGGTCAATATTATTTATTAGAAAATAATGGCTTTGCGGATACAGTACATTACAATGATAACAATTTAGGGTCCACACAACCTGAAATGAATTAGAACTTACCAGTTGCGGAAGCTACTTGAGGACCCGCTTGGCTTGAACAGTTAGCTGACCTGATACAACTCTTTTGTTCCTCGTAGAACTTACTAAAGAAGCAGGAGTGACATCATTAATATAAATCCCAATATGGAATCGTAGTTCAGTTCTATAAAATACAATGGTATGACAGTAAAGCGAAAGTGGTTGAAGCATTGGTAAAGTATTAAGTTTAAAGTCACTGAAAAGGAATACCTCATCTCATACCTTCATTTTATTAATTATTTCACTTAATGAAAATAAATAACTCCACCATATTAATAAAAGCTATATGTCCTTGTAAGGACATATAGCTTTTTATCATTTTTGGAATTGTAATTGATGCAGATTGGCAAAAATGCCACCCTGCTTAAGTAAATCATCGTGACCGCCCTCTTCAGCAATTCCTTCTTCCGTAACAACAACGATCTTGTCAGCGTTTCGAATGGTTGCCAATCGGTGTGCAATGATTAACGTAGTTCTATTTTCAGCTAGTTCTGTAAGTGACTGCTGAATTATTTTTTCCGTCTCAGTATCGAGTGCAGAGGTTGCCTCATCGAGAATTAATATGGGCGGATTCTTCAAAAACATCCTTGCTATTGCAATCCGTTGTTTTTGTCCTCCAGATAATTTCAAGCCGCGTTCACCTATTTGAGTCTCGTAGCCATCTGGAAGTCCTTCAATGAAAGTCTCTAAATGGGCTTTCTTTGCGGCTTCCAGAATTTGTTCATCCGATGCGTCAAGCATTCCGTACGCAATGTTCTCTTTTACCGTTCCTGTGAAAAGAAACACGTCTTGCTGGACAATGCCAATTTGTGAACGCAATGACTTTTTCGTCATCTCGCGAATATCTATTCCATCAATGGAAATAGAACCGGCTTTAACGTCATAAAAACGCGGGATCAATGAACATATGGTCGTTTTCCCTGCTCCTGAAGGCCCGACAAAAGCGATGGTTTCACCTGCTTTAATAGTAAGGTCAATATCTTTTAACACGGACTTTTTGTCTTCATAGTTAAAAGAAACGTCTTTAAAGGAAATATCACCTAAAAGGGTGGTTACCGATAATGCATCCTTTTTATCCACGACATCAGGCGCGATATCCAGAAGTTCCGTAAAACGCTTAAAGCCGGCCATCCCTTTTGGATAGAGTTCCATCAACGCACTGATTTTGTCAATTGGCTTAAATAATACGTTAACGTATAAGACAAATGCAACCAGTTCACCATAAGAGAGCTGCCCATGAAAAGTTAGCCAAGCTCCCATCACCAACACGGCAAGGGTCATAAACCTCGTCATCATGTAAATGCCTGATAAGCTAAAGGACATTACCTTATACCCAAGAAGTTTCGCTTTACGGAATCTGCGATTATTAGTAGAAAATCTTTTCATTTCATATGTTTCATTAGTAAAGGATTGGACAACCCTCACTCCTGAGACGCTATCTTCCACACGGGCATTTACGTCTGCAACTTCTGTATACATTTTATTCCAGGCTTTATTCATCTTTATATTACTTATGACAATTAATAAAACGAGGAACGGCAAAATGCAAACCGATATGAGTGCCAGTTTCACATTGATTGTCAACATAATCCAAAATGCACCTATAAAAGTCATGAAAGCAATGAATAAATCTTCGGGACCGTGGTGTGCAAGTTCACCAATATCAAACAGATCATTGGTTATGCGGCTCATGATATGGCCGGTTTTCGTGTTATCGAAAAAACGAAAAGATTGTTTTTGCACATGCTCAAATAATTCCTCACGCATATCAGTCTCGATATTGATACCCAATTTGTGACCCCAATATCCTACGATGAACTGTAGGAGGGTGCTAATGATATAAACAAGGAACAAACCGACACTTACCGAAACAATTGCAGACCAATCGTCGCCAGGCAGCAGTGTATCTATAAACCACTGAACAGCTAGCGGAAATGCAAGTTCAAGTACAGCCACTACCACTGCACTGAAGAAATCAATAATAAATAACCGCTTATGCGGCAGGTAATATGAAGCAAAACGTCGAATCATCAAATTTTTCTCCTTTTTTATATATATTAAGGAGTATAATTCCATATCCATTATTCAGCAAGCATTTCAATTCAACAAGCATTTCAAAACCCCCGTGTTCATATTATGGTAAAATCATCTATATTAAACAGCCCAACCCGGCTCATGCAATTATATTAAGGAGGGAATCCAGTGTAAAAAAAATAACCATTCTAAAGATCCATGAACATTATTTTTGAAAAGGATGGTATTCATGAAAAACACATCGTTTCGATGCCTTTGGCTCGGTCAGGCGTTTGCCAATCTAGGGGATATATTTTATGTAGTCGGGTTGATTTCACTATTATATACCATGACGGGATCTGCCTTTTATTTGAGCTTGCTTCCGTTCACTACAACGATTTTTCGGTTTATCAGCAGTTTACTTGCCCCCCTTGTCATTGACAGGTTTCCTTTAAAAAGAATCCTAGTGCAATCTCAATGGTGGAAAACGATCTTACTCGTTTGCCTAGGAATCTATATGATAAGTTTCAATCATGGTTTTTCCGTTGCCGTCATTTTTTTCATTGCCATGATTTCATTATTGGATGGAGTTGCAGCCCCGGTCAGCGCTGCTTTGGTTCCTCAATTAGTTCCAATAAAAGAACGGATGAAAGCGAATGGTTTCTTGAATGTGATCACTCAGACCATCTTTGTCGCAGGATGGCCACTAGGTTCCGCCTTATTGATAAGTACCAACAGCAGTTTCATTATTTGGCTTACGGTCATGCTTTTTGGCGTTTCAACGATCTATACAGTGAGAATCCAAGTAACAGAACAAACGACGGACTCTGTTGCTCCGTCAAACTGGGATTCGATTAAGTCCGGATGGATTGCGATTCGCCAAATCCCAACTATCCGTACCCTCATTTCCATTGATTTTATAACTACTTTAGCTTCAAGCGTGTGGGTGGCTGCCGTTATCTATATATATGTAGAACAGAACCTGCAACTGAGTGAGGAGTGGTGGGGATATATTAACACAAGCTACTTTGTCGGCATGATTATCAGTGGATTAATCGTCTTCCGTTTTGCCAAGTTACTAGAAAAATATATTGGATTCTTCATCACATTCGGGCTATTTCTCAGTTCATTGCTGATCCTGCTTTTTGGAACTACCAGTATTCCTGCTTTGGCTTTGCTGCTGGCATGCCTGTACGGTCTCCCAGAACAAATCCGGGAAGTGATCTACACCAAGCTATTCCAAGACCATGCTTCGGAAAAGACTCTTGCAAAAATACATTCCGTTTGGGGAGCGGTCATCAATCTTACATTTGCCGGCTCTGTCTTACTATTAGGATATATAACGGAAACATATAGTGTCAAAACGACGTTCCAATTTTCTTCCACCCTGATATTCCTTGCCTTTCTTTATGCATCTTTTAAAAGGAAAGACTTACAAGGGAAAAAATGTGATCAATCACTGTCAAGTTAGTCATCTCATATTCCTAGATGATGCATTCCATTTGATTCACTATTAAAAAGGAGCCTTGGTTTTCCATGGCTCCTGATTTAAGGCCCATCGAAAATATTGTCTCTCTTTAAAACGTGTTGGGTGTATTTGGCTTGGTCCTGATAAACGCTGCACTACCAAACGAGGGAAAAAAATATATCATACTTCCTTACACCGACTGTACCCATTCATTCTATTTGATAATCAAGATATTCTTATCTATAAACTCCCAATTCTGCGGGAATTCCAAACCAATCTGCCAATAAGTTGCACCTATCAGTTCGTATGCATCAATCATTTCATATTTTGCGCTTATCGATCTAATATCTTCAAACCAAACGACATGGTTCGAATTCTCTCTTTGATAAGAATAGGTAGGTGATGCCGCTGAAATGTCAAAAGTTATTTCAGCACCCGTTGCAATGGCGAGATTTTGGGCATTTTGAGCTGATAAAGCTTTAGTCTCGCGGCTTGGTACTATCCAATCGTATCCATACATAGGAAATGCCGACTGCAGTTTATATTCAGGTATATTCGACAAAGCATAACGAAGAACTTCGCCCATCCACCAAATTGGGGAAATGGGTTCAGGCGGGCCAGTTGGATATCCATAATCAATGGTCATCACGGCAACAAGGTCGGCTGCCTCTCCGATCCCCCGATAATCATGCCCGCCTACAATTCGATTATCAGGATTATCCGCTGTTTTTGCATGTACGTTCACATGCAGGATCAGTTCGTTCAACCCCTCCTTTAATTCTTTTAAAAAAAGCACATAATCGGAACGCCTGGCAGGTGGAATGAATTCGATGTCCATACTGACACCCCCATAGCCTTTCTCCCTAACGAAAGTCAGCATACTATTGATTAAATTCGCTCGGTAAACAGAATTAGCAAGGACATCACCCGCCAAATCAGCATCAAAATCACCATCTTGAAAGTTCCGGATCATCAGTAGCGGTGTCACCCCTGTCTGCTCGCATTTCGCTATAATGGGGAGATCATCACCATCAACATATGCATTTCCTTCCCTTGTAAACGAATAAGCTACAATGGCTAAATAGGATAATATATCACCATTCTGCTCAAGTGTTTCGAATACTACGCCACCTGAAGTCGGGAAGGCGAAACCCAGCGTAATCAATTGATTTTTGTAAGGAGACGGAATAAATATTTCCGTACCGACTTTTAGCGAGTTTGCAACGATTCCTGGATTTGCCCCCATGATTGCTCCTGCATTCGTTCCAAAACGACTGCTGATTCTAGTGAGGGTATCCTGACTTTTAATTATATACCTTCGATACACCACTTTTTCATCAGGTATATACAATGCCAGACCAGGAACCAAAGCTGTTGATTCCAATCCGTTGACTTCAATTATCTTCGATGGGTCAACTTTATTTTTCTTGGCAATCTCCCAAAGACTGTCACCTTTTTTCACAATAATGATCGTCATTCAAACCCCTCCAAACTCCCTCCAAAAAAGTTTATGTTATTCAGGTAATTGGATAGAACGAATTATCACATTTCCTAATGATGAGATCTTGGTTTTTTAGCCTTTATTTCAAATGGAACAAAGAATCACAAAAAAGAGACTGTCCAAAAGGACGGCCCCACGCAACCATCAGGTAATTTCTTGTTCCATATATTCCTATAAATCAAAGTAAATTCTTAATATCGTAGAACTTCCCATTCTCCAAATCTTCCGCTTCAAGAAGTTGCAAAAGTTTATCTGCCACAAGTTCAGGTCTTCTTAACATGCCCTTCTCTTTATATTCATGAAACTTATCTCGATCGGAAAAGTCTTGTTCGTCTGCTGACCGGATTGTCCCTTGCATATCCGTATCCATTACACCTGGTGAAAAAGATATGAGGGAAGTAGGGAAAGGAGTTTTATCCTGTTCCAACCCTGCAACCCGTGTGAACATTTCTAGCCCCGCCTTAGTACTGCAATAGGCTGACCAGCCATGATAAGGGTTTTTTGCTGCTCCTGAAGATATGTTGACCATTACCTTCTTTCTGTTCCGGTTCTGTGTCTGTTTAACGAATTCATCAGCCAATACGATGGGTGCCATGAAATTCACCCGCATGCTTGTTTCCAAATTTACTATACCAAGGTTTCCTACCGGCTTTATCGGTTCAATGACACCTGCATTATTAATGAAGTAAATGTCACTTGTTTCATCGACAGCAGCAAGAATCTCATTGACTAAGAAAGGTAACTTTTCAGTTTCATTCAAGTCCATCGAAATAAATGTAAGTTTTGTCCCGGATCGGTCAGCCATCCTCTGCATTTCAGGATGGGCAGTACGGGAAACTAAAATGCAATGATCACTCGTCTGCAAACATCCTTTGGCGATTGCAGCTCCTAGACCTTTAGAAGCCCCTGTGATTATAAACGTTTTCACGGCATTTCCCCCTTTTTTATGGTTATGATCTATTGTACCAAAACGGCGTTCGGAATGGCCTCACCCCGAACCATGATTATAAAATAAGTCTAGGTTATCCTTTGTGATTTTTTACTGTTTTATGAAATCTTCACTGGATTGAATAAATTTACGACACCCCTGCCGAATAACTGGCTAGCCGAGACGCCGGAGACGCTAGCGGCGAGGAGACTGTCAGTGGAAAGAAAGCGTATTTCTGAAGGCAACTGGAACCTTTTTCAAATAAAAAAACTGCAGTCAAACTCGCTTTCTTCGAATTTGTCTACAGTTTTTATGCCCATATAGTAATGGTCCGCTTAGTTTCCAAATTATAATATAGGTGATACCAGCCTTGCAATGGACTCTTTAAAACGAATCCATTTTGAACGTTTTTCAAAATCTTCACTTGTAAGTTGTCTGCATACTTCAACATCTTTATAAAAAATCCTTGTCAGTGTTTCAGCCATTCCTTCATCATATATGAAGGCATTGACTTCAAAGTTCAATTTAAAACTTCGGACATCAATGTTAGCTGTTCCCACCGAGGAGACCTCTTCGTCCACTACGATCATCTTCGCATGAATAAAGCCGTTATCATAGATGTATATCTTAGCTCCCGCTCTTAATAACTGCCCTGCATTGAAAGTTGTTGCCCAATAAACGAAAAGGTGATCAGGCTTATTCGGAATCATGATTTTCACATCTAACCCTGATAAGCTGGCAATTCTGAGTGCATCCAATAAACTGGCATCCGGTATGAAGTAAGGTGTTTGAATGAGGATCGATTTCTTTGCTGAAGAAATTAATTTAATATAGCCATTTTTAATTTGTTCCCATTCAGAATCCGGTCCACTTGTCACTATTTGCAAATCTATTTTGCCTTGAGGTTTTACAATAGGGAAATAATGAGGTTGATAAGTTATATCATGGTGCTTTGATGCCTGATTCCAATCTAGGATGAAACGGGTTTGAATGGCTTTGACAGCCGATCCCTTTATTCGAAGGTGTGTATCTCGCCAAAAACCGAATTTTGGATTAAGTCCTAAATACTCATCTCCAACATTAAAGCCTCCAACATACCCTATTTTCCCATCTATGATGACGAGCTTTCGATGGTTACGGAAATTCAGCCGTAAATTTATAAATTTTAATTTGGATGGAAAGAATGCCTCCACTCTTCCTCCAGCCTGCCTAAATTCCCTGAAGAAACCTTTAGTCATCCCTCTAGAACCCAGCTCGTCATAAAGCAGCCGAACTTTGACGCCTTCATTCGCTTTTTTAGTCAAAGCTTCAATGAATCGTTTACCCAGGCCGTCCCTTTGAATGATGTAGTATTGTATATGTATATGGTTTTCGGCCGCTTCAATATCTTTAAAAAGCTGGTCAAACTTTTTTTTCCCTTCAGTAAAAATATCGACTTGATTATCTTCAGTAAGCACGGCATCATTGTTCCGGAGATGCATATAAATCAGATCACGGTAATTACTTGAAGATGCATTCCGAAAAGGAAAATGATCCGTTGAAAGCTCTTCCATCTGTTTATCAAGGATTTCTTCAATACCTATTTTCTTCTTGTCCTCCCATTGGAATAAGTGGGCGTGTCTTAAACTCGTACCAAAAAGGAGATATAAAATAAAACCGACTACAGGCAGAAAATATAACACCAATAACCAAGCCCAGGTCGTACTCGCTTCCCTTCTTTCAAAAAAAATGACAATCGTGGCAAATAAAATATTCAGAATGATGACGAGGCCAAGCAAAACCGATGTAACATGCGTAAATTCCATAGTATACCCTCACTCATTTTTTATCCCTTTAAGGATACCATGCCTATTCTTTATATCAAAGGATTTGCTTATCAGAAATGAAAACAGAGAATTCACAAAAATGGACCTCTTCCTGTAGAGGCCCATTTAAAAAAATTCATCCACCCCGGACACTGAAAATTCTCAGATTGGTTAGGTTTTCTTATAATCATTGCCTTAAAAATTTCCATTCAATAATAACTATAAAATATAATTACTTACCGGCTTTTCACTAATAAATTCACAGCTTCTTTGACTAACTCTTCGGGATTCTTTTCTCCGGATTCATTAGCCTCCCTGACACATTCTACAAGATTGGAACTTACTATTACTCCAATCGTCCTATCGATTGCAGATCTAGTGGCAGATAACTGCGTTACAACATCTCTGCAATCTTTTTTTTCCTCCATCATTTTCAATATCCCACGAAGCTGTCCTTCAATACGCTTGACTCTATTTTTAACTTGCTTATCATATTCCATGTGAGGCCTCCTACCCTGCCTATTACTTTTGAATCCTATCCAAACATCCATCAAAAAAAACATTCTGTTTGACCTGATAAAAATCTTACAATTTATAATACATACCACTAAGGTATAATTGTCAAGTGCCAATGTCCAATAATGATAGCTCCAATATGTAATTTCTATTTTTGTACAAGCAGACTTTGTGCAACTGCCTTAGAAAACTCAATCGTCATTTGGGGAACGTAGGTTTTTAACAAGGCATTGACGATAGGGGCTTTGGCTCCTTTTGCCGTAATCGCCAGACAACCAGTCATTTTAGTATGTCCAATTCCACATTGTTCTGCTAAAAAATAGCCATGTCCATCAAATTTTTCATTTATTCCCTTAAGTTTAAAAGTTACCTTATCGGGTTCCAGCCATTCCAATATATTTACTTCAAGTTTAATTTTCTTCTTCATTAATCCCAATTCGCTTTTAAACTCCCAAATAAGTGTCCCCTCATTTATCAACTCATGATTGATATATCCTGGGACAAGCGGTGCCCAGCGATCTATGACACTGACAAATCCCCATACCGTTTTTATTGAAACAGGTAAAATGATACTATGCACACCTTCTGACAAAGCAGTTCCCCCTTAATCATCCTATTTACATCTTTTTAATGTATGGCTGAACAATATTGATTAGAACGGTAAGATCAGATTCTTAATCAAAAACTCCCACGAGCGAGCTGTTTTATATACAATAGACCATTAAAAGATAATAATAAAAGAATCGCCTCCTGTAATAAGGGGACGATCCTTTTTTGGCTTATGACGCCAATTCAACCGTATACATATTCAAATTTGGATCTGGGTTAATCCAGGCGCTTTCAAACACAAAAACTACTTTATAATTTTCGTAATCGGTATAGGTGACATAGTACATTCCTTCTTGCTCCACTTCACTTACAGGTTCACCGATCAATTCCTTCAACATGGTTAATTGAATGGTTTGCAATTGCGGATCAAAATCATCAATGGCGGTAATCGTCTTTCTACCTGTTGATCCGTCATAGAGGAATCGGACATTATGGGACCAATAATTGGCCGCAACAGTACTTAAATCTTCCGGTGCACCCCAGGCTTTTTCCACTTTCTTCAACGAATCACCTACAGAAAATGGGCCACTGTTAACGGTTTGCTGTGATTCATAGGCTAAACCCATGATCTGCCGAATCAAAAGGTCGGGCGCAGATCGTGATGTTAATGAATCTGATGCAGCATAAGCAGCCTGCCCACTAAACAAGAGAAATGCGAGCATGAGAAATGTAACGCTTTGGATAAAACGATTCACTTGTTTCAAAATTATCCTCCCTTTCCAGCTGGAAATGACTATATACATTATTTATATATCTTAAAAAGATAAAAATTGCGTATGTCATTCCATTTGGTTTTACCTTTACTACTATTTATATTCATAGGAACGCTGGACACATGCCATTCATCAATAAAAAAACATAATATTCAGTTTTTTATTCTTGCAAACAGTTAATGGATGTTCAAGGAAGATACATATTAGGATGGTTATAATTAATGACTATGCCTTTAATACCAACGGTCCTAAAGGCATAGTCATTACATCAAAAATTATATAGATAAATGTTTTCTACTATTATACTGGTTATTGCCGATCAAAAAGTGAAGCTCCCGCTATACCTGGCTTTGTCATCTCATAAGGATTTAGAATCAGATCCAATTCTTCTTCTGTCAACACATCATATTGTAAACAAAGTTCGCGAACTGATTTGCCTTTTAAGATCGCTTCACGCGCAATACGTGAAACCACTTCATATCCAAGGTGCGGATTGACTGCTGTAATCACTCCAACACTTTGTTCGACATAATCTTTTAAATGTTGCTCATTAGCTTCAATGCCTTCCAAACAATAATCTGTAAAGACATTGAAAGCATTGTTCATAATGCTGATTGATTGCAACAAATTGAATACAAGCACTGGCTCCATTACGTTCAACTCTAGTTGCCCTGCTTCTGATGCTAAGCAAATCGTATTATCGTTCCCGATCACTTGGAAAGCGACTTGATTAATTAATTCTGGCATTACTGGATTTACTTTTCCTGGCATAATAGATGAACCTGGTTGACGGGCCGGAAGTGTGATTTCTCCTAATCCCGCTCTTGGTCCTGAAGCCATCAAACGTAAATCATTAGCAATTTTAGACATATTCATCATACATACTTTCAATGAAGCTGACACTTCAGTATATGCATCCGTATTTTGGGTGGCATCTACTAAATGTTCTGCTCCTACAAGCGGCAAGTTACTGATTTCAGCTAAATATTTAACAACATTTTCAATGTAACGCGGATCTGCATTCAAACCCGTTCCCACTGCTGTTGCTCCCATATTCACTTCATATAAATGTTGACGTGATTGACTGATTCGTTTTATATCCCGATCCAACACGCGACTGTACGCCTCGAATTCTTGCCCGAGGCGAATTGGCACTGCGTCCTGAAGATGTGTCCGTCCCATTTTGATAACATGATCAAATTGTTTTGCTTTATTCTTTAAAACCGTACTCATCTTAGTCATTGTTAGTAACAATTGTTCCAAAAGTCGTAGGGTTGATAAATGAATGGCAGTAGGAAATACGTCATTCGTTGATTGCGACATGTTAACATGGCTATTTGGACTAACATGTACATAATCACCTTTTTTATATCCCATAAGTTCTAACGATCGGTTGGCAACGATTTCATTAATGTTCATATTCATCGATGTACCCGCGCCGCCTTGAATTGGGTCAACGATGAAATATTCGTGCCACTTTCCATCGATCACTTCATCAGAAGCTTTGACGATAGCGCTTCCAATACCATCATATAACCTTTTGGTATCCATATTTGCTAAAGCTGCTGCTTTTTTAATCATGGCTAGTGCACGAATCATTTCTTCATTGACTTTGTAACCGGTAATCGGAAAATTTTCTACAGCGCGTAGAGTTTGTATTCCATAATAAACATCTGCCGGAATTTCCTTTTCCCCAAGAAAGTCTTTCTCGATGCGGTATGTTCTTTCTTCTATCAACATTTCCTCTTGCCCCTTTGTTTGTTCTAGAATGTAATGTCCTCTGCGATCGGTGTTTCCATCATTTCCTTCACTTTTTTTGGATCCCATGTCTTGGCTAATATCCACATCAACTTAGGAACGATGGCTTCTGTATTCATATTTCT
Source organism: Bacillus sp. SD075 (assembly GCF_017355165.1). Lineage (GTDB taxonomy): Bacteria > Bacillota > Bacilli > Bacillales > DSM-1321 > Peribacillus. The sequence continues at coordinate 2,788 of NZ_JADILK010000046.1, read as the reverse complement.
GGAACGAATGATGACATTCTTGTTTACTTTTCGTCCCACTTCGTAAATATCCATATCTTCCCCTTCTTCTAAACATTGGGTAGTAATGACTACGGATATTCCACACTCAACCAACTCATTTAATTTTTCTAAAATATTTCTTCCTTGAAATGGAATACCACCGCTTCCATAACTTTCAATTACGATTCCCCGATATTGATTTTTCAGGAAATCAAAGAATTCAGGCTTAATACCAGGATGCAGCTTAACCAAAGCAACATCAGTACATAGGGAAGCATCTAACTCAGCTTCCTTATTCTTTGGCGAATGAACTGGCTTTAGATACTCAATTTTATCGTTGAATATGGAAGCAATATAAGGATAGTTAATACTTTCAAACGAATCATAGCTTTTCGTCCTCAATTTAATGGCCCTAGTACCCTGGATGACTCTACCATCAAAAACAACATATACTCCTCCAATATCTTCACAAGCAAACCGAATCGCATCAGATATATTTCTTTTGGCATCTGTCTTTTTGAAGGCAATTGGGATTTGAGAACCTGTAATGACAATTGGTTTCCCTAAATCTTGTAACATATATGAGAGCGCAGCTGAAGTGTAAGCCATTGTATCTGTTCCATGGGTAATCACAAAGCCATCGTAATCATGATAATGCTCATGGATGGATTGTGCCATTTCTGTCCAATCTTCCGGCTGCATATTTGTACTATCAATATTCATCAAAGGCTTACTATCAATCTGACATAGTAAATCCAATCCCGGTAGATGACCTAAAATTTCGTTAGCTTTCATCTCTGGAACCAGTCCATTTTCTCCTTCTAACGATGCAATTGTACCACCTGTTGTAAACAACATCAACTTCTTCATTTTTGACTTCAACTTCTCCAATATACTGCCCCCTATAAAGCCTCCTGTTTCACACTCATTCTAATCGTCTCAGATAAGGATATTTTAGTTGAAAATGTACATCTTACGCGTACACCACATGTTATTATAGTCATGTTTGAGGGTGAAATCAAGCTAAAGTTATTCATTACGCGTACACTTTTCCCAATATGATGTTATAATGGATTTATATAAAAGGAGAGTAATAATCATGATTTCAGATACACTAACTACATTAAGGAAGGCCAAAAGGTGGTCTTTGCAATATACCGCTGACAGACTCGGAATCGCCAAGAGTACCTATGCAGGTTACGAATCGGGCCATCGCCGCCCTTCATTGGAAACAATGAAATTATTAGCAGCCTTATATGATACATCCACCGATTACATTCTAGGTCGAGTGGATTATCCAGCTTTTCTGCCTATGGACAATTCCATAGAGTCACCTCAAGTCATGGAATTAACGGATTTACCAAACATGGAGCTAGCTGTCGATGGGATCTCTCTTTCTGAAGAAGAAACGATTCAATTCATCGCTTTTATTAGAGCTAAACGAGAAGTGGAAATAAATCGCGATAAACAAAATGAAACATAGCACATTGCCCTTAAGACTCAGCAGGTTCTTTTTCACGATTTACCCGGCATGATTTATATCTAAAAAGGCTAATGCGTGAATTTTCAGTATTTTTAAACAGTCGGTATAAGTCGGCCTGGTTTGATTAATCGATAAGTTGGCCTTTTTAACCGATACCCATAATTATTTCTGGATATATTGTTATACGTACTTGCTTGTCATAGTTGCTTTGGAGATTCTAATACAAGACTTGAAATTTCAGTTTTATTAATATAATAGAAGAAAGTGGGTCTAATAAATGTCATCCATCCTTATTCTGTTTTCCGCCATTGCTTACTTCTATTTCCATCAAGAGAAGATTGATTTAAGTTTCATCTCTGATTTCCCCTCATGATTTATTTGCAACGAAAAGAAAAAACCATAGCAGAACTCATGGTTTTCCCCGTCTATTAATGAAAATTAATCCAATAACAAGAAGCAACATGAAGAGGAAGCTATGTCTTTATTTCATGTGCTTCTTGTTATTGGAACGCGAAATTTATTAATCCTTAAAGTAATGGAATGCTCGATATAATGTCTCAACAGAAATGCTGCATCTCAAAATATTAAGGCATCTCATCTTCTTTTTCCCGATTTTTGAAAGCTTCATGCGTGACAATATCCTCAATTTGTTCATACTGGCGGCTGTGTTCCTTCTCTTCGCTAATTCTATTATTGGGTAAATTTCCTGGGTGTCCTTTTTCTTTGTGATTAAAATTCTTACCACGGCTCATAACTCATTCTCTCCTTTCTATTCATTGTTTGTATAGTTTTCCCCAGCACGAAAAAAATATGATTTAATTTCTCTATTTACTATTTTTTGCAACAGATCCTTTTTCAGCCTAAACATAAAATGATCCTTCACTCCCGTTCTCGAGCGACTTATTTCTGAATCGCCAAGAATTAATAAGCATTTCGGTCCTGGATACATTTCTTCTGGATTTTCAAGCAATACATGTGCAGACCACAGGGGATCGTCCTAATCAAAAGCATGCCTTTCAAGCTCTGTAGCTAAAGATCCATCCAAACTACAATCACGGCTAGTACAGAAAAGGATACAAGCACTATAAATACAGTATCCGGTGCAATAATACTCGAAAAAAATGCTAAACCACTGCCCAACATGCTGAAAAGTACTGCATTTACCGGAACACTTTTTTAAAAAATTTGCAAATATTGCTGGTATGCTTTTCTTATCTGCAAGTGACCAAAGCATCGATTCTCCATTTTTACTCTTCTTAGTTTTATATCCTGAAAAACGAAAACGCACTCTAAAAAAGAGTGCGT
>NZ_JADILK010000045.1 GCF_017355165.1 Bacillus sp. SD075 | reverse complement strand
GAAAGCCCCTAATAAGGGGCTTTTTCTATTGTCCATATTAGGGGAACAGCTCAATAAATATTACAGGTGGTTGAAGCGAGGAAGTTAATCTAATGTATAGGGCTTCTTCTCCTCAATTATCTCAACTTCATCCCATTCTACATATTTGGAGTACATATATTTATCTGTTCTTTCAAAATCCATTTTTTTGGCAAGTTCAGTGTTGGTTGTATCCAACAGCACCTTACCTGTTTTTCCATCTTCAGACGCAGAAAATAACTCACCCTTATATTTTGCCTTTGAGTTTATCTTAAATAAATTTTCTACTTCTTCTACAGAAACATTTTTTATATAAATATTTTCATCTAAATGTTTGAACCCTTGAGATAGATCAGATTGCTTATTGCTTATTAATCTTATTGATTTATCTTCCAGTAGCCTAAAGCTATACTCGCTACCATTATACATTGCATACTTTCCTTTTCTTATCATAGTTTCCTCCATCTAAATCTACATTTTTGTTATATCTATAAACCTTTTATAATCTGCATGATATCTTCCAACCAATACTTCTTGTCCATTTTCAACCTTATATAGTTCTGCTCCATTTTCAGGTAAGTATCTACCATCAAATTTAAATTCCGGTACAACTCTATCATTTCTAGATCCTGTAAAGCCATTTAGTGTACAAGGAGGTCCATCTGTGTTTATTCCATCAAATTTCTCACCATATGGAACAAAGATTGAATCCACTTCATCTGTCTTAAATTTTATAACACCGTATGTACTTCCTCCATCTGGAAAGGGTCTTTTCCCATTCCAATCCGTATAATCTAGCCTCAAACTTTCTACGAAGTCATCATAAAGCTTTATATCATGGACATCTTCAGCTTTTGCAACGTAACCTCCAATTTCAGAATATGTGCCATCTAAGTATTTTTCTATATCCTGCCCTGGAATGGTTTTCTGTAAAATAGTTGTCCTTGTAATAGGTGGGACAGCTTCTCTAATTGTTTTTAATTTTTCTACTTCCAAATCCGTTAACTCATCATGCGATTTTAACTTTAATTCTTTAAACTGTGAAGAGGTCATGCCCACATTTTTGAGTACATCATCTATTTTACTATTAAAGCCTTGTAGGTCCTTTAATTTTTTAGAGTCAAATTGGGTTTTAACTTTTCTGCCGTTAGTTGTTTGTTCACTAATATTTTTAAGCTGTCGACTATCCACATACTTAGCCGCACCAGCCACACCGCCGATTCCGAGTGCCATCAAAAGGCCGTTCTGGCGCTGTTCCTCGGTTAGCTGGTTACCGAACATGTCTTTGCCGGTGGCCGCTTCGCCAAGGCCGTTGGCAGCAAGGAGTCCGTATATCCCATATTCGGTTTTCTGGAGGAGGCTAAAGCCTTTTGCCGTTTTATAGGCATCGAGTGCGTGGTTCGCAGCGTTGAGTCCTTCGGCCGTTTTGTATAGGGCGCTGCCGCCTTTGATGGCCCGTCCGGCCCAGCCGACAACGGGGATGAATCCAGCTGCTGCCATGGCGCCGGCAGCGATTCGTTCGGCATCGGAAAGCTTGCGGCCCGTCACTGGATCGACTCCGGTTGAGGCCCTGATCGAATCATAATATCCCGTGAATTCCCCTGTAAAGGTTTTTGTCGTATCCCAGGCTTTTTCATACCATGGGCGGTTTTCAAGTTCTTCCATTTCGCGTTCGATTTTCCTGGCTTCGGCTCGTTCCTTTTTGAAGGTCTGATAGTCTTTCATCTGACCGGCGACTTCATCCTTCACTTGATAGACGTCACTATTCCTAAATGTCGACTGGTTGAACGTCATCGGCGAAATGCTGCCGTCCTGTTTGGTGGCATCAAGCAAGGCACGGAAGAGGCCAACGGCCACGTTTTCCTGCCCGACGGACACATCATATTCCTCGACCAATTGCCGGTCGATATTCTCGACCTTTGTCACGGCATCCTCCATTCTATGCCCGGCCAGCGTGATTTTTTCATTAAAGTCCTTTTGGTCGAACATATCCTGAGGCAGGATATCGTCAATGCTGTTCAGGATCCTTTGGAGATCGCGCGCTTGTGCATCGACAAGCGACTTCGCTTGTTTAATGCCGTTCGACACTTCACCATTTAAAAAAGGAACCTCGACCACCGTATTTCCGGCGAGGTCCACCTCTTCCAGAATGGCCGGAATGCCTTCCAAAAAACTGATCTGGGTCGTGAAAAGTTCCATCCAAGCGTCCGCCACCTCGATTTGCGCTTCATAGAAGCTTTTGATGGCGGCGGCACCGGCTCCTTGAAACTCATTATCCAGGCCGACGATGCCCTGAAATTCCTTTTTCAGGGCTGCGACTTCCTTTTTTAGTTCTTCATATTGCTTGGTGCGCGACTTGGTTGCAGCCGTCAATGTCTTAGCTTCATATATTTTCATCGCGGCTGGTACCCATGTGAAGACGCATGAGCGATGGCTTCATCCTGTTCTTTTAATAAGTCAATGTTGGCACGGGTATCTGCCACATTTTTCTGGACGATTTTGATATATTGCTCGAAGACCTTCTCCAGGTTCGTTTCCCGATCGATCCATTTCGAGGTGAATTCCAATTTATTACTGCCAAGCTCGCCTGCCGGCAAATTTCCAAGCGTGACTGTACCAAGTGCCGTCTTCACCTGATCTACTTGCTTCATTACGGCAGGATGATTCAGTTTGATTGTCGTCATTAAAACAACCACCCTTTTAAGTATGATATTTTGCTTTCCAATTGATCTATGACGGCTTCTCCTTTACCTAAAAGAACATCCGCTTCATGTGCTATGGTGCCTGCTGCACTAAGAGCCTTTTTTTCTATATTAAGCATCATGATTTTACCGTCGATTTTCTCTTGATAGCCGTCATAATCATCATGAATGATCGTTGACATTGCCTTGTATGCCTCACTGCGGGCATCTTGAAAGTCTTCTGCACAGTTTCCCGTCCAGCTTTTTGCCAAGTCTGGATTTTTAATTTTAGCGATTTCCCCAAGACAAGCATTCTGTTCTTCTTTGATTTGTCTTTTTGCCTGCTCCAAACGGTTGATCTTTTCATTCACATCGGACATTTTACCGGAGAGGGCTGAGTGAATTTCACTCAATGAATTTGCATACACTTAAATATTCACCTCAAACATACTATTCTCATTATGTAGACTTACATATTTTTCATATTTTTTATTATAAGGATTATAGTCTTAGAGTTAAATAGGGATAAATAAGCTATTTAAGCTAGGTGTTTAGGGAATTCATCCCACACGCATCAATTCCAGATTGGACTTTCCACCCCCTTTTTTTCCATTTTTAAACACAAAAAAAGAGAGTACAGGGCACCCTCTAAATATTTACTGCCTTATTTGAATTCCTTTTCGTTAAATAAATGCGGAACTTTCACCTTTTTCCCTTTTTTATGATTTGGATCAGGTTTTCCAGCTTCTATTTTAGCTTGGTCATAGACAGCGATGCCGACAATTTCAGCAACATCCTGAAGCTTTTCTTTTGAGATTTTGTCAATAGTATCATCAGGAGTATGATACTAAGGCTCTGATGGACTGTGGATGAATAAAGCAGCGGGAATCCCGGCCTCAGCAAAGGATACATGGTCACTTCTCCCGCCTTGTCCATAAGTGGTAGGCTCACCATTCAGTCTTTTACTTGATGCCTGGGCCAGTTCGGTTACAAGGTTCATTTCTCCATCATTGGTCAAAATGACTAAATCTCCGGCATCCCTGCTTCCCACCATATCGAGATTGAAGTTGGCAATGGTCCGCTTGATATCATCATCAGAGAGCTCGTTCACATAATTCTGTGAACCTAGCAACCCATTTTCCTCTGCCCCAAAGGTGACGAAGCGAATTTCCGTATCTGTAGGAAGATTTTTCAGAACACGTGCAAGTTCAAGTGTGACGGATGTTCCTGATGCATCATCATTCGCTCCCGGTGCTCCTGCAACTGAATCATGATGTCCCGTAATATATATGATATCGCTCTTTTTTGCTTTATTGGTCTTTGTTGCTTTTTTCGTTGCCACTACATTATAAGAGGTTTTTTCTCCGGAATAGGCTCCTTCAATTTTTAAAGATGCTGTCAACTTAGCTCCAGCATTCAATTTCTCCAGCAGGGCTTCTCCATCCTTTTTGGTTATTGTGACAGATGGAATATACTTGTCATTATCCTCTCCAAGTGTCCCGTTTAATTCCCCATCGGCATTATTGAATAAGATGACACCCCTGCCCCTTTTTCTGCTGCATTCAATACTTTCTCTGCAAAAGTGAGGCTCCCTCTTTGTATAAGGGCAATCCTACCTGCAAGCTCGGTATCCTCTAGCTCTTCTTTCGTTCCTAAACCGGCATATACCATTTCACCAGAAAGGTCCCCATTAACTGAATAGGTTAAATGGTTAGCTTGGATTTCCCCATCCAACCCGGCAACCGACAGTTCGACCAGATATGGATCGGTATAAGATAAAAAATTGAACTCTTCGATATCTGCTTTATAGCCATATGATTTGAATTGCTTTTTGATGAATTGGACGGCTTTATACTCAGAATCCGTACCGGCCACCCTAGGTGTTTGTGAGAGGTATTCAATATTCTTGTAGATTTTATCGGCATCGATTCTTTTAATGATTTGCTTGTCTGTGGATGGCGCAGATAGCGCCGGCGATGAGTTTGGCGTTGCTAAAGCGGCGGTTGTCCCGGCTGTACCGAGTGTCAATGCCGCGATTAAGGTTACCGATAGAAATTGTTTTTTCATAGATTGCCTCCCAGTTCAATAGAATCCACCATAATTTTACAATAAATGAAGGATAGTAACTAGGTAGGTTTATCCCTATTCATGCAGGTCTAAAGTAATGAATTTACAAAATAAAGTCATTAATAGGATATTTGAATCACACCAAAAATCATCTATCATTCTACATTTTGTCATATTATATAAAAATACCTGGAATCCAAACAGGATTTTCGCTCTTTTTCGGGAAAATAATACAGAAGAGATAGAATTTTTATAGGGAGAAGGCGCAAAGATGTCGATAACTAAATTTGTGATGCCGGAAGTTATTTTTGGAAAAGGTTCGATTGAACAAGCTGGCGAGGCCTGCTTGCGGTTGGGTGCCAAAAAGGCGCTGATAGTCAGCGACTCCGGGGTGGCTAATGCTGGCTGGTTAGATAAAGTCATTAAATCCTGCCAAGATGCAGGCCTTGCTTTTGCTACCTTCATTGAAATGACGACAAATCCGAAGGACAGGGAGATTGAAGCCGGCTGTTTGGCATTTAAAGAACAAGAATGTGATGCCATCATCGGTTTGGGTGGAGGCAGTGCTTTGGATGTTGCCAAAGGGGTAGCCATTTTAGTAACGAATGGCGGCATTATCAGTGATTATGAAGGTGTTGATAAAGTCCACTCTCCCCTCCCACCCATGGTGATGATCATGACTACTGCAGGATCGGGTTCGGAAGTATCTCAGTTTTCGGTGATCGTCGATTCATTCCGCGAGAAAAAAATGACGATCATTTCAAAATCACTCGTCCCCGATATTGCAATAGTCGATCCCGGTACCCTTACAACATTGGGACCCGATTTGACTGCAGCTACTGGAATGGATGTTTTAACCCACGCCATTGAATCCTATGTTTCAATCGCCGCGACATCATTGACAGATGTACAAGCTAAAAATGCGCTTTCGATCGTTTCCCGCCACTTACGCCCCTCTGTTGCATCCAGGCATAATGAAGAAGCAAAAAAAGCCATGGCGATGGCGAGCCTGCAGGCTGGACTAGCTTTTTCCAATGCCATTTTGGGAGCTGCCCATGCCATTTCACATGCCATAGGCGGCAAGTACCTTCTTCCGCATGGTGAAATCAATGCGATACTCCTTCCCCATGTTATGGATTTCAATCGGATTGCCTCACCAAGGAGATTCAGCGAAATTGCCGACATCATGGGCATCGATACACGGACATTGACCGAGCAGCAAGCAGGAATGGCAGCCATACACTTCGTAAGGGAATTATCCCTGGATATAGGGACTCCCAAGAGTTTAAGTGATGTCGGCATTACAAAGGACATGATAGATCCCATAGGGATGACCGCTCTTGAAGATGCCTGCATGATCACAAATCCTCGTGATATGTCATTAGAACAGATTAACCAGCTGCTTCTTACAGCCCTATAAGAGGTGAAAAGCATGAACAAACTTGAATTGATAGATTTAATGACGGGTGTGAAATCTTCAAAGAAAACGTATTACACGGAACTTAAGAAAACCGTAGATCAACTGAAGAAGAAGAATATGCAGCTTGAGATTATGAATGACATCACTAAAAATATGGATATGGACATCGATATCCAAGAGATTCTCCGAAATGTTATTACAAAACTTAAGCAGCTCATTACCTTCGATGACAGTCATTTTGTCATATTGTATGAGGAAGAACCTGCCCTGCTTCACATCTGCCCCAATGGGCACTGCGAACTTGAAATGGATTCCAAAAACCTGTTACACCCTTTTCAGGGTTTCTCGTCTGCCTTGAAAGATAAGCAGCCCATTCAGGTGGAAGTTAAACGGTTACCGGACTTCCCAGAAAAAGAACGTCTAATATCCCTTGAGATTGAATCACTTCTATTAATTCCATTATATGGTAAAAGCAAAAAAATTGGAATTTGGATTTTCGGCAGGAAGAAAAAGAATACAACATGGCATAAAGATGAACTGGAATTTCTTGAGCAACTATCCAATCAGCTTGCGTTAACTTTGGAGAATGCCCAGCTTTATAAGGAAGTTCTTCATTCCAAACAGGAGTGGGAGGATACCTTCAAGGCAGTTGAGGATATGATCATCGTCTTTGATCACAAAGGAACAGTCTATCAATCCAATGATTCAGCCAGGGACTTTTCCGACCTGGTTTCTTTAATTGAGAAATCCCAAACTCTGATTCAAGATACCTTTTCATTCAATAAGCCAGGGTTTCAGGAAGTACTCCTTCAGCATGATACCATCTTGGAAATGCAGGCTTACCCGATTCAAAATAAGGAGCAGCAAGCATATGGGGTCATTGCTTATTATAAAAACGTCACCGAAAGAAGAAAGATGGAAGTCCAGCTATTGCATGCAGGTAAACTTGGGGCAATTGGTGAAATGGCAGCAGGGATTGCCCATGAATTGAATAGCCCATTAACGGCCATTCTTGGTAACTCGCAAATTTTATTAAGGAAAACTCCACAAGACAATCCGGATTATATGCTATTGAACGATATTAAGATTTGTGGAGACCGATGCAGGCAAATAGTGAAAAGCCTGCTTACCTTTTCAAGGCAGGATGAGTATAGATTCCACTATTACTCTATTAACGACGCCATTCACCAGGTTTTGAACCTTTTAAAGTTCCAACTTGGGAAGAAGCAGATTTCACTTCACCTTACCCTTCAGGAAGACCTTCCTTTCATAAAGGGCAGCCAGCCGCAGATAGAACAGATCATCATCAACTTGCTATTGAATGCCAAGGACGCAATGGATGAGTCCGCTCAAACGGAAAAATCGATTGCGATCACTACCTATTTAGAAAACAAGTTCATGGTGGTTCAGGTGACTGATAACGGAATGGGGATTGAAAAAGAACGTCTGCCCTTCATATTCCATCCCTTTCATACGACTAAAGACCGGGAAAAAGGTACAGGATTGGGACTGTCTGTAAGCCTTGGCATCGCCAAGGACCATGGCGGAAAGATCGACGTTTTGAGCACACCAGGACAAGGAAGCACTTTTTACCTGAGGCTTCCCTTACAAACAGAAGAGGAAAGGGGATGATGAGGTGATTCATTTACTTGTTGTAGACGATGAGAAAGAGGTTGGGACTTTTCTATCCCGTCTTTTTACGATGAAAGGTTACCTCGTACAAGTTGTGAATAGCGGGAAGGAATTTCATGAGATCGATTGGAATCAGCTGCGTTTTGATGTCGCAATGATAGACCTGAAGCTTCCGGATTGTGATGGACTTTCCCTCCTGCAGCATCTAAAACAATTGCAGCCGCGTTGCAAGGTACTGATCATGACAGGATACAGCACCGTCAGGACCGCTGTTGATGCAATGAAACTTGGCGCGAGTGATTATATGGAAAAACCCTTTGTTGATATCGAAGTGCTGGAAAGGCAGATCGATAACCTATTGAATGAAAATGAAGATTTGAATCAGCATTTCATCCATAAGCTAGCCGAGGATTCAGGACTCATTGTCGGTGAAAGTCCTTTAATGAAGAATTTGATTGAAATGGCTTTCAAGGTGGCCCAAAAATCCGTCAATGTATTAATTGAAGGAGAAACTGGAAGCGGTAAAGAAGTGCTTTCCCGCTTCATCCACATAGCCAGCCCCCGGAACCATGAACCTTTTATCGGCATCAATTGTGGAGCGATCTCTGAATCCCTGCTTGAAAGCGAATTATTCGGTCATGAAAAGGGGGCTTTCACAGGAGCAACCCAGCTGCGAAAGGGTTTTTTCGAAATTGCAGGGAACGGGACGCTTTTCCTCGATGAAATCGCGGATGCAAGTTCCGCCATTCAAGTCAAATTGCTCCGAGTCTTGGAAACGCGTGAATTCATGCGTGTCGGCAGCAGCGGGACATTACGGACGAACGCTCGGTTAGTGGCGGCATCCAATGAAAACCTGCAGCAGGCAGTGGATGGAAATAAATTTCGGGAAGACCTATTTTACCGACTGAACGTCGTGACCCTGAATATCCCGCCTTTAAGGAACAGGAAAGAAGATATTCCCTTACTTGTCCGTCACTTGATGGAGAGAAATGGTCATGGAGATATCTCTTTTTCCAAAGAAGCCATTGAAAAATTACAGAAATACAACTGGCCGGGCAACATACGCGAACTATCCAATGTGGTCATGCGCACGCTAACTCTTGCAGACCATAAGTCCACAATAACCGCCAATGATATCTCTCTATCTAATGGCCAGATCACCCCTGACAAAATCGTGCCCCCTGATGAGATTCAGTCAACTGAAAACCTTCTTGAAGAGTGGAGAAAAAGGCTAGTGGCTGACTTTAATGAAAAGGATGAACTGATGCTTGAAGAAATACTTATGGAAATCAAACAGCTGCAATCCACAATTGGAAAGGAGCTCGTCATGCAGGCACTGCAAAAAACCTACGGCAACCGGAATGAAGCAGCCAAACGCTTGCAGATATCCATAAGGAAATTACGCTATATATTAAATGAAAAGAATCAGACATAATAAATAGGAGGATGCCCTGGAACGGGGCACCCTCCTTTGTTACTATTCTAGCGTCAATACGATGCGTCCGTTGATTTCTCCCTTTTCCATCATTGAAAACACATCATTGATTTCATCAAGTTTCCTTGTCTCTATATTCGTTCTGACTTTACCCTCTGCCGCAAATTGTACAGCTTCCTGTAAATCTTTTCTTGTGCCGACAATTGACCCTTTTACAGTTACACCATTTAACACTGTATCAAAAATCGGGATTGGAAGTTCATCATTCGGCAATCCGACAACGACAAGTGTCCCGCCCCTCTTGACTGAACTGTAAGCCTGTTCGAAAGCTTTTTTCGTAACCGCTACGGAAATGGATGCCTGTACACCGCCAACTTTATCCTTAATGGCCTGAACAGGATCGGTCTTAAGTCCATTAACCGTGTAATCCGCCCCCAGTTCCGTTGCCAAATCAAGCTTATCATCTTGAATATCGACAGCAATGACATTAAAGCCCATCGCTTTCGCATATTGCAGGGCAACGTGTCCCAATCCGCCAATTCCATAAACCGCTACCCAATCACCAGGTTTTGCTTCTGATACCTTAAGCGCTTTATAAGTCGTTACACCTGCACAGAAGATCGGTGAAACCTCCGCAAAGTCAAGCCCTTCAGGAACCTTCACCACGTACTTGGCAGGTGCCTTACAATATTCCGCATACCCGCCGTCCACGGAATATCCTGCATTCAATTGATCCAAGCAAAGCGTTTCCCTTCCGGTCAGACAATACTCACAATCGCCACAGGCAGAATAAAGCCATGGGATTCCAACTCGGTCACCTACTTTCAAGGAGGTTACACCTTCTGCCACCTTTTCTATAATGCCCACACCCTCATGTCCGGGGATAAGCGGAAGCTTGGGTTTTACCGGCCAATCACCATGTGCCGCATGTAAATCGGTATGACACACGCCACAGGCTTTAATGTTCACTAATATCTCACCATATTCCAATTCCGGGATGGGTACTTCTTTAATCTCAAGTTTTTGGTTAAATTCATTGACGACCGCTGCTTTCATTGTCTTGACCTGTTGTTTTGCATTTACAGTGCTAGCCCCTTGTTTTACATTCACGATTCATATTCCTCCCTTAATCTAGTGGATATTATTTCTTATTACTACTTAAACTTGATGCAAGTGCCATGCCACTGCAAAAAGGCCAAGGCGACAGCATTCACTTAAAAAAAGTGCCGAAAAATCGGCCCATTTGGACGAATTAACGGCTCGAGTCGGACGAAATCCGGTTTGTATATTGCGGAAAAAATAGCTCACCCTATAAATAGGAGGTGTCCAAAACATGGACCAATTTGAAAAAGCCTATGAATCATATAAACAGCAGGGAACACCGCAAGCAAACCAACCTGATTCAGCAGGTAAAGAAGAAATCATCGCCGTAAGGAAAAATGAAGAGGACAATATTATCGCCATCAAGACCAACTCCGGCCGCGAACTCGACTATCCCACTGCCCTTTCGGAAGCCAAAGCAGGCATCCTGGCCAACGTTGACGTCTTTCATAAATATGGACGTGATATATTGCGGAGTGAGCCCGATGGGATAAAAGAAAATAACCTGGATCAACTACCGGAGTTTTGAGTTTTCGGGGAAACTGCCTGATATAGGCAGTTTTTTTCTGTCTGGATGCGCTAAAAAAAGAACCAGCATGATTAGCCGGTCCCTTATTGTTCATACTGATAGGATTCAGAGATTTCGAGCAGTTGGCCACAGGACTCGACAACCTCAATGATTTCCATCCATGACATGTCCAGACCCAGTTCATTAGCATGAGAAATCTTATCCCGTAATTTCCGGATGGCATTCGCATCCTTCTTCCCTTTACTTTTCGAAGGGATATGGAAGAAACTCCTCAATTCTTTATCTTTATGTATGATATCGAATTTATCACTGATTTGCAGGCACTCTATTAAATTGATATCTTCATTTTTATCGATTCTCCTCTTATATAATTCGGTTGCCTTTTCTAAACGGTCTTCACTGATCATTGGATGCCACTTACCATCGCTGAATCTATCCAGGATGATATCGCTCATCCTCATTTCCAATAAGGTAATGTATCCGAATATCAGCATCCTGATCGGAGGCTTTTGAAGGTCGGCATGGGTAATCAACTTTTTAATTGAATTATTCTCTAATACGAACACCCGTGTTTTATTCTTAAAAATATGGAGAAGCTGGATTAAAGGCGTTGAATCCGAAACCATTTCCCTTGGTGAAAAGTTTCTCAAATATTCGGATATCTTGCCTTCACCTAGTTCTTCCCTTTGGATATACCCGATGATTTCCCCTTGATCTTGCACGGCCAATATATCAAAATTCTTTTTTTCCATTGCTTTCTGGATATCCACCGCCAGATCGTTTTTATGGCAAAACACAAGCTCCTGGGCGATGCTCTTAACCGTTATATTTTCTTCATAAAGAGTTTTAAGACTAAGATAGCTGCTATTGCTTTTCCTATGGCTTCCATTTAACATCTTTCAACCTCCGCTCCAGAACACTTCTGCCCGATTCTCCACTTTATTCATAGATCGATAAAATGCATGCGGTCCCCACAAATAAAGCCCACCCTAGTGGACTCAATCTCATGTGAATCTTTTTGGCACCATTAATTAATCAAAACCATCAACTGCATTACCTACCGTGGTTTCCCCATTCCTCTTTTCTTCCCAACCTTTGCAAACATCCACCCAATCCTTCGCACCTGAATATTCAAATAATTCATCAAGCGTAAGTTCTATTGCAGAGTTCGAACTGCCGCATGCCGGGAACAATGACTCAAAGCGCTTCATCGATACATCAAGAAAAACAGCTAAATCGTTTGCCAGACCAAACGGACAAACTCCTCCGATTGCATGACCGGTCTGCTCAAACACTTCCTCAGGGGGCAGCATTCGTGCCTTGAAACCGAACGTCTGACGAAATTTCTTATTATCCACTTTCACGTCCCCAGCGGCAACAACCAAAATTGCATGTTCACCTTCCCCCTTAAAGGAAAGAGTTTTAGCAATCCGCGCTGGGATAACACCAATGGTTTCCGCTGCTTCAATCACCGTAGCACTCGATGTTTCGAACTCCATTACATCGCCTTCCCGATTCCATTGTTTAAAATGGCTTTTGACACCCTCGATCGACATTAAATATTCACTCCTTTGAAGTACATATTGAAATAATATCATCCTCCATTATAATAAATCAAAATCCTATTGGGCTACTTCTCCTGCTTGGAATCTTTTAAATTAAAACCATTCTTTACAAATTGACGAAACAAGCTTACATGGGATACTATTAATCATCGGATAAACGCCTAAACGTGGTTCGTAACCATCCCACGATAAAAAACTAGGGAGAGAGTAAAATGAATGTTCGTACACTCGTGATAAACGGGTTATTGGCTGCCTTATATGTGGCGGTCTCATTGGTATTTAAACCAATAGCTTTTGAGATGTTCCAATTTCGTGTACCGGAAATGTTGAATCATCTGATTGTATTCAATAAAAAGTATATCTACGGTATCGTCGGCGGAGTTTTCATATCGAATCTGCTCTTTTCTCCGATGGTTCCGTATGATTTGATTTTTGGGGTGGGGCAATCCCTGCTAGCTTTATTGCTTGTCATTTTTGTTTCTCGGTTCATAAAAAGCATTAAAGGACGGATGATTGCCACGATTATCTTTTTCACGTTCACAATGTTTTTAATTGCAATTGAACTGAACCTTGCTTTTGGCTTGCCATTCTGGCTAAGCTGGATGACTACGGCTGTCGGTGAGTTCGTTGTTCTTCTGATTGGTGCGCCAATCATTTATGGAATGAACAAAAGAATTAAGTTTGAAAAGTGGCTTTAAAGGAATCTTCGCGTCGTTAACCCACTATAATGGAAAAGGGCTGTCTGCATATGCGGCAGCTCTTTTTTTCACCAATGAACCCGAAAATGCTAAACTATTAGTAAGAATGGTGGTGACCCTTTGAAAAAAGTCTTGACCATAATTGGTCTACTGGTAATCGCAATATTTATTTACTTTAATGCAGAGTTGTTCACTTTGGTTTGGAAAAGTGATCTGGATTCTGTTATTGTCATATTGAAGGAAAACCTATTGCTTACATTTATTGTGACATTCGTACTGATGTTTGTACAAAATTCTTTTACAATCATCCCCTTAATTTTACTCCTGACTATCAATGTCACGATATTCGGATTCATATATGGTTATCTATGGAGTTGGTTTACAAGTGTTGTTGCCTCAGGGTTTATTTTTTATGCAGCAAGAAACTGGTTTCAGGATCTTCTCTTAAAGAAGATTGGCGAAAAATGGCAAGAAACTGTTGTGGAGCATGGCTTCATGTACATTTTTACAGGCAGGATTTTCCCGCTTATCCCAACAAGCTTAATTAACTTGGCAGCTGGAGTCAGCACCGTCCCTTTCAAGGATTTTTTATTAGCGACGGCACTTGGAAATCTTATTTACTTTTTCTTCCTATCGCTGATTCCCTATGGACTGCTATCTGTTGAAATGAACCAATATACGCTAGCTGCTCTCGCACTCCTCTCCTTACTATTCTTCATAATCTATAAGCGTGCAAAAAAGAAGAAGAAACTAACCTTCTTCAGAAAAAACAGGTGACCTCATGGGCCCCTGTTTTTTTATTTAGGATTCTGCATATATTTTTTTCGAATAGTTTGTTAAAATGTGTATGTAATTTTACCTTCGAAATGTCTTAAAATCAGGGAGAATCTCCATGTCCAAACGCTCCATCTTAGCAATATATATCCTATCCGGGATTCTTACACTAGTCGTGTTTGACTATTTTTTAACTACAAATATCCAAAACAAAGAGGTCTTCGTTCAACTTCAAAGAGCGGAAGGCTTTATTTTCCTTTTATCAATAGGCTTGATCTTATATCTTTATTTAGCTAAAAGGGAAGAATTCAAACGATTAAAAGAAGCGGAACAACGTCGGCGTACACTCATCAATTCAATGGTGGATTTCGTTAACTTCAAGGATGGTGACGGCCGATGGCTTGAATCCAATACCTTCGGGCTGCAATTATTTCAATTGGAGCATGTAGATTATAAGGGAAAAAGGGACAGCGAGCTCGCAGAATACTCCGAATTTTATAAAGAGTCGTTGATCTATTGTGAAGTTTCCGATGAAGAAACGTGGGTAAAAGGGGAAATCACAAGGTGTGAAGAAATCATCCCTCTTCCTGATGGCAATCACAAGACCTTTGATACGATTAAAGTTCCCCTGTTCAATGAGGATGGTTCACGAAAAGGCTTAGTCGTCATTGGCAGGGATATTTCTGAAAGGGTTGTCGCGGAGAGTCAATTATTCGATAGTGAACAACGCTATAAATCATTGTTTGAACATAACCCTTATCCGATGCTGATGCTTGATTTAAACGGCGTGATCACGACCGTAAATCCAAGGTTTGAAACGGTAACAGGCTTTCAACAGGAAGAAATACACGGCGCCTCATTCATTAATTTGAACTTTTCAGCAGAAGACGCGGAATTGATCCGTACATCTTGCCAATTTGTCATGGAAAACCAAAAGGGGATCAAAAAAGGGAAAGATATAGAATTCCTGACGAAGTACGGGAAGTCCATCTTACTTTCTTGTTCGTTTGTCCCGATGATGGTGGGCGAGGATTTGGTCGGAATCATAACTTATGCTAAAGAAGTCACTCAAATTCGAGAAACCGAAGCACGCTTAAGAAGAACCGAAAAATTGTCGATAGTCGGCGAACTTGCTGCAAGTGTAGCCCACGAGGTACGAAACCCGCTGACTTCTTTAAAAGGTTTCGTACAACTGCTTAAAAAGAGCGACCATCCCAATGAACAATACTACACGATCATGTTAAGTGAATTGGACCGGATCAATCTTATTGTAAGCGAGTTACTCGTTCTGGCGAAACCACAGGAACTTCCATTCAGCAAACATCAAATCATCGACCTGATGAATGATGTCAAAACCTTGTTGAAACCAGAGGCGGACTCGTACCCCACCCAAATATCAATATCTGTTAAAAACGAAATACCGCTTCTATTATGTGAGGGAAACCAATTAAAACAAGTATTCATAAACATGCTCAAGAATTCAATGGAGGCATCCGCCGATCACATTTGGATTGATTTAGAACGCATGAACAATAACCTTTCCATCACCATTAAAGATAATGGAAGCGGAATTGAAAAAAAACGGATAAAGCATCTTGGAGAGCCTTTCTATTCTTCTAAAGAAAAAGGAACCGGATTAGGACTGACAGTCAGTTGCCGAATCATAGAAGCGCACCGGGGAAAGGTCCGCTTTAACAGCGAACTAAATCATGGCACCGAAGTCCAAATCATTTTGCCCATAAACATATAAATCTGAGGACAAGCCTAAGCCTTGTCCCTTTTTTGCATGATTCAGGGCCATCCCTATTTAAACAGGGAGATGAAGAAATCCTTTATATTTCCCAAGAATGACACGGTCTCAACAGGCTGTTTCCCATTAACCTGCCCTCCCGTATTATTGGATGTATCACTCTCCGTCTTGCCAGATATGCTCATTTGCGTTGCCTCAACTTCTGCCTCTTTTGTATTGACATCATCCACGGTTTCTTCCTCATCCATATCCTTTTCGAAAACAAGGACGTAAGTACGGCGCTCCCCATCCTTTGAAACGGTAACGGAAATGGCCGTCTTCGCTTTATCCTTGATCTTCACTTCTTTACTGCTCTCACCGTCATATTCAATCGTCGCTCCATTGGCATTTGTTGTTGCA
The DNA here is from genome assembly GCF_017355165.1 of Bacillus sp. SD075. Lineage (GTDB taxonomy): Bacteria > Bacillota > Bacilli > Bacillales > DSM-1321 > Peribacillus. The sequence continues at coordinate 19,594 of NZ_JADILK010000045.1, read as the reverse complement.
CTCATTTCGACTGAAGAAACATCATTATCGACCTTGATATGATAGGTATGCTCATTAGATTCAAAAGATTTGTTCCATACTCCGGAGGATACAGTCATATTGTTCAACACTGGTGCATTTTCGCCTTCCTCGCCTAAAGGATCTGCTGACGCTACCTTCACTTTAGAATCCGTTTTTGGTTCTTGTATTGGAATACTTTCAAGTTGCTGTGCTTTCGTTACTTGGCTGACACCGCTGGTTGGTTTCAGATTATTGGAGGATTCCGCTGATGTTAAAGACGATTTATTCCCCTTTTCGGATGAAGGTTGAGCTTTACTTGTTTCTGTTGAAGGCTCCTTTTGTACTTCACCCTCTTTAGGGGCATCTTTCGTTTCGGTGTCCTTGGCCGCTGCCCGCGTAATCGTAAGCGTATATGTTTTTTCATCTCCATTTTCTGCTGTAACGATAATCTTCACCGTTTTCTTTCCGACTGGAAGGGTAACCTTTACACCAGCACTGGTTGCATCCTTTCCATCCACCTTTACAATTGCGGTACTGTCACTCAGTGTCGGTGTTACCGTAACGGACTGCACTTCATTTTCAACAGAAGCATTATAAGCTGTCATTTTAGAATTGAATGTTAAGGCTCCTTTTGATAATCCAATCGATGTTAAAAGGTTATCATCACTTTCATGTTTTTCGACCTTGAGAGTATAGGCAACCGTTTCATTTTCCCCATCGCTGACGATGATTTCAAACGTATTCATGCCAGTTTGAAGAGTTAAATCCTTCACTTTGCCATCTGTCATTTTGATACCATTCACATATATGGCTGCATTCTCGTTAGGACTTCCTGCAAGCAAGGTGATCTTTTTCACATCATTTCCCACTTCTGCAATATAGTCGTGTACATCTTCTGAAAATTTTTGATTCAGTGCTATACCCTCTATTTCTAGCCTTGAAAGGCTATTTACCGTTTGTACCTCTTCTTGAATGACGGATGTGCCTTCCACAGCCCCTGCCACGGGCACATAAGTGGATGTTCCCATTCCCACAAGGGTACCAACCAAGATTACCTTCACGCTTGTTTCTTTTAATCCCTTCTTCAGCAAAGCCTATCCCTCCTATATTTCCTGAAAACATAATAGGGCCAGGTTACCAAAAGAACCTTAATTATTTCTTAATGGGGTTTATACCAACAGGAGGATACCTATTGATTCTATCGTCAACAACTTTCTGCAAAGTGGCATTCCAAACCAATATTTATGGCTATAATGGAGATAGGAAGGCATATAACCTTTGTTATCACATTTCTAGCAAACCTCTCAAACTGCCTTTAGATAACTAATTTATTTTCACTGTTTTTTCACATTTTCCTTTTATAATGAGCTTACAATCTGATGAAAGGATGATGGCACACCAAGATGAAAAAATATTTATGGCTGGTAGTCAGCCTGTTCAGTTTGTTTATATGCCCGACAATGACTTTTGGTCATGCTACAGTAATAAGCTCTAATCCTAGTCCGAATGAAGCGTTGGATACTCTTCCTGAAAAGATCAGCATTCAATTCAGCGAGAATATACAACCAGCTTTCCATTCGCTTGAGGTATTCAGCCAAGATGGGGACAAAATTCAAATTCAAGACAGTACAATCTCGGCACAAAGTGATAAAATACTGGAAGCTAAGTGGAGAGGCACTATCAATGAAGGGATTTACTACATTAAATGGAGAGTGATTTCAAGTGATGGCCATCCCATTGAAGGAACCATTCCCTTTCAATTCGGAGATTCAGCTAGACTTTCAGACCAAGATAATTCCAAAGTGAATGCAAGTTTTCCGAATTCCATCAATGTTATCCTGCAAAGTCTTCAATACATATGCTTTGCTGCCCTAACCGGAGTTCTTTTTTTCAGATTATCGTTAATGAAGGATTCTCGGCTTTTTGAAGCCAGCAGAAGAATCCGTCTATACCTTTGGCTTTCATATGCGGGTTTAGCATTTTCCATCTTCTGCAGTCTGCCTTTAAAAGTTACGATTGATGCTGGAGTAGGTTGGACCGATGCATTTAAAGTGGGGTATATAAAAGAAGTATTGAATGCTACAAACTATGGCACGGTCTGGATCATTGAAGTTCTAATCATGCTCCTTCTATTTTTAGTGCTTTATTTCATGCTTGAGAACTCTCTGAATAAATCACTACCTTTCCTTTCTTTCATCATAATTGCCAGCTTGATGATTTGTAAGGCTTTCACTGGACATACAGCAGCCGTTCCTAATCAGGTTCTGGCCGTTTTGATGGATTTCCTTCATTTATTGTCCACGGCTTTATGGATCGGCGGCCTTATGTCCTTATTGGTGATTTTGCCTGGGCTTGCTGATCGGCAGGCAGTCCAAGAGGATAAGAAAACATTTTACTGGTCGATCATTCAAAAGTTTTCCAAATGGGCATTTCTGTTTGTACTCATACTGGTTGTTAGTGGGATATATAGCAGTTTACAGCATGTACCGACTATCCATTCATTGTTTAACACAACATACGGTCAATTGTTACTAGCGAAAATCGGTCTCATGTTAATCATGGTCGTTTTAGGAGGCATTCATTTTCTCAGGGGGAAAAAGCAAACCAAAAAACTTGGTTATAGTGTGGGAATGGAGTTTGGGTTAGGAATCGTCATTCTTCTCGTTGCAGCTCTATTGACAAATGTCCAAACTGCCATGTCTTCTCCCGGGCCCATTGAAAAGACGATACGGACTGAAGAAAATAATGAGGTTACATTAAGGGTGACTCCCAATGAAGTAGGGGATAACCTGATTCAAGTAAATCTTTCCAATAAAGGTGAGCCAATTGCTGAAATAGAGCAGCTTACGATCACGATGCAGCCATTAGATTCACCACGCAGTGAATTAAAGCTGCAGATGAAGGAGAAAAACACTGGTACATTTACATCAAAGTCTATATTGACCATGCCAGGAAAGTGGAATATCCATGTTCACGGATTAACTGAAAGCTTGGATTCAATCAATGCTGATTTTATAATATTCATAGGGAATTCATAACAGGAGGGATTTATACAATGAAAAACTTTTCAAAACTACTTATTTTCACATTTGCTGCATTATTCATTTTTTCCGGTTCAGCATATGCTCACGTTACGGTCAAGCCTAGTTCATCTGCACCTGAGGCCTGGGAAACTTATACACTCAAAGTACCTGTAGAAAAAGAAACTGCCACTACAAAGGTGACTTTAAAAGTACCTGAAGGGGTTACTTTTGAAAGCTATCAGCCTGTACCGGGATGGAAAGTAACAACGGAAGGTGACCAAGATGGCCATGTAAAAACGGTAACTTGGGCAGTAACTGATGAAGGAATAGCTGCTGGACAATTCCAGCAATTCTCTTTCGTAGCACAAAACCCCAAAGAAGAAACGAAAGTTGCCTGGGATGCATTTCAATATTACGAAGATGGTGAAATTGTTGAATGGAGCGGTGATGAAGGCTCAGACCTACCGCATTCTGTAACGGAAATCACCGTTACGCCCAAGTCTGATGCAGAAGCTGCGGACCATGGTCACAAAGATGAAGCTGACACTAATGATTCCACGCCAACTGACAATTCAAAGGATTCAGCAACAACAGAAAGTGATAACAATCAAACGCTGATCATCACTCTGGCTGTCATTTCACTAATTCTGTCCATTGTAGCGCTTTTTGCGGCTTTAAGGAAAACTAAAAAATAATCATTATGGAAGGTGCCCCCAAATTACTTGAGGCACCTTTTTCTCTTCTAGTATTCCATAACCACCGATTTACTCGGTAACCGAAGGTTTTCTGATTCTATAGTAATCTTAATCGATTTTTCAGATCTTTGTTCCGCTATCGTTAAATTAAGCAGTCCATTTCCCTGGGCTTTTTTGCTTATTCCCAGATCTTCCGTACTTTTCACCAGCTGAGCATATAATTCCGCTTCAGTTAAAAGGCGGTCAAATTCCTTTTCAGCAATCACTTTCAAGAGAGCTGCTGCACCGCTTACATGAGGCGTAGCCATTGACGTTCCGCTCAACCTGGCATATTTATTTCCTGGATACGTAGAGAGAATATCAACTCCTGGCGCCACCAAGTCAATTTCATCATTTGTATTTGAAAAATCCGCTAAATTTCTGCTTAAGTCCACAGCTCCGACTTCCACTACCTCGGGATATGCTCCTGGATAATCCAATTCATCCGTTTCTTCACGCCCATCACCACTATTTCCAGCTGCGCAGACAACAAGAATATCGTTCTGAAGGGCCCTTTGAATGAGTTTGTGTTCAGCCTCATCCGGAGGTCCGCCAAGAGAAAGTGAAATAACCGAAACCTTTTCTTCATTAGGTCCCCGCCAATTGATTGCATACTCCAGCGCTCCATTAATCCAATCTATTTCTCCTTGTCCTTGACCATTTAGGGCTTTTAACGCTAATATGCTTGCTTTCGGAGCCACTCCCACTACACCAGCATTATTAATGGCAGCCACAACCGTACCGCTAACATGTGTTCCATGTCCGTTATCATCTTGATAATCCCCGGTATTGGTAAAATCCTTCCCACCAATGATTCTTTCCTTGAGGTCTGGATGTCCTTTGTCAATACCGGTATCGATGACGGCAACTACCACGCCCTCACCATAATTGCTTTTTTCCCAAATTGCCGGTGCTTTCACAAGCTCGACACCCTCAGGTATCTTCTCTTTCACCGTTTCCATTACTTCAAGAACTTTGTAAGGTATTAATCTTTTTTCTCTTGTCATTTGATTACCCCTTCCTTCGTTCAATAAGTTAAACTGCCATCAGTGTGGGGATTTTCATCCCGTCTGGTTGCCGTCTACCGTTGAAAGAGATGAGATCAAAAAACTCTTCTCTCTTATATATACCAGATTTATGAAAATAAAAAAGAAGTTTTTGGAAAATTCCATCTAAATAACTACTTTTTATTTCTTTTTGTGTTATTATCTGGTACTCTTATTATAGAACAAACGTTCGTTTAATGCCACATTTTTTTATTCATTACTTAATTTTTTTCCAAGGGTTTTTGAGAATTAAAAAGAAGCGACTCCTAATCGAGTCAGCTTCCAAGTTGTTAAGCTGCGCCACAGCATTTTTTGTATTTTTTCCCGCTTCCGCATGGACAAGGTTCATTTCTGCCAATGACCGGTTCTGTATGTACATGCGGCATTTTAGCTGCCTTTGCACTTTCCATGATAATTTGCGTTCCTTTTTCCTTCATTTGCTGATACCGCTGTTTAAATAACTCGATTACATCTTTACTGTACTTTAATGTATCTTCCGCGATATCCATCGCCTTTTGTTTGGAAATATTATAATCCTCAAGGACAAATTGCTTATCCCCGAAAGAGACCCTCACCCCAAAATGCTGTCCTCCCTGTTTATTGCCCTTGCGCTCCTCAACGAATTCAAGGTATACTTCCTGGCAATCACATGTCTGATGCATGCAATAATAATCATATATCCAATACGATTTATCGTCGTACTTACTCTTTAAAGCAATTCCATCATCAACGCCAAAAACATCCAAATATTTTATCGCTTTTCCATCGAGTATCTCAAATGGATCAATCGTTCTCATCTATAGACACATCCTAATTCATCAAAATTTATTCTTCCTATGTATTGTACAACCTAATTCATCAATCGTCACTTTAAACGAAGTCTGACGAAGCTGAATCCCTTACATTAAAAGCCCAATTGATGGCAATAAAAAAGGCTGCGGCAGTATGTATGCACTGATGCAGCTTCCCTTCAATCCTTTATCCGATCCATGTGGTCAATTCATCGATTGGTGTTTTCTTAGCAGGTTTCGGCTCCATGTCAGGATAACCCAAGTATATGAAAGCCAATACTTCTCCCTTAGAGGATAAATTGAAAAATTCACGGACCTTGTCATGATAAGTTATTTTCCCCGTCCTCCATACTGCTCCCAGACCTAGAGAATGTGCTGCAAGAAGCATGTTTTGAATGGCACTGTTCACTGCTGCATATTCTTCTGTCACGAGGACATTATTCTTATCACTAGGCTCTATGCCCACTGCGATGATGACTGGAGCCCTTAATGGATTCTTTTTTTGCCTTTCGAGCTTGCTGATTAAACTTTCAGGGGTATCATCAGCATTTTCAATTCTTGTGATTTCTTCGAATACCTTCCCAAGTTTATTTCTTCCTTCTCCCGTCAATACAAAAAAACGCCAAGGCTCCGTTCGATGATGATTTGGTGCATACGTTCCAGCTTCAATGATTTGCTCGATCATTTCCTTAGGTACCGAGTCTTGCTTAACGACTCCTATGCTTCTTCTCGTTTTTATAGCCTCGATAGTTTCCATATTATCTCCCCTTATCCCTTTATCTCTAATAGTTTCTGCTTCAGTTCATTTTCCATAGTTGCCAATTCCTTTTCGGCTTGACGGCGTTTATGTCTGCCTTCTTCTTGAATCCGCATAGTTTCCTCAAGCGTGGATATCAAGTTAGCTTGAGTACTCTTTAATGTTTCGATATCGACAAGTCCGCGCTCATTTTCTCTAGCCGTTTCAATGGTATTCGTTTTCAACATCTCGGAGTTCTTCAATAACAAGTCATTGGTAGTCTTGGAAACCTGTTTTTGCGCCTCTACAGCATGCCTTTGCCTGATTAAGGTCAATGCAATCGCAACCTGATTTTTCCAAAGGGGAATGGCTGTCATAATCGAAGATTGTATTTTCTCGACTAGTGCCTGATTCGTGTTTTGGATCAGCCTGATTTGCGGGGCGCTTTGAATCGTGATTTCACGACTCAATTTCAAATCATGAAGCCTTTTATCCAACCGTTCAGCAAATTGCAGCATATCATTGACTTCTTGAAACTTCATTTGATCATTGCTTGATTCAGCGGACTTCCTTAGTTCCGGAATCGTTTTCTCATGGATTTCTTCGAGTTTAATTTCCCCAGCTGCAATATAGACATTCAATGCCTGGAAATATTCCTTATTCGTTTCATATAGCTTTTCAAGGATTACGATATCCGATAACAGGATATTCTTGCTCCGATCAAGTTTTACGCTGATTCGGTCAATTTGGGCCCCAGTTTTTTGATACTTGGATAGCACCTCCTGGACAGATCCCGAGAGCTTCCCAAACATACGCGCAAAAAAGGAAGGCTTATCCGGTTTTAGCTCATCCGGGCTCAGTTCGTTTAACTTTTTCATTAAATCACTGATAATATTGCCCACTTCACCCACATCCTTTTTCTGGACATGCTCAAGCATGGAATTAGAAAAGGTAAGGAGCTTTGATTGGGCGGGTGTACCATAGGATATCATCGCCTGATGATTGGTCGGGTCGATTTGTTCAGCAAGCTGATAAGCCTTTGCCCTGTTCTCTTCAGGGATGACATCAATCAGTTTAACCGGTTTCACTTCCTGGGAAGATACTTTTTCAAGCTCCTGCACACCATCAAATGGATTGGCTAAAAGGTCATCGATCAAATTGGCATTATTCGTTTTATTCAACAGGTTTGGATCATTATTATTCATCTTAACCTCCTGCTTTCATCAATTACTTGTGAGTCTTTCCTAGTTTTAATGGATTGCTTAGCAACATCCAATTCGAAGTTAAGGTTATCTATATCATCGGAAATCACTTTATATAAATCCTTTTCTATCGTATTAGTGAGTTCCTTTAAGGTTTTACGGGTCTCTGTTAAGGAAAGTTCGAGTTCCCTATTCTTTTTTGGCTGCTGTGCTAAAAAAACATATTTCTCCGCAAGTTCCATTGCGGAATCCAGATGCGAGTAATAAAATTGTTCCGCCTGGTAAAACCGCCTCGGTTCTTTTTTTGTCAGACTATATATTTTCCTGATCATTTTAATCATATCTTTCCTCTGTTTAAAAGAAGAGATATGCCTGACCGAGATTAGTGCTTTTTGCACCCGCCATATCTTTGGTTTTGCTTCAATTAAATTTTTCTTTATATATTGATATTCTTTTCTCGTCAATTCATGTTTTTTGAGATATCGCGAGGAAAAATATAAGGAACTTAGCCAATATGAAAGCACCCCTCCTGCTAAAGATATGACAACGGATAGGGCAAACGGTTGATTCAATGCAAAGTAGCTAATCATCCAGACCGGCAGAACCATTGGAAATGCAATCAATATCGGAACAAAATCAGCAAGAAATCGATTCATAATCATTACACTCCTGACTTACACTCTTTTCTTTATATACGGATTATCTTTGGGATTGGTTTCAAGATGGATAAAAGAATTTCTCCTATATACTAAACGATATAGGAACCAGATGGTTTCTGCAAATTTATTGAAATTTTTTTCTGTAAATTACCTCTTCTTCCCACCCATATGGGCTAACGCCTATTCATTTCACCGGAACATACATAAGTTATAACGTATCCATCCCGATTTTAAAAAGGAGAGTTGACTATGAATTCATACGGATTTTATCCTTTTCCACAACAAAATGGAAATCATCAGTACTTTCAGTCTAATTTTAACCCATATTTCCAACAGCCTGAACGATTTGATTATATGCCACAGCAAGATTGGAACCTTGAGCAGGTACAAGAGAATCCATATAGCCAGGTGCCCGAACCATTCGATATCGATGTTGAAAGGCAGCCTCAACAACTTGAAAGAAGAGTCCGGGAACTTGAACGTCAAAACGAGCGTCAAACGCGGGAACTCAATCGGCAGAACCAAGAAATCACTCGGATAAATCGTGAAGTGAACCGCATTAACCAGGAAATCTCCAGGCTAAGTCAAGCGGACCAGCGACATACGAATAGGTTAAACAGGCTGAATCAAAGACTGCGGGCTGTGGAAAGAAACCTAAACATCCCCTTCACCGCAACAGATGATGGTTTTTAATAAAGAAATAGCAGGAGCTCATTATGGGCTCCCGCTTTTTTTATTTTCCCGATGCCTTTTTTGAAGGCACTGATTGTCAGTACATGAGATTTAATCAAACGATTGATTAAATCTTTAAAGGTCCATAATCCTTGTCAGTGTTACAAACTGATTAATCCATTTTGAAAGATCACCGATTCGGGTTACTGTGCTTTACGATTTCACTACTTTTGTATTTTTCACTACCTTGAATGTGAACCTTGCCATCTTCTTTAAAAAAGGAGTTACCCATTATTGATTGATACACCCATTAAAAAGAAAATAGGAATTGCCATTTCCCCGCTGCCGTTTTCCATTTTCAGGAGTACTATTAAATAAAAAGCAATACGTCCCCGCCTACAACTTATTAACCGAATCTTCATCTTCCAACTTATAATAACCATCATAGCTATCGAACTGATATACATCTTCTGGCACAAGTCCGTATTTAACAACCAGCTCCATCAAATTCATTCTCACTTCTTCCAAAATGAGATACATTTCACCTTCAGGAATGTTCACTAAGTTCAGGCCCGCACCAGAATCAAGTTTCAAATCCGGCATTTCCAGTTTGTCTTTTATCTTCGTTTTGGAGTCCAGCTTGAAAGTGACCGTATCAGAGTCCAATTCATCTGCTAAACCAAGCTTTAACTCGAATTTCGCTTTTGAATAGTCTTTCTTTAAGTTATGTTCACTCGTTTGTTTAATGGTTCCTTTAAAAGCTGTGGGCCAATCAGTGAAATCGCCAACAACGAAGGTAAGATTGAAATCTCTTCTGATTTCTTGCTTCCCCCCCTTTTCTTCGTCCATATCACTCTTCATCGAAAACTTGATTTCCTTAGGCTCCCCATACTCTTCAACCTTAAAGGATGCATTAAGATTCTCTTTCCGATTATTTTCATTAAAGACCACATCATTCGTAATCTGGAACAATAGCTTTAATTCCTCATCATCTTCAGGAGAAAGTGCCACGCTAAATTCTTCAAATATCCGATTCGAACCATATGGAACGTTTTTGCTCCTCAATTCCATGTTGAGTTGATTCGTGCTGCTTCCAAAAGCCGTTGTTATTTTACGATCGATTATTTGTTCATCCTCATTAATTAGTAATATAGAAGAAAAGCCTTTAGAAAAATGGATATCTTTCATTTCTTTCTTTGCATCTTTCAGGCCGTCCACCAATTGCCGTTTCAATCCGTTTGCATCAGGACCTCCTATTTCTTTTGTCACTGCACTGTCCTTTGCCACTTTTTGTGCCCTGGTGACTATCATGCTATGGAGCTTTCCATCTTTAATCAAATGGTCCATGAAATCATTTACTAGGTTTTTAGTTTCCGAAGAAGAAAGTTTAAGTGTCACTTCCCTGACCTTGATCGTTTCTCCTGCACGTTCATACTCCACACCCTTTTTCATCGTAAAGTTTTGATCTTCTAAATTCCCCAACAGGAATGCCCCATATCGTTTTTGGATGTATTCCTGTTCTTTCTCCGTTAAATTCAAGTCTTGCCATTCAAGGTTGGATGCTTGCAAGGTTCCAGGGCCAGGATATGATGGATCGGTCATTTGCATGAACTCACTATATTCACCAAAATTTACATAAAAGAATTTTTCATATAAAATCGGTACTTTCAAACCTAGTCGATCTTTGGTTTGGAACATTTCTACATCAATTGTCCTTTCCTTCTCGACACTCAGAGCCAAATTATAATAACTTTGATTGCTTATTGGATCCTGTTCAGTTTTAACAGCAAGAGTTGCCTTGTTCAATAATTCTTGAAAGATTTCTAAATTTGGATCATTCAATAATGAATCCATTTCGATTTTGCCGCTTAGATTCACCTCCGAACTTGAAGGTTTGTTCATCATTTTCGTTTGGAATTCCAACTTATCGTCATACTTATCAGCCCAGCCTTCTTTGGATTTCTGGTATGTTTTATATTCGGAAAGAAGATAGAGCTCTTTCGGGGATTTATGAAGAATAATGGCAGTGGTTGCACTGGAAATCGTGAAAATGGCCAATATTGCAGTAATGATTAATGTTCTTTTCTTATGCCTTTTTGTAGAAGTCTCCTCTTCCTGTTCTTGTCTCATCTCGGAGGCAGCTTCCTTTTCCGATATTTGTTCTTCACCAGCAATAGGCACGCCACACGATGGGCAAATTCGAGAGTACTCGTTCACAGGATTGCCGCATGATTTACAAAGTCCCATTTTTATGCCTCTCTCCCTTTTGTTCCTCCCTACACCAATAAACCTATAATTAGTCCTTTCTCACCTCAATTCCATTCATTGTTATCTATATAGATGGCCCAAAAATAATAAGTTTCATTTCACCCCTTGTATAAATATGTAAATAACTCATGAGATAGTATCACAAATATCCCTTAAATCTTTTAAAATAAGATATTCCTTAATAGAAAAAAACAAAAAAAGAACAGGAATCATGCTTGCACCCCCGTTCTTTCCTATTTACAAAATTATCTGTTTCAACTTTTCGTTTCTTGATTCCTGTTCCTCTTGAGTAGACAAGTCATACTTCTTCAATAAATGAAAAAGTTCATTCAAAGTTTCCTGCGAATTTCCTTCTTCAAGATAACGATCCAATGTTTGACTCAATTCAGTTGGTAAAAATGCCTTTTGACTCTCAAATTTCAGTCTGACATCGTTCTGCGAATGATTAAGATTGCATGTACCCATATAAAATTCACCTCACTTGATTCTCCCATGAGTATTATAGACATTACCTTGACAATTCTTCTTCCTGCTTATAATAGTCCTCTACCTTGATGAACTCCGGCGAGGTATGTGTAGCCATGATACCATGATAACTGATATCCAACCCAAGTTCTTCTTCTTCTTCAGTGGACCTTATAGGTAGCCAAACATTTATAACTTTAAAAACAATCCATGTCAATGAAAAGCCCCAGATGCATAATACCACTAATCCTAACGCTTGAACTCCGAGCAAATGCCATCCCCCACCTGCAAACAATCCGTTTTCAGTGGAGAAAAGCCCTACCGCTATCGTACCCCACATTCCTGATGCCGCATGAACAGGAAAGGCGCCAACCGGGTCATCGATTTTTCTGGCTTCCAACCAATTTGTCGCAGCTAACATAAGCATCCCGGAAACTGCTCCAATCAGTAACGCAGCCAGATCACTAACGAATGCACAGCCTGCTGTAATCCCGACAAGGCCTGCAAGTGAGCCATTGATGACGGAAGGTGCATCCGAACGGCCATACCTAAATAGTGTATAAAGCAATGTCATCGCCCCTCCTGATGCAGCTGAAAGCATCGTGACAATGGCAATATGGCCAATGCGTCCATCTGTAGCTTGCAAGGTGCTTCCTGCATTAAACCCAAACCAGCCAAACCATAAAAGGAATGCCCCAACAGATGCCAATGGGAGATTACTCGGCAGCGAAATGGAACTAGTCCCCCGTGAAGTGAATTTACCTGCTCTCGGCCCGATTACAATAGCAGCCGCAAGTGCAGAAAAACCTCCTAAGGCATGAATGACCGCCGACCCTGCGAAGTCCTGCATGCCCAACCCGCTTAACCAGCCACCTCCCCATAACCAGTGACCGGCAATCGGATAGATGAATGCCGTCATCATTACGACAAAAATAAGGTACGCCCGAAAATTAATTCTTTCCGCAACTGCTCCCGAAACGATGGAAATAACGGCGATGACGAATGCTCCTTGAAATAACCAGAATGCATCCATGGAAATCGTAAGGTCGATGTGCGACAAATCACCTTTCAGCAGAAAGCCGCTTGCTCCGATGATTCCAAATACATCCATTCCATACATTAAGCCAAAACCAACCATGAAGTAGCAAAGCGTTCCGATCGTAATATCGGCAAAAACCTTCATGATGATGTTCACATTATTCTTCGTACGGACGAACCCTGCCTCCAATAGAGCAAATCCGCCCTCCATTAATAGAATCATGGCTGCTGTCAGAACCACCCAAATCGTATCCAAGCCAGCGTTTAACGTTTCTAGAGTCATCTTGGTGTTCCCTCCGCTTTCTGCCAGGCCATTATTTCATTAATGATGTCTGATGGCAAATTCATTTCCCGTTTTTCCGGTTCAGCTTCAAGTAAACCGATTACCTCATTTAAAAAAGCAACCTTCTGTTTTAGTTTCTCGATTTGTTTATATCTATCTTTAACATTAACCAAATGCTCAACTGCCTGATGATGACTTGGGGCACGCCCTGTAAAAAAACGTTTAAATGGTGATAGGGATTGATACCAAGCTTCCTCAGATCTTCGTTTTTGCTCATATTTAAGAATTTTACCTTTGATCGTTTCAATTTCCGACTCCTGTTTACTTTTATGGAATAGCAGTCCTTTTATCACTTCTTCAGATGAAATTTCAAAAACAACTCTACTATATAAATCATCCCTAATATAAATGTCATACCACCTCACGTAATCACGTTATATTTCCTATCATTATATTTATAATTCTGAATTCAGTCAATAATTAAACAATAAAAACGATTCTCACTACGAATAGAGCCGATTTTAACAAGGCTTCCGCATGTTCCCATTTAATCAAACGTTTGATTAAAGGAATGGGCTCGTCACTTGATTCAATTTCTAGAGAAATTTGGAAGGTATAGATAATCATTTTTTCCTTACTCTAATAAGGCAGTTACAAACTTAGGAGGTTCCTATATGACAGTAATAAACGATGTCAAAACAACTTTAGCAGGGCTAAAAAGCGCTCAAGCGAGCTTTGAAACCTTCGCCCTTTCGACAGATAATGAGCAAGCCAAACAACTATACCAACAAGCTGCCCAACAAACACAAACGATCGTGGACAGCATCACTCCTCGTATTGAAGAGATTCAAAATGAGGAACCTCAATATAAGCAATAATCATTCAAATAAAAAAGGTTGGTTAAAACAACCAGCCTTTTTTATATCTTTCAATCCCAAGTCAGACGGCAATCATAAGGGACAAGGCTTGAATATACCTTAAAGTTACATACCAGCAATCCAACCTAAAGCTATTGGGAAAGGACGAAATCGCGGATGCAAAGCTATGAATTGCATGCGTTTACCTCGTAACCGGTCGTTTTTAGAATTTGATTGACAGGAACATTAGAAAGTCCTTAATACAAGGATTTCAAACGGATAAAGCCTTATTGAATGAACGGAAGAAGTGATGCTGGGATGTTAACGCTAAAAGGAAAAAGCGGAATTCCATCCAACAGGAACATCGGCAATTTCAAACTCAAGTGGAAATGAAAAGATCAGTAATGGCCGGCGGTTACAATGACTTCACGGACCAGACAGCTGGAAATCCAATGGTAGGAATATGAATATCCATCGCTAAGTTCCTTATCGGATTTGGGGTGACCGAATTGGCCGCTTCGCTCCGGATAGTAATACCGCTATATCCGCCGCAACCATAGAATACCGGTCAGAAGGTTTCGGAAATGGCTGCAATATATTCAAATTAGCTGAATCAATTATGTTATTCCTTGGTTTTATCACAGCATTGGTAATGACTATAATCATACAATGGGGGGTTTATAATGCTTACAGGTCATCGCACATGGGTGTTTGATCAAAGTCCTGTCATCGTTTCTACAGGAACCGTTGGCGGTCCATTTGAAGCAGATGGTTTGCTTGCGGATGATTTCGATCTTCTCCATTCCGATTTATGGATAAATCAAGATACTTATGAAAAGGCACATAAAGTCTTATTGGAAGAAGCGAGTACAAAAGCAATAGAAAAGGCGGGGCTTCAAAAGGAACAGATTCAATTTTTCCTTGGAGGCGACCTTATCAACCAAATAACCCCTACGAGTTTTGCCTGCAGAACACTAGGGACACCTTATCTGGGCTTATTTGGTGCCTGCTCAACCTCCATGGAGGGATTGGCTCTTGGTGCATACCTTGTCAATACAAAAGGGGCAGAGTACTTATTGACAGGAGCATCCAGTCATAACGCCGCAGTAGAAAAGCAATTTCGCTACCCAACTGAATACGGAGGGCAAAAACCTCCAACAGCCCAATGGACTGTTACGGGGGCCGGCGTAGCGTTATTAAGCAGTGCCGGGGAAGGCCCAAGGGTCACATCAGCTACGATAGGACGTGTCATTGACATGGGATTGACTGATCCTTTCAATATGGGAGGTGCAATGGCCCCGGCCGCTGTGGATACGATTGAAGCCCATTTAAGAGAACGGAACCTCGACCCATCCTATTATGATTTAATAGTGACTGGGGATTTAGGAAAAATCGGACATGAAGTTTCATTGGAATTATTTAAAAAACATAATACACCGATTAAAGAAGAGCAATATAAAGATTGCGGTTTAATGATATACAGGGATGGGCAACCGGTCCTGGCCGGGGCAAGCGGCCCTGGATGTTCCGCAACCGTTGTTTATGGCCATTTATTGAATCGCATGAAAAAGGGAGAGATAAAACGATTGCTCGTCGTGGCTACCGGTGCCTTGTTATCTCCCCTATCCTTTCAACAAAGTGAGTCGATTCCATGCATTGCCCATGCCGTATCGATTGAATATGGGTGAAACCACGAACATGATTACTTATGTAATCGGGCAGAAAAGGTTTGATGGATTGAAACACACGCCTGCCCCATAATGGATGAACATTCGAGGTTGCTGAGATTGTTTCCGTAGCCTTCTCCTTTACGGAAAAGCATGCTGGCATGTTTGAAGTAAACTGTGCTGGAATAAACATCCACGGAGTGTTCCGAGCGATTATTTTTAGACCTAAAGAAAAGGAGGATGCTGTATGACGATAGCTTCTAATGTAAAACAATGTGTCTCTAGCCTGAAAGGAGTTGAAGCAGGCTTATCCAGCTTAGCACTCCTGACTCAAGATGAAGAATCTAAACGCATCTTGCATGAAACGATGCTGGTGGTGAATGAAGTTATGAAGGATGTACTGAAGCGCGTGGGCGAATTGGAACGGGAAGAACCACAATATAAAGGTTTTTAAAAACAATGATCAAGCAGGAGGTGTTTGGTAATGCCGGAGTGGATAGAAATTCTTTTGCGTTCATTTTTCTTTTTAATTGTTCTTTTTTTGATCACAAAAGTGTTAGGAAAAAAACAATTGTCCCAGCTCTCATTTTTTGAATATGTAACGGGCATAACCATTGGTAATGTTGGGGCAGAATTAGCTACGAAAGTGGAGGGCAATATTGTACATGGTGTACTGTCCATTCTCGTTTTTGCCATAGCCCCCTTCATTGCTGGATTAATATCCCTAAAAAGTAAAACTTTCCGTGATCTTGTGGAAGGAAAAGCATCGGTTTTCATCAAAGATGGAAAAGTCATGGAAGATAACTTAAAAAAAGAGAAATATACCATTGATGAATTGTTAGGATTGCTCCGAAAAAAGGATGTCTTCGATATCTCTGAAGTTGAGTTTGCCTTATTGGAAGCCAATGGGGATTTTTCCGTCATGTTAAAGAAGCAAAATCAACCTATAACAGCTAAGGACCTTAACCTGCCATCGGCTGCAGTAAAGGAACCCCAAACCATCATTATGGACGGCGGCATACTCGATGAACCGCTTTCCACGATTGGACTGAACCGAAATTGGCTTCATACTGAACTGGATAAGTTGGGGGTAATCCTTGAGAATGTATTTCTTGCCCAAGCTAATTCTAACGGAGAATTAACTGTGGACCTTTTTGATGATAAACTTAAAGTTCCTTCTCCTCAAGAAAAACCTCTTATGCTCGCGACTATGAAAAAATGTCAAGCGGACTTAGAGTTATTTGCACTTGGAACTGAATCAAAGGAAGCTAAAGAGATGTTTAGCAAAAATAGCGAAAAGCTGCAAAAGGCAATAGATGACGTGGCCCATATCTTAAGGAACTGATTATATACTCATTTCCTCACTTTCATAAGCGAAGTGATCAGTCCAATGATGACGATTGTCACACATGAAAAAAGAAAAATTTCGATACCTAAAGTGAATGCTGCAGCTGAAATGATCAGTGTATCTATGACGATAATCGCAAAAGCAATATCCAAGGAAGTAGATTTTGCGATGATTTTGGCTAACATATCCGTTCCGCCGCTGCTTGTCTCATATCGAAGCATGAGCCCTATACCCATCCCTATGATGGCACCGCCAATCAAAGAGCTTGATAGTATCGAAATGGAAAAGACCTTTTTCAATGGACTTAGCCAATCCATAAAAAGGGATGTCAAAAGCAATCCGTGAATGCTGCTATAGAAAAAAGGCCGTTCATAGTACCAGGCATATAAGAATATAGGAATACTTAGGATCAACATGGATAGTCCCGTTTGAAAACCAAAGAAATAATGAAGGATGAGTGCAATCCCAATTACGCCGCCATCTATCAAATGATGAGGAACCAAAAAGCCATTGATTCCAATGCCCACCAAAAAACTACCAACAATTACAGCCATCGCTTTTTGAAAATTAATAAAATCACCTTGCCTCCCAATCCATATATTTCTAATATATGTCCAAGTCAGTTCGTCAAGAATAAACATGCAAAAAAAAATCCCCCTCCCTTTACTCCTATTCGGCAAGATGAAAAAGGTCCCGGTCATTTAGACCGGGACTCACAGTTTGTAGACAGAAAACGTATCTTTCATCATAACGTTCCCGAACCAACTGACCCTAAGCGATACTCCAACCTCTTCAGGCATAGTTTCTTTCTACCTATATTCCATAACAAAGTTGATCGGAAGGGACGGTGCGGGACACCTGCGGGAAAAGCGGCGGAAATCAACGTCCAAATTGTACAAGCCAGAAAAAAAATGTAGGCAAACTCGATTTTCATCGAGTTTGCCTACATTCTGAGGGCCCAATCCCATTATTTCAACTCTAATAACACTACATTTTCTACATGTGTCGTCATTGGGAACATATCGACAGGTTGGATATCAACTGCTTTATATCCGCCTTCTTCCAAAATATGAAGATCACGAGCCAGAGTGCCTGGGTTGCATGATACGTATACGACTTTATTAGGTTTCATCTCAATGATCGTATTCAGAAGGGATTCTTCGCAACCTTTGCGAGGCGGATCCACTACTACGACATCCGCAGCATTGCCCTTTTGATACCATTCGGCAATAACGTTACCTGCATCGCCAACCATGAATTCCGCATTTGAGATTTCATTCAATTCAGCGTTGCGCCGTGCATCTTCTATCGCTTCTTCGACCACTTCGACACCGATTACTTTTTTCGCTTTTTTAGCTAAAAATAAAGAGATGGTTCCAATGCCACAATAGGCATCTATCACCGTTTCTTCACCCGTCAGCCCAGCATAGTCAAGGGCTTTATCATACAGGACTTTCGTTTGGTCTGGGTTGATTTGGTAGAAGGATTTTGCTGAAATCGCAAATTTCACATCACCGATCATATCATGAATCACTTCGTCGCCCCATAGTAATGTCATTTTATCGCCTAGGATAACATTCGTTTTTTTGGAATTCACATTTTGGACGATGGATTTAACTTGCGGAAGACGTTCAATGATTTCCTTCACGATGCTTTCAATGAAAGGGATACTATTCGTTCTTGTCACGAGAACAATCATTAATTCGTCTGTTTGCTTGCCATAACGGGCCATGATGTGGCGCAATACACCTTTATGTGACTCTTCATTGTAAGCAGGGATACCAAGTTTACCGAAAATCTCTTTAACCACTTGAACGGCTTCATTGACCAATTCATTTTGGATAATGCTTTCTTTCGTTTCAACAATTTCATGTGTCCGTGGTTTGAAGAACCCTGCTATTAGCTTGCCATCCTTTTCACCAACAGGCACTTGAGCTTTATTGCGATAATGGGTTGGATTCCCCATCCCGATGATCGGGTGAACCTTCACATCCTCAAGTTTCCCTATGCGTGTCATCACTTCACGTACTTGCTTTTCCTTGAATTCCAACTGTCCTTCATAGCTCATATGCTGCAGCTGACAACCACCGTATTTATGGTAATCTTCAGTCGTGACCTCAACCCGGTATGGACTGTTGTCGATAATCTCCATCAAGCGTCCGAAGCCATAACCCTTATTAGCCTTCATCACTTTAATTTTTGCTTTTTCACCAGGAAGGGCGCCCTGAACAAAGATTGGGTAGCCATCCACTTTAGCGACGCCAGCCCCTTCATGTGTTAAATCTTCAAATAAAACCTCTATAATATCATTTTTAGCAACTGGTGCTGTTTTTTTCATATCATCTTCTCTTTTCTTTTTTATGCTAGCCTGTATTTTACCACAATAGAGGCCTTGTCACAAAACCACTCACCAATTTACCCTGGTTTTCATAAAAATATAGTGGAAGGAATTACGGATTTTTCATAGTTCCATGAATAAAAGTTCTATAAAAAAAGAAAAATAAGGAAAAATAGATGAGGTGAGGAAATGGGTTTATTTAACTCTATATCAGCCTGGAATGCTACAAGGTTAGAAAAACATCGAGCAAGTATGGAGCAAAAAGGACTCTGTCCGGATTGTTACGGACGCGGATACAGCTCCTTCGTACCTACGGAATATCATTTTTCCGATATACACGACTGTCCCGGCTGTAATGGCACCGGAGCATACGCTGATTGGGCAGCCATGAATGGGCAGCAAATGTAATGCATACAGTGCCAAATTTCAAATGACTAAAAAGGACCCCCTGTTAAACAGGAGGTTCC
>NZ_JADILK010000044.1 GCF_017355165.1 Bacillus sp. SD075 | reverse complement strand
TGATGAAAGGACCCTTTTTTTACGCCTTCAAATATGCGCGTCTTTCCGCATATTCACGGCATTGTGTACAAACCATGATCTTTTTCCTAT
Organism: Bacillus sp. SD075; assembly: GCF_017355165.1. Classification (GTDB taxonomy): domain Bacteria; phylum Bacillota; class Bacilli; order Bacillales; family DSM-1321; genus Peribacillus. Next base: position 36,842 of record NZ_JADILK010000044.1, on the reverse strand, counting down.
CTTCATTCAAATAAGCCGTCACATTCTTGGATTTACGCTTACAAAAGTAACAGGTTTTTTTGAAGAACTTCACTTAACGATGACTTCGCCGTCCCATTCAAGCATTCCGCCAACCATGTTTGCCACTTTATATCCTTGTTCCTGAAGATAATGGCATACATTTTCACTGCGGCGTCCTGAACGGCAGATAAAAATATATTCTTTTTCTTTATCAAAATAGTCAAGGTTCTCCGGGATATCGTTCATGCGAATATGTTTCGCGCCTTCGATCATTCCCTCTTGCACTTCTTCGTCTTCACGAACATCGACAAGCTCCATCGCTTCGCCTGCCTCAAGCTTCGCTTCCACTTCTTCAGTTGTAATGATTTTGATTTCTTCCATAATTAGCACCTCGAATTATCGTTTGATTTATCTTTTTCATTATAACAAAATTTCCAGTTAAACATCACGTAATGGTTCCGCTGATGAAATTTAACTATCCGCCAACACTCAAATTTTTATTGCTTCTAAAGACGGTCCTGGTTAAAACGGCTCCTAACAAGGCAGCTACTATCAGAATACCGAAAAGGATCGAATAATTTCCGATGATCCCTATCAATGTAGATGAGATGATACTCCCAAAATATCGAAAGGTTGAAAAGATTCCCGATGCAGAGCCCGATGCAGATTCCTCCACCGCTTCCAGGGAAGCGACCTGCATGCTTGTAAGTCCTAAACCGATAGCCAGCCCATTCACGATAAGTGTGACGGCTAAATACAGAAGCGATTGGATCTGGATGACGAATAAGAATAATAGATTCGTTAGCGCCGTGATGGCGAATGAAAGGAATATGACCTTTTCTGATGGGTATTTCCGATTAAACTGTCCGCCTATCATATTGCTGAAAGCCATGGAAATGGAAAACAGTGATAACATGACACCGCTCATGGAAGTCGATATATCCATTTTTGTGGTCATGATCAGCGGCATGACTAGCAAAATCGCATACATCGTGAAATTATTGATCAATACAGATATATTGGCATTCACGAATATAGGACTCTTAAATAAGCTAAAATCTATAATCGGGGATGGAACGGAACGTTCTTTCCCGATGAATAATCCCATGAATAGAAGGCTACCCATGCCGATTACGATGTACATCGCCGTTGATTCTGCATGAGTCAAAGTAATCAATAAAGTGATCGTAACGGCTAAATAAATGGAACCGATAACGTCCAATGGCTGTCGGGAATGCTTTTTCTGCAGTTGAGGTAAAAGAAAAATTCCTCCAGCAAGTGCACCCAATAAAAAAGGGATATTAACCCAGAATATCGCTTGCCAACTAGATACAGCAATCAATAACGAGCCTATTAATGGTCCTACCGCCGCTCCCAGACCCATTCCCAACCCGAAAAAGCCCAATACCCCCGGCAGCCGCTCACGTGAAACGGTCTGACGGATAAGGGCAACGACGTTCGGGATCAGCAACCCGCCCCCAATGGCCTGAAGTGACCGAAATGCGACAAGCATACCGATATTTGGCGCAAGCCCGCATCCTATTGATGCAGCAAGGAATAGCAATATGCCAATTATATAGATTTTCCGATTGCCATATAAATCCCCAAGTTTACCCGCAATCGGCTGGGTAACGGCCATTACTATGAGATAGATGGTGACAACCAAAGTGACACGGTGTATATCCAAACCGTAAAAGTCAGAAATCGATCCCAGTGCTATCGAAATCATCGTTGAATTGATCGGTACTAGAAACGCCGCCATTAAAGTAAAAACAATCATCAGGAATTCTTTCTGTCTACTCATTTCTCCACCTCAATCCCTAAAACGATAAAAATCAATATCTTGAACGGATGACACTGTGTTCTGTTTTGCTCATGCATCGATAATCGTAACAGTTCCTGTATTCCCATCGACAATGACATGATCTCCATCTTTTAATCGATCCGTTCCAATTTTTGTCCCTAACACAGCCGGGATCCGATATTCCCTGGCAATGATCGCAGAATGTGACAGCATCCCGCCTGTATCGGTAATGATCGCCTTTGCATCCTGGAAAAAGGACGTCCAGACCGGTGTCGTGTTCCTGCAGACCAGAATATCCCCTTTATTAAAATTAGCAGCTTCATGCATGCCGGATATCACTTTGACCTTTCCTTCGCATACTCCTCCGGATGCGGAAATGCCTTTTATCATACTCGCCGTATTCTCCTTGTTTTCTTCCAATGAGCCAAACACCATTTCCACGAAAGCACGATCTTCATCCGTAGGTTTGCCAAAAAATGATGGGGTTTTCTTTTTCCCCTGCAGATCATATTGCCTTTTACGTTCCAATACCGTTTCCATTAAAGAGTAGGGGGCATCCAAAGCCGATATGATTTCATCTTTATATACAAACCAAATATCTTCTACATCATCCAAAACGTTCTGCTGAACTAGAAGCTCACTTACTTTCAATAAGTATAAACGTGCCTTTGCATCGAACATGGCATCAATATAAAAATGATGATCATCCGTGATTACAGCTGCGTCTAAGGCCATCTGGTAATATTTCTTAAATGCTGCCTTCTCTGCGGAATCTTCAATTCCATTTAAAAATCTTTGATATATCCGTTGTCCTGCCGCCACTGCCGCTTCGAATTCTTTATCGAAATCATACCCATTGATGATGAAATTCTTAATGATTTGCAGTACATGCTCGGGATTTTCAATCCAGGTTTCCCCAATGAAATCATGTGCCTTAAGGCATCTGTATCCGTAAACATCGGCGAAATTATCGACACGTTCCAGAAAATCCCTCCCTTTCCCAAATGCCCTCAGATCCTGTGCTACGTTTCCTTCATCCGCATCCATGATGACCTTCAGCAACTGGGATTCATTCTTCGCTTTCAAGGATAATTGCCATAGTATTCGATCAGACTCCAGTGACCTATTCATGACTCCCGCCATGGATTGGTAAAGTTCATGGGACGGTTCGGTCCCCAGCAAACTAGTAAATAGCTGTTCAAGTTTAATAGTAAGACTCGCATGCGGAAGGACAATCATGAAATGCCAATAATAGACCTCTTTGAAAAACCCTTCTAACTCTTCCAATCCTTTTGTGGCTTTAGCTGCCGTGAATTCCTTTGAAGATTCCTCATCCAAATATCGATAAATCGGCAATAAATGATCATGGATAATATCATGCATCCTGTTTGTCATCTCTGGGTACAAGTTCTCCATAAGGCTTTCATTTTCCATGAATAATTGTTTTGGGTCCGTTTTAAGGCGGATTTGCTTGCCGTAATAATACCCGTTATGGACTTTCATTTGGATATACCCCGATGGTTCCCTTAGTTCCTCTGTCGCTTTAGCCATCCCTTGATAAAATGGTTTGGTGACTATGGAAGCGAATAATGGTGAAATTTGATCAGGAAATCGTGAATCGATCAAAAACCAAAATTCTTCCTTATCTTTTCGTTCCAATATAAACTCTTTCCTCGCTTCCGGAATGTCTTCCGCGTCTTCGATCATTGTTGTAATCGGGCGAGCTTGCAAGAGATATACCTTTTGATCTTGAATTGCGAATTCCAAATCGACAGGATGCCCATAATGCTTCTCCACCTCCAATGTCCATTCAATCAATTGTGAAATCATCTCATCATTTAGGCAATATGCATCCTGTTCCTCTTTAGTGGTTTCCACTCCTAACGTGCCTATGGAGTCGGAAACGATTTTCAGTTCTTTGCTGCCCTTGATTTTCTCAATCGTTGTACCATCACGTTTAACCAAATAAGTATCGGGTGTCACAACCCCAGATACCACCGACTCCCCGAGCCCATAACTGGCATTGATCACGATACGGTCTGGATTGTATGTAACGGGGTCCTGGCTGAAAATCACTCCTGAAACATCTGCATGTATCAGACCTTGTACCACGACGCCCATTGAAATTTTTTCAACATTTCCATGAATGGTTTCGGTATATTGCTGAACTCGGTTCACGAAGCAGGAAGCCCAGCAGCCTTTTACCCTTGATAGGAATTCTTCATCCGTTTTAACATTCAGGTATGTATCATACTGACCGGCAAAGGATGCCCCTTCCAGATCTTCTGCACCCGAAGAAGAACGGACGGCCACGGATGTATACTGTTCTCGCAGCTCATGAAAAGAGCTCAACAGGATGGTTGATAAATCATCCGGGATGCTCGCTTCCATAATCTCTGCCTGGATGGTTTCACTTTGTAAATTCAGTTGATTTCTTTCCATGAAGTGCAAAAATGAATCAGTGCTAATGACAAACCCATTTGGCACGGGCATGCCCAACTTCGTCATTTTAATTAAATTTAAAGCTTTTCCGCCTACGATATCCTTGGACTCAGCAGCATTTTCAAATCGCTCTGTATACATATTATTCGATCCCCTTTCATTCAGAAGACTAAAACACACCATTTATGTGTATATTTCCCACCATTAACCATAACGGAAATCCCGCTCCATTTCATATGAAAAGGCTTACACCTTTTTTTTGACGAACACCGCCCACGCAATGGTTCTTAGGGCTTTATTGCCAATTTCTCGGTTGATCGATCGGTAAAAATGCAACATACTATTCAATTTTAATATTTAGTTACGTTAATTAAATAAATACAAATTCAGTCACAACGAATAATCCCTACTATAGTCACGATTCACGACTTGGCCTGAATGTAAAAATGCCAGCGAATCTAAAATTCGCTGGCATTTTAAGGAATGGATCATTATCAATGCTTAAATCCGAGTTGATATTGTTTAGGGATCTCCGTTTTTTTATTTAAAGCTTTAGATGCCTCCAGTGCCCAATAAGGGTTTCGAAGCATTCCTCTGCCGACAGCAACCAAATCCGCTTCTTCATTACCAATGATCGAATTTGCAAGAATCGGATCATCTAGTCGACCTACAGCAATCACCGGAATATCCAAAGCTTTTTTGATTTCCCTGGCTAACGGCGTCTGATAGCTAGCATGCGTACCCGGTCTTCCGTCCGCTCCAATCGGGCCTTCTCCCCCAGAGCTTACATGGAACATATCGACGCCTGCCTCTTTAAAGACTTGTGAAAATGCAATGCTTTCTTCAATACCATAACCGCCTTCTACGTATTCCCTTGCAGAAATGCGCATGATTAAAGGCATATCGGCAGGCATCTCGCTTTTCACGGCTTTAATGACTTCCACGCCGAATTTGGTCAGATCCCTTCCATATTCGTCATCCCGTTTATTCGTAAGCGGTGATGTGAATTGGTGGATTAAATACCCGTGTGCACCATGTAATTCAATTACGTCAAATCCCGCTTGAACAGCCCTTCTGGCCGATGCCCGGAATTTATCGACCATTTCCTTCACTTCTTCGGTTCCTAAAGCTCTTGGTGTTTTAAACGTGTCATCAAAGGCGATGGCTGATGGTGCCACCGGAGTTTCGGCATCCTCCGCTTTACGGCCTGCATGGGCAATTTGTATCCCGATTTTTGCACCGTATTGATGAACTTCCTTAACGATGTTGGAGAAAGCTTCAATTTGATCATCGGACCATAATCCAAGGTCGCGATTCGAAATGCGCCCATCAGGCTCCACATCGGTCATTTCAACTATAATTAGCCCCGTGCCGCCCACTGCCCTGCTTACATAATGCTGTTGATGCCAGTTTGTTGGTATACCATCTTCCGCTTCGACGGAGTATTGGCACATCGGAGGCATGACGATCCTATTTTTAAGTTCAAGTCCTTTTATGCGATAAGGTGAAAATAAATCATTCATAATTTTTATCTCCTTTTTTATATAATGCATGCACATGCATTTATATCATCTCAGTAATGCCGTGTCAACTAATCAGATTTCCGAAGCTTTCATTGTAAACGCCAGCGAATATTGGTCCAGCATTTCCATCCCAGCAATGTAGAGATCCAATAAAAAAAGAGAAAGACGGATATCCCGTCCCTCTCCTTCATACGTGATTAAAAGTCGAAATTATCAGGATCTGGACCAACACGGTGATTCTGATTCAATCCATCAATCCGGTTCATTTCTTCTTCCTTCAGTTCGAAATCGAATACAGATGAGTTTTCTACAATACGATGTTCTTTAGTGGATTTCGGAATCGTTACAATCCCATTTTGTAAATCCCAGCGTAATATGACTTGTGCAACAGATTTCCCGTGCTTGGTTGCAATTGCTTGTAATACGTCATTATCCAGAAGTTCACCTTGCATCAAAGGAGACCATGCTTCAAGTTGTATTCCTTGTTCCTTACAAAAGGCCAGAACTTCTTTTTGAGTTAACCGCGGATGGCATTCTACTTGATTGACCATCGGCTTAACCTCTGCATCTTCCATTAAATCTTTAAGATGGTGAATCTGGAAATTGCTCACACCGATCGCTTTCACTTTTCCTTCTTTATAAAGAGTTTCCAATGCTCTCCAAGCTTCTTTATATTTTCCTTCCACTGGCCAATGGATAAGGTATAAATCCAAGTACTCCAAGCCAAGTTTCTTTAAGCTTTTTTCGTAAGCGGCAATTGTCGATTCATATCCCAAATCTGCATTCCAGACTTTTGATGTAACGAATAAGTCTTCCCTTGAGATTCCTGCTTCTTTTAAGCCCTCACGGATCCCTTGTCCAACCCCTTCTTCATTTTCATAAATGGCAGCCGTATCGATACTGCGATACCCATGTTTAATGGCCACTTTAACTGCATTTACCAACTCCGGTCCTTCTTCCACCTTAAATACGCCCAATCCGAACCAAGGCATTTTAATGCCGTTATGCAATGTTGTTGTATCTTGTAAATTTCCCACCATTATCACTTTACCTCCAAATTTTCCCTTAATTTGTTCTCATAGATTGTAATGCACTAAAGTATCGGTATCATTACATCCCTTCAAGGAACCTTCCCCATTCGCTGAAGGGATGCAATGATACTTGGTTTTTGATACTCTAAACGCATCGCATTCTTTTTCTAACATGCATCACTATTTTAATCCTATACTGGTTTGTCCATTCCCTTGTTTCGGTCTTTACTTTCCAAGGCCCGGCTCCAGCCTGTTAAAATCACTGCTGCAAACACCATGACTCCACCTATCCACGCCGTATGGATCAGTCCGATCGAATCCGTAATCATCCCTCCTAAGTAGGCGCCAATGGCGATTCCTGCATTGAAGGCTGCAATATTGATGGCTGACGCCACGTCCACTGCACTCGGCACGAAACGCTCCGCTAACATGACGACATACACTTGAAGCCCCGGAACATTCATGAATGCAAACAACCCCATTAAAATGATCGTAATTAAACCAGCTACCTTGAATGGTGCCGTGAAAGTCAAGACCACAAGTACAATGGCCTGTATAAGAAACATATAAAATAGGGCATTAATAGGATTGCGATTGGCTAATTTCCCGCCAAGAGTATTTCCTATTGCTATAGCTACTCCATATACTAGCAAAATCAAGGCCACCGTTCCTTCTTTAAACCCTGTCACTTCCTGAAGTAATGGTGACAGGTACGTGAAGACAACGAATGTACCTCCATACCCTAACGCTGTAATGATGAATACCAGCAGCAATCTGCCATTCGTCACCAAGTTGATTTGGTCACGGAACGTGGTCCGTGCAGCTTTTCTTAAATCGGATGGAACTAAGATGCCGTTCCCTATAAAAGCAATCAAGCCGATTGCCACAATGATGATGAAAGCGAATCTCCAGCCGAATTGCTGACCGATGAAGGTTCCAAAAGGAACTCCGGTCACCGTTGCCACCGTCAGGCCTGTAAACATGATGGCGATGGCACTCGCCCGCCTGTTTTCAGGGACCAAATCTGCCGCTATCGTAGCGCCGATTGACATGAAGATACCATGTGCAAGCGCTGAAATAACACGTGCGATCAATAATACACCGACCGTAGTGGCAGATGCCGCTAATGCATTTCCGGCAATGAACACGACCATTATCCAAAGCAATAAAGTCTTTCGCGACATATTCGATGTCAGGGATGTCAGGATAGGTGCCCCGAACATGACTCCTAAGGCGTATAAGGATACCGTCAATCCCGCCGTCGTCACTGTAATGTGTAAATCTTTAGAAATGAGTGGTAATAATCCCACGCTGATGAACTCAGTTGTTCCAATCGCAAAGGCACTGATTGCTAAAGCCAGCAATGCCCATGTACTTCTATTTTTACTTGAAATCATATCCTCTTCTCCTTCTCGTCGTTTTGTACTATCATTGAAATTGCCTAAGCAACTTTTTTTAATTAATGGTACAGTGGAATTCGGTGTGCAAATGTTATTATGAGATATAATACAAATAAAAAACAGTACGTACTTTAAAGTAATATAGGCACCTTAAAGTTCCTATAAAATAAGGAGAGTATGCAAACCATGCAAAAAAAGAAGTACAATATATCAGTTGAAGCAACTCTGGAAGTGCTGGGCGGGAAGTGGAAATGCGTAATCCTCTGCCATCTGACCCACGGAAAAAAGCGGACTAGTGAATTGAAGCGCCTTATGCCAAACATTACCCAAAAAATGTTGACCCAACAATTGCGGGAGCTGGAACAGGACGGTGTCATCAATCGGATCGTTTACAACCAAGTCCCTCCAAAAGTGGAATATGAACTAAGTGAGTATGGACAAAGCCTGGAAAGCATCCTATCCGCACTGTGTACGTGGGGGGAAAATCACATAACCAGAGTGTATGGAGATAAGTTTTCCGTTCTCGAGGAAAGTGTATTGAACGATCAATTGAAGTAATTCCAAACAAAAAAGATTAGCTCGAAGTGGCTAATCTTTTTTGGTTTATAATGAATTCTCCTAAATAAATTTCACCGTCGTACCATCCGTTTTATTCCCCTCCTTCTTTTTGGCATCTTCTTTTCGGTATAATATGTAATAACACATCATTAAAATTTTTATTTTGTAAAAGAAGAAGTATAATGGTAAAACCAAGGAGTGACATATGAGGGTCTTATTAGAATTGTTACGCATCATATTCATTGTCGGGATAGCCGGAGCAATCATTTCGGCCATTGTAAACGGCATATATATAAACTTAGGAGTTAATATGAATCAGTATGGCTGGCTAGGCTCGATTGCGATCCTGATTTTATTATTCGTCTGGTATAGAAATAAACTTCAGTTCAGTGGCTGGTATTCGGGAAAAGGGAAGGAAAAGCTTCCAAAAATGGTCTCACGAATACTCATTCTGTGTTCACTGTTTTTGTTATGTGCCCCACCTGCCTTAAGTATGCTACAGCCGATCTTTCAATAATCGGGATTCTATATCCTAGATAGAGCAGGAGTGAACGATTTGCGGAAATTGTTTAATATTGTGGTCCTCATACTCCTACTCCTCAGTGGGATTTGGTATGGATATGGTAAGGATATTCAGGAGTCTGGGATCAAAGCGGGGATTGGTGCCTTTGCATCCGATGTTCGCTCCTTTATAAACGGGCCTGAGATTTCGACTGCCTTGGAAAAACTGAGTACTGGAGTAAGCAGCCTGATTGGATCGCTGACGGAAACATTGGATACCGCTTCTGAAAAAGAATCGCAGGAAACGGAAAAAGTGGAAACACCAGCACTGGAAACACCTGCTGAAGCATCATTCTCAGTCCGTAATATCGAAATGGGCGATACGAAAGATGATGTAGAAAAAATGGCTGATGAAGCTAAGCGGAATACGCGGAATGAATATGGTGTAGACTGGTTTGCCTATCACGAAAATTACCAAAACTTCTTCATGGTTGCCTACGATAAAAATAATAAAGTTGTTGGTTTATATACGAACCAAGATTTGATTTCCTCAAAGGAAGGAATAAAACGCGGCACTCCCAAAGAAACTGTGACTGGAAAATTGGGGGATCCTGTAACCAAACTGCTTAAAGGTAACGTCTATTACCAGATTCGAAGTGATAGCGGAGAATACGATATGTTTGAACTGGATAATAGCTATGTGACCATTTTTTATGACAAACATGAGAAAAATACAGTCACAGCCATCCAAATCATCGACGAAAAACTTGAAAAGCAAAAAAGCTCCTATTTTGCAGAAGCCGGCCCCGGATTAAAGAAGGGCTTTGAATATCAATTATTCGATTTGACCAATGCATCACGGATCAATCATGATCTCTCCGTGCTTACATGGGATAAACAAGTGAAGGTCACTGCACAGGATCATAGTGCAGATATGGCCGTGAATCAGTACTTCAACCATACAAATCTTGAAGGAGAATCCCCCTTCGACCGGATGGAAGATGACAAAATCAATTTTCGAATGGCGGGGGAAAATCTGGCTGCCGGTCAGAATAGCAGTATCTTTGCCCATGAAGGCCTAATGAATTCCATTGGACACAGGGAAAACAAATTACAGAAGGATTATGAATCGCTCGGTGTCGGAGTTGCCTTCGATGAGGAAAATAAACCATTTTATACGGAGAACTATTTGACGAAATAAAGCAAAAAGCTGTGCATGGGAAAACCCAGCACAGCTTTTTCATACAAAAGAGGGCATCCATTTATAAAAATGGATGCCCCTGTTTTAAATCACCAAACGAATAATCCAACGACCATGGCACTTAGTAAGGAAACAGCCATCCCGCTAAGCAGCAGCTTCCAAACATTCCTTCCGATAATGTTCGACTTCTCATCATTGAGGATGGAATTGAATGTTCCATAAATCATCCCCACTGTACTGAAGTTGGCAAATGACGTCAGATAAGTGACGGCCACAGCAACTGTATGCGGAGACAGTGTACTGACTTTATCTTTTAAATCGAGCAAGGCGACGAACTCATTTGTGGCAAGCTTGATTCCCATCAATTGAGCGACGTACATGGCATCATGTCCAGATAGTCCAAGCAGGAATGCAAATGGACTAAAAATGACAGAGAAAATCTTTTGAATCGTCAAACCATCCACAAAGAAACCGAAAATGCCGTTTACGCTCGCCGTTAACGCCACATAGCCGATAACCATTGCCATGATGACGAAGACCATTTTGGCCCCAACCAACATACTGTTGGAAATGGTGGAAAAGAAATCTTTACGTTCCTCTTTAGAAGGTACATAAACGACGTCTTCTGCTTTACTGACATCGACGGGATTCAGCATGTTGGCTATCAGCAAGGCATTTAAGCAGTTCAAAGGTATCGCTACAAAAACATAGGTTGCCGGTACCATGGACAGGTAGGCTCCAATGATTGAACCACTGATGCTGCTCATGCTCATGATTCCAAATGTCAAAAGGCGCTGATCCTTAATCGCACTCAGTTGAAGGCGGAGAACAGCAAGTGCCTCGGTATTTCCTAGGAACATCATCTGAATCGAAAAGAAACTCTCAAGTTTTGGCAAACCGGATACTTTTGAGATGAGCCACCCCACTTTATCGATGATCCAGGTAAGTATACCGAAATAAGATAAGACATCAAAAAACGTGATAATGAAGATAATTGGCATCAATGCGCTGAAAAAGAAATCCACTTGTTCATTTGCCATAAGTGAAGGAAAGACAAAAGAAATCCCTTCATTAGCACATTCAATCAACCAGGTGAAGAATGAAGCGATCAGATTGATAACCCATGCACCAATTTTAGTGGATAACATGAACCATGTGATAAGAAATTCTAGAACAAGCAAGGTAAGAATGGCTTTCCATTTAACGTTCCTTTTATTAGGTGAACATAGGTAAACGATGCCCATTACAACTAAAACACCTAGTATATTCAATAAGAAATACATGCTTTCATCCCCTTTGGGTATATTATTTCCCATTCGTTTTTTTTATATAAAAAGCCCTTACCTTTTTACACTTTCAGCCGCAGGAAGAAAGTGTGAAAAAGTAAGAGCCTTCATTGAAACATGTTATGGAGATCAAGCTTTTTTCAAGCGAACCAACATGAACCTGTTCCTCTCTTCTATTTTCATACTTCCTTGTAGTCCGGCATTACGGCTGCCAGGTAGAAACTATCAGACCATCATTACTGATATTATACAAGGATATTTTATAAATAAATTTCTCAGGAAAGATATCATTTTAAATCAGTTTATTTTTAATTACAATACGTTTCAAAGTTGTTATATTAATATAAATTTTTAGAAAACGGTTAAGAAAGTTTTCAAGGGTCCATCGTTGGATAATACGTATGAAGGAGGTGGCTTGAATATAGCCGTCCCATCTATAGAGGTCTTTAAATTAGGACTTCCCAGTCGTGATAATCCTTGTTTCAATTCATCATACTAACTATTACATCTCTTTTATAGGAAATAAGGACGCGAATTTTCTATGGATTTTTTTGTCTAGGGGAGACACGCAGGCGAAAGCGAGGAGGCTGCCCTACCGCCCGCGGAAAGCGAGTGCCTTCCGTTCCAATCAACGGCCAAATTGTACAACTCATAAAAATAGACAAACTCGATTTTCATCGAGTTTGTCTACAGTCTGAACCCGCATATGAATGTGGACATTTTACACATTTAACTTTAAGGGGATAATATGATAACCGGTGGTCTTTTTCAAGAAAACTCGCTTATTACTCCGACCAATTCAGTGTATTTAAGAACTTATACACATCCTCATACACCTGTTCACGTTCCTTACCCAATGTGATAATATGACCGGACTTTTCATACCAGATCAAGTGTTTATGCTGCGTATCAACTTCATTGTAAATCGCTGAAGCACTCTCCGTATAGTCTGGATCATCCAAGCGCCCTTGTAAAACAAGAGTTGGTGATGTGATTAAATCTAAATTTTCACCTGTCTCATTTATAATATTCAACACATCTTTTAGTTGAGGCATAGGCTCTTCTTCCAGGAGCTTCACTTCTGCAGCAATTTGGTCTGCATCTTTGCCCTCAAACTTCTTATAAGCCTGTGCATAATTGAGCAAGCGGTTCTTTTGTCGATCGATACTTTTCCCTTGTGTCGGAGCGCACATTGAAACTACCCCTGTTACTGGCAATTCAATTCCCACTTTTAATGAGAATACTCCTCCTAAAGAAATTCCTACAACTGCAATTTCCTCATAGCCTTCTTCTTTAAGGAATTTATAGCCATTAACTACATCTTCCCACCATTCCTTTGGACCAGTCTTAACGAGTTCCTCACCAGACAATCCATGCCCTCTATAAAGAGGTCCGTGGCAAGTATAGTCGAGATCATTCAAGTATTTCCCCAATTTCTTCATATCTCCTGTACTTCCGGTAAACCCGTGAAGTAAAAGGACAGCTCTTTTTCCACCTCTGTATGTGAATGACTCAGGTGCTTTCACTTTCATCTATCTAGGACCTTCTTTCTCTGCTCTTGTTGATAAATAGAATCTATATGATTTTTGAAAAAAAATCAATTAATACCCCTTGAGTAGGGATTCTTCTATCCTATTCCGTATTTTCATTAAAACAATTAAATCGTGTATATAGTATCCTTAACACACTCTTCACAACTCATCCGTTCCGAAGCACATTTTACTATGATTAAATTTATTTAGCAATCGTCATTTAACCATTTTTTTTAAGAAAAGTAAAATGCACCTTGTGATACGATGTACAACGTATTACACTTTAAAAATGAAAAGGAGGAGAATTTATTTGGATAAAGAACTAATGAAGGGAAGCATTGACCTCCTTTTGCTTTCACTCCTTTCACAAAAAAAGCTATACGGCTATGAAATCACGAAGATCTTGAAGGAAATGAGCATGGGCAAATATCAAATAAGCGAAGGCACCCTCTACTCCGCCCTTAAACGGTTAGAAAAAAAAGAATTCATAAAAGGCCATTGGAAAGAGTCAGAGTCAGGCAGCAGAAAATATTATCATGTCACCAAAAATGGACAAATCGAACTTGACCGGAAAAGAGAATGCTTTTTCTTCCTGGAAAAATTAGTTCGAAAAAGCGCAGAGCAATTCTAAACAAAATAAAAAGCTACCTGCCCCCCCTTAATGGAACGGCGCAGGTAGCTTTTTTTGCTATTTACCCATGAATTCGAACTGTTTATTCGTGATATCATACTGGGACCATGATTCAGCACGTTTACTCGCGCCTTACTTCAATCACGCAAAAAAGGACCTAATTAGGTCCTTTTTTGTCTATTCCATTATGCTTGCGATAATTGGCACAGGAGAGCTTCATACATTCCCCTTGAACATGCGGGCCATATTTTTCACGAAAGGCTTCGAGGCAATAGCATTTATCTTTCTTTTTTGAAGTTCCATCCATCGAGTGCATCCCTCCTAGCATTTAACTGGAGACTACACGTTTCTCCAATTCTACGTTGATTCGACCCAATAGTACGGCACCGATTGACTGAATGATGGTTTTAACGATGATTTGGCCGATAACCGCAGCGGGCACTGCTTCCCATGGCAATATATTGGCACCCAGTGGACTTAGGCCAATCACGACAAATATCACCGAATCGAAAAATCCTCCAACGATCCCGCTGTAAAACACCCTCCAACTCATCGGGAGCTTTAAACGGGTATATATTTCCGTATCCGCTGTTTCTGCGACCACGAACGATAATGCGGAAGCAAATACGATCAGTAACGTATCCCCTAATAAGAATGATACACACGCAGATAAAATAAGTGCAGTGACGATACATATATAGGTATTGACGCGGCCAAATTTATTCTGGACCAGGTCTCGAAAGATGAAGGTTCCCCCTATGAGCAACGTACCCATCGGAATGATGAACATGCCAAAGTGTAATGGCTCAAAAGCTGCTGTAACCACATTCGCCGTAATGATGGATACTAAATACAATATAATTCTTAACATTTCTTAATTCTCCTTATACAGAAAAAACAGTACCCTAAGAAAGAGCACTGTTCTCCTTAGTTTTTTTGAGAGGGTAGCTAGAACCTCTTCCGCCCGAGCGGATTATCATTTTCCTTATTTATCGTATCTTGAAAGCGATTGGAAATCAAGAAGTTTCAATACGGCCAAATGGTAAAGTTCCTCTATAAAAACAGTACTTAATGATATGATTTAATAATTGACAAATGAAAATCAGTAAGTTAACATCCTAATTAACCAGTGGTCAATAAATAAGGGGGTGTCAAGATGTCGCCAAGGAAATCGGCAGGTAAAGAATTGTCCCGGGACATGGTTTTGAATGAAGCTAGAAACCTTTTTGCAACGTTAGGGTATTCGAATGTCTCAATGAGGCAATTGGCTAAATCATTGGATTGCAGCCATGGAGCCCTTTATTATCATTTTAAAAATAAGGCAGAAATCTTCTATAGTTTGGTGAAAACGGATTTTTCCGTTTTAAATGCTTTCATCGATGATATCATCATGTCTGAAAATGACTCTTCTATAAAAATGGAAAAGATTTTATTGTGTTTCTTAGAGTTCGGTTTAACCCAACAGAATCATTATTCCATCATGTTTTTATCGAAGGAAAAAGAAATTCAGCAGTTACTTCAATTTGATTCTAATAAAACATATGAAAAGCTGATCCAGTCCCTGACGGACCTAACGGACAACAAACTGAATCCTGCATCCATTTGGTCGATTTTTCTTTCTCTTCATGGATTCATAACTTTTTATATTAATTCTGAACTATCTTATCAAGATGTAAAAGGTTTAGCTTATTTTCATGTTAAAAATATCATCAGAAACATCATATAATTTTTTTCAACGTCATTGACCAGTGGTCAATTAAATTTTGGGAGGTTTTAAAATGGTAAAGAAAATCCTTCATATTGAAGGACTCATGGTTCTTTTTGCGATGATTTACATCTATTCGTTGTATGAATTCAGCTGGTTGATTTTCCTTTTATTGATTTTATCCCCTGATGTTTCCATGCTGGCCTATTTGATCAATGATCGGATTGGATCAATGGTTTATAACTTATTTCATACTTATATCCTGACCATCTTCATGATTTCGCTTGCAATCCTTCTAAAGTCGGATGCATTGATGATGATCGGTTTAATTTGGTCCGCGCATATTGGAATGGATCGCTTATTCGGGTACGGCCTTAAATACACATCATCCTTTAAAGCTACACACATTCAAAAGTTGTAATAAGCTTAAAAGGCAGCGTGATTAAACATCACACTGCCTCCTTCTCCCTTTTCTTTACACGCCCCGCTTGTTACCCCATATATAGGTATGCAGCTGAGGCAGCACTTTCACATCATTCAATTCATCATCTGCTATCACTTTATCAATTAACTCTTCGTACTTCTTCAAAAGACCGCTGATCAATTGGCGATCATCCGCCGTCCTGCTGTCGTCATTCCCCACCTGCAGGTAAAAAGGAATATCCGGGTAACGCCCATGTACATGTTTGGCATATTGATAGTCTTCCTCGTTAAAGACGACGATCTTCAATGAGACATGGTTTTCAGGATTTCGATCGGCAAGGTTCGAGATGATGTCGTCGAGCACCGTAAAGTCCGTGTTCATTCCAGAGCTCGGCGGCTTAGGTGAAATAGTCAGTTCATCAATATCGGGAAACCAATCCTGCCATCGGCTCCCTTGTGTTTCGACACCTATTTTCATTTTATTCTCATGTAAGATCGCTATCAAGCCGTTTAGGTTTCTCAGCAGTGCCGGGTTTCCGCCTGATATCGTCACGAAAGAAAACCCGGAACCCCCAATTCGCTTCAGCTCAGCCCATATTTCTTCGGCAGTCATCTGGACGGTATCTTCCTTACCGGTGCCATCCCAAGTAAATGCGGAATCACACCAGGCACAGGAATAATCGCAGCCGGCCGTCCGAACGAACATGGTTTTTTGACCAATGACCATTCCCTCTCCTTGGATGGTCGGACCGAAGATTTCCATTACTGGGAGTAGTTTACTCACTTTCCATCCACTCCCGTCTGGCTTCGGCATAACTTGTCGGCGTTTCGTATAGTCGAACAAATTCGACTCTAGCACCCTCATATTCTTTTAATGAAAGGGCTTCGGCCATTTTTTCATAGATCCAGACAACCATATTTTCTGCCGTTGTATTCATGAGCGGCAGGGTTTCATTCAAATAACGATGATCCAGGTGGATTTCAATTTCATTTTTCCATATATTCTTGATGTCCCCAAAATCTATCATCAATCCCCGTGAATCTGTATACCCGCTCAATCCGAAAATAACCTTATACGTGTGACCATGCAGGTTCTTGCATTTTCCTTCATAGTCATGAAGATGGTGCGCCGCATCAAAGGTGAATTCCTTACTCACGAGAACCCTCTTGTTTGTATACTTCAATTCGCTGCGCTGAATATCTTCATCTATTTTTTGGAGTTTATCCACTATAGTAAAACCGTACATCATGAAAGCACCTTCCGTCTGCTTACATAGTCATCCAGTCCTTTTTTCCGCAGATTACATGCCGGACAACCTCCACAGCCGTCTGAGATGATTCCGTTATAGCAAGTCAGGGTCTTTTCGCGGACAAAGTCGAATGCGCCAAGCTGATCGGCAAGCTCCCATGTTTCCTCTTTATTAAGCCACATTAGCGGCGTATCAATCACGAATGATTGGTCCATAGACAAGTTCAGTGTCACATTCAACGATTTAATGAATACATCGCGGCAGTCAGGATATCCGCTGAAATCCGTTTCACAGACACCGGTGACAATATGTTTAGCGCCAATCTGACTTGCCAGCACTCCGGCAAACGAAAGGAACAGCAAATTCCTTCCTGGTACGAACGTCGACGGCAATTCCCCTTCTTCTCCGTCCGTCACTGCAATATCACTTCTCGTCAATGCATTCGGCGCCAGTTGGTTCAGCAGCGACATGTCAAGGATATGATGGTTCACGCCCAATTCCTTGGCAATGTTTTGAGCGCATTCGATTTCCAAGCTATGCCTCTGATTATAATCGAACGTCACCGCTTCCACTTCCTCAAATCTCTCCAATGCCCAGAACAGGCACGTCGTACTGTCCTGACCTCCGCTAAACACAACCACTGCCTTTTCTTTCTTCTTCATTTCTATAAAACTCCTTTTTACGGAAAAAAACAGCACCCTAAGAATAGAGCACTGTTTCTCCTTAGTTTTTTTGAGAGGGTAGCTAGAACCTCTTCCGCCTTAATGCGGAATATTATATTTTTCCAAGTCAATAGTAACTTGAAAACGATAAGAAATCAAGATGTTTATATTTGGTGAATAGTAGACCTGTTGGAAAATCCAGTTATCTTTTCAGTGCTCAAACATCCCATTTTTTAACCGATAAAAAAGAGTGAATAAAATATCGATAAAGGGGTCCATTAATTTGAAGAGCATTAAAGCAAAGGTTATGGTGGCATTTTCACTCATCATATCTTTATGCATCATCTTAGGAGCATTCAACATTTATAGCAGCAACAAGTCACTGGTATATTCCCAGGATATCATCGAAAAGGAACTTCCGCTTCTTATCCAAGACGAAAAGCTGCTATATAACCTAGCAAAAAGAACCGCATTCACCCGAGCCTATATACTATATGGTGACGAGAGTTATAAAGAAAGGTTCTTACAATATTCCGAAGAAAGCCAGGTCATCCAGGAGGAGCTCCTAGCCCTAAGCGATTCTGATAAAGCAAAGGAATTGATCGAGAAAAGCGTGGATTGGAGAACGATGATTGTAGACCGGGTATTTACACAATATGAAAATGGAAATGAAGAACGCGCTAAAGAGATACTCAAAAATGAAGTGGCGCCAATCAGCAATGAAGTGATGGAGGGTTTCAAGGAGCTTGCTTCGGAACGCGAGGAATTAATTGTCGCTTCAGGTGAAACCGTCATCGCAAGCGGGAAATCGGTTAGGACGACAAGTATCATCATATCCATTGCGGCAGTCCTAATCGGCCTTCTGCTGGCGCTTGTTACCGCCAACCTCATTACCACTCCCCTCATTAAAATTAGGGACAGGATGAAAATGGTGGCTGACGGAGAGCTGAATCATGAGCCCCTGGAGCAAAAGTCATATGATGAACTGGGCGAATTAACGGTATCCGCCAACCAAATGCAGAAAAACCTTCGTGATACGATCGAAAAAATGCTCGTTGTATCGCAATCCGTTTTCAATCAAAGCGAGGATCTTACCCAATCAGCAAACGAATTGCAGCAGGGCAGCAAACAAATAGCGACTACGATGAATGAACTTTCGGAAGGTTCGGAATCACAAGCCAACCGGGCAGCTGATATGGTTCGCATAATGGATGATTTCACCGGCAGGATCGAGCTGGCCCACATAGAAGGAGTGGATGCAGCTAAAAGTTCAACCGAAATCCTTTCCTTGACCAAGGAGGGCAACACTTTAATGCGTAATTCGGTCCAACAGATGCAACGTATTGATGGGATTGTCAAAAATGCCGTAGAGCAAGTGAAAGGGCTCGATTCTCAATCACAGCAAATTTCGCAGCTTGTGCAGGTCATCAAGGATATATCCAATCAAACCAATCTATTGGCGCTGAATGCAGCCATAGAAGCTGCCCGTGCTGGTGAACATGGCAAGGGCTTTGCCGTCGTCGCCGATGAAGTGCGGAAACTCGCTGAAGAGGTTACACACTCCGTTGGGGATATCACCCATATTGTCTCCGCCATTCAAACAGGTTCAAAAACAGTCGCCCATTCCCTGGAAGATGGTTATTCACAAGTGGATGAAGGCACAAAACAGATCATGCTCACAGGCCGGACCTTTGAAACAATCAATCACTCTGTCGGGAATATGGAAATGAAAATACAGCATATTACAGAAGAATTAACCTATATTTCTACAAATAGCAAGAAAATCAATCAGGCCATCGAAGATATCTCAGCCTTTTCTGAAGAGTCCGCGGCAGGAATCGAACAAGTCTCCGCCTCCGCTCAGCAATCCAGCTCTTCAATGGATGAAATCACGAATCATGCCAGTGAACTTGCATCTTCGGCAGAACTGCTGACTGAACAGGTTAAGAAGTTCCAATTATGACACTAGCAATTTCCCGTCACATGAATGCGGGAAATTGCTTTTTTCTCCCATTATGAGGGTTGTTTCATTTTCGTATATCTGGGGAATAAGTATCTATACACAATAATAATCCATTAAAAAAGCAAATCTATCAAAAGTGGCTGGAAGTGAATATTTTCCTTTATTTTCAGAATATTTAGTGTATAATATATAATAATTAAAGGAATATTTTAACTTAAATAACCATTACTTCCAACACCTGCTACTGCTGCAAATCCCGACATTTCCTTTCAACACCATGCACGGGCACTTATACTCAGTAAGGATCCATTGCATGCTTTCTCTCGAATCAATCCGTTCACAACTTTACTCTCACAAAAACACGATTTCCTTTCCAAATCTGTAAAAAAGGTTAGATTTCACTTATGATATGTTACTATTAAACTAAGACCTTTTAACCCCATAAGGAGGAATTCATATGAAACGTTTTTTCAAATTCATAAAAGATTTTAACGAAAGAAAGACAATGGAACGGGAAACCGAAGAATTCTTTCGCGAAGAATACGAGAATTATATGAAGATGAATCCTCACAATCAAGGAACAAGAAGGAAATCATCTCCTAGACTTTATGTGATTGATGGCGGTAAAAAGGGCTCCAACATTGAGATTTCTGACAGAAAGAAATCCAGTTAACTTGAATTCTTAGGCTCTGAATGCAAGATCGACAAACGTTAAATCTCCATGATAAACGGAGGTTCATGACCATTCCATTCATTACAATATATAAACGGAAAGCTCAGATATGCATCTGAGCTTTCCGTTTGTCGACAAGAGAGCGGTCGTAATGTGGACATAAAACAACTGGAACGTTGATTGGGACTAGGGTGTTAGAGACGGCTCACCCCGAACCATGATTTTAAAACAAGACTAGATTATACTTCATGGTTTTTTTGTTTTATGGAACCCTCTCTGGAGTGAAGAAATTTGCGACACTCCTGCCGAATAACTGGCTAGCCGAGAACCACAGACGCTTGCTTTGATGCGGCTTGGCAGACAGTCGGAGGAAAGGGAGCGGATTACTGAAATCAACTGAAATGTTTTTTAAAGAGAAACACTGTAGAAAACTCGCTTTCTTCGAATTTATCTACAGTCCGAAAGCTCAGATAAGCTTCTGAGCTTTTTTTATTTTTCATTCTTTTATAAACACTATATTTATAGAAGAAACTAGGTATTTTTTTAAAAAAATGGATTAACTTTAGTTTATTTCATGTTTCAGGTAAAAGATCAATTATAGGCCTATGGGTATTCCCTAAGGGAAAAACCGGAAAATATCCAAAAAAAGAGATGTGTTCTTTTACTCATCTTTATCCATATTCAAAAGAGTCTAACTAATTGAGTCGATAGTTCCACTATCTAACATTGAATGACAAATGCATAAAAATTGTTACGTTTATGTCAAACAATGGGTATAAACGATTAATAAATTGTAATAAAACCCACTTTTAAAAAATAATTATTATTCAAATATAGCCATAATGAATCAGGTTCAAATACTCATAAAACTACTTTTATACTGACCAAAATGGGACTTTATTAAACTTTCCATAATTTAGTGTAAATAAACCGAGCATTCCCTCGGTTTTCAGCCGTACCTTTGTACTCATAAAACAATTTATCCCATTAGATACTATTACACTCCTATATACATTTATTTGAAAAAGCTGATAATAACTATATTGAGATAGAATAATTGGCTCTTGCCTATTAAGTTTAAAATCATGTAGTGTGTATTCAGTAAATCAAATAATTAAAAAAAAGAGAGGTTAAAAAATGGCACCAATATTTATTTGTGCGATCTTTTTACTTGGCTATGGCATTTTTGAACAAAAACGCCATCAGAAGCGTCTCGACTCCATCCCGGTACGTGTGAATGTGAATGGGATTCGAGGGAAATCGACTGTAACGCGACTGATTACAGGTGTGATCCAGGAAGCTAAGTACAAAACAGTAGGTAAAACAACCGGAACATCGGCAAGAATGATCTATTGGTTTACCGACAATGAAAAACCGATTGTACGCCGCCCGGAAGGACCCAACATAGGAGAACAACGGCGTGTAGTTAAAGAAGTTGCCGATTTAGGCACAGAAGCACTGGTTTGTGAGTGCATGGCCGTACAGCCTGACTATCAACTAATCTTCCAAAACAAAATGATCCAAGCAAACATTGGGGTCATCGTGAATGTATTAGAAGACCATATGGATGTCATGGGACCGACTTTGGATGAAGTTGCTGAAGCTTTCACTGCTACCATTCCCTATAATGGTCATTTAATAACCATCGAAAGTGAATATTTGGACTTTTTCAAACAAATTGCCAAAGAACGTAACACAAAAGTGATTGTTGCTGACAATTCCAGAATTTCAGAAGAATTCCTACGCGAATTCGACTATATGGTATTTCCAGATAATGCATCACTGGCCTTGGCCGTTGCGGAAGCTTTAGGCATTGATGAAAAAACTGCTTTTCGCGGCATGTTGAATGCACATCCCGATCCAGGTGCCATGCGGATAACCAAATTCGGAGATCCTATCCAGCCAACTTTCTTTGTCAATGGCTTCGCTGCAAATGACGCGTCATCGACACTGAACATCTGGGAACGTGTCAATACGTTCGGATACAGCACAGAACCTCCAATCGTCATCATGAACTGCCGTCCCGACCGTGTGGACCGTACCGAGCAGTTTGCTAGAGATGTATTGCCTTACATAAAATCTGAAATCGTCATTTCCATAGGTGAAACCACATCACCGATCACTCGGGCATTCGAGCAAGGTCAATTGGATACAAAAGAATATTGGGATTTAGAAAATTGGTCAACTGAAGAAATCGTGGCCCGCCTCCGCCCATTGATGAAAAATCGCATCGTCTACGGTGTCGGGAATATTCATGGTGCAGCGGAACCATTAATTGAAGCATTCATGAAATCTAAAACGAAGCAAAAAGCGAGTTAAGTAGGAGGAACTTTAATGTTTGGATCGGATTTATATGTAGCCCTAGTACTAGGAGTTACGCTTAGTCTTATATTTTCAGAAAAAACGGGTGTCGTACCCGCAGGACTTATCGTGCCAGGTTATTTGGCATTAGTATTTGACCAATGGGAAATCATGCTGACCATCCTGATCATTAGTGTCGTGACTTATTTGATTGTCGCTCACGGCCTATCAAGATGGGTAATTTTATATGGAAGAAGAAAATTCGCAGCCATGATGGTGACCGGGATTTGCTTGAAACTCCTTTTGGACTTAGTCTACCCCGTCATGCCATTTGAAATATTCGAGTTTCGGGGAATCGGTATAATCGTACCTGGATTGATAGCGAATACCATACAAAGACAAGGAATGCCATTGACACTTGGCAGCACGCTTTTATTATCCGGCTTAACGTTCGGTTTAATGAACGTGTACTACCTATTCTGAGGTGCAAAAAATGAAACGGACTTTAAATGCAAAAGAAAAAACACTTATCTTTATTAAACGCACGAAGAAAAAGAATCTTAAATACACTGGAATCATACTACCTATATTACTAATCGCTTTAGTCATTACCAGTTGGATGGGACGGGCTGAGGAAGTGAAAACAACCCCATCCAAATCCGATCAACCATTGACGATGACAATGGTCGGTGATGTGATGATGGGACGTTTCGTAGAAGAAGTGACGGAAAAGCACGGGTATGAATACCTCTTCCGGTATATGAAGCCCTATTTTGCCAATTCGGATTATGTCAGTGGGAATTATGAACATACCGCTTTGAAAGAAGAGGTATCTAACTACAAGGCAGCAGATACGCCCATCCGGTTAAACTCCAATACTAGTGGTGTGGAAGCCGTTAAAGATGCTGGCTTCTCTGTGATGTCTTTAGCCAATAACCATATGATGGACTATGAAGAACAAGGACTTCTTGACACGATTGATGAATTCAAAAGTGCGGATATGCACTATGTCGGTGTTGGATCGAACACCCCGGAAGCTAAAAATAGCATCGACTATGCGGATGTAAATGGCGTACGTGTCGCAACACTTGGCTTCACAGATGTTTATGGGAAAGATGCTGTGTCAAAGAATAATAAAGCCGGACTATTGAACTCCAACCCTGATTTATTATTTGAAATGATCGGCAAAGCAAGAGATGCAAAACAAGGCAATGCAGACTTGGTTGTTGTGAATATGCACTGGGGACAAGAGTATTCCACATCTACAACTGCCCGTCAAAAAGACTTGGCTAAAGCTATCATTGATGCGGGGGCTGACATCATCATCGGCCATCACCCCCATGTGCTTCAATCGTTTGATGTGTATAAAGATGGAATCATTTTCTATAGCTTAGGAAATTTCATATTCGATCAAGGCTGGACACGCACAAAGGATTCAGCCATGGTTCAATATCATTTAGCGGCTGACGGCAAAGCTACAATCGATGTCGTTCCACTGCAAATTGAAGAAGCCACACCAAGGCCAGCTACTTCTTCAATTGACAAATCACGTGTTTACCGTCAGTTGACGAAGGAAACGAGTGAAAAAGCCCAATGGTCGAAAAAAGAGGATCGCATCGAGATTACCTTGGATCACAAGAAGATAATCGACCATAAGGCACAACGTGAGCAAGAAGAAAAAGCAGCGAAAGAAGCAATGGAAAAAAAAGCTGCACAAAAGAAAAAAGCTGAACAAGCTAAACAGCAGGACATGCAACTGCTTCAGTAAGGAACGCTTTGTACTACTAGGTGAAGATAAAAGACACACAACTTAGAAGATCAACGAAAAGGGGGATCAACTGATGATTAACCGTATGACGAGAAAAGTGCTCATTTCCCTTGGCATGCTCATTTATATTGCTGGATGTTCAAAAACACCCCCTATTTCTGACTCGAATGAACCGATAGATAGTAAAAGCGCACAATCATATGGGGTCAGTTCTTCCAGCCCAATCGCGATAGATGTCGGGTTGGAGATATTGGATAACGGCGGTACGGCTGCGGATGCCGCCATTGCGGTATCTTATGCCTTAGGTGTAGTCGAACCTTATGGATCAGGCCTGGGTGGCGGAGGCGGTATGTTGATTGACCCGGAATCAGGCGATCCCAATTTCATTGATTATCGTGAATCCTCTCCGGAAGACCCAAGTTCAAGACACGATGCGGGGATTCCTGGTTTAGTGGCCGGCATGCAGGTTATCCATGATAAGTATGGGAGTGTACCGATGGAGGATCTTCTTCAGCCGGCGATTGATTTGGCTGAAGGCGGGTTTAAAGTGGATGAGATATTATCATCGCGCTTAGCCGCGGCTCAACCAAGGGTATCTTCCAATGGGACCTCATTATTTTATCCTGATGGCGATGCCATCGAACCAGGCAAAACCCTCATTCAAGAAAATCTTGCTGAAACATTGAAGCTGATTCAGAAGGAAGGTCCTGATGGTTTTTATAAAGGGGAAATTGCACGGGATATTAAAAGAGAAACAGACATAGACTTGATGGATTTAAAGCGTTATGAGGTGAAAGAACGTAAGCCGGTTCAAGGAACATTTGCCGGTTATGACGTTTTAACCGCCCCTCCTCCCTTTTCCGGGATTACAGTTCTTGAAATGTTAAGGCTTGCCGAGGAAATGAACCTCGGTGAATCTTCAAGCAAACCGGCTTATTTGAAAGTCCTGGGGGGCATCACAAATACAGCCTATCAAGATCGGACCGCCCATATCGGGGATGGAATAAGCCACTCTAAGGCGGAACAATTGCTCTCCCCCATTCACTTGAACAATCTTAAAAGTAAGATCCAAAATGGTAATTGGGGAAATAAGGAATCCGGTGATTCCGAAGAACATGAAAGTACGACACACTTTGTCATCATGGACAAGTATGGCACTGTCGTTTCCGCAACCAATACGCTCAGTAACTTTTTCGGATCTGGTGACTATACGAATGGATTTTTCCTTAACGATCAATTGAAAAATTTCAGGTCCGGCTTGAACGCTCAAAAGGCATATAAACGGTCAAGAACTTTCACCGCCCCGACCGTTCTCAAGAAACCAGGGCAGGAAACGATCGGGATCGGCTCACCAGGCGGTGATAGGATTCCTCAAGTATTGATGCAGGTCCTTTATTCTTATACAGAGAATGAAGGCTCATTTCAGGATATCGTCGACCGTAATCGGTTAGTCTTTGATGGAAAGAAGATTTATACGGAATCCAGGCTTTCGGATGAAATAATATCCAACTTGGAAGATTCAGGATATGAAGTCATTCAAAAGATTTCCCCCATGTATTATGGCGGGATTCAAGTACTCGTTAAAAATGAGAAAAACGGACGATTATCCGGAGCTGGGGATAAAAGAAGAAATGGAAGCTGGAAAGCCCAGCAATAAACAGGTAATCCAGCCCCTCCTTTTCTAAAAATCAAAAGAATTCTAGCGATGTATAAGGGGACTTAGAATATGAATACCGTAAAAAAAATAACAAGCTGGGTTATACCCGTTTTTCTAATAGCAGCCCTGCTTGTGACCATGAATACATTTAAACGGACAGAAACTTTAACACCCGACGAGCAAAAGAAAATAGAACAATATACGACTGTCGAAAAATAAAAAAAGCAGGGGCATCCCCGCTTTTTTTATTTTTGCCGTCAACCGATATGGAAGGTGGAAGAGGAAATACGCTACGGATACGGAGGGTAACCATGAAAGAAAATAGCTATGCTGATTTTATTGAACTGCAACAAAATGAACAAGAAGACCTCGATTACCGCATCATCGTTTATCACAGGAATCCTGATATCGCAGTTCTAGCCATACATGGCGGAAACATCGAACCGGGGACCAGCGAGATTGCGACCGCAATTGGAGAGAGACTTTGTGCAAGCACCTATCTATTCGAAGGTCTTAAACCAAGGGGTAACCAGGTCCTCCATATAACATCCTGCTTGTTCAATGAACCGGGCGGCGTTTCAATGGCAGCGAACGCTCAGACCATCCTTTCGATCCATGGTCACTATGATATACATAATGCGCTGGTTTACATTGGCGGAAGGAACGAACCCTATAAGTACCTTATTCAGCAATGCCTCAACAAAGCTGGATTTCAAACTGATCATGCACCGCGGCACCTTTCAGGCATGAAAGGAAGCAATATCACCAACACATCCAAAACGGGTGCAGGCGTGCAATTGGAACTTTCCACAAAGCTTAGAAAAAGCTTTTTCAAGGGTGATGACTTTACCAGTAAGAACAGGGTCCATCCCTGTGATCTTTTTAAACGGTTCATTACTGCCATTGAAAAAGCGACTCTTGAATATAAACAGGTTGAATAGCCGTCTTAGTTCATAAGGCTTTCAACTTGACCGAAGCTTTCGAATTTCTCGGCAAAATAACCTGACGAAAGGTTGGAGATATGAACACCTGCGTTTTCCGTTGTATGGATAAAACGGCCATCACCTAGATAAATACCTACATGGGTCACACCTAGCCTCATTCCTGTGTTTCTAAAAAATACCAAATCTCCCGCTTTTGGATTTTCGACTTTGGGCAACAAGGAGAAGTAATCCGCTGCGGAACCTCGTTTTACTGAAAGCCCCTGCTCCTTCATGACCCAATAAATGAAGCCGCTGCAATCCATTCCGACCATTGGGCCGTCTCCACCAAAAACATAGGTGAATCCGCGTAAAGTATATGCATATTTGATGACATCATATGCTTTATCATAGGCAGCATCCTGGTTTACATAAAACGGATATAACGGGTTACTGTATAGTTGAAGATACTGCCCTTGCATCAACTCATCCGTTTTTAACGCGTTACGGCTTTTGATCGTACTCATGGAAATGCTGTAATTCTCCGATAAACTTTTAAGCGTTTCTCCCGTTTGGACGATATGCTCTCCTTTAGGCGTGTATGTTTTGTACGCCACTTGGTATTTTGCAAAGTAACCTTCTGTAGTGGATCTCACCTGAACCGTTTCTGCGCCATATCCAGAATTGACAAATTGGTTTTTGCCGATATAAATACCAGCAGTCACGACTTTTAAGCTGTTTTTGTCCAGAAAGAATATAATATCCCCAGTTTTCGGAGTGTCTGTATCCATCCCTTGCTTATAAAAACCATCCACTGTCAAGCGGTCGACCGGCACATTTTGCTTCGAAAGCACCCAATGAATCAATCCGCTCGAATCAAACCCTTTATCAGGCGTCTCCTCTCCAGCCGTCTTTTTAAACCCTATAAAAGATTTCGCATAGTTCGCAATTTTTTTCCCTCTCTCCGACCATTGGTAGATGGAAGGAGTATATGCCGTCTGAATGATAGCCAACTTTTGGCCCGCAAATAACTTTTCATCCGGTAAACCATTCGTTTTCATTAATTGCTCAGCCGATATATCATATGTCATGGCAATCGATTCTACCGTTTCGCCAGATATAACAGGATGCACAGGATCTGCAGCCTCGGCCTTTAATCCATGTAAAAGAGTGAAACTAATCATGAATACCAAGGTAAGTATCATACAGTTTATTTTTCCATTAAACATATTAACCCTTCCTTTATACGCTGAAATATTTTTGAACTTACGATGTCGAGTAAATTCCATCATAAAATCCGAACAACTTCCATATGAATCTTTTATCCTAACATTCATTCATTTTAGTATGCCTTAATACTCACTCCAACAATATTATCGACTAAACTAACGAAACCTTTAGCCCATTTTTCACAAATAAATCGGTTTCGTACCATGAAACCCTATATAAATAAACCAATAGACCTATACGGTGATATCATCGGGATAAGTTGGAATTCGAAAAATTCCTAGAGGATTTTATTTTTTATGCAAAATGGGTAAAGTTAGATCATAGGAATCCCCGTCATGATAAAGTAGTGAATATACGGTGGTTTGCCCTATTTATGAAGAGGTTAACGATATGGGAGTGAACATTTTGATAAAAATGACAGTGAAAGCCCAGCAGGAAATTAAAAATATGCAGAATAGTTTGGAAGGGGAAACGTATTTGAGGTTTGGCATAAACAGACCTTGCTGTAACCAGTTGAACTACACATTAAGCTTGGCCACCTCTAAAAAGGAATACGAGGAAATACTTGTTTTACATGATATAAAAATGTTGATCGACCCATCGGACTCCCATTTTACAGATCAAACGGTAATTGATTATGAAGGCGATGGATTTTTGATCAGGAATCCGAATCCATTGGTATCACCCATCATCTAGCAGAAGTAAATAAGGGGAAAGCATACATGGTCTTCCCCTCGTTTTTATGAATCTATGGCACACATATACACCGTTTACTATGTGACAGCTTCAAAGACATATTATCCATTGTCTGCCGTTGGCTCAACCAAGTTGCTTTTCGCCCATGTTTACATCATCTTGGGTGGCACCATCGGATTTTTAATCTAGCAATCTATCTCTGTACTCTGAATAAACCTTGGATATGCAGCAATGGAAAATGAAGAGGTAGTGACGAGTGATGCAAGTGCATTACTGGATGGGGCAGTGTCACCATCGTCGTTAGTGGTATAACAACATAAAAATAGTCCCGTTTTTTGCCCTTCAGCCATTCGACCCTACTTATCCGATTGCTATATAGTATTCCCTTTTGTAAAAAAAGCATGGATGCTTGACCTGCCCCTCTAAATTGTACTTTTGTACTTCTATGTGTTTTTGTCCAAAAAAAGGGGGACCGCTTAGTGGTCTCCCCATTTCTCTAATTCTTTATCTGGAATTCTCCCAGCGTATGCTCCAAATCATTTATTAACTGTGTAAGCTGCTGTGTATATTGAGCAAGTTCATTGGATGAAGCGGCCTGTTCCTCCATCGATGATGCCATTTCTTCTGATGAAGCTGTCGTTTGCTGTGATACGGCGGTGATTTCTTCTATCACCTTAATAACCGTTTCTTTTTGTTGATTGATGCTTTCAATGGATTGTGTTTCTTCCTGAATTGATTTGGATATCCTCCCGATGGAATGCTCCAGCTCTTTCATGGCTTCACTTACCGTGATCACGGCATTTTTCTGATCCTTGCTGATTTGATTCGTTTCATTGGTCGTTTTCAGCAATTCCTCAGTATCTGACAGAATGCTTTGGATGGTGGCTTGAATGTTTTTTGTTGCTTCTTTGGAATCATCAGCCAAGCTCCTTACTTCATTAGCCACGACAGCAAAGCCTTTGCCTGACTCACCTGCCCTTGCCGCTTCTATGGATGCATTCAAAGATAACAAATTGGTTTGTTCCGATATTTTCGAAATGGCATTCGTGACATCGGAAATGGTTTTTGATTTTGCCACAAGCCTTAAACTCATGCTGGTGACTGCAGTAAACGCCATTTCAAGTTTATGGTATGACGTTTCCAAACCACTTACCTGTTGTTTACCTGACTCTATTTTTTCAGATGCAAGCTCCAATACGGTTTGAGTCTCCCTTGATTTTTTTGATAACCCATCGATTTCGCCACTTAAAACCTGGATCGTGCTCGCACCATGCTCCACTTGTTCAGATTGATTCGATGCACCCGCTGCAATCTCTTCTATCGCTCGTGAAACATCAGTAATGGCCGCACTATTTTCAGCAGCTATTTGGCTTAACCTGGCATTGGCATTTGTCACCGATTCCGCATTGCCGTTTACCTTTGCAACCAATCCTCTTAATTTCCCCAGCATCGAGTTATAGCTTTTGCTCAAGTCCCCAATCTCATCATTGGATTTAATGGAAAATTCGGTCACTAAATCCCCGCTAGCTGTCTTTTCTATGATTTTTTGGAAGTCGGCCATGATTTTCGTTAACTTTCCTGCTAGATAAAGAGCACATACCGTCCCGAATAAAAGACCTAAGATACCTGATATCACTACGATTCTATTAATGTCATCCAGCTTTGATTGTACTATTTTGTCTGGAGTGAGCGCCAACACCTTCCAGTTCACTTCAGGGACCGTACTCAATTCGCCTGTATAATCTTCACCTTCCAACGTCAAGGATTGATTCCTCTTGACGCCTCCATTATACATGTCGGCCACCCACTTGAACTCTGATTTGAATTGCCCAGTGTCCGCAATGAAATCCTCCACACCTTCTTCCATGCCGCTTTTTTCAGGATTCATATTCTTCCCGTCCATATCCTTCATGAATGAACTTACGATAAAACCCTGTGAATCCAATATCACCAGATTGCTAGTAGAATCTTTTTCGATGGTTGTCCTCATTTTACCGATTGTCGAAAGGTCGATATCATAACCAAGGGCCCCTGCCATTTTCCCGTCCGATAAAACGGGCGTGACAACGGAAGTCATGATCATCCCTGAAACTCCATCTTTATACACATCCATCCATTTCGTTTCTGGTCTTTCGGTCAGCTGCGTATAAGTCTTGGTTTCCCTTGCATCCCGATTGAAATCCATTTGGGGCGAAGCATACAAGGAACCATCCCTCCCATCCATATAATAAACAGAAATTAAATCTTTATTGTTCTTTTGAAATGCCTCTATCGTTTTTTGGATATCCTTGATTGACTCACCATTCTTGATTTGATTGGAAACTAGCTGTGATAATTGCTCTAGCGAATTTTCATACGTTGCCATGCTCAAATTGATTTGTGTCGCCGCATTTTGGGCCGAGCTTTCGTTGATGGATCTACTATCTTCTTTAAAAATGGAAGTCACTTTCACCCCCATTATCGAAACGGATACGGCTATAGCGAGAAAAATGGATGTACATATAAATAATAACCATTTTATCCGGAGCGATATCCTTCTCTTCACTTTTTCTTTCTTGTCAACCGATGACCTTCCCATTCATAATTCCCCCCTTTTATTTGACCTGCAAATGCTCTTGCTTACCTGTGTGAAAACAAAGATTCAATCTATGCTAAAATGGATCCTTCCTTATTTATGATCACTTACTTTATTTTTCCACATAAACATACTATATACCTAATTACTCCTTGTCAATTACCAATAATGGATAAAATAATAGGCCAAAAGTTTCTATATGATTCCCAAAAATACCTCCCGGCGTTCCAAATGATGCTAAAACTGCCTATAATAACGCCATTTCCGCTTTATTTGCATCGCTCCATTCTGTCTCAAAAGCCTCTATTTCCATCACTGAATATGCACGAAAATAAAAAAACTCTTGGATTGTATAAAATCCAAGGGTTTCACATGGGTAATAATAGGGTAAGCAGTAAAACGAGATAGCGTACGAATTCTTTTGCGCCTTCCGGACGGACCATCACCTCTGATGATATCATCATGCACAACGAGATGCTGTATTGCCTATTCAACGGAACTGGCTAGACGAGACCCTACAGACGCTTGCTTTGATGAGGCTTGGCAGACAGTCGGCGAAAAGGGAGCCGATTTCTTAGATCAACTGGAACCTTTCTGCATATAAAAAAGGACAGACCGACAATAGAATATGTCGGTCTGTTGGTTTCGAAACTGATCAAATCCATGAAAAGAAAAGCTGATAACTCATTTTACTTCCTATCCGGCTTGGTGAATTGCTGACCAATTGCACCTGTTATTAAAATGATGATCGAAATGAGACTGTAATCCTTAAAAAAGGTCGTAAATGGAATATCCAGAAATAAAAACGCCATCGTAAGCAGTCGTCCTAACAGTAGAATCATTCCGATAACTACCATCCAATTAAATATTTTTCCCAAAAACCCCATCTTTTCCTCCTTATCCAATCTATGTTGACCTTCATGGTTTTACCATTATACAAAAATAAATAACGGGGGAGATGCCAAATATCCAATACCGTTTGATAATCATAAAATCCATATCAGCCGGAACTCCGCCCAGGCTCCAATCCTTCATCTTGACATGGGCGTGCTGTGTACCATTATTCGGGGGCATCTTTCGAGATCGGTTTTCCAGCTTCGATTAACACTTTGCTGCCCAGTAGGAAAAAACCTTGAATGAACAGCAATAAACCAGTTCCTATAAGCAGCCATTCTATTTTAATGATGTCGGAAATCGGTCCGAATACAAGCATTCCCAGCGGCATCATCGAAGTCGATATCATCCCTAAAACACCAAATACCCTCCCTAGAAGATCACCCTCGACCTTCTCCTGTAACAAGACCATGGACGGCGTATTGAAGATCGGCATCGCCACCCCGACTACCCCCATGATGATCAAGTAAATCCAGAAAACAGGAATGATTCCAAGAGCGAAAGTACACGCACCAATTATAAGGCTCGCTAGTGTCATCGTATGGATCTTGTTTTTAAAGCCTCCCCAGGAAGCCATGAAAATCCCGCCTAGCATCATACCGATGGCAAAAGTGATCTCTATCGCTGTCAACCGCCAGACATCATTCCCGAAAGAGCGTGTGACCTGAAGCGGTGTAAGAAAGGCAACAGGTGCGGCAAGCACGAAGAAAAATGCGAAAAACATAAAGAACTTCTTAAGGAATTCGTGATTCCTGATATAGCTGAACCCTTCTTGCAAATCAGCGAAATAGCTGGTTGTTTGCTCTTTTAATGCCTTCGCATGGGCTGGAATTTTCAAAAATGCCAGTAATGTGAAGATGGCAATTGCAGCTGTAATCACATCAATGAAGAAAATGATTTCGATTGAAGCCATCGTAAGCAGCGCGCCGCTCACCATGGGGGAAACGAGCATCACCAGCGCCTGAATGCTTCCATTTGTCCCGTTCACCTTCGTAAGCTTTGTTTCTGGCACAAGCTGCGGAAGAATGGCCCCGACTGCAGGAGTCTGGATTCCAGTTCCGATCGCCCGGACCGCGGACATGACGAAAAGCAGCCAAATCTCATCGTAGCCGATTAAAAACAAGATGGCCAATATCAGCGTTGAAATGGCAATTAATGAATCCGAAAGGATGATCAGCATCTTCCGATTATAGCGGTCTGCCCATACCCCCGCGATTGGGGAGAGTATAAAGGTAGGCACGAAACCACAAACGATGGATATAGTCATCATGACACCCGACTGTGTATTCAACGTGATATACCACATGATGGCATACTGAACCAAAGACGAACCAAAGAGCGATATGGTCTGACTGCTTAGAAAAAGAGTGATATTCTTTTTCCAATTGTCCGTTACTGGTTCATTTAATGACTTCATCTCTTAAACACCTCATTCTATTTTTAATATTTTTTCTTAATGCCCTAAAAAAAACACAGGCAATCTGCCTGTGTTTAGAGTAAATGATCGGAACCTATCTAAAGAAACCTGAGGGGGTGATTATTTTCACGATAAAAATAATGTCCCACTGGCCTTCGTGTGGTCATGCAACGAGGGACCCAACCTTTTACACGAATCCAAAATGCCCTCCTTGGATTCGTATGTAAAAGCTTAACTGGGTTAGCGAAAAAAGAGGTTGAAATGTCTTCCCTTTTTTCCAAAGGCGTAAAATGAAGATTTCCTTAAAAATAGACAGACCATTCCCATTTACCCCGCGGACACGCAGAGCCCTTGAACATATTCAATTAATGGTTCAAAGATTGGAAACGCAGTCTGATAAATATCACAAGGAAAACCTCCATTTCTTAAAAGTTAAAGTCATCTTAACATGGCGCCAACAGGTATATCAACAAAAACTTCCTTCATAACAGAAACATCCCTTCGGTTCTAGATCGCCTTCTGTATCCACCGAATTCATTCATCCATTCGTTTGACGGCTGCCTTATATTCCATATGCCATTTTTCCCACTCATCCATCGGGAAGTCCTGATGATGACCATCAAGTAAATCACTCAACATATCGAGGCAAATATGCCACCCTGCCAAATCCTTTGCTGTATGATCATTAACCGGCTGGATGAATTCCTTCAATACTATTGAGCATCCATCCTTTTCAGGGGATACCTCGAAACGAACCCAGCCGTCCCCCCATTCAAAATCTAAAACGGCAGATTCCCGGAAATCCCTTATCTTCATATCAAAGGACTCCCCTGAGCCATCATTGAAATTGAATTTTATGTTCCCGTCTTTTCGAAGGTCCTTTATTTCCAGATTGGACATCCACTTTTCCAATTTATCATTCTCCGTTAAGGCACCCCATACCTGTTCCGCTGAATGATTTAGCAGGCGATCGAATCTTGCGATAAGCCCATTACCATCTTTTTCGATTACAGCTTGCACTTAGATTCCCCCATTCGATTCGTTACCCGATCTTATTTTTAAAATAAAAAATGGTCGGGTGGAATTCACCATTTGCCGATTTCGCATAGTCTGGAATCCTTCCTGACTGAATATATCCCAATGAAGTATACAAGGAGTTAGAAGGGTCCCCTTCCCTTGTATCAAGAACCAATAATGTCCGTCCCTCCTGCTTGGCCCTCATCTCAGCCTCTAGCATGAGTGAACGTCCTATGCCTTTTCGTCTATAACCAGTATGCGTCATTAATTTTGCGATTTCCGCACGATGCCAGCCGTTTTGCTTTGAACATAAATGTAACTGTACGCTTCCGACTATCTCACCCTGTAATTTCGCGACAAACAGAATTACATCAGGATTTAGGGCACAACCCCAATAATCAATTGCCTCAGACTGTTTCAGGGGAGGTAAAAAACCAATGGACGCGCCATCATTCACAACTTGCACCAAAAGGTCGGAAAGTTCATTAAGATGGTATTCGATTGATGTTAATTGTTCGACCTTCACCCCAGCATTCACAGTAATCACACCCTTTCATGAGATACAGTTATATTCACCATCCCTGGCGCTTTGCTAAAGAAGTAATATGAGCCAGGTGATGGCGTCCGTGCCATGCATAAATGCCTATATTTTCACCGACAGTCACCTCTCCTGAATCAGGATGGATGAATGTACGGCTCATATCGTCTGCATGAAGACCCCATAAAAGTTTGCACATTCGGATATGTACACTTTCGATCAGTGATAGAGAAACTTCGATCGGCAAATCATAATCAGGCTGCTCTGCCCATTGCCCCTCCATATACGGTTTAATGACCGGCCTTTCTTCCGTAAGGGCCAATTTAAAGCGAATATACGCATTCATATGACTATCAGCAACATGATGCACCACTTGGCGCACCGTCCATCCTCCAGGCCGATAAGCCGTATCAAGCTGTTCAGCATCCATGTTACCTACTGCCTCCCGCAGCATCCCAGGCAAAGCTTCAATCTCCCGGATCCAT
Source organism: Bacillus sp. SD075 (assembly GCF_017355165.1). Taxonomy (GTDB): domain Bacteria; phylum Bacillota; class Bacilli; order Bacillales; family DSM-1321; genus Peribacillus. The sequence goes on along the minus strand of NZ_JADILK010000044.1, from coordinate 759 downwards.
CCCTCGGCCACACCCTTAGTAATTTCCCCGTCAAACTGAAACTTACCAATCGGGTATCTTAAATCCATCTCCATTCCCCCTTGATGTTCGATAAAAGTAGCATCCAGTATATATTCTTCATCGGTGCAGACAATTCCTTTTTACCAGGGCCATGATGCTTTTCCATTAAACAGCCTTCACCTTTTTGAGCTCATCCTGATTTTTGGCGCTGGAATATGAGGTCCTGGATTTGTCGGATGGCATGATCAAATGGTAAATTGAGAGTATTCTAACAATTGGGGGTCCATTTATGAGCGTGCAGAAAGCTACATTACATGAGCTAGAATCACTGACCGAACTTTTTGATTCATACAGAGGGTTTTATGAGCAAACATCCGATCCCGTCCGCGCAAGGGTGTTTTTAAGAGAAAGACTAACGAATGGGGAGTCTGTTGTTTTTATGGCCTTTGATGAAGGAAATCCTATAGGTTTTGCACAATTATACCCTTCCTTTTCATCTGTGAGTATGATGCGGTCATGGGTATTGAATGATTTATTCGTGAAGGAATCCGCCCGTAAAAAGGGATTTGGCGAGAAGTTATTGAAAGCGGCCATCACTTTTGCACGGGAAACAGGTGCCAAAGGGGTTTCACTGGAGACAGGCAAGGATAATGTAAAAGCACAGAAACTTTATGAAAAAATTGGTTTCGTCCGTGAATCGAACCATTTCTATTATTTCACCATTTAATAAAAAAAGTGTAGGGAACCTTCCCTACACTC
>NZ_JADILK010000043.1 GCF_017355165.1 Bacillus sp. SD075 | reverse complement strand
GAAGCCTCCCATGATGTTGGGAGGCTTTTCTAATTATCATCACTCTTTATGAAACATCCCCATGACCTCGGCTGTTTCGGTTATATTGACAAAAGCATTCGGATCCACTTCTTTTATCATCGTTTTTACATCGGTCAACTGATAACGTGTAATGACTGTCATCATTACTTTACTCTTTTCTCCTGAATATGCACCTTCACCATCCATGACTGTAATTCCACGATATAGGTTGGTCAGGAGCTTCATTTTCAATTCGTCACTCTTTTTGGTAACGATCAGCAATGTTAATTTGATGTGATTGGAATGGATTGTATCGATCACCTTTCCTGCTGCATAAATGGAAATCAGCGTATACAATGCGGCATCCCATCCAAAGATGAAGCCTGAGATAACCACTACAACTCCATTCATCACTGAAAGCAATGTACCAAGTGGAAAATCGCTCTTCTTAGCCAATAGCATGGCAATGATATCAAAACCGCCCGAAGACCCCGAAGCACGAAAGATGATGCCTATACCGAATCCCGATATGATTCCACCAAATAAAGAAGACAAAATCGGTTCAGTGGATATTCCGTGAACTGGAATGAGGTATAAACTGACCGAAATCACGACAACTGATAGTATCGTATAAGTGATAAAGCGCCTCCCTAATTTCAGGTATCCAAGAATCAGCAATGGCAGGTTCAACAAAAAATTCAATATCCCTGTATTGATTGGGGTGATGATTCCGAACATAATCGCAAGTCCACTGAGTCCGCTGCTTAAAATTAAATGAGGTATCAAAAATAAGTTGTAGGCTACTGCAACAAGCACTGAGCCTATAATGATGAAAAGTACATTATACATATCCGATCTCCTTAAAACGAACTGGGAATTTAATTTATTATAGTAGAGAACCTAAGACTTTTAAAAATAATAGTTTTTTCTGAAAACAACTACAAACTTCCGCTTTCCTAAGAAAAAAAGCCAGCTGATTTTCAGCTGGCTTTCAATCACCCTTTGTATCTGCTTTTTCTACTGTTGAAATCCGCTCGAGCATGGTTGGATGGGAATATCGTAGCCATTTAACCAGGAATGGTGGGTTGACCTGACTCAAACCCGATCTCGTTAGTTCCTGGAACGTCGTGATTGCTGATTCTTTATCCCCGGTCATTTCAATGGCATAGCGGTCAGCCCTTGTTTCTTGATATCTGGAAACATAATTAGACAGCGGACTTGAAGCAAAGAGCAGCACTGACGTTATTAAGAGAAATAATGGAAGAGAAGAAATGCTGTCAACCGAACGAACCTTTAACAGATGGCCCCAGCGTCTAATGATAAAATTCATGATTTTCGATGTCAGCCACAAACCGATTAAAGTCAGTCCTAAATAACCTGCAATCCCTATATAAATGTGCTTTTCCACATAATGAGCCATTTCATGTGCCATGATAAAAAGGATTTCATCTTCCTTCAGTTTGTTCAGGGTCGTATCCCAAAGCACTATTCTTGAGTTGGAACCTATGCCGGTCACGTATGCATTCAAGGCATTTGTCTTTTCCGCCATATTTACTTCATACACGTGTTCAGCCGGAATTTCAGCCTGTGAGGCAAGTGTCAATATTTCCGTTTCCAGCTCTTTATTTTTGAGCGGATAGAATTCATTGTACAACGGATCAATCAGTACAGGCTGAACAAACATCAGAAACAAGGTAAATGGAATGGACAACATCCAAGCATAGAGCCACCACTTCTTCAGACTTTTCTTCATTAACCAATATAAAACGGAAACGATGATGAACATCATCCCAAAATTCACCCAGAATTCGATGACTCCATCCTTCATCCACGAGGTGAAACTTTGTGTACTTATATGGTAACTCTTGCTCATCCGATATCCAATGAAACTGATCGGAAACAGTGCCAGGTAAGAAATCACGGAAAGCCAGAATAAGTAAATGCCCGTTCTGACCACTTTCCGTCTCGAGACTGCCATTGACGACCTTTCAAATGCTTTCGAAAAACCAAATAATAAAATGAAGAAATAGAGCAGCCATTCATATGGCGTGGATACGAAAAAAATAAAATTCCGCAGTCCTGAATACTCCTCGCTAAGCTTTAGTTCCCTTGCATTCAGGAATGTTGCAGGATCTGCTGCAGTTCCACGCAAAGCTTCGGGAATGGAGGTATCAGCTCCATAAAAAATATACCAATACATCGCTGCTGCATAAAGGATATATAATAGAATCGCTCTTCCTGCCCATTTTCTAACCATGGTGCCCCTCCTTAAACGAATCTCCCTCTTATTAGTTTAATCCAAAATGGACAGGTTAGAACCCCATTTCCCTTCTATATTATTTATTTCTGTCAATCTCCAACACTTTTTGATTTTTAATTCTTTATGATCAACCATAAGATTTCACAGAATACACCTTCAGTCAAAATGTACTTCCGGGACGAGCAGGCGGAATGATGCATATGCAGAGACATAAAAAAATGAAGGCTGGGCCCGTATAAGGCACCGACGAATTTGTCTCTCTGCCGCCACCTAATTGCTTTGATCAAAATCATTTCATCAAAGTTTATGAGTAGTCATCCCTTCATCCTGCTATTTTGAAACCTATTCAAAAGTGCCATAAGCTCCGGTCGATTATTAACATTCAGTTTTTTGTAAATCCGGCTTATATAGTTTTTTACCGTACCGATGGATAGAAAAAGTTTTTTTGAAATTTGCTGATTCGTTTCGCCTTGGGTTAGCAGGATAATCAGTTCATACTCGCGTTTAGAAAAGGTCCCCAATTTTTCTATTGCCATATCCAAAGTTACTGGTGATCTTTCAACATCCTGCTGCAGCTTCTTCATTAAAATTGATTTAAATGAAGAAGGATAAACGATCTGGCCGTTGGCACATTGACGGATTGCCGACAGCACTTGTTTCATTCCGCCATCCTGTAACACATAACCTGCTGCACCATGGCATATCGCTTCGATTAGATAATGCTCTTCTGAATTGGCAGTATAGATGAGGAAAGGAGTGGATGGATGTTTTTCCTTTAGGATTGGCATGACTTCCTGTCCATACTTCCCTGATGACCGGACATCAATAAGAATGACATCCAGCATGACTGATGATGTATGATCAGAATCAAGAAGTTCCATTTCATTTCCGGTTATACCCATGACCCTAATGTCTTCTTCTTTTTCGATGATTCCCTCAAGTCCTGCCTGACCACCATATATCATTAGCTTAATCGGCTTCATAACTTCACCTGTTACTTTCATTATTTGTTATTAATCCGATAATTTTTTATAATTGCCCGCACGAATAGTTCTATTGGTCTATATTTTACATCATTAATTCACTTGATAACAAATTTAAACTGTAGAATGCTAAAAAAAGTGCACCTCCTGACAGTAAAAAGGCTATCAACCTGTTTACCTTCAGGATGATAGCCTTTTTCTTTGTTCCTCATCTATAAGCGTATCAAGTTTCATGATGCTCTCCTCTGCCCGTAGAAAATCAATTTTGCGATAATGGTGCTTTCCACCTTCTTCTTCATCTTTTTCGTCGGCCCATTTGACGACTTGCTGAAGCGGTGTACGGATAATGTCATTTGAAGGTAAGAACGAATCGGTGTGAAATAAAATGGCGAGGGAAATGGTCTTTGCCTTTATCGGGTTTTCTCCCAAGCGGATTAACAGTTTATGTGCTCTTTCTGCACCTTTGATGGGATGGATATCATTTTGCTTATAAAGATCATAATCCCATTTACCATTGCGATACCAGGTGAAATGACCCATATCATGCAAAAGTCCAGCTTTAGCGGCAATATCAGGGTCAATATTATATTCGTTTGCTAAGTGAAACGCATGGTATGCTACCGCGATTGCATGTGCCAGACCTGAACGGTTCAAGTATTTTTGAGCAATGGGATGTGTAAAAATATCCAAAAGCTTTACATCTCTCATCTAACTCCTCCTTACAATTATGTGGAAATTTTTAATGACAATCATAACTCTTTTTGAACCAAGAATCAAGATTTTAAGATTCTCCTATATATTTTATGCAGCCTGATACACTTTGGTTGTACATAAAAGGACCATTGCCGGTATTGGCAATGGCCCCCTTATGATCAATAAATTAGTTTTGTAGTACATGGGTTTTCAAGGAGCGGCGCAAAATTTTACCAGTAGCATTTTTTGGAAGTTCATCCAAAAAATCAATTTTTGCCGGTACCTTATATTTGGCCAAGTGTTCCATGCAAAAGGCAAGAAGTTCTTCCTCGGTCAATGCATTGTCTTTCTTTACCACAAAGCATTTAACCACTTCCCCCTGATTAGGATCCGGAACACCTATGGCTGCTGCTTCAACTACTTCAGGATGGGCATACAGAATCTCCTCCACTTCACGTGGATAGACATTATAGCCACCGACGATGATAAGCTCCTTTTTACGGTCTACAATGAAAAAATAGCCTTCATCATCCATCCTGGCTAAATCTCCTGTATATAACCAACCATTTTTCAAGACGGCGGCCGATTCTTCAGGCATTTTATAATAACCCTTCATTACATTTGGACCTCTGACGATCAATTCCCCTACCCCATTGTTAGGCACTTCTTCTCCAAGCTCATTGACCACTTTGTTTTCCACCCTAAGGATGGAGGTTCCGATGGACCCCGCCTTCCTTGGACGATCCAAAGGATTGAAGCAGGTAACAGGGGATGCTTCGGATAAGCCATAACCTTCTGAAAGCCTGACATTAAATTTCCGCTCGAATGAATCAAGCAGGGACACTGGCATGGCTGATCCGCCCGATATGCATATCCGTAACGACTTCAAGGCATCTTCTTTCGCATCTGGATATTGGAAAAGAAAGTTATACATCGTAGGCACACCAGCAAAAACGGTTGCATCGTATTTTTTGATTAGCCTGAATATTTCCTTCGGACTGAATTGTGGGACAATTAAAAGCGTACCTCCTCTTATCAGTGGGGCGTTCACAACTACCGTTAAACTGAACACATGGAACATTGGCAATGTCGTAATGACACGGTCACTTTCCGTGATTTTTAAATATTCACCAACATCATGTGCATTGGAAAATATATTGGTATGTGTAAGCATCGCCCCCTTTGGTTTCCCCGTTGTCCCGGAAGTATAGAGTATGATTGCCGTATCTTCAGGATCCAGTTCTGGACCTTTAAAACCATCATCCCCCGATTTGATCATTTTTGTAAACGATTTCATTTTTGAGCAGATGTTAAATTGGTTATTCTCCCCATTATCCGGCTGCGTTTCACAAATTACATATTGCTCTACGCATGAGAGGATCGGGTCCATTTTCTCTAGTAAGGGTAATAGCTTATCTAATGCCACAACAACCTTTACATCGCCATTATTCAGAATGTAACCAATCTCGTCAGGTTTGTAAATTGGATTGACGGGAATTACGGTCGCCCCTGCTCGCATAGCTCCATACAACGAAATGATGAAATGTGGAGAGTTTCCCAATAACAGGGCAACGTTATCACCTTTTGAAACACCAAGCCTATGTAATTCGTCTGCGAACTTCGTAACGGCTTTATCCAATTCCTCATATGAAGTGGATTGATCCATAAAGTAATATGCTGGCTTATCAGCCTTGTTTAAAGCCATTTGATGAAGCTGTTCAGATAAATTCATCTTTCTCCCTCCCCTGCAAATAGCATGAATGAATAATCATTCATTTTTTTAGTGAACTAAATACACTTTCATTATATTAAAAGAAAGTACTCACAGCAACAATTTTATCCATATTCAAGCAATTACTGTCATTATTAGACACAAAAGCCGTCCTATTAAGTCGGGACGGCTTTTTAGGCTTAATATATTAAAGCCAATATTTCTTCTTTTGTTACATTGCCAAAATAATGACGTACATCTACCTCATCTAGTACACCGCTGATTGCTTCTTTTTCATAGCGTGTTCCAGTAAGCTTTTGTTCAATATCCGCAACCTCTCCGACCCCGAAGAAATCACCGTAGATTTTACAATTTTCAATGATTCCCCTGTTCACTTCTAGGCGAATGTCAACAGATCCCACAGCGAATCTCTGTGAGTTTTGCAAGTTGAATTTAGGTGATTTCCCGTAATTCCACTCCCAGTTTTGATACCTTTCTTCCGAGATTTTGTGAATTTTCGCCCAATCCGTCTCCGTTAAAACATACTCTGTAACCTTTCCGCTATCTTTGAAAATATTTTGCAGAAGGAATGAACGGAATTCTTCAACAGACATCGGTTCATTTAAGAAATCAGCGATATTACCCACACGGCTTCTTATCGATTTAATCCCTTTTGACTCGATTTTATCTTTTTTCACTTTTAAAGCGGATACAATGTGATCCACTTCTGATTGAAACAGCAATGTTCCATGACTGAACATTCTGCCCTTTGTTGAAAACATCGCGTTTCCCGAGATTTTCTTTCCTTCAGCCAAAATATCGTTACGACCGCTCAATTCAGCATGTATTCCAAGTTTCTCAAGCGTTTCCACGACAGGATTAGTGAATTTTTTAAAATTGTGGAAACTATCTCCATCATCCCCCGTGATGAAACTGAAATTGAGATTCCCTAGGTCATGATAAACCGCTCCCCCCCCGGAAAGGCGGCGAACGACTGTAATGCCATTTCCATCTACATAATCGGCATTGATTTCTTCAATCGTATTTTGATTTCTACCTATGATGATTGAAGGACGATTAATGTAAAAAAGAAGATAGGTCTCATCTATATTTAAATGTTTAAGCGCATATTCTTCGATGGCCAGGTTAATTCTTGGATCTGTAATTCCCTTATTATCAATAAAAAGCACAGTTGTTCCTTCCTCCTTGTAGACTTCATATCACAGATGTATCATTTATAGTTGGAATTCGAGATTGGTTTTGGCAACTGCTATTTCCCTTTTGAATACCTCGGATGCTTCTTTTTTCAGTTGATCTAGATTCCCATAATGAGGGAGATGAGTTAACAGCAAAAGCTGGACATCAGCCTTTTCTGCTAACATGCCCGCTTCTCTTGCCGTCATATGCCCCGCCTTTGAACCATCCATATCACTGTAAAAGTTACTTTCACATAATAAAACATTAGCGTCTTTAGCGAAATCTGCAAGCTCATCCATATATGAACTGTCACCTGTGTAAACTATCGAATGGTTTTCAGCTTCAATCCTCATTGCAAAACAAGGTACTGGATGTTTTGTTTTCATGAACGTAAATTTACACGGTCCAATGGTTATGGGGTGATCAGCAGAGTAGGCTATCCCCTTTGTCACGTCTTTATAAGTTAACTTACCAAATTCGCCTTCGTCTAAATCATGACCATAAATAGGAATATTCCTTTTTTCGCTGCCTAATATCTGCTGGATAAACGCAGCGTGCTGCAGGACACCAATATCCGCTACATGATCCGGATGATAGTGGGATAATACAACTGCACCAAGGTCCTCCGGCTTCATGTGGTTTTGTAGCTGTGATAGAACACCGCTGCCACAATCAAGCAGAATCCGAAAATCTTCATATTCAAGCAAATAGCCGGAACTTGCCTCATTTTTAGCTGGATAACCGCCCCAGCAGCCAATTACGGTGATTTTCATGCTTAGGCACTCCTTTTTTTCTCTCAATGACTTCCCCATTAATATAAACTATTCTTCCCCTTATTTCACCTTTTTTACTTATGTTATAAAACATTCATTGACTTTACAGTTCTGTTATAATACAATAAATCTATAGAAAAGCGAATAATAAAAAAATTCAGGAGATGATGTTCATGATTCAAAGTAGCGTTGAGTTCTTTAAAAACCTGCCTCCGAAACAATGCACTGAATGCGGAAAAAAAATTGAAGAACAGCACGAATGTTATGGAAACCAATGTGATCATTGCCTTTCTGGAGAGTAGTAGTCTTGTGTTTCACCATCCGCTTCCCAAATAGCAGGATGCTTTCATATAAGGTTCGATTTCGCAACTGAAAAACATCCCCAATACAAAGAAGAGATACCGACAATCGGTATCTCTTCTTTGTATTGGGGGTTTCACTGCCTTAAAGCAAAAAAAGTTGAATTATCACGTCACGGATAATCCTTTGAACAGGTATATTTTAAATAGTTCAGCAATTTCCTCTTTCTCTAATGGGGCATGGTTCCTTTCCCAATCAAAAATCAGGGCAAGGTACATCTTTAGCATCAGGAAAGCTGTTATCTCTGGATCGCAAGGCTGTATATAGCCCTTATCAATCGCTATTTTTAGTTTTTCCTTAATGTAGGATACAATGGCTTCTTCCATTTCATTAACCATTTCCTGAACGGCTGGCGTACCAATTTCCCGCTCTTCTTGAAGAAGTTTTAAAGATAATTGATGTTCCTGCCTGAACTCCAGAATTCGATAAACGGCCCGATGCAGATTTTCAAAAAAGGAGAGTTGGTCATCCAAAGATTGTTCCGCCTCATACTTCATTTCCTCTATCATCCGCTGAACGATTTCTTTAAACAGCTCTTCCTTATTTTTATAAAAGGTATAAATGGTCCCTTTTCCCACATTGGCAATTTTAGCGACTTGATCCATCGTCGTTGCCTTATATCCAAAAAGGGAAAACGACTTGGTCGCGGCTTCTAAGATTAATTTTTTACGATCAACAGACATTTCACACCTCAATCCTGACCAAACGGACAAAACAGTCATTATGTTCAACGATATCATAACAAAAATATTCAGACTTTTCAATTGAATTTTCAATTTTTTTAGAGAAACAATGGCCATCCTCCTTATTGGACAGCCACTTTTTCAAAATATCAACTTCATATGAAAATATGTAGAGCACATGGCAGCATGATTACACTACTTACCTCTATTGAATGATCACTTTTCCTGTAATTTATTTAAAATGATTGTGGCCAAAGCATCGATGAATTCAGGTTTAACATTAGGCATATCCGGTCTATAGTAGGCTGCACCAATATCTTCCGTCACAACCTTACATTCATAGTCGTTATCATAAAGGACTTCAAGGTGCTCCGCAACAAAGCCCACGGGAATATAAATGAAAGCTTTATAACCTTTTGCTTGATGAAGATCTCTGGTTAAATCCTGTACATCAGGTCCCAACCATGGTTCAGGTGTTTGTCCAGCGCTTTGCCAGCCCACTGCATAATTTGTAACCCCTGCACCTTTAGCAATCATGTCTGCGGTTTCTTCAAGTTGATTTGGATACGGATCTCCTGATTGCAAGATTTTTTCAGGGAGGCTATGTGCCGACACAATCAAAGCGAAATTATCGTGTTCTTCCGAGGTCATTTTCCCGATTACTTCTTTTACTTGGTCTACCCAATATTGAATGAATTTTGGCTCATCATACCAACTTTCAACGGAAGTGATGGTCAGGTCCCCCAATTTTGCGGCTTCATCCTCGGCACGCCCATTGTAAGACTTCACGCTGAATGTTGAAAAATGCGGTGCCAATACTATACTGACCGCTTCTTTGATTCCATCATCATGCATTTGTTTCACTGCGTCTTCTACAAAAGGTTCAATATGTTTCAGTCCAAGATATGCCTTGAATTCAACTTCCTCCTGAACGGAATTCAATCTCTTTTCAAGTGCTTCAGCTTGTCCTGCTGTTATTTTTGCAAGCGGGGATAATCCACCGATCGCTTCATATCTGCCTTTTAGGTCGGCAATCAATTCGGTGCTTGGCCGTCTACCATGACGAATATGTGTATAATATCTTTCAATATCCCCTTCAGTGTACGGAGTACCATAAGCCATGACTAAAAGGCCCATTTTTTTTCTTGACATGAAGTTACACCTCTTTTAAAGATTTCGTTCTTTTATTGTGCATCCAATTAAGTATTTTTAGCAAATGGTTCGCTCACCTTACTTCATTTTTGATGAATATTCATGAATGAAAGCGGTCAACCTCTTCAGTGTTTCCGGATTTACGGAAGGGAAAACCCCATGCCCAAGATTAAAGATGTAGCCATCTTGTTCCATGCCCTGATCCAGGATCCTTTTCGTCCGTTCTTCTATAACATCCCATGATGATAATAGCAGGGCAGGATCAAGATTACCCTGTACCGTTTTCTGTATTCCCATTTGTCTTGCTTCTGTAATTGGTAGTCTCCAATCAAGCCCGACAACATCAATCGGAAGATCATTCCACTCAAGTGCCAAGTGACTTGCGCCGACCCCGAACATGATTAGCGGTACATTTTCTTCACGCAATGAAGAAAAGATACGAGTCATGATTGGCTTGATGAATATGCGGTAATCTTCAACATTCAAAGCACCCACCCATGAATCAAAGATTTGGATTGCTTTAACCCCGGCTTTAATTTGTGACTTGACATAGATGATGATCATATCCGCTAACTTATCCATTAATGCAAACCAGGCCTTTGGCTCGGAATACATGAAAGCTTTCGTCTTATTATAGTTTTTGGAAGGGCCGCCTTCAATCATGTATGAAGCAATGGTGAACGGTGCCCCGGAGAAACCGATCAAAGGAACGGACAATTGCTCCGCAGTCAATAATTTGATCGTGTCCAACACATATGGGATGTCCTTCTCTGGGTTCAATTCACCTAATTTTTCAACATCTGTCACTGATTGGATCGGATTGGCTATGACTGGACCGATTCCGGACTTAATCTCAACATCGACACCAATGGCTGGTAGCGGTGTCATTATATCTTTATATAAAATCGCAGCGTCTACATCATATTGCTCAACTGGCAATCTAGTCACATAAGCGCATAGTTCCGGCTGATGAGTAATTTCAAAAAGGGAGTACTTCTCTTTCAATTTACGGTATTCCGGCTGTGAACGGCCAGCCTGTCGCATATACCAAACAGGCACATGATCCGTTTTCTCTCCTCTCGCAGCTTTTAAAAATGTATCATTCGTAATTTCCTTAGACATTAATATCCACCTTTCAAGCAATCACGTTTCTATTTTTATTCATTACCTACATAGAATATCAGAAGGATGTTGAATTTCAAATCGTATCTCCTTAAACTATAGCTTTTTCTATAATAGAAGTATAGCCAACCTATATATTTGTCAGAAAATCGACGTTTTTATATGTATCTTACCTGTATCCAAGCCTAAAGGTTCGTATACAAATGGTAAAAGCACTACTCATTGGGTAAAATGGGTATACAGGTACTATATAGATATTGGAGGGAAATTTATGAATGTATTCATCACATCAGGCAGTTTCGATTTTTTAAAAATCAAAAAAGATAAGCATCCGAATGAAAAAATATTACTTATGCAAAATCCTGGAACTGCAGTACTTTTACATGAAACAGCTGGTAAAACGATCTTCAGCTCTCCACGTAAGTATGAAGTAGTTGATGGGAAAGGAAACCTTCAGGATCACGGGTATGTAGTCATGAACAATATACCTGTCAGTGAAGAAGGCCGGCCGGTATTTGAATATCGTTTTAAAAACAGGGCCGGATTCATCGAAAATGAACCAGGTTTCGTCGCACTTCGTGTACTGCGGCCAATCAACTCTGATACTTATGTAATCTTAACGATTTGGGAGAAACAAACCGATTTCTTGAACTGGAAGAAATCCAGTTCCTTTCAGAAGGCGCATAACATCGACTCCAAAGCTCCCGTTACGAATTCCACCCAGAAGATGTTTTCAGGTGAAGCCTATGTAACGCAGTATACTTTGGTGAAGGATTCAGAAGAGTAATGCTAAAATAAGAGGCCCATCCCTCGTAGGTGGGCCTCTTTGAATTCATAGTAATACAGACCTTTATTTTGGGCGGCCCAAAAATCATAACAATCCGACAAATTCCTTCTTTATTTCCGGGGAAATGCAACCGATATTTACATATATTTCATCTAATAATCCGTTTTTCAAAGTACTCTTCGCCCCAGGACTTATACAAATTAAACAAGGTTAAACTATATGCAGCTCCTAGTGAAAAACCTGCCAAGATATCAGTTGGGAAATGAACTTTCATAATAATCCTGCTGACTCCAATGAGCAGAACCATACAAACGAAGCCGATTCCCACTGCCCATTTCAATGAGTCTCCTTTAACATCTTTAATAATTAAATAAGCAACCATACTGAAGAATATAAAGCCTACCATTGCGTGGCCGCTTGGAAAACTGAAGCCGGCAATCTCCACCAAATGATTTTCTGGGCGCTCTCTTTGAATATGATTTTTTATCCACCCGTTTAATACATCGCCCCCAGCGATTCCGATAGAGAATACGGCCATAGTCCAATAATCCTTCTTTATTATCCACAAATATAGAACACATAGTAAGCTTCCAAAACCGATGAACTTGGATTTCCCAAGATAGGTAATGGACTTGAAGAAAGTGAACGAAAAAGTATTTTCACTTACGGAAAACAGGTCCGAAATATATGTATCGAACGCTAACGTATTCTCACTCTGGATTTCATGCACCAAAAAAAAGAATGGCAACAAGCAAAGCAAAACCATAGCAATCCAGGAATATTTAATCATTATATATCGCTCCTCGAGGTATTTAATTCTCTTTGGATTATTCAGAATATGATATACTATTTACAATTAAACTAATCATTGGGAGGTGCCAAATGATACAGCGACTACACGATCTTCTAGATAGTTCATATGAAGAAATGGTTTCCATCAGGCGTTATCTTCATCAACATCCCGAGCTTTCTTTTCAAGAAACCCAAACGGCGGCCTTCATCGCTGGATATTATGAAAAACTTGGAATCGAACACCGGACAAATGTAGGCGGAAATGGTGTTATTGCCAAGGTTACAGGCAATAAGCCTGGTAAAACAGTAGCATTGCGCGCTGATTTCGACGCCTTACCCATTCAAGATGAAAAAGAAGTTCCCTATAAATCTTCCGTACCCGGGGTCATGCATGCGTGTGGACACGATGGCCATACAGCGACACTCCTTGTCCTTGCAAAAAATCTGAATGAGCTGAAGGATGAGCTAGAAGGTGAATATATATTTATCCATCAGCATGCTGAAGAATATGCTCCTGGTGGCGCAAAACCAATGATTGATGCTGGCTGCCTTGATGGGGTGGATGTAATTTTCGGCACCCATTTATGGGCTACGGTCCCCACAGGAACAGTCCAATACGCTTTTGGGCCCCTCATGGCAGCTTCTGACCGTTTTGAAATCATCATTCAAGGGCAGGGCGGACATGGAGCCCAGCCGCATAAAACCCGTGATGCAATCATAGTCGGCTCTCAGCTAGTCATGGCCCTACAGCAAATAGTAAGCCGGCGCCTGAACCCAATAGATTCTGCAGTCATTACTGTCGGTTCCTTTGTAGCGGATAATGCCTTTAACATCATAGCAGATAAGGCTAAAATAATCGGGACCGTCCGCACTTTCAAGGAAGATGTCCGTTCATTCATTAACGAAGAAATGGAGCGGATTGTTAAAGGGACCTGCCTTGCTGCGGACTGTACATTTGAATATCACTACTTTCAAGGTTATCCAGCTGTTATTCCACATGTTGAGGAAACTAAATTCCTCATCGAAAGCACTGAATCCGTCAAGGAAGTTTTGATTACAGAGGAAATTGAGCCGGATATGACAGGTGAAGATTTTTCTTATTATTTACAAAATGTAAAAGGTACATTCTTCTTTACAGGGGCCAGGCCTGAAAATGAACATACATATCCGCATCATCATCCTATGTTTGACATTGATGAAAAAGCGATGCTCATTGCAGCCAAAATATTAGGCACTGCAGCGGTAACCTACCACAATAAGAAACAATCATCCCAAAAGGTGAATGAATCTTTATTGCTGTAATGGTAAAGGGACGGGTTATCCCCGTCCCTTTACACTTTAAGAAGTCTGATTCGGTAACAATTCACGGCCGTCTCCCCAAGATGTTCCAACAAATGATGATTGGCATATGCACCCACAGCTGCCCCAAAACCTGGAACGAGCTGGAACATTTTGATGACATCGATGTGATCGCGATATTCCTGCTGAAAATCTTGCCAGTCTATTTCCGGCCAATTCCCTGAATCCCATTCTTCTATCACCCGTAATGTTTCCAATTTTTTTTCCTCGCTTGAAAATGCCATCTGGAAGATATGGAGAATGAACAGGCGTTCCTCATATTTATTTGGATCGAAACCGTATATACGGGATATCTCGAATAATAACTTCATCTTGATGCTAAGCAGTAATGGGAAATCAGCCAATCCAATTAAAAGCCCTGCCGCTCCGGTTCCCACACCTTCTATAACGGCCGTTTTACGATATGCCGTTACAGTTTCCTCAACCCATTCTTCTTTTTGCTGCAGGGATAGAAGCACTACATTTTTTTCTTTAGACATATATTTTGAACCTGATAATACGGCCTCTATCATCCCTTTAATACCATCCGTAATCATTTTGTGCACTCGGTCCGGAATATAACTATTCAATTTGATTTGCGCCTTTTTGGACATCCGCTCAAGCCTGCCGGATTTCTTGGCCACTTTCTTTTTCCATGATACTAGTTCCGATAATGCTTTTTGTCCATATTCATCCATCATTTAACACCTCCGTTTAATATGTATATACCCCCTATGAAGCTTTTATTTTCAATCTTCATTGCTTATAAGAAAAAGCCGATTTTATGAAAAATCAGCTTCTGATTAAAAGTTTTTAATTTTCTTTGCTGCATAAATTTTAAAACCGAATAAGAAAACAAGCCCCATTGCCAAGGCGGCTAAAGCGGACATCCATTCCCCTTTCACTAGCAGGACCATACTGAAGACCAGGTCCTCAAATAATAAGAAATAGGAAATTAGCTTTATGACTGCAGATTCTCTCATTTTTGCCGGCAAAGGATACAATGAGACCCATACTTTCCATTCATGAGCCTTCCAGACCGGGAGCAATTGCAGGGCTGTCATGAATAGGAACATGAACGTAACAATCATATGTGCCCATATGTTAGTGAATACACTTAAAATCACGGATCCAATGATAGTCAAGCGAAAACAAAGTCCCACATAATCATTGGATCGCAAAAGAGTACGGGCGTAAAGATAGGTATAAGTTGATTTTTCACCATACGGAATGAAAGATAATAGCCAGTCCATCCATTTCCTCCTCGCTACCTTCCCTTTCAAATGAGGAACATCAGTAAACATGTTCGCTATTCGATAAAAGGAATTCATCCGTTTATTTTCCACTTCCACCAGCCGTTCCCACTTCAACACAAAACCTTTAGTTGCAATTCGGTAATACATGTAAAGTGCTAACAATAATAAAAATGTTAAAAGTGAAAACAGTACGTTTGCCCATGAACAGATGAAATAAAGAATCACTCCATTAAGTGAAAAGCGGATGAGAGAGTCCCAAAGGCCCACTGATGTATCCTGATATTTCAACACCTGCCAGCGCATGGTTAAATTCAAAAACTTCAAAATAAGCAAAACGACCAAGATGATTCCAAGGTCTGTACCTCCTGCACCCGTAACCTTCGAATACATCGGTATAGATGCAATTAGGACAATCAGAAGAATAAACCCCTGCATGACCCAACTTAATACCAGTGAATTCTTGAAATAGCTTCTCAACTTCGTTTCAAGCGGAAGCAGGAATACCGTATCAGGTTCTTTCAAAAAAGTATTTATCGGGCTTCTGGTTACAATGATCGATAAGATAAAGGCCATGATCCATTCAGCAGGGAAATCACTGTCTAATGTCTTCACCCAATCACTGTAATAATAAGCCAAACCACCAAGAACCAATACCATGACAAAAACAAGATGTCCATTAAAAATATAGCGAAGATATTTTTGCGTTTCATTTATATAGCCTAAATATCTTTCCTTCCAGAGATTTTGACTATTCATGACCGATTTCTTCTTTCGTCAATTGAATATATAAATCGTCAAGTGTTGCCCCTGGCATGGAAAATTGCTCACGAAGCTGCTCAAGATTGCCTTTTGCCCGGATCTCTCCATTATGCAGTATGATGAAAGAATCACAATACCTCTCGGCGGTCGCCAGTATGTGTGTAGACATTAATATTCCCGCACCGCTCTCTTTCATTTTCCTCATCAAATCAAGCAGGGATTGAATGCCTAATGGATCAAGACCCACGAAGGGTTCGTCGACGATATATAAAGACGGCTGTACTAAAAAGGCGCACATAATCATGACCTTTTGCTTCATTCCCTTTGAAAAATGGGCAGGAAACCATTTAAGTCTTTTTTCCATATGGAATTCCTTTAAAAGAACGTCCATCCTTTCTTTAAATGTGGCTTCTGCCAAACCATGTGCCATTGCCGTAAGTTTTAAATGCTCCTCAAGTGTAAGCTCATCATACAAGATTGGCGTTTCTGGAACATAAGTGAATTGTTTACGATATGTATCCGGGTCCTGCGCAAGTGTTTTACCATGAATCGAAACACTTCCGCCTTTGGGCTCCATGAGTCCGATGATATGTTTAATCGTCGTGCTTTTCCCAGCCCCGTTGAGCCCAATTAGCCCTACTAGCTCATTCGGTTGAATGTCAAAACTTATTCCCTTTAAAACGGGCGTTTTCGTGTATCCGCCCACTAATTGCTTAATTTCCAATAAGGACATATAAACGATCCTTTCTATATAGAGGTTCTTATTTCCATTTTATCAAATTCTCCTGCTTTTATATAGTCGAGTGTTCCCGGAACAAAATTTCCATAAATAACTAATTATATTTTCCGGGCCTGGTGGTCATCATAAATAAGGAAGAAGGGGTTAGTCATTACGTGTGATTCACATCATATTGTAAATGAGGTGTCAGTTAAAGACGGATTACACTGAAATACCCATAAGTTTTATTACAAATGATTCTCATCATATTGTAAATGAGGTGTCAGTTAAAGACGTATAACTGAATTAAACCAGAAGCTTCATTAAAAAAATCGTTTCGAGCAAGGAGATGGTTCTCTTGCACGTAAAAGCAGAAAAATCATTCAATAATTATCAATTATGCTTTGACAGTTGATGAAACTTTAAAGATGTAGGAGATGGTTGCTTTGAATGGAAAATCTCTAATCAGATAATAACCATACTTTACTACGATGTAGATGAGGTGTTTGTCGCAGAGAATTTATGCTAATGCGAATTTTGAAGCAAAAACCCCTTTTTCGAGAGACAGGGTGCAACTTAATGTTGCATCCTGTTTTTATGATTTTTCCTTTTCTCAAAGATTCAAGCTATGGTACGATTAACCAAATACATTAACTTTTAAAGGAGCGTTTTTAATGAGTGATTGCATATTTTGCAAAATAATCGATGGGGAAATTCCGAGTACGAAAGTTTTCGAAAATGAACATGTTTTGGCTTTTCTCGACATTAGTCAAGTAACAAAAGGCCATACGCTGGTAATACCTAAAGTACATAAGGAGAATCTTTATGAGATGACACCTGAGATTGCCAAGAATCTTTTTGAAGTGGTGCCGGAAATTGCCCGCGCCATGAAGCAGGAGTTCCAACCTGTAGGCCTGAATCTTTTAAATAATAATGGTGAAGCTGCAGGACAGTCCGTATTCCATTTTCATATGCATTTAATTCCCCGGCATGGGGAAGGAGACGGCTTTGGGGCTGTTTGGAAAACGAATGCCAGCGACTATACACCAGATGACCTGAAACAAATCGCTGACTCCATTGCACAGCATTTAAAATGAAACATGATGGCCTGTGAAGGTTTCTTTTATCTTTTTAAGAATCGGCAATTGAACTTTAGCTAAACACTGTTTGCATGAAAAATAATAATCCTGTTTTTTTGGTCCTCACTCAAAGTGCAGGACCTTTCTCCTTGGCCAAACATAACGGGTTGTCACTTAAAATTCTAAATTTTCCTCCTATTGAATTTAGTTTTCTGGTAGGATATATGAATAGTCTCAAATACTTTATCACATAGTCGTATAGGAGGAAAAAAATTGAAACGTGCACGCAATTTTAACGCTGGGCCAGCCGCCCTGCCCTTAGAAGTTTTACAAAGAGCCCAAAACGAATGGTTGAATATTGAGGATTCCGGTATGTCCGTCATGGAATTAAGCCATAGAAGTTCGGAATTCGAAAAAATTCATAACCATGCCATTCAATCATTAAAAGACCTTATGGAAATTCCTGAAAATTATGAAGTCCTCCTATTGCAAGGAGGAGCAAGTCTACAATTTTCCATGATTCCCATGAACATTTTGAATGATGGGAAAAGGGCAGATTATGTCCTCACTGGTTCTTGGTCGGAAAAAGCATTAAAAGAGGCCAAAAAGGTTGGTGAAACGGCCGTAGTCGCTTCATCCAAAGATGATAAATATACGTTCATCCCTAAAGTGGAAGACATCAAGTTGAATGATGATGCTGCATATCTTCATATTACAAGTAATAATACGATTTACGGAACTCAGTGGAAGGAATTCCCGGAAACGGGCAAAATTCCTTTAGTAGCTGATATGTCAAGCGATATTCTCAGCAAAAAGGTTGATATTAGTAAATTCGGCATCATCTATGCAGGTGCACAAAAGAATCTAGGTCCGTCAGGAATCACAGTCGTTATCATCCGTAAAGATTTAATAACGGATAATGACAATATCCCATCCATGATGAACTATTCTATCCATTCTAAAAATAAATCTTTATACAACACTCCTCCGACATTGGCCATTTACTTATTGTCCCTTGTCTTGGATTGGGCAAAGGAACAGGGTGGAGTGGAAAAGATCGCTGAAATCAATGCAGAAAAGGCAAAAGTCATTTACGATGCCATCGACGGCAGTGATGGTTTTTATAAAGGCCATGCCCTACCGGACAGCCGTTCATTAATGAATGTAACGTTCACGCTTCCGTCTGAAGAGGCTGAAGTACAATTCCTTAAAGAAGTGAAGCAAGCCGGATTCGTAGGACTGAATGGTCACCGTTCCATCGGTGGCTGCAGAGCATCCATCTATAATGCGGTCCCTCTATCCCATTGCCAGGACCTTGCTGATTTCATGAAGAAATTCCAGGAATCGTTTAAAGCGAAGGAAGCTCAAACCCTTTAATTCAAACAAATATGACTTCTAAAAAAATAGGTCTTATGATATACTATTTTAAACTTCTTGCAACAAGCAATAGTGCATTGTTGAAGAAAAGATGTTAGTTGAGATGAGAATAGGAGAGATGAGTAAATGAAAACGAAAACCCTTGTGTCACTTGCCCTATTAATCGGGATTGGGGCTGCCCTGCATTTTATCGTACCTGGATTCTTCCTTGGAATGAAACCGGATATGATGCTGTTGATGATGTTTTTGGCGATTACCCTGTTTCCCGCGAAAAAGAATGTATTCATTGTCGCCCTGGCTGCTGGAGCCATCTCTGCCATGACAACTACATTTCCTGGGGGACAGATTCCAAATATCATAGACAAATTGGCAACAGCCTTTCTATTTTACCTTTTATTCATCAGTCTTAAGAAGTTTTCAACATCCGTTGTCACCGTTAGTATTTTGACTGCCGTAGGAACAATGATTTCCGGCGCTGTCTTCCTTGGTTCGGCGTATTATATCGTTTCCCTTCCAGGGCCTTTCGTTGCACTTTTCGGCGCTGTCGTACTTCCTGCCGTACTGTTAAATACAGTTGCGATGGTCATCATTTATCCAATTGTGAACGGCATCGTAAGAAAATCAAATATACCCATCAATGCTTAAGCAGCAGGATCATCATATCTAAAAAAGCACCGGAATTTCCGGTGCTTTTTTTCCAATCTTATGAATCTGGAATTCTAGCCAGAATCATCCTCCAAGGTTCAATGAATCATTATCCACATAAACCAAATAAAAAGCAGTAAAACTCCGGGGAGACCCATAGCGAAGGCTCTAGCCTGGAGCACCCTCTTAGGCGGATAGATACCAGGAGTTTTTGCTTGCCTTAGAAAATGCCCCATTCCGCACAGGCATACCAGGCTTAATAAAAAAATTATTTTCATTATTAACCCACCAGTGCCATCCATGTTCCGACAGCTTGTTTTTATAATCTATATGCTGCTCTCCCCTTTATATGAAGCATTATTATTAAATGAAGCATTATTATTAAAGCTTCAAGTTATTTTTAAATATTATATATTTACTCTCTAAGTTTAAAAAAATATTTTTGTGATATAAAGATAAAATGGTCGATACTCTTCCATAAGGATGAAAATTATGGTATTTTGATATCAATAGTATTTCTCTCCCTATTTATCATAATTTCCAATTGATGTTTTTTTCAGCAGGGATTCAGACCATGGAAAGCGAAAACATATTATAAAATGAGGTGATCCTAATGAAAGCAAAATCATTACTAATTGGCTTTTTGACCGGAACAGTAGTAGCTGGTGCGGCAACCCTACTTTCAACACCAAGTTCAGGTAAAGACCTACGGAACCGCATCAAAACGAATACCGACGAAATTAAGAATACAATTGATGAGTTAAAGGTAAAGATGCTAAATATTAAAGATGACACGCTGGAAGCTTCACAAATCAGCAAAGAAACGGTAAAAACGTTCATTTCAGATGTTCAGGTCGTCATCGAGAACTGGAAGCGGGAAATCGAACCCAATAAGAATGAATTATTGAAGAACGTTCAAGAAATTGAAAATTCATTAAAGGAATTGGAAGCGGCCACCCCTTCTTCTAAAAATTAATAGTGACAAATCGTCGCGCAAGCTTGATTCTCCATTTTTCCCAATAAATTACACGGTTTATTGGAGAAGAATGGAGAATTCATTAAAAAAACTAAAATTTTCTAAAAATTTTGCAAATATTTATCTTTATTAATTTTTATTTTATTGTCATAATAAATATATAGAATCTTATAAGTAGGTGAGCCCATAATATGCAGAATAAAAATTATTCTATGAAAGAAGCAATGATTTTTAGTCAACGAATTGCACAATTAAGCAAAGCATTATGGAAATCGATTGAAAAAGATTGGCAGCAATGGATCAAGCCCTATGATTTAAATATCAATGAGCACCATATTCTTTGGATTGCCTACCATCTTGATGGCTCTTCCATTTCTGATGTTGCAAAATTTGGGGTCATGCATGTTTCTACAGCATTTAACTTTTCAAAAAAATTAGAGGAACGCGGGTACTTAACATTTTCAAAAAAAGAAAATGACAAAAGGAATACGTATATAGAGATCACAGCAGAAGGTGAAAAAATTCTACTTGATTTAATGGAGACATACGATCCAAGCAAGAACTCTGCTTTCTCGGGTGCACTTCCACTACGTGAGCTATATGGCAAGTTTCCGGATATGATAGAAATGATGGCCATCATCCGTAATATCTATGGTGAAGATTTCATGCAAATCTTTGAACGGTCCTTCGATAACATCGATCAGGAGTTTACTGACGTGGAGGGTAAAATCACAAAAAAAAAGATAGAGAAAGAAACTGAGCCAGTTTAATCTCATACTCTATCCATTTCTTTCATGAATGATACATATAAACCTTGTGAAAGGCATGCATCAACGCATTCCCTAATGGTTATTTTTGGATTAACCTTTCTCTCAAATTGATTAAAAAGCGGTTGAAAGTTCATATACCCTTCCGCTTTTTCTATTTCAAAGCGCTTGCTCAAGATATCACATGTTCCCAATAATTCTTCCGCTTCCTGCTTCGTGAAGTTTTTTTCCACAAATAGATAGTCCAACTTTGCCTCCGGATTTCGTATCAGGTTTAATAAAAGCCGTTGATGAAAACGGAGTATTTCTATTTCTTCATTTATATTTTTCATGCCTCACTAATCCCCAATCGATCATTCAATTTAACATAATAGGCTTATAAGCAATTCTTGATTTTTCACACTCAGTAATCCGCCTGATCACTGGTTCAATCCCTGTACTTAAACACCTTTAGCATGCTTACACACTAAAGTGATTTTATCTTGAACTTAATCCAAGAATTTCATTGCTTTTTCCACCAATTCATCGTAATGTATGTAAGTATATTCAACAGCTTTGGAGGGCTGATTTCGAAATGAATTCGTGGAAAACAATTGACGTGGCAAAACAATATGGGAATTGCCGTCTGATCTTTTTTTCAGTTTTTACTATATTGATGTCTTTTGTTGTGATCTATACATTATTAAGTGTTTTTTCAACGCATGTTATTTTGTATGGCGATCAAACAATGGCATTTTTTAGCCTACTATTCTTATTATATCCTGTTCACAAACTATTACACTATTTACCCTTACGATTATTATGTAAAAAAGTAAAAACTTCTTGGTCCTTGAAGTGGAACCTTGTTCTTACATGCAGAGTCAATGTGCATTATCCGATTCGAAAGCATCTTTACCTGTTTACCCTTGTGTTGCCATTCTTCATAATGTCTGTCTTATTGATTGGTTGTGCCCTTAGTTTTCCACATTATATCCATTATTTCACTATTTTATTATCCTTGCACACCGGATTATGCGTATCGGATTTTATTTATATAAAAAACCTGGTAGGTTCCCCAAGAAATTCTTTTATCGAGGAACATCTCGAAGGATACGATATACTTATTCAAAAGTGATTTCTTATTCATTCATAAAGATGCCTCATAAGATTTTTAGGTATCTTTTTTCATTATAATTTGGTATCGTATTTATACATGATGTTTTGCAAGGAGGGATTTTAGGTTTTGATCTCGTTCTGGTTTATTATTTTTGCTATTTTGATCCTTTATAATATTAATAGAATGACAAACTCTTTATGCATTCAAAAGGAAATTGCTGAAGACCGGCAGCCTAAAGTATTCAGGACCATTAATGTATTAATTACTATTATGTTATTATCCTCCTATATTGAAATTTTGTATACGTAGAGATGAGCAACAAATGATGGCCATCATTTGTTACATACATTGGTGATACCCGGAGCATTATCCACATAAAGAAAAAGGGCGAAGCAATCAGCTTCGCCTTTTGTTTATGAGTTTATAACCAAGAAGCGCCAATGATGATTAACAGGATGAAAAGAACGACAATTAGAGCAAAACCTCCACCTATTCCTCCAGACATTGATCTTCCCCCTTTCCATTCTTAAGTAATTTAATTTCATGCACACCCTTAAATCCGCAAAAAGGAATCCCTTCCTTTCTAAGCTTGATAATCACTTCGTCTTTTTGTTGAGCGGCTACCCTATCCTATTCAACTCCATGGCAAAAGGAGTGGGCTCTTTCCATTATTAATTTTGCAACCGATTAGCAATAGGCTGATCCTACAATTATTAATAATATGAATAACACCACTAACAAAGCGAAACCTCCGTTAAATCCATTACTCATTATGCTACCTCCTTTTGTTGTCCTCAATTTATCATATGTAATGGTTTATTATCCGGGTAGGCGTACACCCATTTTTCAAAAAAATCTTATTCATACACCAATATATTATTTTTTGTAAAGTAACCAGAATATGTTATAGTTAATTTTGTGGAAATACGAAAAATAGCAAATCAGAAACTTAAAACTAGGAGTTGTTTTTATGAAGAAGTGGGCATTATCGATTGCTGTTACTGCAGGGCTGATCGGACTTACAGCATGCAACAGCGACAAAGAAGCAGTCGTGGAAACTAAAGCGGGGGATATAACTAAAGAAGAATTTTACAATGTAATGAAAGACCGTTATGGTGAAACCGTTCTTCAGGAACTTGTTTATGAAAAGGTTCTTTCTGAAAAATATACAGTAACCGATAAGGAAGTTAAAGCTAAAACGGACGAGCTTAAAGAGCAAATGGGTGAAAATTTCGAAACGGCCCTTGCCTCTTCCGGGTATAAGAGCGAAGATGATCTTAAACGTGCACTTAAAATCGGCATGCTTCAAGAAAAAGCAGCCGTTGCCGATATTACAGTAAAAGAAGCTGATGTGAAAAAAGCTTATGAAGACTATAAACCACAAATCAAAGCGAGACATATTCTAGTGGAAGACCAAAAAACAGCCAACGAAGTTAAAGCTAAATTGGACAAAGGCGAAGACTTCGCTAAACTTGCCAAAGAATATTCAACAGATACAGGCACAGCTGAAAAAGGCGGGGAGCTAGGCTGGTTCGGTCAAGGTGAAATGGTTCCTGCATTTGAAGAACAAGCTTACAAAATGAAGAAAGATGAAATCAGTAAGCCGATTAAATCCGATTATGGCTACCACATCATCCAACTTCTTGATACAAAAGAAAAAGAATCATACAAAGATATGAAAAAAGATCTTGAATATGATTTGAAAGTCGCTCAAATTGACCAAACTAAAGTTCAGGATATTTTGAATTCAGAAGTCAAAAAAGCGGACGTGAAGATTAAAGATAAGGACCTAAAAGATGCCATCAATTCAGGTGACGCAACCAAGGCCGAAAAATAATTGAATAGCAAAAAGCGACAGGACTTGCCTGTCGCTTTTTTTCTTCTCATTCGAGCTCTGCTCCCTGATTTATATCCTTTTTACGCCTCTCGCGCTCTTCTTCCATGCGTTCAATGTACTTCTGACCTTCCTTCTCAATCCAAGCATCATCTATGAGCCGTTCCTGTCTAGCTGTCCAAATTGACATGACTGCACTGACAATTATCCCAATAAACACGAACCAGATCCAAATTGGCATGTCCATTCCCTCCCAAAAAATCTACTATTCATTTACTAGAGAATATGCGCGTACAAAAAAAAATATGCTTCTTTCTCCATCGGGAAAGAAGCATATTTCATTAAAATGTTGGTTTATAAAATGAACGATTATCGAGCGCGAAGACTCTTTCCGTAAATTCACCCGGTTTCACTTTTTCCAATGACCGGTCCATCATATTTATCTTGGCATCCATATTATCAATATAATGCAGCACTTCCGCTTCCCTCACCATTGGCGGTTTGGGACTGCCCCACTCAGCTTTACCATGGTGGCTTAATATCAAGTGCTTGAGAATCATGATTTCTTCCGATTCAATACCTAATTCCTCTGCAGCTTTACCGACTTCATTTACCATGATGGTGATGTGCCCCAACAAGTTGCCTTCCACTGTATAAACAGTCGAAACAGGTCCAGATAGCTCATGTACCTTTCCAAGGTCATGCAGAATGACTCCTGCATACAAAAGATCCTTATTGAGCGAAGGATATAGGCTTGAAATAGCCTTAGCCAGCCCTAGCATCGATACAACATGATAGGCCAGACCCGACATATACTCATGATGGTTCTTAGTGGCAGCAGGAAATGTCAGAAATTCATTCTGATATTTTTTAATGAGATGCCTAGTCACCCTTTGGATATTCGGATTCCTCATTTCAAAAATGAATTGAGTGATGGTCTCCATCATTTCTTCCTGACTTAAAGGGGCCGTTTGAATCAAATCCGCTTTCGTTACCCCATCAGCATCTGAAGTGATTCTAATATTACGGATTTTCAATTGGCTGCGTCCTCGATAATTCTGGACTTCCCCTTGAACTTTCACCGTAGCTTCCGCACTGTATGTTTTCTCATCAGTCTCGGAAACATCCCATAGCTTTGCCTCGATTTCCCCAGTTTTATCACACAAAATCAATGTTAAAAACGGCTTTCCATTACTTGCCACCGCTTTTGTACTCGTTTTAATGTACATATATATATCTACTACTTCACCAATTCCAAAGTGTATGATCCCATTTCCCATGCGACTGCCTCCGTTCAATTAAATATCAACATTATAACATACCAATCCCGTTAGTGCGTTTAGTTTTCGTTAATAAGTGATAGACGATGGAAGAGAAAAGGCTAAGCTGAACGTCTCTTATCATTCCACTAGAAAACCAGGCTTGACACCAAGCCTGGCTCTCCAATCAAATCTATTTCAACAATTTTTGTTCGGACAATACGCGCATTTTTCCTGGCCCTCAATTCGGTAATATAAACAGCATGTTACCCGTTTATATGGATTCATGGACGCGGGAAAACCTTTTTCCCCAATGAATCGTTTAAAGGGGGAATGCATTTCAATATTCTGCCATACTTCATCTGCAAGCAGCATTTCAATGTCCTTTTCCACTTGCGCCTTTATATCTGTTTCCTTCAGTAACTCATTATACATCCATACCGTATAGCTCCAAATATTTTCCCAGAGTATTAGTTTCGATATTTTAGCCGTTCCGGAAAAGAAGCGAATGGCATCAGCACCAAATCGGCTTAATATGGAATGGAGGGCAGATGGGCTTTCCTTTGCCGTAACATTGCTCCACCTGTTAGTTTTCAGCAAAAAATTCGGGAGCCAATGTTCATCTTCTGGATCATCCAAAACGCCAATGTCCTGAAGTGTGCCTTCCCAGATTATCCGATGTTTGCTTAACATGTAAAATTGTGCCGTAACAAAAAAAGCATAACGTCTGAACCACATTGAAATGGCTATTCTTGACGTTTCCGCCCCAGTCCGGGCTTGTGCATACTGAATAAGCTCATCAGCTTGATTGTAGGTCTTGAAAACTTTGACTTCTTCTCGTAAGGATATGCGATATCCTTGCAGCTCTTTTTCAATAGACGGTGTGAGGTTATGCATTGGCCAGCGCTTTTACATGACTTTGGGCGTAGCGTCCTTTACCAAACGGCACGCACATGGGACTGCCGAAAATTGGATCAAAAGAAATTTGACATTCCATGCTGAATACACGCTGTACCAATTCAGTCGTGATGATATCCTCTGGACGGCCTTGAGCATGAATCGCCCCATCTTTAAGTGCCACCAGATTATCCGCATAACGGCAAGCTAAATTCAAATCATGAAGCACCATCACGATCGTTCGGTTCTCAAACTCATTCAAGTCGAACAATAAGTCCAAAATCTCGATTTGATGGGTCATATCAAGATATGTAGTCGGTTCATCCAACAAAATGACATCCGTATCCTGAGCCAGCGTCATTGCTATCCATGCCCGTTGCTTCTGTCCTCCCGATAATTCATCGACTGCCTGATCCTTTAAATCGGTCAGGTTCGTTGCTTCAATCGCCTTTCGAACTTTTTCTTCGTCTACGGAACTCCACTGTTTCAACCAACTTTGATACGGATATCTTCCTTGTTTAACAAGTTGATAGACTGTAAGTCCTTCAGGAGCAACCGGGGATTGTGGAAGAATTGCCATCTTTCTTGCTACATCCTTCGATGACATGGTTGAAATCGCTTTGCCTTCGAGCAAAACTGAGCCTGATTGAGGTTTTAACAATCGGGCAACCGACCTTAGCAGTGTTGATTTTCCACATCCATTGGCACCGATGAATACGGTAATCTCTCCTTTGGGTATTTCAATATTCATATCATTTATAATTAATTTATCACCATAACCGAGCGATAAAGACTGTGTGTTAATAGCTGGTCGCATTAAAATACTCCCCTTCTAGTCTAATAATACCAGTTTAATGAAAATGATTCTCACTGTCAATCTTAAAAATGAATATAAACCAAAAACTCCTTATCCCATTCCTCTTGAATGACTCATTAAAGTGAATGCTCCTTTAAAAATATGAAGCCTCATATGGAAAAATTAACGAAAAAAATTCAGCACCATATATTAACTTACCCTATCAATTACCGCTTCTTGTAGCTTCCGAACGATTCAATCGTCCATTCTCCCCCTCCGTGCAATCCCGATCGGACTTTCCAAACTCCATTTAGCGGAAAATAAAAAAAAGCCCTCCATATGGAGAGCCATTTATCCGACCAGCAGGCGATTCGTACAATGTTCCAGGGATTCATCCCTAATGAAGGTAAATAAATCCTCAACGATAAACGGAATTAATCCTGCTGCAATATTCCATGCATTGACCTCTATTTGATAAAGGATTTCTGATTTTCCTGTATTGTATAGCTCCTCACTAAGCACAGCAAGAGCGGGATCTAAAGCGTGTCCCATCTCATGTGCGAGAATCACCCATGTAAATTCCTCAAGCCTTGCAAGCGAGCCTAGGGAACGTTCACACTGAATCTCGATATCTCTCTTATATAAAGTGATGCTATGCCCTATGGCAGAATACTTCCCCCCAACACATCGTTTACCGGGAAATTCCTTTTCGATGATTAACTCCAAAGAAGAATCATGGTAGCATACAAACTCATTCATATTCAATAACTTCACTCTCTTTATTTATAGTTTAAACCCATTATATTTCGGGAATGATCCATTCATTCATATTTTGGCACAATATGGGGCTGGATAGACGGATCACTTGATTTTCGCTAAAGTACTCCATTATATATCGGTGACATGTAAAAAATAAAATTTGCCGCTTTTCCGAAACTTTTTTCAATAACTCGAGCATCCGTTTTGTCCTTTCCGCATCAAAATTGACGAAACTATCATCAATGATGAGAGGGAATGAATCATTTTCAAAGGTATGATCAGCAAGTGCGAGCCTTAGGGAAACATAAATTTGCTCTGCTGTCCCGCGGCTGACCTCTTCAACCCTGAAACTTAAGCCATCACTGCGCTGTACCCAAATTCCTTCTCCCGACTGATCAAGGATGATTTTACGATAGCTTCCATTCGTTAAAAAGGAAAAATGCCGCTCAGCATCAGCGATGACCTTCGGCAGGCGTTCCCTTTTATATCGGTCCAAGGTTTTATTCAATAAGCTTTTGGCTATTGCCAATTTCGCCCATTCCTTCGCCTCTTCGTTAAAAGCAGCTTTTTCTTCATAAAAACGATGAAGTATGTCATCATAAATCCCCGAAACTTCAAGCTGTTTTATCCTATGCTTCACATCCGCCTGTTTCTCTAATAAAAGTGATTTCACCTTTACAGAATCCTTCCGTTTCCGTTCTAGATTTTCAAAAGTATACGTGTTGATCCCTTGCTTCAGGTAAACTTGGATTTGTTCAGGCAGCATTCTGGATTGCCCAATTTGAATGGTAATCAAATCAAGCTGTTTTTGTAAAGTAATTTTCTTTTCGAACAATGCAGCGCCTTGCCTGAACTTCTCCTCGTCCTTGACCTTCGCTAACTTAAAAAGCATTTCCATTTCTGCATCAAGATATCCTTTTTCCATCGTCAACTGCTCGATTTCGTCTGTCAAACGACTCCGTTCCTGCAACCATTGTGTTAGTTGAACGGAGAATTCAACCGCTTTATTCATTTCCCGTTTCAATAGGCCAATCGCTTCCCGCCATGTGGATGGTTCAAAATCGAGGCTGTGTGCGAAATGAAATAAAGCCTTCGATTTACCCTCAAATTCTGCATGCAGAAAATTGTGCCTCTTGATTGTTTCATATTTCCTATCAACGGCTTCCTTCCATTTCTCAAGAAGCTCAAATACAGATTCAAGATTAATTTCCATTCCTGGATAAGACAGACCCCAGCCACTTAAGATACTCCTCACTTCTTTATCCAAGCGGTCCCTGCTAGCTTCCCAAGTAGCATACTCCTGAATGGTCGATTCAAACGCTTCCTCTCTCTCTTCATATTTGAACCTTTCACTTTCAAACCGCCTTTGAAGACGCTGGTCCAGTTCAATCAACCGTCCCATCGACTCCCCTTCACTCCCACTATTGGTTTCACTCCCAATTGCAGCCCTATTCCCTTTCATCTCATCCAATTGCCTGATATATCCGGACAATATATCATCACCTTTAAAGAGATACCTGGAAACCGCAAACAGGACAGCCACGGCTAGAAGTGTAATCCCCAACAAAATCTGTTCACTGAAATAACTTCCGATCGCAACTAAACAAAGAAGTATTATTAAACTGCCATTCATGATGAGTGAACGTTTGCGATTATGAGCTTCCTTCTTCCTCTGTAAGGCCAATTGTTTTTCAAGTTGGAGTATTTGTTCATCAAGAATAAGGGATTTTGCTGTTTCAAATTCGATGTTATTCTGCTTGTTGCATAAGGACTCCAGCTCGATTCTTTTTTCATCCGGCAGTAACTGGGCCTTTATCTCCTTCAAGCGGGCTTCTGTCGTTTCCAGACTTTCCTTTTGCAGTCCATATTTCTCATCAAGCTGTTTTTTATCATTTTGGAGTTGATGCTTTTCCCTCTCGGCCCATTTCACCTTTTCCTTCATGAATGTACTGATATCCAGTTTTCTTATTTCATCATCAGAAACATCCAAGAATAATTCCTGCTTCACCTTTTCGATATTCTTTTCTTCCAACAGCCTTTCTTGTTCCGCTGTTCTTATATCCAGCTCGAGCTTCTCCAGCAATGTTCCTTGATCGATTGCATGTTCAATTCGTTCTTTATGTTCCTTGATGAAGGGATTGATTTGTATTTCCGTGAGTTTCCCTTCATGTTTGTCCTTTTTCTCTGTCAATGCAGCGAGTTGGGCTTTCATCGGCATTCCAACTGCCTGCAACTGTTCTAGTCTTTTTAAGCCATCAACAGGAAAACTCACTTCCGGAATTTTACTTATTTCTGTTTCAAGTTCCCCCTGTTCTTCAACCAAGGGTTTAATTCGCAAAAAAGCACTCACGTTAACAAGATTTTCTTCAATCTCTTGAATCTCTTCCGTGACTTTAGAGAGTTCCTCCGTAAGATTTGCCTCTTCCTGAAGCAATCCCGTATATGACTGCTGTTCTTCTTCCGATGCTTTCACCTTTTTCTGCAATTCCTTAAGTTCTTTTAATCTCACATTCAGTAAAGGTTTTTGGCCTGATGGCTTGAACCTTAAATCTATCTCTTTTTGCAATTTCATTTCGGCTTCAAGAAGCTTATCATTCCCAATCAGCCCAGCTGAAAGCAGATATTTACTCATGGTCCCTTCACTTAGCGTATGTAAACCCTGCAGACCTTGAAGATCGAAAGAAAAAATGGCTTGGTAATAGTTTTTATCAACGCCATGGAGAATCTCATTCAATTCTTCCTCGCCGCCGATCCTTCCATCCTCGAAGGTCAATTTTACATCGCCAACAGCTTTTCCCTTCACACGTTCTATAACGATTTCCCCATCTTTTTTTGTTATGAGACTGAGCCTTCCCCCATATTTGGCATGCATTTTGGGCTCGTAACGCGGTTCGTTTTGAACCTTTGTCGGAAATCCAAATAGCATACTATGAATGAAGGACATGATGGTTGACTTGCCCGATTCATTTTCCCCAAAGAAAATCCGCAGCTGTCCCAATTCAGGAAAACGCTGATTTTCCAGTTTGCCGTAACCATAAACATGGAGGTCTTTAATAATCAAATCCGTTCCTCCTCCCTCCACTCATTTATTCGCTTCAAAAACTTGCAAAAGCCATCTTTCCGCTTCATCCAAAAGTTCCCTCTCCTCTTCCGGTTCCATTGAATCAAGAAACCTCCTTGCACCCGGATGAATATAAAGCGGGGCCAGAGCCGCCTCCGTATCATCAAATTCCGAAGCAAGCCTGGATACCTCAGCCATAAATGGCGATATTCTTTCATTTGACCTTATCATCGGCGTGGACTGGATGACTTTGATTTTATACACCCAGACAAATGATTCCCCTTGGTCCTCTTCCTGCAAGATCCGGGTCAATTCTTCAAGATATTCCCCGGAAGCCCCTGCTGAATCACCTGCATCCAGCTTCAATTCCAAAAGGAAGCTTCTCCCATCGAAACCCTTCTGTTCAATTACTTCCTTGCATTGCTTGAACAGGGCATCAAATCCACCTTCAGGGGTCATTTCGATTGTTTCACTTTCCCATATCACTTCAGAGGCTTCAATAAAGGCATGACGCTTCATGTCCCCGTCGAATTCGACGAGCAGGCATCCTTTGACGCCAGACTCCTTTCTGTTCCTGCCTTGAATATTCCCTGGGTATATCACTAGGGGATCTTCTGAAACCACCTGATACTTATGGATATGGCCTAATGCCCAGTAATCAAAATCTTTAGCAGTCAGTTCCTTCAATGAAAAAGGGGCGTATGGACTATGTTCGGAATTGCCTTCCAAATTCCCATGAAGCAGACCTATATGATAATCGGCCCCTTCAGCTTTTATGTAGGTATCTACCATTCTCTCCCTTACGTGACGGCGTGGATAACTGAATCCATAAAGATGGACAGTTGTCCCATCTATTTTTTCAAACCGTTTCACTTCGGTTTGCCCTGAAAATACGTGGACATTATCCGGAAGCTCCACAGTAATCCATGAGCCGCTGAGATGATCATGATTCCCATGAATGATATAAGCAGGGATCTGATGCCGCTGGAGTTTTTCCATTTCGGTTCGAAAGCGAACCTGTGTCCGAAGACTACGATTTTCCCCATCAAATAGATCCCCTGATAACACGATAAAGTCCACCTGACGGGAAATCGCTTCATTAATGATAGTTTGAAAAGCTTTAAACGGACTTTCCCTAATTTCCTTTAATATAGATGACGGCATATCCTTCAACCCTGAAAAGGGACTGTCCAAATGGAGATCCGCCGCATGAATGAACTTCACACCGCTCAAAAGTCTCACCTCGTTTCTATCAACATTTCACATTTAATTTTAACATGAACAGAACATACTTTCCCATACATTATTATTTTAATATGGCATCATGGTACCTAGTATTCCAGTATGGGCAAATTCAACAGGAAAAAGACCGAATGGCGTGGACATTGTTTCATGCACGGCATTCGGTCTTTTTCATCATTAAAAAATATCCATACTTAAATAGCGTTCACCATTATCCGGTGCAATGCATAATACCCGTTTTCCACTTCCAAGACGACGAGCTTCCTGCAAGGCCGTCCAGACAGAGGCACCTCCTGAAGGTCCAATCAATATACCTTCCTTCGAAGCCATATCCTTCATGGTGGAAATCGCATCTTCATCAGCGGCTTGTACGATTTCATCAAATACCTCTGTATTTAAGATGGTGGGGATAAAACCAGGGCTCGTACCCACTAACTTATGAGGACCAGGCTTTCCCCCAGAAAGAACTGGAGAACCCTTGGGCTCGACAACGACAACCCTTAAATCTGGAAGATGTTCTTTTAAGGCTTCACCAGTCCCGGTTATCGTCCCTCCTGTTCCAGCAGTAGCGACAAACACATCCAGGTTTCCATCCATCTGATCTAAAATCTCGACTGCTGTCGTCACTCTGTGAATATCAGGGTTGGCTTCGTTTTCAAATTGCTGCGGAATAAAGCTATTGGGAATCTCTGCAGCGAGTTCCTCAGCTTTACGAATGGCTCCCGGCATCCGCTCAGATGCAGGGGTGAGGACAACTTCCGCTCCGTATGCCTTTAAGATATTGATTCTTTCTTTTGACATATTATCCGGCATGACCATAATGGCCCGATACCCCTTTGCGGCGGCATTCATAGCAAGCCCAATACCTGTATTCCCTGATGTAGGTTCTATTATCGTGGCCCCGGATTGAATGATACCATCCAATTCAGCCTGCCTAATTAAATTGAAGGCAGCCCGATCTTTTACGCTGCGGCTCGGATTGAAATATTCAAGTTTCACAAATACTTCAGCGTCACCCTCCTCTGTTAAATGATTAATCCTTACAACAGGTGTATCTCCTATCAATTCAGTGATATTATTAACGATTTTTACTGTCATTCAAAAAATCCCCCTTCGCCCCATACACAGACTACATGCACATTTTACTCAGGTTTATTATATCATTTATGATTTTTCATTTTAAAGAGAGAATTCCTCTAGTATAAATAGGGTTTGTTTTGATTGTTTCCAAACTATAAGGAAAAAACTAAGAAATTAGTTCGATATAGTTATTTTCCATCATTTTTCAAGATTTTCAGCTACTGATCAATATTCCTTATCTTAATACATTTCCCTCACATAACAATAGTCAAAATTGACAGATAATGATAAAATTTTTATAACAGTTCTCTTTAGATAAAAGACAGTATTATTTTTGACAAGGGAGTTTTTGAAAATGAGCAGAATATACAAATTAACCGTTTTTGAACCGTCAGGGGAAAAATTATTGGATGAATCATTTAAAGCCGAGAATGATGAGCAAGCAAAAGAATTGGGACAAAATCTATTGAAGGAAAAAAACTATCAAGATCAAACACATCGCTGCACATCACCTTCAGGCACTTTATTGCTTTTTCATCGCTGATGGAAGCGCAAACACTAAAGATGCAATCAATTTTTCAACATCTTCCTTTTTAAACTATATAGGAAAGGGCCGTCACAAACGTGACGGCCTCAGATTGTAGACAAACTCGATGAAAACTCAGTTTGTCTGCAGTTTTTCATTTATAAAGTCCAGTTAATTTCAGATATCCGCTTCCTTTCCGCCGACTGTCTGCCTAACCTCCTCGGCGCAAGCGCCTTTGGTGTCTCGGCTAGCCACTATTTCAGCAGGAGTTTCGCAAATTTCTTTGAGGATTACAGTAAAAAACATAAAGACCGGAGAAGTTTATCGACATAAACCACACAATATTCAGCCGTTCACGCTATTCGGCCTCCCCCGCACTTTATTCGACCGTTCACGAATTTTTTTCGATCTGCAAACTGAGGTCTTGACTAAAAAATGATGGCCTTTCTCATTCATTTTCCGATGAAGTTCGGTTTCCTTTTTTCCACGAAAGCTTTTATTCCCTCTTGGTGGTCCGCCGTTTGGCGCATTTTCATCTGAGCAGCTTTTTCAATCTCAAGCATCTTAATTAATAGTGGGCGATTTTTTTCACTAAGGATCTTTTTCGTTTTAATCATGGCCTGAACCGGGCTTTGCAGCCATGATTGCACTTTCTTCTCTACAGCATGTTCCAAAGTTCCGTATGCCACTTCATGAATAAGGCCCTTGTCTTTTGCTTCAAGCGCTGTAAGCACTTTACCTTCCCAAATCAATTCTTTCGCAGCGACTTCACCAAGTCGACGTTCAAGGAAAAAGTGTCCGCCACCATCAGGGATTAATCCAATTCCGATAAAATTCATGGCAACCTTACTTTCCGAATCGGCAATAAGATGATCGGTTGCAAGAGCTATACTCAACCCAAGCCCTGCAGCGGCACCATGAATGGCACTGATGGTCAATTTAGGCATGAAGTATAGAGTGGTCACCAATTCACTGATTCCATCCATCAGTTCATCGAAAGCGTTTTCTTTTCTAGGCGAGAGCATCATCTTAATGTCACCACCCGCGGAAAATGCTTTTCCATTCCCTTTTAAAATGACAACGTCCACTTCATCTTTCTCACTTACTTCCTTAAGGGCATTAATAAAATCATACAGCATTTCCGGATTTAAAGCATTCATGGCCTCTGGACGGTTCATTGCAACAGTAGCCGTTCTGTCCGAGTATGTGACTAAAACAGTTCCTGCAGGTGAAGTCGATTCAATACTCAATTTATTCCCTCCTCTTTTCTATGACTCTATTATATATTTTTCGTCCATTAACAGAATAGGGCGAAAAGGTATAATTTAATAAATTTCCCATTATTTATTGATATATTTATCCTGAAGCTGATCACGCAATGCCCTTTTCAAGAACTTCCCAACACCGGTTTTCGGGATTTCATCCAAGAAGACCACTTCATCCGGCAGCCACCATTTTGCAAACTGCGGCTTTAAAAATTCGATGACGTCCTCCTGGGATACTTGCCCCTTGTATCCGTCCTGCAAAACAACACAGGCAATCGGCCGTTCCTGCCATTTTTCATGAGGCACTGCAATTACCGCCGCTTCAAAGACTCCTTCATGGGCCATTAATGCATTCTCTAAATCTACGGAAGAAATCCACTCACCGCCGCTTTTTATCAAGTCCTTAGTCCGATCGACGATTTTCACGAATCCTTCTTCATCAATCGTGACAACATCCCCCGTGTACAGCCAGCCATCTTTAAATGTATCTTCTGACCGCCCATCCTTAAAATACTCATTTGCTATCCAAGGACCCCTGATCAGCAATTCGCCCATTTCTTTTCCATCAGGTTTCACTTCGCCATCCTGACCGATCACTTTAATTTCTATCATTGGTGAAACAAGGCCCTGCTTGGCCTTCAATTCATAAAGTTCTTCTTCAGGGAGGTCCTCCTGATAGCTTTTCGGTTTTGATACAAATACGAGCGGGCTTGTTTCAGTCATTCCATAGGCATGCAGGAATGGTATCCTATACTTTTGTTCAAAGGTTTTGATCATGCTTTTCGGGGCAGCCGACCCCCCGCATAAAATAGCACGAATGCTGCTCGTATCATGGCTGCCTTCTTCTAGCTCCTTCAATAATCCCAGCCATATCGTCGGCACCCCTGCTGCGATCGTAACCTTCTCCGTTTCTATAAGCTCCGCCAAAATCTTTGGGGTGAAATAGGGTCCCGGCAAAACCATCTTCGTTCCAAACCAAACACTGGCAAATGGCATGCCCCAGGCATTCACATGAAACATGGGCACGACAGGAAGTGCCACATCACGTTCGCTTATTGCTGTAGAATCCGCAAGCCCCAGTGCAATCGCATGCAACAAAATTCCGCGATGTGAATAAACCACACCTTTTGGGTTCCCCGTCGTAGCGGAAGTATAACATATTCCGGCAGGTGCATTTTCATCCAAGGTTTGAATGAATGGCTGTTTCGGATTCCCTTCGGCTAATAATTTTTCATAATGATAAATAGGTGAAAGGGTCGTATCGGGCAACTCCTCTTTATCCGTCATTATGATATAACCTTCCACTGTCGTTAACTCATCTTTAATTGCTTCCAAAAGGGGGATGACATCCGGGTCTATCAATAATAATCGATCCTCCGCACTATTGATGATATAAGAAACATGTTGAGGAGACAGACGCATATTAATTGTATGTAGGACAGCACCATGACAAGGAATCGCAAAATAAGCTTCTAAATGACGATGATGGTTCCAGGCAAGTGTTCCAATACGGTCACCTGTTTGAATACCGAATTTTTCAAGATTACTTGCTAGCCTTCTTGTACGCTCAGCAATCTCAGCATATGTAAAGGTATGAATTCCACCATCCGTACGCGAAACTACCTCTTTCTTAGGAAAATATCTTTCAGCTCTCTCAATGATTTGAGTCATGATCAATGGAGTATCCATCATTACAATCTCCCCCTTATATTAAAAGCATGCTCATTATATATTCGACCAGAAAAAAAATAATCCTTTTTCCCTAGGTGCCTTTTACGATTATTTTGAATCCGGCTGTATCTGGATGATATTTTTCAAATAAAAAAAGGATCTAAACTAGATCCTGCAGTTTGTAGACAAAAGGGGTTCTGAATTAAAAAATTCCGAACCCCTTTTGAAATTCCCTTTGAAATTTTGACCAAAGGTTAAGAGATTTGAGCTCTTCGAGCCACTATGTTAAGCCATTTTA
>NZ_JADILK010000042.1 GCF_017355165.1 Bacillus sp. SD075 | reverse complement strand
GCCTTTGGTCAAAATTTCAAAGGGAATTTCAAAAGGGGTTCGGAATTTTTTAATTCCGAACCCCTTTTGTCTAAAACTGAAACGACCATCTTATAGATGGTCGTTTTTATGTTCATTTAAATATAGTAGAAATGATTTTTTCCGTCGTCATCGCACTATCTACCACATATGTTCCAGGACGCAATCCGTTGGCCTTGCCTTTCTTTTCAACTTCGTCAGAAAACTCATTGGCATTTTTAATGACTTTAGCCTTTTGTAGGGTTTTACCCACATCGATGCTTGTCGAGCCTTTAGACACAGTAAGAACAGTACGGTATATGATTTTTTCTGTTGGTTCTTTTACCGTTTCTTTTCCCGCTTCCGCTTTATCTTTAACCGACTGTGCTTCAGCAATCTGATCTTCCCATTCTTTTTCGGAATGTATGACATATCCTTCTGAAGCCAGAGACTCTTTCATTTCATCTTCTGATAGTTTTTCCGAGGTGCCGGTCGCTTCACTTGGACCAAAGAAGTACACTGCACCGCATAAGCCAGCTGCAACAACAAGGCCTCCGGCAAAGCTGCGCATGGATTTAGATGTCATTGGCCACATTTCTCCTTTCATTCTTCGTTTTTATGTAAGGAGTGAGCATGCTTTCAATTTGATCTTTCGGCTGTTTTGTCTTCAGTGCGATGCTTTCAAATGAATAGCCTCGCTTATGTAGGTCGAGCACTTCATGCAACAAGTTCCGCTTTTCGGAAGACATTGCAAGAATGCCTGCCTCTTGCACCGTAATTTCAGCATCTATCTCGATGTTCCTGATTTTTTCCTGTAATACATTCATTTCATCCCCAAAAGTGATTGCAAGCTGTTCCAATTGACTGTCCACTTTTGCAGAATCCTTTTTAATAAACGATAAAATGAACAGTAATACTGCTGCAGCAAACAAAATGATCAGAGCCCATTCCATCATTCTATGTCCCTCCTTAATCTTTGAATCTAATATCTCGCTTTCTAATTATATATTGATTTGTTCCAAAACTCGATTTAAATGAACAAAATACCACAATAGTCACGTATTTATGACAAAAAAAGGTGCGGGATGGCCATCCATATATATTAATATTGAAATATCAGGTAACACATCTTCCATTTAAGGACCATTTTACCATAACCCACCCATCATTTATACCATTGTTAGTATATTAAGGCAAATGTTCTTTATTCGCCCCCCTCATACTGCAAGAACGCTGTCTAATTGTGTTAGTTCAACACATATATCTAGGCATTCCATTCATCAGCCCCCTTTGTCATTTCGCTTACTTTTACCTAAAGAAAGTCCAAGGGGTTTATTAAATGACAAACACGTTTCCAAACGATAAGATATATATTATTAGGTTCCTGTTCCTGTTTCATTGAATAGGTACGTTTTTTTCAGTGCCATATACTTATTGGGTGCATGCAAGATAATACGGAGGCAACAATGAATATTAAAATAAATAATATACCGAGTTTCATGCAAACCGAAATCGAACAACTTCAATTAAAATTGTCCCCCTTGTTGAAGAAAAATATGAAATACAGTTTTTTTTCGACGGTGATGATAGGTTTTTCCATCATTAATCTTTTTTTCCTTTTATTTAAGAATGACTCTTTACCAATCTCGAAAATCGCACTTGGTATCTATGCATTGGTGGGAGCCGTAGGGTTTGCCTTATTAAAAGAAAACAAACACAACCAAAAAGAAATAGTTAAAATGAGTCAAAAATATATGTTCGAGAGAATCAAAAAAAGCAGCTATTTAACTGACTCCAGAAAAAGTAACTACGCTAACAGAGTAAATGAGCATCCGCTTACTGCCATGAATGTTTTTTTTGAGTTTCTTGCTGAAGAACAACAAAGGAAGAACCAATCCTCACACAAGGAATAATACAGGAGGAAGTACAATCTTCCTTACTTTATCGATGGTTGAAAAAAGGCAAAAAAATCAGCATAAAAAAACAACTCAACCAGTGTGAATCGGTAAATTACCGATTCACACTGGTTGGTTGCTAAGGCTATTAAATTTAAAAATTCTCTACCACGCTTCTTTTTTAAGTACATTCCAATTGACAGCTCAGTAGTTAGTTCTGGAGGTTTCTTGCGAGCTTAAAAAGGATCGGCGATGACAAGGATTTTCCCTGCTTTAATATCCTCCACATATTGATCTGCTTCGGCTTCCTCCAATCCCATTTCCAATAATGGCTTTCTCAAGCCGCCCGCTCCCGATGCTGCCCCTGCAGCGGCTCCGCCAAAAGTGGCGAAAATTGGTCCTGCTGCCAATATTGGCCCAATTCCTGGTATCGCTAATGCACTCATACCAATAAGCAGTCCTGTCAATCCGACAGCTCC
Organism: Bacillus sp. SD075; assembly: GCF_017355165.1. Lineage (GTDB taxonomy): Bacteria > Bacillota > Bacilli > Bacillales > DSM-1321 > Peribacillus. Next base: position 35,877 of record NZ_JADILK010000042.1, on the reverse strand, counting down.
GCCCGCTGCTGCCCCAGCTACTAATCCATCAGTCTTTGCCGGGCTGACTTCCTCGGCTTCATTGGGTAATTTATCAATATTTTTCGCCACTACTGATATTTGATCGGATGTATACCCTTGTCCCTTTAAATATTCGACTGCTGAAGTCGCTTCATGTTCATTTTCATATATTGCTATAAACCTCTTGTTCATGATATCTGCTCCTTTAAAAGTAATGTAATATACAATACCCTTAAATGAGTTTTAATAACCTTCCCTTAAAGAAATGAATTTCACTCCCGGATTTGCCCCTTGCCATAAATGAAGTACTTGCTTGATGTTAAGGCCGGTAAACCCATTGGTCCACGCGCATGCAGCTTTTGTGTGGAAATGCCGATTTCTGCGCCATAACCGAATTCAAATCCGTCGGTAAAACGGGTGGAAGCATTGTGATAAACTGCTGCGGCATCTACTTTATTCAAAAATGCGGAAGCGTTCTGTTCATCCCTCGTTAGGATTGCTTCAGAATGCTTGGTACCGTATCGGTTAATGTGTTCAATCGCATCGAATACACCCTTAACAGTTTTTACGCTGATTTTCAAAGCCAGGTACTCAGTTGCCCAATCTTCCTCCGTAGCCGTTTTCGCTCTCGGAAAGGCGCTGCAAACCGCTTTATCTCCATATACTTCAATACCCTTTTCATCCAGGAGTTCCAAAATACTCACTCCATTTTCTTCAAACCATTTTTCATGAATTAGAAGCCCCTCGATAGCATTGCATACGGATGGACGCTGAGTCTTACCATTTAAGACAATTTTCTCGGCCATCGTAATATCTGCGGTCTGATCGATAAAGATATGGCAATTGCCTGCTCCTGTTTCAAGGACGGGAACAGTGGACTCCTTAATGACCGTTTCAATTAAATTCTTGCCACCGCGAGGAATCAAAACATCTAAATACTCATTAAGATGAAAAAGTTCCTTAGCGTTTTCACGACTCGTATCCTCAATCAACTGAACTGCTTCTACAGGAATTTCCGTATTCTCCAATGCTTTATGAATGGAGGAGACTAGTGCCATATTGGAGTATTTGGCTGACGAGCTGCCTCGTAATAGGACGGCATTCCCCGTTTTCAAGGACAATGTAGCTGCATCGATGGTCACATTCGGCCGGGCTTCATAAATCATCCCTATTACCCCGATCGGCACCCGTAACTTTTTAATCAATAAACCATTCTCTTTTTCGATCGTCTCCAATTGTTCCCCAATCGGATCATTTAAATCGATCAAAAGCATAATCGCAGCTGCCATGTCATCAATACGGTTACCATTTAACATAATCCGATCTAATGTAGACTCACTGTAGCCTTTTCTCCTGCCTTCTTCCAGATCCTTTTGGTTTTCCTTTATCAAAAAATCTTTATCGATAATAAGTTGCTTAGCAATTTTTCCAAGTGCCTCATTCTTCTTTTCAGTCGTCAATCCGATTAGCTGATAACTGGCTTTTTTGGCTGCCTTTCCTTTCGCCGTCACTTCACTCATTTCCAAATGCCCCCTTTTCTTTCCGATATTGATTATCTATGCTTTTACCCATTTATCACGATGGATCACTTCTATGGAAGTGATCACAAGCTCGGATGTCCTCTTTCCCATCGCCTGTTTTAACTCTTCGGCGGAATAAAGGACCTCACCCCGACCCAATAATCCATTTGCACCAAAGACTTCGACAACATCCCCCTTATTGAAGACTCCTTTAATTTCATATATTCCAGCTGGCAGCAGACTGCTGCCATTTGAAACTAAAGCCCTTTCGGCACCTTCATCAACGAAAATTCTCCCGGATACTTGTGAGTGAAGGGATATCCATTGTTTGCTTTTCGTCACTGTCGTCATGACATCATTCCCAATATACGTGCCATCACCATTGCCTTGAAGGATTGTTAGAAGCTTATCACTCCCCAAACCTGATCCGATGAATACTTTCACCCCAAGAGACAATGCTGTTTGCGCTGCAATCAGCTTCGATTTCATACCCCCGGTCCCGACATTAGATCCGGTCCCTTCTGCCATTTGCAATAAATCCGCCGTTACTTCTGATAACTTTTCAAATCGTTTCGCCCCTGGATTTGTCTGAGGATTGGAATCATAAAGCCCATTAATGTCCGTTAGTATGATCAAGTTGGAGGCGTGGACTAACCCGCTTACTAAGGCGGATAGCATATCATTATCACCAAAAGTCAACTCCTCGACCGATACTGTATCATTTTCATTTATAATCGGAAGGATGCCGCGTTCAAGCAATTCCATCAATGTCGCATATGCATTTTTATATCTATCTTTTTTCGAGAAATCTTTCCTTGTTAATAAAATCTGCGCCGGAACGATTCCAAAGTGCCCTAATTGTTCCATATATGATTGAATCAATAGGCTTTGCCCTACAGCTGCAGCAGCTTGTTTTCCTTTGAGTGTGACAGGCCTCGTAGGGTAGCCTAGCTTGCGAAAACCTGTCGCTACAGCACCTGATGAAACAAGGACAACTTCATGTCCTGCTTTCCTTAATGCTGCCACTGCCTGGATATGATCGGAAAATTTATCTTGGTCGATTTCACCTTGTGTATTGGTCAAAGAACTACTTCCTATCTTTACAACGATACGTTTCTTTTCCATCGATTACTTCCTCCAATAAATATCTAAGACATGAAAAAAAGCCCTTTTCATCCTCGAAATAAGGACGAAAAGGGCTGCTCTCCGTGGTACCACCTTCATTGAATGCAAGTTCATGCATTCCACTTTGCCTGATAACGCCAGGATTTGCGCCTATGTTTTGCATAGGACTCAAGAAGCAGGTTCTGCGCTTTCCTGTCGCGGGCCTTCCAGCAATTGACGCCGCTCTCTGTCACAGTGATTCTCGCATACTAATCTTCTCTCAACGTTCATTGTTTTAATATAGTATGCAAAATTATCTGCTTGATGTCAATAACATTCCTACGATGAATGAACCTTATAATGCCATGGCTGGTCCGAAGAACTCATAGTGAATTTTATCCGTATCTATCCCCAATTCTTTCAGGTAAGTAATAATGGCCTTCATGAAAGGAACAGGGCCACACACATAATAATCAGCTTCAGGTTTAACGGAACTGCTCAATAATTCTTTATCGATATACCCTTCCTTTTCAAAATTCGGCAGGTTCTTATCATCCGCACTCGGATTTTTAAAGACAAAAGATAAATGATAGCTGGCAAGCTTGTGCGTTAGTTCTGTCAGTTCCATTCTGAACGGCTGCAAATTGCCATTATCGGACGCATGAATGAATTGGACATCACGCTCAGGTGCTTGTTCTGCAATCGCATGAACCATACTCATGAAAGGCGTTATGCCAACCCCTCCGCTCAAGAATACTGCCGGTGTCCGTTTTTCCAAATCGATGGTGAAATCACCTGCAGGAGCCGTTACCTCTATACTGTCACCCATCTGAATGAATTCATGCAAGTAGTTAGAAACCCTTCCATCAGGAGAGGTTCCCGGCTTTTCTTTTTTAACGGAAATCCGGAAGTAATCTTTTCCCGGAACATCAGACAAACTATACTGACGGTTGAATAAATAACGTTCACCCGGTATCTCGATACGAACGGTAATATATTGTCCAGGAAGAAATGATGGAACAGTATCTCCATTTGATGGTTTTAAATAAAAGGAAGTGATTACGTCACTTTCCCGTACCTTTTCCACGACTGTGAATCTTTTGAAATCAGCCCATCCGCCGACCTGATTGGAAGCTTGGTCATACATTTCCTTTTCGATGCTAATGAAAGCATTGGAAATGACTCCATATGCCTCCCCCCAAGCCTGGAGGATTTCTTCTGTAGCCGCATCTTGTAACACTTCCTTGATTGCACCTAATAAATATTCTCCAACAATGGGATAATGTTCGGCTTTAACTGCAAGACTTCTGTGTTTTTGTGCTATTTGCTTTACGGCAGGTATTATCGTTTCAAGTTGATCTATATATTTTGCTGCAGCCAAAACCGTGTTGGCAAGTGCATTTTGCTGGCGTCCCTTTTTTTGATTGGCATGATTAAAAATATTTAATAATTCAGGATGTGCTTCGAAAAGATTTTTATAGAATACAGTTGTGATAGTTGTACCATGCACTTCTAATACAGGTACGGTTGATTTGATAACGTCGATAGTTTTTTGGGATAACATAGTTAAACCTCTTTTCATAAACAAGTATTTTAAATACATGTTTATATTAGAACTTAAATGCATTAAAAGCAATATTATTCATACATCTTTTCAAATAATAAGTTTTCATGTTTATAAAATGTTCACATTTATGATATAGTCAAGTGGGGATAGAATGTGAGGCGATAAACATGAGGTTGACGAGTTATTCCGATTACTCACTTAGAGTGTTGATTTACCTGGCTTCCCACGACCAAAGCAAATTATCAAATATCAAAGAGATTTCTGAAGTATATCAATTGTCTAAAAATCATTTGATGAAGATTGTTCATAATTTAGGTAAATTAGGCTATATTGAGACAATACGTGGAAGAAATGGCGGTTTCCGGCTTGCAAAATCACCCGCTGAAATAAATGTAGGGGAACTGGTCCGGAGAACCGAAGAAGATTTTTATCTGGTTGAATGTTTTAAAGATCACGATAACTGTGTGATTTCTCCTGTTTGTTCATTGAAATTTGTCCTTAATAATGCCTTGGATGCTTTTCTACAGGTCCTTGATCAATATACGATTGCAGACTTCAGCGAAAATAAAGTAATGCTTAAAGCCTATTTTGATTCGGTAAATCAGAATGAAAAAGAGCCCGATTTTTTATAATCGGGCTCTTTTTCATTCACCGATGATTCGTTCGATCTGCCACTGCTTTTCCATTCGCAAATCTATGATCTCTGTACTGGTTTTCAATAAAACTTTAAGGGGATCGTAGGGATTGATCAAGATGATTGTCCCGATACGTCCATTGGTAAGCATGACTTCTTTTCCGACCAAAATGGACATTAATCGGTTTACAAACTCCAGCAGGATTTCTGGATTGAATTTACTGAACATATCGCTGTTCATTTGCTCAATCACCTTATAAAACGGCATGGCCTGATGATATACACGATCTGAAGACATCGCATGGAATACGTCGGCTATAGCGACGATTTTCGAATGATGATGGATATCATTCCCCTTCAGTCCAAGTGGATAGCCTTGCCCATCTTCTCGTTCATGGTGCTGAAGGGCTGTCAATGCTATCGATGGTGGGATTCCAGGGATATTTTTAAGTAATTCATATCCATAATTGGTATGGCGTTTCATTTCTTCAAATTCCGCCGCAGTCAGTTTACCCGGTTTTTCCAATATACTATCAGAAATCCTCGTTTTACCCACGTCATGCAGCGTGGCTGCCAATGTCAGGGCTGAAAGGTTTTCTTTCGATAATCCAAGCATCATCCCTAGATAAGTGGCAATGATTCCGACACCGATATTATGTCTATACGTGTACTGGTTATCTACTTGCATCTCTTCGAAAAGGTAATAAATATCACGATTCTTTGCAGCTTCTGCAATGACAGGTGCAACTTCCGCTTTAATCAATTTAATCTTTTCAGGCTGTATTTTTCCTTCTTGACGTATATCTTGAAAGATGTTTTTGACTTGAAGAGAAGCTTCGTTGATTCTTTCATGAATCTTTACGTTAGATTGTACTTGATCTACAGCTAAAGAAAATTCGCCTTTTTTCAATTCTTCCATTATGGAATCAATTTCAGGTATGGTAAGAGGCGGATTCGCTTTATTATTCAGCTTTCCTCTTCTATTTTTCATTACTTCCACACTTTTCTCTATTTTTTTACCTATAATACCATATTCCATATTTCCCTGTGTCATAATGAAAGTGAATTTGGGCACTTAAGATCGGTCACTAAGTTCATTGCCCAGCTGTTTTAATTTTTCACCAACCGTACATTCTGAAATACAGAACTGATGGGCATACGTACGCCCCTTCTCTTTTCGAAAATGCTTTCGTAAAAAACAATCTTGGCAAAATGAAGCGAGAACATCTTCCACTTCTTCATATATTTTTTTCCTGTTCATTGTTGTTATGGCTCCTTTGACCGATCAATTTCTATTTTGCTGAAAATGGCCTTTCCCTGAAGTGCAAGAGTTGCGAGGCGATCGGCTTCCTGGTTTTCCTTTCGAGAAATTGGCTTGCAGATCGGAATAATCTTCAATTTATCCAATTTCGCTTCAATGCGGTCCAGCCATTTATTTAAGTTTTCTTCCATACAGGGCCATTCACCGGAAAGTTGTTTTAAGACAACTAGAGAATCCCCTTTAAAAACACAGCTTTGATGGTGAATTCCAAGTTCGTCCATCTGCCTGACCGCTTCATGAAAGGCCGCATATTCCGCTTCATTATTCGATTCGAATTGCTCCAATTTCATATTGGTGCGTAACCGCCAGAACTTCTTACCTTGACGAAAATAAATGGCAACACCGATTCCTGCCACCTTTTCATCTTTTTGAAAACCCCCATCAAAAAAAACCGTCACATCCTGCGGCTCTTCCTCAACTTCCGTCAGGAGTTTCTTTAGCTCCTTCTTTGTCCATGTTGTATCGAATTCATCCTTGAATTCCACTTCCTTCAACCTTCCTGCCTTTTCAAGATCTTCCGTAATGACCAGTGCAGTCCCGGCATCAAGCCAATCCGAAATGAAATCGGCAGATGGTTTTTTTGAAGCATGATATGTCCATTGCATTATTACCTTCAAAGATTTCCAGCTCCTTATCCATTCATGCAGAACAGCTTACAATTTTCATACCTTTTTTTCGTCATACCCTTTATAATATATTGTAAGCATTTGAATCACTCTTTTTAATTATAGTTCCCATATCTGCCTGAAATTCTCATGTTTCAAGCTTAATTTTATATGGAACATTTTTTATCAAAGCATATTAACAGGTAAACTCGAGGAGGAGCACATCTTGATCGAAGTGTATATTGATGGTGCCAGTGCAGGCAACCCAGGCCCGAGCGGCGCTGGGGTTTTCATAAATAATAACGGTGTGGTCGAGAGGCATTCCTTTCCGCTTGGAAATATGGAAAACCATGAAGCAGAGTACCATGCTTTAATCAAAGCATTGGAAATTTGTGTAGCCAATAAATATCAAATCGTTTCTTTTCGGACTGACTCCCAAGCCATCAACCAGGCCATTGAAAAAAGATTCGCAAAAAATAAGTATGCCATTTTGCTTGAACGGGCGCTAAAGCTTTCCGACGAGCTTGAATTATTTTTCATGAAATGGATTCCAAATCTTGAAAACAAGTCTGCGGATGAGTTGGCGAGACGGGCCATTCGATTGAATAAGGCTGAGGAAATTCATGAAAAAGACAGCTGATTTTTCATTATTATTCGTTGTATTCATCTGGGGCGTCACTTTTGTCATGGTCCAAAATGCACTATCTTTTCTTGACCCCTTCACTTTTAATGCCGTCCGTTTCTTCATGGCCTTCGTTTTCTTGCTCATCCCTTATTTATCGACTTTACACAAAAAAGGGAAAACACAGAATAAAGGCCTTTTTATAGCTGGGTTTCATATTGGAGTTTGGCTTTTTCTGGGATATGGGCTTCAAACAATCGGATTGAATTATACAACTCCTGCGAAGACAGGCTTCATAACAGGATTAAGTGTCGTCATGGTCCCTGTTTTTTCCCTGCTGCTTTTAAAACATAGGCTTTCCCGCCATACAATAATAGGTGTCGCAGCCGCAACCATCGGGCTTTATTTAATGGCTATCGCTGACCGCTCCCATTTGAATATCGGTGATTTACTGGTATTTTTATGCGCAATCGGTTTTGCCATGCAAATCATTACTACCGCTCGATATGCCAGGACCCTTCCTGCTTTACCGTTGACGCTGATTCAGGTTTCCACCGTATCTTTATTATCAATTGTTTCAGCCTTCATTTTCCAAGAGAATCATTCCGTCATCTTCAGCTCAAAGGTCATGTTACAGAAGGATGTATGGATTGCTTTATTGGTTACGGCAGCCTTGGCCACGGCGTTCGCCTTTTTCGCACAAACCTTTTTCCAAGCCTATACGACACCTACAAGAGTGGCGCTGATCTTTTCAATGGAACCGGTTTTTGCTGCATTATCCTCATACATATTGATAGGGGAAAAATTGACTTCCGCTTCCATCATCGGCTGCGCATTCATTTTCTTGGGAATGATATTTGCTGAACTGCCTGTTAAGAAAAAGAAACCGGTCACACAAGAGTTTACTTGAAAAGCCCAATTAAATAAATCGGACTTCCAGTTACGAAGTCCGATTTATTTAAGCAGCCCCTGTTTTTTTGCAAACGATACCGCTGCACTGCGCGTTTCAATGCCATTTTGTTTTAAGTTTTCCAAAAAGGAGATATAAAAGCTACCATCAAAATTCTTTTGTACCTTCAATGTCAATTCTATTGCTGCATTGACTAAAATATCACTTGCATCCGTGTAGCGCTTACCAAAATAAATAAAACCAATAGCGTCATTACCGAAAGTGAATCCTTTCCCCTCTAAAAAACTAACATACTCTTCAGTTGATTTCGCCACTTCTGCATCCACTCCATACTTCATGCCTTATTTTCATCTTACCGTATATCAAAGATTTTGACTATCCATTTTTCGACAAAAAAATCAACATGCAAAGAAAGGAGCTCCCCTTGGGAAGCTCCGCTTGTTTGATTAGATCATTCTCAATAAAGCCTTGAATTCATGATCAGTAGCCAGACTTTTGACCTTCTCACGATCATACTGATAGACCGCATCGTCCAACGAACATGAAATTGGTACATCACATTTTATTTCTGCTAGCTTTCTGGATAAATGAAGCATATCGACTGCGGATTCAATTTTAGCCCGCTGCCCATTCGTCAATGAAGCGACATTTTCAAGTATCCCTTCTATACTTTGATACTGGATCAATAATTTCAACGCTGTCTTTTCCCCAATTCCTTTAACTCCGGGATAGTTATCAGCTGTATCACCCATTAAAGCTTTTAAATCGATCATTTGTCTTGGTGTGATCCCTTTCCATTCAAAAAAGCTATCTGGATTATGCATTTCATAGTTGCCATACCCTTTTTTTAACAATAGGACGGAAATGTTTTCATCTATTAACTGCAGCATATCTTGATCGCCAGTCAATATACCAACCCGGCTATGTTGAGCAGATGCCTTCGCAATCGTTCCAATACAGTCATCCGCCTCATATCCTGAGAGCCCTATGTTAGGGATATCAAATGCTTCAACCGCTTTCTTCGCTAGGTCGAATTGAGGGACCATTTCGACTGGCGCTTCCGATCGATTAGCCTTGTATCCATCAAATAATTCATTTCTGAAAGTCTTGCTGCCCATATCCCAACAAACCGCTACATGACTAGGTGAAAAGTGGTTCACCGCCGTCAGCATATGCTTCAAAAAACCTTGTACGGCATTAGTCGGGATGCCTTTTGAGTTAATCATGAATTGACCAGTAACGGCCGTTGCATAAAAAGCTCTAAATAAAAGCGCCATCCCATCGACAAGCATAAAGGAAGGAGGCTGCTCATTTTCTTTCATTAACACATTATCACCTCTATCATGATGTACTTCCATTTTAACATAACTGTGCCCTTTTTTAAGGTACGTTTAATTGGTAAACATATTATTCAATTGGATTATCAACATACGAGATCCAGTCACTGAAACTGCCAATATAAATCTTCACATCTTTAAAGCCAGCTTCTTTCAGGGCGATATAGTTGGGCGAAGCTGTTACGCCTGAACCGCAGTATACAATGATTTCCTTATCTTTACCGATGTCTGTGAAATTCGACTGAAGATTTTCCTTCTTTTTAAAATAGCCTTTTTCCAGAACGTTCGTCCACACCTTATTTACCGCACCAGGTATATGGCCGGCTTTCTTATCAATCGGCTCCTCGATTCCCTCGTAACGCTTAGATTCCCTTGAATCCATTAATACGATATCGTCAGGCCTATTCATTGTGTAATTCTTCACTGCTTGAAAAGATGCAAAAACGGACTCATTTAAATCGATATGATATTCTGTAGGCACATATTTTGTTTGATTCGAGTCAATTGGATAGCTTGCATCCCTCCAGGCGCGAAAGCCCCCGTTAAGAACAAAGACTTTCTGATGCCCAAGATAGCTCAGCAGCCAGACAAACCTGGAAGCATAAGAACCTTCCCCTCCATCATAAGCAATAAGTACCGTATCATTGGTGATTCCATTTGATTCCAGTTTAACTTTAAAGGTTTCCAGGTCAGGAAGAGGGTGTCTTCCGCCATGTTCTTGAACCTGCCCCGATAAATCCTTTTCAAGATCGAAATAAACAGCTCCGGAAATATGGTCTCTTTTGTATTCATTATACCCTGCATTAGGAGAGCCTAGCTGAAAGCGGCAATCACAAATTCTGATATCACTGGAATTCAACAACGGCAAAAGCTTTTCTTTTTCGATTATATAACTCATCTCAAAAACCCCCTATTTCAAAATGGTCCAAATTAATTGATTAAGCTCCGTTTCCATGTTCTTCCCGTTAGGTAGCCTAGTTATTTCATTCTTTATGGAAAGCGATTTCCCTTCAATTATCGAAAGATTCTTTTCTCTTTCATTATTGCTTAACCATTCTCCCATTTGTTTTGCCTTAAATATCCGGGTCATCCTGGTTTTCAGTTCTTGTTCAATTGAAACCAAATCAAGTAATTCCCATACCGATAAAGGTGGCAACGAACCCCGCTGGATGAAATATTCAAGGATTAAATACGAACGGTATACTTGTACCCATATTTTTAGTTCTTTTCTTTCGGAACCCCTTGATTTTTTCAATTGTTGAAGATTGTCATTCATCATCCGATAGTAATGGTGTCCCAGTGCTTTTTTGGAATAGCAAGCCGCTATCAAACCATTCACCTTCCTATAATAATCCGGATGGGTTATTAACTTGATTGGCGATTGAAATAACTCAAAAAGTCCAGGATTACTCTTTAAGGTAAGGCGGGATGATTTAAATAGATCCCATCCTTCCATGTCAAATAGTCCTTCTTTCAAATGAATGACTTCGACTGGCTGACTCAAGCTGAGATATGATCGCTTATCATTATGAACATATATAAACCGAACATCGTAATCCGATCGAACCGATGATAAACCAAAAGAATGGCTGCCAGTAACAGCAGCCATCAATATCGTCATATCCTCTTTCTTTTCCAAGTATCTCAATCGTGAAATAAGGATATCTTTCATGAATGAACCTCGTTTCTATTTCTTCGTATGCATTCTAGCCAATTCCGCTACGGCATTTTCATAATACGGTAAATCGACCGTTTCCTCCAATGCTGCACGTAAACCTGCAAAGATATCCGATATTTCCGTCTTAAACTCTTTTTGAATCGCGAGTAACTCTTGTTCAAGGACTTCAATATACATTTCGAGAATCCGCTCACCCTGCTCTTTTACATATATAAGGGCAGGTTCATCTAAACGCTTCTGAATCCCTTCGCTCATTTTCGCTTTTTCATTTTTTTCAAAGAAAGATTTTGGATTTTTAAATAATGCCAATTCCTTTTTGAACTCCCCCGTATCTAATTTGGAAAAAGCTCCTGTAAATTCAAGGGACTCCCTCTCATTAGGTTCATATGGCTGTAATGAAAGGGTTCTTCTTATTTTTTGCATTTGCTGAAGCAAACTGCTTTGTTTCTCATTCAGTAATTTATTCACGAACATTTCCGTCCTTAAAGCCGTTGCCCGCATTTCCTGGGCAAGGTCAAAGCCTAACGCATCCAATAAGTTCTTCATCGATTGCTTGAGGACAATTTTCAAATCGCCTCCATCATCTTTTAAAACAGCCGGATTGAACGATTCTTTGAAGAAATCATTAAACCGGAAGAAGACCCGCTGTTTACTATAGAAAGTCAATTCGTCTATCTCTTTTTTCAAACGTTGCTTTTCTGCATCCCCTTTAATGACTGAGAGGAGTTCGGAAATGGACTGTGCCTCATGAGAAAGGGTCTCCAAGGCATTTCGTTTCGCTTTCTCATCCTGCCTGGAAGCTGTAATTACATCTCGGAGCAGTTCTTCCGTTCTTTTTACAGCAGCTTGAGCCGATTCAATTGCAAGTCCCGTTAAATCGTTTTCTATGAAAGAATCGAATTGGCCCTGGAATTCCGAGATTCCGCTAGCAGGAAGGAACGTATGCTTAAACGAACCAGGCGTTTGTTTTTCCATCAACGCTCCCTTACTCGTAAGCGGAAACAGTTTTGGAAAACGGATTCCGAATCCATTCAATTGATCTGTGACATAATCCATCACTTCTCCCAATTCCTCAGTGGTTTGGGCCAGATCGACGGCATTGACGATGAAAAACATCTTATCCATGGCGAAAGAATCTTTCACACGTCCAAGTTGTATCAAGAACTCCCTGTCTGCCCGAGAAAATGGGTGATTATAATAGGTCACAAATAGGATGGCGTCCGAATTCTTAATATATTCGAAAGCTGCTCCTGTATGCCGTGCATTTATTGAATCGGCCCCAGGTGTGTCAACAAGGACCATCCCTTGCTTTGTCATTTCACAGTCATAACGCAATTCAATCAAATCAACAAGACACGACTTGGACTCTTCTGCAGCAAAACGTTTAAATCCTTCAAGATCTACCGTAACCACATTTCCTAAATCATTTTGGTACTCAGGAAGCCCTTGATGAAACGCCCTTAAAAAGGATAAATGCGTTTTCCCCTTATCAACTTCCCCCGCCTTCGCGATGATTTGCCCTGCTAGTTGAAGTGCTTCATCTAGAGTCTTTGCCGATTTATCAAAAGCTGCCAACGCCAGGCTTACATCTTCTAACAGCATCGCTTCCGTCTTTAATTTGACGGTTGCCGTTCCGTGTGGATGCTCAGCGTCTGAAGACATGATTTTGTTGATTGCGGCAGTTGTCGGATTTGGTGAAACAGGAAGGACGCTTTCTCCCATCAACGCATTGGCGAAGGAAGATTTACCCGCACTGAATGCACCGAAGAGAGCAACCGTGAACGTTTGCTGTTCCAAGCGGTTTGCCTTCTCTTTCAATTCTTTGTAAAGTGATTGAAATCCTCTCAAAGGTTGAATCAGCTTGGCCGCCTTTTGTAAACCCGTGGCAGTCTCCATCAGCTTTTCTTTTCCGCGTAAATCAATAGCATCAGATGTAGAAGCAATCACGGATGGTACAGCGTCTTTGTTTTCTTTATCATGTGCCGTTTCAGGTTCGTTGACGGACTTTGAATTACTTACTTTATCCGTTTTCATGATTTTGACTGTAATATTTTTTTCTTCCTCATTCCATTGAGTTAAAAGCATATCGATGTCTCGCTCATCTACTAATGATTCAGTTTGTTGAGCAATGGCTTCTAAACGTTCCATTTGGTACTCAATTTCTGCATTCATCGCAGCAGTAACTTTAAGGGCTTCCGCAAATTCAGAAAAACCTTCAAGCTCCTTATCGATGGCTTTAGACTGCTGTTCCACCATCCCTTCCATTACCGTAACCATATTATTCAAAAATCCTTCTGATACATCACGAGCTTTCTTTTTGATGGCAGATGCTAAATCATTCGTATAGTTTAAAACGTATTCACCCGTAATATCGACTTGAGGCTTCAAAGAGTTTTTTATGTAAGATTCCGTTACCTCAATCCGAAGTGCCTGAGCCTTACTTTCAAGTGTTGAATCATGGATTTCCGCTTGATTAAGCGTTTTAACCGCTAATTCTTTAAGATGCCATACAAGCTGGGTTTTCACCTTTTCTTGTAAATCGGTCAAGAATGCTTTGATACGTGCCTCACGTTCGGCATCCGTTTTTTTCTTGGCAAATAATAGACCCATTTTAAAATCCGGCTGAGCCGATTCCAAGAAAGATCTACCTAGGTCCCGTGTAGCTGCGGGCATGATGTACGCACCTTTTAGTATGGTTTCTAATGCATCAGCATATTGGACCTTGATTTTCTCTATATGTCCCGTCAATGAATTTTTTTCTTTCAATAGGCTGTCCACCTGATTCGTCAGATGTATTCGCTCATCATGAGGAAGTTCCGATAATACTTCAAAATCATCGGCGTGTTCCTCTTCATATTGCTCCTTCAGCCAATTAAGATGCCTTTCGACAAGGGCATTAGCCGATTGCATGATGGCATCTTTCCCATCATTTTGACCTTTGCCAGCCATTTCATATATGAATTGCTTGACCGCATCTATTTCATTTTCGCTATTGTTCAAGTCTCTTACGGATGTATAAAAAATACCATCAGGATATACATTCCAGTTCGCAAATGCTTCAGAAACGGATAGCTTGAAATCTTGGAAGCTAAGCTCGTTCTCATCATGCTTATCGATCATATTGATAATTAAGTATGTTGGTTTTTCAGCCTCTAACAATTCTTTCGTGAATAGGAAGTTCACTTCTGATTGGACGTGATTATAGTCCATGACATAGAAGACGACATCAGCTAGATGCAAGGCAGATTCCGTAGAAACCCTATGTGCATCGTCTGTCGAATCAATTCCTGGCGTATCCATGATCGCACATGAATCCGGCAGTGAAAAATCATTGGAACTTATTGTGATTGCCGATACTGAATCTCCATCCTTGGCAAATTTCTTGACCTCTTTAAAATCATAAGGTGCTGGAAATAAGACTGGTGGCTGATGATGGTAAAAGACTTTGGCATAGTCTTCCCCTTTTTGGACTTTTACCGTATTTGCACTTGTCGGAATCGGACTGGAAGGCAATACTTGATCACCAAGGAGGAAGTTGATCATGCTTGATTTCCCCGCTGAAAAATGCCCGCAAAAAGCAATGATGAACTCCTCATTATTGACTTTCAAGATTAACTGTTTCAGTTTATCGGCATTGCCTGTATCCCCTGCCGATTGAAATTTCTCATACATGGCAGTCAAAATCCCCAATTTGGACTGTTGCTTTAATGTTTCTTGAATCATGAATCCATACCCCTTAATCTATCGTCATTTTGATATTCTTATTGTAAACGATTTCGATTGTTATTCATACCACCAGCTTTATTTTTACTATATGATTCATTACAGGCCATGTTCAAAAAAAAACCACCTATTGGTGGATTCATGCAGTTGTTTCATATATTGACTTCAAAACGAAAAAAAACCAGGATTTTACCTGGTTGTAGGGGTGGGGTTAAATGGAGCACGGTTTTCCATTGGTGACTCGGTATAAGGTTTTACTGCCTTTGCCGGTTTTTGAATATTATTCAATACATGTTTCATCACAAATCCATATGTAGCGACTGTCAATAAAATGAATACCCAAATCATTACCAACACCATCCTCTTATATATTGATTAGCCTTTAGTTATTAGTTATTAGTTATTAGTTATTAGTTATTAAATTAATTAATTTTATCAAAATCAGAATGAGAATGAGAATGAGAATGAGAATGAGAATAATTTTCATCTTCAATTAGAATCTTATCACGAACGATAATCATTTTCAATAAGAAATTAAAATTTTTTTATTATTTTTCCTTAAAAACCGCAGAATATTCCGTATGTTCCTTTAATGCCTTCTCTTCTAGTGGGATTCTAACCGTCATCATCCATACATTCAATAAACTAAAGATGATCGCAGTATAATATGCATTGAATAGCAAGGAAATAACTATAATCTCAGTTGCCACTATGATATAGTTCGGATGTTTGATGTATTTATAAGGACCTTTTTTGACTACATCGGCATCAGGAAGCACGATGATTTTGGTGTTCCAATGTTTTCCCAATGACTGGATCACCCAAATCCTGCCTGACTGCGCAATTAGAAAAAGGGGCAGCCAAATTGGCCAAAGGCCAGCCACATTCCTTTCAAGCACGGCCACTTCAATAATGAGGACAATAAAAAAACTAAGGTGCATTAGAACCATCCATTTGTAATGGGACTCACCGTATTCAACTGCTCCTGCAACTTTCAGCTGTTTTTCATTTTGTTTGGCGATATACAATTCAACCAGGCGCTGAATAGCGATCAAGATAATGAAAATGGCGAAGATCATCACTTCCACCTCATTAACACAAGTTCTGATGAAAAACCAGGCCCCAACGCAGCAGCCAAGCCAACCTCCCCTTTATTCCCGCCACGCTGCATGAACCTCTCCAGGACATACAAAATAGTTGCTGAGGACATATTGCCAAATTCCCGCAATACATTCATTGACTCTGCAGTCATGCTTTCATCGAAACCGAGGGATTCGTGATATGCATCAATTACTTTTTTGCCTCCGGGGTGAGCAATGAAATCTTTTATATCCCTGAGATCGAAACCATTCTCCATTAAGAACTCTTGAACATTAGGTTTAAGCCAATCTTTGATGATTGTAGGAATATCTTTCGAAAAGATCACGTATAGCCCCTGATCTTTAACATCCCAACCCATTACATCCAATGAATCCGGCATAAGCGTAGATTGCGAATTCAAAAATTGCAAATGTCTTACTTTTTTTGAAAACTGTTCATCTGGCACTTCATCACCGCAAACCAAAACACAGCTTACTCCATCAGAAAATAAGGAAGTTCCAATTAAATTGCTTTTGGAAATATCATTCTTTTGAAATGTCAGACTGCATAACTCCACACTTAAAACAATAACCTTCGCCGTCGGGTATGCTTGGCAATATTCAAAAGCACGCGATAGGCCACTTGCTCCCCCTGCACAGCCAAGTCCCCAAATCGGAATCCTTTTAACATGAGGGTTAAATGGGAGTTCATTCATTATCCTGGCATCAATGGTCGGGGTAGCAATCCCCGTGCTTGAGATAAAGAAGAAAGCATCTAGCTCGCTTGCCTGCAGTTCTTCTTTTAAAAATTCTGTGTTGGCTAAGCATTTTTCTATCGCTTCTTTCCCAAACTTGACTGCCTGCTGAATATATAAATCATTCCGATCGGCAAAAGCGTGATCCTCTTTAAACCAATCAAGATCATTTGAAAAATATCGATTTTCCACTTGTCCATTCTTAAAGGCTTTTAGTAACCGTTCTATATTCTTAAATGAGGCTCCAAATATTTCTCTCGAAAATTCCATGATTTTTTCCTGAGAAAGTAAATGTGGCAGCTTTATATGAGATGCAGATAATAAATACGGCATGATTCCACCCCTTATTATTCATGATATGGTTAATATAATATACCCATAAAGATATCATTTATGCTTTATCGCTAAATGGTCAGCCGTTCAGAATATTTATTCATTTTATCTAAAAAGCTAGGTAATACAGTCTGCGGAGGAATGAAAATGGAAATCCACGCCATAATCACAAAAGAGTTAGATGGAACCATCCTGGCAGTCCAGTGCCTTATTCCTTTCTCTTTGGACGTTCAAACGCCGTCCCTCATCAGACATCCTTTCGAACTGGTATCCCTTAGCGTCCCTATTGGCATGACAGGGGATATCCGCCTGAAGAAATTATGATTGAGGGAACAAACGGATGTAGGAGAAAATCAGGTGAAAACATGTTTGGCTTGCTCTTTCTTAAAAGATAAAATGCTTGAATCTTTTGCAGCAGAACTTGGCAGCATGCTTGCCGGTAATATCATCACCTCCTTCGCAGGAGACATGCATTAATTAATATTCCCCCTCCAACCGTCATTGTGGGCAATACCAAAATATAATCCATTAACCCCTTTCATTAAACAGCGTAGGTATTCTTCATCTCCTCTTAATGATCGAAATGTAACCATGAAACATAAACCCCCTTACCTATATTCGGTAAGAGGGCGCCTTCATTCTTCTTTCTTTACTGAAGATTGATTTTGTACTTGAATAATGATATTTTGAAACTCCTCTTTTCCACAAACACTGCACCTATACTCCTGGGTTAGAATGGTTCGACAATGAATACAATATTTTTTCTCCATCCCTATCACTACTTTCCTGAACATATACTATCAATATATTCAAAAAGTGAAGAGAGTTTCCTTTTATCTGACAAAACTCCAATTTCTATATCAATGAAATGTCCTCGACACCAATGAAAAAATGCCTACAATCCTCACGCATGAGGATTGTAGGCATTTAAAAGGGAGAATCTATCAAGTTCACCGAATCTATTTTTAATCAGGCTACATTTTGCTCTTCAATACGCGCTTTCCTCACTTTTCCTTTTGTAGGAACGATGTTAAAGACGATATTCAAGAAAATGGCTGTCAAACTTCCGGCTACAATACCGTTTTCCGTTAAGATTTGAAAGCTTTCCGGTATTTGCGCAAATAGCTCAGGAACGACCGTCACCCCAAGGCCCATACCTACGGAACAAGCGATGATCAATAAATTTTCTTGAGAAGCAAAGTCCACTTTACTCAACATCTTAATTCCAGCGGCAATTACCATTCCGAACATCGCAACCATTGCACCGCCAAGTACGGATGAAGGGATAATGGTTGTGAATGCACCAATTTTCGGAACAAAACCAATGAAAATGAGAATGCCCGCTGTAGTGTATATGACATTTCTTGTTTTAATTCCTGACAATTGAATCAATCCAACATTTTGTGAAAAAGCCGTATATGGAAACGCATTGAATAAACCGCCTATCATGATGGCAAGCCCTTCAGATCGATACCCGCGAGCTAGATCGTCTTCTGAAATCTCTTTATCCGTTATTTCACCAAGGGCATAATAAACACCAGTCGATTCCACCAAGCTGACGATCGCCACCAAAGTCATGGTAATGATCGCCGTGACGTTAAAAGTCGGAGCACCAAAGTAGAAAAAATGAGGCATATGCAGCCAAGTGGCACTGGCCACTGAGCTAAAATCAACTTTTCCAAGGAAGAAAGCTGCAAAAGTTCCGACTAACAGCCCCAATAAAATAGAAATGGAGCGTACGAATCCAGATGAGAATTTATACATAAATATGATGAATAACAAAGTTCCAAAACCAAGAGCTACATTATTCAAGTCACCAAAATCAGCAGCCCCTTGGCCTCCTCCAAGATTGTTGATGGCAACAGGAATGAGCGTAATGCCAATAATCAAAACGACCGATCCAGTGACAATGGGTGGGAAGAACTTTGCTAGCTTCCCGAAGAATTTACTAATGATTACAACGATCAATCCCGACACCAATATAGATCCATAAATGGAGTTGATTCCATATTGTGTACCAATTGCAATCATCGGGCTAACTGCTGTGAATGTGCAGCCTAGGACGACCGGAAGCCCAATTCCAAAGAATTTATTTTTCCATACTTGCAATAAAGTGGCTATCCCGCACATCAAAATGTCTATTGAAACTAAATAAGTTAACTGCGCTGCAGTCAATCCCAGCGCCCCACCGACAATTAATGGAATGACGACTGCACCGGCATACATGGCAAGAACATGTTGTAATCCTAAGGAAGCA
Organism: Bacillus sp. SD075; assembly: GCF_017355165.1. GTDB lineage: Bacteria > Bacillota > Bacilli > Bacillales > DSM-1321 > Peribacillus. The sequence goes on along the minus strand of NZ_JADILK010000042.1, from coordinate 16,432 downwards.
ACTTTTAATGGTGATTGATTAGACATTGACGGTTGCTCCTTCCTTTTCCTCAGCGAACGTTATCTCACCGAATTTCAACTCAGCAATTCGCGCAAGTGATTCAACCTGAAAACCTTGTTCCCTAAGATCCTTACCGCCACTTTGAAAGGCTTTTTCAATAACGATGCCGATTCCCGCCACTTCTGCTCCAACCTGCTTACAGATTTCCACCAAGCCCCGTGCTGCCTGTCCGACCGCAAGGAAGTCATCGATAATCAAAACCTTATCTCCAGCTTCAATATATTTATTGGAAACCGTTATGGTATTGGTTTCTTTTTTTGTAAAGGAATGAACGGACGCCGTCACTAAATCATTTGTTAATGTAAGTGATTTACGTTTACGGGCAAAAATTAGCGGAACTTCCAATTCCAATGCAGCCATCAATCCAGGGCCAATGCCTGAAGATTCAATTGTCAGCACTTTCGTTATTTCCTTTTGTTCGAAACGTTTAACGAATTCTTTACCAATTTCTTTCATTAGCATAGGATCCATTTGATGATTTAAGAATGAATCTACTTTTAAAATATCTTCTGATAAAGCTTGACCCTCGGACAAGATTTTTTCCTGTAAAAGTTGCATGAAGGTTCCTCCCAATCTTGGATGTTTATTGACCCATAAACACGCAATTGTTTCCCGGCATATAAAAAAGCCCAAGAAACATTGCGACACTTTTTTGGAGTGAAGCAATACTTCTTGGGCATGAATGAAAAATGAATCAGCAAAAGCCTTCATTACGCTACAAGATCTATTACTCACCCATAGTCGAATTATTTACGGTAATCCGGTAGAAACTTGCAGGCCATATCCCTGCTATTATACGAGTGAAACTTTATATTTTATTAATATATGAATTATAACAACGCTGGCTCTATTTGAAAAGTAATTTTTGATAAAAAACCGAACTTTCAATAAAAAAAAGAAAACATCATTCGTATTATTAGAAAATTGCGAAATTACGAAACCTAAATAATCATGGACTTTCCTATCAAGTACCCCGCCCTTCATCATATTCCATTTACTAGCATACAATCATGACCCATAAAAAAAAGAAGAAGTCCTTGATATTTAATCCAAGTCCTTCTTCCTTTGGTTCAGTTGATTTTATAAACTTCTTTATATTTATTTTCAAGATACTGTATTAAATACTGAACATTCAGGCCTTCCCCTGTCGTTTCTTTCAACATCTCAAGAGGCTTTTTTGTTTTTCCGTATTTATGTATTTTTTCATTAAGCCATTTCCTGATTGGCTCAATGTCTCCCGCTTCCAATAGTCCATCAAAACCAGGCAAATCTTTTAGCATCGATTGCTTGATTTGGGCTGCATACATATACCCCAATGCATATGAAGGGAAATAACCAAAGCTGCCATCTGCCCAATGTACATCTTGCAACACGCCCATGGCATCATTTTCAGGCACAATCCCCAAATAATCCTTGTATTTTTCATTCCAGACTTCCGGTAAATCCTTCACTTCAAGTTCTCCGTTAAAGAGGGCCTTTTCCAGTTCATACCGAATCATAATATGTAGGGGATACGTCAGCTCATCTGCTTCAATACGAATGAACGATGGTTTTGATTCGTTAATGCCCCGGTAGAATTCATCCAGCGTCACATCATTGAATTGTTCGGGAGCATACTCTTTTAATAAGGAGAATTTATTTTTCCAGAAACTACGGTTCCGTCCAATGAAGTTTTCGAAAAACAAAGATTGGGATTCATGGATTCCCATTGATGTCCCGCTATCGAGAAGTGTTCCGGTTAAATCTTCGGCAATATTCTGCTCATAAATGGCATGCCCGCACTCATGAATGGTACCAAAGATTGCCCCCCTGAAATCATTTTCATCGTATCGGGTCGTCACCCGGACATCGCCCCTATTTATTCCTGATGCGAAAGGGTGAACTGTTTCATCCAGTCTGCCAGCCTGGAAATCGTATCCTAGCTGTTTTAAAACTTCCAAGTTGAGTTGATGCTGTTTTTCTTTTGGAAATTCTTTATAAAGGAACGCTGTTTCAGGTCTATGTTCGCTTTCTGCGATCTGTTTTACCAAAGGAACGATCCTCGAACGAAGCTCACTGAATACATTGTCAAGTATATCTACAGTCATGCCTGGTTCATACATATCCAAAAGGGTATTATATTTCGTCCCTTCATATCCCCAGTACTCTACGAACCTACGGGTATAAGCAACAATTTGCTCCAGGTAGGGTTGAAATAAAGAAAAATCCGCTTTTTCCCTTGCCTCTTCCCATGCACTTTCAGAACGCGATTGTAAAATGACGAATTCCTTATATTCGTTTGCAGGAATTTTCTTGTTCCTTTCAAACTCTTTTTTACACTCTTGTACCATTTTACTCGTCGTTTCACTAAGAGTGGATTTCTCCATCGAAAGTTCCGAAATGAAGGATTCCATTTCTTTACTTGTGCTCATTTTAAACACCTCTGAGGAAAGCACGCCAATAACTTCGGAACGCTGCTCTACTCCCTTTTTCGGTGCACCTGTACGCAAATCCCAAAAAATTAATGCGAGAGCCTCATTATAGGCCGAGATTTTCTTTACATATTCTTTGAACTCTTTTTCTATCAGATCGATACCCTTTTTTTTCATATTCACTGCTCCTTCCAACTACACTCTACCATATTATACAAAAATCATTCATCTCAGAACTACTCCGATTAATAAATTAAAATAAAATGAGAGCCAAGGGGGACCTTGGCTCTCATTTTGAAATGGATTGATTTAAAGCGTTACAGGAAGAACGGATACAATCTTCTCTTTCACCTGTTCCGAAAGATCCTTTTCAATCAAGATCTGGACGGTTCCCGAATCATTGCTCGTCCTGATCAATCGCCCTATTCCCTGGCGTAATCGAAGGAGCATATATGGAAGATCCACTTCTTCGAAAGCATCGGTAACCGAGTTACGTTTGGCCTCGAAAACTGGATCGCGTGGCGGAAATGGAAGGGAGTGTATCACTACATTTTGTAATGAAGGGCCTGGAACATCAAGTCCTTCCCATAAATGATAGGAGAAAAGGACAGATTGCTCATCCTCTTGGAACTTCTTAACAAGCTCGCTGATTTCCGCTTCTCCTTCAAAATAAAAGGGATAAGAAGATATTGGGCAGTTTTCCTTGAACCAATGCAATTCTTCTTTTGATTGAAATAATACTAGTGTTCGACCTTCATTTTCCTCAATTGTTCTCATTGTATATTGAAGTTTTGCCAATTGATCTCCACTTTCGAAGACCGGCATGTTCATTTTCATGACTTCATCATAATCAAATGGTGATTCAACGGAGAAGCTGTCATACTTTTCTATCCCTATACTATCTGCAATATATTGGAAGGATTTATTATCCGATAATGTTGCCGAAGAAAAAATGTAAGGGATTTTTTTAGAGAATACCTGTTCAGACAAAATATCCTGTACAAGCCTTGGCATGATGACCAATGTTTTGGTCATTTCATTTTCTTCAAACCAGGAAACGGCCTGTTCATCCTTCACAAATAGAGAAAGGGAGTAGCCCAGCTGCTCTAAATATTCTTCCGTCACTTTTAAATCATAATCATTGATCGTGTACATTTCCGCTTCAAAAACAAGGTTCTCCTCTAGCTCTTCAACCTTTTTGTGAAGCTTTTGGGCAAAGCTTGTTATTTCTTTGGACATCGGGATCTCATAACGATTAGAACCGCTGACATGTATCGCTTTTTCATCCAACAGATCAAAGAATTCTTCATTGATGTCAATCAAGTCCTCAATGATGTATAAGGTTTCTTCACGAACCTGATTGGCTGTAAGCAATTCCAAGACGGAAGCGAGAGTTTGTTCCCCAACTTTATAAGTTAAAGCCTTTTGAGCTGCAAATTCCAATAAGTGACCTTCATCAAAGACAACGCAGCTATGATCAGGCAGCAATGGTAACTGTCCTTCACGCTTACGCTTTTCCTTAGTCCATACATGCTCCATGAAGAAATCATGTGAACAAATGATCAAATCACTTGATTTTCGGTAGTGATCCCGTGATAGGGTTTGCCCACAACGATGGCGTTTATCACAAGTAAAACAGTTTTGGAGCTGATCCCAACCAACTTTAGACCAGTCTTCATCATTTAAATATGGATACTGTTTACGGTCCCCATATGCTGTATAGGCGTTCATGGATGAGTTATCATGAACAAACTTGGGAAGTTCATCATATAGCTGATCTATTCCCTCTGAATCTTCATGATTCACGGCGTAATCCAATTTCTTCAGACATACATATTGATCGTGATATTTGGCAAGCCTAACATCCACTTCAATACCTAAAGCATTCTTGATTTTTTGAATGTCGCCTTCCTCTTTGACAAGCTGTTCAATCAACGTTTCATCAGCACACGAAATAATTGCCGGTTTATTCGTATATCTCGCATAACAAATCGCATATAGTAAATAGACCAATGTCTTACCGGTCCCTACCCCTGCTTCAGCAAAACTTACATTCTTTTCTTTAAAGGCTTTTTCTAACTGAAAAGCCATGAAGATTTGTTCGTCACGCAGCTCAAATCCTTTTTCGGGAAGAATATCGTAAAAAACATCACCGATCCATTCTGAAAGCTTATCGTAAAAAGAATCTTCCTTTGTTACCGAAAAAGGCAGTGTTTTAAGCATCATGGTCTCCCCTTTTATCTATCATCAGTGTATAGAATCCGAATCATTATAATCTTAGGCAAAAGTATATTATCCTTTATTTCACATTAATAGTCAAGATATTTACCAATCATCAGAAATGAAACGGATTATGTATGTTTTTCTATGTAAGCTGCCTGGCTGCCGATTCGTAAAATAAAAGACAGGCCCCAAAGAGAGCCTGTCTGTAAATAATATAGGGTTGAATTAAGCTTTGTTTACGTTTGATGCTTGTGGTCCACGTTGACCTTGTTCTACATCAAATGTAACGTCTTGGCCTTCTTCAAGTGTTTTGAAACCTTCGCCTTGGATAGCTGAGAAATGTACGAATACATCGTCTCCACCTTCACGTTCGATGAATCCAAAACCTTTTTCTGCGTTAAACCATTTTACTTTACCTTGTTCCATTTTTGTTGCCTCCTAGTGTGTTCTCCACACATTATATTACTATCCTTGCTCATTGAATATTAAGGTATTCCTTAAATCTGAACAAAAATAATTCATTATTAGAATAACAGAAAAGGAAATGATAAGCAAGACTGGAACCTATTATGAATAAATCGTCCTGACTATCAAAATCCTCCGTTATATTCTACCTACTTATTCACCTTGAGGCTGTCTTGGCGGCCTTTTCCCCCAATATTGATAAAGGTCCGCACGGATGAAACCATTGAACAATTTCCTTTTTTTCGTTGCAGGCTTACCGTAATGCTGTTCGAAGTCAGGATTGGAAGTAATCATGTATACTGACCATGTATCAAGCTTCTTGAAGGCTTGGCCCATTTCTCTATACATCTGCTCAACCGCTTTTTTCTCACCAAGACGTTCTCCATAAGGCGGGTTCCCGACAATGACACCATACTCTTTCCTGGTCGAGATATCCCTCACCTGCATTTGTTTGAATTCAATCAGATCCCCAAGACCCGCTTCGAAACTATTCGCTTTAGCTATATCGACCATTCGATGGTCAATATCACAACCGGCTATATCCAAGTACTGATCATAATCGGCTAAATCTTCGGCTTCAATCCGCGCTTCATCCCAAACCTTGCTGTCCATCCAAGACCAGGTTTCAGAAACGAATTCCCTGTTAAACCCAGGTGCTATGTTCTGCCCAATTAATGCCGCCTCGATGGGAATCGTGCCGGATCCACAAAATGGATCTATGAAAGGTTTATCAGGTTTCCAATTGGTCAGCATGATTAACGCAGCCGCCAATGTTTCTTTAAGGGGTGCCTCCCCCTGCCCTGTCCGATATCCCCGTTTATGCAAACCCGCACCTGAAGTGTCTAAGGTAAGTGTCACCACATCTTTTAAAATAGACACTTCAATTTTAAACAAAGGGCCAGTCTCTGCAAACCAAGATACTTGCTTATATTTGCTTTTCAATCTATCAACAATCGCCTTTTTGACAATAGCCTGACAGTCAGGGACACTGTAAAGCTTTGACTTAACCGATTTTCCACTCACAGGGAACTCGACATCGGCTGATAAGTAATCTTCCCAATTCAATGCCTTTGTTTTTTCGAACAACTCATCAAATGAATATGCTTTAAATTCTGCAACTTTAATTTTCACTCTATCGGCACTGCGCAGCCATAAATTAGAGCGGGCAATGGCGGATTGGTCCCCTTTATACATGATCTTGCCATTCTCGACTTGACAATCGTAACCAAGATCCCGCACTTCCTTGGCAACAATTGATTCCAATCCCATTGCGGATGTTGCGATTATATCGAATTGTTTCATTAATCCTGCACCTTCTTTCCATTAATCTAAATCAATGGCACCTTTCCCGAATTTCTTCATTTATGCATTTAAGAATCAGGCATTGATCTTTTACAGATGGACCTTTTTTAAAAGATCCACCGCCTTTTTATCTTTTAGTTAGAATTCTTCATTGTTTGCCTAGCTTTTATAATGATCATCTAGTGAGAACATTTATTATGTACCGTGAAACAAAGCTTTACTCAATTATCCATGTACCTTAAGGTACACGCTGCAATTATATGAAATCATCCAAACCAATTATGTATGCTTCCCATCCATTATCCTGAAATTTGAAGTTCTTTCATGATACCTTCATTTTAGGGCTTAAAGAAGAGTTAAGGAACTTGTATAAATAGGATACCCAGAATCAAGGAAATGCTTAACATTTCAACACTTTTTATAAAAACGCTGCCGACAGACTTCATTAAAGCCATTTTCTTTCCGCTTGACACTTTTCGAATGGAATGAAAAACTTGCCAAGTTCTAAGTTTAACACAGCGGTGTTTCAGAAAACGAAAAATAAATGGAATGTACAATCTTTTTATAATCGGGCAATCTCCATAAACAAAAACTCCCCTTTTAAAAGGAGAGTTGTGCTTTTGGTGTAATATGATAACGTTCTGTAAGCCATGTTTTGTTCCTCAGTACTGCAAGCGACTCGCGTCTCGTACTTCGGCGGTAATCATCTATCTACAGAAGTATGTGCTTCTGTCCTTCCCCTCGTTCAATTCCAAGGAAGAAAGCGCCCCTACCATTAATTTGGGTTTCTCGCTCGTGGGGTTTACCTCGTTCCACCCTTTACATTTCTGTAAAGGCTCCGTCACTGTGGCACTTTTATAGGTATTCATGCCATATCCAAAAGGACTTAGGCATTTTCCCAGCCGTCAGCAATCCAGGATTGCTGCCCAAGCTTATTTTTTCGCCAGGCACGAACACTACGGACATCGCAGTCCGTGCGAGCATGGACTTTCCTCTACTGCATAAATGCAGCAGCAATTACCCAAACGTTAACATAACATTATTGATTATACCCCATTATTCATGAAAACACAATACCAAAATCTTTTTCACTTTTTCAATGCAGAATCTCAGTCAAAAAGCTTGTTACCAAAAACGTGCTTTTCCAAGTTGGATAACCGTTTAAGGATGTCAAAGTTTGTGGTTCCCGGAGTGGCACTTGGAGCAGGTTGATTTGGACGTTTTGTACTCTCTTCGGCTTGTTTTTTCAATTTAAGATTTTCTTGTTTAAGATCTTCAATTTCCTGATGGAACACTTCATAATCTTTAATGATCAGATCAAGGAATTGATCCACATCTTCAGGTTTATAACCGCGCATGGCTGTTTTAAAATCTTTTTCAAGAATATCTTTAGCCGTTAATTTTATCTTATCGGATAGCATAAGACTTCACCTCAATACTTTCGCCAATACAATCGACTTTTTATTTTTTTTTCAAATCTGCTTGGGTTTGTCAACGAAACACCTTTTCAGTGATCGATATGTATTCCCATTAAATCTGTATCTAAATTTTATCTTAATATGATTATGCTTTAGAAACAACTTTTAATCCATAATTATTTTCACCACATCATTCTTCGTACCAGCTGGCTTCTTCCGCTGCCAGTTGCAGATCATCAAAGTTTATCTGAAAGATGGGATATGGCTGTGTTTCCGCTTTTTTCATCGCCTCGAAATAAGGATATCGGGCTGATCCCTCTTTTTCGGCTTCAAAAATGATGAGCATGGCATCGCTTTTATGGACCATATACCTATTTTTGATTTTCAGCTGTTGTGGCCCTTCATATGGTTTGTTGTAAATGGACTCAACAAAGTCGGCCCGGGCCAATATGGATCGGTAATAATCTTGATTCGTCTCGTTCCATGACTCTTCCTGTTTCAGGAAAGGAGTAAGCACACCTAATTTAAGCTGATGATATTCTTCCTGTAATTCAAACACCACTTCTGCCCCCCAAAGTTCCGTACCCAACTGACCTGAGATGATCACCCATTCCAGCCCATCTTCCGCCAATGGAAGGAGACGCTGCTTCATAGCTTTCTTTATATATTTTACGGCTTCATGGTCATTTTTGAATATCCCGAATTCAAAAGCCTTATAGCCCGTCATATACAAAACCTTCATCGCTTGGCTAGTCTCCTTTTAACATGATTATGTAAGAAAACAAGGGCTTAATTAAGCCCTTATTTTTTAATATCCGAAATGTCTAGGCGGACAGCCTGGGCTGTGCGGCGGCCTTCCACAAATCAAGTGTTGATTATAGCACTCGTTTACCACCGATTGAGTATGCGGGAAATAATGCTTATACGTGTTCACATGTTTATTGACATTTGTAGTATGTGATGGATGAACGACAGGAATCACTGTGTTCGATACATTTGTATTGACAAATTGCTGTGTTGGAGAGACTTGGGCTGGGGCAACTTGACTTGGAGATGTTTGAGTAGGTCCATATTGTGCTGGAGACACAGCTGTTGGACTATAGGCCCCCATTACGTTAGAGTTTTTACCGGTTGACGCTCCCATTACGTTGTTTGGGTGTTTACCAGTTGATGCGCCCAGTACTCCAGGTGCGTTCCCATATGCGCCCATTACATTGTCGTATGCTCCCATTACATTGGGTTTATTTCCTCCACAATTACGAAAATACATTTATAATTCGTCCCCTTTCATCATGATAAGTTTAGTCTTACCATTACAGACTATGAAAAAAAGGGGATACGTGTACTGATGAAATGACCTATTTATACAGAATAAGTATAAAACGATGTATTGCTGTCGATAAGTACACTATTATACTAGCCCTTCAAATGCACTGTACATATTTTTCTACAAAAAGGAATAGAGACTGTCTTTTAATGAAGTAAATAAAACAATCGTTAAACAAAGGACAACAAAAAATAGAAATAAAGTCGTTTTATACATTTCTTCGCTCCGCTTTCACCTTGAATTTATTATGTAAAGGTATGAAATGAACGCTTCGGAATTTCACCCTCAACTCTTCTCATTTTACACATAATAGTTGAAGGCTACAATATTTGTATACATATTTTTTATTTTCAGCCTTTAGCAACTGATAGACCCTTTCCATTCCCAAATTTCATACAGAAATACCCTTAGATTGCTCTTTCTTTTCGAGCCGATGGATCCTCTTTTCCAACTCCCACTGTTTTTTCCCCGGATTTGTCCCTTCCTTCACCATTTCTCGAAGTGCAATTATTGAACATTCTAGAGCAAGACCGTTGTCCTTAAATTGGTGTTCATATAATTTTGCACATTCAATCTGTGCCTGTATCCTAATTTGCACATTCCCTTTTATGGCGACTTCCTTCCAAATTCCCAACGCTTCATTGAATTGTTTTTGCCTCTTTTTCTGGAAGGCTAAGGCATGGCCAGCTATTATCCGGTCTTCCTCATTCCCCGCTTCCACTATTTTTTGATATGTCTCAACTGACTCTTCTTTTTTTCCCAGATAGGCGAGCCATCGAGCAATTTCCATAGACTCTTCCGTATATCCATCGATTTGGAGTATTTTTCGGGACAAATGAATATACAATGTGATCAGTGATAAGATATCCAATTCATTATGCTTCATGATCCCAAACAGAATTTCCGGATTCTTCCTCTCAACAAAATCAAAATAAATCATCGGTGCCAAATATCCTGGAATGTCATCTTCCCTATGTACACCTAGAATATCTGTTTCGACTACTGATAATTTCACTCGTTCCAATTTGTTTCTCCAAAGGCGTCTTGAAGCATGATATAAATCGAAATGTCCGAATTCCGGTAATTTTGGCACATGTTCTTTTATCAAGGTATGTCTGGTTTTCAGCTGAGGCCAATCAAAGGATTTACCATTATATGTGACAAGCGTTTCGTAATTGATGTTTTCCAGAAAGCTTTGGTAAAGCGGGATTTCACTTCCAGGCTGCGGAAGGATATGTTGCTTCACGACTACTTCTTCACCTTCTAAATAAGCATAGCCAAGTAAAAAAATGGTATTGCCGGCCCCTCCTCCAAGCCCTGTCGTTTCCGTATCGAAGAAAAACAGATCTTCACTTTTAACGCCCATAGCTGATAGTGGATGCTCCAAGGAAGTTTGATTCCACTCTTTTACGACCTTTTTCAGCTCGGAAAATGCATATAACCCGTGTTTGTGATTAATAGGATAGCGGACCTCCCTAATGAAGCAATAATCACCATCGAAATGAAAGGAAACGGTATCGTTCTCCAGCCAATTTTCAATGTAAGGAATTTGTTCATTCACTGTCTGGTCTTCTTCTACAGGAGAAGGATGTTTCCCTAGGTCCATATGTGTTTTCATACGGTTCAATTTATTTTTTAAAGACATAAAATTACACCTCTTTTCACTTATCACTGCAATCTATTAATGTTTTGCTTACAAAATTGCCCCAATAATTGTTTGGCATCACTCTTGGCTGTTTTCGTTGCGGATTCAGTCCCGATACAGGATGGACAGCCGCTTTCACACGGGCAATTTTCGATCATTGATATGGTTTCCAGCAGAATGACTTCAGAATTTTCATATACTTTATCACTTAACCCTATTCCTCCCGGATAACTATCATAGATAAAAATGGTCGGTTTTTCATTATGCGCTGCCTTAACCTGCGGATAAACGTGAATATCATGCGGATCACACATAACATATAGCGGAATCATGTAATTAAGAGCATGAGAGGCACCTATCATTCCTTGTTCTATTCGATTTTCGTCCCACTTAAATATATCGGAATCCATGGAAAGCATGGCCGAACTCGTATGCAGTTCCATCTCCGGGAGACTGATTGGTCCTGAACCAATATTTTCATGAGTTTCGAATTTGATTTTTTTGAAAATCGTAGGCATCGCCCGGATTGCGACATCACCAAAAGCAGCTGCTGTGGAAGCGAAAGTTCGCTCTTTATCGACTTCCAATACAGACAACTGAACAGCAAGGTTAGCATCCGTATAATAGTCCACATTGACTTCACGTACATAAGCTTTCTTTTCATCCCAATCAAGTTCTTCCACCTGAAATTGGATTCCCTGGTGCAAATAAATGGCTTCATCGTGAAGAAGGGTCATTGCACTGAACGTATCCATTTCCCCTATGACCCGATTAATCGGTGCATTCGTTTGGTCGATGATCACGACATTTTCCTGTGCCGCTGAACGCAGGCTGATATTGCTTGCGGGAAAAGCATCATTCATCCAATGCCATTTGTCCCCATTCAGGTGTAATACCCTTTCTTCCGTAAGGAATTCCAGAACTTCCATGATCTCTGTTTCCCCAAAGGTATCGCCTTTTTTAAATGGCAGCTCATATGCTGCACATTTTACATGATCAACCAAGATCAAAAGATTATCTGGATTGATTCTTGCAGTTTCTGGATTTCTGGTAAAGAAATAATCGGGATGCTGTACGATATATTGATCAAGGGCACTTGAACTGCCGACCATGATGATCAATGCTTCACCATGCCTTCTTCCTGCTCTTCCCGCCTGTTGCCAGGCACTCGATATGGACCCAGGGTAACCAGTCATTATGCAAACCTGGAGCTGGCCGATATCGACACCCAACTCAAGTGCATTAGTGGAAACCACTCCATAAATGGAACCATCCCTCAGGCCTTGTTCAATTTCTCTACGCTGTGTTGGCAGATATCCACCGCGATAACCCCTGATCGATTTTGGCCCCAATTGCTTCGACACAAGTCCCTGTAAATATGTCAATAGAATTTCCACACGAACCCTGCTTCGCGCAAAAACGATGGTTTGGATTTTATTTTTCAAAAATTCATTTGCCAGCTTCCTGACTTCCAATACCGCACTCCTTCGTATGTTCAGCGGTTTATTGACTATTGGGGGATTGTAAAAGACAAAATGCTTTTTTCCACTTGGGGCTCCGTTATTATCGATTAGGACCATTTGTTTTTCCGTAAGCTCTTCTGCCAACTCTTTTGGGTTATTGATCGTAGCGGAAGTACAGATGAATACAGGGTCGCTTCCATAAAACTTGCAGATCCTTTTTAACCTTCTTATGACGTTGGCTGTATGACTACCGAAAACGCCGCGGTAAATATGAAGTTCATCGATGATTACATACTTCAAGTTTTCAAACAAAGAGACCCATTTCGTATGATGGGGCAGGATTCCTGAATGGAGCATATCAGGATTGGTGATTACAATATGCCCGGCTTGGCGGATTTTTTGCCTGATGTTTGAAGGTGTGTCCCCGTCGTATGTATAACTATTTATCTCTGCATCCATTTCATGAATCATTTCATTCAATTCGCTTTTTTGATCATAACTCAGTGCTTTTGTCGGAAAAATATAAAGCGCCCTAGTTTTTTCATCTTCCAGTATTTTTTGAAGTACCGGCAAATTATAGCAAAATGTTTTTCCGGAAGCTGTTGGTGTGACAGCTACAAGGCTATTGCCACTGACAGCAGTATCAAATGCAGTTGCCTGATGGGTATACAGCCCATTTATCCCCCGTATTTCAAGTGCATGCTTGATCTTATCATTCATAACATCGGGAAAAGGAACATGTTTTGCCTCTTTCGCTTCAATTACTTGCCAATGTACTATATTTTCTTTAAACTCTTCATGTGTTTTTAAATCCCTGATAACTTCTTGTAAATTTTTTCGCAGCTTCATATAACCACCTCATACTCCTATTCTACCGAATGAACGTTCTATGCAAAAGGGAAACTATTTCCTATTCAAAAAAAAAGGGCTGGAAACGTCAACATCTCGTTTCCAGCCCAGTCTTTTATCATTTAATTCTTCTCGACAAAGCGAATGATTTCTTCGATAAGTCTGCTTGGAGCTTCCAACATTCCCATATGGCCGCTGCCCTTAAGTATAACTTCATTGATATGGCTCCCTTTTGCAGAAAAGGTTTTTTCAACAGGAATCAACTTATCCTGTTCACCTGCAACCAATAGGACAGGCAGCCTCGTATCTTCGAGTACATGATTTCTGTCTATTCTATTCCTCATGGCATGTAAAGACCCTATCGCACCAATTTCACTTGTTTTATATCCGATTTCCTTTGTATGGCCGATATTGGGATCATCGGAGTTAGCGAAAAGCTTTGGTATAAGTCCGTCAATGAAAGCAGGGATTCCCTCACTGTCGATTTTCTCGACAGATTTTAAGCGGCCCGCCTTTCCAGTCTCATCGTCCGGGAAAGCGGTAGAATGTACCAATGAAAAACCAGATAATTTCCCAGGAAACCTTTCTGCGAATGCCAAGGTGATATATCCCCCAAGCGAATGACCAAACATATATACCTGTCCGATTTCAAGTTCTTCCAAAACTGCCGCAATATCAGCAGCCATATCTTCAATAGAGAATGATCCCCCTATTTCCTCACTTGCACCATGCCCACGTAAATCAACGGCAATGACCCGATATTCATCCTTTAATTCAGCAATGATATCCCGCCAATATTCATGGCTTCCGCAAAATCCATGGATAAACAACAATGTTTCATTTCCTTTCCCGGTATCTATGTAGGAAAGCTTGCTATTATCTGACATATTAATCCCTCATTTCCTTTACTAATCATTCTGTAACGTTATTCCCTATAGACCTATATCTGAAACCCAACGGTGTATTCACATTTCTTCATTCCTCACATAGCCTATAGGCAAAGGAATTTTTTAGAAAGGAGTACCATGATGACCTCTTCTGAAAAAAATAATAATCGGAATCGAATAGAACCCTTTACCCATTTCATTAACAAAATGGATCGGTTGTTTTCCGAAAGGCCGCCTAAAGGCATGCTGCAATCACTTGACGATTTCTTCGGTTCTGCGAAAGAGCGCAGCTTTCCGGTCGATGTTCACGAAACACATTCAGAATATACCCTTACCGCCACATTGCCTGGAATTGCACGCAGCCAAATATCAATTGATGTATTGGACCATTCCGTAACCATATCTGCAAAGCATGTAGATAGAAAGCATAAAAACCAAGCCTTGTTCCAAAAGGAAGTTTCAGCAGGTACTTTTTCAAGAACCATTTCCTTTCCAAAACCGATTGATGAAGCAAAAGTGACCGCTCGACATCGTGATGGCATCCTCACGCTTCACCTACCCAAAATCAGAGGTAATCGGATTGAAATCCATTAGGCATGAATAAAAGCAGACTTAAAAAAGTGGCTGGTCACTTGTAAGTCTGCTTTTATTTTATTCGCCACTAAACTTTGAAGAAGCCCCCAACTCCTTTGACCATAGAAGATACTTGAGAAACAGTATTCATCATTTGTCCGGCTGTATTCATCATCTTCGTTATATCCATGGAACCATCTTGTGTTTTGAATTGGTTCATGACCGATTTAAAACCCGATGGCTGGGGTTTTTGCATGAACTGCTGCTTAGGATATGGATTATGGGCCTGCTGCTGACTTTGCGGAGGTCTTTTAGCTGGCTGTAACGGATTGGCGAACGGACTAAAAGCTTGCGGCTGCTGATTGGAATGGATTGGGTGCATTTGTGACATTGGCTGCATGACACTGCTGCCCGGATAAGCCCCCACAGGCATCGGCTGCTGCTGGATTTGTTGGAATGGGTGATAGGCCGCCTGCTGATAAGGATCATGATATGGCGTCATATAGCCCCCTGTATCCTGGAGATGAAATGGATGCATAAATGGTTGTTCAAGGTGATGATTATTTGGCGGAGGATACGGCATTGGCTGTTGGTATCCTCCCCAACTTTCCGGCATTGATTGAGGAAACTGTCCTTGATTTGGGGAGATTTGGTTATAACCGGATCTCATCATGTCAATGAGCCCTCCTCTTTATTCATTACATGGTTCTGATAATATATGAAAAAAGAGGTAATAAGTGTAGGTGTTTTTATGATAAAATCCGAGCGATTTCCGTTTTTACATTATTAAGGATGAATTCGACCGATTGGACATGGCTTTTAAATCGCTTATAACTTGTTTTAGGATAAAATGCCTGGACGGCCACATCAGAAAGGTTATGGGCGGTTTGTTCGATTTGCTCGGGGAAAAGATGCTTAAATTCGGTTTCTTTCATCCACTCCTTCATTCCGGTTTCCCATTCGATGCATACGGTCCTGACCTGGTCTGCAAACGGCTTGACTTCCGAAAAGAAATCCTTTTCCTTTCCTTCCTTGCGTACACCCTCATAGATATCATCCGCTTGGTACGTATATTTTATTAATTGTTCTGTTAATCTCTGCAGTTTTTCTTTTCGCACAATATATTCCTCCGTACATTTGTTTCCCTTAGTATAATCCAGTTCTTTATAAAATGATATTCCTCTGGCTTATACGTGCAATTCAGTGAAAACCTTGTGTTTTATTATTGTTTTTTCCGGGACAATGGAAAAGGAATGGTTCACACCTTCAGTATTCACCCAATAATCTTCGGCTTTCTCAATGGCTTCCTGGGCTTCATTAACTAATGTATATTGCTCTGCCCATAGTTTGCACCGAACTGTATTTACAGTTTCCCCATATGAAATTTCCAAACGATCCAGGCTGGTACTGATCTCAGCTATCATCCTTAATATCTCTTCTGTTGCGACACTTTTATTGACCATGCTGATCCCTCCCATTCTTTACCTGTACTATTCTTTTTTTTATTTGAAAGCCCTTCATGACTGACAAAACTAGAAGGGAATCGGCAAAGAAAGTGCAATTCACTTAATTTATTATGCTCTTCGACAACAATGGAAGAATGAAGAATGAAGTTTTAAACAAGAATACAGACAGGAGGTGATTTTATGCAGTCGAATGAAAGCAGACAGCAAAAAAACGAAAAACGACAAAAGCCGCCCACTGCAAAGGCAGGAACGGGTAACCCGAAACTTAGTGGAGAAAACCGCCCTTCTACGTAAGACATAAATACTGAACGATAAACAGGGAAGGCTTAATCGAAGCCTTCCC
>NZ_JADILK010000041.1 GCF_017355165.1 Bacillus sp. SD075 | reverse complement strand
TTCAAAGGGAATTTCAAAGGGAATTTCAAAGGGAATTTCAAAAGGGGTTCGGAATTTTTTAATTCCGAACCCCTTTTGTCTACAAACTGAGGGAAGGCTTAATCGAAGCCTTCCCTGTTTCTATTATAAAATCAAGGTTTTGATTATTGCTGCCGTGTGCAGCTGCTTTTGTTTATGGTCATACCAATCGGTCAAATGCGGGTCTTCTTCCCATTTTGGTTTAATGAACCATTTTTTTTTAATCTTTTTTTTCACATCCCATTGCTCTGTCTCCCTTGCCTGATGATGAATCAATGGATATACTCCCCTAAGCATCGGGGTTTCATGGTACCTAGGCTTTTTTCGATATTGTTCATAATCATATCTGGCACCCGTTGGTTCAGTCCTGCAGGAAAATTCATAAAATAGCGGAAACAAATCTTCGGAAAATAAAAGGCCGGCCAACCTTTTCCCCAATTCAATCCTTTTATCAATATTTTTAAAATGTGAAACGGACGAGCCATACAGTTCTCCATTACAAGTAGGAAATAAAACGGTGCTAAAATGCATCCAGTCCTGCAGGAGGAATAATAGAGAATGAAAAACGAAAGATTGCTTTTTAATAACCGGTTCTTCAATGATGTTTTGTTCATTTATGATAAGCGCAGTGATCAATTTTTCACGATTTCCATTTTTCCAAAAGGAATACCATTCGTTCATCATGAATTTGGTAATAAAAAAATAATGACATAAGTGAAACAAAGGCCGGCCATACTTCGTCGAATAATGATAGAGCAGTAATTGCGGATATGCATCCTGGAATATTCTCCAGTTGGCCTCTTCATAAGTTAGGAACAAAAGCTGCCTGTATTTCAGGCCAAGCAAATGGGAAAACCATATTCCTTCAAGATCACACATATTCCAGCCTGCATTTCTAGAAACCATACCAGCTAAAAATGACCATTGGATTTCTGGATGCATTCTGAAAAATTGTTCATATGCCTTTGTTCTTGATATATTATCCCTATTCCCTTTAGCGGTTTGGGCTTTTATGGAATGGAGCAATTGCTTTTCCGTCTTTAACATTCGCATCTATGTGTCCAGCCTTTCTATAGCGATGAATTGTGACATATAGTTGTACATAAACCCTATCGTTCTTAGAAACAATTCTTTTTATTCACATATTGGATTCTTTTTTTGCTAATATAGATAAGTAAAAAAAAGGAGGGGTAAAAGTGGCATTTCATTATCCCAACGGACGAAGATTTGTACCGCAGGCTATGGAAGAAAGGAAAAGCCCACTAAAAAAAATCAGTTACAGCAACCGGGGAAAAACATTGGAAGACGATTTGAACGAAACCAATCAGTATTATTTAGCACACGGCATTGCCGTCATCCATAAAAAACCGACACCCATTCAAATTGTCGATGTCCATTACCCGAAAAGAAGTGCTGCAGTCATTAAAGAAGCCTATTTCAAACAAGCATCGACCACCGATTACAATGGTGTTTATAAAGGAAAGTACATTGATTTTGAGGCAAAGGAAACAAAAAACAGCAGTTCTTTCCCTCTGAAGAATTTTCATGACCATCAAATCGAACATATGAAACATATCGTTCAGCATGACGGAATTGCATTTGTCATCATCCGGTTTTCCGCAATGGATGATATATATCTAATGAGTTCTGAACAACTTAGTTTTTATTGGCAGAGAATGAAAGGCGGCGGACGCAAATCTATAACTCTTCAAGAGGTTGAAAGCAGTTCACGAAAGATTACTCTTGGCTTTCAACCGAGAATTGACTATATTAAAGTAGTAGATTCGCTCATCTCAGAAAATTTTTAGTTTTTTTAGAAAGGCAGGTTAGCTGTAATGGCTGAAAAATATAATACTAGAGAAGAACGCCGAAAGCAGGGGCAGACACAAAAAAAGGGACAGAAGAAAGGTCCTAAAAAGCAAACCAATATGCTTAAGCGCATTTTCCTTATACTTGTTACAATCGGAATAATAGGCTTGGTTGCCGGAGGAGCTGCCATGGCTTACTTTATAAGCGACGCTCCAAAACTTGACGAAAAGCTTTTGAAAGATCCGGTCACATCCAAGATTCTCGATGAAAATGGTAAATTGCTAGCTGAAATCGGTAAGGAAAACCGGGATTATGTCAATTATGAAGACATCCCCGATCTTGTCGAAGAAGCTTTCCTGGCAACGGAAGATTCCCGCTTTTATGAACACCACGGGGTCGATTTCTTACGTCTGGGCAGTGCCGTCATAGCCAACGTCAAAAACGGATTCGGCTCAGAGGGTGCAAGTACATTGACTCAGCAGGTTATCAAGCGTTCTTATTTAACACCTGATAAGACCATTAAAAGGAAAGTCCAGGAAATGTGGCTATCCATACAGCTTGAAAGAAAATATACAAAAGAAGAAATTTTCGAAATGTATGTAAATAAGATTTTCTTTGCTAACCGTGCCAACGGCATCTTAACGGCATCGCAAACTTATTATGGAAAAGATCTTAGCGAATTGAAATTGAACGAAGCGGCCATGCTTGTAGGATTACCGCAAAGCCCAAGCAGGTATGACCCGTATAAATATCCTGAACGTGCGAAAGAACGCCGTGATATTGTCCTGCATTTAATGAATAAACATGGTTATATCACCGAAACGGAAATGAAAAATGCACAAAGCATCGATATAACACAAGGACTTCAAGAAATCGATAAGAGCCAAATCGATACGACCGCATACGATGCATTCATCGATTTGGTAATTGAGGAAGTCGGGGATATGGGTGACTATAACGTCTTTACCGATGGTTTGGAAATCCAAACGACCATCGATAAAGATGCCCAAGAATATGTCTATAACATGTTGAACAGTGATGAAATCATCAATTATCCAAGTAAAGATCTCCAAGCAGGAGTCACATTACTCGATACAGAAACTGGTGAAATCAAAGCAGTCGGCGGCGGCAGGAACACGACGGTTAAACGCGGCTGGAATTATGCTACGGATGCCAAGCGATCACCTGGTTCGACCATTAAGCCTATTCTGGATTATGGTCCTGCCGTAGAATATTTAAATTGGTCCACCTACCATCAAATCAAGGATGAGGAATATACTTACAGTAATGGAACACCGCTTAAAAATGCTTCCGGACGACATTATGGTACTGTAACCACTCGTGAAGCACTGGCACGGTCCTTAAATATTCCTGCCTTAAAAACGCTTCAAGCAGTCGGTTTGGACCGGGCACGTGATTTTGCCACCGACCTTGGCATTCCTTTTGACAAGGAAATTACCGAATCGGCAGCATTGGGCGGCGGTAAGGATGTTTCTACACTCGAACTTGCCGGTGCTTACAGTTCATTCGGAAACAACGGTATCTATAATGAACCGCATAGTGTGAAAAAGATTGTTTTACGTGATAAAACAACCATCAAAAACAAGACGGAATCAAAGCCGGTCATGAAAGATTCCACAGCTTTCATCGTGACGGACATGTTGAAAAGCGTCATGACAGAAGCTTATGGAACAGGAAGGTTAGCCAACATACCTAGTCTCCCGGTAGCCGGTAAAACGGGGTCAACCAATTTCACGCCTGAACAACGTGCAAAGAACAACATCCCATCTTCCGGTGTAAAGGATAGCTGGATGGCAGGTTATACAACCAATTATACAGTCGCCGTTTGGGCTGGTTACGATAATGCATCTGGAGAGCAAATGGAATATCTGGGTGAATCATCTCAAAGGATCCCTAAATTCATCTTTAAGAATTTAATGGAACATATGGCTCAATCAAAAGAAACGAAAGACTTTGATCAACCTGACAGTGTTGTGAAGGTTGGAGTCATCAAAGGATCGAATCCAGCTGTTAAAGCCAATGAATATACACCAAGCAGTAAAATCACTTATGAATATTATGTTAAAGGTCACGAGCCAACACAAGTGACGACTGAATATGAAAAAATCGACTCACCTGGCATTAACGCTTCTTACAACCAGGAAAGCAATGAAATCAATTTATCCTGGTCATATCCTAAAGGTAATGGGAATACCCAATTCGAGGTTAAGATGTCCGTTGATGGCGGAGCACAGAGCGTATTAAAAAAATCGAAGGATACTAGTTTAACGATCCCTAATCCAACCCCTGGAAGTAAATATACTTTCTCAGTGGTAGCTTTAGTGGATAACCAACAAAGTGATCCTGCGAGTACATCCGTCAAAATACCTACTGAAGTGGCAGTCCCTGAGGATACTGAGGACGAGGAGATTGAAGATCCTGCCGAAGATGAGGATACGGAACAAGAAACTCCTGCTGAAGGCGAAGAAGATAAACAAGACGAAGACAAAAATAACAATGGCGAAAACGGCAATAACGAAAATAATGGCAATACTGGTAATGGCAACAATGATAATAATGGTAATGATAATGGAAACAACACTGATGATGGAAATGGCAACAAGGGTGATGAGGACGTCGAAGGCGGGGATGATGCCACTGACCCTGGAACGGTAGAAGAGGAAAAACCAGGCGAGACCCCTGACCCGGACCCTAACCCTGATCCAGATCCAAACAAAGATACGGAATAAATATAGATAAAGATTGACTAAAAAAAACGTCTAAGCTTTTAGCTTAGACGTTTTTTTTAGCAGTTCTTATTTTTTATCATGAACTTCACATATTGTTTTTCGAATTCTCGGAACAATTCACTAAGCTGTCTATAAGAATGAAAAAAAGCGGGTCTTGCCAGGATGAAAGAAAGCCTTTCATCCATGTTCACTGGAATATTGTTAAAGGATTTTATTTGGACCCGGTAATCATTCAATACCACTGGTTTCCCATGCATCCAGAAGACTGCGGTTAAAAATAATCCGACCCCCTGCTGCATGAGTCCAAACGTCTGTCCCACTTTTCGCTCAGAAAATAGCAAACCGCACTCTGAATCAATTCCCTTCCATATTTCAAGCAGTTCCTTCACATGCATTGCACCCATAGTCCAAGGAGCATACCCCTCTACATGATTATAATAAAGTAACTCATATGGGAAAGCCTCGAATGGGATCGATTCACTCCAACCTGCATATCTCCCTATTTCCAAGATGGATTCCTTTTCAGGAAAAAACAAAGGATGGTCCAGTTCTTCAGGGACTTTTAATGATATGGACTGAGTCAATTGGATTCTTTCCTTTTCATTCTTTTTTTTCCTTCACGGCATAAATCGAGAAGTCGGCAAGTTTCACATTTTGGTGACTGGGCCTTGCAATGATAGCGTCCAAAGAATATAAGGCGGTGATGCGTAACCGACCATTCATCCTTTGGTATCTTAGCCATCAACGTTTTCTCAACATCGAGGACACTATCCTTCCACCGGCATAACCCCAGGCGCTTGGAAACACGCTCCACATGGGTATCCACAGCAATCGCTGGCACATCAAAAGCAACGGAAACGACTACATTCGCCGTCTTTCTGCCAACGCCGGGCAATTTAACAAGCTCATCACGATCTCTGGGAACTTCCTTACCGTATTCTTCGATTAGCATGCGCGACAACTTTTGTATGTTCTTAGCCTTGTTACGAAACAAACCGATTGAGCGAATGTCATTTTCCAACTCTTCTATCGGAACGCTTATGTAATCCTCAGGCGTTTTATATTTCTGAAATAAATCATTCGTGACTTTATTGACTAATACATCCGTACACTGAGCTGACAGGGCAACAGCAACCACCAATTCAAATGGATTGGAGTGATTCAGCTCACAATGGGCATCCGGAAACATATCACCCATCGTATCCAGACAATATCGAATTTGAGCTTTATTCATCATATTGGTTCTCCTTCAATTTACATTACTGCTCGAGCCAGTTATAGAAAGGCACATCTTTCAATGGTTGTGCAGTTTCCGTCTTACGGTCCCTCTTTTGGTGAACTCTAAATTTTTGTCCTTGCTCCCTTGCCTGTTCCAAGGTTTTAATTCCATTCTTTTTCCACTCAAATAAAATTCGATCAATGTAACGGAAATTCAATTTTCCGGAAATGACAGACTCCCTTAGAGCTGACTTAATGATCTCAGGTTGATGATCGTCTTCCATCCACATTGCCAATGTCTCACATTCAAATGGAGATAAAGGGCGGCCAAACTCCTGTTCAAAAATCGTATATAGGCTCTCCCCCGCTTTTTGGACTTCAGCAGACTCTGACTGTTTCAACGTTTTCAAGAAACAGTCCATCATTTTTTCATAAAGTGGAGACAATGAATATTTTTCCTGTCCGATTTCTTGGTTCCCTTCAACCACCATTTCAACAAATCCCATTTGGACCAAACGCTGGATCAAGAAAAGACATTCCGTTTCTTGCAATGTCATTCGGTCAGAGAGTTGGGATGGTGCAGGGAAATGGTTACCTTTATCGATGAAGCTTTGCAATTGTAATAATAGGACCATTTCTTGTTCATTCAGTCCCATTGTACTATAGTTAGTCAACAAAAAGGATGGAATCGTTATCGTTCCTTCCTTAAACCACGCATATAAATGTTCTTTATTCATGTTTTTGGACACCTCTGGTTAAGTATAACATGAAAAAGGCTCCCCGAATAAGTTTATAATTTTAACAAAAAACGGTTATCTGCCAAATATGGCAAGATAACCGCTTCATTACGAAATCAAGGATATAAACGATTTAATAGTCGTGGGAACGGGATGGTTTCTCGAACATGCTCTACTCCACTGATCCAAGCAACGGTGCGTTCTAATCCCAAACCAAAGCCTGAATGCGGTACAGAGCCATATTTTCTTAATTCCATATACCATTTGTAAGCATCTTCGCTCAAGCCATGTTCATTGATTCTCTGTTCAAGCAATTCCAGATCATGAATCCGCTCTGAACCGCCAATTATTTCTCCATATCCTTCCGGTGCGATCAGGTCGGCACAAAGAACGACTTCTTCCCTATCAGGAGCTGGCTGCATATAAAATGGTTTGATTTTGGTTGGATAATGAGTTATGAAAACGGGCTTATCATAGCTTTCCGCTATCGCAGTTTCATGCGGAGCTCCAAAATCATCACCCCACTGGATATCGTCAAATCCTTGTTCATGAAGGAACTTAATGGCTTCATCATATGTAATACGCGGGAATGGAGCTTGAATTTGTTCAAGCTTCGCTGTATCACGGCCAAGTGTATTCAACTCAAGCTGACAGTTTTTCAATACGGATTGGATGATGGAAGATACGAATTGCTCCTGAACCTCCAGGTTTTCTTTAAATTCGATAAAGGCCATTTCTGGTTCAATCATCCAGAACTCGATTAAATGGCGTCTTGTTTTGGATTTTTCTGCCCTAAAGGTAGGACCAAAGGAAAATACCTTCCCAAGTGCCATGGCAGCCGCTTCCATATAGAGCTGACCACTTTGTGAAAGGTATGCATCCTCATCAAAGTATTTAGTCGCGAACAATTCACTCGTTCCCTCTGGTGCGCTTCCAGTTAAAATTGGGGGATCCACTTTTACGAAACCTTCTTCATTAAAGAATTCATATGTAGCACGGATTATTTCATTCCGGATTTTCATGACAGCATGCTGCCGTTTTGAACGCAGCCACAAATGGCGGTTATCCATTAGGAATTCAGGACCATGCGCTTTAGGTGTAATGGGGTAATCCAATGATTCATGAATGATTTCAATATCTTTCACCTGTAACTCATAACCGAACGGCGATCGTTCATCCTTTTGAATGACACCTGTTACATACAAAGATGACTCTTGCGAAACCGATTTCGCACGAGCGAAAATTTCTTCACCCACTTCAGCTTTCACGACCACACCTTGAATGAAACCAGAGCCATCACGGATTTGAAGGAAAGCAATTTTCCCACTGGAGCGTTTGCTGGCAAGCCAGCCTCCAATTGTAACTTCTTGATCGACGAATTTGCTAGCATTTTTTATTGTAATTTTCACGGAATTTACCTCCAAAAATAGCTTAACTTACTAATGAATTCACTCTACTTATTATACCCATAGCCCTGCTTACAAGCAAATAAATCAATTGAAACGGCAGTTCCATGCCTTATATATATCATTCTTATATATTTTTGTAGCGCATTCGCCAGTTTGCATGGTACATTACTTTTCATTAACGCTCAAGCTCTTATAAAATCCTTTCAGTATATGTATCGATAAACCATTTCTATTTTTAATCATAGGGTTGAATCCAATGAAACAATGGTAATCATTTTCACCTTTAACAGGGTTTCAAATGAAGCATATAAAGGAAAGCATTTTTATGGTTTCTTATTTGGCGGGAAAGTAGCTCTCCAGTTTTTTGATCCGATTGCGTAAACCACCAGCATTTTCTCAGCTTTTTGCAGGATCGCTGGAGTACTCGTAGTATGCATTAAACTGGATAGCAAATCGACTTCTTCAAATTGATAATATCCCGAGTTCTTTCATTATTATTAAAAGCGGATAAAGCTTCTTGAAAAATATCGTGAGCCCTTTCCAATTCATCACTTATTGTGCTAAGTCCCATTTTGAAGGACATCCGCTGAAAACAGTTTATAAATGATTGATGCATCAATTCATTTCCAGGAATCAGCAGTATAAGCACTACGATATGGCTGTTAAGACGACTTGATTCCTCTTCTTAAAGAACCTATACATCTCTTCAATGATTTTCTGCTGAATGAAATAATCATTCTCTGTCCCTCGATCGGAGGAAAAACGATAATCTAGCACCGCAATGGTGAAAGGATGTGCCAAGTCCAAAAAAGCTTTTAATTATCCGATTGCCCATTTAAATCTGCCATTTTCATGATTACCCGCACAATTGATTTCATATAACTCATTCCTGCCACCAAGTTCCGTTCCGATGGAATCCCTTATGAATTTTCTTCACCCTTTCCACTGCTGCTGCCCCACCTGACCCCTTATCATATTTATCGAGATACGGACGGACCTCAGGGTATAAAACATCCTTGGAGCTTGAGGGGAGTTGAATGAGATTGCCGACTACAGCCTGCTCAAATATCTGTTTCACCTTTGGCCGAACCATCGGTGTGGACAGCCTATATGCAGTTGTAAATGTGCTGGTGGAGAGAACAGTGCCATTCTGTCCTGCCATCGGATCTTTAGCCATCGCTGTAAAGTCGAGATTGGAAAACATATTCCTGTAAGCAAGCACTTCCCCGATATTGGCTTGAACTCCCCCTAGATTGATTCGTTCCTGCCATTTCCGTACCCACCATCATCTGAAGCCCACAGCCTTAAAGTCCAACTTTACCGCATAGCGGGTACAGCCATGAAATGAAATGTATATCGATTCATCCACCATTCACAATCTTTCAATTTGAATTCCTAGCTTTATACTAACTAAATGTTCAAGACATTTTTCTGTTGAAACCCAACTTTTCCCTAACATTTTTTGTATAATTATGCTGAATAATCTAAAAATGTTGAACTTATACAAAAAATCATATACGATATCATATATGATTAATTATAAAATCAAGGGGTGAGTGTCCATGGCAAAAGCAAGAGTGAAACTCAAAAAGTCAGATTGTTCAGAAGAAATTGAAATACTGTCAAAACGCTATATATTAATGAACGGCGATAAGTATGAGGTATCACAAATCAAGTTGGATAACCCTATCTCAGGAACTGTATATGGGACATTATTAAACTATAAAGGATCATTGGAAGCATTGAAGGGAAAGATCGACCATCCTCCTTATAATGAACCTCCTAAAGGGCCGATCCTCTATATTAAACCTAGAAACACATTTTCTTCTTTTTCCAATCCAATTCCCCTTCCAAATGGCATAGCTGAATTGGAAATCGGGGCCTCACTTGCAATAGTAATCAGTAATACGGCCACAAGAGTCAAGAAAGAACATGCATTGGATTATATAGAAGGTTTTACGATCGCCAATGATATTAGCATTCCGCATGAAAGCGTTTTCCGTCCTGCTATCCGCCATAAAGCCCGTGATGGATTTTGCCCGATCGGTCCATGGGTCGTATCCAAGGAATCCATCTCCAACCCCGATTCTTTAGGAATCCGTGTATATATAAATGGAGAGCTAAGACAAGAAAATTCAACTTCAAATCTAATTCGCTCCATATCCCGCCTTATTGAGGATGTAACAGACTTCATGACTTTGAGTACGGGTGACGTCCTTCTAGTTGGAGTTCCAGAGAATGCACCGCTGGCAAAAGCCAATGATCATGTCAGAATAGAAATAGACGAAATCGGATATTTGGAAAATACTATCATTTCCGAAGAAAAAATATCACTGGAGGGGATTTTATGAAAAGAGCACGTGTAGCCTATGCAGGTGCCATACATCCAGCAAGTGAATATTATGGTCAGCTCAAATTGGCGGATGGCCGGATTGTCAATGAGCAGGATGTTGTCTGGCTTCCCCCGGTGGAACCACGAACTGTCTTCGCGCTTGGCCTGAATTATGCAGACCATGCAAAGGAGCTTGATTTTAAAGCCCCTGAAGAACCCCTAGCGTTCTTAAAAGGTCCCAATACCTTTATCGGCCACCGGGGGCAAACAAGGCGGCCAGCTGATGCAGCTTATATGCATTATGAATGTGAACTGGCAGTGATCATAGGTAAAAAGACGAAAAACATAAAAAAGGAAGAAGCCTTTAAATATGTAAGTGGATATACGATTGCAAATGATTATGCAATTAGGGATTATCTGGAGAATTACTACCGACCAAACTTAAAGGTCAAAAATCGCGATACCTGCACCCCCATTGGTCCCTGGCTAGTCGATTCCGAAGATATTCCAGATCCTTCGAATCTTTCCATTAAAACTTACGTCAACGGGAAATTGACTCAGGAAGGAAATACGAAAGATATGATTTTCGGCATTGCTGATTTAATAGAATATTTCAGCAGCTTCATGACATTGAGCCCAGGCGATATCATATTGACTGGCACACCTGAAGGATTGGCGGATACTGCTGTAGGGGATGAAATCATCACTGAAATTGAAGGGATCGGGAAACTTGTTAGCACAATAGTCGGTGACGATATATTTACAGAAGGCGGGGATCGGCCACATCTAAAAATCCATAATTAACGGAAAGGACTAATCACATGCCTCATATTATTATTGAATATACGGATAATATCAAAGATGAAATCCAGATTGACGGCTTATTAAGAAAGGTGAATGCTGTACTTATTTCCTATCCTTCCATCTTTCCAATTGGCGGAATTCGATCACGGGCCATTGAATTGAAGCATTATCGTGTTGCTGATGGTACAGAGGATGATGCCTTTGTTCATGCCATACTAAAAATTGGAGCTGGACGCCAGGACAGTGATAAAATTAAAGTATGCGATCAACTTTTCGAAACGATGGAATCCCATTTGGCATCCCTCTTTTCAAAAAGATATCTTGCCCTTTCCATGGAACTTACGGAATTCAGTGATTTTGGCACGTATAAAAAGAATAATATCCATGATCGATATAATAAATGAACAAGATTTCATATTTAAAGGCCTTCCTTCATCGGGAAGGCCTTTAAATATGAAATGTTTAGCTACTACCGAACTCAGTTGATTTCTGCAAGGTTTTCCGTACGGTTCAAGAACTCCTTGACACGGTCCACATATTCCTGTTTATCATAGCCGTTATATAAAGCGCTTGCCATACGGACCGGATCCCCAAAAAAGAATCTTTCGTACAGTGTTTGCCTGGATCCAAATGAACTCATGCATACATCCCATGCGAGACGATACAATTTAACCCTGTCAAAGGCTCCACCATTCGCGGCTTGAAGATATTTATCCAAATCCGGTCGAAGCTCCGAATTGAAATCGGCTTCATTTGGTATCGCCATTAAGCCACTAGCTCCAAGCAGCTGCATTATTTCACTGAATCTAGGGTAAATCTTCGGATAATAATTACGGGCAATGTTTAATGGTGTGAAATCAGGTGTCATCATACCCCACTTATCCACTTTCGCGTTTGCCTCCGAAGCTATAATGAAAGCCTTTACCGTTTCAAGCGCTATGATGACTTCCGAGATTTTCTCCTGAACATGCTGGTATTGCCCAATATTGATGGTTTCCACCATTAGTTGTAAAATCCCCAGAATGAACTCGGTTTTTGCGATATTCTTCGATACCACCTGATGGGTCATATGAACAACTGCATTGCTTTCATTATAGGCCTGGTTGCAAATGCCGACATCCCCATATGCAAATACCCGATTCCAAGGAACGACTACATCATCAAAAACGATAATTGTATCCATTTCCTCAAATCGTGAACCAAGTGGATGGTCAAAATGTGATTTGCCATAGTCGAATGATTCACGACAGATGAATTTCAAACCCGGTGTATTATTTGGTATGGAGAATGCGAATGCATAAGGGTTTTCTTCTTCTGATTGTTTAAGCAATGTTGAAGGGAAAACCATGATTTCATCCGTTATTCCCCCTTGTGTAGCTAATAATCTGGCTCCCTTTATAATAAGCCCTTCTGAATTCTTGCCAGCAATCCGTGCAGCGATGTAAGGGTCCGGAAGCTTGGCGGCACTAACTCCCCTATTAACCTGGGGTTGAATCAGGGTATGTGTCAGCGACAAATCTTTTTCCCGGCAGAGCTCATAATAATCCTTCATATTTTTAGCAAATGCCGAATCCTGAGTGCCAAACATATCAGCTGCAGTACCGTACGCCATCATCCCACTGTTGATATAGTCAGGGGAACGTCCCATCATTCCATTATTATGTCTTGCCCATTCTTGGATCATTTTCCTCCTTTTTTCAAGGTCTTCCTTAGTCCGGGGCTGCATGAATGAGGTCCCTACTCTTTCGTTTGAGATTGGTGAAATATAAGTCATGATGTCATTTTTAGCTGAATCATGCTGTAAATCATATAATTCGGCCTGTGTTTTCATGACCCCTTTAAAAGCTGGGTGCTGACTGATCTTATCTTTTACTTGCTCCCCATTGATCCATACATTAGCCTTTGCTTCATCTACCCTATCGATATATTCTTTACCTGTCTTAGCTGGCATGCTTGCATCCCCCTTTGGTTTCAATATAAGTGAAGCGCTTACAATCATATAAATTCCAAATATTAAATTAATTACTATAACAAAATATACCATGTGATATGATATATATAAAATACTTAAAAAATTCAATATATATATGTAAATCATATGTATGAGGTGTATAAAATGGACATCCGGCAGTTAAAATATTTTGTGACAATTGTTCAGGAAGAACAAGTAACCAAAGCTGCAAAAAAATTACACATGGCTCAACCTCCTCTTAGCCAGCAACTTAAATTGATGGAAATGGAAATCGGTGAAAAACTTTTCGATCGCAATGGAAAGAGACTTGAACTCACTGAAACTGGCAAGGTCCTATATAAAAAAGCTGAAGCCCTATTGAATCAGTTTGAAGAAATGCTTCTGGAAGTGAAAGAAGTCAGTAAAGGGATAAAAGGCACTCTTTCCATTGGGTCAGTAAAAACTTGCTTTTCTTACATTCCGCAAAGGATGAGAGCCTTTAGAGCAAAGTTCCCTGACATACGCTTCAAGTTAATGGAAGGTGATACGTACCGTTTGACGGAAGGTTTAATAAACAGGGAAATCGAGTTGGCCATTGTAAGGCTTCCAATCAACGGTAAGCAATTCTCATCGGTCAACCTTCCTCCTGAAGATTTTGTGCTTGTCACGCCTAATGATTGGGATATCCCAGACTCCATCGAATTTAAACAAATTAAAGAATTTCCCCTCCTATTGCTGCATAGGGTAAGCGGTCAAGGCACATATGAACTTATAGTGGATGAATGCTTCAGACATGGATTTGAACCTATGATTGTATGTGAATGTCCTGATGCTGCAATGATATTATCTTTGGTGAAGGAAGGAATAGGCGCTACCATCATGCCATGTACCACATCCAAATCATTTTCAACCCAAGGTATAAAAATAGTCGAACTGTTGAATTGTGAAGTACAATCGGAAGCCGCCCTTATATGGCTCGAAGAACGCTATCTTTCCAAAGGTGCCATCAAATTTCTGGAAACATTTTCTGAATGAATGGCCAGTTATCCTTGAATCTTCAGTTGGACCTCTTCTAAAAATCTCTGGTGTTGCTTTTCAATTCTATATTCAATGAAAAGCAAAAAAAGCAACCTATCAGTAGATGGCTGCTTTTCGATCAATTATTAGGTCCCGATGACCTGCGCATTATTTACTGGCAAGCTTTTACATCATTCAATGTCGTAAAACACCCTTAACATCATGACCGGTATTGGACTTTACGAGGATTTCATTATAATTATCTTTCGTAACCGTTTTCAAACCTGTCCAGCGGTTACCGAACAGGGCACCTAAATAGCATGCAAGGAACCCAAGCGGAATGGAAACGATTCCTGGATAATTCAAAGGAAAAATCGGGCCACCGGTCATAATGGTGGCTCCGGGGACCGGGTTCCAGACATTTGGACTTAGTGCCACGAGCAAAAGTTACCAAAAAGACCAGTCATCATACCGCCTATCGCTCCGGTTTTATTGAATTTTTTCCAATAGATCGTAAGTGCCCACTCTCATGAATGGATTTGTCCATTGATTGATAGGGAATCCCCTCATGAGCATTTCCTATCTATCCCGCTTCTTTTCAGATGATGAATTCAGGCTTGCTTTTTGCCAGAATCGGTTCTTCAAGAGGAACTTCTTCACCTGATATTATATCAAGAACGGCAGAAGCCTCATCGAACCATGAATCCGGAGCTTTGGCTCCCCAGAACGTCTGACGCCTTGGATCATTTAAATCCCAATGAATCGGTTCGGTATCCGGGTCAGATGTTAAGTAATCCCCATTGTACAATTCGATCCGGTGACCGTCCGGGTCTCTTAAATATAGGAAGAATGCATTGGATAGGCCATGCCTACCTGGTCCGCGTTCGATGGACTGTGCATATCCAAGTGATGCCAGTACATCACAGGCATGGATAATTGCAAGCGGGTCAGGCAGAAAGAAGCCTACATGATGAAGTCTTGGACCGATTCCGTTCATGAATGCTTGGTCATGGACCGTTTGCTTTCTATGTAGCCACGTTGCCCATAATTGGCCCGACTCATCCACTGTATCTTCCGAGCAGGCAAAACCTAATTCTTTCACATAAAAATCATAAGCTTTTTGCACATTTGTTACACTGCAATTCACATGATCGATCCTTTGGACCCTTGAACCCCTATGCATATCGAATCGTTGCAGCAATCTCTCGGCTTTATCCATTTTGCTGAAAAATTCCACTGGCAATCCTGATATATCCTGAACTCGTAGCGACTTGCCTAGGGCATGCTGTGTTCCATCCTGCATCCACTTCATTTTCATTCCCTTTGACAGGAAGAAAGATTCCAATTCTTCAAGGTCTTCCTCTTTTCCGACCTTGTATCCTATTGCTTCAACGCTTGGCTTTTCTGTCTTTTGCAAGATAAGCGAGTGATGATGTGCTTCCTCTAAACCACGTAAATATATATGATCATTTGTTCTTTCCGTTTCAATAAAACCTAAAGCATCCACATAAAAGGCTCTTGATTTATCTAAATCTGTTACATTAAGTATCGTTCTCGCAACACGGATAATAGAAAAATTCATAGTAGTCTCCCCTTCTTTATTGAAACCCGAATTATTTTTCAGCAGAAGAAACGGCATTTCGTTTCGCGTTTCCAAATTTCGGGATGTGATGATCTCCAATTGCTACGTGGATAACTTGTGTTTCCGTATAGAATTCAAAGCTATAATGGCCACCTTCACGTCCTACCCCACTATATTTCGATCCTCCAAATGGTATCCGCAAATCCCTAACATTTTGGGAATTCACCCAGACCATACCACTATCAACAGCTTGAGCAAACCTATGTCCACGTTTCATATCATTGGTCCATACATAAGCAGCTAGCCCGTATTTTACATCATTAGCCATTCTCAGCACTTCCTCTTCAGTATTGAAAGGAATGACTGCCATGACTGGTCCAAAAATCTCTTCCTGTGCTACCGTCATATCATTTGTACAGTTCAAGAGGAGCGTCGGGGCAATATAATTCCCTTCCTTGAACGCACTCGGTATGGTACCGCTTACTATTTCCGCCCCTTCATCTTTTGCTATATCCAGATAACGTGAAACATTATTAAAATGGTTACGATGGATCAGCGGTCCGATTTCCGTTTCTGGATCCATTGGGTTTCCAATTTTGATATTATGAACACGATCCTTCAATTCTGCAACGAACTGGTCTATTATTGATTCATGGACAAATAATCTGGAATTGGCTGTGCAGCGCTCCCCATTGAATGAATAGATTCCCCATACCACTGAATCCAGGGCCTTTTCCAGATCGGCATCTTCAAAAATGACCGCGGGTGATTTGCCTCCAAGTTCCATGGAAAAACGTTTCATTGTATCCGCACCATTTTTTATGATTTCAGCGCCAGTCGTCGTTTCTCCGGTAAAGGATATCAATTGGACTTCAGTATGGGCAACCAAGGACGCCCCTGCTGTCTCCCCAAAACCGTGAACGATATTGAATACGCCTTTTGGCAGACCAGCTTGATTAACGATTTCTGCCAATTTATTGGCTGTCAATGGCGACCATTCCGCCGGTTTAAGTACACATGTATTACCTGTAGCCAGGGCCGGGGCGATCTTCCAGGTTTCTAGCATGAAGGGCGCATTCCAGGGAGTGATTAATCCTGCCACTCCTATCGGTTTATGAATCGTATAATTGATGAAAGTGTCATCCACTTGATAAGACTCTCCTATTAGCCTGCTTTTCACCATTTCAGAATAAAAACGGAAATTCTCCGCTCCCCTTGCCGCCTGTTTTTTTGTCTGGCTAATCGGCAACCCTGTATCAATGGATTCCAAAAAGGAAATTTCTTCTGCATTCTCTTCAATTAAATCAGCAATCCTATTAATATACTTCAATCTTTCTTCCACTTTCATCGTTCTCCATGGACCGTTATCGAATGCAGCTCTTGCGGCAGCTACCGCTTGATCAATATCCTCTTTAAACCCTTCTGCCACCTTATTGATTGCTTGATTATTAAAAGGGCTTAGATTTTCAAATGTTTTTCCTGAGGTACCATCAACAAATTGACCATTGATGTAATGCTTGACATCTTGCACGGGAAAAGTTTGCATGATACATTCTCCTTTAAAAATTAATTCGGGAAGATGACGATAATCGTTAGGATTTGTGCAATCTTCCCAATCTAGCAATTATGACTGGATTATTGGATCAATCAACCCGTATGATTGAAGAGTTTCACGCAGTTCTTTTTCCAATGGTTCCGAAGGTGGCCCCATAGGCGGCCTTAATGCAGGATTGATTTTCCCCATCATTCCCATCGCAGCTTTTAATGGTCCTGGATTGGTTTCTTTAAACAAAACATCATTCAATGGCATTAATTTGTAATGGAGGTCAAGTGCCTTTTCCACATCACCCTCCACCCAATGGTTATAAATTTCCGCCACTTCTTTAGGAGTGATGTTAGCTGTAGCACTTATATGTCCTGCCCCTCCTATAGCCAACATTGGATAGCATAATAATTCGATGCCCGAATATAAGAGGAAATCCCTTCCACAATTCAATAAGACACGGTTCACATGTTCAAAATCCTTATTTGATTCCTTCACACCTATGATATTTTCACAATCTTCAGAAAGACGCGCCAATGTCTTCACTTCTAAATTCGTCGCCGTTCTTCCAGGAATGTTATAAACGATAAGCGGGATATCAACTGAATCGGCTACCGTCTTAAAATGATTGTAAAGTGCCTGTTGATTCGGTTTATTGTAATAAGGAACGATGACTAATGCAGCATCCGCTCCCATTTCCTGTGCCCTTTTTGTTAAATGCAACGTTTCTTTTTGATTGGCTGATCCAGTACCTGGTGCAACGGGAACACGGGCTTTTGCTGCTTTAATTGCCGTTTCCATCACTAATTCCCGTTCCTTAATCGTTAGTGAACTCGGTTCGCCGGTAGTCCCGCATACAGAGACCCCGTGGGAACCGCTTTCAATATGCCAGTTTACTAAATTTTCAATTGCCTTTACATCCACCTCCATCTTGTCATCAAACGGAGTGATAACGGGAGCGATGGATCCTCTTAAACGGCTTTTGATTTCCTCGTACATTATTTCTACCACCCTTTCGTTATTTGAATATTCGGAATAATACAGACAAAAAAATCGGCTTTGATTTTATGAATAATCGATAGACTATTAAAAAACAAAGCCTGGGTCATCAAAGTGCCTGATCTTGATTAGTTTCTGCCCTCTGCTTGAATGTGCTGATGGCATTCAGTTTATGCTTTCTCACCAATGATTCAATTTCTTCAAAAGATGCTTTTTCCTTTAAAAGCTTTATGATGCTTTCATGTTCACGAATCGATTGGGCTGCGCGTTGCGGTACCATGGTGAACATCGACTTTCTGACTCTATTCATTCTTTGTTGCGCTTGTTTAATTTCTTCCTTTAAAAAGGAATTTCCACACTTTTCATAAATTTCTGCATGGAAACATTCGTTTAACTTACCAAACAGCTCTAATTCAAAGTTATGAAGGGCTTTTTCCATTTCTTTGTTTAAATTAATTAGATTTTCAAAATCATGATCATTCATCGTTAAAGAACTGAGGGCAGCTGCATATCCTTCAAGCAAAGATAAAACTGAAAGAGTCTCAATGTATTCGCTTTCATTAATACTTGTAACCACTGCTCCACTATAAGGCTTATATTGAATAAGGCCGTCAGATTCCAGTTGTCTGATCGCTTCCCTGACAGGAATCGGACTTAAACTTAGTTCTTTTGCCGTTTGATCGATAATGATCCGCTGTCCAGAGCCATATGTTCCATCCAAAATTAATTTACGAAGGTGCTCATAAGCTATTTGCTTTTTGCTAGGGTTTTTGTTTTTATCTTCCATATTTTCATCATATATGAAATCATATATGATTGCAATCAGTTTTCATTAAAAATCATATATGATTTTCATTTTTCCTTTACAAGCTTGTTTTGCCATATATAATGATCTGTTCCTATGAATAGTCTGAATGTAACAAAAAAATCAAGTAGTGCATCTTTTCCTTTGGAGTGAGATAGGCTGCATATCCTGCCTTCTTCCCGAACATACCATATCGAAATATAATCCAACTAAAAAACCTGCAGATCCTGATGTAGCCAGGTAGTCTGCAGGTTATTAAAAAATTATGCCATTTTGGATTTAACGAATGAATGAATTCTTTCAACGGCTGCTTCCAGCAGTTCCAGTGAAGTCGCATAAGAGAGTCTGATGTTATCAGGTGCACCAAACCCTGAACCTGGAATAACAGCCACTTGAGCTTCTTCCAGCAACGCAGTCGTAAAATCTTCGACATTGCTGTACCCTGTTAATTCAACTGCACGTTTAACGTTCGGGAATAAATAAAATGCTCCTTGTGGTTTAATGCAGCTAAAGCCTGGAATTTCAACCAACTTATCATATATCTTATTCAGACGGCCTTCAAATGCCTGACGCATTTCTTCAACAGGCTCCTGAGTACCTTCATAAGCGGCAATCGCACCGTATTGAGCAGTTGTGGTAGGGTTGGATGTGCTATGGCTGGCAAGGTTCGTCATTGCTTTAATAATGGACTCTTCACCGACTGCATAACCAATTCTCCATCCAGTCATCGAATGCGATTTAGAAACACCATTGATGATGATCGTTTGCTTTTTCAATTCAGGTGAAATCTCTGCAATGGAAGTATGTTTAGCATTTCCATATACCAATTTTTCGTAAATTTCGTCGGAAACGATCAAGATATCATGAGCCAGGCAAACTTCCCCGATAGCAGCCAATTCTTCCCTGGAATAAAGCATGCCCGTTGGATTGCTTGGCGAGTTGATGATAACCGCTTTCGTTTTTTCGGTAATGGCTTGTTCTAATTGTTCTTTAGTGATTTTATATTGATTTTCTTCCGTACCGACAACATAAACTGGCTTTCCGTCAGCAAGCTTGATTTGCTCAGGATAGCTCACCCAATATGGTATCGGAACAATAACTTCATCTTCTTCATCCAGGATAGCTTGAAACAATGTATATAGCGCGTGCTTTGCACCTGAGCCAACTAAAATTTCAGAGGTTTTGTATTCCAGGCCTTGATCACGCTTCAATTTAGCTGCAATAGCTTCTTTTAGCTTCGGCAGACCAGCGGATGGCGTGTATTTAGTTTGGCCTTCATTCATGGATAGAAGTGCTGCATCTATGATATGTTTGGGCGTATTATAGTCTGGTTCACCAGCACCCAAACCAATTATATCTAAACCTTGGGCCTTAAGTTCCTTTGCTTTTGCCGTGATGGCCAATGTTGTTGATGGCGTTAATGACTGAACGCGGTTCGCTAATTTCATTTTAAATTAATCCTCCATTCTAAATGCTTCGATAATACTTTAGCCATTCCCCAGTCTTAAAATCATAATAGTCGTAGTTAAAACGCTCGGATTCATCAAGATACGTTACTTCCCAAAGCGGAACGTTCTTTTCCATGCCTAGCTTAACCGATATGATTTTTTGGGGATTAAGCTTTTCTTTGACAATGTTTAAGATCTCTTTTTTTGATTTACCATCTTTATAGTTTTCCACTACTATTTCTTTCTTCTTGTCCTCAGGAAGCCAGACTATTTTTTTAGTCCCTTTTTCTCCCTTACCAATGATGACGGAGTAGGAATCCTGCCCATTATAAAGGTAGAACTCTTCCATGGTCACAAGGCCGCCCTCTTCCTTTGCCTTATTAAAAGCCTCTTTACCAGCCTCTTTTTTAGGCTGTAACGCTTTAATATATGCCCCGCTGACAAATCCGATAAAACAAAGGACTAGGATGGAAGCAATAATCAACCATTTTTTCAAAGCTGCTTTTCCTTCTTTCTATGTACGATAGATTGTAAATATCGCTTTTTCTTGATCTTGGGAATCCAATGCCAGACCGAACATTAAGTCATCTTTTTTCAATGTTCGGTTCAAAGAATCCACAATTTTATACAGATCAGGAGAATGTTGCAACCTGACTGTTGAAATTACTTCGATTTTACTTTCCATAAAACGCCCCTCCATTTTAATAAATTGTCAACAACCACTGGTATGAATAGGATTCGAAGGCTTTACTACCTATCACATTATACCAGTTCAAAGGCTATTTTTCTTTATTAATTCTTAAAAATTCATTTTGGATTAATGAATAATCTAAAGATTCTTTAAATCCATTCTTCTATCATTTCAGCCATTTCCGTTATTGAGGCTTGGTGCCAGTCCACTTCCGGGATGGCCTTCTGAAATTCAGGTCCATATTTGGCAGTGATGATGCGGCGATCAAGAATAATCAGTACCCCTTTATCTTCTGGAGTGCGTATAAGCCTGCCGAATCCTTGTCGGAACCTTAACAGGGCTTCAGGTAAAGAATACGCAGAGAAAGGATTACGTCCTTGCTTCTCAAGAAGCTGGCATTTTGCAGATGTCACTGGTTCATCCGGCGGCGAAAAAGGCAGCCTGACAATGATTAAACAAGATAAATCCTCGCCTGGGATATCGACGCCTTCCCATAGGCTGGTTGTTCCAAACAGGACGGCTTTCTCGAAGTTTTGGAAATTCCTGAGCAGCCTCATCCGGCTTCCGCCAGAAATCCCTTGCGCAAACAGGGTGAACTCATCCAGTACGCCACTGTCTTTGATGGTATGATAGGTTGCACGCAGCATTTCATGCGAGGTGAATAATACCATCATCCTCCCCTTCGCTGCCTGGGTGGCTGCAATAATATGGTTTGCCGCGGTTTCGGAAAATTCCTCCACCGATAAGCAATTGATATCTGGTAGATCATTGGGAACCAGTACCTTTACGAGTTCCTTATAAGGAAAGGGTGAAGGAAAACTTGCTGTCTGCATTGGCTCATTCTCTAAACCGAGTTGTTCTTTAAAATACTTAAAAGAATCCTTCACCACTAGGGTTGCCGATGTCATGACCACACTTTTTTGGCGCCCGAAATAGGAATCCCATAACCGTTTACTTCCTGCAATCGGCTGAACCGTCAAAGTCACCCCGTGCTGGGGTGCTGCATTCGTATAATCAAGCCAATAAATATTTTCCTCATGTGGCTTGATGAAAAATTCATGCAAGGAGTCCCTGGTATCCTGTAAATGTCCAATCAGCACCTCGATATCATTCAAGTGAAATAATGAATTTTTTCCTAAGGGAGACTCATTATTCAATAAAAGATCCAATCTTTTCTCTAACTCCGTGATGATGTATCCTAATAAATCCACCAATCGCTCAGCGACAAGAATCGCTTTCCCCCATCTTCCATCATCTATTTTGAATGAAAGCCGTTTCGGACTCATGGAACGTGAAAGTTTTTCCGCCTGATTGGAAATGTAATAAAAGAGCTGTTCGAATTCATACGAAAAATCACTAAGCTTTTGATCTAATTCATGTGTAGACTTCCCATCCGTCAGTCCATGATTTAAGAGCATCCTGCCCAATTTATATAATAATTGCTTTTGATCGGATGTCCCTAGCCTGTTCAAAACCGTCTTCACCGAAATGTAATTAAGCCTGTTCCCAAGCTGTTTAGATGCAGCCTGTTCCAGATGGTGTGCTTCATCGAGAATCAAATACCCTTTTTTTGGAATCAAGGCATCTTCTGTAAGCAGATCCGTCATCAAAAATGAATGATTCGTAATGATGATATCCGCCTTGGCGGCTGTTCTTTTTGCCCGTTCAAAAAAATCCAATTCAAGCCAGGGCTGTTTTAAACCGGCGTACGTAAGACCATCACTTTGAAGCCTATTCCAAAATAGCTGACCTCCGCTTGTAAGATTCAATTCATCTTTATCGCCTGTTACGGTTTCAGTAAGCCAAACCAATATCTGCATTTTCGTTAATGCCGTTTCATAATTATCTTCCTTCTCACGCAAAGCCCTTTCGAACTTTGCCAAGCTCAAATAATTACTTCTCCCCTTTAGCAAAACAGCTTGAAAGGTAAAGGGAAGGATTTTCTTAAGCTTAGGAACCTCGTTTTGAAGAAGTTGATCTTGTAGCTGAAGCGTATACGTCGAAACGACGACAGGTTTATGATGTTTTTTTGCAAAATAAACGGCCGGAAGCAGATAACCTATGGATTTTCCAATACCTGTTCCAGCTTCAATGATTGCATCCTGGCTGGTTTCGAAGGAATGGTGAATCATGTTCATCATATCAAGTTGTCCGCTTCTTGCTTCAAAGGCAGGGAATGCACTTTGAAGCATGGCTATTTTCCCCTCATCATCGAGCGGGAATTTCGACTCCTTATCTTTATGATCCCCTTCGTCTTCGGCCTTTTTAAATGCAAGGCCCCTATAAGTAATAAGATCAGGTGAATGGACTTCTGCTTTAGCAAGTTTGCTTGCAATGCAAGCATCTATTAATTCGGAAACCTCACTTTGTAAGGAATAAGATAATCGATATAACTGTTTAAGTGTCATGACTGGAAGATTCATCAGCTTTTTTTTCAATTCCAACAATAATAAAGCGGTGGCATATGCATCACTATCCGCTTGATGTGGCCTGGAATGATCTAGGTTTTCTTCTTTAGCCAGCTGGTGCAGCTTATATCCATCGGATGTTGGTTTTAATATTTTCGCTAACTCAACTGTATCGAGGGTGGAACCATAAAACGGCTCAAACCCGCATCGTACTAGTTCTTCCTGTAAAAAAGATAAATCAAATAAAACATTATGGGCAACAAAACATGCCCCTTCTATAAGCCGAGCAATATTTTCTGCAACATCTTCAAAGTCAGGTGCATTTTTTACCGTCTCGTTGCTTATTCCCGTCAATTCTTCAATAAACAAGGAAATTTCCTGTCCAGGATGGATGAATGTCGAGTATTCATCCACAATTTGGTCATTTTCGATGACCACGCCAGCAAATTGAATTATCCTATCTCCTTTTTTCGGAGAATTCCCTGTTGTTTCCAAATCGACCACTACATATCGTTGCATCATGAATTGTACACCTCAAACTTCGCTTTCTCCACTTCCTGATGGAATTCTCTTATCTTTTTTATACCATAATAATCGTAATAAAGGAAACAAGCCGTTCATCAACAAACTAAAAGGGCCGGCACCTGTATGCACGATTCATGCATATGTGCCGGCCCTCCGTTTACATGATTGTAGCCGCAGGTTCGTTTGAAATCAATTCAATGATTTTGTTGTTTTCATCCATAATCGCGACTTTTGGTTTGTGATCTCCCAGTTTATCCTCTGAAACCATTACATAAGATATGATTATCACGATATCATCCGGCTGCACCATTCTAGCTGCCGCTCCATTCAAACACACGACACCGCTGCCACGTTCCCCCGCAATCACGTACGTTTCAAGTCGTGCACCATTATTATTATTCACGATGGCGACTTTTTCATTAGGCAGAATACCCACCGCATCAATTATGTCTTCATCAATCGTAATACTGCCTACATAATTCAAATTAGCTTCAGTTACCCGTGCACGGTGGATTTTTCCATTCATCATCGTTCGAAACATCTCAATTCCCCCTGATCTTCATGAATTATTCTACATATAAGGTGATATTATCAATTAGTCTTGCATGCTCGAACTTTACAGCCATTGCAATGATGACGTTACCTGTCAGCGATTCAAGTGGTTTAAGTTCCGGATATTGATAGACTTCAATATAGTCGATCGCTCCACTTGTGTGGGCAGCAATATGTTCACTTACTAAGGCCAAGACGGTTGCTGCATTTCTTTCACCTGATTCAACCGCCTTTTTGGCTTTTAATAAACTTTGGTACAGCTCTTTAGCCTCCAAGCGTTCTTGATCTGATAGGTTAACATTTCGCGAACTCTTAGCTAACCCATCTTCTTCGCGAACGGTATCTACAGCAACAAGCTGGATAGGAAAATTAAAGTCTTTGATCAGTCCATCTATCACGGCGACTTGCTGGGCATCCTTCTTACCAAAGTAAGCTCTATCAGGAAGGATGATATTGAAGAATTTCGTTAAGACTGTCGCTACTCCATCAAAGTGCCCAGGCCTTTGCCTCCCGCATAAAACATCCGTCCTGCTTTGGACAACAACTTTCACAGATGGTTCTTCACCGTACATTTCGTGGACTGTTGGATAGAAGAGATAATCCACTCCGCTATTGGCTGCGACATTTTCATCCCGTTCCAAATCCCGCGGATATGTTTCAAAATCCTCATTGGGTCCAAATTGCATCGGATTTACAAAAATGCTCAATACTACAATATCATTTTCTTTGCGCGCCTTTTCCAAAAGGGTTGCATGCCCCTCATGTAAAAAACCCATTGTCGCTACATAGCCAATGCCTTTGTGATTGTTTTTTTCCTCTCTAAGTGCTAATTGCAAATCAGCTGCTGATGTAAAAGTTTTCATCTTTTCCCCCCGTAAAGTTCAGAAAGCTGCTCTTCCTTCATCGTAAAAGTATGTTCTTCCGACGGAAAATCTTTAGATTTCACTTCACTCACAAAGCTTGTAATCGATTGGCCAATCAGTTCATTTGCATCTCCATAAACTTTTACGAATTTCGCTAGCCGGTCTACCCCATACTTGATGACATCATGGTAAACGAGGACTTGACCATCCGTTTCTGCGCCAGCCCCAATTCCAATGGTTGGAATTCCGAGATTCCGTGTGACGAGTTCCCCCACTTGATATGGAACACATTCCAATACTACTGCCATCGCCCCCGCGGCTTCACATTTTTTCGCATCCTCCAAGAGCCGTGCTGCACTTTCGGCATCTTTTCCTTGCACTTTATATCCGCCCAGAACGCCGACTGATTGAGGAGTCAAGCCCAGATGGGCTATAACCGGGATGCCTGCCTTGGTCAATGCTGATATTTTTTCAACGACATCATCCGCTCCCTCAAGTTTCACGGCATCCGCATGACCTTCCTGCATGATTCGTGCTGCATTCTTGAGTGTTTCATCCATAGATAGGTGATAGCTCATAAAGGGCATGTCCGTCACGACAAATGTACCTGCTGCCCCGCGTTTTACCGCCTTTGTATGATGAATCATATCATTCACCGTAACTGGAATCGTTGAGTCATATCCCAATACGACCATTCCTAAAGAATCGCCGACTAAAATCATGTCTACACCTGATTGTTCGGCTAACTTTGCAGACGGGTAATCATAAGCCGTCAGCATGACAATTTTCTCTTGATTTTGTTTCATTTTCAAAAAATCTCCGGACAATTTCATTACGTTTCCTCCTTTTGATGGAGGAGATGAAAACATCAGCGAAAACTGGTGTCTATACATTCATGCGCAAAAAAAAGACTGACTAAAAAAGTATCTGTTTCGCTACGAAAAATGGCTTAAAAATCCAAATATCGATCAATAAACAGACTCATCTTTTTAGTCAATCTTTGTTTCATCAGAAGTTTCATCCCTCCGTCCCCGTCCAGTTCTCTGGATCAAGGCAGATTTTCAAATAATTTGGTATTCATGGGGTGCAGTTCACATGAGATACTGCCCACTTGCATTATATCAAGCCAAATTGAAAATTTCTATTTAATTTTCACGAATTTGACAAAACTCTACTGAATTTCAATATCTGCAGAATATATCGAATGTACGGTTCCTTTTCCGTCTTCAAGAAGTAAAACGCCTGAGTCCGTTATGCCCAATGCTTTTCCGACAATCGTGTCATTAACTGTACTGGCTTTGATAACCTGACCAAGACTGATCGCATAACTCTCCCATAAATCCTTTATTGGCATGAAGCCATGTTCTAAATAGAGTTCGTACAAATTTTCCAGACGAAACAATGCTCGTTGTATGACCTTGGACCTTGAAACCGCCCCTCCACTTTCTATGAGAAGGGAAGAAGCTTTTTCCTGCAGTTCTTCAGGAAAATCCACCAATTGCTGATTGATATTCATTCCAATTCCGATAATGACTGAATGGATTCTATCAGACTCCGCCTGCATCTCCGTCAGGATGCCCACCACTTTCTTGCGATTCACCAAAATATCATTCGGCCACTTTATTTGTGGCTTCAAATCAGTGGTATCCTCTATAGCCTGAGCTACGGCGACCGCGGCCAATAATGTAAGTTGTGGGGCCTCATGAATCGGGATTTTCGGTCTTAGGATGAGACTCATCCAAATGCCGCTGAATTTTGGGGAGTGCCAAGATCTCATTAGCCTTCCTTTTCCGGATAATTGCTCCTCGGCAACGACAAGGGTCCCCTCCTGAACGCCTTCATTTGCTAGTTGATGCGCAATTTTTTGGGTGGATTCTACCGTTTCCTGATAGTGGATCATCTTGCCGATCGTTTTTGTTTCCAAGCCAAGTTGTATTTCGCTCTCGGACACTTTTTCCGGGGCTGATATGATCCGGTAGCCTTTTTTCCTAACGGCTTCTACATTATAACCTTCACTGCGCAGATCTTCTATATGCTTCCAGACGGCTGTACGCGAACAGCCAATGTATTCAGCAATTTCCTGACCGGATATAAACGCACCATCCGCTTTCGAGAGGGCTTCCATCAGCTTTGTTCTTAACTCAGATTGCATTTTGCCAGCCACCTCTTTATTTCTTCTTTATCATTTCTTAATTCTTCATTCAAGACAGCTTCCAATATTCTTTCCAAAGATTCTTTGACCCATGGACCTGGCTTTTCTTGATGCCAATTCAATAAATCCGTCCCCGTAACGGCAAGATCCGACATTTGTTTTATAATAAGTTCATTGTAGCACTGATGTGCATTCTCCCCCGCATCCGATACATTCGCCCCAGTCAGTGCCGCCCTGACTTTAGCTGCTTGTACAGTTACGCCATGACCTGCCTGAAATACATCGATGGCTGATGGTTCTTTCTTCACTAGCTGTATCGTACGTTGAACGTTTCTTATAGTTTTCA
Organism: Bacillus sp. SD075; assembly: GCF_017355165.1. Classification (GTDB taxonomy): domain Bacteria; phylum Bacillota; class Bacilli; order Bacillales; family DSM-1321; genus Peribacillus. The sequence goes on along the minus strand of NZ_JADILK010000041.1, from coordinate 10,636 downwards.
CTGGCAGTTTCCAAGCCCTCAATGATTTTTCCATTTCCTGATCATTTGTGTGAACCATGATTATGGACCATATTTCTGCCGCTTTTAGCTGATCTAGCGGCAGTTTCAGCAAGTTCATTAAATGATCTTTTTTACTGGAGAATAGAGGCAGGTATTGATATAATCCGCTTTCCAGCAAGAGTGAGAAAGCTCTTATCTTATTAGAGCCAGCCATTAGCTTCTCAAATTCAACCAGGATTCTTTCGACAGCGATTTCACTTATGATATGGGCGTTCTCTTTAAGGGAATCAAAGGTTTCTTGATCCAGTTCAAAATCAAGTTGACTGACGAACCTTAGAGCACGCATCATTCTCAATGCATCTTCATGAAACCTTTCATGCGGGTTGCCAACCGTGATAATCCTTTTTTCTTCCAAATCATGCTTACCATTAAATGGATCGATGATCTTTCCGGTCTTATCCATTGCCATTGCATTCATCGTAAAATCTCTTCTTTGCAAATCCTCAGTCAAAGAACGGACAAATTGCACAGCATCAGGTCTGCGAAAGTCCGAATACCCGCTTTCCGTTCTAAACGTTGTAATTTCATATGTACCCATATCCGTAATGACAAGTACCGTCCCATGGTCGATCCCGATATCGGCCGTATTGGGGAAAATCCCTTTGATTTCCTGGGGTGTTGCGGAAGTAGCGATGTCAACGTCGTTTATGGTCCGTCCAAGGATATAATCCCTTACAGAGCCGCCAACGAAATAAGCCTCGTATCCTGCTACTTCAATCAATTCCAGAATGGGTACTGACTCTAAGAATAACCGATCCATCAGCATCCCCTCCCTATTCCACGGATTTACCTTCAAGTGCTTCAATGTAGATGGCTTCATACTCTGACATTATGGTATCGGAGTGAAAATCAGTATTGGCCCTTTCCAGCGCTGCCTCAGAAAAACGTTTATGTAAAATCGGGTCGCCTAAAAGTCCAATCGCTTTTTCAGCAACCATTTTGACATCTCCCAATTCACAAATATAACCAGTCTTCCCATCAACGATGACTTCAGGAATTCCCCCGATATTCGTCCCGATACAAGGAACTCCACATGCCATCGCCTCGAGCAGCACAAGTCCGAAACTCTCTTTTTCCGATAACAGGAATATCAAATCACTGATTGAATATAATTCGGCGAGGTTATCCTGCTTACCAAGAAACAAGACTAAATCATCGATTCCAAGATCTTTAGCCAATTTCAATACGGTTGTCACTTCCGGGCCATCTCCTACTAGTAAAAGCTTTGCAGGCATCTTCTTTTGCGTTAAATAAAACGCCTGGATGACGTCTTTCACTCGCTTGACCGAACGGAAATTCGAAACATGTATGATCACTTTTTCATCTTCACTGATTCCGTATTCATCCTTAAGGTAACCTGAGTCAGACTTATGGTAATCCCTTTCATCAATAAAATTATAAACGGTTTTGATTTCCTTATCCGGCGCGATTAATTCGTGCGTTTGCTGAACAAGGGAATTAGATACTCCTGTAACGACATCGGATTGCTCAATCCCGAATTTTATCAAATTGGTCAAAGAGGGATCATGGCCTAATACGGTTATATCCGTACCATGCAGTGTGGTTACGATCTTTACTTCATTACCTGACATCTGCTTGGCAAGGATCGCACAAACAGCATGTGGAATTGCATAATGAACGTGAAGGATATCTAATTTCTCCCGTTTTACGACATCTGCTATCTTGCTCGCAAGCGCCAGGTCATATGGCGGATATTGAAAGACTGAATATGAGTTCACTTCAACTTGGTGATAAAAAATATTACAGTACATCTTATTTAAACGAAAAGGGAGGCTTGAAGAAATGAAATGTATTTCATGTCCTTTCTCTGCAAGCATCTTACCTAATTCAGTTGCTACGACACCAGACCCCCCAACTGTAGGGTAACAGGTAATTCCAATTTTTAATTTCATAAGATTATTTTTCTCCTAACAAGTCGGCATCGATCAGTAACGGTTTTTTTGTCATGAATCCCTCCGCATAGGCGACACCCACTTCTTTACCGAACATCCGCTCCCGTGCCTCGACAGTCTCTATATAGCCATTAACTAGGGGTGTTTCTACAGATATTTGACTTTTTTCGAATTGGCTGCCATATGTCCTAAGACTATCCAACTTTTTCGATATTGTAGAAGTGATGTCCACGACGAAGTCCGGTTTGTGAAACCCATTGATCATATAATAGTACATATTTTGGACACGATGAGAATCAAGGCCTTCTTCTTCCAAATACTTTCTTACTCCTGCCGAAAAAACGGCTTCCTCGACTAATTTGGTACAGTTACCATGATCGGGATGGCGATCTTCCAAAAATGGTGCAAATACAAGAGCAGGTTTATATTGGCGAATGACCTTAATGATTTGATTTATGTATTCCGCTTTCATATATAGTCCCCGGTCGGGTAGATCTAGGGAAATCCTCTTCACCCCAAGGATTTCAGCAGCCTTATGCGCTTCCTCCTGCCGCAAGGGAACGGTTCCATTGGATGACATTTCAGCTTTTGTCAAATCACAGATGACAATTTTACTGCCTTGCTGAACATATTTAGCGATCGTGCCTCCCATACCGATTTCAACATCATCCGCATGTGCGCCGAAAGCCAGGATATCTATGTTACTTTTGTTTATCATTTATCTCACCTTGTTTTTGCCGTAATTTAAGCCAGTCCATATACCCATGTTTCAAACCTTGTATCAGCACTTCCGCCGTGCCCATATTTGTCGCCAAGGGAATTTCATATACATCTGATAGGCGTATAAGTGCCGATACATCAGGTTCATGTGGCTGTGATGTCAATGGGTCACGGAAAAATAGGACCATGTCCATTTCTCCGCGTGCAATCATTGCACCTATTTCCTGATCCCCGCCAAGTGGTCCTGAATGAAAACGGTGGACAGGCAGTGATACTTCTTCCATGATTCGTTTCCCGGTCGTACCTGTTGCAAATAATTCATGCTGCTCAAATACAGTTTTATACGCTGTTACAAATTGAATGATATCTTCTTTTTTCTTATCATGAGCAATTAAGGCAATTCTCATCGTAAATCCTCCTGATCCCTATTCGATAATATTTTCTAGGCCATATACAAGAACATCCAATTTCATGACAGTATCGACAGCAAGTTTGACTCCTGACATAAAGGACGCTCGATTAAAGGAATCATGCCGAACCGTCAATAGCTCTCCATCACTTCCGAAAAGCACCTGTTGATGGGCAACCAGTCCCGGAAGCCGTACACTATGGATATGCATGCCATCTACATTTGCCCCTCTTGCCCCCTGGATGGTTTCTTTTTCATTAGGGTGCCCCTGTTGTTTTGTTTCACGTACCGCTGCAATCATGTCTGCCGTTTTGGAAGCAGTGCCAGAAGGAGCATCCAGTTTTTGATCATGGTGCATTTCTATGATTTCCACATCTGGGAAATATTTCGCGGCCATTTGGGAAAACTTCATCATCAAAATGGCTCCAATTGCAAAGTTTGGCGCGATGATGCAACCAATGCCCTTTTCTTTTGTTAATGAATCCAGCTTCGATAAATCTTCCTTAGTAAAACCAGTCGTTCCCACAACTGGGCGGATGCCATGATTAAGTGCCGTTTCGGTATGGAGCATCCCCACTTCTGGTGTGGTCAAATCGATCAATACGTCCGCTTCTATAGATGTAAAGCATTCATTTATATCCGAAAAAACCGGTGCTTCAATACCGTGAAAACCCTCTATTGCTGAGAGGCTTTCCCCGTTATGCTTACGATCTATGACAGCTGCCAATTCAAACCCTTCTGTCCTATGTACAAGCTTCACCGCTTCATTCCCCATTCTGCCACGTGGACCAGCTACAATCACTTTCACTTTACTCATCTTTACCTTCCTCCTCCATTTTCTCTTCTTTTCTTGTCCATCTATCTTTATCTCGGGTTGTAAACTTTTCCATGACCAAATCATGCGAGTTTTGAAGATCTATCCCTAAAGAATTGGCAAAACAAATCAACACAAAAAGCATATCCCCTAATTCCGCTTCAATCGTATTCTCTTCCTCTGTTGCCTTCTTAGGTTTTTCACCATGGTAATGATTGACTTCCCTAGCCAACTCCCCAAGCTCTTCAGACATGCGGGCTAGCATGGCCAGAGGGCTGAAATATCCTTCTTTAAATTGTCCTATGTATTGGTCGACTTCCGTTTGCATTTGCTGGATTGTCTTATGCTTTTCCATATAGTCACCCATTCTTGATTTTCGTTTTCAAACAGCATACCTTCTCCATGTTAGCTAAAAGTGAAACAGATGACAACAGTTACGTTCGTAAATCCAAATTGCCCATAGTTGGTTAATTAGTTATAATAAGTAAATTAATGACAGGTAAACCTTTGGAGGTATGGGACATGCTTTTGGGCTTGAAATTGAAAAATGTTATATTCATCCTTTTCGGGGCTGGAATCTTCGCCTTTGGCCTCGTGCATTTTAACATGCAGAACAACTTGGCCGAAGGAGGATTCACCGGTCTCACCTTGATTATATATCAACTTATCGGGATAAATCCTTCATATTCTAATTTGATTTTGAATATTCCTTTATTTTTTATAGGATGGAAATATTTAGGGCGAACCTCTTTCTTTTATACAATAATCGGAACGGTTGGCCTCTCCGTTTGGCTATGGGTTTTCGAGAGATACCAAATCGAAATCAATCTCGGAAACGACTTGATGCTGGTGGCATTGTTTGCCGGGGTCTTTGTTGGTGTCGGGCTGGGCATAATTTTTCGTTACGGCGGGACAACAGGCGGTGTGGATATCATCGCCCGTTTTGCCCATCGATACTTAGGGATGGGCATGGGACGGACCATGTTCATCTTCGATGCCGTCGTCATTGGCCTTTCAATCCTTACCTACCTGGATTACCGGCAAGCGATGTATACCCTCGTTGCCGTATTTATAGGTGCCAGAGTAATCGACTTTATGCAGGAAGGAGCCTATGCTGCTAGAGGTGCAATGATCATTAGTGATAAAAACAAGGAAATTGCTGAAAAAATAATGAATGATATGGAGCGGGGCGTAACCGTATTAAGGGGATATGGGTCCTTTACACGCAATGACCGGGAAGTACTCTATTGTGTTGTCGGGAAAAATGAGTTAGTCCGATTAAAAAATGCCATAACATCGGTGGACCCTCATGCTTTTGTATCAGTTAGTGAAGTTCATGACGTATTGGGTGAGGGCTTTACCCTTGATGAGAACAAGAATCCCATTGAAAGGTAATCCTTATGAATGTTGCCCTGTCTAACTGAATTTTATTAGCAATGTACAACCAGTACTTTTAAAAATGAAAAAGGACCCCATCCCAAGATGGTGTCCTTTTTCATTTTAATCTTCTTCCCTCATTCCTGTATACATAAGCAGAAGACGAACTAATTCCAGTACGGCTACAAGAGCGGCAGCAACATAAGTCATCGCAGCAGCACTTAATACTTTTTTCGTTTCCCGTTCTTCATCATTCCGGATGACCCCGGCGGAAACGAGTTGATCCATTGCCCGAGAAGAAGCATTGAATTCAACCGGCAGGGTTATCACTTGGAACAATACAGCAGCTGCCATAAATACGATACCCGCCAATAGCAGCCCAGGAAGGGAAGCTAACATCCCGATTAAAATCAATATCCAAGATATGTTAGAGCCAAAGTTAGCTACCGGTACTAATGCATGGCGGAAGCGCAAGAATGCATATGCTTCCTTATCTTGAATCGCATGTCCAACTTCATGGGCCGCAACAGCTACACCGGCAACTGAATGGCCGTGATAGTTATCCGTCGAAAGACGCACCGTTTTATCCCTTGGGTCATAATGGTCCGAAAGCATTCCAGGTGTCTCTTCTACTCTGACATTGAACAGTCCATTTTGATCTAAAATGGCCCGAGCCGTTTCCGCACCACTCATACCAGATGAGGCAGATACCTTTGAATATTTTTTATACGTGCTTTTCACTTTCATTTGTGCATAAATCGGGATTAAGATGATAATCGCCAAATAAATGAAATACATGGTATCCTCCTATAACTATTATTACTCTTAATTCTATGGATTGAAGGCAACCGTGTCAAATATAGTGTTCTCTTCCCCTGTCTTTTTAATCATTATGTTCTTTCCTTGGTTTTTCCCTATCACCTTTATATTTTCTCCAGCCTACATAAGAAAGCGTCATGATAATGATTGAACCTGTCGATATGATGACCCACCAAAGGGAAGGATCTGCATCATCTTCCCCCATATCATCAAAAATGGAGGTTAGTTCGTTTTGCAGCGCATCCAGTTCCTTTTGACTTTCTCCATCACTTATTACCTCCGGACGGTATTGGTTGATGTATTGAATTCTCGTGTCCAATTGTTGCATCGTTTCTTTAGAAAGGTCGACTTTCAAACTGGGATATATCATTTCATATTGTGTTAGGAATAAGTTCAATTGGCTATTGAATGTAATTGCGTCTTGATTGATCGCGGCATCCTTTGTCTGCTGAAATGAATTCATCATTTGATCCTCCATCTCTGTCCAAAGGGGCTGATGGGTAGACTTGACCGCATCAACAACAAGCCGGAATTTTGTTACAGAATTAATCTTTTCGGAATCTCCCTTGTTCATATCCTTTATTGTCATCAACGCCTCATTATGAGCTACAGTGATAATTCGAAGTTCGTCCATGTCAAGGATCTGCTCTTTCGCTGTCTCTTTTAAAAACCGGTCAGAAAAAAACGTCAGCATCTTTTCCGAATCTCCATATCGCTTCAACTTGGTCATTTCCAAGGCACTATCGGAAATGTTATCTAATTGCTCCAAACTTGAAGAGGATTCTGCATAGACAGGGAAATGTAAGACGACAAATGAAACAGCAATGGTTAATATGAATTTTTTTAACATGCTACTCGTCCCTCCTCATATCTCTACTAAAACGATATGAAAGAAAAAACATGAGTAGACCTCGTTCAGCATAAAAAAGTTAACCCTGCTTTTACAAAGCTTATGCAGGGTTAACTTTTTAATGGGTGAAGGATAGGGTGATTCGCTTTTTTCTAAATCCAAAGTACCAGCCGACAAAAATGGAAAGTATGCTGAGCCAAAAAGTGAAATAACCTATCGAATTCATATATACCAATAAATCACGATATATTGGCATCATTTCAAACACATAATCGATTATGTCATTATGTATGGTCCAAATCCCTGCCACTATCAAATGCCAAGGTTTTATTCGATAAAATGGTGCATATAATACCCCTTGAATCGCCATCCCCAAATGAGAAGCCATTAACATATAACCTTCCCATGGCAATGAACCCGTTGTCACCAAGGTCATCAAATTCATTACAACTGCCCATATGCCATATTTGAATAGTGTTATTATCGCCAATGCTTCCAAAAGTCCGAAATTCCTTCTTAATAGGAACCCCAACAAAACAAATACAAAAAACAGGCTAGCTGTCGGGCTGTCCGGTACAAATGCCAAAAAAATCGCCGGAGTGCTTTCCAATTGACTACCATACCAATAATATCCATAGGCAGTTCCGAATATATTTATTAAAAATAACAAAGCGATCATTTGCCGATTTGCAAGCCAACTGTAGATAACATTCATTCTTTTACCCTCACTTACATCCTCATGTATACTCATTTTACAGGCCATCAACTAGAAAACCAAGTATTCATTTCAATTTCTTCTCATTTACACTTCAATTTACCAATAAAAAAGCCGACAACCGTGGTCGTCAGCTTCTTTTGCAATATATGAAAGAAAATCTGTTGATGGCTATATTATTTTGTCGATAAACCCGATACAAATTCAGCTAATGTTGCCAATTCTTCATCTGTACCTTTGAACATGCCAGCTGGCATAGCGCCCTGGCCTTTGACTGCGATTTTAGAGATTTCTTCTGGGCTCAACCCAGTGTCAATTAAGCTTGGTGCCCCTGCACCACCAGTTAACTCTGCTCCGTGACAGCTAATACAGCCACTAGAATCCATCAGTTTATACCCATCGCTCTCTTTATCAATGTCTGCGCCTTCCACGATCGCTCCTTGTTTCTTGGAAGCTTCCCAATCGTGATGGGCTGCAGACTCCCATGTTAAATAGAAAACGCCGGCCATTGCCAATAGCATGAAGCCTACTGCAAAAGGACGTTTTGCTGGGCTCCGCTCTGGACCACGATCTAGAAAAGGTGCCAAAAGCAATGCCCCGAAAGCCAAACCAGGTATTACTAGAGCCCCGATTGCATTATAAGGGCCTGATGCATAGGTGTATTTAAGTAATTGGTAAAGGAATAGGAAATACCAGTCTGGCAGCGGAATATATGCTGTATCTGTCGGATCTGCTATCCTTTCCAATGGTGACGGATGAGCGATTGTCAGGCATAGATACCCTACGAGAAATACAGCTCCTACCATCCATTCTTTTAAAAGGAAATTAGGCCAGAATGCTTCAGTTTTCCCAGGATATTCTGAATAATCTTTCGGAATATTCGGTTTACGGTCCGCGGAGATACGCGAGTCACCTACGAATTTCATACCTTTCCCACGATGCATTGAACAATTCCCCTCCTTTATGAAAAGGTTTTTTTGGTTTTTGGTTCACCATTCTTTTATAGCGGTCCTGAAATACCTTGTTTTCGGATCATCAGGAAATGAGCCGCTAGTAAAGCAAATAATGCTGCAGGTAGGAAGAATACATGAATTGCAAAGAATCGTGTCAATGTCTGTGCTCCAACGATGGTTGGATCTCCTGCAATCAATGTCTTGAGTGCCGGTCCCATTAACGGTACCGATTCGACAATTGTCAAAGTAACTTTCGTTGCGAATAGCGCTTTCATATCCCATGGCAATAAATAGCCAGTCAAGCCTAATGCCAGCATGATGAAGAAAATCAATACGCCGACCATCCAGTTCAATTCACGCGGTTTTTTGTAAGCTCCCTGGAAGAAGACACGAAGAGTATGTAAAAACATCATAACTATAACTAGACTTGCTCCCCAGTGATGCATACCACGGACAATTTGACCGAAGGCAACTTCATTTTGCAAATAATAAACAGATTCCCAAGCGTTTTTAATGTCCGGGACATAGTACATCGTCAAGAACATGCCTGACAAGATTTGGATGACCGTAATAAAGAAAGTTAACCCACCAAAACAATATACGAATGCGGAAAAATGATGTGCGGGGTTAACATGTTCAGGAACCTCATGGTCAGCAATATCCCGCCATAACGGCGTAATATCTAAACGCTCGTCCACCCAGTCATATAACTTTGTTAGCAATGTTTACGCCTCCCCGTGCGGTTTTAGTTGACCCAAATAAAGTATTCCATCTTTTTCTTTCGTGTCATAAACATCCAATGGTGAAACCGGTGGTGTCCCTTTGACATTCATTCCATCTTTCGTATACCTGCCATAATGGCAAGGACAGAAAAATTGGTTCGGATTAGTCTTATCCGTATTCCAACCTACCGTACAGCCTAAATGCTTACAGATTGGAGATAAAGCAACGATATTACCATCATCCGTTTTGTAAACCCAAGCTGTATTTGTTTCCTCAGACTCATACCACCCATCAACCTGTTTAAAACTAAAGTCGACACGGGTTGGTTCGGTAGACAGTTCACTTACCTTCTGTTTAGTTGCAACGTAATCCCCGCCTTTATCTGCTGATAATACGGGATCAATTGCAAACCTAACCATAGGCATCAACATACCGGCCGCCATGAATCCACCAACGCCAGTAAGTGTGTAATTAAGGAATTGACGTCGTGAAACATTATGCTTGCTCATGCGTTTTCCCCCCCTCTATTACTATACTGAGAGCCCAAAGGACCAATTAATAGCGACACTATAAAACTAGGACATTTCCATGATATCTCAATAATTTACCAAGGTCAATATTTGTAAAACCCAAAAGGTGGCAACTATGTGTCAAATAATGCGAAAAATCCTACTTTTTTTCATTTTTCCAATTATAAGAGAAAATATCAAGGATTTGGAGAACCTGCTGGTTAATCATTTCCCTTGCCTGTTCAATTTCAAGCCCCTCCAAGGGGATGGCTGGAATCCATACTAAATTATTTTCCAATTCCTGCTCTTCCTTTTTCCACTCAAAATCCGATGTAAGAAAAAAAACATGCTCGAAATCATTTTCTTTCATTTCATTGGCCCAATGCTTTAAGCGCTCAACCTTATCCATTTCACCATTCAAATAATGAAATGTCGGCAATAAAAGAATTCTTCCTTTCATCTGCTTTTCAATTTCCAGACTTAAAATGGTAAGAAATTCATTCATTGAGCCCGTTTGCTTCATTTGCCCTTTAAAAGATAGGGGAACCAAAGGAATCAAAACGGTATCCACATACTCTTTTGACTGCATATACATGTCAAGATCTTTTGCTGTCCACTTCATGTGTTTTCTTCACTCCCGATTTTTCAAATCAACTCCTTATCATTTTACCATTATTTTTATAACATCTTTACCATATACCCTTAGTCTTTACAAAAATGTGGATTTTATCAATGTTTTATAAAAAATAAAAACTTTTCCTGATTACGGAAAGG
>NZ_JADILK010000040.1 GCF_017355165.1 Bacillus sp. SD075 | reverse complement strand
GAGGAACTACAAAAAAGTTCCTCTTCCTTTTTTTCTTTATTTTTTTGAAATTTTACGTAATAAATATAAAGCGTATATGATAGCTGGTATAGCTCCAACCATTAAAATCATGTTTATTAAACCAAATATAAAATAAGAGGACGATACATTCATTTTAATTCAACCCCATTAAAAATTTTAATCTCTATATGTAAATTTTTGATAAACACGAGCAACTTCACTCGTTTTATTTAAAAGAAGTAAGTTTTATATAACCTAGTAAGAACTATATTGCCATTATTAAGCTTACCCTTTAATTTATAAGTTCCTACAGCATTCATATCATAACCTGCTTTTTCTGCTTTTGAATCAGTAACTTCACATGAAGCATCTACATCTGACCAAACAGTACCATTTGTTCCCGCTACATCAGCATAGCTCATTTTCAACCCATAATCACCAACAGAATAATGATTGCCTAATTAAGGTAGCAACAGATCCAAAGCTTGGGAACATGAAAGGATTTCAGCCTTGGCTTATTCAATGGATTGGAACGCCAGTTTAGCCACAACTATGCTGCTGATTGGTGGTATTAGAAATCGAGACGCCTTTACACAAATGGTGGATTCAGAGGTAATTCGTTTACTTGATCCGGCAAGGATTAAACGATTAAAGATGATTCAGACATATATTTCAAAACTGAATGACGAGCACATTTCACTTTTTTTCACATTTCCTATGTAGGGCATGAAGTAATGGATACTACAAAAACGCTTCATGAAAAATTGAACCTTTGGATAGATGATAATATAAAAAATATTGATTAAAATTAATGGAGAATAATAACAAAACGGGTGAGGAGGAATGAGCATGAAAATGTTTAAATTGGTTGCTGTGACATTGTTAGCTGCGTTGTTGTTCCCTTCTTCTACATTTGCAAGTGGCTGGGATTACTTAGGAGAACAATCTCTTTATTCTAATGGTGCTGAAAGTGATGTGTTTGCCTCTACTGGTGGAGATTATAAGATTTGTCGGGATTCTTACGTGGGTCCAGCTGGGAAGTTAAAAGTTGAATTATGGGAGTACGATCCTGACAGTTATAATGATTATGTAGGGGTAAGATATATCGAACGAGGCAAATGTGGTATTTTCCGGGGTATTGGTAACTTTGTTGATGGAGGAAATGAAGCGGAATTTTTTGCGAAATCAAGGACTAATAGTGATATGCATTTAATCTTTTTTGATTAATTCACTAAATGTATGAAAAAAAGGCCTGGGATAGATTCGTAAAGGCTAAAGACCCTTTTTGCACCCAAACAAATTTGTTTATTCAATAAAATGTGACCATTGCCCTTGTATCAGCCTAAAAAGCTGGTGCGGGGGTTTATTTTGTTTGGCTACCTACGGAATCACAAATTGAATTGGCTTTTAAACATTTATATAATCCACAAGAACCTGTCCATTTTGATTGACTTTTCAAAGGGTTGTTTCCCCCCAGTTATACAACTGTGTGTTAGCTAAAGATCGGAGCTGACTTTTAGGCAGCTTTTTTTCTTTATGCAACTAATATTGTTTTGTTTAACAATTGGGCCAGATTCTTGAATAATATTGGATATAATAGAAAATAAAATACAAGCTCTAAATTATGCCATGTTAGTTAAGGTTCTGCTGATAAGGCATCCTCACCAAAAATATCGATTTTTTTTTATGGTGCAGCTTTGTAAGGTTTGATGAAGGTAATAAGTTCACTGAATGTAACTTGATATAGGAGTGGAATAGATGAAACGTATATCGATTCTAATTGCTGATGATGAGGAGGAGATTGCTGATCTTATTGCAATCCATCTAGAAAAAGAAGGATACCATGTCATTAAAGTACATGATGGGCAAGAAGCCATACATGTTATCCAGACTCAATCAATTGATTTGCTAATTTTGGATATTATGATGCCGAAAATGGATGGATATGAAGTAACCCATCAGATTCGGGAACAATATAATATGCCTATCATTTTTTTGAGTGCGAAAACTTCTGATTTCGATAAGGTACATGGACTAGTGATTGGAGCAGATGATTATATGACTAAACCATTTACCCCCATTGAATTGGTTGCACGTGTGAATGCTCAATTGCGGCGCTTTATGAAGTTGAATCAACCCAAAGTAGATAATAAAACTATCTTGGAATATGGTGGAATAGTGATTAATCCTGATCAACGTACAGTTTTGCTCTATGGTGAAAACATCGAGCTAACACCGAAAGAGTTTGATATTTTGTATTTATTAGCCAGTCACCCAAAGAAAGTATATAGTGTAGAAAATATTTTTCAGCAAGTTTGGGGTGATGCATATTTTGAAGGTGGTAATACGGTAATGGTGCATATTCGTACCTTACGGAAAAAACTTGGAGAAGATAAAAGGAAAAACAAGTTGACCAAAACCGTTTGGGGAGTTGGGTATACATTCAATGGCTAAAGTTATTCGCAGTTTTCGCTCCAAAATAATCATATTATTTGGTTTAAGTATGCTTCTGGCTGGTATTATAACTTACTTAATCTTTAAAGGACTACAGTTTTATTATCATACGATGGTTCGTCATGGTGACCCCTTGGCCCAACTTCGTCAATTCATAGGCAGCGTTGGAGACATTAACTTCTTTTTAATGCTATTTATCCCACTTTCGATATTGTTTTTCTATTTACTCACTAAGCCCTATTCTACCTATTTCAATGAAATATCAAACGGAATTCATTATCTCGCTCGTGGCAACTTCAAACATCGGGTTTATATCCAATCAAATGATGAATTTGAAGATATTGCACAAGAAATTAATCTGGCAAGTGAAAAATTAGAAGAAGCCATACAAAGAGGCGATTTTTCAGAAAGCAGTAAAGAACAGTTAGTTGTAAATTTGGCTCATGATTTACGTACTCCGCTAACTTCTGTTTTAGGTTATTTAGATTTAATCCTTAAGGATGAGAAGTTGACTAAAGAACAAGTCAGACATTTTTTAACGATTGCCTTTACTAAATCTCAGCGTTTAGAAAGACTGATTGATGAATTATTCGAAATAACTAGAATGAACTATGGCATGTTGCCAGTTGAAAAAAGGCAAATTAATTTAAGTGACCTACTTCTTCAATTAACAGAAGAATTGTACCCTGTTTTCGAGAAAAATAAGTTGATCGCTCGAATGAATATTCTGCCCCATTTACCTATTTTGGGTGACGGAGAGATGTTAGCCCGTGTGTTTGAAAATCTTTTAACCAATGCAAATCGTTATGGATATGATGGTCAGTTTGTAGATATTAACGGGTTTGTTGATGCAGGGGAAGTGGTAGTTCAGGTTGTTAATTATGGAGATAGTATACCTCTGAATGAACTCCCGTATCTTTTTGACATGTTTTATACCGGTGACAAAGCACGAACTCATCTAGAAGATAGCACAGGTCTTGGTTTATTCATTGCAAAGAATATTGTGGAGCAGCATAATGGAACGATTACGGCAGAAAGTAGTTTAATACGTACTGTATTTGAAGTTCGTTTACCACAGGAAAGTGTTCCGATTGACCAAGTTTAAAAGTTTCATAAAGAATTTAAGAAAAATTTAAATTTTACCCCACTCTTTTTTTAAAAAGTTTTTCCTATTCTAGTACCAATAAGATAAGGAGGAACGTGAAAATGAAGGAGTGGGGATTTTTATTGTTTTTAGTATTGTGCCTGAGTTTTGCATTCGTTAATAAAGAATCGTCTTTTCAAGATAAAGTCGAGATTCAAAGTTATGAAAAAAACAACAATGATCATCTAGATAATAGGGAGACCTCTGAAAGTTTCCAAACGATAGAGATTACAAAAGATCTGGTCTTTCAAGGAAATTTACTCTTGGTTAATAATGAATATCCGATTCACCAAGAGAGTATAAAATCAGATGTTGTACATTTATTTACGCATAAAGAATTGACAAAGGGATACGGGTTGCATGATAACGAAATTAAATTGTCAGAGGATGTTGCACATGAATTTTCGACGATCATAGCTGCTGCTGAAAAAGAGGGGGTTCGCCATTTTTTAATTAATAGTGGCTTTCGAGACTTTGATGAGCAAAATGCACTTTATCAAGAAATGGGGTCTGACTATGCCTTGCCTGCAGGCCATAGCGAACACAATTTGGGTTTATCGCTTGATGTAGGATCTACCCAAATGAAAATGGAAGAGGCACCTGAAGGTAAGTGGCTAGAAAAAAATGCTTGGAAATACGGCTTTATTATACGCTATCCAAAGGACAAAATGGCAATCACAGGCATTCAGTATGAACCTTGGCATATTCGCTATGTTGGATTGCCGCACAGTGTGATTATGGAGGAAAAGAATTTTTCTTTAGAAGAATATTTGGATTTCCTAAAACAACAAAAGTCCATTTTAACTACTATATATAATGAAAAATATGAGATCTCTTATTACCCTGTTACCGAAGATATGACCATTCATGTGCCTTCCAATCTTCGTTGGGAGATATCAGGCAACAATATGGATGGTGTAATTGTGACAGTGTTTCCCGGAACAACACAAACTAATTTCAAGGAGGTAAGGATGGCGGAATGAAAAAAATGAAATTAATGAACAGAATTTTTGTACTAGCACTATTTGTCTTTTATATGTACGCATTACTTACAATCATTCTATTTAAGTTCCGCTGGAGAGATATGGCCTTTCTCTGGCATCAACTTCAGAGGAATCTTGGGAACCCTGATAATCTCATGTACCAATTGCAAAGAGGTAATTTTATCCCGTTTAAAACAATGTTCATTAATGTTCAGAGTCTATCGTGGCATGATTTAAGTAATTTGGTTGGGAATATCGCATTGTTCATACCATTTGGAGTGTTTCTTGTATTATTGTCTAAAAATAAAGGGATGTCATCCATAGGAGTATTAGCTCTATCTTTGAGTTTAAGTTTATACTTGGAATGCTTACAGATTGTTTTTTCTATCGGGATTTTTGATGTGGATGACCTAATGCTAAATACCTCTGGGGGGGTGCTTGGCTATGGTGCCATCAAGCTTTATGATAAGGTTTATAGTAAGTTTATAGTAAATACATCAAGCATTCCAAGATAGAGATATTGTTGAATGACAGGAATTTAAAAATATGTTTGTTTTGCATTTTAACATTCATAGTATGGCTTCCTCCTTAAGACTTTGAGTTAGATTGGACTCTATACTCGAATCTTACTGAGGGGCTCTATTTTTTTCAAATCTGATATTTAACGATCTACAGGAATGCTAAATGGGCCAGGTTAATGGAATAATAAATCAGGATATAGACAAAATTATGGAAATGTTTAAGTTATGAAAAAGGAGGAAAACAATGATGAAACGTAATAACAATCCAAATCAACCAGATACTGAAGGAAGTAAAGTAACCGATACGGGATTTGGAAGCGAGCTTACTAAAGTAAAAAAGTAATGAACGAAAGTGAGATCTGAGCACAAAAAGACCTCTTGATATGAAAGTGTCCCAAGCTCGCAAGCGAAAAGGACACTTTCAACATATCAAGAGGCCAATCATGAATTATAACCAAAACAGTAAGTCGGTCAAATTTTAAAAGAACGGACAATTATATGTGGAAATCGAAGTTTTATTAATGAAATTAATGAAAGAATAGAAAAAATGAATCAAGATACTTATTTACAAAAGTAGAAAAACTAAAGAAATGGATACGCCTATTTCGGTGAAAGAAGATTAAAGAGATTCAAGAATAATATCACCAGAAATAGGATTTTTATATAGTCTATTTAGCTAATGGGTGCGAGGATGCTGACTTTAAGTTAGTTTTTTTAAAACATCTATCGAGCGTAGTTTAGTTGAAGAAGGATTATTGATTCTAGTTGCCGAATTGTTTAAATGAACCGATCAAGCGTCAGATGCGGTACGAGGCTCATCTTAGTTAAAAACAACAAGGTGAAAAATAAAATAGTTGACATGAAAGAAGTGAAGGTTTTGATTAAATATAAATGCCTCCAACATGTAAGTCTTACCGTGACTGATTTGGAAAGAGCAAAAGAATTCTATGGTAAAACTTTATGTTTAAAAGAAATACAGCGTCCTAATTTTGATTTTCCAGGTGTCTGGTATGAAATAGAGGGACATCAACTTCACTTGATAGTCGATCCCTCTTCACAGACGATTCGTAAGGATAAAAGATTATCCAGCAGAGAAGGTCACTTTGCCCTTAGAGTCGAGAACTACTATGATACTCTTAAATGGTTAAAACAGAATGCAGTTGAAATCCTTGAAAAACCATACGGAAAAAGTGGATTCGCACAAATTTTCTGTGCCGACCCTGATGGTAATTTGATTGAACTAAATGTTAATCAACAAGATCTATAAGCATTCCGTTAAAGGGCCAGATTGTGGAGGATTGTACTTATCCACTATATTTTTTAAAGTATCTCTGTCTAATTAGAGATGCTTTTTTATTTCATTTTGAGAAGAGGTTATAATTTTAACGATAAAAATACATCAAAAAGTAACAAATATTTATTGTTATTATAAAACAATAAATAAAGTGGGTGTTTCCTTATGGACTGGTGCCTATTTTAAATAAAGGATAGGACCATATCGTTAAATAGTCAGGGGAATTGAATAACCAATACGAAAGGAGTATGTATTTTGGGGTTAACTTTGATTTTAATTGGACTTTTTGGAGCCATATTAGTTATTATCTTCGTTTTTCCGTTACTAATGGTTAGAAAATATGGGAAAGGTTCACCTCCTTATAAGTGGTCTTATTGTATATTCGGTCTATTACTTATCAATTGGATATTATACATTACAGGTTTTTATACATTGCTTCCTGTTAATGTTGCAGATTTAATTTTTATCCCATCATGGTTTATTGTTTGTGCTTTAGGTGCCTTATTTACAATATTTGAGTTTAAGAACAACAAAGCCTTTGCGATTCCGCTTGCTGGTTTTACTTTTATTAGCTTTGTTTTCGTTTTATTCTTAAACGGTATATCACAGATGTAACGGTGAAGTAAGTATTCAGCAAAAGGGCGCGATTCTTAAATAAGAATCGCTTTTCTGATAGAACTAATGGCTGCGTTACTTCAATAACAGAGGTTGCCTGTGGCAGCATAAATGTGGGGTGAATCATACTTGAAGTCCTTTCAACTAAACGAAAAAACAATATCCTTTTTATTGAATTATCAATTATTTGAAGATGATTTGATACAACAGGTTCAGTTGCAGCACCGTTTGGAATTAGTAAAGGCATTTGGGATCCAAAAAGGAATGCGTGTATTAGAAATAGGATGTGGGCAGGGGGATACAACCGTTGCATTAGCTGACGCAGTAGGAGAAAACGGGAGTGTTGTCGCAATAGATATCGCTAGTCCCGATTACGGAGCACCGTTAACTTTAGGTCAAGCAACCGAACGCATTAGGAAATCTCCATTAGGGGAACGTATTGACTTCCATTTTGAAATGGATTTTGATTTTTTTGAATCAACCATACCATTTGATGTGGCGGTATTATCCCATTGTTCATGGTATTTCAAGCAACCGGAAGATTTATTGAATTACTTTAAAAAAATTCGTGGGTTGGCAAACTATATATGTTTTGCAGAATGGGACCTCGATTTTACCTGCATTACGCAACGTTCCCACTTTTGTGCAGTTTCCATTCTAGCATTGTATTCAAACTTCGTGAAAAATGAAGGGAATATCCAAAACTTGTTTCATAAAACTCAAATTCACCGGCTACTCCAGCAAGCAAATTTTGAAGTGGTAAAACAACTTACAGTCGATGCAACCTTATTACAAGACGGTCAATGGGAAAAAAGTTATGCAAATAGTATCCGTGCAGAATTTAGTAAAGTTCCTTCCATGATACAATCGTTGATAACTAGTTATTATGAATTGATGAACAATTCGAATGGAGGTGAGCATGCATTAAATAGTTTCATTGTTTGTGCAAAGTAAGTAGTCCCTTATTTGAGATATGCCTTTTGGTATTTGTATGATTGTGAAGGAATGTACTTCAACTAACGAGTTCAAGACCCAGAGCTGCCGTATTGGCCGTTTTTTTGCTTATGGAAAGAACGGTGCTTCCGTTCAACAAGAAAGTAAATTAGGACTACACATTTTAGTTAGATCTAATAAGTGTAGTCCTTTTCATATCGACTGTTATACCCATCTAACCTAAATATAAAAAAGTGTTTGTTTTTTGAAGGTGATTCATTTATTTTGTTGTATTTTTAATAATTGGTAGATAAATAAAAAATATAGCGAGTAATGGAGGGAAGATCACATGTTTAACAATCGGAAAAAAACACTAATGGCTGGGGTGATCAGCTTATCTTTGCTAGGTACAGGATACGGCGGCCACGACCTAATCTCCTCACAAAACGTATCGGCTGAACCCGCTTCAGAAAATGCACCAGGGCATTTGAAAAATGTTGGGACTTCCCGGCTTGATGAAATAATCGAAAGGGGAGCCATTCGGGTAGGAATGACCGGGGACTATAAACCTTTTACCTATTTGAACCGAGAAACAAATGAGTATGAAGGCTTTGACGTGGACGCGGCCAAAGAGCTTGGCAATGACCTTGGTGTGGAGGTGGAATTTGTCCCTACCACATGGTCTACGATGATGAAAGACCTGGAAGCGGACAAATTTGACATCGCTGTGGGCGGTGTGACTCGCAACACAGCCAGACAAAAAAGCGCTTATGTATCCCAAGGTTACCTTTCATTCGGTAAGGTGCCTTTGATTCGCAAGGAAGATAAAGACAAGTATCTTACCATTGAAGATATCAACAAGTCTTCTGTACGCATTGGCGTAAATCCAGGCGGAACAAATGAAGAATTTGTCCGTCAGTATCTAAGCAATGCCAACGTAACTGTTGTAGAAAACAATCTGGATATCCCACATCTTGTTGCAGAAGGCACGTATGATGTTATGATCACAGACACAGTAGAAGCAATGCTTTATGCAAAAGCTGATCCCGGATTATATGCGGCTATAACTGACAAGCCTTTCACAAATAGTGAAAAAGGCTATATGATCCCACGAGGTGATTTCATTTATGCAAGCTATTTGGAAATGTGGACGGATGAAATGAAGCTCCAGGGAAAATTTGATGCACTCTACAAAAAGTGGATGGAATAGAATGTAGAGGGTTTAAATGAGATTATTAAACTAGCGGGTGCGTTAGCTAAAGATCGGAGCTGTCTTTAAGGCAGCTTTTTCATATGGAAATAAAGGGGCCGTCCAATTGAATCATTCCATTATAAAAAGTTTGATCATTTCTGTGATTTTCCCCCTATTAAAGTCTTAGCATTTCGCCCATGTTGTTTATTGGATTCCATGGATATCCACTGCCTTTCAGGATTTTCATTATAAACGTAGCCGACCAATCTTATTGCATTCCTCAGCGAACCAAATGGCACCATCAGGCCCTAATGCAATTCCATGTGGCTCCGCATTTTGAGTGGGAATTAGATATTCCGTAATTTCCCCATGCATTGTAATTCGGCCAATTTGATTACTTCCCCATTCAGTGAACCATAAAGTATGGTCAGCACCCGTTACTATTGCGTGTGGGCGAGCATTTGCAGTAGGGATGGTGTATTCACTTATTATTCCAGAGGTAGTAATTCGACCGATTTTATTTCCGTTAATTTCCGTAAACCAGAGTGCATCGTCCGGTCCACTTGTAATGCCTACAGGACCAGCGTGTTTTGTTGGCAATGTGTAATTAGTCACTTCCCCGAGCATCGTAATCCGACCGATTTGATTACTCTGATTCTCGGTAAACCAAATGGCACCGTCAGATCCAGCAACAATAAAAGAGGGATAGGAGCCAGGGCTCGGTAAATCATACTGAATAATTTCACCTGATGGTAAAATTCGCCCAATCCTATTTCCATTCATTTCAGTAAACCAAATGTCTCCATTGTGTCCTTCAGCTATTCCAAAAGGTACGGAATTTGGACCCGGGAGAGTATATTCGATGATTTCACCCGTTACTGTCAGTTTTCCAATTTTATTCGCCTTATTTTCGGTAAACCATACATCACCCTGAGTTGTGGAGATGATGGATAGCACACCTGCATTGGGTGTAGGAACAACGAAATGAGTGACTTCACCGTTAACAGTCATTCGCCCAATTTGATTTGCCTTATGTTGTGTAAACCATAGCGCACCATCTTTTCCAGCAGTTATTCCATAAGGACCTGAATCCTTATCATGAAGTTCGTATTCATCAATCTTTATCCCCACTATAATCCTCCTTCTCCTTTATAAAATTCTTCATAGTAATTCGATATAAAATAATTGAATTCCTGCGAAAAAATTTTTGCACCGCTTATTCTGAAGTACTACGAAAACCAGCGATGACAAAGTAATAACAAGTCATTGGAGAAGATAGCTGGGTTATAAAGTTGGTTGTGCAAAATTGACTAAAATAGGGCCGAAAGGGTTCGGGTGCAAAAACTTCAATACTAGCGATTGATCTCTAAATCTTGGACATCCTCATACTATCAATCTTTAAAAGGGGTGGGTGAAAGGATGGAAAGTCAAAATTCATTCAAGTGGAAACATTATCAGCCTGACATGATTTTGTTATCAGGGGAATGGTACCCGCGGTGCAACTTGAGCCTTCGTAATTAAGTGGAGATGATGGAAGTACGCGGCTTATCGATCGCTCACACATGGGTTATGCGTTGGGTTCATCGATATGGCCCGCATCAGAAGAAAGAAAGGGTACGGCATCATCTCAGGAGTGGAGGTGAAGCAGCATATGGAAAAAAGGACAACTTCAATAAGGGGGAAGTCTGTCCAAGGCGAGATTGAATTCATAGATGAAAGGATATGGGGATTCCATATTTCTAACAGGTCATATTTGCAACGGGATCACAATTTTAAATAAGGATCATCTACAGATCATTTTATAACCTAATCGTTCTACAATACTAACAATTTGGGTGAATTGTCCGATACAAAAGTTTTTTCTTTACATAGTTTAATAAAAAGTATGATTACTCCAGTGGTGTCGATTAATCACGGATATTTAAGAAAGAACATAATCAACATTAGAGTATAAAATAATGCTTGTTATGGATACGACCTGATATTGGAACATAATGAATCTGTCGTGACCTTACCTTTATTTTGGCGGAAAATACTTTTATATATCATAGGAGGGGTTTTCATGGAGAAAATAATAATTGTGCCTTGGGAAGATGATGAACTTACTCATGAGTTTTTTGTTCCTGAATATATTGAAAAAATGGCACGAGAAGTTCTTGAACATTACGCTTTCTCCGTTCAGAACATGCAAGTTGTCACAACAAAGCCGGATAAAGGTGGCTCTATATGGAAATTAGAAACAAGTTCAGGGCCAAAGAGTTTAAAACTTTTACACAGAAGACCTACAAGAAGTATGTTTAGCTTAGGAGCTCAAGAATATTTAGTGAATGTTAAGGAAGCAAGAGTACCGCCCATCGTAAAAACAAAAGATGGAAATAATTATGTTGAGGCAGGGGAAAAGTTATGGTTCGTCGCTGAGTGGATAGAATCATTGGCCCCTGTATCAAAAGATTTGGAAGGAGCGAAACACCTTTGTAATGCTCTCGGCGAATTTCACCTTTTAAGCAAAGGTTATGTTCCACCTCAACATGCTGAAGTTGCATCCAGATTATATAAATGGCCAATGACTTATCAAAAAGTTATTAATAAAATGGATTGGTTTCGAAACATTGCTAACGCATATGAAGAAATGCCTGCAAGCCCCTATTTACTGAATGTTTTAAATCAGTTTGAAGAACAAGCAAAAAGAAGTTTAGAAAAATTAAATGAATCAAGCTATTTGGAGTTAGCACAACAAGGAAATGAATATTGGGGATTAGTTCATCAAGATTACGGCTGGTCAAATGGGCAAATGGGCACTAATGGAATGTGGATTATTGACCTTGACGGTGTTGCCTATGACCTTCCTATTCGCGATTTGAGAAAACTGATTACCGGCACAATGGCAGATTTATATAGATGGGATTCAACTTGGGTAAGAGAAATGATCCAGGCCTATCACGAGGCAAATCCAATTTCATCGCAACTATACGATATCTTAATGATCGATTTATCATCTCCAAATGAATTTTACAAGAATATTAAAGAAGTAGTATATGATCCTGAATTATTTTTAAATGATCAAACAACAACAATGATTCAAACAATTGTTGATACCGATCAGACAAAATGGCCAGTTTTAGAAGAAATTAAAGATGATTGGAAGGGAATAGAACAAACATGAAAATTTTAATGATTTGTACCGAAAAGCTTCCTGTTCCTCCAGTACTAGGCGGTGCCATTCAAACCTACATCTCGGGCATTCTTCCATATTTAGGTAAAGTCCATAATATTACGGTTTTAGGAATTAATGACCCATCACTCCCTGATCAAGAAACGATTGATGGAAACCGGTATGTACGTGTACCTGGAAAAATATTTGAAGTATATCGAGAAGAGGTCATTGGCTATCTTAAAGCAAATCATTTCGATCTAATTCATATATTTAATAGACCTCGACTAGTCCTTCCAGTCCGACAAGCAGCACCTAATTCAAAAATTACCCTCAGCATGCATAATGATATGTTTAATCCAGAGAAAATTTATCCGGAAGAAGCAAAAGCAGCCATAGACGAAGTTTCAGATATTGTAACGGTCAGTGATTATATAGGCAATGTCATAAAAGGTTTATATCCACAAGCCTCATCAAAGATCCGCACCATCTATTCTGGTGTAGACACCAATCGATTTCTACCCGGTCATCATTCGAAAATGCAAAAAATCCGTAATGAAATACGTAAAACAAACGGTCTTGAAAACAAAACGGTCATATTATTTGCAGGAAGGCTATCAAGTAATAAAGGAGTCGATAGGCTAATTCGGGCATTACCTGAGCTTTCAAGTAAATTTAAGGATTTAGCTTTAGTTATTGTCGGAAGTAAATGGTTCAGCCAAAATGATATAACTGATTATGTAGCTTATGTAAAAGCATTGGCAAAAAAGCTGCCTATCCCGGTTGTTTCTACTGGTTTTGTCGCCCCTAGTGAAATACAAAATTGGTTTGCTGCCGCTGATTTATTCGTTTGTACATCAATATGGCAAGAACCACTTGCACGCGTGCATTATGAAGCAATGGCTGCAGGACTTCCAATCGTAACAACTGCAAGGGGCGGAAATCCAGAGGTTATTCGTATAGGAGAAAATGGGCTTGTAGTAGAGAATCCAGAAGATCCTGGATGTTTTACAGAAAAGATTACAGAAATTCTATCAAACAGATCACTAATGAAAAAGATGGGCGAACGAGGCAGAGAACTTGCCCTTACCTTATATGAATGGGATCGAGTGGGCTCTGATATACTGGAAGTTTGGAAAAAATAACTGGATGGACGGATCAAGATTATCTGAATATGGATGACACCATATTGATGTTATTCGTACATGAATATACTTGTCACTGGTACCTGAGGGTTTATCCGATCAGATGTATGTGAACATTTACTAGAGGATACGAGAAACAAATTTATTGGCGATGATTCTTTTGCAGGACCTACTCCTAATAAGCTAAAGCCAGTTAACCTTAAAGCCCTCCAGAATTACCTGAATTTCATTTTTATGCATCGAATTTGTCAATGGCACTCCTACTAAAAAGCAACAATGTTTACGAAATCAGCCTAGGGAAAGTTATTGTGTCGCAGTTCGAAACAATTGTGTATCGGGGTGCTTTAGCTGAAGATCGGGGCTGACTTTAATGCAGCTCATTCTTTATGTACTAAAGGTTCAGGTTAGCTTAACCTGAACCAAAAATATTATGGAAGCGTATTTAGATTTTATACCCAGAAGGGAAAGCTGGAAAACAGCACAGTAGAGAGAGTTCTGCCCTATTGATTTGGACGTGCAACATCCTAATGATTTTTAAAAAAACACGTCATAACAAAAGTATCGTTTATTGCACCCTGGCAACACTCGGTTTCAATATTGTACGATTCGTATTTGCCGGGAAGTTAACGACTTTAATGTCTCCCCTACAATGAATAACTCTGTTACCCAATCAATATTTTCAGAAGGTTCCATTCGCCCAATAGGGGTCTAGGAAATCATTGTCTCTTTCCTTAGAAAAAGGATAGTCTCTCCATCTTCTATAACTTGTCCTCATAAAGGCAGCCCCTAATTTAACCATTTTCTCCCTAATCAGTAGAGAAAGGTCAAGGGGAGAACTGACGTAGTTGGTTCATTTTTTTAAATGTGGAGTTATGCAACGTAAGATGTGTTTTACATCCTGTCGTTCACTTTCAAATGAACTTTTTGATTGAGCCATTTGAAGCCTTTATAGCTGATTCCCCCCAAACCTTT
This sequence comes from Bacillus sp. SD075, assembly GCF_017355165.1. GTDB lineage: Bacteria > Bacillota > Bacilli > Bacillales > DSM-1321 > Peribacillus. The sequence continues at coordinate 24,497 of NZ_JADILK010000040.1, read as the reverse complement.
ACAACAGCAATTAACATTTTGGAGTTTTATTTGAAAAATTTCCAAATTTTCAAAGGTATTCAAATGGTCCTGTCCTGTAATAATAAGAAAAACGCAGGAGAAACCATATGAACAGAAAAAAATGTTATAAAGGATTTATCGCAATTTTTATTTTTATATTTGTCTTAATGGTGAATGATTCGGTCTATGCAATTGATTGGGAAGATGAAGAAGTACCTATAAACTTTAAAATTGAGATAGTACCTTGGGAGATAGTAAACGACACTATTCCTAATAGAACAAATTTCACCATTATAGACATTGAAACGGGATTATCATTTAAGGTTCAACGAAGAGCAGGTAGTCATCATGCCGATGCTCAGCCACTAACCAAGGCTGATACTAGGATTATGAAGGAAATTTATCATAATAAATGGAGTTGGAAAAGAAGAGCCATTATTGTATTGATTAATAATCAAATGATCGCTGCCTCTATGAATGGAATGCCACATGGAGCCGGTTCTCTTCAAAATGGGTTTTCAGGACACTTCTGCATTCATTTCTATGGAAGTTTAACACATCGTTTGAAAAATGAAGATCCCGCTCATAAATTAATGATATTGAAAGCGGCCGGTAAGCTTGATGAGTATTTAAGTACGGTAAGTCCCTACGAACTTATCCACATGTTTACCATTGCCATGAATCAAGGAGATGGAAAATTATTATCAATGACCTTATCAAATACGGATGATACTCATCGTTTCATTAAACTTGCTGAAAAAATTACATACTTTGGAGTTAGAGATTTTTCAAGACAACCACTTGAAGACGCAAACGGATTACTATTCGTGGATGTACCGGTTCAAGTGAAGATTTATAAAGAGAGAGAAGGAAGTGAAAGTAAGGTCATCCATTTTATGATTCGAAGGGATAGTTTGACTGATCGCTGGTTCATTGATCAAGATGCGATCTATGAAGACTTAAAATGAGATTTGTGAAGATTCGAAAACAAAATTCCAATCCAGTGTGGGGGTGCATTCTATGCGATTATCATGGATTGCCGGACTTTTACTATTCGTTCAACCAGTGAATATTTCTGAAAGCTTATCGATAACCCACCAAGGAAAAACGATTGCTAGCGTCAACCATGCTGATATAACTATGCCCTTATTGGACGTTCCTATCATGGACGTGCATAAATACAATCAATTTGTCGGAAAAATCGACCGGCAAGTGTACCAAAAACCTATAAATGCCACAATGGATAAACTAGGTAATATCATTCCGGAGCGGGTAGGTTACAAGCTATACCATCAAGCATTTAAAGAGCAATTTTATTCCCTTTTGTACAGCAGTAGGGCATACAAACTAGAAGTACCTTTGCTTGCTGTTCATCCAAAGGTGGACAGCGAATTACTTGCGGAGATCCGTGGAAAAAAGATAGGTGAATATAGAACTTATTTTAATGTGAACAACAAAAATCGTACAAATAATATCGCGCTTGCTACAGAAGCCATTAATAATCATGTCGTGTTTCCAGGAGAGGTGTTTTCTTTTAATCAAACCGTAGGCAAGAGGTCAGTTAATAAAGGATATATGCTCGCTCGAGTTATCGTTAAAGGAGAGTTTTCCGAAGGGATTGGTGGAGGGATTTGTCAGGTGTCATCCACCCTGTTTAATGCCATCGACAATGCAGGGCTGCAAACTATTCAACGCTATTCCCACACTAGGAGCGTCCCGTATGTTCCATCTGGCCGCGATGCTACAGTAAGCTGGTATGGTCCTGATTTTAGTTTTAAAAACAAGTACAATCAACCTATCCTAATCCGAGCTACAACGCAAGGAGGAATGGTAAGTATCATGATTTACTCTTCAGATATGATAAATTATAAGACACGAAAAGTTCCCGCTGCTTCCAATCAGATATCAAAAGAACAGATTTACCGTTCGTAAAAACACTTTTCCGAACGGGTTGTTTTTTTAATGTCCGTTCAAGTATGAAAACACGTTACGTAAATTTGGCTATAAACGAATCATAAAAGAAACTCATAAAAAAACAGCCCTTTGCTCATGGAAGCAAGGGTTTGTTTCCATTTTGTTGAAGATTAGGGTATCATTCGTATTTATCTGGAAACCCAGTAAAAACCATGAAAAGTATTTAAATTGAGATTTGTTCCTTCTTCTTGAACTAACGGCCTTCTCCAAATGGAGAGGGCTTATTTTCGTTATACCAAACTTTAGTATTATGTCCCCTGGTTATTTTTATAGTTCTAAATTCTTATTTATTTTAGTGTGAAGAAATATATTTAGTGTGAATGGATGAATAAATTGCTATATAATGTAATTGGATGAAAATATTTATAATTGACGGGAGAAAAAATAATGAAAGCAACAATGTTTTTTTTAATAGGTTCTTTGGATGTGCAGCGCGGTGGGTTAACGAAGGCTTCGTTAGCTCAAGCCAATACATTTGCAGAAATGGGCTATGATACGCATATACTCACATTCAATTTTGATACGAGATACGAAAGAATCCGAGAAAAATTAATAGAGTTTGGACAACTAAACGAAAAAGTTAAAGTTTTAAATCTCTATGAAGAGCTTTGTGGAAGTGAAGAGGATTTAACGATTGCAGAAGTTACACATGAGACCGGATATTTAGATCCACATGTTGGACATAACGCTTTTAGGGTTTACGAAAATGGGCTTTACACGAAATATAAAAAATTTCACGAAGACGGGCCTTTAGATTTCATTGATTATTTTAATGAACAAAGATATCGAACCAAAAAAGAAGTGTATGATGAGTATGGCTTGATAAGAAAAGTTTCTTTTATGGATTTTGCTTCAAATAAACCAAGACAAATGAATTTTTACAATAGCAGCTCCCAAGCTTATTTATCAAAATGGGTAAATCCCGAAAACGGCAAGGCTATTCGAGTAAATTGGTTTGAAGAAAATGGGGATATAAAGGCTATTTATAGCAATGATGATCAACTAAAATTAGATTGGATCGAACGAGTAATTAAAGAAGCAGATAACCCAGTATTAGTTGCAGATGCCCGGAAAACTGACGTATTAATGATAAATGTAAAGAATAAGAATGCTACTAAAATCTGGCGGTTACACAGTAGTCACCTTACGGCACCATGGGAAGCTGATTCTGACATCGCTTCAACTGTCCAAACAGGAATCAATCATTTAGATCATATTGATGCTGCTTTAGTTCTTACGGAACAACAAAAGACAGATATTGAAAATAGATTTGGGAAAAGAACGAATTTGCATGTTATTCCTCATGCGACGAAAACACATTTAAAAACTGGATGGTTTGGCCGGCCTGGTTTAGTTAAAGACGAAAGGCTAGCCGTAGTTATTAGTAGGTACTCAGCCATTAAAAATTTAGATCATATTATTAAGGCATTTGAAATCGTTGTAAAGATAGTTCCGGATGCGAAGTTAGAGTTTTGGGGAGACGGTTCGGAAAAAGCGGAGTTACAAAAGATTATTGATCATGCTAATCTTACAGATTACATAAAATTGAATGGATATACCCAGGAACCATCTAAAATTTATCAAATTGCTCTTTTCAGTATCTTAGCTTCAAAAACGGAAGGGTTTTCCCTTTCTATATTAGAGAGCATGTCTAATGCTACAGCTGTAGTGAGTTATGATATTAGATATGGACCTCATGAATTAATTGACAATGGAGAAAATGGAGTTTTAGTTCAAAAAAATAATATAGATATGCTAGCAGAAGCGATGATTTCCATGTTCAACATCCGAATGCAACCATAAAGATGGGGAAGGCTGCTCTAAAAAAGGTTGAAAGAAAATTCAACCAGGAAATTTATGCGAATTCTTGGGAACATGTTGTTAGTGTTGCAATTGAAAATCGTCAATTGAAAAATAAAAACATACAATTAGTCAAACAAGATTAATGTCGAAGTTAAATAAACAAAAAACAGCCAAGTTCATGTGAACAGGCACGAGGAGTTTCCGCAGATAAGAAAGCAGGTAAGGCACAGCTTTCACTAAATTGTTTGCTGCATAATCCAGCCCTTATTCATATTGAGCAGGGGCTATTTTTTTCAAGGTTCGTTAGTGGTGTTGTTGAATTTCCTAATGAACCAACGGGGCAGGATAGTTGAACAAGAAATCGATGTCTATGCTACAATCATTACAAGCATAACCAATAATATAAGTGGATGTTGGGGAGAGCATTATGGGAAAAATAAAAATATCTTTACTACACCTATTGCCTATTGCAGGTGATGTGGAATATAACCAAAAACTTATTGAACAAGCCGTTCATATTGCTTCAAATAATAACGCCGAATGGATTATAACACCCGAACTATGTGTCAGCGGACTTCAATTCAATCATAAGATTGGGACTGGATGGATTAACAGGCAGCCTGATGCTTGGATGAGTAATTTGGGCCGTAAACTAAAGAATTTGAAAAGCACTCTGTTTTTGGGTTGCCCTGAAAAAGGCTGTGACGGAGAGTTGTATAATTCTGTGTTTGTCATAGATAAAAAAGGTCATATATTAGGTAAACAGAGAAAAATCAGTGTCATTGATGATTGGTCAGCTTCAGGGGATGTAATAGAAACAATAAAAACAGACAATGTTGAAGTTGGCATTATGATTTGTGCAGACGCATATACCCAAAATATTGCTCACGGCTTGCTTGAAAAAGGGGCAGAAATATTAATAGCACCGTCTTCCTGGGGTCCCGGATTACATGGTCCAGAGGGAGAATGGGAACAAAGATCTTTAGAAACAGGACTGCCCGTAATTGTCTGTAATCGTACTGGCGAAGACGAAACGGTCCGTTTTTGGGAGGCAGAGAGCATGATTATAAAAAATGGTGTCCCCCTCCTAACACATAATTCAAGACAATCAGCTATACTTACCTTTGAATGGGATTTACAAAGCATGGAATTGATATCCTCTCATTTCGACATCGAGTACATATAATAAGAGCCAAATTTACTACATACACTACACTCATGTTGAACTAAAGAGTGCTTTACTTCATTATTAGGAACTGTTCACCAGCTATGGTTTTTCCATGTAAGGTGAATGAGTTTCAGGCAACATATTTGGAATACGGTACAGCATTAACTGTTCCCATTTATCAGTAGAGATCCCACTCGAAATAGAAGGGGCCGTGGATTTATGATAGTAACAACAGGGCAAAAAGGCTGGGAGATAACTAAATAAACCATCCTCAAAGACGAATCATTCTACGTTATTCTACCTATTAAATATCATGCTGCTTTCGTATATGTTGTTTTTATTCATCCATTCAAGCTGTAAGAACAAGTTCGTTCCATTGCGCTACAGACACCCGCGGGGAGGAAGCGGGGCCTCCTCGGCAAGCCTGCGGGTCTCAGCCTTTCCTCTATTTCCCTTAGTAGTCGATGGTCTACCGCTCCATTACACTAGATGTTTAAAAATAGGATGCAAAAAGCAACAAAATCTATGGAATGGAAAAGAAACAAATAAAGACCCGATCTATTCGCCGGAAATTCCGCTTATAGATCGGGTTTATCGTTGACTAAAATACTTATGTCCCAGCCTCATTTATCCTAATTGGAATGGTGGAGGGTATGAAAGGATGCTAGGATTTGCAGAACTTTAGAACTTCCTGATCCCCATCGCCCAATTAGGAAGTTTTTTGCTTTTTTTTCAATCCTCTATATAGTCTTTTCAGGCATTAAATATTCGTTGCGTTGTAACCGGACAAACCGTTGTAATGGAACAAATGGATGAGATGTTAATAGAATAATTACCCATTACACTGTCATTAACTATCACTTGTCCGGTATTAGCATCAAAACTTCGGAACTCTACAAATATAGGTGTATATGGTTCAGCGGTTGTAGTAAATCTAATGAGTGAACCTAGGATAGAAGTTCTTAAAAACTCGCTTATTTCTCGTCGAGTCTGACATGCTTGTCCGATTGCCGGTAATGTTTTTCGTTTATGCCCCTTGTCCTTTCCTTTATCACAGCAGAACTTCTTCTCGCTGCAGAATGACTTATCAGAGGTTAATAGATTATGACCGCAGAATGGATTATGACGGCATAATATATTTTGACAAAATTTCATATATATCACTCCTTTTCCTACTATATATATGAAATGAAAAAAAACATGCTTGTACAAATTTACTACATTTCCTGCCTTTATCGTATCCGTCTTTCATTAGGCAATCTTATATTTCTAATGGATGCATCGTAAATGGTTACTGAGTTGAAAAAGGGTAAATGCCCTTAAACTAATGGGGGCATTAGCTGAAGATAAGAGCTGTTTTTAGGCAGCTTATTTCTTTATGAAACTAATGTGGCAGGGGAGTTGAACAAATAGGAATTATTTTATGGGATATAGGAAGTCATATTAGGGAGGGATGTATAGATGTCAAACCATGAAAACGAAGAAATGCTAACAGGAGGGAATGTTTCTAAAATTTATCGTTTGGGAGATACTGTACGACGTGAATTAAAGCCAGATAGTCCCAAGGTTCATAAACTATTAAATCATTTGGAGAACAAAGGTTTCAGTTATGCACCAAAGTTTTTAGGTATTGATGAAAAAGGAAGGGAGATATTATCATTTATTGAAGGTGAAGCTGGTAATGATCCTTTAAAGGAATATATGTGGTCAAATGATGTTTTAAACGAAATAGCGAAGATGCTCCGTCTTTATCATGATGCTGTGAGCGATTTTTCATTATCAGATGACTGGAAACCGATAGATAATACACCACACAAAGTGGAGGTATTATGCCATAATGATTTTGCTAGATACAACATTATTTTTAATCATCAAAGACCAGTAGGTATTATTGATTTTGATGTTGCTGGACCTGGTCCAAGACTTTGGGACATAGCTTATACTCTTTATACTTGCGTCCCTTTAAGTAGATTTTATCTTTCTGAAACAAGTGAGAAAGTATATTATAATTCATTACAGCACGCTAACCGTATAAAACAAAGAGTTAGATTGTTTTTTGATTCTTACGGTGAGGGAATAGAAGAAGATTATTTGGAAATGGTATTGCTGCGATTAGAAGGGTTATGTAAAACAATTACAAGAAAAGCCAGTGAAGGTGACATTGCTTTTCAAAAGATGATAGATGAAGGGCATCTTGAACATTATCTAAAAGATATTACATTCATTCGTGAATATGGAAAAGAGTGGATTTGAAGGGGGGGAACTAGTGGGGCAGCATTAGTTGCACCATAAAGATAAAAAGCATTCTATATTGAATGCTTTTTATCTTTATCATAATTTGGTGATGTACTAGAGTGTGTTAATATGCGGTCTAATACCTTTGCAGTAATGGGCATGAAGTAATTAAGTATTAGCCCCCCTAAACAAACGGTCAATAAAGTTCCAACGCCAATTGGTCCATTTGAGATCATTGCCGTTATCAAGAATACGAGGTAAATGAATGTTCGCGAAAAAAAAATATTTGTTCCAGTTAATTCTTGTATGATTAATGTTAATCGGTCTACTGGAATCGGTGCGAAATTTGTGTGTAAATATGTTGAAGTTCCTAATCCTATAACCATTAAGCCGATACCAAAGCAAAAAACTTTGCTGTACCACAGTTCAGGTGTTATCAAATTGTGCAATACAAATAGCCACATATCAATACCAATACCCGTTATAAATGCTGTTAACAACCCTAAAAATTCTGGTCTTTGTCTTTTTAAAAATGAATTACAACATATCAATAGTAAAGCTATTATTATTTCCCAACTTCCCACAGTAAGCCCCACATTTATAGACAGTCCTACCAAAAGTGCATCAAAAGGTGAAGTTCCAAGGTTTGATTGTATAGTGAACGAAATACCAAGGGTTAATATTAAAATTCCTAATACATAAAAAACATATTTCACTTTACTCGACCTCTTTATCATTGGTTTTTTATTGTAAATGCAACAAATTTAGGTTAAATTTAATATAGGGTAATTTTATTGCATTTGCAACAAATATATGTGCTAAGGAGTTAATTATGAATGAAATGATTCGTGAAATGGGCATGATTGCAAGGGCATTAGATTCTATAAGAAAAAATGATTATTCCAATATCCTTGCATTAAAGGGGTTTTCCGAAAGAGGAAGTAGAAACCATTTTCAATCTTCTTCAAAGAGGAAGAAAAAGACTGGGAATTTTTAAAAAAGGGAAACAAGGGAAATTATTGATTATATAGGAGCGACATTTATGACTATAAATATAAAAAAGTGTACCCATGTAGATTTACGAAAACTTCAAGAAATTGGTTATGAAACATTTAATGAGACATTTAAGAGTCAGAATTCACCTGAAAATATGAATGCCTATTTGGAAAAGGCATTTAACTTAAAACAAGTAGAAAAAGAATTATCCAATATTTCTTCGCAATTCTTTTTTGTTTATTTTCATAATGAAGTCGCTGGATATTTAAAGGTCAATACGAATGATGCTCAGTCTGAAGAAATGGGTGCTGAATCACTTGAAATCGAGAGGATTTATATAAAGAAAAAATTTCAAAAACATGGACTTGGTAAATATCTGCTTAATAAAGCGATGGAAATTGCGATGGATCGTAATAAAAAGACAATCTGGTTAGGTGTATGGGAAAAAAATGAAAATGCTATTGCCTTTTATAAGAAACTGGGGTTTGTTCAAACTGGAGCCCACTCTTTTTATATGGGTGATGAAGAACAAATGGACTTTATAATGACCAAAACACTCATATAACATTTTTCGAAAGGTGGGATATTATGTATATTCTGAAATAACACTAACGGGACAGGTTACTTTAATAAGATAGTCAGTCTATTAGTTGGCTATACTCAGGGTAATAACAGCGAAGCTGTTACTACCCCGATAAGGAGAACAACTTAGCACAGTAGCAATTATTTGATAGATGTCGTATTTTCTTTGTCCTTTGAGATCCTTAATTTTGTAGATAAATTAATAAATTCATTAGCAAAAAAACGCTCGGAATCATAAAATCATCCAAGCGTTTTGCGTTCAATATACTTCATTTGTTAATTACATTTCCCAATGAAAATTTGACTTATCTCAACGTAATGAAATTATTTAGTTATTGATTACTTGGAAAAGAAAATTCAGCTTTATTTTCGTTGTCTTTGGATTCAGGCCATCTTTCTGAAACCGTTTTGGTTTTTGTGAAAAAGCGAACGGTGTCTGGACCAAACATGTGGCCTTCCCCGAATTTCGAACGCTTCCACCCTCCAAAGTTGTAGTACCCGACTGGTATCGGAATCGGTACGTTCACACCGACCATTCCCACTTCAATTTGTTCTGAGAACTTTCTTGCAGCAGGTCCATTTTCTGTGAAAATCGTAACACCATTACCATATTCGTGATTATTAATTAATTCAATTGCTTCGGTTAAGCTATTCACGCGTACCACAATACGTGCTGGTCCGAACACCTCATCACGATAAATTTTCATATCAGGAGTAACATGATCTAAAATCGTTGGTCCTAAATAAAAACCTTTTTCCGTTTCACATATTTTAGGATTCCGGCCATCCACATATAATTGTGCGCCTTCTTCAAGACTTTCATTAATGTACTTGATAACAGTATCCTTTGATTCTTGTGTAATTACCGCTCCGAAATCTGCATTCTTGTCATTATATGCCCCTACTTTTAATTCTTGTACACGAGTTTTTAATTTTGCTACAAATGCATCAGCTGTTGCTTTACCAACCGGAACAGCTGCTGAAATCGCCATACATCGTTGGGATGCAGAACCAAATGCTGCACCTAGGAAGGCAGTAACAACTTGATCTAAATCAGCATCCGGCATAATAATCATATGATTCTTTCCTCCACCAAAAGAAGCTACTCTCTTATTATTACGGCTTCCTTCGTGATAAATATATTCAGCTACCCTAGTAGAACCTACAAAAGATATAGCACATACTTTTGAATTTTTAAGTAATGCATCAACTGCCTCTTTGTCACCGTTAATGATACTCCAAATCCCATCTGGTAGACCCGCTTTTTTCCATAGTTCCGAGATAAATAAAGCTGAGTTCGGAACACGTTCAGATGGTTTTAAAATTACTGCATTTCCACAAACAACTGCCATAGAAGTCATAGCGAGCGGTACCATTACTGGAAAATTGAATGGAGAAATCGCTGCAACTACACCTAGAGGCTGTTTCATTGAAAAGGAGTTGATATTTCCACCAACATTGACGGAGTATTCACCTTTTAACATATGTGGAGCATTTATCGCCAAATCAACCGATTCAATTCCTCTACTAATTTCACCTTTTGCATCAGAAATTGTTTTGCCGCTTTCAAGACCTATTATATTTGCCAGTCGTTCTGTTTCTTCTATTAGAAGGCTTCTAAAGCGATGAACAACTTCCACTCTTTTTGCTACAGACGTATTTTTCCAAGCTGTAAAAGCCGAATGTGCCACTTCAATTGTTTCATTTACTTCCTCTACAGAAGCATATGGACAAAAAGCCGTTACTTCACCCGTTGAAGGATTATACACCTTTCCAAAGCGTCCACTTCTGCCAGGTTGCATTTCTCCACCAATAAAATGAGTTAATGTTTTCGTATTAAATTCACTTTTAATCATAGTCATATTATTTTTCCTCCAAATTTATTAATATTTTTTTGGTATTGCTTTTTCAGCTAGCTTCTTAGTCATTAAGTAAACAGCAGACATATCATTCTCTCCATAACCTTCATTCGCTGCCTGCGTGTACCAATCTACCAAGTGGTCTCCAATTGGCAGTTTAATTTCACAATCCTCAGCCATTTGCTTAGCTATTTTTAAATCTTTTAACAAAAGATTTGTTGTAAAGCCGGGTTCAAAGTTATTTTCGGCGATATACTCCTTATAATTTCTTTCATATATTCTGCTTTGGCCATAACTTACATTTAGGATTTCAAACATCCGCTCGTGATCTAAGCCCATATTTTCACCAAGAGTTAGCGCCTCCCCAACTGCTTGGGTATAGAAGCCGATCATCAAATTATTGATTAACTTAATCACAGTGCCACTATCTGGATTTTCTCCAACATGAAACAGATTTTTTCCTAGAATATTTAGCAGTGGCTGTACTTCATCAAAGTATACTTTAGGTCCGCCAACCATAAATGTTAGGGTTGCATTAACGGCACCAATAACACCGCCACTTACTGGAGAACCTAAGTATCTTAAGTTATTTTTCTGGCAAGCAGTAAAAACTTTACGGTTTAATTCTGGCGTTACTGTACTTGTATCAATAATCATTAAATTATCAGCACCATACTTAATAATACCTTCTTCGAAAAATGTCTTTTCAACAATAGCTGGTGAAGGCAAACTAATAAAAATCACCTCTGCATGTTGGAGTACTTCTTTAATACTTTGACATACATGTCCACCATTTTCTTGAAATTTGACAAGGGCTGTTGGATTAATGTCAAAACCGTATACTATATATTCGTGACTAATCAAATTCTCTGCCATAGGTAAACCCATATTTCCTAATCCGATAAATCCTATCCTATGTTTTAAACTCATCACTCTATCTCTCCTTCAGGTATCATCTAGTAAAAAAACATATATAAGATAACTGCTAAAGCTAAAGCTGCAGTAGGTACGACCACACTGAGAACAAATACTGGCTTATATGCTCGTTGATGTGTCTCTTTACATACCGCTCTGATAGTAGTAACAACGTATCCGTTATGTGGTAAAGAATCTAGTCCACCGGAAGCAATGGATGAAATACGATGCATAGCTCCTGGATCTAAACCTTGTGCTTGATAAATAGGTGCAAGTATAGGTAAGGCAATTCCTAAACCGCCGGAGGCTGATCCCGTAATAGCGGCTATAGTCGTAACAGCCATAGCAAGACCCGCATATTCTAGCCCAGGCATATTAGTAAGCGTATCCACAATAGCAGTAAATGCCGGTACTTTTGCTGCAACTGCACCAAATCCTACCACAGCACATGTATTAGCAATGGCATTAAGTGAATTTTCTGCCCCTATAGTAAGAGCTTTCCAATGAGTGCCAATAGCATTTTTATACATAAGTGCCCATCCCACAACAATTCCTGCAAATAAAGCAACCAAAACCGCTTGATCCGTCGGGATATACTTGGCAACAATATTTAAGACTGCTACTACAGAGATCAAAGGAATGATCGAAATAATTATATTAGGCAAGCCCTTTTCAGATACTCCTCGATTCGGGTCATCCTCTGTTTCCAGCCGAGTTGCAGCAACCTCATTCGATGCACTTTCAGCAATGTGGTCCATAGAAAAAATTTCTCCTCTATCTACAGCTTTTTGAACCATCCTTCCTAAGAGAAGTCCACCTCCAACCATAATTAATAGAGCAATAACCACACCCACCCAACCTCCAGCAGTTGGAGTCGTACCAAAATGTTCAGTAGGAATTAAATTTTGTATTTCTGGTGACCCTGGCGATGTCATAGTGAAAGAAATGGATCCAAAGACAAGTGCACCAGGTATAAAACGATGAGGTAAATTTGCACTTTTAAACAAAGAAACTGCAATAGGATAAACAGAAAAGGCAACGATGAATACGCTTACACCACCATACGTCATAAGCGCACACGCGGTTACAACAGCAAATACTGCACGCTTAGCTCCGAATCTGCGCTGAACCCAATCTGCTATTGAATTTGCAGATTTTGTATCTTCCATGACTTTCCCAAAAATTGCCCCTAGTAAAAATGTTAAAAACCAGGAAGCGAAGAAACCAGTGAAGCCCCCCATGTAGTCTGTTGTTAACGCTTCCATTAGATTAAGCTTGCCTGTAATACTTACAACTATAGAACACAACACAGCTGCAATAATGATGTTTATCCCTTTAATGGTCATATACATAAGTAGTCCAAGACCTATTATTAAACCTAAAAAACTAATTGCCATATTAACCAATCCCCCCTTTCCAAATTCAATATTGTTTTTTGAGTAGTTTCATAGTTGAATAGTTGAATAGTCATTAGTAAAGGAGACCCGATATAGATCAATAATTTCCTCTTTGCTAGGCACTCGGGGGTGATTTCCTGGACTTCCGCTTGCTAATGCGTCAGTTGCCATTTTCTCTAAAGATTGTTCAAAATCTTCTTCATTGATTCCCCATGCTTTTAGATTAGGAATATTTAAATCAACACATAGTTTTTTAATGAATAATACGGTTTCTTTTGCCACGACCACATCACTTTGCTGCTCCATGCCCTTCATAATTGTCCGACCTACTTGAGATAGTTTTTCAACGCAGCTGCTTTCACTAAATTCCAACACAGCTGATAGAAGCATTGCATTCGAAATCCCATGTGGTACTTTATACAAGGCACCAATTGGCCGAGACATCCCATGAACAAGGCATACGGACGAATTAGAAAAAGCAATACCTGCTTGCATTGAAGCTAAAGCCATCTGTGTTCTCGCTTCTAAATCATTTCCATCTTCATAAACACGTTGAATGTTATCTATAATTAATTTGATAGATGATAAAGCGAGTGTATTAGTTAAGGGGTGAGACTTACGTGAGATATAAGCTTCTAAAGCGTGACATAATGCATCAATCCCTGTGGCAACTGATAACATTTTTGGTGATGAAAGCGTTAGACTTGGGTCAACAATGGCTACCTGTGGCATTATTTTAGGGTGTTTAATCATCATTTTTATATCTTTAATTGTATCAGTCACAATTAAGGCATCAGTCACCTCAGATCCTGTTCCAGCTGTTGTTGGAATAGCTATTACTGAAACGGGATCATTTATAATCTCATTTTCCACACCCATATATTCAATTAAAGCGCTTTCGTTTCTAGCCAATAGAGCTACCGCCTTAGCAGCATCAATGCAACTTCCTCCGCCTAGACCAACAATTAAATCACATTCCTTCTCTTTAAAAAGAGTTAAAGCCTCTTCAACATGAGTATCTTTTGTTTCTGAATCCACTCCCAAATATGTAATCGAGTGAACACCCTCACCTTGAAGATATCTAATAACCCTAGCCACATAACCTAAATCCTTCATAGGCTTGTCACTGATTAACAATGCTTTGGAACCTAAATCACTTGCCACTTTGCCTAGTTTAGAAAGACTTTGATTTCCATAATATACAATATTAGGCGTACGTAATTCACCGATGAAATTCATACAGCACCCCCTGATAAAAAATGGCTTTCAGCTATAAACTAATGCAAGAGTTGTGCCAACTCGTTATTAAGCCAAATCTTCTGTAAGTGCCCATCTTTTTCATCAATATCTGTTTCCGAAAAGCAACACTCGATTGATAATTATGTAGATAAATAAGGACAATTCCGTTGACAGATGACAACAATTTCCTTTAGTATTATTTTGAATATTTATATAATTCAAAATTAACATTCAATTTAAAATTATATATAAGATAGGTGATTCTTGATGAATGGTTTAAATAATAAAAGCGTCTCCTATAATATTTTTAAGGACGGAATCGTTGAGGATTGGATGGAAGAAGAGTCTTATTCATTACAAATTCACGACTCTATTCATAAAGCTGGTAATATCATGTCGAAATACGAAATTGATAACATAGCAGTGGTTAACGAAGATTTTATAGTAAAGGGGATTGTCACCTTCTCAATAATAATGAGAGCATTTTTGAATGGCATACCTTTAGAGCAAGAAATTCAAAATATCATGATTAAGAAGTTCCCTGCTTGCTATGCTGACGATCCTATAAACGAACTTTCCTTTCAGTTTGGCACGCGTATTCCAGTATTAGATAGAAATGGACGTCTTATTGGTCGTTTCCCTTCAACCAGAAGGTTGCTAAACCAATTCTTTGTATTGAACGAAAAAGTACAATCATTAGATCAAATAGTAAAAATGTACGATCTTTGTTTTGATACAGCCTATGAAGGTATAACTGTAGTAGATCAAAACGGCGTAATCCAACTTTTTAATAATTCCTACAGCCGTTTCGTACAAAAGCGGAAGGAAGAAGTTATAGGTAAGCATTGTACTGAAGTAATTGACAATACCCGGTTGCCGGTTGTTCTTGAAACGGGAATTCCTGAACGCAATAATGCGGTTATTTTGCAGGGACAAGAAATGATTGCTAGCGTAATTCCGATATGGAGAAATGATAAAGTGATTGGTGCGATAGGAATGCTTGTTTTCGAAGGAGTTTCAGAACTCTCTAAAGTCTTTGATAGGATGCAGACCCTTATGGATAAATCGAGTCATAAACAGGTTACACTTGAATATCCCAAGAAAGATGAAGAAACGATTACATTTGATAAAATCATCGGTGAAAGTAGCTCTATAGGTGAAGTGAAAAAAATAGCCCGTCGAGCAGCAAAGACAATGGCTACGATTTTAATTATCGGTGAAAGTGGTGTCGGAAAAGAGTTGTTTACCAAAGCCATTCATAATTTAAGTCCAGTAAAAAATGGTCCATTAATATCCATTAACTGTGCGGCTATTCCTGATGAGTTGCTTGAATCTGAGCTTTTTGGGTATAACCATGGGGCGTTTACAGGAGCCAGCAAGGGAGGAAAACCAGGGAAATTTGAATTGGCTCATAACGGAACGCTTTTTTTGGATGAAATTGGAGACATGTCCCTTCACCTACAAGCTAAACTGCTCCGCATCTTGCAGGAACAAAAATTTGAAAGGATTGGGGGCATTAATGAAATTCATGTGAACGTACGTATTATTGCCGCAACGAACCAGCCATTAGAGCAGTTGGTTGAAAAGGGAACCTTTCGAAAAGATTTATTCTATCGTCTAAATATCATTCGTCTGCACATCCCTCCCCTTAAAAATAGAAAAACAGATATACCCATTTTAGTGGCGAAATTATTGGAAGATTGTTACAACAAATACCAAATCCCCCCCGTTAAATTAAGTCGAGAAGTCTTGGAAAGGTTCATCCAATATGATTGGCCTGGAAATGTTCGGGAAATGGCAAACCTTTTAGAAAGCTTAGTTGTTCTTTCAGATCAAGCACGAATTCAACTAGAAGATCTGCCACCACATCTTACAGACGATCTTATGAGGACTAATAATAAATATAGTAAATATCCTATTGAAAATACAGGACAGATCTCAACTCATACTATTAATCCCCCTATAACTACTGAGCTAGAATTAGATCAGCAATTAGGTTCTCCTTACCAAGGAAATAGTTCAACAACCTCTAATTTGCTGGTTAATGAAAAAGTGGCGAACGAAGAACGTGAACGTGAACTTATTGTAAACATCTTACAGAAAGTAGACGGAAACAAATCGAAGGCAGCTAAAATTCTCGGCATCCACCGAACTACTTTATATAAAAAAATGGTCAAACATCACCTAAGATAAACTTGATAGGTGTAGCGTCACATGTTCAAGCAAAGTTAAAACGATACCTTCAAAAATGAAAAAGCGCTATGCTTATCGTAAGTAGTTTACGAGAAAGGATGGTGTTTTTTATGAATCCTATCATCGCTAGTGAACTAACACTTTCTGCACAAAAATTACAACGCTTTTTATCTCCAATAGTCCTACAAGAAATCGCCAAACAATTTGGTTTTGTACAGCGATCTAGTAAGTATCAAGCAGATGTACTCATCGCTCTTTGCGCGTTTGGCTCAGCCAAGAAGTTGCTCGTACATCACTTACGCAACTATGTAGTCGTTTAGAGGCTTCAACGGGTGTACTAATGACAAAAAGAGACTTAATCAGCGCTTTAATCCTGCAGCTGTTGCATCCTTCAAGAAATCTTTACTTCAACGGTTGCAATCGTATTATAAGGTCGACCAGTAAAAAATACTGGTTGACCTTTTTTAATTACATCCATTATATCAGTAGCCAGGGTAGGACGTACGGGTGCGTGGGACTTGATTCCGTGAACTAAACTGTCCGCCCCTATTAAGAACTTGATAAAAAATAACTGGCTTACAAAGAAAAAATCTATCCTAAAATGCAATCATCTTATCAGGGACATTATCGGGAGTCCCTTTCTAATATCTCGAATCATATCAGTGGCAACAATAGGGAATAGAGTATCATGAATGACTCTTTCAGCGTTAGGTAAAAAATGTATGAAATTCCATAAATATTGACTATTGGGATTTTTTATAATATTCTAATAACGAGATGGAATGTAGACAGTCGACGAAAAATAAAGTGGGTGATTCGAATCGTACAGGTTGTAAAAAAAGGAGCTACTTTAAAAACACAGGTATATAACTTTTTGAGAGAACAAATTTTCATGGGGGCGGTTAAACCTGGTGAAAGATTAATAGAGGAAAAAATTTCAGAAGAGTTAGGGGTTAGTCGCAGTCCAATTCGTGAAGCTATTAGAATGCTTGAAAAAGATGGATTATTACTTGTTAATATTTCTGGAGGAGTAACAGTTGTTCAGCCAACTATCGAGGATTTCAAACATTTATATGAATGTCGAATTGAAATGGAGCCACTCGCCTCCTATTATGCTGCACAACGCCGCTCTCAGGAACAGCTTGAAACCATACGAGCTTTCCTATTACAAATGGGGAAAATTACGGAAACGAATAATTTGAAGAAAGTCCACGATGCAAACGTGAACTTCCATGAAGCAATCGTAGCTGCGAGTGTTAATCCATTTCTAGTTTCCATGATTGCACAGCTTCATGGGGTGAATAGTTTTTACAGAAAATCGTTTTTGGAAGAAAAGCCGCTTCATGTAGAAAAAGCAATGTATGAACACCAAAAGATTTTTCAAGCAATTGTAGATCGAGACGGGGATGAAGCTAAGCGCTTAATGAAAGCACATATTGAAAGCGATTACATTTTGTTCATGAGATTTAGTAATCAATCGTAGGAGGTTGTGAAATGTCAAAAAAAAAGCCACTTGAAGGAGTCAAAATTCTTGAATTAGGTAATTTAGTTGCCGCTCCATTTGCTGGAAAGTTATTTGCCGAGTTTGGGGCTGAAGTGATTAAGGTGGAAGAGCCAACGAAAGGTGACCCTCTTAGAAACTGGCGGGTCATGCATAATGATACATCGGTATGGTGGTACGTCCAATCACGGAATAAAAAATCCATTACTGTAAATATGCGAGATGAACAAGGCCAGAAGATTATTAAACAATTGGTTGAAAAAGTGGATGTAGTTCTTGAAAATTTTAAACCTGGAACATTAGAGAGATGGGGGTTAGGCTTAGAAGAATTACGTGAAATAAATCCATCCATTATCATGACGAGGGTTTCTGGATATGGACAAACGGGTCCTTATCGTGAGAAACCTGGATTTGGAAGTGTTGCTGAGGCATTTGGTGGCCTTCGATATATAACCGGGTATCCTGATTTAGCGCCTGTGAGAGTAGGTATTGCGATTGGTGATTTAACTGCAGGGTTATATGCAGTAATTGGAACACTGCTGGCACTACGTGCAAGAGATCAAAACCCTGACAGTAAGGGACAACTTGTTGACGTAGCACTCTATGAATCTGTATTTAGTTTACTAGAGGGGATTCTTCCTGAATACGACTTGACAGGGGTAGTCAGGGAGAGAACAGGTAGTACGTTACCAGGGATAGCACCTTCGAATACGTACGAGTGCATGGATGGGAAACATCTGGTAATAGGGGGGAATGGAGATAAAATTTTTCAACGATTAATGACAGCAATAGGCAGAGAAGATTTAGCGAATGAGACTACTTATTCTACAAACCAAGGTAGAGCGGACAATGTGAAGTTCATCGATCACATAATTGAACAATGGACGAAACAATATCCATTAAAAGAGGCCCAGCGAATATTAGATGAAGTATCTGTTCCAGTCGGACCTATCTATGGAATTAAAGAAATTGTTGAAGATGAGCAATACAAAGCAAGAGACATGCTGCAAGAAATAGAATTACCGGATGGAAAGAAGGTTTTGGTACCTGGAATTGTACCCAAATTATCTGAAACACCAGGAGAAATAAAATGGAGTGGCCCAAGTCTAGGTGAGCACAACGAAGAAATTTATACAGAATATATGAATTTCTCCATTGAAGACTTCAAAAAACTGAAAGAACGGGGAGTCATATAAATGGTAGATGTGAAAATTATCGACGTTAGTCCAAGAGATGGTTTGCAAAATGACCCAAGGCTTATTCCAACCAATGAAAAAGAAAGACTAGTAAGGCTTCTGCTCCAAGCAGGGGTGCGAGCAGTTGAAGTGACTTCATTTGTTCACCCCCAAAAAGTACCACAAATGGCTGATGCCTCTAACGTTTTGAGAGCGCTTACACCTTTTGGTAATCTTGAGGCAATTGCTTTAATACCTAATTTAAAAGGGTATGAAAGAGCTAAAGAACATTTACTAACTGAAGTGAATTGGGTAAGTTCAGCTACAGAGACCTTCAATCAAAAAAACATTGGTCAAGCAATCGATGAAAACTTTAATCAGTTTGAATCCCTCGTTATTCAAGCTGGAAAAGATGGCATTAAAACGTGCTTTTCAATCGCAGTAAGTTTTGGCTGTCCATATGAAGTGGAAGTATCAGAAGAGCAGGTATTGAATCTCGTAAAACGTGCGAAAGATGCTGGAGCTGATCGTATTGGTATTGCTGACACGATAGGTATTGCTACACCAGATCAAGTCGAAAGATTAATGAAAAGAGTTTTAGAAATAGCTGGTGAAACACCTGTAGCCATTCATTTACATGATACGAGGGGATTGGGATCAGCAAATGCTTATTCAGCTTATCAGGCGGGGGTTCGCATTTTTGAAACAGCTGTATCTGGGATAGGTGGCTGTCCGTTTGCACCCGGAGCAGCAGGCAATTTAGCAACTGAGGATTTAGTGTATTTATTCCACAGAATGAACATTGATACAGGATTGGATTTTGAAAAACTGCTCGAAGCTGCAGACTATGCTGCGAGAATTTCTTCCAAAAATCCATTAGGACGCATCAGACACTTAGAAAGAAAAAAATAAAGGGGGATAATAAGTATGAAAAAGTGGATAAAAGCTATTACTTTCATAATGGTATCAACACTCACATTGGCAGCGTGTAACACATCAAAAACTCAAACGAGTGGTGCTAGTGTGAGTGGGGAGGGCTATGAAGAGGCAACGATTCGTTTAGCATATAATTTACCTCAAGATCATCACATTGCAAAAGGTATAGAGCAATTCGCAAAAGATGTTACCGAAAAGTCCGATGGAGCAGTAAAAGTTCAAGTGTATCCTGCAGGCCAATTACTAAGTGATAAAGACATGAACCAATCCATATTGTCTGGTGGAGTTGAGATGGGTGTGAATTCCTCAACATTATGGGCAAGTACAGTACCTGCTATGGGAATTTTCGATGTTCCTTATGTGTTCAAAACTTATGAAGAAGCTGGAGAAGCTTTAAACGGTGAATTTGGGAATAAATTACGTACTTCAATGGAGGAGAAAGGTGCAAAAGTATTATTGTTTGCAGACTACGGTTATGCACAATTTGCAAATAACAAGCGCCCTTTGAAATCGCCTTCTGACTTTGAAGGATTAAAGATACGTAGTATTGGTGATATCCCTTCAGAAATGATTAAAGCGTATGGTGCTTCACCAGTATTCATGGGTGGTGGAGAAGTATACATGGCGCTTCAACGTAATACTGTAGATGGTGCTACTTCTGGAACAACCGCGATGTTACAACGAAAATACGACGAAGTAACGAAGTATTTGACAATTAATAACTATGCATACTTGGAATTCATCTTAGCGGTTAACCAGGATTACTGGAATGGTTTACCAGAAAAAACACAGACGCTATTATCTAAAACTGCTAAAGAAACAGAGGATTGGATTCGTTTACAAGCCAAAGCAGAGGATGAGTTAACAGCAAAGCAGTTAAAAGAAAAAGGTATGGAAGTTTACGTAGTCCCTGAGGAAGACCTACCAGAGTGGAAAGAGGCTGCAAAACCTGCATGGGATGCATTCTCTAAAAATGCAGGAGATTTAGGAAATGAACTGTTAGAAATGGTTGATAAGGAGTAAAGGGGGAGATCCAATATGAAGGTGCTTTACAGAATATCCGATCAACTCATTATTATGGGAGCCTATTTAGCAGGGTTCTTCATCATTCTAACAACTTTTATGATTTTCTTTGAAGTCGTTTCACGAGCGCTTTTTAATCAACCGACAATTTGGGCGACAGAGCTATCCATTTATGCAATCATCGGAAGCTGTTTTTTAGGAAGTGCCTATGCGGTGCGAACATACTCACACATTACCGTGGATTTACTTGTAAATAATGTGAATGATCGTATCAAAACGATTCTTGCTTACTTGTCGAATGCTTTAGGGTTAGTATTTAGCATCATTTTTACTTTTTATGGTTTTCATCACTCGATGAAAACCATGGAACTGGATGTGACTTCTGCAACCTTATTGCGAGTCCCGATGTACCTACCGGAATTATTACTTCCGGTGGGTGGTGTGTTAATGTGCTTGGCCTTTTTTTTGCAAATTGTAGACGGTGGAGTCCATAAAGGAGGAGAGCACATTTGAATGCATTCTTCGTTGGTGGAATGGGAACTCTTTTATTACTTGGACTACCAGTAGCATTTTCACTCGCATTATTAGCTATAGTGGGCATGTACTTTTTTAACGGTGGAACATTTGCTTTCATGCAAATTCCCATTATCTCTTATAAATCTCTTGACGATTTCTCATTAACAGCATTACCGATGTATGTATTAATGAGTCAAATCTTACTTATTAGTGGTGTAGGCCGTGACCTGTATGAAATGGCAAGTAGGTGGTTCAGACACTTCCCTGGTGGACTCGCGATTGCGACACTCTTTTGTTGTACCATTTTTGCCGCAATATCAGGTTCAAGTGTTGCAACTGCAATAACAGTTGGTTCGGTTGCACTACCAGAAATGGTACGTCGCGGTTACAATAAAAGACACGTCTTGGGACTACTCGCTGCGGGAGGGACTTTAGGAATATTAATACCTCCAAGTGTGCCTATGATTATTTATGGATCTGTGACGGGTGAGTCCATTGGGAAATTGTTTATAGCGGGTATCGTTCCAGGACTTATTTTGACACTTGCCTTTATGATATTTGCTTCATATCAAACAAGACATATTAGAGATGTACCTGCAACATGGAAGGAAAGAATGGAAGCTTCGAAAACAGCTATCTGGGGTCTCATTTTACCAGTCATCGTTATTGGCGGGATATATAGTGGTATATTCACTCCAACTGAAGCTGCAGCAGTAGGGGTTGTTGTGAGTTTTGCTATTTCGGCATTTGTATATCGTAATTTGAACATGGGAAACATTAAGAAAATTATTTTTTCCACTGTCAAAACGAATGCTATGATTTTATTCATTATAGTGGGTGCGATGTTACTTGGCTATATAATGACTGTATTGCAAATCCCCCAAACGATAACTAATTACGCTATAGAACAAGACATTTCTCCTTGGATTATCTTTATTCTAATTAATATTGTTCTTTTGATTTTAGGAATGTTCTTAGAAACAATTTCGATTTTGGTTATTACATTACCCATTTTGTATCCAATCATTGTTTCTCTAGGATTTGATCCGATTTGGTTTGCAATTATCATGGTTATCAATATGGAATTAGCTTTAATATCACCACCTGTTGGATTAAATTTGTTCGTTTTAAAAGGAATTGATCGAACAAATACCATCAGTGAAATAGTAAAGGGGGTTATACCATACGCCATAATTATGATACTCTTCATTGTTTTACTTTCTTTCTTCCCAGAAATCGCTACATTTTTAATAGATAATGTGGAATAAGTAAATTTTATAAAATCGTTACTTGGTTAAGTGACCGAGTGACGATTTTTAATTATTACTCAAACTTCTCACCACAGTGGAAATACCGGATAACCACCCTTTCGCGCGCGAAATTGGTGTTGGAGTCGACTTAAGTATTATCCTGCCTCTTTTCTTTTTAGCTCTCATTCAAATGGGCATGAACCTTCAAATCGTTAGTGATTTAAACCTTCCCGATGTAACAGTTTCCCCCCCATTCCAGCCAAGCGAAAAGAAAAGGGATGAGGTAAAAGTCAAAGTTGGAACAACCTGATAGAGGTTGAATTAAGTCCTAAAAGAAGGATAAAGCGAGGAAAAGATCATGATCGGGGAGAAATCATTTTAACGAGGAAATCACGATTATCCTGAAACGCTACTGGAATCTGAAGTGTTAGCTGCAATGGTACTAAAAAGAGCCCTTGCCGATTACAGGAAAGCCCAAATTGAAAAACAAATCGATGAATCATTGAAAAATCGAAATAAGGTAAAGTTTTTCTGATTAACAAATGAATTAAAACACAACATAAAATGCAAACAGAACTTAATAAAAAAGATAACTCCTAACTTAATTCTTTAATAAGGTAAAAGGAATTCAAAAAAGGAATAAATATGAAATCCTAAGAATTCTAGAGCAATCGTGAGATTGTGTTTAGTTTATTGAGGCAGTATAGTTGAAAAAGGAATCTAAATTTAAATCGCGAATATCTAATGTAATCGGATAGCTAAAAATTTGATGACAGACAGGAGTTAGATACGATGATAAAAGGTTTCGGAGGAATATTCTGGAGAACTAAGAATCTTGAAGGTATAAAAAAATGGTATAGTGAAGTGTTGAAGATTGAAATAGAAAATTGGAATGGGACTGTGATAAAATCCCAATTAGGAAATGAGACTATCTTTTCTTTCTTTACCGAGAATGACAGTTATTTTCCAACAGAACAACAAGTGATGTTAAATTTCGAAGTGCATAATTTAAACGAGACCATTAAGCATCTTGAACATATTGGTGTACCTCTTGCAAAGAAAAAAGAGATTAGTGAATTTGGAAAGTTTATTTGGATTGAAGATCCTGAAGGTCGACTGGTCGAGCTTTGGGAAAAATAACGAGTTGTCATTCATTTGCTATTGAACTTACGAGTGCGTTAGCTGAAAATCGGAGCTGCCTTAGGGTAGCTTTTTTGTATGAAAATACATTAGTAAAAAAGCCATGCTAAAATAAACCCTCCATATTCTCATTATTTTTTTGATGGGGGTAAATGTACTATTGCGTTATTTTAACTGGTTACGCAGTTTGTTGTTCAGATGGAGCAATTGTATAGCCTTTCTTTTTTAGGTATTCGATCATTTTTAATTCTTTGTTGTTTTGTTTTTCTTCAAGGTAATTTGAGCCTAGTTCATGATAAGGTTCTCCTGTTTTTAAGATGTTGTAAGCAATCGTTACTAGTAAATGGGCAGAAGCGATTCGTCCCTTCATTTTTCCCTGTTGTTTGGTAATCCTTTTTCGATGTGAAGCAATTCGATTATTTTGCCTTGAAGTCGCTAATACACACTCTACGGCCATCGTTTTCAAAGCTTTGTTACCTTGTGTGGTTTTACTCGTTTTTTTTTACCAGCACTTTCGTAATTTCCGGGACTTACACCAGCCCAAGAGGCAAGGTGTTTAGCCGACTTAAATACGGACATATCAACGCCCATCTCT
>NZ_JADILK010000004.1 GCF_017355165.1 Bacillus sp. SD075 | reverse complement strand
GGACCCGAGCACATCGGGTCCTTTTCAAGTTATATGGATGTCCGTCATAATCCTTTAAAACGGTTTCTCTGATTTAAGCTATGAAGAATTATGAACAAAACAAAAAATAAAATAGGGGAGGTAAAATACAGAGGAATGAGATTCATGATACCGAGTAGCTGGACAAATAGCGACCCGATCAAGAGTATGAGTAGAATAAAGCCTTTCAATTTGGTCACCTCCAACCTGGCAGCAGTAAAAGCCCATCTGCACTTTATTAGATAGTATGTTTTAGAATAAGCAGTATTCTAAGAATATGACAATAATGTGAAGTTACGCACAAAGTTCTTGCAAATAAGGTGTATAATCTGCTATAGTACAGATATAGAAGTTATCACATCCCAAACATATACCCCTTTGTTTGTTCGTCGTGAAATTTCTCCCATCCCCTTATTCGTATAAATAGATGAAAACCCCAGCAAATTTCGCGATTTGCCGGGGTTTTTCATTTGCATCAAAAGTAAAAAGATTAAAATGGAACCGGTTGTAACAAAAGTTGAACAAAAGATAAAGTAATAAAATGAAATGATGATAGATAATTGTGATTTATTTCACAACAATGATTATTCCCTATCCATGATATGAAGCATATATCAAAAATACTTATGAATTTAAATTAAAAAGGGCTCTTATTTAGCTCTATACAAAAAATATATATTGTGAACAATTTGTGAAAAGTTACACATATAGTTGAAACTTAAAGGGGTTATCTGTTATATTATTTATTGTGAAGTAAATCACAAACAAACTTATACCCCTTTGTTTGATCGTGAAAAAATTTCTCCCATCCCCTTATTTCTTATAAAAAAACCATGCAATCTTTTGATTTGCATGGTTTTTTCTTTTTTATATAACATACAAAGAAGCAGTCAAATTCATGACTGCTTCTTTGTATATCTCCAAAACGTTCCGTATTTAGCAGGTATTTTCTCTGCCAACTGTTTTAAAACAAGTTTTTTCATTTCCAACTCGACGTTATTCTTATTCATATTATAAACTGTTTCAATTTCCTTTGTGGCCACTAGTTTGAAACAGCTTAAAAACTCTTCGAGAGAGGGGGGAGTTGCAGGGGCGGGAAGGCCATTCAGCATATCTTCTAAAATTTGAACATATACCTCGTAAGAATAGACACCCGAAACTTTAATTCCCTCTTCTTCAATATTTTGATTGAAAAAAACAAGGGAAGGTATTTCTGTGACTTCCATTTCGCTTGTGATTTTCATGTCACACTGAAAGCCTTTAGCTGCACTGGAAGAATTGATGTCATAAAGGAATTCCTCCACATCCAATCCAACCATTTTGGCACATTCGGTCAAGACTTCGATATTGGATATATCCCTTTTTCCTATGAATACATATTCTTGAAGCTGCCTTAAAAAGCGGATGGCCAATTTACGGCCTTGCAATTCCGCTGCTTTTATTGCGATGGAAGCTGTGTATGGAGAAGAGATTGGGTTTTCGGACCAAAGGCTCCCGTCGCAGGACATTCCCGAGCGGCTGGCTGTCTTTTCCCAAACTTGAGCAATGTTTTCATAATTTTTATTTTTCCCCATATTAAGAGAATCGATTTTACCGCTTAAAACATGGCGTAAACTGAACAATTGGCCATATTCTATCTGTAATTTCCTAATAATTGGTTCTAAGCCCCAGCATTCTGGACAAAGCGGATCAACAAAAACATAAATTTCAATTGGCTTTTTTCCTATATCATAGCAATGCTGCGTCTTGATCCAATCGGAAATATTGAAAACTGGTTTTTGTGCGCTCAACTGTCTTCTCCTTTCCCGTCAGTTCCGGATGTATTGATCATATGCTGTGCCGTCAAATAGAGGCGGTGATAGAAAAACTCCCTAATCTCACCCTCAAGGCCAACTTCGTCCATAGCTTGATACATGCAAGAGAGCCATGCTTTCGCACGTTCTGGTGTAATTTCAAAAGGTATATGTCGAGCCCGCAACATAGGATGGCCATGCTCTTCGGTATATAAAGAGGGACCGCCTAAATATTGAGTCATAAATTGTTTTTGCTTACGGACCGTTTCAGTTAAATCGTCAGGGAATATTGGCTGCAGATCCGGGTGTTGGCTAACGTTGGAGTAAAACACATCAATTAATTTGTGTAATTGCCCTTCTCCAATTAATTCATATGGTGTAGGGTTCCCTTGCATCATGTTGATTACTCCTTTTAAAGAAAGATGGTTGATATTTATTCATATTTTATCAATGACGTACTGATATAACAAATATATAGCTTAAAGAAAATTTTACATCTGTAATATGACACAGGGGAATGATCGGAAACGATAGCCTTCGGATAACTTTCCCGATTGTTATAGGTTCGTGGAAGAAGCATATATAGACATGAAAAAACTGACCCGTCACAAAACACAGGGTCAGTCTGCTTTAGCTTGAAAATGTGCCGTAAACTTTTTGAACATAGTTCTGAGTTTCTTTAAAAGGCGGGATGCCGTTATATTTATCGACGTTTCCTGGCCCTGCATTATAAGCAGCTAGGGCAACTTGGATGTCCCCGTCATAGCGTGCCATCATTTGACTTAAATATTTACTCCCGCCCATGATGTTTTGTTCTGGATCGGTTGCATCATTTACGCCAAGGCTTTTTGCAGTCGCTGGCATTAACTGCATAAGGCCAATTGCACCCGCATAACTGGTGGCTTCAGGGTTGAAGTTCGATTCTTGTTTAATGACAGACATAATCAGTTTTTTCGGGAGATTATATAAACTGGCCGCCTTGCTGATGATATGATCATAGTTTGTTACGGTTTCGGCGCTCTGATTGTTAGGATGGGCAGTGGATATCGGATTGATGTTCATGGATGTCAGGCCGCCGGGTTGAAGAAAGGACTTCGTTTCCGCTTCCACACTGGATAATAAGGAACCCAATGTCTGCGAAGTGCTTTCAAGAGCATCACCCGAAACCAGTTCCGAGAGCATGTCCTGGAAAACGGATCGAGATGAATTTGTATTTATGATGTTGCCATTTGTGAATTGCTGGATTGCCTGCAATTCCATAAAAGTTTTGAAATCTTGGATTTTCAAACTCTCCACCTCCGAATGGGTTCAAACAGGATTATTCCTGAAATTTGGCACGATAAAACCTCTTAACTTTATTTTCGGTTTCCCTTAAGGGAATTTGTAGGGTTTCAAGGAGGGTCAGGAAATTTTTTTTCCCGGCTATTGCATCCGATACTTCATATTCAAGCTCAAAGTCTTCCTGGTTCAAATACGAACTATGATCTAAAACAAGTAAACCCTCTTTGTAAGGACATTCAAAACGGTCCGTCTTTAATGTCCCAAAGCAGGTAAAGTCTTTTGGATCAATTCCGCATTCGAGGATAAGATGTTGGATCTCGCCATCAGGGAATGTGTTATGTTTCAGAAACGCATAGGCGGTTTCTTCAGGAATATCTTGATTCGTTTCCAATAACCCTTCTGTAGCGGGCTGTTTTAAAGTCAGCTCATAACGCCCGTTTTTCTCCCGGATCCTAAGCGCGGATTCTTGATTTTTCAAAGAGAATCCGCGTGTATCGAAGTAATGATTTTGCTGTGTTTTAAAGTTCGATGCCCCGACATCAAAGTATTCGATCAGTTGTCGAAATTCTTTTTCGCTTAAGAGGTTTTTATATTCAATTTCAATATGCTGGTTCATTTGTTCCTTCCTTTCTGGCTGATTCTTAGGTTAATCATATAAGAACCATTCCAGCTGTCAAATTGAATTCAATAATTTTTTTTATTGTACTTGAATATTTAGGAATCAATTGCAGGATATGATAAAATATAAACGTTGAGCATTGGAATTGGATTATCGTATATAGAAATTTAATACATACTTTTTGCTAGATAGAGATTTAATAGGATCCAGTTGTGAATTGGCATAAAGTCATGTGACTCCTGGATTTAGGAGAGCGTTCTGCCCATACCAGAGTTGAACAGGCGCTTTTTAGATAGATATAGGTGGTGTGGCAATGGAGAGTTGGGACGATTTCTTGGCGCCTTATACTCAGGCAGTCGAAGAATTAAAGGTTAAGTTAAAGGGATTGAGGAAACAGTTTGAAAGAGAGAATATTCATTCACCGATCGAATTTGTAACAGGAAGGGTAAAACCGATTGTCAGCATTTTGGATAAGGCGAGCCTGAAGGATATTCCCATTGATAAATTGGGAACTGAAATTCAGGATATTGCAGGGCTTCGCATGATGTGCCAGTTCGTGGATGATATCGAACAGGTAGTTGAACTATTACGAGGCCGCAATGACTTCGAGATAGTCGAGGAGAGGAATTATATTTCCCATAAAAAAGCAAGCGGCTATCGTTCTTATCATGTTGTAATCCGTTACCCGGTCCAGACGATCCATGGCGAAAAAAATATCCTTGCCGAAATTCAAATCAGGACTCTTGCAATGAATTTTTGGGCGACGATTGAACATTCTTTAAATTATAAATACAAAGGCATTTTCCCGGAAGATATTCAACTGCGACTCAAACGTGCGGCGGAAGCGGCCTTCCTGCTGGATGCGGAGATGTCGCAAATCCGTACGGAAATCCAGGAAGCGCAGCGTCTGTTTTCCAGGAAGAAAGATTCTTGAACGCATGAATGGGTAAAAAGGAAGAAATCTAATTTGTAAGGTGGGATTACATGAAATTCGCGATTACGTCAAAAGGAGATGCGAAATCGAATACTTTAATGCAAAGGATGCGGACGTATCTTCAGGACTTTCAGTTGGAATATGACGAGGATCAGCCGGATATTGTCATTTCTGTCGGTGGTGATGGCACTTTATTATATGCTTTTCACCGTTATAAGAATCGATTGGATAAAACCGCCTTTGTTGGTGTACATACAGGACATCTTGGTTTTTATGCAGATTGGACCCCTGATGAAATTGAAAAATTGGTAATAGCTTTAGCAAAAACCCCGTTTCAAATAGTGGAATATCCACTGCTCGAAACGATCGTCCGTTATCAGCATGGAGGACGGGAAGCCAGATTTTTGGCTTTGAATGAATCGACAGTCAAAAGTGTTGAAGGGACGCTCGTCATGGACGTTGAAATACGCGGCCAGCATTTCGAGACGTTCCGTGGAGATGGTTTATGTATTGCAACGCCATCTGGAAGCACGGCTTATAATAAGGCGCTTGGCGGGGCCATCGTCCATCCATCCATCGATGCCATACAGATTACCGAATTGGCATCCATTAATAACCGGGTGTTTAGGACGGTAGGATCGCCTCTTCTGCTGCCGGCGCATCATACATGTATGTTCAGGCCGGTCAATGCCGTCAATTTTCAAATTACGATCGACCATCTGTCCTTGCTACAAGAAGATGTAAAGTCGATACAGTGCCGAGTGGCAGATGAAAAGATCCGATTTGCCAGATTCCGCCCTTTTCCATTCTGGAAGAGAGTGCATGATTCATTTATTGCTAACTAAGGAGATAGACTCACCTCATGTCAAATCAAAACTTTTCTTTGACCTGGTCGGTTTTTGAAGAGGATTCTGGCTCTTTATTGCGAGAGTTCCTCAGCAAATGCGATATTTCAAAACGAGCATTAACGGATATTAAGTTTAAAGGTGGGTATATCCAGTTGAACGGCGAAGAAGTAACCGTAAGAGAACGGATTGAAACTGGTGACATCGTCACCGTCATATTTCCGCCGGAACAGGCAAGCGAAGGTCTCTTGCCGGAACCCATCCCCCTGAATGTCAGGTATGAAGATGAGTTTGTATTGGTGGTGGCCAAGCCTCCTTCCATGAATACCATTCCTTCCCGGGAGCATCCCAACGGCAGTCTGGCGAATGGCTTGGCTGGTTACTATAGGAAGACGGGAATTCAGGCAACGATCCATATTGTTACACGGCTTGACCGGGACACTTCCGGTCTGGTTTTGATTGCCAAGCACCGGCATATCCATCATCTTTTAAGCGAACAGCAAAAATCTGGGAAGGTTAAACGGAGATACCAAGCCATAGCTGAAGGAATCGTTGAAGGACCTATAGGAGAGATAGTGGCACCAATCGGACGAAAATCGACCAGCATCATTGAACGGGAAGTCAGGGAGGATGGCCGGTATGCCTGTACACTATTTAAGGTATTGGCATACACGGATTCCTGTACATTCCTTAATTTGGAACTGCAAACGGGGCGTACTCATCAAATCAGGGTGCATATGGCGCATATTGGTCACCCGCTGGCTGGTGATGATTTATATGGAGGGAACAGGAGAGATATCCCTCGTCAGGCCCTTCATTGTTTTGAATTGAAATTTTTACATCCTTTCACAAAGAAGATGATGTTGTTTCAAGAAGAGTTACCAGAAGATATGAACCGTCTGCTCGAGGGAAGTAAAGGATGGGGCTCCTGACTTGATAACGTGGCGCATTAAAATGAATTCAAGTTTATGAAAAAATCCATAAACGAAAAAAAACTCACCAAGATGGCGAGTTTTTTTGGTTAATCAAAAGATGTCCTGAATTTTTCCGCTATATATGGCATGGTAGAAGGTACCTCTTGAAGATCCATTTCGGGATATCGGACAGCCGTCAGTTTTCCACCGAAGACGCAGCCTGTATCAATGTTGTATGTATGATTGACTCGCCTAGCTTCAGGGACAGGTGTGTGTCCATATACGATCCATGTTTCCCCTTTGTATGATTGGGCCCAGTCTTTCCTGACCGGAGACCCATCGGGATGTTTGGAGCCATTGATATCACCATAGAGGACAAAGGTTTTTACCTTACTGCTATATTGACCAATAAAGTCACTGCGAATTCCTGCATGGGCAATGATCAATCTTCCTTCATCAATGAGTTGATAAAGTGGTGAACGTTCATACAGATCCATGAATTTTTTTCGGATCTTCTTCTGCTCCCGAATGTTCAGTGATTCATATTCAGATACAGTAGTCTCTAAACCGTGGGATATCTGAACTTTATTGCCTGAAAAATAACGATACAATTTATTGCAGTGGTTACCTGGGGCATACCTTGCTATATTTTGGTTAATGACTAATTCATGGACAACCTCGATTACTTGTAGGGAATTTGGACCGCGATCGGTTAAATCCCCTACAAAGCCGAGAATCCTTCCAGAGGGATGTATTGGAAACCCGGACTCCCATGTATAGCCCATTTTTTCTGTCAGCTGCCTGAATTCAGCGAAACATCCATGAATGTCCCCTATGATATCGATGTTCATTTGACACACCCTTTGTTTGTTTTGTATATGTTTATGGTATTAGTATAGTATTATTTAAAAAAATAAAATATAAACGAGGAAATGAAAAAATATCTTTTAGGAGGTGTATGGTTATGGAGGAGATGAAGGACCGGGAGCGGGAGAGTAGTCAAATGAATAATGAGCTTTTGCTTGAAGCGCTTAAAACGGAAAATCTAGCACGATTTCGTACGGAGTTCCTTGAAATGCATCCGTATGATCAGGCTCAATTTTATACAAGCTTGTCAGATGAATTCAGATCCGTCGTTTACACATATTTGTCACCGGAAGAAATGGCGGACCTTTTTGAAAATATAGAAATAGATGAACAGGATTACGAAAGCCTGTTGGCTGAAATGAATCCTTCTTACGCAGCCGATATGCTTTCCCATATGTATGCGGATGATGCGGCTGACGTCCTGAATGAAATCAATGATGAGCAGGCCGTAAGCTATTTGACCATCATGGATGATGAAGCGGCAAGTGAAATCCAGGAGCTTCTGAACTATGAGGAATCTACGGCAGGAAGTATCATGACGACAGAGTTCATTGCCATTGAAGCAAACGAAACGGCTCGATCAGCCATGCAAATCTTAAAAAGGGAAGCACCGGAAGCGGAAACGATATATTATGTGTTCGTTACCGATCAGGATAAGAAGCTGCTTGGTGTTTTATCGCTAAGGACATTGATCATAGCTGATGAAGATGCTTTAATCGGTGAATTAATGGATGACAGGGTAGTTTCCGTACCTGTATCAGAAGACCAGGAAGAGGTGGCACGAAAAATAAGGGACTATAACTTCCTTGCCGTGCCGGTCGTCGATTTCCAAAACCATTTGTTAGGGATTATTACGGTTGATGATATCATTGATGTCATGGATGAAGAGGCATCCGATGATTATTCAAAATTGGCAGGTATATCTGATCTTGATCATGTTGATAAGAGTCCATTTACAGCTGCAAAAAAACGGCTGCCATGGTTGGTCATCCTCTTGTTCTTAGGCTTGCTGACTGCAAGTTTGATCGGCCGATTCGAAGAGACACTAAGCCAAAAAGCGATTCTGGCTGTATTTATTCCATTGATTGGCGGCATGGCTGGAAATACAGGAACACAAGCATTGGCAGTAGCGGTCAGAGGGATCGCGACAGGTGAATTAGAACAGGAAAGTAAGTGGAAACTAGTCCTTCGAGAGGCTGGAACTGGCCTTATTATTGGCCTGACATGTGGAATTGCCATCATTTTTATCGTCTATTTTTGGCAAGATGATTTTATGCTAGGATTATTAGTCGGTATTTCGATTTTCATAACGCTGATCGTTGCCACACTTGCCGGTTCAATTGTCCCACTTCTCATGCATAAAATGAAAATCGAC
Organism: Bacillus sp. SD075; assembly: GCF_017355165.1. Taxonomy (GTDB): domain Bacteria; phylum Bacillota; class Bacilli; order Bacillales; family DSM-1321; genus Peribacillus. The sequence goes on along the minus strand of NZ_JADILK010000004.1, from coordinate 220,597 downwards.
CCAGCGGTAGCTTCAGGCCCTTTCATTACAACTATCAACGACCTTATCAGCATTCTAATTTATTTCGGATTAGCCACATTATTAATGGGCTATTTACAATAAGCCAAAGAAGGCCTACTAGGAGGGTTATTCCCAAAGGACTTTAGAAAACGGTGTTTTTATTAAAGGAATTTTGATATACTGTCATTAGTAGCAGGTACTAATAACTTGTATTAAAAATAGGAGGTCACATACGATGACTTTTTCATTAGAGGGAAAAACGTTTGTCATAATGGGTGTAGCGAATAAAAGAAGTATTGCATGGGGAGTTGCCCGTTCCTTACATAAAGCTGGTGCAAAGCTGATATTCACTTACGGAAAAGACCGTACAGAAAAAAGCGTTAGGGAACTATCTTCTACATTGGAGGGGGAGCCCTCCAGCATTTTGCAATGTGATGTAACAAAGGATGAAAGCATTGAAAAATGTTTTGCGACGATTAAGGAAGAAGCAGGTATCATTCATGGCGTGGCACATAGTATCGCATTTGCTAACAAGGAAGAGCTTGACGGTGAATTCGTCAACACGAGCCGTGAAGGATTCTTGCTTGCCCATAATATCAGTTCATTCTCTTTAACGGCTGTAGCTAAAGCGGCGAAGGAAATCATGCCGGAAGGTGGCAGCATTGTCACAATGACGTATCTTGGCGGAGAACGGGTTATGCCAAATTATAATGTAATGGGAGTGGCTAAGGCTTCACTTGAAGCCAATGTCCGTTACCTATCAAGTGATCTTGGCAAAGATAACATTCGAGTGAATGCAATTTCAGCAGGTCCAATCCGTACCTTATCCGCTAAAGGTGTTCGTGACTTCAATACAATTTTAAAGAAAATTGAGGAAGAAGCACCGCTCCGCCGTACAACGACTCCTGAAGAAGTTGGGGATACGGCAGTATTTTTATTAAGTGACATGTCCCGCGGGATTACCGGGGAAAATATCCATGTGGATTCCGGTTACCATATAATCGGATGACAACAAAAAAGGGGGCCGATATCGGTCCCCTTTTTTGTTGTCCACTCTGCATATCTTGAATTGCTCTGATTTTTTCATCTTCAAATGATTTAGTTTTTCTCCCCTCATCCCCAACATATCCAGAATTGATTACTGTCCTTTTTTTGGGGAGTGGCACATCCCCAGCATAAAGAAGGATGAATCTCATATAAATGATACATAGAGCTGATATTCATTGATTGCGAGAACCGGCAAAAACCTGCTTTCAACCCTATTCGTGAAAAAGGAGGGGCATCATGGACGTAAAGAAAGTTGGTCTGCCTTGCACTGTTGGAAAACAAACCATACACCATACGCTGAAGAGACAAATTATTGTGAATGAAAAAAATATCAGCACTTCATATACCGCCGAGGAATTGGTGGAGCTATTGTCACGACTTCCAGCCTTTGCACCTAAGCCTGTATGTAAGTTCATCATCAATGACCGTATATTATTCGGGAAATTGGAACAAAAAAAAGAATCAAGATTGTTCATAAGGCATAAATTCGGGAAAAAAGTGCTCCAATACCAGATGGAACAGCTGCAGTCTGTGGACATTCTGAAATATTAAGGAGGGTTTTCATGTCAGAGAAAAATGACGATAAGGAATCCAAACCGCTTTTATATGTCGATCAAGCAAAAATATCAGATCTGCGTGGGAATATGCAAAGTGATTTTCGAACGAAAAAGGGTACACCTCAAGACAGCGTTGAGCCGGAACTTCAGGATGGCGAGGATGATAAGGAAGAAAAAATAGAAAAAGTCAAACGCGAATTTGGTGTTTATGAGGCCATGAAGGAAATTGAAAAAGAGATTTCGGGATTAAGGGAAATCACCGAACAATATGTCCCTGAGCAAACTCCGGTTGAACAAATGGCACATCCTGAACAAATAGAACAGGAAAACGAAAAGCCAGTTAAGAGAAAAAGAAAAAAGGCGGAGAAAAAAGAATCTTCACGGGACATTATTTCCCGCCTTTCCAATCATCAAGGTTTTCCGAAGCCATTATGTGAGGCTGTTATTAACGGTGAAACGCTTCAGTTTCATGTGTTGGGAATGAAGGGGGAATCAGTGAAGATTAAAAGAGGGAACCATATTCGTTTCGTGGGTCTGCCGGATATTATCAATGCTAAAATAATTGAAGAATCCAAGTGAAGGAGCAATATTAGATGTATCTCCCACAAAATGAATTTACCTTATTTATTATATTAGGCTTGGCTTCATTCAGGCTTACACGCCTGATCGTTTTCGATAAAATCATGGAGCCGCTGCGCCTCCCCTTTTTTAAAGAGATAGAGGAAAAAAATGAAGAAGGAGAAGTGGAAATATTTTTAATGCCCAAGGAAAAGGGCTTGATTGGCTGGTTTGGACAATTGCTAAGCTGTTTTTGGTGTGTGGGTGTCTGGGTCAGTCTTTTTCTGGTTTTTCTTTATATCCAACATTGGTTTATAGGTGACGTACTGATATTGATCCTTGCCGTAGCAGCATTAGGAGCGATGATTGAGGTTATAATCAGTAAAATTATGGACATTTGATTGGAAACAACTTGTCTCTTCGTTCATATAGTATGTTATAGATCTTAAAGGAGGGTCATAAATTGAATCAGAAACAGAATCCATGGACTTATGCCAAACCGATGAAAAAAGATCAGCCGGTCAAAATCAAAAAGGACTGTGGCTGTAATAATAACAATAAAAATAAAGGCTATTGAGTAAAAAAACCTTTCCGTTTCGGAAAGGTTTTTTTATTTCCTAATCCTACCATTCATAAAAAAACAGTTAAACAAGAAAATAACAATAGAACGATAAATTAGGATGTGATTCAATGTTCAAACAAGGAACGGTTTTTAAGGTCAGCATGCTGGTGTTTATAGTTGTTATGTGTGTGCTTACTGCTTGCAGCAATAAGAATGATGGAACAACGGAGAATTTAGCCATGATTAAACGTACGAATCCTGAACCGATGGATATCATTAATGGAATGGATGAGGAGGATGAAAAGGGACTGATTTCAAAGGTAAAGGAAACAGTGGCTAATGAAGACACGATCTATGACGTGATTGTCGTGAAAAACGATAAAAAGATTATCGTCGCTTATAAAGTTAAGCATTTGCAACGTTTTCATATGAAGAAAATTGAAAAGACTGTGACTGAACATCTGGAAGAGCAGTTTCCCAACAATGATTTTATCGTATCAAGCGATTATAAAATCTTTTTGGAGTCTGTAAGATTGAACGAGTTACTCAAGGACAAAGATGTACCCGAGAAAAAGGCAAGGAAGAAGTTTAAAGAAATTGAAGAACTTCAAAAAGAATTAATTTAGAAGAGAGGTTCGGTACTATGAGCGGCAAGGAGAAAACGACCCCGCTGCAGGATGCGTATCAAGAGCTCCAAGGAAAGCATGAAATTAAAAGACCAATAGTGAAGAATTGTTTGAAAGCCTTTTTAGTAGGCGGCATTTTCTGCATAGTGGGACAATCCATTTCCTACTTCTATATTTACTTTTTCAACTTTACGGAACAGACAGCAGGTGGTCCCACAACTGCTACCATGGTGTTCCTGGCTCTTTTGATGACCGGTTTCGGATTTTATGACCGGATTGGCCAGTTTGGCGGGGCAGGAAGTGCCGTCCCTGTTACAGGATTCGGTAACGCAGTCATTTCGGCAGCAATCGAACATCGGACGGAGGGTTTTGTACTTGGCGTTGGATCCAATATGTTTAAATTGGCCGGATCGGTCATTTTATTTGGAGTATTTTCAGCCTTTGTCGTGGCATTGATAAAAACGCTTTATCAAATGATTGGGGGCTAAGCGGTGTTAAAGGGAAAACAATCATGGATGTTCACCAATAAGCCGGTCATCTTGGAAACAGGGGTAACAGGCGGGCCATTTGAAGCAAATGGAGAAATCGCGGGTGATTTCGATATTCTATTCGATGATTTGTGGATGGAGCAGGATTCATATGAGAAGGCTCATCGACATTTGATTGAAAAAGCGGTTGAGCTTGCATTGGAAAAAGGTAAAATCGACAAGGAACAGGTACAATTTTTATTGGCGGGTGATTTAATCAATCAGGTTACACCTACAAGTTTTGCAGCCAGAACTAATGGAATTCCATATTTCGGCTTGTTTGGAGCCTGTTCCACTTCAATGGAAGGGCTTGCTCTGGCTGCCTTCATCACTAATTATGGTGGGGCTAACTATGTGTTGACAGGCGCCTCAAGCCACAATGCAGCTGTTGAAAAGCAATTTCGTTATCCAACTGAATATGGAGGGCAGAAACCACCTACAGCTCAATGGACGATAACAGGAGCGGGAGTGGCGCTGGTTGCTCCCAATGGAAGCAAGCAAGGGGAATTTCCCCATATTGTCTCGGCCACTATCGGAAAGGTCATTGACATGGGATTGAAAGATCCTTTCAATATGGGGGGAGCGATGGCCCCGGCGGCCGTCGATACGATAATTGCCCATTTTAAAGATACTGGTTTGACCCCGGATGATTACGATTTCATCATTACCGGTGATTTAGGTCAAATAGGGAGGGAGACAGCCATTGACTTATTGAAGCAAAAGGGCTTTGACATCAATCAGGAAAAATTCAAGGATTGCGGATTGATGATTTTTAAAAAGGATCAGCCTGTTTTGGCTGGCGGGAGCGGTGCGGGATGTTCGGCAGTGGTTTTATACGGTCATATACTCAATGAAATGATATCTGGTAAATATAAAAAAATCCTGCTTGTTGCAACAGGAGCATTATTGTCTCCACTTTCCGTCCAGCAAAAGGATACGATTCCCTGCATTGCCCATGCGGTAGCCATTGAATATGGGATGAATTCATGAAAAAGGAGAGATTTCGATGTTAGCAATGTTTTTTTGGGCCTTTGTCATCGGTGGCTTGATCTGTGTAGTCGGCCAGCTTCTTTTTGATGTTGCTAAGCTGACACCAGCACATACGTTAAGCTTATTCGTTGTAATAGGGGCTGTACTTGGCGGATTTGATTTATATGAGCCACTTGTTGACTTTGCCGGTGCCGGAGCAACCATACCGATTGTTTCGTTTGGGAACTCGCTGGTGAACGGGGCGATGATGGAATCGGAAAAACATGGTTTAGTTGGCGTACTGACTGGTATGTTTGAAATTACAAGTTCGGGTATCTCTGCAGCAATCATTTTTGGATTCATCGGAGCTTTGGTTTTCAGACCAAAAGGATAAAATAAGCTAAATAGGCAGCCTGGACTAGGACATGGCCTATACATATTTGTCCAGACCTACATATGTTATCAGTAAGCTTTAGCGAGAGCGAGGTGATATATATGTTTGGTTATGGTGGCTACGGTTGTTGTGCCGGCAGCGGTTATGGATACGGCGGCGGTTATGGCGGAGGATACGGTGGCGGAGGCTCTACTTTCGCGATAATCGTTGTATTATTTATCCTATTGATCATTGTAGGGGCTTCTTTCTGCTAAGGTAAATGGAATAGGCAGAAGAAGCCTATTCCATTTATTTTTTTTGTATGGGCCAAGCACCATTTTTCTGATAATACCATAGGATAGGTACAGAAAAGGGAGGGGCTTAGGTATGGATAATAACTTTTTTAAAAACATAGAAGGTAAAACGGGCGTGAATATGAAAGATGTATTAGAATTGGCAAACTCGCTGCAAGGGGCCAATTTCAAAGATGAAACAACAGTTAGAAACGTCATTAAGCGCGTATCAAAAATAGCGAACAAACCGGTCAATAAGGAAACGGAAGATAAAATCGTCCATTCCATCATAGCTGAAGGGAATAAACTGGATTTCGGGACTATTTCCAATATGATAAATAAAAAGTGACAAAAAGGCCTGCTATCATGCAGGCCTTCAGACTGTAGACAAACTCGAAGAAAAGCGAGTTTGCCTGCAGTCTTTTTATTTAAAAAAACTGTAGTTGATTTCAGAAATCCGCTCCCTTTTCGCCGACTGTCTGCCAAGTCTCATAGCATGCATCTAGTGGGGTCTCGGCTAGCCAGTTATTCGGCAGGAGTGTCGCAAATTACTTCAATCCAATGAGGATTCGTCTCATAATAAAGACTTGGTTAGTGTTTTAAAACCTGGTCTGGTAATGAAAACCTTGATGAAGTTGTGGACCATTCCGAACCTCCCTTTTGTTTTATCCCTCCTTTTCCCAAGGTGGATAGCATCAGCTTTTTGTCAAAGCTTCAGGAAACGTGATGGGTGGGCGTTCCGGCCGCGTCTAGTTTGCAGGATGGAAAGGTAAAGTTCCTTTTTAGCCCTGGTTGCCGCTACATAGAGCAATCGTCTTTCCTCCTCAAGAGGGGATAGTTCCCCTTTTCGGTAAGATTCAAGTGCGAAATCATGAGGAATGCTGCCATCGACAGCAGCAAGGACATAAACGGTTTGATATTCAAGCCCTTTGGAACGGTGTATGGTGGTAAGCTGTATGGCATCCTTAAAATGTTTCGATAGCTGTTTAATCTCTTGGACCATCGCAGTCATATGATCGACATGTTCAAGGAAAGCGGCGACGGTCGGAAAACGCTTTGCTGCCACCTTTAAGTCACGGATATCATCGGACCCTTTTTCCAGGTTCGCATCATTTCCGCGTTTTTTTACATATTCCTGGTATCCTAAATCTTTCTCGATGATTTCTAAAGCTACGAGTGGCGACAAATTTTTTAAAGAGCGGATCTGTCCTGGAACCGTTTTTAATTTTCGTTCCTGAAAAGCATGTCCTGTCTTAACAAAAGCAAATGCATCGATGAAATCACAATCCTGCAATATTGTCATTGCTTTTAACTCCTGTAATATACTTTGCTTTAAGAATAAGGAGGAAAGGACATCAGATGCTGCCTTGCTGTCATGCGGGAACAAACTCAAGCGCATAAAGGCAAGCATGCCGCGAATGACCCTGCGCTGATAAAACGAATCCGCATCCTTTTCAATGACGAATGGCAGGTTGGAAGCGGCTAGCCGTTCAAAAATGGCCCTGGACATCGTGTGTGTCCTGTACAATACTGCAAAGTCCCCAGGATTTGCTCCCTTGGATATTTTCTCTTGGATATCGGATACGATCATCGTTGCTTCCAATTCCTCATCATAAGGATAAAATAAAACAGGGGGTGGGCCTGAATCATGCTGTGCCCTCATCTTTTTCTCCATCCGGTTCTGGTTGCGCTTGATCAATCTGTTCGCTGTAGCGACAATTTCATGGGAAGATCGGTAATTCTCCGTAAGCTTCACAACTTGGGATCGAGGGAAATCATGATTGAAATTCAAAATATACTTCGGATCACTTCCCCGGAATGAATAGATGGATTGGTCATCATCTCCAACTGCACATACATTTTTTGATTCAGCAGAGAGGAGTTTTATCAATTCATATTGAACTTTATTGATATCCTGAAATTCATCTACCAAAAAATAGTTAAACCTTTGCTGATATTTCTTTAAAAAATCCGGGTGGTTTTTTAAAAATACATAACAGCCTACAAGCATATCATCGAAATCATACTTCCCTGTTTGTTGTTTATATTCTTCATATTTCTTATATAAAAATAAACACGACTTCTCCCAATCGTCTTTAGGGTGAATATCTTCTGGAAAGGCTAATGAGTTTTTCCAAAGCCCAATTTGTTGAAGGGCTTGATCATATGCAAATTCCTTATCATCAAGTTCCAATTCCCTTCCAGCCTGTTTTAATACCTTTTCCTTTTCCCACTCCCACTTCAATAGGAAATCGCGCTGCCATTTGGCTGGTTCATGAAAAATCAGGATTTTATAAAAAATGCTATGAAAGGTCCCGCTAACAATTTGAGAAACAAGGGAAGGAGTCATATAGGGATAGCCGAGCAGACGCTGCTGCATTTCCTTTGCTGATTTCGCCGTAAATGTTACAAGCATGATACTTTTTGGATCAATCTTTTTTACTGTAAGCATATAGGCAGTACGTACCGTCAATACGCGGGTTTTCCCGCTGCCTGCCCCTGAAAGGACGAGAATGGGACCATCGATCGTCATTACTGCCTTGAGTTGCTCTGCATCGAGAATAACCCCTGAGGAGGATAATTCTTGAAAGTATGGTTCCTCTGATTGTGCCAGACCATATGATTTATCTGAATAATTTGGATTGCCGGTTATGGGCCGGCTTTTAAGGAACGGTTCTGTAATGGTTTTTGTTTCCGTAATGGTTCGTGATGTAGGAATCCTAAATCCATTCTGTTCCATATATTCTAATGGCTTGTCCCCATCTATTGGATCTGAAATTGGCATTTCACAGGGTCCCTGCAAGGGGTCACTATGATAAAAATAAGGTGTATCTTGGATTCCAATAAATAATTTCACTGGTTTATGACAAATGATACAAGAAAGCTGATCACGTTTTCCTTTTTCAAAAAGTGTCTGCAGCTCACCAGCTGAAACGGTATGTAAATGTACGATTTCATTGCCAGATTTTGCTTGATTCATATAAATGGATACCTCTAATCTATTAAAAATATCGGCAATACTCATCATACCAGAAGATTAGAAAAAAAGAATGCGGAAATCATGTTTAAATATTGTTCTGGACGGGTAATTAAGTGACAACATAACTAGTAAAATATAAGGAGGGGGGTATTATGGGATACATAGCACCTGTCACACAATTTGATTATATTCAATATGCCAACCGGACGGTCGAAGCTTCAGAGAAAGTAAGAATTGTTAAAGGAACGACACCCATTCAACCTATCCGTTTTGATCAGTTGTTGGATAGGGAAAGGGGAAGCGTTGAAGGATTAGATCAAAATCAAGATAATGATCGGGTAAGTACAAATAAATATCAAATGGGCATGAGGGTCAGTAAAGATTTAACGACTGAAATGACAGGAAAAGGAAGGTTTTTCAACGAAATTGTCTAGTTCCTCCATGAAAGACAAAAGAGGACACGTGAAGTGCCCTTTTTGTATTGATTTTCTTATAGAATGTCAATTTCTACGATTAGAGCTAACAATAGTTGCAGTAATAGTTGGATGTTTAGTGCGATTTGTGCATCAGTTGTTGTAATGTCGATATCACGGCTGTTTTCAACAATTGTTTTTTGGCGCGTGATTTGTTTAACATTAGAAGATTGGATTAATTCTTGAGTGATCTTTTCAGCATTATCAGCATCTGCAATGGAAATGCTTACGATGACCGCAATTGCAGCTTGTAGAGCAGCTTGTAGAGAAAGGGCCGCTTTAACATCCGTTGAAGTGACATTTACATTACAAGAATCTTTAATGTAAATAAGTTCTTCAGAAAGCTGAACTTGATTATTATCCTGTCTTGCATCTTGGTCGATCTTTGTGTCATCGTCGTTACAGAATCCTGACAGGGGATGTCTGGAAGCGGAATCTAGAGCCGACCATGATCTTTCAGAGTCATCATTTGTGTTACAGTTGCTACGATATACATTTTGGTTCATGTTGTTTTTTCCTCCTTAGGTTTTATTCCCTATTAAAATATGCTTTGATGGGTAATCGGGTTGGACGAATAAATCAGTTAATTCGTCTATTTTTTAAATACTTAGATAAAGTATTAATGTGTGGGGGGTGAATAATAAAGAAGCTGGAGCTTTAGGAATGAAATGTAAGTGCTGCTATGTCTCGTTTTACTTATTCTCGCCAGCAAGTAAGGTTTGATTAGGTGATATGGTGCGTCATTTATCTTTGGAATCAGTGAATTTGTTGTGAATGGAATTTGTAACTGGATTAACATCATGTTCCGTGATGTTCTTTTCTTGGTTTATGATTTTCAGTGATTGTTCTTGTAAATAACGAATGGTTTCTTTAAGGTTGTTTCTCTCTCTTTCAGTTAGATCGACTTTTTCCTTTTTAAAACCATGTTTTCTCATAGTCCTCGAAACCAGCAGCTCCATCAGTCTTTTTTGAGACTCCTCCAGGTTAAATTCATTGTTACCCATAAAATTTTCCCTCCTTCTTGCTTTCTATATATAGACTATGTATTTCTGCGTAGATTGCCATTGAACGGAAATGGTTTTTTAAATAAAAGGATAAATTAAGTTCCTGAACGAACAAAAAAAGCTGTCCAATCAGAAGACTGAAAGGACAGCTTTTTTAAATCATAAAATGGTTTTCTTCATCGTTTTATGAGGAATGCCAGCATCCATGAATTCGTCGGAAACGATTTCATACCCTAATTTCGAATAAAAAGGGATGGCATGCACTTGGGAATCAAGCTTCAATTGAGGTACTTCCTGCTTGCTTGCATAATCCTCAATAGCATTCATGATCATGGCACCGGCACCATTTTTTCGGCCCGATGATAGTACACAAATGCGCTGGACTTTACCGATGTTGTCAATGACCCTGAAGCGGCCGGCACCGATTGGCTGATTCTGCTCATCATATAAAACGAAATGTGTAGACTCTTCTTCATATTCATCGATCTCTTCTTCAAGAGGGACGTTTTGTTCTTGGACAAACACTTTGTTTCTAATCATATAAGCATTTTCAAGTTCTTGGCTGTTCTCTGCGATCTTTACAAACACGAAATCATTCAGCTCCTAATCTAAATGTTTCATAAACGGTCCATGCCCCGTCTTCAAGTTGATACAGCAAGTGAACTCGTTTCACCTCTTCTTCATGGCTGATGTCAAGCATGCTTAATTGGCCTAAAACATCAGAATGCTCATTATCGGATAAATCTTGAGCGATGGTAATATGAGGGACAAATGGATGTTCACTTTCGCTTTTTATGAAGTCATCATTGTTAAGTGCATCATGCAGCTTTTGAAGCCCTTCGGATAATTCCACTTTGAAATAAATAGTATTGCTTACGGGTTGGAAAGACTTCGTTTTCGTTACGTTCAACGTAAAGGGCATGCACTTTTGAGCAATGCCTTTTAATTGTTCTGCAATTGTTGAAATTTCCATATCCGTCGCTTCGAACGTTGGTTTAAGCGTCAGATGCGGTGGTATGAAGGCATATTTCGTATCATACCGTTTGCGATAGGAGTTAGCTAAATCTTGAAGTTTTTTTGAAGGGAAAATTGCAACACCATATTTCATAAATAAAACCTCCTGATATTTTTTATTGTTGTATTATAGTTGGACATGTTTTTTCTAGAAACCATCTCAACGTGATGATTTCTAGAATGTTAGAACATTTCCAATAGTGCTCGTCTTAAATCTGCCTGCCAGTATTTCCAGGTATGATTACCTTCAAATTCTTCATAGAAGCAAGGAAATCCTTTTTGGTTAATTAATTTATGCAATTCCCTATTTGGTTCTATGAAGTTTACCTTGTTGCCATCCGTGGTCGGAACATCCGTTTCATCAATCCCGATCACATGGTAAAGTTCGAGGAGATGCGGATCCTCAAAATTACGTACAGCATCCATTACTGCTTCATTGGCAAGTGGCGACTGCATGATGCATTTCCCGAATGTATGCGGATACTTTAGTGCGGCCAATAGTGAAACTGTACCGCCAAGAGAGTCACCGATTAAAGTTCGACCATGTCCCATTTGATAGGTTGGGAATTCATCATCTAAAAACGGAACTAGTTCATGGGCAAGAAAACGTATGTATGCAATGTGCTGTTCCCCGTCCGGATGATATTTGCGCCTACGGTCAAAGCGGTCTTTATAGGGAATGCCGACAATGATGATATTCTCGATCTCATCGTTTCCTAACAGTTCATCTGCTACCCGACCAATTCGGCCCATTTGAAAATAATCACGGCCATCCTGAGCAATCACAAGCGAATATTTATACAATGGCGAAAAATTTGCAGGCAAGTAAACAAGTATTTCCAATTCTTCTGCTAAAGCTTCGCTTTTAAACATGTACTCTTTAATTGTGCCTTTGCGTAAACTCATTCTCCCGCACCTCGATGATAATTAATAATGAAAAACAACTTACTTGACTATTTTAGCATAGCCTTGCGACTTTTTCCCGTGACAAGAATTTAGAATATAAAATTTTCATTATAATTTTCTAAAAATTTAAATTATAAGGTGCTATAATACAAGGATATAGAAAAATAATACAAAAAAGGTGGCGAATAAAATGGCAGATGTACACGTACACAGCAGGGAAGTAACAAAGGCGGCTAAGCGAACATTATTAGAGCGTGGTGTCAGTGTGGAGGCAATTGCAAAAATCGTTTATGAATTGCAGTTCCCGTACAAAGCTGATCTTAAGCTGGAGGAATGCATCCACAGCGTTGAGCGTGTCATGTTGAAAAGGGAAATTCAACATGCCATTTTAGTCGGTGTGGAGCTGGATAAACTGGCAGAGCAAAAAAAACTATCAGAACCCCTGCAATCGATTGTTGAATCTGATGAAGGGCTATTCGGAGTGGATGAAACGATTGCCTTTGGTGCAGTACTCGGTTACGGAAGCATTGCTGTAACGACCTTTGGCCATTTGGATAAAAATAAAATAGGCGTCATTCACGAACTTGATAAGAAGCAAGAAGGAATCGTGCATACCTTCCTGGATGATATCGTTGCAAGCATTGCCGCTAGTGCCGCCTCAAGGTTAGCTCATCGTCTTAGAGATGAAGAAGAATCTTTAACTGAACAGGAAAAGGACATCCAGGAAGAAGAAGAATTAATTGGTTGAACCTTGATTAACAATCTTCATCCAGACCTGTCAAACCTGGCTTTAATGAGGCGGGCAGAAAGGATATTGGCCACTTTAAACGTCCGTTTTGTCTGCCTTAGAAAACAGAATGCGTGAATATGGCCTGAATAAATTTCAAGCACCTGAATTTTCCGCTGCGTAATCTTACCTTGTTCGGAGAGATAAATTATCTCCAATGGAGCATTTTCTCCCATATGTTTGCGAAGTATATATTTCATTCCCCGTCACTCCTTTGCTGACTTGCTTGCTATCATTATATGCGAACGTACGTTTTATATGCAAGGAGAATAAGAGCGTTTGTTCGTTTGTGTGAAGAGGATAGAATAAGGTGAAATTAAAACTTTTTTAATATTATGCATAATGCGTCGGTTTTTTAACAAAAAACATATAACAAATTATGCCCTCTAATTATCTTACTGGTTAGTCATTACATACGACTAGTTAGTTCAGCGGGAGAGCACTTCCTTGACTGAACAGGCTGGTCGAGTTTTACTCCGAGTTAAGCTCTTGTCCATTATCATCAACGATTTCAAGTTCATGTATTACATTCTCAGTTAACGACTATACAAATAATAAACTTCTGAATCACTTTTATTTTTGATTTCAAAAAGAAAAGTGATTTTTTGTTGCTTTGCTTTGCTTTGCTTTCAAAAAGGTTATTCATGATTAGGAACTAGAGGGATTAAGAGAGACACCTCTCAATGGTTGCAAATAGCTTTTTAATGATTCCTGAGCTGGACTGTGGTCTCATGACCTTATCTATAAGGATACTCCGCAACGTGTATTCATCCCATTTTGTACGGGGGTGTGAAGGGTGGATCATGTTTTGTCACTTCTTTAAGTTCTTCAAATTCTTCCTTTCTCCTAACGGCGTCTTAGAAGTGCAGTAATTGGTTCTTCATCAACCCAAACTGAAGTGCCAATATACCTCACCTCCATGTCAGATGGAGAAAAAATCTGTTTCCACGATTAATATCCACTAAAATCCTTCCTTATTATTAGCCCTATTAATGTAAATGATCAGTTCGCTTGTGAGAACACACTATAGTACCCAGCTTATGTAATGGAGGATAGGGGGAATAGCCCACTTATAGGGCTGGAATATGGAAGCTTATCGACATTTGGATATCCATCCTTATAAATACATTGAACGTCGATTACAGGACTCAAGTTAACCTTGTTTACGTCAGGTAAGCGAAACTGAAAGGGTCTATACAAATCTAAATGCCCATAGAGCAAGCTTACTAATGTACTTCACCCCCTTTTTGCTAACAACCAATCTTCTTAAAAACGGTATATAAACCAGTAGATTTTTGCTGTGTGAGTTAGATTTATTTTCACTTTTGTACCATATTGTACAAACATCTTTTCTTTTAATGAATAAAATAACCCGAAAATAAAAAAAGAAAAAGGTGATTATAATTAAAAATCATTATCCTATTTCACATTGTAATTCCTTTGTAGACACCACATATCTATATAAGAAATGTGATCAAAAGAAACCGGATGATTCCCATTGTTGTCATAAGAAACACAATGACTGTAAATGTGTTCAGAAGAAACCGGATGATTGCCATTGTTGTCATAAGAAACACAATGACTGTAAGTGTGATCAGAAGAAACCGGATGATTGTCATTGTTGTCATAAGAAACACAGTGACTGTATTTGTGATCAAAAGAAAACCGATGACTGCCATTTGTGCCATAAGAAACATAATGACTGTCACTGTGATTATAAGAAACCTAATCTAGTGAGAGCATCTGCTTTTAGGGCTAATAAGAACACATCACAATTTTACGAAGCAGCGGTTACTCCCACTGTAAAAGTTTTATACCAAACTGAACAATTTGATTTAGCAAATGAATATAATCCGCATGTATCAACATTTATTCCAACGGAGAATGGAATTTATGAAATCACAGCAAAAGTTTCATTTTGTCCGTCAAAAAGAAAAAGCGATAAGTCCTCAAAAAACAAAAAAAATAGTTGCAAATGTGATTATTGCAGAAAAAATCATTCATCAAAAGACAAAAAAAAGCATTGTTCAAAAGAAGGATATGTCGCATCCATTTCAATTAATGTAAACGGAGATGATTTAGATATTGATCATGAGTTCTTTGAGAAATCAAGACCGATTGGTCTATCAGTTACTACAATCCTTCAGTTACAAGCAGGAGATCGTGTACAAGTAAAATTTAGCGCAAGTGCAAACGGAGAGATTTTAGCAGAAGCACCTTTAACTAACTTTCAAGCTGCTAGATTCCCGTCCCCAATGTGAAAATCTTTTGCTTAATCCTTAGATTAAGCTTCTAGACATCATATTTGTTATTTAAAGTTGAGTAAAACTTATGGGTAGGATCCTAGGATTTCCTTATAAAAGGTTAGTTGGGTTCTATTCTAAGAAATTTTGGGGTCAGATCCTGCTGGCTTCTTTTTTTCTTTGACTTTGCTAAAAACGGTTATGGGGAAAAAAGAGAAAACTCTTTTGAACAAGTTCTAAAAAAAATAACCTTACTAAGTGTCAGCCTAACAGTAGAATGATAAAAAAAAGATAACAACAGTATCTGACTATAAAGAAAAGATACGTTCCCAATTTGGCTCATATTGTTTTACGAAGATCTGGAGATAATGGTACAGGAAACTCATAAAGGTAATAGGTTAAATATTGAACGGATTCTTACAAGCTTGCAATTTTCAAGAGTTAACTTCACAGACCACTTACGAAAAAAAGTTAGCAAAACTACTTGTTTTATTTTGAATACCACTATATAATAAATCTTGTTCAGAAAAGTAGTCAGCAACTAAGGTTTAAAAACAAGCTCTAAAGAGCTTGATTTACATACGACTTGTTAGCTCAGTGGGAGAGCACTTCCTTGACAGGGAAGGGGTCGTGGGTTCGAATCCCTCACAGGTCATCATAATTTAAAGGATGAAACCGTTGATATATAAGGGTTTCTAATGATTATACCACTTTTAAGGAAGTGGTATTTTTTATTGAATCTAGTTCGTGGCAACAATATGGCAACAATTAATCTAATTCACCAAAAATAGTTTGATCAAGACGGTTAGAGGCATCACGCTGCATATTAGGAAATAAATGTCCATACGTATCCATTGTAGTTGTAATTTTACTATGACCAAGCCTTTCAGCAATTAACTTCATTGGTTCATTTTGAGCAATCATTAAGGCTGCGTGAGTATGTCGTAAATCATGAAAACGAATATGAGGCAATTCTGCTTTCTTTGTTAGTATATTAAACGTTCTTGTTAAATTACGTGGATGATAGGGTGCACCATTTTCAGCACAAATAACCAAGTCTAGATCACCATATTCTGATGCAAAATATTCTCTTTCAGCATTTTGTTGTTCCTTGTGCTTGAGCAACACTTCCTTAGTGCTAGGTGAGATTGTTACTGATCTCACACCGCTCTTGGTCTTTGCTCCTGTTTTGAATGTTTTACCATCAGTTTCTAAAGTTTGATTAACGTATAATACTTGTTTTTCTAAGTCGACATTTTTCCACAGTAATCCAAGTATCTCTCCTTTTCTTAGTCCAGTCATAATGGCTAAATGAAAGATACAATACATTCTATGATAATTCGAACATTTCAAAAAACGTTGAATTTGATCAACTGTCCATATTTTCATTTCTTTTGGCAATACTTTAGGTTTTTCCACCTTTTTAGCTGGATTGCTAGGTAAATCACCAAAGTTGACAGCATCATTTAAACAAACGTTTACTATATTAAAGATTCTTTTAATACTTGCATCTGCTAATCCTGCTTCATGCATTCCTATGAGAAATTTTTGAATATGCTGTGGTTTCATTTTTGATAATAAAGTATTCCCTAATGATGGTGAAATGTGATTTTTAATACTTCTTTCATATAATGAAATCGTACTGTTACTTAAAGATCTCTTTTTAATAGAGAGCCAATCTTCAATATATTGATTGAATGAAATGTTTTTTGATTCTACATAAGTTCCCTCGTTAAATTGAACTTCTAATTTTCTTAATGCTTCAGTTGCTTCTTTTTTAGTATTGAAACCCCGTTTCCTTTTCTGTTTTCTTTTTCCACTAGCATCGTAAAAATTGACAACATAGTACCACGTTTTGTGTGCGTCATCTCTGTATACTGGCATATATAATTCCTCCTGGATTGCGTCACCCCTTTTCAAATTTGTTACCGATAGTTTCATAGTACAATGAAATAACCTGATTTGAAATCTTGGTGTGCAATATTTTAATAGTTTTGAGTAATTGTAAATGAGTTATGTAGATGTATAATTAGTAGCTCTACATTGTTATGTCGGTAGAAAACTCTGATGGTTTTCTGAGTTAGTTTTCTATGTCTGTTCCTTCTATCCAGTTGATGAATATTTTTCCAGAGATTTTGATACGATTACCTACTTTTACGACATGAAATTCCCTTGAATGGACTAGTTCGTATGCTTGCTTTCGCCCTATGTCTAGAATGTTTTGTATATCTAAAACATTTAAAATTTCTGGATAGTCATTAGAATTTGTTATTTGCATGAGTTGTTATCTCCTTCGAATTTTTATGATGAGTTGTATTTGAGAATGAAAGAAGCACTGTAATCTGTTATATCTTCTAGTGATCATCTGTACTTTTATTTTACTGTTGAACCATAATCAAAGCGAATGCGATTAGTGGGAAGGACAGAATATTTGGTTTAATAGTTGAATGTAGAAGTAGGGGATTTCTCACAGCTCATAGAAACGCTCTTAATTTCGCAAAAAATCGCCCAATTGCTCGAAAATTACCGTAGAAAGTCTTTTTTGTACTTGGTGTTAGCAAAATTTTAAAGAGAATTGTAGATGGCTAAAATTTGTTTTGTAAATAATGGAAAACCCCTATAAAGGGTAAAATTTCAAAAAAATTCTGGAGGGTAGTAGGTTTAACCCAGCTTTCGGCTAGTGGAGTTCGGCGCCCCCCCCTTTTTCTGTGGCAGTATTCTTTATTGATTTACTTTCTGAAAGGAATACTTGTTAGTGATAGAAAATAAAGTTCACATGTTGATCCGTTAACCTATTTAGCCAATGGAGAGAGGAATTGAGAGTAGACATTACGAAGATAAGAATGGATACTTTATATAGAGCGGTAAAAGAACAGTATCGGAGAGCTGACTGAAATAATTCTTAAATAAATAGTGGAATGTATTATGAAAAAAAGTGAGATTATTGCTGACTTTAAAAGTGAACTAAATGCTATAACTGAAACAGTTTTTTGGGCACGTGAAAATATTGATTTGACTGTGGTAAAAAAAGATTAACAAGGATGATATAGAAAACACAAATGGGATTTTTTGGAGATAGAATTATAAGATAATGAATTACAAAGCAAACAAGGCAAAGTGAATTATCAAATTTCACCAACGAATTCAAAAGCCTTACTTGATGAAGAGAACAGAACAGAGGCAGGGCTGCAAAAAGAAAACATAGATTGTATACAGATGCAGGTACATTTATTCATAATAAGTCGTAAGACAAATAGAAACTATTTACTTATCCCCGAAAAGAATGTGATATGCAAATAGTTTCTACGCTATGCAAAAATATGTATACATTTAGTGAACATGGTGATTTTTTGCTTGTTTTATCCATAGCTATTTTAAAACCTGTGTTAATATCCAAAAAAATTATGTAAAGTTTATATAGTAGAAATAATTATTTGAAGGTGTCGTTATGCGTACAGAGTTAGTGAGGAAAATCGAGCAGGAGTTAAAAAATATCTCATCTAAATATTATAAGTTGCTTCTTGTTTGTGAGCATCAAAAAGGGAATTCTGTTCAATACATTGGACAGAGTGAGCATTATACTGTTTTAAACATTAGCCTACTGCTCAGTGAAAGGCTAATGGAGTATCCGAGAAAGCGTATGACAAATCGGGTTCATGCTTTGTTGAGTGAAATCCTCAAGGAAGCAGAAAGTGATGTAATCTGCTTAGAGCACATTGAAATATTGTTTGACCCGAATCTTAATCAAGATGCGATTCAGCTTTTGCAATCCTTCAGTCGAAACTATACGCTCGTCGTCTCTTGGCGAGGCACTTACGATGGTAAGCGGTTTACATATGCAGTACCTGGACATTCTGA
This sequence comes from Bacillus sp. SD075, assembly GCF_017355165.1. GTDB lineage: Bacteria > Bacillota > Bacilli > Bacillales > DSM-1321 > Peribacillus. Next base: position 201,820 of record NZ_JADILK010000004.1, on the reverse strand, counting down.
ATACTATGAGTGTTCGGATTTTGACGGTATCGTAATTACGTGAAAGAGGGGAATATTCAGATGAAGTACCGGGATTTAGTTCAATTTGAACCAATTGAATCTGTTATACATTTGACGGATGCTAATGATAAAGAGCGAGCGTTTCAACTAATTGATACATATGTGATTTCCGAAAGAATGTCTGAACAGCTAGACGAAGCTGTCATTAATCAACTTCAATTTCATCGACCAGTAGATAACAAAGGGTTGTTTATTGTTGGTAACTATGGAACTGGTAAATCGCATTTAATGAGTGTGCTATCAACAATTGCAGAGCTAGAAGGTGCTAGCAATCATATTCAAGATGAAAGAGTAGCTAATAAAGCTAAGGAGATTGAAGGACAATTCAAAGTCATTCGGACAGAAATTGGTGGTGTTCGTACATCTTTACGTGACATTTTGTGTGAAGCTATAGAAGAAGGCCTATACGATATAGGTGTGGATTTTAAGTTTCCTCCTGTGAATCAGATAAGAAATAACAAAGATGCGTTAACTGAAATGATCGGGCTGTTCCATGAAATATACCCTGAACATGGACTTCTACTTGTAGTGGATGAGCTTTTGGATTATTTGAGGGGTCGTAAAGAACAGGAACTGACTTTGGATCTTGGGTTCTTACGTGAAGTCGGAGAAGTCTGTAGCAAAACACGTTTGCGTTTTATTGCTGGTATCCAGGAGATGTTATTTGACAATCCGAAGTTTAGTTTCGTGGCAGATTCACTTCGTCGTGTAAAAGAGCGCTTTGAGCAAGTTCGTATTGTTCGAGAGGATATAGCATATGTTGTATCGCAGCGTTTGCTCAAGAAGGATGAAAAACAGAAAGCTTTAATTCGAGAACATTTAAGTAAGTTTTCTTCTCTATACCATCGATTAAATGAAGATTTAGATACATATGTGAACTTATATCCAATTCATCCAGCCTATTTAGCTACTTTTGAAAAGGTAAACGTTGCTGAGAAGAGGGTGGCCTTAAAGACGATAAGTAGTGAAATTAAACGAATACTTGAAGAGGATATACCTGAGGGGGCACCTGGTCTAATCTCTTACGATAACTACTGGAAATTTATCGAGGAAGACCCTTCTTATAAAAGTAATCCAGACATCCGTGAAGTCCTAGATAAATCACGTATTTTGAAGGATCGCATTCAAAATGCCTTTACAAAAAAAATGTATCAACCAATGGCTATCCGAATCGTGAACGCTTTAGCTGTGTATCGTCTCGCAACAAGTGATATTTTCGATAAGGTGGGCTTGACTCCTGAGGAGCTTCGTGATGATTTGTTTTTATACTCCACAATGAGCTTAGATATGCTGTTAGAAGATGATAATCCGTCAGACTTTCTAAAAACAACGGTGGAGGCGGCATTGCGTGAGATTTTAAAGACAGTCAGTTTTCAGTACATCTCGACGAATGAAAGCAATGGACAGTACTTTTTAGATTTGAAAAAGGATATTGCTGTTGATGATTTGATTGACCAGAAGGCAGAAACGATTGAAGACGATAAGTTGGATAGCTACTATTATGATGTACTTAAGCAAGCGACACAAGTGGTGGATAATACATATGTGACGGGATATAAAATTTGGAAGCACAATTTGCCTTGGGAAGCTCATAAAGTTACTCGCCAAGGTTATTTATTCTTTGGTGCACCGAATGAACGCTCGACGGCTCAACCTGAGAGAGATTTCTATATTTATATGCTAAAGCCGTTTAGTGTCGTGAAATTCAAGGATGAACAAAAGTCAGATGAGGTATTCTTTCAGCTCTCTGTTAAAGATGAACAATTTGTTCATTTACTGAAAATGTATGCCGGAGCAAGAGAGATGGAGATTTCGGCAACATCCGCTACAAAACGATTATATGAGTCAAAATCTGCTTCTTTCTTTAAAAAGCTTGTCACCTGGTTGAATGAAAATTTTGTGCATGTTTTTGATATTATTTATCGTGGAAAAACAGCCAACATATTAGAATTTGGTATATTTCTTCAACCCAATGCGACTGTTATTGAAATTGTAAACTCTGTTGCAGAAGGTTTACTCACCGATTGGTTTGAAGAAAAATATCCTGAATATCCAAAATTTAGAAATATTCAAACTACTTATTTAAATAAAGACAACTTGTCAACTTATGTGGCAGATGCATTGCAGCAAATTTCGGGTAAAGAAACGAGACAGGGAGCTGCCATACTGGATGGATTAGTGTTACTTGATCAAAATGGCAAGTTAAATGTCCGTCAGTCTGGCTACGCTAGGTGGGTTCTTGATCAATTAGACGTGAAAGAGCATGGACAAGTTTTAAATGCCAACGAAATACTAGAAACGGTCACCATTAAAGGGACAGAGGATGTTCGCTATACGATTCAATATAAAATGGAGCCCGAGTTATTTGCCGTTGTACTGGCTGCATTAGTATACAGTGGTGAGCTAGTGGTTACTGTAAGTGGAAAACCATATGATGCGATGAACTATGCAGAATTTTCCCGATTACCATTAGGACAACTCACATATTTTAGTCATGTGAAAAAACCAAGTGGACTTCCTGCTGCAGCAATCAATGCATTGTTTAATCTATTCGATGTGCAGATTCCAAATCTTGAGGAAGCAAACTTAACACATGGTATACGTTTAGTTATTGGAAATGCTCGTGATAAAGTTCAGAAAGTAGTGCGTATGATTCCTACTATTCGAACGGGTTTGCCAATTTGGGAAGGCACATTGTTTACGACAACAGAAGTCCAAGAGTATGTACAGCAGTTAGAGCAATTGAAAGAGTTTTTAGAAGGTATTCAAAGGTATGATACACCAGCTAAATTGCATAATCTTAAGTTTTCAGCGGATGATATTGAATCACAAGTTGATAATCTACATGCACTAGATAAATTAGAAGGACTAGAAGCGAAGGTTAAAGAATACACAAATGTTGCGAATTATCTAGCTCAGGCAAAGCTTCATTTGGATCGAAATCATGAATGGAATGAGAAAGTTGAAGCTGCACTATATGACCTTTCTGTTGTGTTAAAAGAAGGACAAGATTATAGTAATGAAGTTCGTGCTATTGAAGGGTTAAAAGAAGAGTATATTGATTTGTATATGGAACTACATGATAAATCTAGGCTTAACGCTACAGAAGATATGAAGAAAAGTAGTCTGTTAAATAATCAGCGCTTAAAGGCTATGAGAGAGCTGTCACAAAAAATTGATATTCTTCCAAGCCAAGTGTTAACGGATTGGCAAAACAAAATTGAATCTTTAAGAGCCTGCTATCAATTGAAACGTGAAGACTTACAACATACAGCAACATGTCCGCATTGTAAGTTTAGACCGAAGGAAGAAACAGCTATCAATCAGTTTAAGCTTGAGACATTGGAAGATGAATTAGGTGAACTACTAAATAACTGGGTCAGCACGTTGTTAAATAACTTTAATGATTCAGCGGTTAAGGAAAACACTGTATTACTAAGACCAGAGCAGCAGGAGCTTGTACAGCAATTCATCACACAGCAGTCTTTTACAATGCCAATTGACTTACGTTTGATTCAAGCAATCAATGATCTGTTGAAGGGGATTAATAAGGTAGAAATCACATTAGAACAAATTACAAGCATGATGGCTAACGGAAGTCCTTTGACAGTAGAAGAACTTCGTAAGCGCTTTGAGACGATGATACAAGAGACGGTAGGGAATCAACCAACAAATCGTATACGTGTGATGTTGAAAAAATAATGAGGTGAAGAGTGTAATGTCAAAAGAAACGGAACAGCTCTCATTTTTAAATAACGACGCCCAAGCTGACGACCAATCGGTTGTCTGCTTAGGCATGACTTTTAGGAATGATGAAGAGCGGAAAGCTTATTATAGAGAAGAGCTAAGAAAGAAATTGCCGGAATTAAAGAAGATTGAGGGGTTTCCTATTGGTGATGATGAGGATATTGTTGCTTTGTCTGATCCACCTTATTACACAGCTTGTCCGAATCCATGGATTAACGATTTTATTGAGGAATGGGAAAAAGAAAAAGTAACTAAATATGGGCGGAATTTAGAGGAAGAGTATCACAGAGAACCATTTGCTACAGATATTAGTGAAGGCAAAAATAATACTATTTATAATGCTCACAGTTATCACACTAAAGTTCCACACAAGGCAATAATGAGATATATACTTCACTATACTAACCCAGGAGATATTATCTATGACGGTTTTTGTGGCTCAGGAATGACGGGGTTAGCTAGTGAATTATGTGAGAGTAAAGAAGAAATTCAATCCTTAGGTTATATTTTAAAAGGCAAATCAATTATTAATGAGGATAAAGTTGCCTTTTCTAAAATAGGATATAGGCGAACTATTTTAAATGATATTTCTCCAGCTGCTACTTTTATCACACAAAACTACAATAAAAAATCTAACAAAGAAACTAGTGCAAATTATTTATTCAATTTATTAGATAAATTAGAAGCAGATTTTATATGGTTATACAAAACCTTTCTCAATGAGGAAGATGAATTAGAGTTACAAAAAGAAATTGAAAATATAAAATCTATTTCGGACATCAAGGAGTTCGTCAATAGATATAGCAAGTTATTAACCACTACTAATTACTTTATTTGGAGTGAAATTTATATTTGTAGTAACTGCACGGAAGAAATTACATACTGGGATGCAAATGTAAATGAAGATGAAAAATCTATTAAAAAAAATTTAGTATGTCCCCATTGTAATGCTGAACATGAAAAAAAGAATTTAGAAAGAGTTTTCCATACTAAACGAGATTTAATAGATGCAAAATTAATTAGTCAGCCAAAATCGTCACTAATTAAAGTTAACTATAATACAGATAGAGGAAGAAAAGATAAGAGACCAGGAAAATTAGATAAGAAAATTCTTGATATCTTAGAGCTAGATATCAGTTTTAACAAAATAAAACCTACTGAAGTATATAATGGAATCAAGACTATTGAACCTTTACGGCTAGGCATGAATAAAGTTCATCATTTTTATATGGAAAGAGTTATATTAATTATCGCAAATTATTTAGAAACTATTTCAAAAACCAATAATTATAATGAAGGTCAATTCTTATTAGGAAGTGTCCTTCCCAAAATGACCAAAATGAATCGGTATATGCCTCAGTATGCTAGTAAAGAGAAAGGGTTTAGAGCTTTGGTTGGTCCAATGGCTAATGCTTTATATTTCCCACCCCTATCTGTTGAAAATAATTTTTTCTCGCAAATTAGATTTCAGCTTAATAAGATTATAAATGCTTGGAATGAATATTCAGGTAATGTTATCTCTACTCAAAGTAGTACTAAAATAGATGTTAAATCTGAAAGTGTTGATTATATATTTATTGATCCTCCTTTCGGGGCTAATATCATGTATTCTGAATTAAGTTTTGCTAGAGAATCTTGGTTAAAAGTTCTTACTAACAATAAAAAAGAAGCTATCGAAAATAAGGCTCAAGGAAAAAGTCTTAATGATTATTCAAAATTAATAATAGAGAGCTTTAAAGAAGCTTATAGAATCTTAAAGCCTAATAGATGGATTACTGTAGAATTCTCTAATACACAAGCAAGTGTATGGAATGCTATTCAGCATGCTTTGCAAGAATCTGGATTCATTATCGCTAGTGTCGATGCACTTAATAAACAACGCGGTGGCTTTCATGCCATGATTACAACTACTGCTGTAAAACAAGATTTAGTTATTTCAGCATACAAGCCTTCAACAGAAAATGTTAAAAGGATGTTATCAGAGAAAAATACAGTAAATTCAGCTTGGATCTTTGTTGAACAACATTTGCAACAGTTACCTAAATTCCTAGGTTCAAAAGGTGAAGCTTCGATTATTGCGGAGCGTACACCTCGTATCTTATTTGATCGCATGGTTGCATATCATGTTCAAAATGGATTACCAGTTCCTATTTCATCTGCCGATTTCCAGGCGGGTGTTGTCCAACGATTCCCAATGCGTGACGGAATGGCGTTTTTGGAAAGTCAAGTGGCAGAATACGATAAAAAACGTACTCTTGTAAAAGAATTTGCTCAAATGAGTCTATTTGTAACAGATGAAACGAGTGCTATAGAGTGGATTCGTCAACAACTAATGAAAAAACCACAGACTCGTCAGGATTTACATCCAAGTTTTATGAGAGAGATACAACATATTGCTAAGCATGAAATATTGCCTGAGTTAGATGATTTACTATATCAAAATTTCCTTCGTTATGAAGGTGATGATACTGTTCCTGATCAAATTGCTAGCTATTTGCGTAAAAATTATAAGGATTTACGTGGCTTAGACAATAGTGATTCAAAGTTGAAGGAAAAAGCATTAAACCGTTGGTATGTTCCGGATCCAAATAAGCAAGCGGATTTGGAGAAGTTGCGCGAGAAATCATTGTTACGTGAATTTGAAGGTTATATTCAAGAGCTTGAAAACAGCAAGAAGAAGCTGAAGCAATTCCGTACAGAAGCAATTCGAGCTGGGTTTAAAAAGGCATGGAGCGATAAGGATTACCAAAAGATTACGACAGTCGGTGGGCGTCTTCCTGAAAGTGTGATTCAAGAGGATGATAAGTTGCTTATGTATTACGATAATGCTCAAATCAGGCTAGGACTATAAGTAAAGACGAGGGGAATAAAGATGACGAATTGGCAAACTCAAGTTTTAAGACAATTTAATCAAAACAACCCTTTGTATCTTGTTCTTGATCGTGATCAATTGCTATTAGATGAGCTGATTTTAACAAGCTTACAGAAAGAGAATATACAAGTGGTCAATTTTAATGATAGCATTCTTTTTCGTTATGAATTTGAGCGTGAGTATCGAACTAGAATTGACCAGAGAGATGGCTGTCTGCTTGTCAGAGCGGAGGGGCAAGACTATAATGTGTTTCCCTATGACTTACTGCAGTCTGGTCAGCGGGTTCGACTTGATTTAGCCAACATCTTTTCAAAGTTTTCAGCACAGATTATAAGACAGCTTGATGTAGAAGTATTTGATGCCTTGTATGCCGCCCAAGAGCGGTATCAAGGCTCTTCTTCTAATAAAGATACTCGAGATTTTCTAACCAAGCATATTTATAGATTGCCTTATGATTTAGTGTATACACGTGCGGAGCTATGGAAGCTGTTGCTTACCATTCATTACGAATTAGATTTCATTCCAGATGTCGTGAAAGAGTATATCGTGGACACACTTAAGCAGAAGAAGGATTTGATAGAACTACCGATCAAGGAGCTTGTTTTCTCATCTTCTTTTTTCTATAGCTATCTTGAAACAGAATGGAGTACCTTTGTACATCAAGTTCATAATTTAGCAGTGGCACAAAGTGGAGTTGCGACTGAGGATGCAGGGTATTATGAAGCTCATCCCTTCACAACCCCATATATTAAAGGCATATTAGATAATTTGTTCGGAGAAGGCTTACTTCAGCCAGTAGCCGGTCTTCCAGCTAACGGTTTACCTGCTTGGATGCATGTTGGAATGAAGATAGATACGAAAAGAACTGATACAACACAGTTAGAACACTTATATAAACGTTTGAAAGAGTCGACTTTCAACGATTATCGCTATAAGGAATGGAACAAGCTTGCTGAATTATACGGACAGTTTAAGAACCGAGCTATATTAACCGGGACATACACCCAGGAAGTCGCTGAAATTTCTAATCAATTTGAAGTACCATTTGAAAAATGGATGTTGCAGAATTATGGCTCTCTTAGTACCTTACCGCATTTGCCATTGCCTAAGATGGTTCACCATATTCCTCATTATTTAGCGACACAACAGGAAAATAAGTTAGCTTTACTTGTCATGGATGGGGTGGGCTTTGTTCAGTGGGCTCAAATTCGAGAGGAATTGATTAGGGAAGGATTAGCTTTTGAAGAACATGGAGTATTTGCTTGGGTTCCGACATTAACATCGGTGTCTCGGCAATCTATTTTTTCAGGAATGAAGCCATTTTATTTTGCTAACTCGATCTCTACCACTAACAAAGAATCTGCATTATGGAATACTTTTTGGGAGGATCAGGGTGTACCACGTAATAATGTTACTTATCAAAGAAGTCTTGGTCAAGAAACATATGAAAAGGAAAATATTTTGCCATTAAAACAGCCAAATGTAAGGGTGTATGGTGCTGTAATTGATATTGTAGATCGTATGTTACATGGTGCCGTACAAGGAGCAAGAAGTGTGTCTTCTGAGTTAAGGATATGGTTAGAAACCAACTATCTATATCGTTTGATTAAAGACCTGAAGGAAGCAGGATTCACTATCTATATAACTGCAGATCATGGTAATCGAGAGAGTGTTGGAATTGGTCGTATTTCTGAAGGAGTTCTTGCTGAAACGAAGGGTGAACGTGTTAGAATTTATGATTCAAAAGAGTTAAGAGACTTTGCAGCTGAAAAGTATGATCAAACATTGAAATGGAACGATAGTGGCTTGCCAGATCATTTTCATGTACTCTTAGCTAAGAATGGTACTGCATTTGTTAATCGTGGAGAGACGATTATGAGCCATGGTGGTATCAGTATTGAGGAAGTTATTGTTCCATTTATAAAAGTAATATTTTAAGTAAGAGGTAGGTTAATATGGCTAAACCAATAGGATTTGATCAGAAGGTGCTGCTCCATCACCTTGACTTTACAGCAAATGAAGCTAGAAGATTAGAGCGTAAGGAAATGTATGACGTATTGGATAACTTTCTCCGGGCTGATATTCAAGGCGAAAAATCTCGAAAAAATGCAATTACGATGTTGATGAAAATATGGTTTTTAGTTGGGGAAAATCATGCTTCTATTCGTGAAAAAGCTTTAAAGATGTTCCCGGTTTTAAAACAGGAAGAACGGGTTTTACTTCATTGGTGCATGACGATATTAGCATATCCATTTTTTTATGATTTAGTTAGGGAGATGGGACTTCAATTTCGTATGCAGGATACGCTGCCGAGCCAGGTCTTAGGTCGAAAGATGAAAAGCCTTTACGGAGAACGGCGTAGGGTAGAAGTTGCAACAAGTGCTGTACTAACAAGTATTAAGTCTTGGGGAATTACTGAACCTAACAAAAAACATTCTTATTCATTGTCTAAAAAAATTGAGGTACATTCTCCAGAATTGAAAAAGCTAATAGCAGAAGTTTTACTGACATGTATTGATGCACATATTCTGCCATTAGAACTAATGAATAACAATGCTCTATTCTTCCCTTTCGATTACCATATAAAAGTAGGGGACTTGACTGAAAACAGATTTGAACTAGTAAAGAGCATCGATATGACAATGGTAGAGCTGAAAAGATAATTTCCCTTATTCATTTGAATAGGGGAAATTTTATAGGGGGATGTTCATGTTTAGAGCTGGAGATGTAATAAGAGGACCACAGTTTCTTGAAACAGTTGAGATTAAGAAATGTGAAGCCATAGACGAAGTGTTTTACCTTGTCGAGGCAATCGGTAGAAATCAAACCAATTCTTTGAGATATTAGTGGAGAAGGAAGCATTTGCATCGATGGAGTGTATAAATGCGTCAGATTCAACTGAACAGAAGCTTGCTCCATTAGATATTCAACATTATTTATTGTACAATGCGCTCCGCAATGAAGCAAAGTATGCAAAGACAAGAGCATTAGGGTAAAAATGTTATGCCTTTGCCACACCAAATTGAAGCTGTTTATGGACGAATGTTGCTAGTCCCACTAACTAGGAGCACTATATGCCTTAAGAAGAGCATTAAGAGGACCTTGGTGACATGTTGGAGAAGGTTTATATTTATATGATAAAGAATAGGCAAGTAGTAGAAGAACGAGCTATGAGGGAAGAGATATTCATATTTAAGAAATAAAAATACTATAATTGGTAATCCCTGAGTTTCCGACATTTATTAATCTATGAGGAAGCGATGTGCAGAGTGATTCGGTGTTCATTAATATAAGAGAAGCTTGTCAGATTCCATATAAAAAGTAAATAACATTTATCGTTAAAACAAGAGAGGTAAATTACTTTTCTTGTTTTTGTTTAGAAAAAGGATAAAGATAGTAGCTTGCTCCCTTTTCAGAAAGTAAAGTAGTAAACAAAATAATTTCATACTGATAGAATTTTCACCACATTTATTATGAACCTACGGCTACTTGATTCCGCATGGTCCTGCGGGACACGTTCTCTCTCGTTTACATTCGCTACGAGCTTTTATTCAGTATATACCATTCCTCATTGCTTACTGGCGGGCCAGAGTTGTTTCCTGACTCATAATGGCTTATTTAGAAATATGCTTTTCACCTTCTTCTTCTACCATAAGCGATATACCCTTAATGAATAGAAAGGTTTTGACCTTTTGGTCTTAGTTTACCTTAGGGTGGTACTTTATAAAAGTGCAGACTACGGCTAAGTGGTAGTTCCCTTTCTCTCACAGGTTCCTTCCTTGTGAGTGTGCTACCTGACATGTCATACACTATGCTATTCGCTCACCGATTGTTATCTCCTATCTCTCAAGGCAGATTCCATTTGTATCATCCCTGTTTCTTACACTAAGAGTTCCTTTTCTCGTGAGGGTTTGCCCTTCACTGACAGGAACTTGGGGGTTTGCTTTCACTAAGTGCTCACTATCTATATATACCGCTTAAAATGGCGATTTTCTACCTTGGACAAAATCGTTCACAGAACTGTCACAAAGTGTTGGTGTGAATTCTTAAAATAGGAAAGAATTTTGAAAGGGTAGTAGGTATAACAAAGCCTTAGTCAACTAATGATCGGTGCCCCACCGCCTTTTCTTATAAGTGATTCCTGCAAGTTAAGTGAAGGCCATACCGTCTGGTTAACATTCAAAAAATGTGCGGCTTGAATGGCATTAATTGCTTAGGATATTTTTAAGGCAATATGCGGTCGTGGAGTATTAGAAAAGCTTAAGAAGGTTAGTGACAGGGAGTTATGATGTCAAATTTTCGTATTTAGATATATCGATGAATGAAAGAAGAACCATTGCCATCTTGGTAGGATGAGTGGTTCTTTTTCTTTTTAATGTGAGAGAGCAAATAGCTTGATTCTATAACTTTTTGATTTCTTTGCCTACAATTTGTTGATTCTACCTGTCAACTAAATTTTTATTAAACAATGAACTCCAAAACTTTGTTCCTCGATTTAAACTTGGGGCAATATTGTATTGTCTATAGATAAAAGCCTCAATCCCACTCTTCTGTGCAAGAGCTTGTATCATAAAGAGAATATTCGTTAATTTTTATAAAACCAGATGAATTATCGTAAACTTCATATGATTGGTGTACAGGATATTTAGAAAAGTTATGATTATTTATGAAAGTATCTGCTTCTTTGTTCCAAAGTACTGAAGGTTGTAAGAGGTTATTACGAAAACTTTTAGGAAACTTTTCAAGGATATTAATCTTTAACGACTTTTTATAAGCAGAAGTAAAGGTTTCGATCAATTCTCCTGGGGAGTAAACATCAATAAATAATTCATCTCCCCAAATTCCTTCAAAGTATTCTTCCTCCTGGTCTTCAGTGATATCATCATCTAATGCATTTGTTAATTCGTAGATCTCTATATCTGTAATAAGAAGAATATATGCATGATCCTCATTCTTATCAGATGAAGGCTTTGTAACTGCTAGGTATTTCATATCGTGATGCCCACTTGATCTTTTAAGATGTCTGACAAATTGATTTAATATGTCTGTAACCTTTTCATATTCATTTAACGAGATCCGTAAACAGAAGGTTGCTAGCAAAATATCATTTACAAAGTTAGTTAAGAGTAACCTTTTCATATTAGTAATATTGCCATTGAATACATCTCGTTCAAATCGCAACTCTTTAACTTCGCTTCCACTGCATTGAAAATCATACACAAAAACGGTTGCTCCACAATCCACTAATTTTGTCTGTTTTCTCATAGCTGGTTGCCTCCTTCAATCCAGGTTAATAAAACGTTTTTTGACACTTTAATGCGCTTTCCGATTTTTATCACATGAAATTTTCCTGAATGAGAAAGCTCATAAGCCTGCTTTCTCCCAATACCAAGTATTTCTTGGATGTCTGACACATTTAGTATCTCTGGATAATCATCAAAGTTCTTGTACATATTCGAGTAGCTCCTTTGTGTTTTCAACATAGTATTGTTCATATTTAGTCTCTCCAGTATAAGGTGAATGAAAAGTGTTGCCGTCTGTTAGAGTAGGCTGGCAATCATCAAGATAGTTATAAAACTCTGCTGGATTCTTTATTTCAAGAGTGATAGGTTTTTTTAGACCATATGAATGGAAATATCTTTTGTGACCGTTGAGTCGTGGGTCAGTAATTCCCTTATTTAAATAGAAAGCAATCTTTTCATTCGCTACGGCGTTGGATAGAGTGATTGCTTTGTTGACCCAACCATATTGCCAAAGTTGTTGTAAGGTGTCTGAAGGTATGTCAGTAAGGTTACACACAAGATGGTAATGTATTGCCCCCTGTCGTTTCTTGTCTTGGAACTCTGTAACACCTAGATACTTAAAGTCGGGTAGATTGTTTGTTTTTAAGTAATAAGCAAGACGCTTCTTAAAGTCTGCAAACATCTTATTACAGCTTTTGATATCAGTAAGATCTATTTCTTTGGATGGTGTAAAGGTAAGTGTGACAAATGCATATTGATCAGTAAAGTTACACTCTAGTAGTCTTCTAATTTGCTTACGAGCACGATTGATGCCTTTCTTAATATTTACTTGATAGTTCTCCTTACTTTGATTTGTGAAGGGTTTGCGACCTCCTTGAGAAGTTCTACCTGTGGTTGGGAGGTATGATTGTTGGGTGACTTCTACTAACTGGTTACTAATAATAGCTTTCGTATACTGTGGCGTGTTCATATTTTCTCCTAACTGTTAGATTTAGATTTAGATTTTTCGTCAAATTAATCACTATTTATCAAGTTAAATATCTACTGGGTATCTTTTGTGAACTTGTTTACAACTGTGTATTTTGGATTAATTGTCCATGCTCTTATTTTATTTCAGATGTAATTTAAAAGTCTATCTTGCTCTACCGTGGTAACTGATGGATAGAAATTATATAGGAATACCTTCTAAGGGTTTTTGGGTCATTTCTGCTAATTTCGACTAGTTTCTATAGATTCCCCCAAATAACTTAATATTCCGGGAAATCTATAGTGGGTTGGGGTATATACGTTTATAAAATCTGGATAGAATTAAAGTAATTATCTAAAAAAAGGAGTTTCTACATTTATGAATCAAGTTCAAGTACCAGTTGACATACAGTTTTCTTATTTTCACTTTATGGATATGAAACCCGGAGTTTGTATACCCACAGATTGTATGCTCCCTTTGTTTACTGGAATGCCTAGTTATTCCCCTATAATCACTTTATCAAGTAATTGCATTGGTAAAAATTTGAACAAGAATACAAGAGGAGTATATGTAATTTTAATATGGCATCCTCAAAATATATTGTCTCCAGTGTATGTGGGCAGTGGAGACATATACAAACGACTAACGAATCACATTAATTTCTTGAAGAAAGGGAATAATTTTATGGAAAACTCTACACCTAAATATTTTTATGAGTTATTAGAAGATATCGATCAAAGCTATTGGATGGTTACATGGAATGCTTGTGATAATGAAAGGTTTTATGAAAACGAGGTCTATCATGCCTTAAACAATGGTCCGTATTTGGTAAATGCGAGAGCTACTATAAAGGATGAAAGATCATATTGTAGATATCAGAACAAAAAAGCGGAAGAGAGGGTTGAGAATATAAGAATTTTATTTAATCCATATATTAAAAATGTATGAATAAATGTTTCCTCCTTTTTATTGAACCTTTCATTTTCCTGCCTTCATAGTATTATGTGTACTCGATAATGGTTCACTTGTTGCTGTAGGAGTCATTGGGGAAACACATCCTAAAGGACTCTTTTTTTTCTTCCTATAATTAGTGGAAACGTCTTTGTTCCCTTTATTCGCAAGCTGTAGATAGGATTTCAGATAAGTGTACAGCAGTTAAAATCATTGGATAATCTTCGATGTTTTTAGCAATAATTTTTTTTCCTCTTATTTTAATATTAGGTTTAATGGTATTTAATTTGAATTTACTTATTTAATTCGCACACATTATATTATTTGAATTCTGGCGTTGACAAGGGTCTAGAGAAAAAAATAAAAAAAATTTAAAATCCACTTCCAAATGTAATTAGAGCTGGTTATTCTCTTGAAATATAAACTTAGAAGTATGTTTTTTAGGTAGATTTAAAAAGGTAGGGGCAGGTTCACTGCTGAAGGAAAAGTTTAATATTTGGAATTTTCGATAGTTTTCAGAAAAAAGAGGTGTGTAAATTGGGATAATAGATTATTGTACAAAGTAAAGTAGATTATTCTAATATATGTCAATTATTGTTGATATTTTTAATTTGAAATAGATTTTATAGTGGTTTATCGAATATAATGTTTTTGGAAGATTTATCTATTAGTTAATAATATAAACTTTTTTAAAAGTTTAATAGAAAAACGCAGAGGTGACTACATGTCCATTATTAATGAAAAATATGAAACAATTGCACCAAGACTATCATACCTTAGCGACGAAGTCATTATCGCACAAGCTTGGAAAAAATCACACTCCTACATCCGAACGCATAACTGGTATGCGGATATATTAGAATTAGATTGTTCTACTATTGATTTGGAAAATCGGATTAAGACTTGGGCAAAAAATCTAAAAGAAACACTTTATGAAGTGGATGCCATGCGGTTAGTATTGGCACCTAAAAATAAACAATGGCATTTCTTAGAATCGAAGAGTAATGAACCTTTTGATTCTTGGCGGCCTGAACGGGTTAATGAGGAAGGCGATATTATAGGCCAAAAGTTAAGACCTTTAGCACACCTGTCGATAAAGGATCAGACAATATCAACCGCAGTTATGCTTTGCTTAGCTGATGCAGTTGAGACGATTCAAGGTCCAACCGATGAATCAGATTTTCTTTCCGCCCAACGTCAACAAATTTTCAGCTATGGAAACCGACTTCATTGTGATTGGGAGACAAATCCCCATACAAGGAAACAGGCTCATTTTGGGTGGGGCAATTCCCGATGTTACCGCCAGTATTATGAGGATTATAAAACCTTTTTATTGAGGCCGAAAAGCATTTGTCAGCATTATTCTTCAATTATTGCTCCTAATAAAAATTTGTATGTGGTCTCGCTTGATTTAAAGGAATTTTATGATCATATAGATACAAAAGCTCTTATTCGTGAACTAAAGAGGTTATATCACAGCTATTCTGCGGAATTTAACCTAGGAGAGGAACTAAGCGATGACGAATCAAAGGATGAGAAGGCATTTTGGGAGAAAACAGAGCAAGTGTTTTCATGGCACTGGGCAAATAGTGATTCAGAAAATGCCAATATTATGTCCGTAGAAGAGCTACCCAAGGGTCTTCCGCAAGGTCTTACAGCGAGCGGCTTCTACTCCAATGCTTATCTTATTGGCTTTGATAAAATGGTGGGAGATAGAATTAACAAAAAATATGAGGACAATGCTTTTCTTTTACTCGATTATTGTAGATATGTGGATGATATTCGACTGGTGGTTGAGGTGTCGAATGAAATTGAAGTAGATACCGTGAAAAATTCCGTGGTAGATATGATAAACGATTTAATAAAGCAATACCAAAAAAAAATTGGAGCAAAGTTACCTTTGGAGTTAAATAGTGATAAAACTAAAGTAATTTCCCACAGACAGTTATCGAATCAGAACAGTGTGTCATCGCTTATGAATATGTTTCAGAGTGTATTAAGTGGGACTCCCGATGTAGAGTCATTACGGCAGGCTGCGGGAGGCCTTGATGGTTTACTAAGAATGTCAGACCAACTGGTGAGTGATGAACCAGTGACATCCAGCCCACTGGTTTTATCCAAAATTTCAACACCTGATATTGACGTTCGCGACGATACCTTGAAGCGATTCGTCGCAACACGAATGGTTAAGTCACTTAGACTTAGAAGAAGTATGACAGATTTAACCGAGAAGTTGGGGAATATTGATTCCGAGTCTGATAATATGACAGCTGGTCAAATGTTGGACCACGAATTCGAAACGGCAGCGCGTAAGTTAATTGCTTGCTGGGCAGGAAATCCATCATTATCATTACTCTTACGCTGTGCCCTAGATTTATACCCTGATTCCTTGTTGCTTACTCCTGTGATTGATGCATTGAAATCTAAGTTGCATTCTCCATCCCAGGAAAATACATATGTAAGTGAAATGAAAGTGGCTGAATATGTGTCCGCCGACTTACTAAGAGCAGCTACTACAGATATAGGATACCGTGTCGCAGCCATCTATCCTGATTCCGCAGATCTTCCAGAGTTTAGAGAAGAAATCGCCAGTTTTGCTAGAGAACTTCTTGAACATCACTCTAATTCTCCTTGGTATATTAAGCAACAAGCAATATTATTCTTAATATCCATCGGAGATTACGGCTTTATTATTGATTCGAATATCCCGGAGCTAACACAATATGCAATGTTACAAGACGCTGCTCTTTATCGTACTAATAAGGCATGGGAATTGCAAAAATATGTGTCAATCGCGTTAGTTAATCAGCAAATCAATCCGAATCCTAAAAGATATGCATCTTGGTTTATTGAAATGCTGAATAGAGAGGATGAATCAGAAAACCGAAAGAGTGCCATCAATATCGTATTTATGAACCGTCCGGATTTAATGACTGAGATCCTTAAGTCCAAACGGCTGATGACGTCTCAATGGAAAGAAGAAATTCCTGCTGACATTAGAAACGCAATAAAACCTTACGGAATGAAGGAAATTAATTTAAAATCAAATCATAAACTTTCTTTATTGAGAATAATACAAACTGAATCTAATCCTTTTAAGCAAGAAAATGCATTATTGCTGCTTACTCAGTCCATTTTGAGACAGCCGGACGCAGTAGAAAAACTGAAAAAAGGCGCTACGGTTAGCGATATTATGGTTAAATGCCAGGATTGGGACGAGATTCAGAATCCTAAACAAAACGATGATTTTCTAAAGGTATCTTTTGGAAATATACCTAATTCTGCTTTAAATCAAATTCCATCCTGGGTTAAAAAAAAATATTCATGGATATATGTACTAGGAAGTATTTTGCGCTCGAGTATCATAGGTAATTATGATTATACCTCAAACACTTATCTTCTGAAACAAGATTCAAGTTCATATAAAGGCGTTAAATCCACGTGGTTTACCCGTAGGTTTGGTTTAAGCACACAACAAAGAGGACTTCTT
Source organism: Bacillus sp. SD075 (assembly GCF_017355165.1). Lineage (GTDB taxonomy): Bacteria > Bacillota > Bacilli > Bacillales > DSM-1321 > Peribacillus. The sequence continues at coordinate 184,490 of NZ_JADILK010000004.1, read as the reverse complement.
AGCGAACCAAGCCCAATTTCTCCGTGGCTAAGTGAATTGTTGATTAGATTGCTTCAATGGCCCGGTATTCGTCAATGGGGAGAATTGATTGATGAGTTTGAAGAAGTACGAAATTCTGGAGATCTTTTAAGTATTATACAAAACAGACTTACCTATCAAAGCAAAATCTTTGGTCGTCTATCCAACACGCCTTTTTACACACTTCCCATCCAAACTGGCACACTAGGCAAGGGTGGGAAAATCCAGGTAGCAGTTGTACAACCACTTCTTCCAAAAATGTCTGATTTTAATATGAAAGATCCTGTTCATTGGACACCATCTTTTCGTGCACTACATCGGAATCATATTGCTTCTATTTGTAATTTAGTAAATAGCCATCTTAAAGCAACACGGGCCGCACAGCAAACTACAGATTTAAGCCCAAGGGGGGATAAGGATATTGATTTAATTGTTTTTCCTGAATTGACGGTTCATCCGGATGATATCGATTTGTTGAGGGGGTTATCAGATGCAACCAAGGCAAATATCTTTGCTGGGCTTACATTTATTCAACCGAATGTTGCAAAGCCTCCGATTAACCAGGCATTGTGGCTCCTTCGATCTGAACGTCCTATGGGTCGAGAATTTACTTATGTTTACCAAGGGAAAAGGCATATGACTAAATCAGAGAAAAAAATGGGCATTGACAGTTATAGACCGTATCAGGTTTTAATTGAATTCAACAATGGTGGACTAAGTAAGACTCGAGTAACAGGTGCAATTTGCTATGATGCGACGGACTTATCTTTAGTCGCAGATTTAAGGGAAGTTTCAGACCTGTTTGTTATAGCTGCTATGAATCAGGATGTTCAAACATTTGACAATATGGTTACTGCGCTCCATTATCATATGTATCAGCCAGTAATACTTGCAAATACTGGCGAGTTTGGAGGGTCAACTGCACAAGCTCCTTTTAATAAATATGCACGGCAAATTGCTCATATACATGGGAATCATCAAGTTGGGGTAAGTGTATTTGAAGTAGATCCAACCGTATTCAAAGGCAAGCCAATTCTTTCAGCGCCACAAGATATAAAGACGCCACCGGCAGGATACAAGGGGCGCGACTGATAGATATTTAATGTTTAAAACAATACCCGCCCTCGGCATTTAGTATAAAAAGATGCTATATAGAAAAACACGACTAATCTCTATGTATTTAAATATACTACAGTCGTGTGGAAGACAGTAATATATGAGTAATCCAAATACATACTGTCATAACGTCAGCCACGCCTTTTCCGGTGGGTGGAGATGCAAAAGAGTATCTGTGGCAACCAATTGGCAACAAACTGAAGATAACTATCGAAAACTAGAGAATAATTTCTTTTGAAAAATGTCCACAAATCCTTTATATATAAGGATTTATGGACACTATCGGTAACAAGAGGCAACAGTAAATAATTTATTAGTAGACCTTGACAGGGAAGGGGTCGTGGGTTCGAATCCCTCACAGGTCATCAACTAACAAAGGCTCAAATCCTTGATATCACAAGGATTTGGGTCTTTTTTTGTTTTCTCTTCCATTTATTTTTTCATGTGTTGTGTATGCATCGCACAAAGTTGCACAGAAACTGCATGTGACGGTGAATCGTTCGTTGCATGACGTTAGCCGCTTTGGTAGACTATGCAGAAGTGCATTTCACTTTGATAGTTAGGATTTTCTATCGAATGGCATAGATAAGAAGTATGATCTTTACATAAATCATGGTCCTTGTAAGTGTTGGGGTGATCCAAACGTAACTTGAAAATGGGACTCCTTTTGCTGCATTCCTGTAGACTTGTGGAAGTAAGGGAGTAAAGGGGGAAAACTCATTACATTTATGCTGCAAACCCATTAACAACTTAACATTTCACATGCGTTTCTAAGGAAAGGCCATCTGTTCCCTCACACAGCAGGAGTTGTATGGGGGCTTGTATTTTATCAAGAACCTGTTTAGATGACTATAAGTAATAAAATAAGGAGGAAGCAATGAACAATTATAAATTGACCATTCAATATGATGGCGGGCGCTATAAGGGCTGGCAGCGACTAGGTAATAGTGACGATACGATTCAAGGGAAAATAGAAAATGTATTAACGGAAATGGCAGGGGAGAAAATTGAAATCATCGGTTGCAGCAGAACGGATGCCGGTGTACATGCCCTTGCACAAATCGCCAATTTTAAGATTGGTGAAAATCTGACGGAAGCTGAAATCATGAATTATTTGAATAGATATTTACCAAGAGATATAAGCATTGTCGATGTTAGGCTAGTTCCTGAACGTTTTCATGCCCGTTATAATGCCAAGGATAAGACCTATTTGTATAAGATCTGGAACGAGCCTTATACAAATCCTTTCATGCGAAAGTACAGTATGCATGTAGAGAAAAAGCTGGATATCACAAAAATGAAAAAAGCATGTCAACATTTTATTGGTGAACATGATTTCACTGCTTTTTCAAATGCAAAATCTAAAAAAAAATCCATGGTGCGTGAAATATATTCCATTGATATAGAAGAAAATGCCGGCTTCATCCAAATTACGGTGCAAGGCGATGGCTTTCTTTATAATATGGTTAGAAAGATTGTCGGAACGTTGATAGAAGTTGGGTTGAATGAAATAGATGCTGAAAATATACCAAGTATTTTAGAGTCAAAAGAAAGAATCCAAACGGGCCGCATGGCGGAGGCAGCTGGATTGTACTTGGTAAAGGTTGATTTTTGACCGAATATTGATGCATCGGTTAATGCATGTGAAGTGTATAGGCAGTAGAAAAAGGGAAGTAGTAGGGAAGAATGGTAAAGGGCAATAGAACGAAAGAAGGAGAGGTTTTCATGAGATTAGCAGGAAAGAAAATAATCAGTCTTGTGCACCATGATTTTGAAGATTTAGAGCTCTGGTATCCGATTTTGCGATTAAAAGAAGAAGGGGCGATTGTTCACCTCGCTGGAGAAAGCGCGAATGAAACATACATTGGAAAATATGGTGTACCAGCTATATCTGATTATGAGTATGGCAGTATTAACGCTGAAGAATATGATGCCATTCTTGTACCGGGCGGATGGGCACCTGACAAAATTCGCCGGTTTCCCGAAGTGATATCACTTATCCAAAGCATGGAAGAAAATAAAAAAACCATCGGGCAAATTTGTCACGCTGGTTGGGTGTTGATCTCCGCTAAAATTTTACAAGGGAAGAATGTAACGAGTACACCGGGCATTAAAGATGATATGGAAAATGCAGGAGCAACTTGGATAGATAAGCCAGTCGTAGTAGATGGAAACCTTGTATCAAGCAGACGCCCGCCTGATCTACCGGATTATTTAAGGGAATTGATAACCGTGATTGAAAAACGCTAATACATTAAAAAGTGGTTTTTCCTTCTGGAAAAACCCCTTTTTAATTATTCCTACTATCCAATTAGCCGAAGGGGAAATATTAAAAGAAAAAAGGAGTATTTTTAAATAGGGTTTCCCTATGGAATGTGTCGAAAAAAATATGATCATCCTTAAATCCGGTTTTTCCAGTAGTAAGTTCTAATTAAAATTGATAAAAGAGTGTTCTGTATGCATCTGCTTTATTCCCGAAGGAAATAATTCTCTCTTTTACAGGTGGGTAAAAGTTTTGGTGTCGTGGTTCGAATCCCACACAGGTCATCCAAACGGCGAAGCATGGATAAGCAATGTTTTCTTGCCGTTTTAAGATACCAACGGATTTCATTCCCTAGAATGATTGGTTCATTTTTAAAAAATGAATGGATCAAGTGTGTAAATAAAACGAAAACTTAGTATATTCATTAGACAAACTAAGTTTATCCTGTTAAAATTATCATGAATTAATTTGTAAGCGATTCCAATAATGTGGGAGGAAATGATAATGAGCCATTTTCAACTGTAATCACATGTGAAATAGGCGGTACGCTCTTGAATATGGTCAAAAAAGGGTACGGTGGTTGGGCATATAAAGGTTTGATAAACGAAGATGTTCTCGACGCTGTTTTTAGATCCGAACAGTATTACTTTTCTTTATTCACATTCAAAATGGAGGGGGGAATAGTGAAGCATTATAAATTATTTAAAAGACCTGATCAGGGTTCCTATAGGGATGATCATTTTTGTTAAAGGTTACGGCATGGATAGGTCGATTTGTTCCCTCATTTAGGTAACCGCTTTCTTTTATTTAATGAAATGCTGATCTAATAAATTATGAATAAAAATCGGAACTCACTTTATATTTTTTCACTTACATTGGTAGCTGCTCTGGGAGGACTACTCTTTGGTTATGATACCGCTGTCATTTCAGGGGCGGAAAAAGCTTTGGAAGTATACTTTATCGATAGTTTGAATTTAAGCCCCCTAGCACATGGAGCCACGACTTCCAGTGCATTAATCGGATGTATAGCCGGTGGCTTGCTGTCAGGTTTTTTCGCAAGTAAATTCGGACGGAAAAATTCATTGATTGTGGCTGCAATCCTTTTTTTATTGTCGGCTCTTGGTTCGGCATATCCCGAGGTGTTTTTTTTTACAAAAGGAGAACCGACCATAGCTCTATTGCTTACATTCAATCTCTATCGAATAATCGGAGGAATCGGTGTAGGGCTGGCTTCAGCGATCGTTCCTATATACATTGGGGAGATAGCGCCGGCTGATATTCGCGGAAAATTGGTGTCTTTCAATCAATTTGCCATTATTCTGGGGATGTTGGTTGTATACTTTGTAAACTGGGCAATCGCGAATGGGCAGCCCATAGAATGGATCAATGACTTGGGGTGGAGATATATGTTTGCCTCAGAGGCAATCCCTGCGTTATTGTTTGCCCTTTTTTTACTATTCGTACCGGAAACACCGCGTTATTTAGCATTGAAGAATCAAGATGCCAAAGCACTGTCCATATTGACCAAAATTAATGGATCGGCGGACGCGAACTCCATCTTCCGTGAAATTAAAAAAACGATGAATGTTTCCTCGGGAAAACTATTATCATACGGGAAATTAGTGATCGTCATTGGGATCATGCTTTCCGTATTCCAGCAGTTCGTGGGTATCAACGTCGCTTTATATTATGCGCCACGGATATTTGAAAGCATGGGAGCGGGGAAGGATGCTTCCATGATGCAAACGATCATCATGGGGATGGTCAACGTGATCTTCACTATCATTGCGATCATGACGGTTGACAGATGGGGACGTAAGCCATTACTGATAGTGGGCTCCATTGGAATGGCCATTGGTATGTTTGGTGTAGCTGGCATGGCATATGCCAATATAATCGGCATAAGCACTTTGTTATTTATCATTGTTTATACGGCATCATTCATGATGTCGTGGGGTCCAATTTGTTGGGTGTTGATTTCCGAAATCTTCCCTAATAAAATCCGTGGACAGGCAGTTGCCATTGCAGTAGCTGCTCAATGGATTGCCAATTACCTGATTTCCGCCACCTATCCAATGATGATGGAATACAGTGGCGCGATGACTTACGGGTTCTATGGGTTAATGAGCGTTCTTTCAGCTTTCTTTGTCTGGAAGTTCATACCTGAAACAAAAGGGAAAAAGCTTGAAGATATGGATAACATGTGGAATGAAACAGCTTGATATGCAGAAGACTCTTTTAAGTAGGGGTTCTGAATGATGTCAAAAAAGGCTAAAGAGCATGATTGTGCAGGATTGGGGGAGATGAAATGGAGGTTTCCGAAAGTGTCTTTGGTGAACTGGATGGAATGGTGATTAAGTCTTATGCTGTGAAAACCAAGAGCGGGATGGAGTTCACTTGTATTGACTATGGATGCATCATTACGAATATATTGATGCCCGATAAAACCGGTATAAAAGAGAGTGTCGTGTTGGGTTTTGATACCCTAGAAGAATATGAAAGGAACTCGCATTATTTTGGGTCAATCATTGGCCGAGTAAGCGGCAGAATTGAAAAGGCTGAATTCACTTTGGATGGGAATACATATAAACTGGCCAAAAATGAAAACGGTAACCACCTCCATGGCGGTCCCAATGGCTTTCACCGAGCAGTATGGGATTCATCATTGGAAAATTCATTGGATGAGGCGCACATTACCTTCACTTATACGAGTCCTGATGGTGAAGAAGGTTTTCCGGGTGAACTCAAAATCGAAGTGACCTATACGGTAAATGAATCAAATGAACTGATCATATCTTACCGAGGCGTATCAAATAAAACAACATTGGTGAATTTAACCAATCATTCATATTTTAATTTAAGCGGGAATCTTAAAAGGGATATTTTATCGCATGAATTAATATTGAAGAGTGATAGATTCCTGGTACTTGACTCTTCTTTCATCCCGACAGGCAGAGTTGAATTTGTGGAAAATACGGCCTTTGATTTTAGGGAAAGCAAGAAGCTAGGTATGGGTATTGACAGCAGTGAACAGCAAATTGAATTGGTCGGTGGCGGCTATGATCATCCATTTCTTTTAAACATCAACAATCAGGAAGAAATATGTTTGTTCGACCGAGAAAGCGGCAGGAAACTTGAAATGGAAACGGACCAACCTTGTGTAGTGATCTATTCAGGAAACTCGTTGCAAGGTGATATCGATATACGTGGGAAAAAAGCACAAAAACATTTAGGGGTTTGTTTGGAAACACAAATCCCCCCGAATATGATAAGCAATCCTTCATTTGCTACTGCCAAGTTGGCAGCAAATGAAATATATGAATCCCGGACGAAATATGCATTCAAGGTTATGCAAGATAAGTGATATTTAGAAGCAAGTAGCATCCCCTTACTTGCTTCTTTTTATTTGGTTTGATTAATCCTTGGATATGTTTACTTAGTATCGATTAAGAAATTTCTTCGAATAATAGTATCAAAATACTTTGCACGGGGGTATGTTTTGAGAAATATTCAGGAAATTTTCATTGACGATTTAAAAAGCATTTATAAAAATTTCTTTGTTTGTATTGTAGTTGTTTTTCTCATGTTCATCCCTTCCATTTATGCGTGGTTTAATATTGTCGCATCTTGGGACCCATATGCAAATACGGAGGGAATTCTTGTCGGTGTTTCCAATAATGATGAAGGTGCGGAGTTAAATGGCGAAGCTGTGAACATAGGTAAGGAAGTCATTGAGGGCTTGAAGGAGAATAAGGATTTAGGCTGGAGATTCACATCGGAAAAAGAGGCGGTAGCAAAGGTGGAAAAGGGAGATTTTTATGCATCCATCATCATTCCGGAGAATTTTTCAGAACATATTGCGACGATCATGACCGATGACCCTAAGAAGGCGGAGATTGATTACTATGTAAATGAAAAAATCAACTCCATTGCTCCTAAAATTACAGCAGCGGGTGCCAACAGCATTGTGGACAATGTGAGCAAAACCTTTATCAAATCAGCCAGTGGGAGTATCCTTGCAATCTTTAATGAACTGGGGATCACCTTGCAAAACGAGTTGCCGACGATTCAAAAAATGAAGAATATGGTGTATTTATTAGAGGGTGAACTCCCTGAGCTTGAACAAACTATCAAAACCGTTCAAACTCATGTTAAAAAGGCTGAAGATATCATTAAGAGAGTTAATGATGGCCTGGATTCAATAGAAGGAATAACGTCGCAGAAGGACAAATTGGTATCGGACGTCTCTAGTTATGTAGATTCAACAAGGCAGGCATTCGAAGGAATCAATCCCCTTTTGAGAAATGATATTGCGAACATCAGGAGCGATAATGAATCCATTCTAGTGCTGGCGAACCGGTTAACGGGGCAGGAGTTGCCTGAAAACGAGTCGGATCAGCTAGTTGAACAAGGGGTAATGAGGATAAATAAAGAGTTATACCTTTTGGACAGTATGTATAATTTATTGATGAGAGTCAATCAATTTAATGAGAAAAACTTGTTTCAGGGAGAAATACAGCTAGTTGATGAACTTAGGGATAATACTTCGAACCAACTCCAAGCGCTGAATAACCGGGCCTTCGGCAATCTTATCGAACTTGGCGGGGATAATGATCAAGTCTTGGCAAGATTCCAGGAGAGTTATTCAAAGGAAACAGGGCCAAAATTCAATGAAATCTGGAATGAAACGGAAACAAGATTGAATAATGTCCAGCTTACGATGGAGGAGGGCAGCAAGGCTCTACCAGAGGTGGCGTTGAATGAGACCAATCGAACATTGGAAACACGTACAGGGGACATTGATAAGTTACAGAATAAGTTTCCGGAAATCGAAACGAAAATAAAGGCTCTAGCTAATAAAATGAGGGAAATCGATAAAGCTTATAATATGGAAGAAGTGATCGATTTCCTAAAGAATGATATCGAACAAGAAAGCGAATTTTTTTCAGAACCAGTACTGCTCAATAAACACAGTCTTTTTCCGATTCCGAACTATGGGTCCGCCATGTCTCCTTTCTTTACGGCACTTTCCCTTTGGGTAGGCGGTACAATATTGATTTCCATGCTTAGTGTGGGAGTTTCTCAAAAAGTCTACAGCCCGTATCAAATTTATATCGGGCGGTATCTTATATTTTTCATCATTGGGGTAATGCAGGCTCTTATTGTTTCCATTGGGAATATCATCCTTATTGGTGTTTATGTAGCGGATAAATTTGAGTACGTCCTGTTTTCCGTTCTGATAAGTACAGTATTTACACTCATTGTCTACACCTTGGTTTCCGTTCTTGGAAATGTTGGAAAAGGAATAAGCGTCGTCTTAATGGTCCTTCAAATATCAAGTTCAGGCGGCACCTTCCCGATTCAAGTCACACCGCCCTTTTTTCAACATATTAACCCTTTCTTGCCATTCACCTATGCAGTGGGTTTACTTCGTGAATCCGTTGGGGGAATAACTTGGAGCGTAGCTGGAAAGGACATTTTTATCTTGATTCTCTTTTTAATAATCACGCTCATCTTAGGTATCATTTTGAAAAAGCCTCTGCATGCAAGGACACAAAAGATGAAGGATAAATTGTATGGAAGCAGGATTTTTTAATGTCAACGACAGAGTGCGGATAACCTGGATAACTTAATTAAAAAAAGATATTCAAAATTAACCTGAGCCTTGGAATGGGCTTAGGTTTTTTATTTGTTGAATGGAATTTGTCCATATGTCTCTTTATGTAAAATTGGAATATTTATCGATGCGTTGATAGTTGGATGGAAAGATACCGATAAATTAGAATTTTTGCATTTTTATAGTTGACAAAAACCATTGGATTAATCATTATTAAGAAATAATGTTTAGTAAATCGATGCGATATAAAAGCGGGGTGACTTTATGTATTTAACTATAGATGGCATTGAAAAAAGTTTTAAGAATGAAAAGAAAGAAAGCATAAAGGTGCTCGATAAGATAAACATAGAGGTCGAGAAAGGAAGCTTCGTTTCGATCGTTGGTCCTTCTGGATGTGGTAAATCCACACTCCTTTATCTAATTGCCGGCCTTGATAAGGCAGATGTTGGTGAAATACGTGTAGCTGGGAAAAAAGTGATGAAACCAGGACCGGAACGGGTCGTAGTGTTTCAAGAGGCGGGGTTATTTCCTTGGTTGACGGTACTTGAAAATGTTACATACGGACTGAAGTTAAAGAAAATTCCCAATGAAGAGGCTAAAGCCAAGGCATTGGACATATTAAAGATGGTTCACCTCAGCCGATATGTTGACTCCTATCCGCATCAACTCTCAGGGGGCATGAAACAGAGGGTGGCTATCGCAAGAGCGTTGGTGATGGAACCGGATATCCTGCTGATGGATGAGCCATTCTCTGCACTTGATGAGCAAACGAGGATGGTCTTGCATAAAGAGTTGCTCGAAATCTGGAGAAAAACTAAAGTGACAATCTTTTTCGTTACCCATAATATTCGTGAGGCTGTTCAGCTTTCCGAAAAAATCATCGTCTTTGCAACCCGTCCCGGGAAAATTAAAGAGACGATTTCCGTCCCTTCCATGAAAGATGGAGTTATGCCGGATAGTGTAACTTTGCATACAGAACAAAGGGTTCTATCGATTTTACAGGAGGAAATTGAAAAAGTGCTGAAGGAGGAAATGGGGAATGATTACAGCTTTAAGACGAATCATATTCATCGCGATGATAGCGGGGATATGGGAAGTCACATCTAGACTTTCCAGTCTTCCGGATTTCATGTTCCCGAGCCTGACTCAGGTTTTGGAAACACTTTTTAATGGACTGATGAGCGGACAAATAACCGAAGCGATCGGAAAAAGCCTTGGTCGTATCCTGATTGGCTTTACGATTGCCATTATAGTAGGGCTAATATTAGGATATTTCATTTGGCGCTTTAAATTGGTTGAAGACACGTTAGGATTCGTCGTGACTGCATTACAGTCCATCCCGAGTATCGTCTGGTTCCCTTTAGCGATCATTTGGTTTGGTTTGAATGATTTTTCGATTCTCTTTATCGTCACCATCGGCGCAACTTGGACGATGACGGTTAATGCAACCAGTGGATTCCGGAATGTACCCCAGCTGTATCAGCGGGTTGCGAAAACATATGGATCGACCGGATTTCATTTTCTTCGCACCGTGATTTTACCAGCATCCGTCCCGCAAATAATATCCGGTCTGCGGATTGCATGGGCCTTTTCCTGGCGTGCATTGATGGCCGGTGAATTACTTGGCGGGGGAGGCGGTCTTGGACAATTGCTGGAAATGGGCAGATCACTGGGACAAATGGATTTGGTCATCTCCGTGATGATCATCATCGCAATCATCGGAACAATTGTGGATAATGTTGTCTTCTCCCGCCTTGAACGTAATGTTCAACTGAAATGGGGAGTGAATCAACGCTAGTTTAATAAAATAATAGTTCAAAAGGAGAGAAAAATATGCTGAAAAAATCATTTTTTGCCCTTATTCTGTCTGTATTGCTAATTGGAATAGTAAGCGGATGCACTCAAACCAGCAGTAATGATGAAGATGGAGAAGCTTCGGGGAAAAAATCCGTGAAAATCGGATATTTTCCTAACTTAACTCACAGTGCAACAATCATTGCACTTGAAAAAGGGTTTTTCGAAGAAGAGTTCGGTAAAGATGTTAAGATTGAAACCAAAACAGTGGCCAATGGCGGATTATTCATGGAAGCAATGGCCACAAACGCTATTGATGTAGGAACGGTCGGACCTGGTCCATTGCTAAACTTTTACGTAAAAAACCCTGAATACCACCTGATCTCCGGGGCTGTTAATGGAGGCGCCGTATTAGTGGCGAGCGAGGGCAGCAAGGTTAAGGATTTAAAAGATTTGGATGGTAAAAAGGTAGCGATTCCCGTGATTGGGAGCACACAGGATGTCATGCTTAGGAAGGCACTTCAAGATGTTGACTTAAAACCAACTACAAATGGGGGGACAGTTGAGCTTTATGCGGCAGCACCTGCTGACACAACCGCCCTTTTTGTCCAAAAATCCGTCGATGCAGCAGCTACCCAGGAACCATGGGGTTATGTATTGGAAAATCAGGCAAAAGGAACGTTAGTGCTTAACTGGGATCAATTTGCATGGGGAAAAGATTCACCTAACACGGTAGTGGCTGCAAGCCAGAAGTTCTTGGATAAAAAGGGGCTCGCTGCTTCCTATTTGAAAGCGCATGAAAAAGCGGTGAAATTTATTCAAGACAATCCTGAAGAAAGCCAAGAACTGGTTATTAAGCATTTAAAGGAACTGACTGGTAAAGAATTAAGTAAAGAAGAAGTGGCTTCAGCATTTTCACGCCTTGAAGTGACAACGGAAGTTAATGAGCAAGTCATACAAGAAATGGCAGACATTAGCAAAGAAGCTGGTTATATCCCAAGCAGTGATATAAAAGGCTTGATCGATTTATCAATTCTTGAAGAAGTGTCCAAATAAATTGAAATAAAGCGCCACAGCCATCCTGGCTTGGGCGCTTTTTTTTGTAATCAGGTAAAGCCCTACATATAAACCCGGCATGGAATGGATTGCTGTCATGGTAAAGAGATCATGTACATCCTGTTATGGACAGACTTGATCCAGTGCTTGGATAACTTGATCAACCTCTTCCCAGGAATGGATGGCTGCGCCTGAAGCCAGTGGATGTCCTCCTCCATTGAATTGACGTGCGATTGAAGCGATGGGAATATTCCGTGAACGTATCCTGACACGGATTTCAGAAGGATATTCGATGAAGAAAGCCCAGATTTTATTGCTCCTTACACTTGATAGCGTATTGACTAAATTCGAAGCTTCTAGTCGATCCACACCATACATTTTTAAAATATCCTCCGTAATAATGAAGTAAGCCACCCCTTTATCGGTTACCTTGAAGCTCATGAGAATGTCTTTTTGAAGTCGGGAAGCGTTTTTCGCCTTTACATTAAGGCTGTTGTGGATTCTTTCTGGCTGAATATTATAAGTTCTTAAGTGCGAAACCATTTTTAAAGTTCTGGGAGTGGCATTCCCATTCATGAAGTTTCCTGTATCACTAATTATCCCTGCGTAAAAGGATATAGCCGCTTCTTTATTCATGATAAAGCCTTCTGGAAATTCCAAGAATAAATCAACAAGCATTTCACTTGCAGAGCTATAAGAAGGGTCAACCCAAGAAAGATCACCAAATTGTTCATATTCGGGATGGTGGTCAATTTTGATAAGCATGTCCCCATGATCATAGCGGGAATCACTGATCCGTGAAATGTTGGCAGTATCACAAACAATCACTAAGGCACCATCGTATTTTTTATCGGAAATGACATCCATTTCACCAATGAATAGAAGCTTATCGATTTCCTCGCCTACCGCAAAGACTTCTTTAGAAGGGAAGGAGTGCTTCAATAGCTTCTTTAATCCGAGTTGTGATCCCAATGCATCCGGGTCTGGATTAACATGGCGATGAATGATGATTTTTTGGAATTTCTTAATTGCTTCGATTATTTCGTTTTTTTTATTGTCCATATCGCCATCTCCCTTTTAATCTCTCCTTGTTTTTCGACCGATGATTGAAAGTATGATAAATTCATTTTAATAGTGTCAGCTATGCATATTCAATCATCACATGCCAAAAGAATAAAGGCAATTCCGATTACTATGGATTGAGGGAGTCCTGGATGTATTTTTTCGAAATGGTTATGAAACGGGAATATGCCAAAGTATATTTGAAAGGAAGTAATAAAAACATCCAAAAAAAATATTGCAAAATTCAAACAATAGTACTATACTTAATTTACCAAACCGATGACAGCAAGTTACCTTGTTGCATGGCCGGCTTGTCATAAAACTGGAATCCATAAAAATTGACTTGGTTCACTTGATCTTCCTTTGCAGGAAGACAGTTCGTGGATAAGGGTCAGTGAAACATTCAATGTAATGACATTGTTGGTTTTACTGGCTCTTTTTGTGTATCCCGACAGTTTGAAAGGGGTGATGATATGAATGGAGCTTTGGAAGGTGTCAGGATTATCGATGTATCCCGTGTTTTGGCAGGGCCCTTTTGTTCAATGATCCTCGGTGATTTGGGTGCCGATGTAATTAAAATCGAGCATCATGAGTCAGGGGATGAAACGAGAGGATGGGGTCCGCCATTCGCCCAAGGAGAAAGCGCTTACTATCTATGTGCCAATCGAAATAAGCAAAGCATGACCTTAAATTTAAAGTCGGATCAAGGGAAAGAGATTTTCCGGAAGTTAGTGGCTTCAGGGGATATAGTGATTCAAAATTTCAAGACGGGTACATTGGAAAAAATGGGGTTAGGTTATGAAAATTTAAAGGAATGCAACCCTAAACTGATCATGGCCTCGATTACGGGATTTGGTTTAACCGGTCCTTATAAAGATTTACCGGGCTATGATTATATCATTCAAGCGATGAGTGGTTTGATGAGCGTCACAGGAGAAAAAGATGGGGGACCGGTGAAAGTCGGGGTGGCCATAGCTGACATATTGACTGGCTTGTATACGTGCATTGGCATTTTATCCGCTTTACATCATAGGGATAAAGCGGGGGATGGACAGGAAATTGATATTTCTTTAATGGATTGTCAGGTTTCTTCATTGGTGAATGTCGCCAGTAACTTTTTATTCAGTGGCTTGACCCCTGAACGGATGGGAAACCAACATCCCAATATCGTTCCATACCAGACGTTTCGGACAAGCGATGGAGAGCTTGTTGTGGCAGTAGGAAATGATGAGCAGTTCAGGAGATTTTCAGCCGTTATAGGCCGACCTGATTTAGCTGAGCTGGAACAGTTTAAGCATAATGAAAAACGTTTGCTCAACAAGGAAGAATTAATACCGATAATAGAGGATTCATTGAGCGGAAAGACAAAGAAACAATGGAAAAGGCTGTTTGATGATGCAGGGATACCCAATGGTCCGATTAATGATATCGCAGAGATGTTCGAGGATCCACAAATTATCGCAAGAGGCATGTTGGTGAACATGGAACATCCCACAATCGAAGATCTTAGAGTGACGGGATCGCCCCTGAACCTTTCGAAAACGCCAGTTACGATGAGAAAGCATCCGCCGCTGTATGGTGAGCATACCGACTTTATTTTAGCGGAAATTGGATATAGCCCGGACCAAATAAGCAAATTCAAGGAAAATAAAATTATTTAGGAGGAATTTTAATGATGAATTTCGAATTAACAGAAGAGCAGCAAAGTGTGAAGAAAGTGGTAAGAAAATTTGTGGATAAGGAAATTATCCCATATATTCAAGAGTGGGATAGGCAAGGTCAATTCCAGCCACATATTTTAAAAAGGTTAGCGGAATTGCAGTTGATGGGCGTTTGTATACCGGAAGAGTATGGCGGGGTCGGAATGGATTATAATACCCTGGCCATCGTCTGTGAAGAGCTGGAGCGAGGCGATACGGCTTACCGAACTGCTGTTTCTGTACATACAGGATTGAATAGCATGACCTTGCTGCAATGGGGGACGGAGAAACAAAAACAGAAATATTTAGTTCCGCAGGCTAAAGGGACCAAAATCGGGGCTTTTGGACTGACTGAACCGAATGCAGGATCTGACGTTGCGGCAATGAAATCAACGGCAAAACGTGTTGGGGACCATTATATCCTGAACGGATCTAAAACATGGATTTCCCTCTGTGATTATGCCGATCACTTCCTCATTTTCGCCAAGACTGATCATGATGCCGG
Source organism: Bacillus sp. SD075 (assembly GCF_017355165.1). Classification (GTDB taxonomy): domain Bacteria; phylum Bacillota; class Bacilli; order Bacillales; family DSM-1321; genus Peribacillus. The sequence goes on along the minus strand of NZ_JADILK010000004.1, from coordinate 169,359 downwards.
TTCAAGGGGAATCACTGCCTTTATTGTGGAACGGACTTTTGAGGGAGTGGAGTCGAAAGCCATTAAAGGGAAATTAGGTATTCGCGCCGGGAATACCGGTGAAATCTTTTTAACGGATGTAAAAGTTCCTGTGGAGAATAGGCTAGGCGAAGAGGGTGAAGGCTTTAAAATTTCCATGTCGGCATTGGACAGCGGCCGGTTTACAGTGGCCGCAGGCGCTGTAGGGTTAATAGAAGCAAGTCTGGAAGCAAGCTTGAAGTATTGCCATGAACGAAGTACCTTCGGAAAAGAGATTGGCAGGCATCAGCTCGTTCAACAGATGATTGCCAAGATGACAGCAAATTTAGAGATTTCAAGATTGCTGGTCTTTAAAGCGGGTACCTTAAAAAATCAAGGAAAAAGGAATACGAAGGAAACATCACTTGCCAAGTGGATATCATGTAATGCTGCTAACGAAGCGGCCAATGATGCCGTTCAAATTCATGGCGCCTATGGCTACTCGGATGAATATCCAGTCGAACGTTTTCTGCGGAATTCAAAGGCACCGGTCATTTACGAAGGAACCCGTGAGATTCATACTGTAATGCAGGGTGAATACGCACTTGGCTACAGACAAGATAAAGAGCTTCGTAAGCAATTGCCTGCATGGCCCTTCGAGCAAGTTTCCGTACATTAACTATAGATAGAGGAGATCAGATGATGAACACATACTTTATTGCAGGGCATGCAAAGCTTCCACAAGGGATGGCGGCGAGAAATATATATGATTCCATCACGATCACGGTAGAGCTTGACTTTAAATATGGAGTAATAGTCGAGGCTTCCTGTACACTTGCTACAGATCATGGCAGGGAATTCATTCGTCAACTGCTGCGCGGTTATTGCGTGAAAGATGGTATCGAAGAATTGATTGATCGTGTGCAAATGTATTATCGTGGGAAGGCTGGTCAAGCCATTCAAGCAGGGCTGAAGGATGTGTATGCACAGTTCGAATTGGTCTCCGTGAAATAAGCGAAACTGGAAGGATCCTACCTTATGTATGAGGGGAAGGTCCTTTTTTATAGAATCGGGTACATGGCATATAAATGATGGAACTGCGGATTTAGTGAAAGTATTAGTGGAACTGATTTTAACCTGCAGCTGGCTTGGTTCAACAGGATTATACTACAGTTGGTCTAACAGTAGTAGGTAAGTTTGATATATTCGACCAATTGGCTAGTATTTCTCAATCGTTAGCAAATTTAATTGAACAGTAAATCATCTAGGTAATAATGTTTCCGATACTAAATTGTCCACTCTCATTATAAATGGCAATGTTTTTTATGGTTTAAGAAAGGGACATTTGGATGGATATGACCAATCGTGATAATTATAAAAACACAAAACTCGCCATCATACGGCGAGTTTTTGTGTTTTTATATAGACGTTGGACTTTAAAGCAATGCTTAATAACCAGTAAAAATATGAATTGTACATTAAAACGGATCCATGTAGCTAGAAGCACCATTTCCGTTTATTGCGAAAGTTATTGCAGCAGAGCCACCTGCAGTTGTTGGAGGAGCACCGGTTTCTGCTGGTGCGCCTTTGTCTGCTGCATGTGGATCTCCGTTTCCAGCAAGAGCCTCTTTGAATGCCGGAAGTGGATCGTTTCCAGCAAGAACCCCTATGAGTGCCGCAAGCGGACCGATTCCTGCTGGTGCGCCTTTGCGTACTGCAAGTGGACCTACTCGTGCGCCTATGAGTACCACGAGTGGACCGATTCCTGCCCATGCAACGTTTTGTGCTGGAAGTAGAGCGCTTTTTTTTGTTGCTTGAACGTGAAGATCGACCTTTTGAATGTGGGTCCTTAAACATGAAATCGCTTAATCCCATGGAATTGGCTCTATCCACTGCATTTTGTATGTCACGAATGATGTCTGACATATATAATCCCCCTTTCTATACATTAAACTATGTTGCTTGTACGTGATGTGCTAAAGATAATTCCTAATCTTTCTAAAAAAAGTGTTTTTTTGGTGACATCCTTCGCTTTTTTTCCATAATTTAATAGGAAAGTGAAAGGGAAGGATTATATGAATTCTGACAAGAAGCTACCTGTGTACCAGCTTTTTATTCCACCAGTTAATTTAATGGAACTTCGCAGGGATATATGGTGCAATGATCCTTTGCCGGCAAAGTTAACGCTTAACAGAAAAAAACTTGATATTGATATTGTTTACCGTGGCTCACATATCCGCGGTTTTCGCAAAAAATCCTATAATGTAGTCTTTTATAAACCTAATACATTTAAGAATGCCAAGGAAGTTCATTTAAATGCCGAATATAAAGATAAATCCTTGCTAAGAAATAAATTATCTTTAGACTTTTTTGCGGATATAGGCATCTTATCACCAACCTCCCAGTTCGTTTTCCTGAATCTGAATGGAAAGGACGAAGGGATATACCTGGAATTGGAATCGGTTGATGAATATTATTTGAAGAAAAGGGGGTTGCCCAAAGGGTCCATTTTCTATGCTGTAGATGGTGATGCCAATTTCTCATTGATGAGCGATCTGGATAAAGGAATCAAAAAATCATTGGAGAAGGGCTATCAAAAAAAATGCGGGGCAGCAAAGGATGAATTATATTTACAAGAGTTAATCATTCAAATCAATACTATTTCAAGGGTGGATTTTGAAAAGGAAATCGTAAAATATGTCGATGTGGAAAAGTATCTCCGCTGGCTGGCAGGTGTCATATTCACGCAAAACTACGATGGGTTCGTTCATAACTATGCCTTGTATCGAAATGGAGATACTGGACTCTTTGAAATGATTCCATGGGATTATGATGCGACATGGGGCAGGGATGTTAACGGGAAAGTGATGGAAGAGGATTATGTGGGAATCGAGGGGTTTAATACGTTGACTGCTAGAATCCTTGATGTAAGGGGATTTCGTGTTAGATACCAAGAACTTCTTAAGGAGATTTTGAACAATCATTTTAACGTTGGCTATATGAAACCTATCATTCAGGATATGCATGATCAAATAAGGCCTTATGTTTCAAAAGATCCATATATCAAGGGAAACAAGGCGGAATTTGATAATGAGCCCGAATTCATCCTGAAATTCATTGAGGCCCGTGCAGAGTATATAAATAGCCGGCTGCATAAATTGGATTGATAGTTCCCTTCGAATAGTGATGGAACATTGAAAAAATAACAGCAGGAGTGTTGAAAGAAAAGCATTCCTGGTTTTTTCTGCACGATTCCATTTGCTTTTCTATACTATTACAGCTATGTTTGATAGAAAGATATAATCTAAAGTAATGAAGGATGGGAATGGATTGACTAATCATAGCCGCATACCGGCATATATATATACGTTTACATGCAGCCCTGACGAACGCTCATTATCTAAAATGGAGATGCGCTCGTTCTTCGGCTTTGAAACTTCAGGAAATATTTTGAAAAGTGATATAGCTATTGAACCGAGCAGGAGCCCTTTTATAAAAGGACGGGTCGACGTCATGTTTGAAGGGGAAAGCGTATCCGAAATCGTTGAGCAAGTGAAGGGAATTCATTTGCCTGATTCGACATTCAAAGTATTATTCGTGAAAATTAATGATCTGAATAAAGACGCAAAAATAGATTATGATGGACAGCGTGAAATTGAACGGGAGATTGGCTGGCACATTCAGGGGAATGCTGATGTCCGTAATCCTGATCAGGTCTTTGGAATCGTGACCCTGGGCGGACGTTGGTATTTTGGGAAGTATATCAAACCTGAAGCGGTTTGGTTAAAACATATGAAGAAACCCCGTGAATATTCAACAGCGCTTAGCACAAGAGTGGCGAGGGCTATTGCCAACATAGCCGTTCCACATCCGGATGGAGTGAAGGCAATTGACCCATGTTGCGGAATTGGAACGGTATTGGTAGAAGCCCTGTCGATGGGGATCAATATTGTTGGCCGGGATATCAACCCGCTTGTTACGGACGGTTCTAGGGAGAACATTGCCTATTTCGGACTCGAAGGTGATGTAACTACAGGTCCCATTTCGGAGGTCACCAGTAAATATGATGTAGCGATTATCGATATGCCTTACAATTTATATACACATGCGACGCCGGAAGATCAGCTATCGATCCTTAAACATGCCAGGAGCTTTGCTGACAAGGTCGTCGTCGTAACGATCGACACGATGGATCATATGATTAAAGAAGCAGGATTTGAAATTGCTGATCGCTGTGTGGCCAGGAAAGGCATTTTTTCCCGAGAGGTTGTAGTATGTGTGTGAGTTAATCAGCAAGAAAAGAGGCTGGGACATAAGTATTTTAGTCAACGATAAACCCGAACGATAAGCGGAATTTCCGGCTAATAGATCGGGTCTTTCTTTGTTCTTTTCCATAGATTTTGTTGCTTTTAGCATCCTATTTTTAAAAATCTAGTGTAATGGGGCGGAAGACAATCGACTACTAAGGGAAATAGAGGAAAGACTGAGACCCCGCAGGCTTGCCGAGGAGGCTCCGCTTCCTCCCTGCAGAAAGCGAGTGTCTGTAGCGCAATGGAATGAACTTGTCCTTACAGCTTGAATGGATGAATAAAAACAATATATACGAAAATAGCATTATATTAAATAGAATGATTCGTCTTTGGGGATGTCCCAATCTCTTTTTTGATGTCATTTAGCTTGATAATGAACAACATTTTCAACGAGCTGTTTCTTGACCTTCCCCTGATATTCTAAATAATCCAAATGGCCGATGATTTCTGACATGACGAGCGGGAATTCTGCTATATACTTTTGTTTGTAAAATTCCTTTGCCAGTTCATTTCCTGTAGAAATTCCGGATCCTATCAAGGTCAGGATTTTTTGTGATTTTCTCTCTATGCTGTTGAGTCTTTTTTCAATCAGATGAAAAGGTTGTTCTATGATGTTCCCATGACCAGGGAAGAGGAGATCCACCTGTAATGCTAAACATCGTTTTAATGAATCGATATGATCTACAAGAGTCAGCATTCTATTACCGTTTTCATCTGGTTCGATCAAGGCATTGCTTGATATATGTTCAATCAATAAATCACCGGCAAGAAGCCGTTTCCCTTCTTGGTCAAGGAAAGCAATTTGATCCGGGGCATGCCCGGGAAATTCGATCACCTCAAAATTCAGCCATTGTTTTTCCGTGATCGGGATGATGTCACCATTCAATTTTTGATCTTTATTATTATCGACCGCGTTGAATAGGTAAGCCACTTGTTTATCACCAAGTTCACCACAGCCCATCTCAAGGTAAAGCTGCTTATAAAATTCAATTCTCATACTTAGGAAGCCAGGGTCCCTTTTTAAACGGGGAATGGATTTAGAATGGGCATAAACGGGAATCGGATGGAGTTCGGTAATCCGGTTGACCAAACCAACATGGTCCCCATGGTGATGGGTTAACAAAATTCCCGTGATATCTCCAACCGTAAATCCATTTTCCTTTAATGTTTGCTGCAGTGCATTCCAGCAGACGTCATCATTCATACCTGCATCGACTAATGTTAATGATCCATCCTGTTTAACTAAATAAAAGTTTATACTTTTTAAAGATAGAGCGCTTGGAGCTATAATTGGATAAATTTTAAATGTTGTATTCGTTTTCATGAACGTCCCATATCCTCCTAAATCGAGATAAACTTCATCTGCAAAATTGCGATATTACTAATGACCGAATAGAATTTAAAGGGTTATTATTCTATGATTAGGTGAATGAACTGAAACTGTCAAGCGGAAGCTTCCAACCAATCGAGAAATTTAATGGTAAGATTGAATGGAAATGGATGGTCTATTTATCTAGTTTATTTTAAAATTGAATAAAAAAGCCAGTAATTTAGCCAATATTCTTAATAATTAATTAGTATGTAATGAAATCTGAAGGCCACGAATGGTGCAAGAATGCGTTCCATGGAACGAAACGGTATAGGAGGTTATGGTTTGAAGCCGAAAATTTATATTACAAGGAAATTGCCAGAACAAATCATCGAAGGTCTTAGCCGGAAATATGATGTCAGGATGTGGGGTCAAGAGGATATACCGGTCCCTAGAGTAGTCCTTGAAGAAGAAATGAAAGAAGTCGAGGGGCTGCTTTGCTTATTGACGGAACAAATCGATGAGTCACTAATAGAACAGGCACCTAATCTGAAAATCATCGCGAATATGGCAGTGGGCCATAATAATATTGATGTTCAAAGTGCAACAAAAAGAGGCATCTTGGTAACGAACACACCAGGGGTTTTAACGGAAACGACAGCTGATTTAACCTTCGGCTTACTGCTTGCAACGGCAAGAAGGATGATGGAGGCAGAAGATTATTTAAGGAGTGGAAGGTGGGAAACATGGTCGCCGATGCAGCTGACCGGACAAGATGTACACGGTGCAACGCTGGGTATCATTGGATTAGGCCGGATTGGGGAGGCCCTTGCAAAAAGAGCTAAGGGATTTGATATGAACTTGATTTATTTTAATCGAAGCCGTAAATATGAACAGGAAAAAGAATTAGGAATCGAATATCAGCCCCTTGAAAAATTGCTCCAAATCTCGGATTTCGTTTGTGTCATGCTGCCGCTGACACCGGAAACCGCTTATATGATTGGCAAGGAGCAGCTGGAATTAATGAAGGGGACGGCTGTGCTGATAAATACCGCAAGAGGCGGGATTATCGATGAAAAGGCGTTGTACAAAGCGCTGGAAAATCGAGAGATATGGGCGGCTGGATTAGATGTATTCGAAGAAGAGCCCGTCCCTGTGGACCACCCGCTGCTAACATTGCCCAATGTGGTTACATTACCGCATATCGGAAGTGCTAGTATTGCCACAAGATTGAAAATGGCAACTCTTGCCGTACAAAACTTGATGGAGGGATTATCTGGTGACACTCCCCGTAATTTAGTATTGTTGAATAAATCAAAATGACCCTATAAGGAGGTTCGGAATGGAAAACAACTGAAACGCTTTTTTGAGGGTCTGTAAAATTTGAATGTTGCCTCCAGGCACTCACTTTTCGCGGGCGGTAGCCCCGGCGCTCTTTGCACCTGTGGGGTCCCCTACGAACATCGACTCCAATCAACTTGGTTTAGAAATTTAGATAGAAAACCCGCATTTGACAAAAGGATAATCTATTCTTGTTTTTTACTATAATCATTATTGGATTGAAGAAATTTGCGACACCCCTGCCGAATAACAGGCTAGCCGGGACCCCACAGGCGCTTGCTTTGATGAGGCTTGGCACAGTTGGCGGAAAGGGAGGGGAGTTCTAATGCAACTGGAACGTTCTTTAAAAATAAAGAAATGTAGGCAATTGGCTTTCTTCGAATTTGTCTACAGTCTGAAATGACTCCAAAATGGGGTCATTTTTTATGGGGAATTGTTCATACCTTTAAGAGTTTTTCTGTGGTTCGAAGTATCCTCAAGTATATTTCCTGTACTATGCTTTGTCCTTTATAGAAGATTTCTGAGTTTTGAAGCATTACTTACTTGCGTGCTGGAGGGAAGAATCCAATTCAAGGAAGCATACTTATCGTAAATTGTTCGGATCTTTTGTAAAATGAAGAAAGTCGAGTTTTATTTAGGAAAAACAATTAGTTGAAAGGGATCGGGATAATAATGATAGAAATGAAGGAAACGATAGCATCAGGCAACGAAATGACTAAATCCAAAAGACTGTTGATGGCTCTTATGCTGGGATCTTTTGCAGCGATTGGACCACTGTCACTTGATATGTATTTACCGGGTCTCCCTACACTGGCCGAGGATCTGAAAAGCAGTACGTCTTTAGCGCAGCTGAGCTTGACTGCCTGCTTGCTGGGATTGGCTTTAGGCCAAATTTATTTAGGGCCGCTAAGTGATGCAAAAGGAAGGCGGACGCCGTTAATCATATCTTTATCCATTTATTGCCTTTCATCTCTATTATGCGCTTTTGCTCCAACCATTGAATTGCTTTTATTATTACGTTTTATCCAAGGTATTGCGGGAGCTGGAGGCATTGTCATTTCAAGGGCGATAGTTCGTGACCTTTTTTCAGGAACGGATTTGACCAAGTTTTTCTCCATGTTAATGCTGGTGAACGGGGCGGCCCCGATATTGGCTCCGGTTTTTGGTGGTCAACTTTTGCAGTTCACTTCTTGGCGGGGAGTTTTCATCGTTATTTCAGTATTAAGTATCATTATGGTTGCAGCTGCATTTTTTGGGATAAAGGAAACGTTACCTTCTAATCTAAGGAGTGCCGGTGGGGTAAATGACACTATCAGGACATTTGGAAACTTATTGAAGGATCGTGTGTTTATGGGCTATGCTTTTTCACAAGGATTCATAAGTGCCGCTATGTTCGCTTATATTTCCGGGTCGCCTTTTGTCCTTCAGAACATTTATGGGGTTTCCCCACAGGCCTTCAGCCTGATTTTTGCAATCAATGGAATTGGGATCATCATCGCTTCACAAGTTGCCGGGAAACTGGCAGGGAAGGTTAAAGAAGAAAAATTGCTTCAAATGGGATTACTTCTAGCTTTGTTTGGGGGAATATTACTTCTTACCTCAGTCCTTCTCGAAATTGGGTTGGCAGGAATCTTGTTCGCTTTATTCCTCTCCGTCTCAAGCGTCGGTATCGTCGGTACAACGAGTTTTTCTTTAGCGATGCAAAACCAGAAAAAAACTGCAGGCAGTGCTTCGGCATTAATTGGCCTGCTTCCCTTCATATTGGGATCATTAATGGCTCCCCTGGTGGGATTAGGTTCAGGTGAGTCACCCATGCCGATGGGTATTGTGATGGTAAGTTGTCACGTCATTGCCATGTTCGCTTATTTACTCCTTGCCCGTCGTGGGTTAAGTCAAGTTGCTTAATAAGGAAAAGCTGAAATCCTGATGTGGATTTCAGCTTTTCCTTTAAGGGGGTAAGCATGAATCATAATAGTGATTCTGCTCCATCGATATAAACTTCCGTGCCCGTAACATGGGAAGACATGTCTGATGCTAGAAACAATACGAGATCACCGGCTTGTTCGGTAGTACCCGCTTTCTTCGCCAGGGGCTGAGAGCCTTGCGGATATTCAATTGGAATCCTGATTTTTTTCAAGTTTTCATCTTCTGGGAATGTGTTATCGTGAATGTTCGTATCGATGGAGCCGGGACAAATGGTATTTACCCTGATTTTATATCTTGCCAATTCGAGTGCAGCCATTTTTCCGAAAGCGACTTGACCAGCTTTGGATGAACTATAAGCGGAAAAACCAAAATTCTTAAAATATCGATTTCCATTGATGGAGCTGTTTATTACGATGCTGCCACCCGTTTCCTTCATGTAGGGAATGGCATATTTGATGGTGAGAAAGGTGCCTTTGAGGTTGATGGTATGTGTCTGATCCCAATCTTCTGGCTTTATATCTTCTATAGGGGCAATCACTCCGTTGATGCCTGCGTTTGCAAATACAAAATCAATTTTCCCAAAACGTTCATAGGCTGACTTGTAGGCATGTTCAACCTGCTCAGCCTTGGAAACATCCGTTTTAATGATTAAAGCCTCTCGACCAAGGTTTTCCACTTCTGCCTTCACTTTTTCGGCATTTTCGACTGTTCGGTCAAAAAAGATGATGTTCGCGCCGTTTTCAGCTAATTTGAGTGCTGCGCCCCGGCCAATTCCCGAACCTCCACCGGTAATGATGGCAACTTTGTTTTTCATTAATTCTGTCATAAACTTCACACGCTCCTTTTAAGTCTTCTTTTCCCATTTAGGGAGTATGTAGAAACATCATGGCAGTGGTATTATAAAAAAATTATAAACGAATATTGCCTGAAAAATCCAATTTAAACAGTTGCGAGTGTTCATTATACTTTGTTTTTTATTGAATTGTCTGTATATTGAGGACATAATTAAGTTTGCTTGAAAGGAGATAGGATGTTGATAAGATTTGGAGTGATAGGTACAAATTGGATCACGGAACGATTTTTGGAGGCTGCAAAGCATGTAGAGGAATTATCATTAACCGCCGTGTATTCACGTGCAGAAGAGAAAGCAAAAGAATTTGCCAATAAATACGAAGTACATACGATTTTTACGAATTTAGAAGCTATGGCCGCCAGCGATGAAATCGACGCTGTATATATAGCAAGCCCTAACTCTCATCATTGCAGGCAAGCGGTGTTGTTTTTAAAAAATAAAAAACATGTATTATGTGAAAAACCAATGGCATCAAATGCGGCAGAAGTCATGGAAATGATTGAGGCAGCAAAACAAAATGATGTGCTATTGATGGAAGCGATGAAATCGACCATCATGCCGAATTTCGAAAGTATAAAGGGGAATCTGGATAAAATCGGGAAGGTGCGACGTTTTTCGGGAAGCTTTTGTCAATATTCATCACGATATGATTCGTATAAACAAGGTACTGTGCTGAATGCATTCAATCCTGAATTCTCCAGCGGCTCTTTAATGGATCTGGGTATTTACGTCCTCTATCCACTTGTAGTTCTGTTCGGTAAACCCAATAAGGTGCAGGCATCTGGAACGATGCTTGAATCAGGAGTCGATGGGCAGGGGACGATTCTGCTTTCCTATGATGAAATGGAGGCAGTCGTCATGTTTTCCAAGATTACTGAATCCAATTTGCCATCGGAAATTCAAGGTGAACTTGGAAGCATCATCATTCAAAAAATTTCAGGACCGCAAGCGGTGGAAATCCAGTATCGCGATGGTACCACTGAAAATATTTCAGTTAATCAGGATAGCCCTACCATGTATTATGAAGCGAAAGAATTTGTTGAATTGATACAGCAGGGGAAAATGGAGTCTGACATAAATTCATTTTCGAACTCACTGTTGACTATGGAAATCATGGATGAAGCAAGAAAGCAAATCGGCATCGTCTTTCCTTCAGATCGGGGAATGCCCAATCATGAAGGGTGAAAATGGATGTTATTGATAGCCTTTAATTGGGTAGAATTCAGTATAGGGATAATTTTATTGTTGGGGGAATGGACATGAATTGCAAAATAAATCGTCACGCATCAAAGGTCTTACATAAAATGCTGAGCACTGAAGAAGCCAAAGGGAAAATGATTCGTGTATATATTACCCATATGCATGGCAATCATGCCCATTATGACATGAAACTAGATACACCGACGGAGCATGATGAAATCGTCAAAACAGATAAAGATATCGATATTTTGCTTGATTCACGAGAAGAATTTCTGGATGGTGTTTGGATTAAATATTTTTATGTACCTGAAGAAGGTTTTGAAATCACGAACCCTTCTAAAGAACCGCACGGACATCATCACCACTAAGAGTAAAGGGGGAGGATTGGCATGAATCAAAAATACGAAAAGATCTTTCAACCATTTATATTTCCTTCAGGGGTAGAAGTTAAAAATCGTATCATGATGGCTCCTATGACCACTTATTCTTCGGATGATCAAGGTGTTGTAACCGATGATGAACTGGCCTATTACGCTGAACGCTCGGCTGGTGTAGGTGCTGTGGTCACGGCATGTGCCTATGTATCTGCTGGTGGCAAGGGATTCCCGGGCCAACTTAGTGCAGATGACGATTTCTTTATCCCATCCTTGAGAAAACTAGCTGAAACGATTCAGTCCAACGGGTCAAAAGCGGTTCTGCAAATATATCATGGAGGCCGGCAGAGTCCGCCGGAATTATTGCCTGATAACCAACCTGTATCTGCAAGTGGCATTGCTTCCAGTGAGGAAGCACCTGTACCGCGGGAAATGAGTGAAGATGAAATACTAGATGTCATTAAGGCATTTGGCGAAGCAACAAGAAGGGCCATCGAAGCAGGCTTCGATGGTGTGGAAATCCATGGTGCCAATACGTACTTGCTTCAACAATTCTTCTCGCCACACTCCAACCGGCGTACGGATAAATGGGGTGGAACACTGGGAAAACGATTGATTTTCCCGCTTACCATTGTGAATGAAGTTGAGAAAACGGTTGCTGAACATGCGAAAAAGCCGTTTATCATCGGCTATCGCCTTTCTCCTGAAGAAGGTAGCAATCCTGGAATCACTTTAGATGAAACGATTCAATTCGTTGATAGATTGGCGAATCAAAATCTGGATTATCTACATATATCGGTAGGTCACTTCTGGAATGGCTCATTCCGTGAGAGTGATAGGACAAAGTCGCGCATCGTTAAAATTTACGATAAAGTAGGTAATCGTATCCCGGTGGTCGGTGTAGGATCACTGCATACACCCGATGAAGTTGCAGAAGCTATGGAAACGGGTGTCCCTTTTATCGCCCTTGGCCGTGAACTTCTTATGGAACCGCATTGGATTGAAAAAATCAGGTCTGGAAAAGAAGCGGAAATCCGGACTACCCTCTCAAAAAAAGATCAGGATGAATTGATCATTCCAGATCAGCTTTGGGAAAAGTTGATTCAGATAGAAGGTTGGCTCCCGGTTGTGGAGTGATTAGTAACATCTTGAATATGTGTAACCCGTCCCCCAAAGGTGGACGGGTCAGACTGTAGACAAACTCAATGGAAATCAAGTTTGTCTATTTTTATGAGTTGTACAATGTAGCCGTTGATTGGAACGAAAGGCACTCGCTTTCCGCGGTGAAGTGCACCTCCTATTGTTAGATATGTGTCCAACAAAGGGGGTGCACTTCACAATCCTGCGGGGTCTCAGCCTTTCCTCTATTTCCCTCAGAGTCGATTGTCTTCCGCTCCATTACACTAGATGTTTAAAAATAGGATTCAAAAAGCAACAAAATCTATGGAAAAGAACAAAGAAAGACCCGATCTATTCGCCGGGAAATTCCGCTTATAGATCGGGTTTATCGTTGACTAAAATTCTTATGTCCCAGCCTCTTTCTGTATATAGAGTCCTGAATTTTTATCAGAGCATGTTTTGAGCAATCCTTCCTTCTCAAAACATGCTTTTTCTATTGGTCATTAATCAAGGTTTCCGGTATGGGGAATTAGTCCAAAGTTCAAACCTCCTGATTCGTAGTCTAAATCTCCGGATTCAAATTAACCAGACTGGAAGTATGGTCCTGAATTGTAACACAAATGTAAAAAGATGCAAAAAGTTGTAAACAAATGTTAACGTTGCTAACAATGTACAGTTTTACGTTTTACTGTATAATGTTGAAGCGTGGTCGAGAACCATGTCAAATAACCTTACAAAAGGAGAGTGCATATGACGATTATTTCTCAGTTTTGAAGAGTCCCCCGAATGGTTTGTCCCATTGAAAAAAACTACAATAGTTAGATTAATTTCGATCAAGCAACTCCCTCTAAAAAGAAAGTATGTCATTTTTCCTGATGATGGTAGATTCCAATCTTACAAAACGAATAAGGATGTGAGTTTGAAAAAGATGATAAAAGATTCTAGATTTCAAGGATATAACATGAAGGGTTTTCAAAAAGACGTAACGGCAGGATTGCTTGTAGGTGTTGTAGCGATTCCATTAGGGCTGGCTTTTGCAATTGCATCAGGCGTCGAACCGATTTACGGATTATATACGACAATCATCGCTGGAATCCTCATATCGATTTTGGGTGGATCCAAGTATCAAATTGGAGGACCGACCGGCGCGTTTGTTCCTTTATTATTTGGAATCGTCATGCAATATGGGTATGAAAGTCTGCTTATTGCCGGGTTTTTAGCGGGAATGATATTAGTCTTGATGGGTCTTCTTAAGTTAGGTAATTTGATGAAGTTCATTCCCCGTCCAGTCATCATTGGATTTACAACAGGAATTGCGATAATAATCTTTTCAGGGCAAATTGCCAACTTCTTTGGTATGAAAGTGGAAAAACATGAAGCGTTCATGGATAACATGAAGGAACTGGTGATTAAAGCTGATACGATCAATATATATAGTGTGATTGTTGCAATTATATGTTTTGTCGTCATACTGCTGGCACCTAGACTTCTGCCACGAGTGCCAGGACCGCTGCTGGGCCTGTTAATATCAACAATGGCAGCTTACTTTTTATTTCCCGATAAGGTGGCTACGATTGGCTCCACGTATGGAGCGATTCCAAGAGGATTTCCGGAATTCCAAGTACCGGAGCTTTCATTGGAACTCATTATCACACTCCTTCCCGTTGCTTTTACAATTGCCTTGTTAGGCGGTGTCGAGTCATTGTTATCCGCTACCGTGGCTGATAACATGGGGGGAACCAAGCATGATAGTAATAAGGAATTGGTGGGGCAAGGAATCGCGAACATCGCGACCCCATTTTTTGGCGGGATACCTGCAACGGGGGCTATTGCCAGGACAGCTACCAATATAAAAAGCGGGGCAGTCTCCCCGATGTCCGGAGTCATTCACGGAGTTGTCGTTTTACTGGTTTTGCTAGTCCTTTCTCCATATGCAGAGCATATACCTTTGGCTAGCATGGCGCCCATACTGATGTTTGTTGCCTGGAATATGAGTGAAAGAAAGGAATTCGCACATGTATTGAAAACGAAGACGGCAGATTCTGCGGTTTTGCTAGTCACCTTCCTCGTCACTGTCTTCACTGATTTAATCATGGGAGTGGGAATCGGCTTATTGATTGCATTCATCACCTTCATTGCAAAAATGAGCCACACATTAAAGGTTAGGGAAAGAAGTCATGAGATTACTGAGATTGTCCCAATTGATAATTCGGATTCAAAGATCAATGTCTATAACTTGGAAGGTCCCCTCTTCTTTGGTTCGATAGATGTCCTGGAGTCATCGATATTGGCAAACTTGGATGATAATACGAAAGTGTTGGTATTAAGCATGCGCCGGGTAACATATATGGACACTTCAGCAGAGGCTGCACTATTGGCGATTGTTAATCGCATCGGAAACTATAAGGGGAAGTTAATCATTTCCGGAATCCAGCAGCAACCAAAGGAATTGTTACTCAGCACTGGCTTGTATCATAAGATAGAAAAACAGCACTTTTTTAAATCGAAGGAAGATGCCCTGTATTTTGCCAAGAATCAGTTGAAGGGTCATTCGGATAAAGTAGTATAATAGATTCATCTTAGAGGTCACCATAGTAGGATAGTTATGTTATAGTATCGTTAACAGTAGATTTTAAAAGAAGGTGACTATCTGGGTGAATATATATCGGATTGGCCAGCTTGCTGAACTTGCGAATGTTTCAAGAAGAACCATTGACTATTACACACAATTAGGAATGCTGAACTATGAAAAAACTGGGTCAAGATATCGATATTACACAGAAGATGCTTTAAATCGTCTTCAAGTGATTAATCGGTATAAAGAACAGAATATGCCGTTGACTGAAATCAAGGAACGGTTACAAGTCTTGTATGAAGCCACTGTTGATTCTGAGCAAGTGCTCTTGATGGTGGACAAGATATCTACAGACCTTAAAGGACTGGAAAATGAATTGCTTGAATTAAAGCCGTTACTGGAACAGCTCGATGAACAGCAATTAACATATGCTGCACAACAGCTTTCCGTTCGGGGCAGCTCTTTACTGAGCATCATTGCCATGCTCACCTAAGCTTTTTTGCCGACTTCAACAAAAAAGACCTGATTGGGTCTTTTTTTTGTTGAACTGGTCACTTGAAAATCTATATCCAATTACGATTCAAATTTAACCTGAGCTTTATATACGATAGCGGCACTTTATTTTGGCTGAACTGACCATATAGATCTTTTTTCGATAAGATGAAGGATATAAGGGAATGGAAAAAGAAGAACTTAAGTATCTACTACTATATGAAGAGGTGAAAAGGAATGATTGGATCAATAGTAACGACGGCAAAAGGACATCTCCAAGGTACAATGGAAAACGATATATGCGTTTGGCGGGGAGTCAGGTATGCGAAAGCGCCGATTGAGGCTCTGCGTTTCCGCTCACCGGAACCAGTTGATAATTGGGGCGGTGTCATGGATGCAGTGGATTTTGGTCCCATTCCCCCGCAGCCGATGGATCGGGCGGTAAGAACAGGAATGGCAGGGATTGAAAAAATGGATGAGGATTGCCTGTTCCTGAATATTTGGTCACCTAGAGCTGATGATAAAAAACGCCCGGTCATGGTCTGGATTCCTGGAGGAGCATATATAACGGGAGCTGGATCCCTTGATATGTACAATGGACATTTACTGGCTAAGAATGGTGATGTAGTCGTAGTAAGCATCAATTATAGGCTGGGGGCACTGGGGTATCTGGATTTTACCGAGTTGGCAGGTGATGGGGAGATATTTGAAACCAATTTAGGTTTACGTGATCAAGTTGCGTCTCTGAAATGGGTGAAAGAGAATATAGATGCGTTTGGAGGCGACCCTGAAAATGTTACGATATTTGGAGAATCAGCTGGAGGTAATGCGGTGACGACTTTACTTACTGTTCCTTCAGCGAGAGGTCTTTTTAAGCAGGCCATTGCAGAAAGTCCTGCTCCGACATCTGTTTACGGAAAAGGATTTGCGCGCCAATTCAGTGAAAGGTTCCTTGGCATATTGGGCATTGGAAAGAATGAAATCCACCGGTTAAAAACACTTCCAGTTCAAGAGATTGTCGCAGCCTCCTACCAACTTTTACGGGAAAATTCACAAGCACTGCCGGGCTCACTATCATTTGGGCCTGTCGTAGATGGTGACTTCCTGCCCGATTATCCACTAGATTCGATTCGATCCGGAAAAGAAAAGGGTATCTCTTTGCTTATAGGAACAAATAGGGACGAAGCGACATTATTCGACCAGATGGAACCCCCGTTAATCCCAACTAATGCGACGATGATTCATAAAATGTTCGAAAATACTGATCCAGAGGCGAAAGAGCGAATTACGAATGCTTATACAAACTTCCCAGAAAAGGAAGCAGTGCTTGGCATTGGCCGTGATGCGACTTTCCATATTCCCTCGGTCTGGTATGCGGAGGCATACAGCCGCTTTGAAAAAACTTGGATGTACCGTTTTGATTATAAAACGGTGGCAATGCGCATAAGTAAATTAGGGGCGACGCATGGTATGGAAATCCCTTTTACCTTCCAAACTTTCGACTCGGCATTTGGGAAACGGATTACTTCATATGGTTCAAGGCCAGCTGCCCTAAAGGTATCCCATAGAATGCAGGGGCATTGGGTCAACTTCGCGAAACATGGAAACCCCAATCCCCCGGAAGGTGAAATTTGGCCGAAATATGATGAAACCAACCACTACACAATGATTTTTGATAAAAAGGATTATATTGAAAAAGATCCTGACAGAATGATAAGGTTGGCATGGGAAGGGGTAGGGATTTACAAGTGAATAATAGTGGATTGGAAGAAAGCGGGGAGAACGTGGATATCAATAATTTCATGTCAACGAAAGAGTATGCGAAAACTTTGGATCAGGAAGATCCATTAGTTTCTTACAGAGAGGAGTTCTACTTGAACCACGGGATAATTTATATGGATGGAAACTCATTGGGACTTTTATCGAAGCGGGCTGAGGAAAGTTTAATGAAGTCATTGGAAGATTGGAAAAAGTATGGGATAGATGGCTGGACGAAGGGTGCCGAGCCCTGGTTTTACTTTTCTGAGAGATTGGGTGAATTGAGTGCTCCATTGGTAGGTGCTGTTGGGGATGAAGTGATAATGGGTGGGTCAACTACAGCTAATCTGCATCAGCTTGCCGCCACTTTTTTTGAACCGAGAGCTGGCAGGAATAAGATTTTGGCGGATGAACTAACCTTCCCGAGTGATATCTATGCACTTCAAAGCCAGCTCCAATTGCATGGGCTTGATCCTTCGGGACACTTGGTTCAGGTGAAAAGCCGAGATGGTAAATTCCTTGAAGAAGATGACATCATTGCTGAGATGAACGAGGAAATAGCTTTGATTGTACTTCCGACGGTTTTATATCGAAGCGGTCAGATCCTTGATATGGAGAGGTTAACAAAGGAAGCGCATGCGCGTGGAATCATGATAGGATTCGATGCCTGTCATTCCGTGGGTGCTGTTCCGCATTGGTTTGACAACTGGGAAGTGGATTTCGCATTTTGGTGTAATTATAAGCATTTGAATGGCGGACCGGGGTGTGTAGCGGGGTTGTATGTGAACCGTAAGCATTTTGCAAGGCTGCCCGGGTTGGCTGGGTGGTTTGGCTCGAGGAAAGATAAGCAGTTCGGTATGGAACATTCCTTTAAGCAGGCAAATTCGGCAGGGGCCTTCCAAATAGGAACTCCCCATATATTAAGCATGGCTCCCCTTTTAGGCTCGCTTGAAATGTTTGCGGAAGCGGGGATAGAACAAGTTCGGAAGAAATCATTGAGGCTGACTCAATACCTTATGGATTTATTAGAAACGGAATTGACGGGATATGGATTTGAAATTGGGAGCCCAAGGCATGAATCAAGAAGGGGCGGCCATATCATCCTTGAACATCCAGAAGCTGCGAGAATATGTAAAGCATTGAAACAAGAGGGCATCATACCCGATTATCGTGAACCGAATATGATTCGTTTAGCACCTGTTGCCCTTTATACCTCTTTTCAGGAAGTCTATGAAGCGGTAGAGGTACTCAAAAAGATCATGGACGGCAGATTATATGAAAACTATGAAAATAAAAGGGGAATCATTGCCTAGAAAGGGAGCAACATATGGAGAAAAATAAGCTGCATCGTGAATTATCATCGAATCAAATCACAATGATTGCCATGGGATGTGCAATTGGAACCGGATTATTTTTGGGCAGCGGCCTTGCAATTTCTACGGCAGGTCCAAGTGTACTTATCAGCTATGCAATTGGTGCATTCATTGTCCTTCTACTGATGGGTTGTTTGGCGGAAATGACTGTAGCCTATCCAACATCGGGATCCTTTGGGACCATTGCTGAAAAATATATAAGTCCATTTGCGGGTTTTGTTGTGAGGTATTCATATTGGATAGCGAATGTCCTTGCCATTGGTGTCGAAGTGAGTGCCATCGCTGTATATATGAAATATTGGTTCCCGGATGTACCTGGAAGCGTTTGGATTTTCCTTTTTGCTGCACTGCTAATCTATGTAAATGCGACGAGTGTCAATACATTCGGGAATTTTGAGTATGTATTTTCAATGATTAAAATCAGCGCCATTGTCATATTCCTTCTACTGGGCGCCTACGTGGTGATTGGCGCCGAACCTTCAAGCGGGATCGGTGTGGAGAACTATGCCAATGATGGAGGGTTTATGCCTTTCGGATTTTGGGGGCTCTGGGTCGCCATATTCATTTCGCTCTTCAGCTTTTTAGGGACTGAGTTGATTGCTGTGACGGCGGGGGAAGCGAAGGACCCGGATATAGCAGTCCCTAAAGCTTTGAAGGCTACTGTCTTCAGGCTTGCCACTTTTTATGTATTGACAATCGGGATCATGTTAATGATTGTTCCCTGGCAATCGGCTGGTATTGATAAAAGCCCATTTGTTAGGGTAATGGAAACCCTGAATATACCCGGGGCATCAGGGATAATGAATTTCATTATTCTAACCGCTGCTTTATCTGCAATGAATAGTCAATTATATGCCTCCACCAGAATGATCTATTCATTATCAGAGCAACAGCAGGCCCCAGCCCTATTTCAAAAATTGAGCAGGAAAGGAGTCCCGGTAAGAGCCCTTCTCATATCCACTTTGGGCATTTTTCTTGCTGCGGGAGTAAAGGTCCTGCTTCCTGATACTTCATATGCATTCATGATGGGAATATCGATGTTCGGAGCCATTTTAACCTGGTTCATGGTGTTCATTTCCCATTTATATTTCAGGAAGAGGTGGGAGAAATCAGGTGGCCGCAAATTACCGGTTAAAATGTATGGATTTCCATATCTAACGATTCTTGGTGCCTTTCTTTTGTTAGCTTTGACGGTATCTACCTGGTTCACTGGCCCGTTTAAAATCGTGCTCCATTTCGGTGTTCCTTGGCTGATCTTTCTTTGCATCGTTTATTTATTGATGTCGAAAATCAAAAGAATGTAAAGGGAAAGAGGGATAGTATGGATAAGGGACCAAGAGATGGACATCGTTTGGAAGAAAGTATGGTAACTGATTTTGAAAAAGATATGTCTTATGGGGACTACCTGCATTTAAATCAAATATTATCAAGTCAGCATCGGCTTTCAGGCCATCACGATGAAATGCTGTTCATAATCATTCACCAAACTAGTGAATTATGGATGAAATTGATCCTCCATGAATTGACTGCGGCAACAGATCATATTGAGGCAGGACGTTTGGAGCCTTCCTTTAAGATGCTATCCAGAGTGGCCAGGATCCAACAGCAACTTATTCAATCCTGGAATGTGCTATCGACCTTAACGCCATCCGATTATATGGAATTCCGGGAGAAACTAGGAAACTCTTCAGGGTTTCAATCATTTCAGAACAGGTTGATAGAATTTGCAATGGGTCAAAAGAATTCGCAAATATTGGCCGTTTTCCGTCATCAGCCCGTGCTTTATGAGTCGATGATGGCAGCCTTGAATAAACCTAGTATTTATGATGCGGCTATAGGGGCTATGGCTGCAAGAGGGCTTCCCATTGATCAATCGGTCTTGAACAGGGATTGGTCTGTCATTTATCAGGAAAATGCAAGTGTTGAAAACGCGTGGCTGACAGTTTACCGTGATGTGCATAAATACTGGGATTTGTATGAGTTGGCCGAAAAACTCGTTGATATTGGGAGTCAACAACAATTATGGAGATTCAATCATATGAGCGCCGTAGAACGGATCATCGGTAATAAAAAGGGAACTGGCGGATCGTCCGGTGTAAGTTATTTGAAGAAAGTGGTCGAACAGCCATTTTTTCCTGAGCTTTGGACATTAAGGACCAAACTCTAAGCTTTGACTGAAGGAGTGAATACCATGAATCAATGGTTGGATATTTCTTAGCGCATAATGAAAATGCGTCATGTTGCCCAGGAGATGCGCAATCGCTGAATTCATCAATGGCCGAGGGGTCATCTGTCCATGTAGGGAAATCCGGATGAGTACCATTTAGGAACTCATATCGATTCTCCCTATCATTTTGAAGGAAATCGAAAAAATCATCGAACTTGATCTTGATGTATATTAGGGCACTTCTACTGTAGTAAAGGTGGAAGAAGTTGGAAGGAACGGCATTAAGGTTTTTGAAGGCATCTTATTGATAGGGGTCCGGTGGCTGTTGCCGGCAACAGGTCAATGGAAGGACCTCAGTTGTTTTCCTGAATGGATTCCACCGGTTGCACCAATTTAGCACCTTCCTTGAAATAAAGGGGTGGTTGGTCCCGATTTACCTTCCGTTGACTATCTCGGCAGAAAAGAATTGCCTGACCGATAGGCACTGTCAGGCTGTGTGATTCATGTCCTCGAAGGGCTGGTTCTTGGGAGCCTCGGCTGTACGATTTGGCTGCATTGCCGCTTGCATTAGAAGATGGGGAGAGGAGTCGGACAGGGCGTTTTGAAAAAGATGGGCTGATGAGGGGGACAAAAGGATGGGCAAAATTGGAGTTTATGGATCTTCCTTCGATCCGGTCACGAATGTGCATTTATGGACAGCATCCACCATTGCACATCGTGCTAAGCTAGATAAGGTGATTTTTTTGCCTTGCGCAAATGGCCGTATCGATAAACAGATGAAAACGAGCAATGAACACCGTTGGGAAATGCTCAAGCTGGCAATTGGGGGAAACCCGTTATTCGAAGTTAGTGATTATGAAATTAATGAGCGCGCCGGAACGAGTAAACAATATACTTGGTATACGATGGAATATTTTAAAGCACGATTTCCAAGGGACGAAGTTTATTTCATAATGGGTGCAGATTTACTTGAAGATATTGATAATCAGGAGTTACCGGTACACTTGCGATGGAAATTCAGGGAAAAATTGATTGCCAATCATAAATTCATCATCATGGCACGGGATGGGATAGATATGCTGAAAATCATATCCAAAAGTCCGTTGTTAAGGAATTATGATGATGGCAATACATTTCACCTTATTGATAAAGGCCTATCCATGGAAATCAGTTCTACATATATAAGGGATGAATTCGCGATGGGCGGGGAACCAAGATATTTACTGCCTGATCAGTGTTATCAGTATATCGTGGACAAAGAGCTGTATAAAAAAGGACCAAATTCGTAAGTGTTGGGCTCGATCCCACCGTTGGATCGAGTTCTTTCGTTTAGGAAATTCTTTAATCTGCTTTTCGTGAATGAGTTTAAAAAAAGGATCTGTTTATTAACAAAACGCAGTTGACAACTTGGTATACTTTGCTTTATGTTAATGATACGTAAATTCAGAATATTTGCTGATCAGAGAACTGAAGGCATACTATCTCCTTGAAAAAAATCAAAAGGGAAGTAGTGTGCTTTTTTTGTTGAAAAAAACAGGGGGGATTCCATGAAAAAGTTGATGATCTTGACAAGTTTGACATTAGCATTCGGTTTACTCGCAGGATGCAACTCGGAAAAAACGGAAGGGGACGAAAAATCAAAATCAGTCGAGCTATTGAATGTGTCATATGACCCGACACGCGAATTGTACCAGGAATTCAATGAAGCGTTCGTGAAGCACTGGAAAGAAGAATCGGGTCAGGATGTAAAGATTCAACAATCCCATGGCGGATCTGGTAAACAGGGCAGGGCAGTCATTGATGGATTGGAGGCGGATGTCGTTACATTGGCATTGGCTTATGATATAGATGCCATATATGAAGCTAGTAACCTGTTGGCGAAGGATTGGCAGAAACGGTTACCGGAAAACTCGACACCATACACATCAACCATTGTGTTTTTGGTAAAAAAAGATAACCCTAAAGGCATTAAAGATTGGAATGATCTCATTAAAAAGGATGTATCCGTCATTACACCAAATCCAAAGACAAGCGGAGGGGCAAGGTGGAATTACCTGGCTGCCTGGGCTTATGCAGAGAAGAATTTCGATAATGATGAAACAAAAGTGAAGGATTTCATGAAAAAACTTTATCAGAATGTTGAGGTCCTGGACTCAGGGGCACGCGGTGCAACCACCACTTTTGTAGAAAGGGGAATTGGTGACGTACTTATCGCTTGGGAGAATGAAGCCTATTTAACTCTAGAAGAATTCGGTGATGACAAATATGAAATCGTCAATCCTTCAATCAGTATATTAGCAGAGCCACCAGTAGCTGTTGTCGATGAAGTGGTCGCGAAAAAAGGAACAAAGGAAGTGGCTGAAGCCTACCTGGAATACCTATATACGGATGCCGGTCAGGAAATTGCCGCGAAAAACTTCTATCGTCCAAGGGATGAAAAGGTTCTCGCTGAATATGAAGACCAATTTGCCAATATCGATATGGTGACGGTTGATGATACGTTTGGTGGATGGAAAAAAGCCCAAGAAAAGCATTTTAATGATGGTGGTACATTTGACGAAATTTATCAACCGCAATAATCATGAAAGGGAAGGTGGCTTTAACATCTTCTCCTTCATAAAACAGAAAAAGGGCTGAGGCGAAGCGATGAATACAGTGACAGAAGGTAAACAGACGAAAAAGAGGACCATACCCGGTTTTGGGTTGACGATGGGTTTTACGCTGCTGTATCTCTCCATCATCGTTTTGATCCCGTTATCCATGGTTTTTCTAAACACATTTTCAATGGGGTTCCAGGATTTTTGGGCGACCATAACTGAACCAAGGGTTCTCGCTTCTTATAAATTGAGTTTTATGACAGCGTTAACTGCGGCCTTCGTGAACGCAGTTTTTGGTGTGTTAATTGCCTGGGTGCTTACTCGTTATGAGTTTCCCGGCAAACGGGTCATCGATGGATTGGTCGATTTGCCTTTTGCCCTCCCGACTGCTGTGGCAGGTATTACTTTGACCACTTTGTACTCACCGAATGGATGGATCGGGCAATTTTTCAGCTTTAAAGTCGCTTTCACTCCTGTGGGGATCATCATCGCCCTAATATTTATAGGGCTTCCATTCGTGGTACGGATGGTTCAACCGGTACTTGAAAATATCGAAAAAGGAATGGAAGAAGCATCAGCCTCTTTAGGGGCGAATCGAATGCAGACATTCATAAAAATTATTTTCCCGGAATTGATTCCAGCGATATTGACGGGTTTTGCACTTTCTTTTGCTAGGGCACTTGGAGAGTATGGATCCGTTGTCTTCATTGCCGGGAATATGCCATTTAAAACGGAGATTTCCCCGCTGATCATCATGACAAAACTCGAACAGTATGATTATGAGGGTGCAACAGCTGTTGCAGCCGTCATGCTCATTTTTACATTTATAATTTTGTTCACCATCAATATCTTACAATGGTGGACCGGCAA
The DNA here is from genome assembly GCF_017355165.1 of Bacillus sp. SD075. Taxonomy (GTDB): domain Bacteria; phylum Bacillota; class Bacilli; order Bacillales; family DSM-1321; genus Peribacillus. The sequence goes on along the minus strand of NZ_JADILK010000004.1, from coordinate 145,098 downwards.
AAGATATTCAGGGAAGTAGGAGGGGACATGATGGAAAATGATAATTCAGTGGTTGCTAATAAAATGAATCACCCCGTCATTCTTACGAGAAACGCAACAAAAGAGCCTAAATCCATACAGTGGGTTCTTATTTCCATTGTATTGCTATTTCTGACTTTATTTTTAGTTGTCCCATTAATCGCTATCTTTGTAAAGGCCTTTGAAAAAGGTACCGAAGCTTATTTTGCGGCCATTACACATCCTGATGCCTTGGCTGCAATTAAATTAACATTGATCGTTGTCCTCATCACTTTGCCACTTAATGCCATATTTGGGATAGTTGCTGCGTGGACCATCACTAAATATGATTTTAAGGGAAAAAACTTCTTGATAACTTTGATAGATTTGCCTTTTTCCGTTTCACCTGTCATTGCTGGATTGATTTTCGTCCTTCTGTTTGGCTTACATGGAACACTTGGTCCACTGCTGCAATCCTTTGACATTAAAGTGATTTTTTCAATACCGGGGATTGTCATCGCCTCCATTTTCATAACCTTCCCATTCATTGCGCGCGAATTGATCCCGCTCATGCAAAGCCAGGGAACGTCTGAAGAAGAGGCGTCACTCACGCTGGGTGCGGGAGGGTTTAAGACATTTTGGTATGTTACGCTTCCCAATATAAAATGGGGACTTCTATATGGGGTCATCCTTTGCAGTGCAAGGACAATCGGTGAGTTTGGAGCTGTATCGGTCGTATCTGGCCATATACGGGGCATGACCAATACGATGCCGCTTCATATTGAAATCTTATACAATGAATATCAATTTTCAGCAGCTTTTGCCGTTGCATCCCTGATGTCCATTTTTGCAATCATAACCTTGATCATTAAAAGTTTCATAGAATGGAAAACGGACTTTAAATCAGCCAAAGCGAGTTAGGAGGAATGAAATGAGTATCATCATTGAAAATGTTACAAAATATTACGGGTCTTATCAAGCACTCCAAAACATCGATTTGGAAATAAAGAGCGGTGAACTGGTAGCCCTTCTTGGCCCTTCTGGATCGGGAAAAACGTCATTATTGCGTATCATTGCGGGCCTTGAACAAGCAGAGAACGGAAAGATCCTTTTCAATGAGGAGAATTACACGCATAAGCATGTAAAAGATCGAAATGTGGGTTTCGTCTTTCAGCATTATGCCCTTTTTCGTAATATGACCATTTTTGATAATATCGCCTATGGGTTAAAGGTCCGTCCTAGAAAAATTAGGCCAAGTAAAGAAGTTATTGAACAAAAGGTTACCGAATTGCTTCAGCTCGTCAAGCTGGAAGGATATAAAGGCCGTTATCCATCCCAATTATCTGGCGGCCAGCGTCAGCGCGTCGCATTGGCAAGGGCGCTTGCCGTTGAACCGAATATCCTTTTGCTTGATGAACCATTCGGGGCATTGGATGCCAAGGTTCGCAAAGAACTTCGGCGTTGGCTAAGAAGGCTTCATGATGAATTCAATGTTACAAGTGTGTTCGTGACGCATGATCAGGAAGAGGCGATGGATGTTGCTGATCGGGTCGTAATCATGAATGAAGGGAAAATTGAACAGATTGGAACACCGGAAGAAGTATATGATCAACCGGAAAACCCCTTTGTTTATGATTTTCTTGGCAGTGTCAATCTTTTCAAAGGCAATGTTCATCAAGGTAAATTGGTAACTGGGAATGTGGAAATGAATGCCCCGGGCAGCGAAGATGGTAGGGGTACCGGTTATGTAAGGGCCCATAACTTTATCATAGAAAGAGTACCATCAGAAAAGGATTCGATTTCATCCATAATTGATCATATCCATTCAATTGGCCCTATTGTCCGAATAGAAGTCATTCGTCAGGATACAAACGAACCGCTGGAAATCGAACTGACGAAAGAACAATATTTGAATCTGAAAATAAGCAAGGGCGAAAGGGTATTCGTCCGACCAAAAGAAATGAAGGTTTTTGTCGACTATATGGCTGGAATTTAAGAATGGGTCGAATATTGACGGAAAAACCGCTGATGAGCGGTTTTTTTTGTTTTTTTATGGGGATGCCAGCAGAGCTTCCATGTAATGTAAGGGAAATAAACGGCAATTTGTTTCAAAAGGGCTTCCATGCATTCGAAATGGTCTGTTTGAATCTGCCAATGGTCTGTGGTTCCATGGTGCTAAACACTAGATAGAAAGTCTTGCATCTAAATAAGAAGGTTTTTGTGTAAAATATTGGTTGTTTTATCACAGGGAAAAGTCGAATTTTTATGTTTAATGTTAAAATTGAAATATAAATGTAATATTGTTATTACGCATTTGACAAAATCTGATGATATACTACGAATTAGATGGAAACATAGTAGAGTTAAAGAAATGTATTTAATATAATTACAATCTTAGAAAATTACATAAAGAGTAAAAAAAATAGAGAAGAGTTCCCAGCAATTTATTTTGACTAATGATTTTTCATAGAGAAAAAGAAGTGGGTCGATGGAAATGCAAGGGGAGGAAAGCAGGGGAAATGAGTTTGAAGAAAAAACTTATCGTATTGAACACGACAATTATGCTTGGATTAGGAAGCGCTTTTGCCATACCGTCTGTAAAGGCTGAATCTATCTCGGATATTCAATCGCAACGCACAGGAATACAATCAGATATTTCAGAGGCAGAACAAGTTATTCAGGAATTGAAAAAAGAACAAACGAAAATGAATTCCCAAATTGCCCAGATAGAATCGGCAATGAAAGAAAATGACCAAAAAATCAAAGAGACTAAACAAGAAATTAAAGACACCGAAAAAGATATAGATTCTTTAAAGAAAGAAATTAAAGCCTTGGAAGAAAGAATCGCAAAACGCGAGGAAGTCTTGAAAGAGCGCGCCCTTTCATTCCAAGAGAGCGGCGGGGACGTTGAGTACCTAGAAGTTGTTTTGGGTTCTAAAAGCTTTGGTGAATTCGTTAATCGTGTTGGGGCGGTAGCCGCTATCGTGGAAGCTGACCAACAGATTCTTAGCGAGCAGGAAGCGGATAAAGCTGACTTAGAAAAAAAACAAGCGACCGTTGAGAAAAAGTTGCAAAGCCTTAAGGATATGGAAGTAGAGCTTAAAGGCATGCAATCTCAAATTGAAGATCAAAAAGCTGAAACTGTCAATATGAAGGCAAAGATTGAAAAGAAAGAATCGGAAACAGAGGCACTTAAACAATCTTTAGAAAATAAAGATGCCGGTTTAGAAGCACAAATAGCTTCCATTCGTGAAAATATCAAAAAAGAGGAAGAACGTAAGGCATCAGAGAAAGCTGATCTTGACCGTGCTGCTGAAGAAGTGAATTCTTCAAATGCTTCTAGTAAAGAATCATCAAGTGAAGAATCATCAAGTTCTTCTAAAGCTGAATCGTCAGTATCTGGGTCGTCTAAAGGTGAATCATCTTCAACTTCATCTAAAAACACTTCTGCTGATAAAGCTGCAGCAGCTAGTAAACCTGAGGCTAGTAAGCCTGCAGCTAGTAAACCTGAAACTTCAAGTAAGCCAAGCAGTGCAAATACTGGCTCTGCAATTACAGCAGGTTATAAATATATCGGTAACTCCACATATAAATTTGGTGGCGGAAGAACGGCATCCGATATTGCTAACGGTTTATTCGATTGTTCAGGATTCGTTGCATGGGCTTATAAGCAAGCTGGTGTGAACCTTCCAGCCAGTACGGGTGCATTGACAAGTGCAGGACGTCAAGTTTCTAAGAGTCAAATACAACCTGGAGATTTAGTGTTTTTCAATACCTATAAAACGGATGGGCATGTCGGTATTTATGTCGGTGGCGGTAAATTTATCGGTTCCCAAAGTTCAACAGGTGTTGCAATCGCGAATATGGAAAGTGGATATTGGGCAGGTAAATTCAACGGCCGTGTGGTTCGTGTAAACTAATAGTTTTTTAATAAGCAGGGAGAAAATTCCCCCTGCTTATTTTTTTTGAAAAAAATCGAAAAAAGTGAAACTTATTTTGAAATTCAACGTAAATACTATAAGATAAAACAAGGATAGGTGATGTGGACTTTCAGTTAATCTGGGAAAAGATATAATGAAACAACATTCCATACTATTAAACGGAGGCAAAAAAACATGATGAAAAAATTTATGGCTGCATTACTTACAATTACACTAGCATTCTCGCCAGTCGGAACTTATGTATTCCAGGATCATTCGGAGTCAGTCGATGCAAGGGGTTACAAGTCTGGAAAAAGAAGTTTTAACAGCAACAACAATAATAATTCGAATTTCCAAAATAAAGAGACGAAGAAGTCCGATGCTACCACTACTAATAAAGCGAAGACTGATACAAAAAGTGGAAACTCATTCACAAAGGGCGGCTTAATGAAAGGAATTATGCTAGGTGGACTGGCAGGTTTACTTTTTGGTAGCCTATTCGCCAATATGGGAGCGCTTGGTTCTATACTAGGACTATTAATCAACGTGTTAGCAGTTGTTGCATTAATCGTTGTAATCCGTAAAATATTCACATATTTCAAAGATAAGAAGAAGAAAGAGGATCCAAACCCATGGAGAGGCTAAAGATTTCCGAACAAGATATCATTAACGCGGTTTGTGTTTATATTGGCCGTAAAAAGCAGGTTCAACCCAATGAGGTAGAAGTGGAGTTAATGTATGATGATGATTATGGCTTTTCGGCGGAAGTCTTTGTCGATGGCCGAAAACAAGTGTTAATTACCATCAACTTGATAGAAGCGCTTCGCTTATGGTTGGATGAATATATGAATAAAGATCCATACTCCGGTATTGAACTTGTTTTGGATGATGAAGAAGGTATAGTGGCTTTAGTAAGTGAGAGTAATAGATAAGTAAAAAAGGATGCCGTTTAGGCATCCTTTCAGTTTGTAGACAAAAGGGGCTCGGAATTAAAAATTCCGAACCCCTTTTGAAATCCTCTTTGAATGTTCGACTAAAGTTAGGAGATTAGGGCTGCCCACTATGTTAGGTCAGTTATGGACCTTGCCATGTCCAATTAGCCACCTTCTTTACATTCATGGCAGCGAAAGTAAGCATCGCCTGCATCGACCCTTTTTTAAGTCCCCTTAAAGGAGTCCAACGCATACCATGCTTTTCTTTTGCATCTGTGAATACACGCTCAATCGTTTCTTTACGTTTCGCATAGATAGGTTTTACATCTTGATGATGACGCAGATGATCTGCCTCTTCCACATGTGTTTGCCAGATATGCCGAGCCACCACTTTTTGATAAACTTTGCTTTCTGTACACCGTGATAAAGATGAGCAGGTTGCACAGATGTGTTTGCGAGATTTATACTCGCGATAGCCCCCTTTATTGGTTGTTGAATACGTTAATAGCTCACCCGTTGGGCAAATGAAACAATCAAAATGTTCCTCGTATACCTTATTCATGCTTGCTATAGAACCCTTCTTTTGTTTGAGGACGTGCATAGGGCAAAGCCGGTATGATTTCTTTGTTAAAAGGTAGTTTGTAATCTCTGGTGTTTTATAAGCTGCAACTGCGGCAACGGCTTCAAGTTTTCCAACTTTCTCAATCACTTGTTCAACAAGTGGCTCTTAGATTTGACTATCATGTGTATTTCCGGGTGTTACAATCGTTCCTCTTACATAATTGTTGCGTTCTCCGGCCGCGGAATGAATAGGCAAACTGTTTTTGTTCTCTCATCTTTCACCTAGTAGCCACTCTCAGAATCAGTTGTACTTTCTATTTATTTCTTTGGTTTCCTTCTTACCAAATTTATCCGGTGGAAAAGGCTTCTTGCCATGGTTTTCACGATCTTGATTTATTTCATCTCGAAGGCGTCCTCCCTCAGAATACATCTCTTTCACTAAGTCATAAATGATAGAGAAGTCCATGGCAGCCTCCATTTTTTGAACCAAATGGTTCGAGGGCACCAGTTGATCTCGCTGAATAGAATCATGTTTAGAAAGCATCATCCTCATCACCTCAAGTTTTAATACGTTTATTTTAAAACAAAAAAGGCTCTAGGCAAAAGGTTCTATCTTAAAGTTAAAACAAAGTTGATTGGAGCGGGTGTTCGAGACTACTGAGGGAAAAGCGCGTCTAAGGGAGACCCCGCACGCGAAAGCCCGAGGATGCTTCCGGACCGCCCGTGGAAAGCGAGTGCCTGGAGTTGAAATCAAGGGCCAAATTGTACAAGCCATAAAAAAATGTAGACAAGCTCGATTTTCATCGAGTTTACATTCTGAAAGGATGACGTCTAGGCATTCTTTTTTTATTTAATAAGGTTTAAGGTTAGTCGATTGATGTGAGGGAAAAGGATAATAGAAAAATAGTAAAGCAAGCTAACAAAATCTTAGATTACCAGCACTTATTTCAAACAAATAAATAATTAGAATCAAATGTATTTCCATTTGTTGCAAAAAATGGTTGGTGGAAGTAGGATGGATATATGTTCAAGCCAAAGGGGGAGAATAAGTGACAGGTTATTATATAGAAGATATCATTTTTTTAAATGAAAAGGCCATAAAGTTCGGCAATGAAAAAGTGGAAGCGATACTCGCGCCATCTTTAGGAAGCAATCTGCTTTCGTTTAGGTACAAGCATAAAGATAAAGATAAAGATATAGAGGTGCTGCGAACTCCGGATAGTGCGGGAGAGTATAAAAAAGCACCCATTTTATATGGAATGCCAATCCTTTTCCCTCCCAATCGAATTGAAGATGGTCAATTTACATATAAGGGGACTACGTATAAGTTTCCAATCAATGAAATGGGAAAATCCAATCACATTCACGGTTTTTTGCATGACAAGCCGTGGCAAGTCTGCAAAAAGGAAGTGAACGGGAAAGAAATCGTCATTAATACTGAATTTTCAAGCAGCGATTTCGATCTAAAAGGTAGCTTGCCACAAGATATCACTGTGAATATGTCTTTGTCTTTAAGAGATGAAACATTGGATATCCAATTGGAAATCACCAACAAGGGCAATGAACCCTTTCCATGGGGAGCGGGTTATCATACTGTATTCAATTTTCCATTTGGAACAGGGAGTCAATTAAAGGATTGCAGAATATCTCTTCCCGTCAATAAACAATGGGAGTTGAATGAAAGGTCATTGCCCACTGGCACAATTCATGAAACGGCCAATACTTTGGAAATCCAAAATGGGTTTAACTTGGAAGGTCGGCTGTTTGATGACTTATTTGGCTATGATGAGGAAAGAGCTCTGAGAAACGAGTGCATCCTTACTGACCAAGAGGCTGGTATACAGGTCATTTATCATGGCGATCAACATTTTAAGTTTTGGGTATTGTTCAACCAGGAGGGGTTCGTATGTCCTGAACCATATACATGGGTAACGAATGCTCCAAATTTGGATTTGTCTGCAAAATTGACTGGATTGAGGGAGTTAAGTTCAGGGGAAACAGTAAAGCTGAGAACTAGATTGGCAATAAAGGAAATATAAAAAAACACCTTGGCGAAGGCCGAGGTGTTTTAAGGTTATGATTTTTTTCTCATCCAGAGCGGGTATAAGACGATTCCGAATACATATAAGGCAATGCCAAGTATGAATGTATTCATATCAGCTGTACCTGTCTTGATGACCCAGATCGAGTAAAGTAAAGCCAGGATGGTGATGATGCCATCACGTACTCTAGAGCCTTTCATGACATCATAGGTTTCCCCAGTCATGACTAGTTTCAATTGATACAGAACGGAAGCAAGATACGGGATCAAGTAAGCAAGTGTAGCGACGATCATCGAGAATTTATAAGCTTCCAAAATCGTACCCGAGATAGTGGAGAATAAGAATATCTGTGTCATAATATTTGTTATTGTCATAGAACGGACGGGTGTTCCATTTTTGTTTGCTTTCGCAAAATAGGCCGGAAACAGATCCGATTTCGCTGCCTGGTAAGGAACCTCAGAAGCAACGACAATCCATCCGATTGTAGATCCTAATAAGGAAATGACGGCAAGAGCAGCCATAAAATATGTGCCGCTTGAACCAACTACAGCTTGCAGTGCGTCTACAAGTGGTTTTTGTGATATTTTCAAATCATCTTGTGATATGGCACCCATCGTCAATAAAGTAATGCCGATATAAATGGCAACAGCGATAAGCAATCCAAGAATCGTCGCTTTCTTTACGTCATTTTGTGACTTAGCACGGTTTGAAAGCATGACGGCAGCTTCAATACCGATGAAGGCCCATAATGTTGAAATTGCAGCTGCATTTACTTGATCACCCAAAGAGATCGCAGATCCCGTCTTATCATAAAATTCAGCTCCGTTCCCTAAATTGGAAGTATCGAAGATGAAAATCGTGATAATGATGAAAAATAAGAATCCAAGCACTTTGGTAACCGTAGCAAAAAGATTCATTTTCCCAGCACTGTTAAAACTTCTTACCAAGATTGCCTGAATCCCCCAAAGGGCAATGGAACATACCACAAACGTTAATGCTTTACCTAGCTCAAGTTGAAACGAACCCGCTGTATAAATAACTTTCGAACTATGCATCACCGGGAAAAACGTTGATAGGTAACCAGCAAATGAAATGATGACTGAAGCTGTCGCAGCCCAATTCGCAGCCCAATAGCCCCAAGCCATGCTATATCCTGAAACCCTTCCTTTAGCAGGTGATTTAAATAATGATTGAGCATAACTTTGCGGTCCAGCCTTCAAATCCGGTTTCCGGACAGCCAGGTTACCAAACACCAATGCTATTAGAAAAACTCCCAGTCCAGTAACAATCCATGCCAATGTGGCCCCTAATGGACTGGATACTTGTGCTAATTGAGCAGGGAGCATGAAAATTCCGCCGCCGACCATATTTCCAATTACGAATGTGGTCAAAATCAATAAACCCCATTTTTTATTTCCCATTTATATCGAACCTTTCTTAAATACAAAGTGTGTGTTTATCCCGACAACTTATACTAAAATAGTATATCTCAAATAGTTTAGTTTGGTAAAGTGGTAAATAAGTAAAATGTAAAACGCAGACTAATCAGAAAATTTAAATACAACATTGACAAAAGGGTGAATCTGGATTATATTAGTAATACCAAGTTAATTGGTAAGAATAATGTGGTTTGTTGCTTTGAATCGTATTTTTCTATAACATAGGCAACACCTGAATTGCCGATTAGTCAACTAAAGGCACCCTTAAATCTAATTTATTAGATGGCGGGTGCCTTTTATTTTTTATAGTGAGGGGAGGGGAATATGGAGTTCCTATTAACTGGTTATTCTTATACGGAAAGTAAAGTGATGAGGATATGATAGGTAAACCAAGTTCCTCAAGAAAATATGAAAGTGGGAAGCGAACATGCGCTTTTCGTCGATCCTTTTTAACATTAGTCATGAAACGAAGCTTTATTACCAGTAGTGAAGGGGAGATATTATGGAAAAGAAAGAAGAATTTAAAATCAGGCATATCATTTCAAGCTTGGAAGAACTGCAATATGGATCCGTGATAATAACCATACATGATGGTGAAATAACACAGGTGGATACAACCGAGAAGAAACGATTCCCGCTAGAGAAGAGCCGGACCGTAAAAGCCAGGTGAATAACAGTTGTTAAGGGAGCTTTCGATATGAAGGCTCTTTTTATATGAAAATTTATTCAATTTGAAATTTATAAGAAGATTGTACTGCTTTTAACATGGTAGAATAAGTTAGGGGATAAGTGATTTTTTTATAGGGGATTAAATGATATCCAAGGGAGGAATAGGGAAAGAGATGACCTTACAAACTATAGAACATGATATCTTGGCATTAATTGAAACATTTAATGGGAAAATCGCATATAAAATTGAAAATGGTCTTGGGGACACGATTGGATATCACAAGGATGAATCCTTTCAATCAGCGAGTTTGATCAAAATACCAATGATCATCGAAGGTTATCGTCAAAGTGAACAAAAGAAAATTTATTTGAATCAACCAGTGACCATCCCGCCTAATGAAGTGACTGGGGGATCTGGGGTCCTGCATGTTTTATCGAATAAGGTATTTTTAACCGTAGAGGATTTATTGACATTGATGATAACTGTTTCCGACAATACATCCACGAATATGATGATGAACCTGTTGGGCTTTGAGGAAATCAATCAATGCATCAAGGAACTTGGTTTGAAAAATACGGTTCTTGAACGAAAAATGCAGGATTTTAAGGCATTAAAAGAAGGGCGTGACAATACCATATCGGCAGAAGATACGATTACCTGTTTAAAAGCCATACATACAAGCAACTTTTTAACGAGGGAAAGCAAGGAAAGAATATTGCGTGTCTTTGACAACCAGCAATTAAGGGATAAACTTCCATCCCTGATGGGCAGAGGGGTCAAGGTCGCAAGCAAAACGGGCGGAATTCGGGGAGTTGCCCATGATTGTGCGATCATTCGTTCAGAAACACAAACTGTTTATGCTGCAGTTCTTACTGAAGATATGAAATCAGAGGAAGAAAGCCGTCAAGTAATCAGTAAAATAGGAAAATTGATATATGATGATATGGTCGCGGAATAAACTGTCATATTGAATAATTTAGGGGAAAGCGGGAAGTCTTTCATGATTTCCCGCTCTTTGTTCTTAGTTATATAGGGGTTATTGGAAAAAATTAAGTAATAGGAAGAAAATGAAGTGGGGAAAAACTTTGAAAAGGGCGATGAAATTTTGTGTAATAAGCGTTATCGCAGTACTGGTGTATTTTGGATTTTTGCACATGAAAATTCAAGAAAGCATTCACCAGCAAATTCCGGAAAATGCCGATTACCTCATTATTCTTGGAGCAAGAGTCAAAGGTTCGGTTCCCTCATTATCCTTACAATACCGGATTGATAAAGCTGCAGAATATTTAACTGCAAATAAACATACAGTGGTCATTGTATCTGGCGGCAAAGGACCGGGAGAAGATATATCGGAAGCAAAAGCAATGCAACAGGGACTAATCGCCCAGGGAATTGAAGAAGCACGCATCATGATGGAAGATAAATCAACAACGACGTACGAAAATATTGTTTTCTCTAAAGAACTCATTCCTGATACAGCAGCTTTAGGATTGATCGTAAGTAATGACTTTCATATCTACCGGGCGGTTGAAATAGCAAAAAAAGAAGGCTTGGACATGAAGGGAATACCGGCAAAGACACCAAAAGTGTCACTGTTGAAATCATATATCCGTGAATATCTTGCCATTACGAAATATTATTTGACTGAGTTGATTGGGAGGTAACATCCAGTGGCTCTCTTAAAGTTGAGGGCTGTCATTATTCGACTTCCACGACAACATTAGGAACTTCCCAAAAATCTTTCTCTTGATATAGCTCCTTAAGTGTCTTATAAACGGGGTAACCGGTATAGGAAATCTCGACTTGCTCATATCTATATCATCAACAAAACCAAGTTGATCATCGATTTCCATTAAATAAAGTCCGAGTGCCTCATACCCGCTATAGGCTACAATAACCTTACTGTGAAGACCGCTATTAGAAACTTTGTAATATTTCATTGATTGACCTCCTTGTTGTAAATTCTTTAAGTGGTTGCTTATTCTTATACTCTGATATACCCGTTAATCGACATCTGAATCATTTAATTGGATAATATAGGGATATAATGTAAATAGGAGGCAAACCCGTATTTTTAAAAATATTTCTAGAAATTTGCAATCTTTATCATTTCATGTTAATCTAATAAAGAATTGTTTTTGATTGTGGAAGAGGATAATAATTATTTTCCAAATGATTAAAAATAGTAATACAATGTGTGTTATGCACTAGGAGGCAACAACAATGGAACAAGGTACAGTTAAATGGTTTAATGCAGAAAAAGGTTTTGGATTTATCGAACGTGAAAATGGAGACGACGTATTCGTACATTTCTCAGCTATCCAAAGCGAAGGCTTCAAATCTTTAGACGAAGGTCAAAAAGTAACTTTCGACGTTGAGCAAGGTGCTCGTGGAGCTCAAGCTGCTAACGTTCAAAAAGCTTAATTTTAAAATTAAATCGTAACCTATATGAACAGACTTCCCGATGGGGAGTCTGTTTTTTATTGTGCTTAAAAATAAAAGCAAAAAAAATCCCACTCTGAGCTGAGTAGGGTTTTAGGGACGGGTATTAAGATTTTTTTAATTCTTCCTCAAAGAAAAAAGTAGTTGGTTGTTCTTTTACAGTATAAGAATATCTTTTCATGTTTTTTACATATGCCCATTTATTAATGGTTACTAATTCATTAGTATCTTGAATAGTTACTGTTTCACCAGTATTATACTTATTGCTTTTCAATTTAGCCACCCTCTTTACTTATAGTATAACATATTTGGGGATAAAAGATGCGTCCAAGATATTACAAGGATATATTAGATTAAAAAAATCAGGCTAAGTAAATGGCACTGAGCTCAATAATTTTGAACGATATAAAGAGGAAGATAAAGGGTAATGGTTTTGCGAATATAGAAGGTGAAAGGCGGAATGCGGAATGCGTTTTTTTTAGCTTACGAGGAATGGATCACGCAGTTTGGGTTTATGCGGAGTCCGGTTTAGGAAATCTATTCCATTTATCTATTACCGTATGAAAGCAGAGTGCTACATATATGGAGCTTTTTTATTTCCTGGAAGAATTTCTTAATGACTTTTGAGGAATGGCGAATCAATCATTTCTTTATGGAGAGGTTGCCCAGCAAACGGCATGAACTGTCATTTCGTTTGCTGGGCAACAGCTGTGATTGATTAATGGGCATGAAAAAATAGCCACAATGTTCCCTAGCAGGAAACACGTGGCTATGAAAAAAATGAAGGTTTTCAAGTGATGGACGCTTAATGACATTTAATTAAAACGCCCAATCCCCATTACGGAAGACAGGTTCTGTAGTGCCGTCCTGTTTGATGCCGTCGATGTTCATTTTATCTGATCCAATCATGAAATCGACATGTGTAAGGCTTTCATTCAGTCCATTTTCTGCAAGCTCTTCCGGACTCATGCTTTTTCCGCCTTCAATACAGAAAGCATAGGAACTGCCGATAGCGAGATGGTTTGACGCGTTTTCATCGAATAATGTATTGAAGAATAAAACATTCGATTGGGAAATTGGTGAGTTGAATGGAACCAGTGCCACTTCACCAAGATAGTGTGAACCTTCATCCGTATCAACCAATTGTTTTAGGATTTCTTCCCCTTCTTCAGCTTTTACTTCAATGATCCGTCCTTCCTTAAAGGTCACGGAAAAATTATTAATGATGTTGCCGCCGTAACTAAGGGGTTTAGTACTGGAAACTGTACCATTAACACCTGTTTTCAATGGAACCGTAAACACTTCTTCGGTCGGCATGTTAGCCATGAATTCATGACCCTGTACGTTAACGCTCCCTGCTCCGACCCAAAGATGTTTGTCAGGTAACTCAATTGTCAGGTCGGTTCCAGGAGCCGTGTAATGTAATTTTTGGTAATGCTTGTCATTTAAATAATCAACCTTTTCATGCAGGGTATCATCGTGTTTTTTCCAGGCCTTTACAGGATCCTTCACATCAACACGAACTGCTTTGAAAATGGCTTCCCAAAGCATATCAACGCGTTTTCCTTCTGCCTCCTCAGGGAATACTTTATCGGCCCAAGCTTTTGAAGGGACGGCGACTATGGACCAGCTAACTTTATCGGATTGCATGTACTGTCGCCACTTTTTCAATGCAGTCCCGGATGCTTTTTGGAAGTTCGCAATTCTTTCAGGCTTTACACCTTTCAATAAGTCTGGACTGGAGGAGATGACGGATAGATAAGCAGCTCCGTTTTCTGCAAGTTCGATCGTTTCTTCTGCACGCCACTTTGGATACTCATGGAACACCTCATCGGGAGCGAGTTCATATTTAGTGCGTGAAACGATATCGTCATTCCAATTAACAATGACATTACGTGCACCGTTTTCATATGCTTTCTTCACAATGAGACGCACAAGGTCAGCGCCTTCTAATGTTGTGTTTACGACCAGGGTTTGATCTTGTTGGATGTTTACGCCGACCTTTACGGCAAGTTCTGCATATTTTTCTAAATTCTTTTGAAAATCACTCATCTTTTCAAAACTCCTTTTCCATTTTCTACATTTATAATTGTACTTATTGTTCTATAAAAAAGAAACTTTTTACATCGTTTGTGAAAACTTATAGTTAATTAAACGAAGGAATTCTTTATTACGGGAAAGGAGCTGAAATCAATTGGATCAGGTTAGGTTCATTCACTTTAGTACAAACCCCGGCATCATACCGTTTGAGTGCATAACCTCCCCAGCCATCTCAAGCAGCAGCCGGTTTGCCAATCTTGGATTCTACCAAAATTATGGAAGGGGAGACTATTGAAAGGGTTTGAATAGTTGCATATTTTACTTATTTTGTACAAAGAACCAATGGACTGAAGAAAGAGGGCCTCTTTGAGACCCTCTTCTTCATAGTCAAAAATCACTTACCTAAATTAATCCAAACGCTTTTCACTTCAGAATAGTTGTCCAGTGCATAGGATCCCATTTCACGTCCGATTCCGGATTGTTTGTAACCCCCGAACGGGGAAGCTGCGTCGAAAGCGTTATAACAGTTCACCCACACTGTACCGGCACGAAGTTTCCCTGCAACATAATGGGCATTGGCTATATCGCTTGTCCATAAGCCGGCAGCCAATCCATATTCACTGGCATTTGCACGGTCAATGACATCATCTAAATCCTCGAAAGGCATTGCAGCTATGACGGGCCCGAAAATCTCTTCTTTAGCAATCGTCATATCCTCTTCAACACCAGCGAATATAGTAGGAGAAACAAAGTAGCCTTGTTCACCCGGTTTATTTCCGCCTACAAGAACCTCTGCACCCTCGTTTTTCCCTTTTTCAATATAGCCCATTACCCGATTTTGCTGCTCCTGGGAAACGAGCGGTCCAATTTGAGTACTTGGATCTAATCCTGCCCCTTGTTTGATGTTTTTTGCATGGCTGGCCATATCGGCAACAACATTATCATAATGTTTCTTTTGAATATAAACCCTTGAACCTGCACAGCATACCTGCCCTTGGTTGAACATGACCCCATTCAAGGCTCCAGGGATGGCTTTTGAGAAATCGGCATCAGGTAGGATGATGTTTGGCGATTTCCCTCCAAGTTCCAATGTGACCCGTTTCAATGTATAGGAAGCGGAACGCATGATCAATTTTCCGACTTCGGTCGAACCGGTAAAGGCAATTTTATTTACTTGCGGATGGTCGACAAGTGCTTGTCCAGCGGTTTCTCCAAAACCGGGAACGATATTGACGACTCCATCAGGGAAACCTGCTTCAGCCAGTAAATCAGCCAGGTAAAGAGCGGATAGGGGTGTTTGCTCAGCAGGCTTTAATATGACCGTACAACCTGTAGCAAGTGCCGCTCCCAGTTTCCACATCGCCATAAGAAGCGGAAAGTTCCATGGGATGATTTGACCGACAACACCAACAGCCTCGTGTTTCGTGTAGTTAAAGTAATTTCCGCTTACCGGAATGGTCTGTCCAACAATCTTGGTGGACCATCCAGCAAAATATCTCATATGCTCAATAGCTAAAGGAATGTCGGCATTGGTAGTTTCACTGATTGGTTTACCATTATCCAACGTTTCCAATTGCGCAAGTTCAGTTTTATTTTCTTCCATTAAATCGGCAAGTTTATACATAAGTCTACTGCGTGCGGCTGCGCTCATTCTTGACCAAGGCCCCTCATCGAATGCTTTGCGTGCAGCTTTGACGGCTAAGTCGATATCTTCTTTATCAGCTTCATAAACATCAGCAAGTTTTTGTCCTGTTGCGGGATTAGGAGTGGAAAAGGTTTTTTTTGAAGCACTTTCTACAAACTGACCATTAATATAGAGCTTTTTTGGCCCTGTTAAAAATTTTTGCAGCTTTCCACTTACTTCTAACGTTAGATTGGTCATAATTACCCTCCTGAATAAAATGATTATCTTGGGCAAAACATGATGACTTATTGTTAACGCTATGATTTATGCCAATTTTTATGATAAATGAAAAAAAGGGAATATTCAATCAATATCATTCGACAGTATATCCAAGATTTCTTCATTATTTTAAAAAAGAGATATTTTTTGTCATGACATGTGTAATTACTGTAGCAAAAATGAAAGTTAATAGTTAAAATGAATAAGGATAAAATAACTAGAAGGTCTAAAGTTCTTCAGGAGGAATATATGGAAAATAATGCGAAAATGATTTCGCAGCGTAAGTTACTTGGTGTTGCGGGTCTTGGTTGGATGTTCGATGCACTTGATGTCGGTATGCTTTCTTTCATCATTGTTGCATTAAAACAGGAATGGAATTTAACCAGTGAACAAGTTGGCTGGATTGGGAGCATAAACTCTATAGGAATGGCAGTTGGAGCCGTTTTCTTTGGTGCGATGGCCGACAGGGTAGGACGAAAGAATGTTTTTATCATTACATTATTATTGTTTTCAATCGCAAGTGGCCTGTCTGCAGCTGTCAGTACACTCAGTTTGTTCTTGATACTGCGATTTTTGATTGGAATGGGACTTGGAGGAGAACTTCCGGTTGCATCGACATTGGTCTCTGAGAGCGTTGAAGCGAGCAAAAGGGGAAGGGTCGTCGTCCTTCTTGAAAGTTTTTGGGCTGTCGGCTGGATTTTGGCAGCACTCATATCCTACTTCATCATTCCAGCTTATGGTTGGCGGGTTGCGTTGTTATTGAGCGCAGTTCCAGCATTTTATGCGCTTTATCTGCGCTTGAAACTGCCGGATTCACCGAAATATACGGAACTTGAAAAAAGGCAGCGACCATCTGTATTAAGCAATATGAAAAGTGTCTGGAAAAAGGAATACTCCCGTCAGACCCTTGTATTGTGGATTCTATGGTTTTGCGTGGTCTTTTCTTATTATGGGATGTTTTTATGGCTGCCAAGTGTGATGGTCATAAAAGGCTTCAGCATGATTCAAAGCTTTGAATATGTTCTGATCATGACGCTTGCACAGCTTCCGGGCTATTTTTCAGCTGCATGGCTGATAGAGAAGATGGGGCGTAAATTCGTTTTGATCACATACTTAATTGGAACGGCCGTCAGTGCCTTTTTCTTTGGATCGGCAGAGGGGTTAGCACTGCTGATAATTTCCGGGATGTTCCTATCTTTCTTCAACCTAGGGGCTTGGGGTGCACTTTACGCGTATACACCTGAGCAATATCCAACAGCAGTTCGTGGTACAGGAGCTGGGTTAGCTGCAGGGATCGGGAGGATTGGCGGTGTGCTGGGACCGTTGCTTGTAGGGTATTTAGTTGCAGCTGACACTCCGATTTCATCGATTTTCACCCTATTTACAATTGCTATTCTAGTGGGAGCAGTTGCCGTAGCTTTTGGGAAGGAAACAAAGAATACCGTTTTGACATAAACAAGAGTGTGTTCGGAATGGTCTCACCCCGAACCATGAAAAACAAGACTCGGTTATCCTTCATGTTTTTTCCAGTATTATATAGAGGAAACCCTCATTTAAATTGAAGAAATTCGACACTCCTGCCGAATACGTGTCTAGCCAGGACCCCTTAGACGCTTGCGGCGAGAAGGCTTGGCAGACAGTCGGGGGAAAGGGCGCGGATTTCTGAAAACAACTGAATGTTTTTTTGGAAAAACCTGTAGGCAAACTCGCTTTCCTGAATTTGTCTACAGACTAAGGGGACTGTAGACAGTCCCCTCTTTTCGTTATTTAAAGTCTTTTATTATTTTTAAAAGGGATTCGGAGGCAGTCTTGGGATTTTCGGCATTCATGATGGCCGATACGACTGCGGTACCGGATAGCCCGCTATTAGAAAGAGCGGAAATGTTATCGGCAGTGATACCCCCGATGGCTACGGAGGGTATTGATACGTTTCGGCAAATCTCCTCCAAATCCCCAATTGCCATAAGAGTTGCATCTTGTTTGGTCCTGGTAGGGAAAACGGAACCCACTCCGATATAGTCTGCCCCATTTCGTTCGGCTTCGAGAGCTTCTTCAAGAGTGGAGACAGATACACCGACAATCATATCTTCAGGAACCATTTGTTTGACGACAGGAAGTGGAAGGTCATCTTGCCCCATATGAATTCCGTCCGCTTCTACCGCAAGTGCTATATCCACCCGGTCATTGATGATAAGCGGAATGGACAGCTCGTTCAATAACTGTTTTAATGCAGAAGCCTTTTTATAAAAGGAGAGTGAGGAATTATTTTTCTCTCTAAGTTGTACGATCGAGACTCCCCCTGAAACCGATTCTGCAATGATTTTGGTCAATTTTTCTAATGCTATGGATTCTTCCGTAACTAAATACAGGCTTAAATCAATTTGGGACTTCTTCATTTATTTTCACCTCGTGCATCCAGATTTCCTTATCCATTCTTGATATTGCATCGATTAATCGCACACGAAATGTTCCTGTTCCTTCATCTTTTTGAAGGTTTGCAGCAGCTAGTTCCCCTGAAATGCTCATGGTTGAGATACCGGCAATTGCCGCAGAATAGAAATCGTCAGTGACTCCGGAAAAAGTGCCGATAAGAGCAGTGGACATGCAACCGGTACCTGTAACATTAGTTAATAAGAGGTTCCCGTTGTCGATGATGGACGTATGTTTTCCATCGCTGACCGCATCCTTAGCCCCGCTGACCACGACGATACTATTCAATTTATTTGCCGCTCGTACAGCCAGCTCTGCATTGCTAATGGCAAGTTCCCCTGAATCCACCCCACGTGTAACGGTATCCCCACCCATCAATGAAAGGATCTCACTCGCATTTCCGCGAATGATTTGGAAAGTAATCTTACTTAGGAGCTCTTTGACCTGCTCTGTACGATAGGAGGTGGCGCCGACGCCCACCGGGTCCAAGATGACCGGGATACCCAGGGCATTTGCCGTCTTACCGGCAATCTCCATTGCTTCCAAGGCTTTATCATCGATCGTACCGAAATTCAGGACCAATGCGTCTGCTAATTTGACCATATCAGCCACTTCTCTTGGGCTCGAGGTCATTACTGGAGAACCACCGATGGCAAGGGTGGCATTTGCACAATCGTTGACCGTAACAAAGTTGGTGATTTGGTGAACGAGTGGTTTACTTTCTTTTACCTTCACGAATAAATCGGCTGCAGAAACCTTCATATTAAGTCACTCCGTTCTTTTTTTGCAAATGAATGAAAATGATGGACAGGTCCATGACCTTTACCAATTGAAAAGCTATTGCGTATCGCTTCAGAAATATAGGTCTTTGCCTGTTCGATCGACACTTGCAATGGCATTCCATTTGCCAGGTTTGATGTAATGGCGGATGATAGGGTACAGCCTGTACCATGAGTGTTTTTTGTCTGAATGCGCTCTCCCTTGATCCAATGGAAGTCAGTCCCATCATAAAAAAGATCATTTGGATTTCCTGCTGCATGGCCTCCTTTAAGGAGAACGGCTTTGGGGCCCATTTCTTGTATCGACATGCAAGCCCGGTAGAAATCTTGTTCCGTCCGAATCGACAAGCCTGTCAGTACTTCCGCTTCCGGTACATTTGGGGTTACAAGTGTTGCAAGTGGAAGCAATTCCCTTTTTAAGGCAGAGACAGCCTTTTCGTCGAGCAAATGGTGGCCGCTTTTGGAAATCATGACAGGGTCAAGGATAACGATGGCAGGCAAGAAGGTTTTAAGGGACGCGGCGACAGTTTCCACTACTTCTTTTGATCCAAGCATGCCAATTTTTACTGCATCGACAGGAATGTCTTCAAAGATAGCAGCAATTTGATCTGTTATAATAGTTGTTTCAATTGGCTGTACTGAACGGACTTCCATTGTATTTTGTGCGGTTACGGCTGTGATGGCAGACATTCCAAAGACCCCATGCGCAGAAAATGTTTTTAAGTCCGCTTGTATTCCAGCACCGCCCCCTGAATCAGAGCCTGCGATGGTTAATGCTGTTTTCATAAAAAAACCCCTTCATATAATTATTTTTTAACAGTATTTTAAGTAATATGAAAGCTAAAATGGCACCTGCGAATGAACTGAGCATAAATGCTGGTAAAAAACCAAAAAGAGCAGCTTTTTCTCCCAGTAGGAGGATGGCTAGTGGATAACAGGCTAGGGAACCGAGAATGCCAGTCCCAATCACTTCCCCAAAACAAGCGAATTTTAAGCTTTGTGTTTTTCGATAAAGGATGGCAGCCAAAAGTGCACCGATCATACTGCCGGGAAAGGCGAAAATTGAACCGGTACCAGACATGTTTCTAATGATCGAAACTAAAAAAGCTTGTGCCACAGCATAAGCAGGCCCCAATAGGACTGCCGTCAGGACATTTGCCAAATGCTGAATAGGAAAGACCTTTGCAAATCCTGCAGGGATGAAAATAATTGAACTGGTCAGTGTCGTTATAGCGGTGATCATGGCAGTCAACGTCAGTTTCTTTATAGGATTCATCATCATGTCAACGACTTACAGCGGCCAATCCTGCTCATTTTGAACCATATCCCAGAATAAATATTCATATCGGGAAGTAACCAAAAAGTGCTTTTCTAATCTAAGAAGTTCCTTTTCTGGCATGCCTGCCGCCAATTCTTCCAACAAAGCGATCAGCCATTTGTGTGCTTCCCCGAATTCAGGGGATGAATAGGACCTTATCCAATCTGCATAGCGATTGTTTTCCAATGTTACTCCATTTTGTTCTTTTAATAGCAAACCGATTTCATAATAATCCCAAGCGCAGGGCAGGAGACAGGCGATCAAGTCTGCCAAAGTCCCATGCTGAGCTGCATTTAGCATGTAACCTGTATAGGCTAGGGTGGTTGGCGTAGGTTCTGTATCTTCTAATTCCTTGGAACTGATCCCGAATTCGGAAGCATAATGCCGATGAATATCCATTTCCACTTGAAGGGTTTCATTTAAAATACTCGCAAACTTTGCCATGGTTTCGATATCATGAGCTTTGATGACACCTAAAGCAAAAAGCTTGGAATAATCCATGAGATAGATATAGTCCTGCTTCAGGTAATAGGCAAATTTCTTTTCAGGAAGCGTGCCGTTTCCGATTGCCTGGACAAAGGGATGTGAATGGTTCCTTTTCCAAATCTCCTTTGCCCGTGCGTGTAGTCTTCCACTGAATGTTTCTAATTTAGTATTCTCCATTGTTCATCCTCCTTTAGAATGGATTCCCATGTAAATAAAAAACCCCGTTCCTGAATACGGAACGGAGTAGATGGATATAGCCTGTAAATGGACGATATCATCCACTTCCCTCCGCCGGTATGAGCCGGTTCAGGTTCAAAGGGTCCGGAACTAATTCCATCTCAGTCAAAAAAAGACTCCCCTAGTGGTGTGAATTGTATGTAATTACTGACATCATATCAGAAAGACAAGAAAATGCAACCCGTAATTGAAAGAGGGATCACTTTATGTCCAGGGAAAAAGGAAGAACCAGGTAATTGACTTTTGATGATTATTAGGATAAAATCATAGCTACATCATTTATATATCGAATTCTTATCCAGAGAGGTGGAGGGACTTGGCCCAAAGAAACCTCGGCAGCGGACCCGTTTTGGGAACTGTGCTAAATCCAACAAGCGTATGCTTGGAAGATAAGAAGAGCCGTACGGATACTGTCAGCCTCTTCTTGAATTAGAAGGGGCTTTTATTTTTGGGGAATAACGTTTAGTGACATAATAGAAAAGGTATATATAATTTGGTGAAAATCAAACAAGTTGATAAAGTTTAGCTAACTAGAAGCTGGCTCTAGGATGACTAGGAAAGGAGCCATTTACATGGCAGAATTATTTAAGAGGATTGAACAGAGGAAGGCAATGCTTATTGAAGAGTTATTAGCCAATGGAGTATACAAAACCTCTGATGAAAGGCACCTTTATGATGCCCCATTAAAAGTACTTGAAGATGAATATAAGATTGTTATAAATAGACCTAATAACGAATCACCTTCTGAATGGATGACATAGTAAGCGATGGACTATATTTGGGGTTCTTGGATAAGGGATAGGATGTAAGCATTCACAGTCTACACTAGTGGGTGCTTTTTTTGCATTTAATAGAAAATGACACAAAATATACATAATTGAAGGATAAAATAGGTGTTTTGTCACATTTACCCTTTAAATTAACACATTTAATTTCTGGAAAATAGTTGATTTTAACTAGTGGTTTCATTATGATGAAAGTGTAAAAATATTGAATAATTGGGAGGTTTGATATGGTGTTTTGCGGGAAGGTAACTATAGAAAAAGTAGAAGAGAAGAGACAAGAGATGATCAAATTGGCAGCGATTTACGGCTTAACAGGTCTGCTAACTGTTCAAGCCAGTCAAGAATTGGATACGCTATTAAACGCGTTAACAAGTAAAAGAGATTCTGAATATTTTTCACTCCAAAAAGCATATAGGTATTTTTAAATTAGCCAATTTGACCTCATTTAATCTGAAAAAGCTACTGCTCAAGGCAATAGCTCTAAAGAATTATATTAAATATCGACACGTTTACCAAGAATGATCAAATCCCGCTCAATGCCATCCAGCTCGGCAACTTGAGGTAAATGTGCCCATTCTTCAAAAGCGAATTTGGAAAAAAGCTTAAGGCTTGGTTTATTGTGGGCGAAAATAAAACCTAATAGAGTCTTAATACCTAATTTCGGACTCAATTCAATTGCCTTTTGAATCGAAATTTGTCCGATTCCTTTTCCCCGGAAATAATCATCAATATAAATGCTGATTTCAGCAGTGGAATTATATGCCGGTCGGCCATAGAAGGATTGAAAGCTCATCCATCCAGCCGTTTTCCCTTCTATAAGAATGATATATAGCGGTCGGCTTTCTGAATGATGTTCCTCAAACCATTTAACCCTCGATTGGACGGATACAGGTTCCGTATCTGCAGTGACCATTCTTGAAGCAATTGTCGAATTATATATTTCAACAATTCTGGGCAGATCAGATAGTTCTGCCTCTCTAAACTCTATGTGCTCTTCCATGATATAAACTCCTAACTATCATTTATTCAATCTCCAGAATGAAGGGTAATCCCGTTTTTTGTTAAGGAACGGTGAATGACACCCAATCCATTGAAAGTTTTATATTATCATACACTCTTTACTCTTTATCTGACAATTCTTTTTTGTATGTTAAGACTGTAGAATTTTTGGGTATGTAAGATTAAATACTTCTAGTAAAAAGACAAGAGGAGAACAAAATGAAAAAATTGGCAGGGTCATTGATTATTGTACTAGTTATATGTTTTGCTGCATATGAATTTCAGGCTTCGGAGTCGGAAGATGTGCAAAGGGTGATGGCTTTTGGAGATTCGTTAACATATGGAAAAGGGGATAAGGATGGGGAAGGTTATATAGAAGGCCTGGAGGATGAATTGAATAATCCGGAATCGGAACAAAAAGTGAGTTTTTGGAATTACGGTATAAAAGGCCAGGAAACGGATGGGGTGATGAAACAGCTTGATGATTACCGCATTAAAACGAAACTTGATGAAGCCGATACTTTCATCGTTTATATTGGAACGAATGACTTGATCAATAGTAACGGAGGGAACTTGGAGAAAATAAGTGATCGAAAAATCAATGAAGGTAAACGAGAGTATATCAGCCATCTGAATAAAATTACATCAAAGCTGATAGAGGCGAACGGTAAAGCGAATATTCTGGTAGTAGGGCTATATAACCCAATTAAAGGCAATCAGAAACTAGAAAAGCACATTCGCGATTATAACCAGTCTATAAAGGAAATAGCGGATAAAGATAAAAGGATGTTATACATTCCTACGAATGATCTTTTTGAAGGTAAAAAGAAAAAAGAGTATTTCAGTGATACGTTACATCCGAATGAAAAAGGGTATCAGCTCATTGCTAATCGGGTTTTGGAAAGTTATGATTTCAAATGAAAGCAAAAATGCACTGGAAAGCTTTCCTGTGCATTTTTGCCTGCTAAGTCGCTAGGAATTTGATAGGGCTTTTAGTTGAGGGAACTGCAAGTCATGAAGCTGCTTGTATCTGCCGTTGTTTTGCAGTAACTGTTCATGTGTTCCTTTTTCATGAACCTGACCTTTTTCCAGAACGATAATTTGATCGGCATCCTGAATGGTGGATAAACGATGTGCAATGACTATTGAAGTGCGGTTTATCAATAAACGCGACAATGCTTCCTGGATCAAATGTTCGGATTCTGTATCCAATGCCGCCGTTGCTTCATCGAGAATGATGATTTGCGGATTTTTCAAAAGTGCCCTAGCAATGGCGATGCGCTGTTTTTGTCCACCTGAAAGCTTGACTCCGCGCTCTCCGATTTGAGAATCATAACCATCATGAAAAGCACTGATAAAGTCGTGAGCATTTGCCGCTTTGGCGGATTCGATGATTTCATCATCTGTAGCATCAAGTTTGCCATATACGATGTTATCACGGATGGAACCGTTGAATAAAATGATATCCTGGGAAACAGTTCCTATTTGTTCCCGTAGTGATTTCAGTGACGCATCTTTAATATCATGACCATCCATTATAACTGTGCCACCTTGCGGATCATAAAGTCGGATCAAAAGGCTCGTGATGGTCGATTTTCCTGCGCCAGAGGAGCCGACCAGGGCGGTTACTTGACCAGCTTTCATGGTCAGGTTTAGATTGATGAGTACAGGAACACTCTCATCATAAGTGAAATTAACGCATTGAAATTCAATTTGCTTTTTTATGGGAGGGAGTTCAATGGCATTTCCCTTGTCAATTATTTCAGGTTTAGTTTCCAATATTTCAGTTATCCTTTCAAAGGCTGCCGCTGATTGCTGGACAATGCTGATGACCCGGCTGAAATTGCGAACTGGACTCTGCAGTAACCTCAAATAGGCGAGGAAGGCCACGATTAATCCTATTGTGAATTCACCTTCCATCACTTGCCAAGCCCCGAACACAATGACTGCTACAAGCCCGATATTGTTCAATAAATCGATAATCGGACCGAACATGGAACGTAGCCGAACGGACTTAATGTTTGCAACCATATTTTCCTGATTACGCTCCGTAAACTGCCTTGATTCGAATTCTTCATTTGTAAAAGATTGAATGAGCCGCATTCCTGAAATGGAATCCTGTAACTGGTTGCTGATATCTCCTGCTGAACTTTGCACAGACCTAAATGACATCCTGATGCGTTTCCCGAATACCCTTGTGATATAGAACATGAAAGGGAATGTAAAAAGAAGGACAATGGTCATCTTCCAGTTAATGAAAAGCATATATACTGCCACGGCAATGAAAGTCACCGCATCAGTCACGACTTGAAGCATGCTCGAAGAGACGAGCTGCTGCAGCAAATTGACATCATTGGTCAACCGGGACATTAAGTCACCAGTACGGTTCTTATCAAAGAATTTCATATCCAGTGATTGAATATGGTCATACATGCTATTCCGTATATCCATAATAGCTGTTTGACCGACCTTGGAAACGATATAGCTGTTAAAGTAGTTCAGTAATGCCAATGAGATGGCAGCACAAAGAATTCCTGCGCCAATCCAGATTAACAAGTCATATCTTTTTTCGGGAATGATTTTATCAATCGTAAACTGCGTCAACTGGGGGATGGAGAACTCAAGCAATGAAATGAAAAGCATGATACATAAAACCAAAGTGCAAAACTTCCATTTGGATGGGACCCGATTGAACATTTGTTTGAGCATCAACCATATGCTTCCTTTTGAAGGCATTGCATGCATGGCACTGCGGCCTTTGTGGCTGAATGGAATATGTCCTCCACTCATAGCGATCACTCCTATTTAGACTGTCCTTGATGAACTTTGAAAGTCATTTGAATTAGGTGAATTTTACCTTAATGACTATCATAGAGCTTTTTAAAAAATAGACAACTTTTAATCGGTTTGTTTCTGTCAAAAGGTATAATTATTTTACACTTTCCTATAGGACATGGAATAATTATAGGAGATTAGCGAGGCTTATAAGAGGAGATGCTAAAAATGAATGAAAATGAAAAAATCAGGGAAGAACTTTTACATGCAGTCAACGGACTATCGGATGAACAGCTGAACGCCCATCCTGAAACAGGACGATGGAGCATCATCCAGGTATTGGATCATTTATATTTGATGGAGAGGGCCATTACAAAGAGCATTTCCGATAAATTGAAAAGCGACGATAGCTTTCCTGCTGTGGATAAACCGATCGAGCTTACATTAAATCGTGAAGTGAAGGTCCTGGCCCCTCCATTTGTCATTCCGTCAGAATCATTCCAAACTTTGAGTGAAGTTAAGGATAAATTGTCCGAATCGCGAAAAGCTTTTGTACAGGTCGTTGACGATGCAAAAGAAATGGATCTCGAACAAAAGTCTTTTCCACACCCTTTGTTTAAAGATTTAAGCTTGAAGCAATGGATAACGTTCGTGGGACTACATGAAAAACGGCATTTATTGCAAATGGAAGAATTGAAAACAAAGTTATAATAGAAGAAAAACTCATCCGTTTTTGGTTGAGTTTTTCACTTTCATACAGTTATTCGTAAAGGAAGGATTTTTCAGTGAAAGCCACTTGGGTAAGGACATGTTTGGTATTGGGCTTTTTCGGATTGTTGCTTGGGCTCTTGTTCAAATATATGATTCCGCCGGATCTAGATGAAATCGAACTGACTGACGAGCTGAATCCGATCGTCGCCGAAAAAAAAGACGAGCTCATTCAACAGGCTAATGACAAAGGCATCCCGGTAATCATTACGGCAGGGTTCCGGTCTTTAGCCGAGCAAAATGAACTCTATGAAAAGGGCCGAACAGGCTCGGGGAACATCGTGACGAATGCAAGAGGAGGCGAGTCCCTGCATAATTTCGGTTTGGCCATAGATTTTGCCCTCCTTAACAAACAAGGTGAGGCCATTTGGGATATGCGTTATGATGGCAACAATAATGGCAAGTCGGATTGGATGGAAGTCGTAGCCATGGCTAAAGGGTTAGGTTTTGATTGGGGAGGGGATTGGGCAGGGTTCAAGGATTATCCGCATTTACAAATGACATTTGGCTTGAGTCTGCGTGAGCTGCAACAAGGCAAGCGGCCAAAAGGGCAGTGAAGTGGGTGCCTTCATCATAAGCCGCATAATTTTGACTAAAAGCAGGAAAATAAGCATGTGAATTGCTTTACAGGTAAGAATTCGTTAAAGTGAACTAGTGAGAAGTCAGACATTAAGGAGTGCAGTCACCATGGAAGAAATAAAACATTGCCGGGACTCTTTGGTCATAAAAACAAGCCTTGTCCTCCCGCCGGATACAAATAATATTGGTACGATGTTCGGAGGCAAATTAATGGCATACATTGATGATGTAGCGGCTATATCAGCCATGCGTCATGCGCGAAGCAACGTCGTTACTGCATCAACTGATTCTGTCGATTTCCTGCATCCTATTCACGAAGGAAATGCAGTTTGCCTTGAAAGCTTCGTGACTTATACAGGCAGAACATCAATGGAAATCATCGTAAAGGTGATTGCAGAGGATTTAGTTACAGGAGATCGGAATTTATGCGTCATATCCTTCTTGACATTTGTTGCCATCAATGAAGAAGGTAAACCAATTCCGGTTCCGCGTTTGGTTCCAGAAACAGAGATGGAAATGAATTTAAATGAATCAGCAAAACAACGGGCCCAAATAAGGAAAAAAAGAAGGGAAGAAACACAGTTCATTGCAAGTACTTTCGGTGTGAAACTGCCATGGACCGATCAATCAAATCCAGGATTATATAAATAAGATAAGTATCCCTTCAGATGTTCTTATTAATGGTAGAGATCAAATTCATTGTAATTTGGTCTCTTATTCATTGCCAGGGGTTTTGGGAAAAACAGTACCTTCATAAATTGGATTTTCACAGTGAGGAAGATATGTGAAAAGACGCTTGGATAAGTCCAAGCGTCTTTCTTATGATACATTGTTGGTTGATGGTTTAGCTTATAGTCACCGCTTGCTAAAATACCAAAGAAGCGCAAAATGTTAATGAATAGGTTAATGAAATCAAGAAATAGATTCAAGGCAATGAGCGGTACTTCTTTGGTTGTTACCCCGTAATGCTTCATTCTATTGAAATCATATAAAATATATCCACTGAAAATCAAAATCCCAATAAATGAAAAGACCAGCATGGCGGTAGAGCTTAATGGAGAGAAAATGTTGAAAATGCTAATGACCACTAAAGCTAATAAGGCCGCAAATAACATTCCTCCCAAGAAAGAAAGGTCCCTTTTGGTGGTTGTGGCATAAACCGCCAGTCCTCCAAATACGACTGTCGTCGTAACACCTGCCAGGATCACCACATTAGCCCCTGCAGTGGCTAGGTAGTGTGCGATGATTGGATAGGTCGTAATTCCAGAAATCAACGTGAAACTATACAAGAATGTGTAACTGATGGCTTTTTTCCTCCGTAATATGAATGCTCCAATCAGCATGACGATCTTAAGTATCGCTAGGGGAAGAAACATGGGGGACGGAACAAGAGCGCCGAGAGCCATCCCTAAAACGGAAACGGAAAGTGATAAAGCGAACGTCCGCATGACGGACGGCATATATGTTTGTACAGTTTGTGAGTACATTCAATCACTCCATCGTTTATTTTCTACCCTTTTCTTCGACTCTGTTTTAAAAGGTAAAAGGTTTCAGTGCATTCAGTGAAAATTAGGTGTTTTTTTAGAAATATTGAAATATATATGAAAAAATTCCCTTTTTTTATGATATCCTTGCGAATATACTGATTTTTCCGAAATATTAAAATACTTTAATCTGAACCATTCTTCGGTACGTAAAATGACAAGGTCAAAAAATGGGTATGAACGTTTAAATAGTTATCTCGAAATAATAAATGTGAAATTATTTGTTCTACGTAATTAAGCGGACTTCAAAACTTTACTGTATAACAGTTATAAAGGAAACGTTTTTTTATTGCAGAAAATTATTCCTAAAGTTATAAAATATGAAAAAAATGTGATTATTTTCTATAAAAACTATTGTATAATTGTAAAAAAGTGATTAAAATTTTAAATAATTATCAGAAGATTAATTATTTTCCCGATAAAATAATTTAGGGGGGGCAAGGATGAAGAAAGCTATTTTGCAAATAGAAAACCTAACTACCTCATTTAGAATCGGTAACAAATATCATGCAGCAGTGGATGATGTTTCGTTCACGGTGAATGAAAATGAAATTGTAGCAGTTGTTGGAGAATCAGGTTGTGGAAAGAGCGCATTGGCCTTATCTATCATGCAATTACATAATAAGCTGAGAACGAAATCCGAAGGAAACATCAATTATAAAGGTCAAAATCTACTAAAGTTGAATGATGTGCAAATGAATAAAGTCCGTGGCAAGGAATTGGGTATGATATTCCAGGAACCTTTATCGGCTCTGAACCCGCTCATGACCATTGGAAAACAGATCGAGGAGAATCTTGATTATCATACTGGACTTTCCAGTGCTGAAAAAAAGAACAGGACGATCGAACTATTGACTCAAGTGGGAATTCCATACCCTGAACGGACGTACAAGCAATATCCCCATGAACTCTCGGGCGGAATGCGGCAAAGGGCAATGATCTCGATTGCCATTGCTTGCAACCCGGCATTGGTCATTGCCGATGAACCCACGACGGCACTGGATGTTACGATTCAAGCGCAAATACTTGATCTGCTGAAAGATATCCAAAGCAGGACAAAAATGGGCATCATCTTAATTACACATGATCTGAGTGTCGTAGCAGAGGTCGCTGACAGGATCGTTGTCATGTATGCAGGTCAAGTGGTGGAAACGGGAAGTGTTAAAGCTATATTCAACAATCCGCTGCATCCATATACCAGGTCGTTATTGAATTCGATTCCTTCGGCTGCAAACGAGAAAAATCGTTTGCATGTCATCGAGGGAATCGTTCCATCGATAGCGAAAATGAAACGGATAGGATGTCGCTTCCAAGATAGGATTCCTTGGATACCTAAACATGCGCATGAAGAGACACCCCGACTTCACGAAGTGGGCAACGATCATTTTGTGCGCTGTACCTGCTATAAAGAGTTTTATTTTCAAGCTGAAGGAGGTGCATCGGCCCATGACATTACTCAAAATAGATAATTTAAAAGTGCATTTTCCAATAAGGGGCGGTTTTTTTCGAAGGGTGGTCGATCACGTAAAGGCTGTGGACGGTGTTTCCTTTGAGTTGCAGCAAGGGGAAACATATGGTTTGGTCGGGGAATCCGGAAGCGGCAAGTCCACGACAGGCAAGGCAGTGGTCAAACTGAATGAGGTGACATCCGGACAAATCCTGTTTGAAGGCAGGGATTTAGCCTCTTTAAGTAGAAGAGAGATTAAACCCTTCAGAAAAGATATCCAGATGATTTTTCAAGATCCGTATTCATCATTGAATCCCAAGAAGAGAGTGCTGGACATCATTGCCGAACCGCTTAGGAACTTCGAGCGGTTATCCCCTTCAGAGGAAAAGAAAATTGTACAGGACTTCTTGGACAAGGTCGGACTGAGTCCGGAATCGATTTACAAGTATCCTCATGAATTTTCAGGGGGGCAGCGCCAGCGGATTGGGATTGCCCGCTCATTGACATTGAAACCCAAACTGATCATTGCGGATGAACCGGTGTCAGCACTGGATGTTTCCGTTCAGGCACAGGTATTGAATTTTCTACAGGATCTCCAACAGGAGTTCAATTTGACTTATTTATTTGTCGGGCATGATTTAGGTGTAATCCGGCATATGTGTGACCGGATGGGCGTTATGTATCGCGGTAGATTGGTAGAGGAAGGCAAAAGCGAGGAAATCTATGAAAATCCACAACATATATACACGAAGCGCCTGATTGCCGCCATTCCGGATTTAGAGCCGGAATTTCGCGAAGATAAAGTGCAGCTTAGAAAAAAACTCACCTCAGAATATGAGTCGACCTACTCAAAATATTTCGATGAGAATGGACGTGCTTACGATTTGAAGCCTATCTCATCGACACATAGAGTCGCATTACAATAAGGAGGTCGAAGGAATATGTGGAAGTTTATCCTAAGACGTTTATTAGTTATGATTCCGCAACTCTTTTTATTGAGCATCATCGTTTTCATGATGGCAAAAGCAATGCCTGGAGATGCATTGTCAGGCCAGGAAATCAACCCTAGGGCCAATCCGGCCGAGCTTGATAGGATCAGGGAAGAACTGGGTTTGAATGACCCTTGGTACCAACAATATATAAGGTGGGCATCCAATGCAGTGCAGGGGGATTTCGGTATTTCCTATACACATAAGACGCCCGTTATGGATGTTATCGAAGACAGGCTTTGGAACACGGTGTTCCTGGCGTTGGTCACGCTGATCTTTACATATATGCTTGCTATTCCATTAGGCATACTTAGCGGAAGGTATAACGATACCTGGGTGGATAAAACCGTTACGGGTTATAGCTATGTAGGGTTTGGCACGCCGATTTTCATTTTTGCTTTAATCATGTTATTCGTTTTCGGGTTTGCCCTGGATTGGTTCCCGTCCGGTGGCAGTGTCGATTCAAAAGTGGATGAAGGAACATTCGCTTATGTTGTAAGCAAGATCAATCATTTGATTTTACCAGCTTTAAGTACTGCTTTAATTACAACAACAAGTACGATCCAATATTTGCGAAATGAAATCATCGATAATAAAATCAAGGATTTCGTAAGGACAGCGCGTTCGAAGGGAGTTCCTGAATCAAAAGTATATTCACGGCATATCCTGAGAAATTCCTTTTTACCGATAGCGGCATTCTTAGGTTATGAAATTACTGGATTGATCGGTGGCGCAGTCATAATCGAGACCATTTTCAGTTATCCGGGACTGGGGCAGCTTTTCCTTAGTTCAGTCAGTCTGCGGGATTTCAGTGTTGTCACGGCCATCGTCATGATGACGGGATTTGCCACTCTGCTTGGCACTCTTCTTTCGGACATCATACTTAGTGCGGTCGATCCGCGGATACGGATAGAATAGGAGCGGGGTGAGGCGTATGGAAATGAAAGTAGAAACAGGAAAGAACATACAAGTTAACGATATGAGCCCTTCAGGAATCAAAATCATCTGGCAGGAAATCAAAAAGGATAAACTTGCCATGGGCTCATTGGTTATATTAGCAGCCATATTGCTTTTTGTTTACGGTGCTTCGTTCTTCATGGACGCCAAGGAAATAGCCAAGGTCGATTTTCTCTCCATTTATATGGAGCCATCTTCAGACTATTGGCTTGGAACCGATTATGGTGGCCGAGATGTATTCGGACAACTGATAATAGGTACTAGAAATTCATTCACGATCAGTTTATTCATTACATTATTCACGGCGATCATCGGTTTATCATTAGGGCTTCTGGCTGGTTACTTTGGCGGGGCAACGGATAATGTGATTATGCGTGTTATCGATTTCGTGATTGCCTTACCGCAATTGATGTTCATCATCGTTGTAGTCACGATTGTACCGATCTTCAATGTATATGTTTTCATTTTAATCATGACGATGTTTTTATGGACAGGAAAGGCACGGCTGATTCGTTCAAAGGCTTTGTCAGAGCGTGAGCTGGATTATATCCACGCCTCACAGACACTTGGGACGCCACATTGGAAAATCATCCTGTTTCAGCTTCTGCCCAATGTCAGTTCATTGATTATCGTTAACTTCATTTTGAACCTTGCTGGCAATATTGGCTTAGAATCCAGTTTGACTTTCTTAGGGTTCGGTCTTCCGGAGAGCACACCGAGTTTAGGGACGCTCATCAGTTATGCTCGAAATCCAGATGTTCTGGAAAATAAGTGGTGGATATGGGTACCCGCATCACTCATGATTTTAGTGTTGATGCTGAGTATAAATTTCGTTGGTCAAGCGTTAAAACGCGCTGCCGATGCAAGACAAAGAAGAGGATAAAAAAGGGGAGTGTATGATATGAAAATCAAAAGCTACAGTAAGGTATTAAGTGCATTGGCCATTTCGTCTCTACTGCTTGCTGCATGTTCGGATGATACGGAAAAATCGTCAACGAAAGAGAAAAAAGGGAAAGATGTCGAACAGGTCGATACCTCTAAATTCCCGACAAAGACGACAAATCAAGGAGAGCCGATTGAAGGCGGCCATCTGACATATGGATTGGTATCCAACACACCGTTTGAAGGAATCTTGAATAAAGTTTTCTATCAAGGCGAACCTGATCACCAAATCATCACATTCCTGGATGATGAAGATTTATTGGATACAGATGAAAACTATGTATATACGAATGAAGGTGCCGCTTCCTATGAGCTTTCAGACGATCATAAAACGTTCACGCTGACGATTAAGGATAATGTAAATTGGCATGATGGAAAGCCTGTGACGGGTGCCGATTTGGAATATGCATATCTTGTCATTGGAAACAAGGATTACAAAGGTGTACGCTATGATGAACAAATGGCTTTAATCGAGGGTATGGAAGAATATCATGAAGGGAAAGCGGATAAGATTTCAGGCATTAAAGTGGACGGCAAGAAAATCACTTTCACTTTCAAAAAAGCGAACCCTTCCGTCACGACCGGATTATGGTCATACCCACTTCATAAAGAATACCTAAAAGATGTGCCGATTGCAGAGTTGGAATCTTCGGATAAAATCCGCAAGAACCCGATTGGTTTTGGACCATTCAAAGTGAAGAAGATCGTTCAAGGGGAAGCGGTCGAATTCGAAGCGAATAAAGATTATTATCGCGGTGCACCTAAATTGGACAGTGTCACATTAAAAGTCGTGAATCCGTCTGTTGTCGTTAAGTCACTTGAAAAAGGTGACCTCGATGTAGCAGAGGTCCTGCCTGAACAATATGAACAGGCCAAGGAATTGGATAATGTCGAATTATTGGGGAAAGTGGAATTGGCTTATTCCTATATCGGTTTCAATTTCGGTCATTATGATAAGGAAAAGGAAGAAAATATTATGGATGAGAATCCAAAATTCGAAGACAAACGCCTTCGTCAGGCGATGGCGTATGCCATCAATAATGAAGAAGTTGGCGAAAAGATGTTCAAGGGCCTTCGTTTCCCAGCCAACTCGGTCATTACACCGAACTTTAAATATAACAACAAAGATCTAAAACCATATGAATATGATCCTGAAAAAGCCAAAAAACTCTTGGATGAGGCTGGATTTGTCGATACAAATAAGGATGGCATTCGTGAAGATGCGGAAGGAAAGGAGTTCAAGATCAACTTTGCTTCCATGAGCGGTTCCGATGTTTCTGAGCCTCTAGCAAGGTATTATATCCAACAGTGGGAACAAGTAGGCTTGGACGTCGAATTACTGGATGGAAAGCTGCATGAGTTCAATTCATTCTACGACCTTTTGAAAAAGGATAATGACGAAGTTGATGTTTATTCAGCAGCATGGGGTGTCGCTTCCGATCCGGATCCGTCAGGCTTATGGTCCAGGTCTGCAGAGTTTAACTATACCCGTTGGGTGAATGATAAAAATGATGAGCTTCTTGCGAAAGGAATTTCAGAGGAGGCTTTCGATGATCAATATCGGATCGATACGTATAATGAGTGGCAGGAATTGATCCATGAAGAGGTTCCGGTCATCCCGACATTATTCCGTTATCAATTGGCGGGAGTGAATGAACGCGTTACAGGCTATGATTACCTTGCAGCTCGCCAATATCAGTGGCATAATGTCGGTGTAACAAAATAATTAATGGATGAATCCAATCGGCTGCCTTTAAGGGCGGTCGATTTTTTGAGTTTCAAGGAAGTGGATAAAGGTTATATAGATAATAGTAAGTAATTGGAAGGGTGATATTGATGGAAGTGAGAAATCCTAATGAAACAATGAGAGAGTTAGAAATATTGTTTACTGAATCGGTTGGCCGTCTACTGAAACCTCTTGAAGAGGAAATCATTGCAGACATTGTAGCCTATCCAGACGAAAAGAGAATTGCCTTCTTGGAATATATGAAGGAAATGTCCAACAAACAAAGACAGTTGAAGTAAGTTGAACTTTCATCATGAAGGAGGTTTTTTTATGGGGAACGAGGATATGAGCAGATACAAAGTATGGCGGGATAAGTGGAAAAGAAAAGTGAATATGGAGAATTTAGCGTTATATGGCATTTCAATGTTCATTATGGCCATCTTGCCTGTCCTGGCACATATAAGTTAATTCGAATGTATAGGCCGTCTTTTGACGGTCTTTTAAAATGTTAAAAGTTGCCATGAAAAGATATAATGAACAAAGAGGAAAGGAGAGATATAAATGAGTGTGATCGAAGAAAAGGAAATCGTATCTTACATAAAAGAATTGGTGTCCATACCTAGCCCCTCCGGCTATACAGAGCAAGCCATTAATTACGCGGCCGATTTCATGGAGCAGAGGAAGGTTCCTTACAAGATTACGAATAAAGGGGCATTGCTTGCTTCATTAAAAGGCGAAGATGAAGGCAAACATCGTTTGCTGACTGCCCATGTCGATACTCTGGGAGCGATGGTAAAGGAAATAAAGGCGAATGGACGCCTTAAATTGACGATGATTGGGGGTTTTCGCTGGAACTCAGTGGAAGGGGAGTATTGTAAAATTCATACAGCTGACGGAGCAATTATCACTGGGACCATTTTAATCAATCAGACCTCTGTCCACGTTTATAAAAACGCCGGGGATGCCAAGCGTGATGATGAGACAATGGAGGTCCGGATAGATGCTGTCGTGAAAACTAAAGAGGAAACGGAGGCCATCGGCATTTCTGTTGGAGATTTTGTCTCCTTTGAACCGAGAGTGGAAGTGACGGATACAGGCTTTTTGAAATCAAGGCATTTGGATGATAAAGCTAGCGTTGGCATCCTCCTTCATATCATTGACCTCATTTCCGCAGGAAAGATAAAATTGGCATATACGACCCATTTCCTGATTTCAAACAATGAAGAAATTGGCTATGGCGGTAATTCCAATATCCCTGAGAAAACAGTCGAATATCTAGCTGTCGATATGGGTGCGATCGGTGATGGACAATCGACGGATGAATTCAGCGTTTCCATTTGTGCAAAAGACTCCTCGGGTCCTTATCATTATAAATTACGTCAGCATCTAGTCTCACTTGCCCAAGCAAATGCTGTCGACTACCGTGTCGATATTTATCCATATTATGGATCGGATGCTTCCGCTGCAATCCGGGCAGGATATGATGTGGTGCATGGTCTGATCGGACCGGGTATCGATGCTTCACATGCTTTCGAGCGGACACATGTCTCTTCATTAAGGCATACTGCCAATCTGATTTTGCATTACATCCAATCAGAATTGGTGTAATTGTAAAAAAATCCCGCACTCATATCATTTGAGTGCGGGATTTTACTGGTTTTTTACGATATTTTTATTCTAGTCGTGCGTTTTAGCATAATACTCGTGAGAGTGAATTTGGTCCATTAACCTGTGAATGATAACTAATGATTTATAATGATAATTCTTGTGGAGGTTCACCATTGTTGTTCATCAACCGGATGCTTTCCGGCTTAATCTGAAGGAATAAATAATTTGGATCTTTTGGCCCTTCGAACCAATCTTCAAATGATTCATTCCATAATTTATCTTTCAGTTCCTGGGAATCGTTTATTTTCGAGGTACCTGAGATTTCCAGATAAGAATCGCCTAACCCTTCATTATCATAGCCAATCAGGATATGAACATTAGGATTCTTTTCAATTTCATCAATTTTTTCCGTCTTTCCGCTAGTTGGTGTGTATAAAGTTAATTCATCGTTGAAAAATGTCATATAGCGTGAATATGGTTTGTTGTTTTTAACTGAAGATAAAACTCCTATTTTATGATCACGGATGATGTTCAATACTTTTTCTTTTATTTGGTTTTGGCTCATGTTTACACACTCCTTTTATTTCTTAACTCTATTACTTTTCCTCTTTTTTCATTAAGTTAAACAAAATTCTGCAATTTTCCATTTTTATGAATGAAGAATGTAAGAAGTTGCCATACTAGTCATTATGTGTTTTGTTTAGAGAAATTTCATGATGTTAATCCATTTGTAAAGGTGAGTATGATGAATGAATTGTGGTGAATTACTTATCATTGGCGGGGCGGAAGATAAGTGCCTTGAAGGTGAAGTATTAAATAAATTTGTCGAGCTTGCAACCCATAACGATGGCGGAATAGGTATATTGCCTACAGCGAGTGAAATTCCAGAGGAAGTGAGTACAGAGTATATCAAGGTTTTCAGGGAACTAGGCGTGGACAGGGTGGAAGTGATCAAGCTGGATTCAAGGCAGGATGCAGACGATCCGGCAATTTGTGAACAGCTGACATCTTTTTCAGCTATCTTCATTTCAGGGGGAAACCAAAGCAGATTGTCTGAGCTGATTGGTAAAACCAAATTCCACGATGCCCTTTCTAAAGCTTGGCATAAAGGAATGGTGATAGCAGGGACAAGTGCTGGCGCTTCCATTTTAGGTAAGCATATGATCGTTGCTGCTGACACGATGCTGAATGATAATAAGTTAAAGGTTGAAATTGGGGCAGGTTTCGGCTTATTGGACGGCCTGATAATCGATCAACATTTTTCCCAACGCGGCCGCTTTGACCGTCTGTTACGTGCGATAGCAGGGAATAAAGAAATTATGGGTATTGGCATTGATGAAAATACAGCAATTTTAGTCAAAGGCGGACTTTTTGAAGTAGTTGGCCAACATCAAGTATTGGTACTTGATGGCAGCACCAGTGATTATATCAATATCACATCTTCTGATAATGGCAGTGAAGAGTTGACTCTTTCGGGATTTAACCTTCATGCATTAACAAGGGGATACCGTTTTGACCTGCTTACCAGGAAATTGTTGATGAAAAAGGGGATCCAACAATGATGATCAATCGAGTCCGTTATTTAAAAGGACCTAATTATTTTGCTTATACACCTACCATTTGCATTGAATTGGATATAGGGAAACTGGAACAGAAACCATCTGATTCAATACCTGGATTCAATGAAAAATTGTTAAAGGTGCTTCCGAACTTGGGAAGCCATACATGTTCAAAAGGGTATCGAGGCGGTTTCGCCGAAAGGCTGAGAAAAGGAACATGGATGGGACATATATTGGAGCATATGACGATTGAGCTTCAAAACTTGGCCGGAATCGAAGCCATTCGTGGAAAAACGATAATGATGGAAAAGAAGGGTTTTTATTATGTTACTTTTGACTATCAGGAGCCTCACTCAGGTCTTCAAGCCTTTTTAGCAGCAAAAGATATCGTGGAAGCAATCCTGAATGGTGAAAAAATTATAAATGTACAATCTTATGTAAAGCAAATAGAGCAGTTGTATTATAAAAATAAACTGGGGCCAAGTACCGAAGCCATTTTCAAGGCAGCAGAAGCAAAAGGTATCCCTGTCGAGCGAATGGGTGATGAAAGCTTACTACGCTTAGGAACCGGGACAAGGCAGAAGTATGTCCAGGCGACAATTTCAAGCCAGACTTCGAATATTGCCGTTGAGAATTCATGTGACAAATCATTGACTAAATCAATTTTAAGAGGGTGTGGTCTCCCTGTACCTGAAGGGGAAGTTGCCCATTCCATTGAAGAAATCTTTGCCTCGGCGGACAGGCTGGGTTTTCCACTGGTGATAAAACCGTATAATGGGAGACAGGGGCAGGGTGTCATCACCCATATCAAAAATAAGGATGAACTATTCAATGTAATCAATTGTTTGGAGTCTCACGTGGAGAAGTACATTGTCGAACGGCATATTGAAGGACATGATTATCGGTTACTGATAGTCAATGGAGAACTTATCGCCGGTAGTTTGAGACTTCCTCCCTATGTTATTGGCAACGGTAAGGAATCGATAAGCAGTTTGATAGAAAAGGAAAATAGTAATGATTTGCGGGGAGAAGGTCATGAAAAGCCGATGTCAAAAATCCCTCTTACACATACCGTAACGTGTTACTTGGAAAAATCGAATCGGACGCTTGATACCATTCCGGATCAAGGGGAATTGGTCCAAGTTGTCGGCAATGCAAATCTTTCGACTGGTGGAAAGGCAATCGATGTAACGGACCAGGTTCATCCCACCATTAAGAATATGGCTGTTGCTGCCGCGAAAACGATCGGTTTGGATATAGCAGGAATAGATTTTATATGTGAGGATATATCCAAACCTATCAAACATTCAAAGACTGCGATTATTGAAGTGAATGCTGCACCGGGAATTCGAATGCATCATTATCCAAGTGAAGGGAAAAAAAGGGATGTAGGCAAAGCCATCGTCGATTATTTATTTCCGAATCGGGAGGGGGCGGCTATACCGATCATCGCAGTGACAGGTACAAATGGAAAGACGACAACGACCCGATTGTTACATTATTTTCTTACTAATGAAAAAACAAAGGTTGGTATGACAAATTCTGATGGAGTATATATCGGCGATGAGGTATTGGATCAAGGTGACTGCAGTGGCCCGGTCAGTGCAAGAATGGTATTGGCCCATCCTGAAGTTGATGTAGCTGTATTGGAAACGGCTCGGGGGGGGATTCTGCGTGAAGGTCTGGCTTTTCGTAAATGTGATGTGGGGGTCATTACCAATGTAAGTGAGGATCACCTCGGCCGTGATGGAATCGATACATTGGATGATCTCATAAAATTAAAGAGGCTGGTGGCCGAAGTCGTAATGAAAACAGGCTATTGTGTGCTGAATGCAGATGATCCGAATGTTGCTGCCATGAACGCTTATACAGATGGGGAAGTCATTTATACCTCTACTGATGCCACTCAGCCTCACGTGAAGGCTGTGATAAATGGGGGATGTAAAGTTTGGTATGTCAATGAACAAGGGGTGATTTGTCATTCATCTGATGGTGTCATCCATCAATTTATGGATTGCACCAGGATTCCAATAACGATTTCCGGCTTGGCACGTCATAATATCGCCAATTTACTTCAGGCGTTAGCTGCAGCCGAAACACAAGGCATTTCCATGGAAGAACTAAGAAGGAAGGCTGCCACATTTATGCCTGATACGAATTTGTCTAAAGGACGTTTCAATTTAAAAAAGTTGAAAGAGCGCACGATCATCATCGACTATGCCCATAATGAAGCAGGATTAAAGGCCATATTCGAAACGGTCAATGCTTATAATAAAAATCGTCTTATCACTGTTTTGGCAGGACCGGGTGACCGTATTGATGAAGAGCTTATCAGGCTCGCCAAGGTGGCTGCCATGAATTCCAATCTGTTCATCATTAAAGAAGACGATGATTTGCGGGGAAGAGAGCCGTTCGAAGTAGCCGGTCTGCTACAGGAAGCTGCCGTAGAAGCTGGGTTGCAAAAAGAACGGACATTCATCGAACCTAATGAATTGGACGCATTCGTAAAAGCCTGGGAAACATCTCAACCGGGTGACCTATTATTGTTCTTTTACACGGATTTTGACTATGTAGAGAAGTTTTTCGAAAAGGTTTCAACAAATCCATTGCCGAAGAAATAAAACAAAGTGCATTTTCGCCCTAAAAACCCCTTCATTGTCCATCGAGGCAAGCAATTACGCACGAAATTTCAGTGAAGTGGAAAGTGACTGTATGAAAAAAAGCTAATCCAAGTGGATTAGCTTTTTTTCATAACCGTTTCATTCGCAGCAGGAGCAGCGGCATGGTCTTTTTTATATATGCGCTGAAGCACGATGGATTGAACAATCATGAATAAACCTCCGATTGACCAATACAGTGGCAATGCAGCAGGGGCGGAGAAAGAAATGAATAAAATCATTGCTGGTGAGAGCAGACTCATCATCTTCATTTGTTTCTGCTGTTCTTCCGGCATTTGTCTCATGGAAATGACCGATTGGAAGTAATAGATGACACCAGCGATAATTGCCATGGCAATATCCGGCTGGCCAAGGCTATACCAAAGGAAACTATGGGTCGCAATTTCATGGGAACCTTGAATCGCATAATAAAAGCCCATTAGAATCGGCATTTGAATAAAAAGCGGCAGACAGCCCATATTTAGCGGATTGACTCCATGTTTTTGGTAAAGCTGCATCATTTCCTGTTGAAGGGCCTTTTGTTTAGCCGGATCTTTCGTCTCTTTGATTTTCTGCTGGATTGCAGACATTTCCGGTTTCAGCCCATTCATCTTCGTTTTCATGCTAAGCTGTGTTTTATATTGCTTGGCAGTCAGCGGGAGCAAGACAAGGCGAATCAAAAATGTCATCATGATGATGCTTAAACCATAGTTGCCATGAAATAAAACAGCATTAAATTCTAGCATTTTTGTCATGGGGTTAACCAATGCAGTATGAAATGGACCGCTCGTTGCTGCTGAGCATCCTGTCAAAAGGGTCGTTGCCAGAAATAGGACGGCCATTAGAAACATGTTTTTCTTCTTCAATATAATTCCTCCTCGAATTGTTAGTGGTTAAACAACGAGAAGGCGGCTTGGCTCATCGGAATCATCGGGTGAATCCTTTTGCCGGATAAATGTGAAAAAGCGCTGTGCACCGCGCCAGTCAAAAATGCTGCCTGCATGAACAGGGGATTTACTTTTATCTGAATGAACGGAAGCTTGATATTTGTCGTTCAAGAGCGATTGCTTTTTATTTAAGAAGTAAAACGCAGCCAGTGGAAAGACAAAGGTAAATAAATAACCTGCCCATACCGCATGGCGGACGGTCTGATAATCGAATTCTAATAATAATTCCCACATAGGAATCCCTCGTTTTTTCTAAGATAAGAAAATGTAGTTTTGTTTACTCCAAAAAGCCTGAAATGACTTTAGACCTTACTGAGTTTAAATCATTAAGAACAATATATCAAATTCTAGTACAAGAAAGCTAAAAAATATAGGGATATTTTCAAAAAATAAACAGGGAATATTTTCTGATGCATTGATTTGACGATAAAGGTCAAGTAGAATCCAGATTCGAGTAATTAGGAGCGAAGATTGAACAAATGGTCATTCTTCTGCATATGGATAAAAGGAAGTTCAATTATGAGGTGAAAAGGTTTGAAACCTTACGATTCATTCAATAAAAAGAACCACAATAATGGTATTGAAAATAATTTATATCAATATGCATATCACCCAAACATGAATAATGATTTCCCGGCAGTGCCATATCCATTTGAATATCAGCAAATGGATGAAAGAACTCCGCCTGGCCCGCCTGGTCCATCCTACGGAGGGGGCCAACCGCCGCCGCATGGAGGAGGTCCGCCTCATATAGCTCCGCCTTTATTTATTCCACAACTTCAAGATGGAATGGTTAAAGCTATTGACGCTGGTTCAATGAAAGGGTGCTTATACCAACATACGTATGTCTGGCTTAAAAATGGCCGTTCATTTTGGTTCTACCCGACATATGTCGGCTATAATTCAGTGGCTGGGTATCGTTGGCGACGAAGTCAACAGCGATGGGCCTATTATGGAACGGATGCGCATGAGATACAATCATATCAATGTTATTAAAAAACAATCCGCATTTGCGGATTGTTCAGTTTGTCGACAAAGGGGGAGGTCGGAGCTTTCACCCCGGACCATGATTTTAAAAGAAAACATTCATGTCTTTTTACATATCATTCAAAGTTTCAATCCGAAAAATAATCAGGAAAATCCGAAATGATACCATCTAACTGCATCTTTTTGAACATGCGCATTTGTTTTTTATTGTTGACGGTCCATGTATATACTTTCATCCCGTGCTTTTGGATTCGCATTTGCAGCTTCGTACTTAAAATCGTTTGCTTTGGATTCAAAAATGATGCAAACTCGGCAATCTCTTTTAATTGTTGGTCATTAATTCTCCATTTTATCAGAACACCCACTGGTATGTCCGGCATTAATTGATGAAACCTCTTCATGGATTCCATATCGAACGAATGAACCATTATCCTATTTTTACTTGTTGTATTTTCCGGGAATTCCCCTAATTCTTCTGCAAGTTTCTGTTCAATGCCGGGATAAGCAGATGGATGCTTTAATTCGATTAAAATTCCAACTTCAGACCCGAAATTCTCCAATACCTCACTTAGTAAAGGAATCCTTTCGTTTTTATAGCGTGAATGATACCAGCTTCCTGCATCCAGTTCCTTTAATTCGGCTGCTGTGTAATCACGGATGTTCCCTTTGCCGTTTGTGGTTCGATTCAGGGTGGGATCATGATGAACCACAAGTACATCATCTTTACTAAGATGGATATCCACTTCCAGGAAATCAGCTCCCAATTCAATTGCTTTATTATAAGATGCCATTGTATTCTCGGGGCAATATCCAGATGCACCGCGATGTCCAATTTTAAGGGGGGAATGCTGTCTTATGAAGCTTTCAGGGAAACCACTCTTCGATCTTTTAGCGTAGATAGCGAACAGGACAAGTATGGTTACCGCGATAATAAGAAAAAATGCAATCATCTTTCACACTCCTATTATGCACATTGATTATCATTCTTAAATATTCTTTAAAAAGAAGATAAAGAAGTTATCAGGACAGCCTCATTTCATAATATTACATGTTAGGCGGGAAAAAATCATGTTTTACACAATGTTATAATCCCGACGCAAAGGATTT
Organism: Bacillus sp. SD075; assembly: GCF_017355165.1. Classification (GTDB taxonomy): domain Bacteria; phylum Bacillota; class Bacilli; order Bacillales; family DSM-1321; genus Peribacillus. The sequence continues at coordinate 101,526 of NZ_JADILK010000004.1, read as the reverse complement.
ATTGGAAAGGTATGGAATACTATATTTTAAGTACCAATAAGGAGGGAAAGCAGATGGGATTGCAGGTGAAACCGAAGTCTAAAAAATGGAAGGGGAATTTTGGTTTGTATTTTTCCCTGCCCATTCTCTCTTGGGCGTTTTACGATTTTGCCAATACGATTTTTTCTTCTAATATCAATACGATTTTCTTTCCATTCTTCCTCCAGGAACAAATTGGGGAAAATGCCGTTCTTGATCAGATTGCCAGTACCTTCATCTCCTACGCAAATGCGATTGCCAGTTTGTTTCTTGTTTTGTTTTCCCCTCTGTTCGGTGTTATGATCGATCGAACGGGAAAAATGAAAAAATACATTATGATTTTCACGCTCATTTCTGTTGTATGTACATTTTTAATGGGGGTATTTGGAGGGGCGCCGTTCGATGGAAAGCTTCTGGGCATTCCAATATCCTTAGCAATCGTCATTCTATTATTTGTGATAGCAAAGTTTTTCTATCATTCGAGTCTTGTTTTCTATGATACGATGATGAGTGATTTAGGCACGAAACAGCAAATGCCGCTTATATCAGGATTTGGCGTGGCGGTAGGCTACCTTGGAACGTTAGTGGGCCTGTCAATCTATCCATTCATAAGTAAAAGGAGTTCACATGAAGCCTTTATTCCCACGGCCATTTTATTTCTGGTTTTTTCCCTTCCCTTATTCTTTTTTTTAAAAGAGTCTCCAAAACAGCAAAAAGCGAAACAACCTTTTTTATCCGGTTATAAGGAAATTAAATCAACATTTAAAGAGATGCAATCCTATCGATCGGTTTTTACATTCATGATTGCTTATTTCTTTTTAAATGATGCAATTGCGACTACTATCGGCATGATGGCGGTATATGCCAAGACTGTTGTTGGATTTTCCTCAAGCGGATTCATTTTACTTTACTTGGTATCGACAGTATCGAGTATAGCCGGATCGTTTCTGTTTGGATACATCACGCAGTCGAAGGGACCGCGGTTAGCTGTGACATATGTGGGAGTTCTGCTCTTGGTCGCTTTATTTATAGCGGTCTTTGCACAAACTGCTCTTTGGTTCTGGGTCGCTGGGAGTATGTTCGGCATTTCGCTTGGTTCGATGTGGGTGACATCACGGACATATATCATTGAATTGACCCCGGATGAGAAGAGGGGGCAATTTTTTGGACTATTTGCATTCTCTGGAAAAGTCTCCTCTATAATCGGTCCGCTATTATATGGAACGATAACGTTGGTATTCCATGACCTCGGTACATTGGCGAGCCGGATGGCATTAGGGTCATTGATTATCATGGTGGTAATAGGTCTGGGCTTTCTTTTGAAAATGAAGGGATTGGAAGAAGTGAAATAAGAAAAAGGGAATGGGGCCGGCATTAATGCCGTATCCATTCCCTTGCATGAATTTTATGACAAAATCAAGGTGACATCGACGTTCCCGCGAGTTGCTTTTGAATAGGGGCAGGTCATGTGTGCTTTTTTGGCGAAGTCTTGGGCTTCTTCCCTGCTTAGGTCGGGAATCGAAATATCCAACCTTACAGCCAATTTAAAACCGCCGTCTTCCTCATCTTTACCGATCGTTACATTTGCCGTAACGGAAGTATCGACCTCTTTCTTTTCTTTTTGCAGAACAAGATTCAAGGCACTGTCAAAACATGCCGCGTAACCGGCTGCGAATAACTGTTCAGGATTTGTAGCCCGCTCACCGGAACCACCTAATTCCTTCGGTGACCTCACGTCGAAATCCAGAATCCCGTCCTCTGATTTAACATGTCCCTCACGACCACCGTGTACGGTGACTGTAGCTGTATATAATGGTTTCAATGAAAACAACTCCTTTGTTTATTCTTACTATCATTAGTTCCCTACTGTAAGTCTTGTTAAACAAAATGAAAGCGGGTTTATGGAGAGTATTGTTTTAAATTGGTTTAAAATTGGAAGATATTGTTTTATAATATACTGTATTAGGAGATGTAATACACCCATTTGCAAGGAGGGTTTATGATGTTCGAGTTGGATGTTCAAAGTGGAAAGCCGATATATGAGCAATTGATGGATCAGTTCAAGGTACTAATGATCAATGAAGTTTTACAGGAACATAATCAGCTCCCCTCCATACGAATATTGGCTCAGGAATTGACCATCAATCCAAATACGATCCAAAAAGCATACAAGCAGCTTGAATCTGACGGGTTTATATATACATTACCCGGCAAAGGGAATTTCGTGGCCCCTCCTAAATCCTTGAAAAATTCATTGAAAGAAGAAAAGATCAGAAATGAGCTTTCAAAGGTGCTCGCTGAAGCTCTTTATATAGGAATTGATAAACATGAAATTTATAGAATAATAAAGGAAATCAGACCATTGGCAAAGGGGGGGGATTCATGATTCAAATTAAACAGGTGAGTAAATTATATGAAGGAAAAGAAGCAATCAAAAACGTCACCTTGGTCATACAAAAAGGCTCCATATTCGGGTTATTAGGTTCAAATGGGGCGGGTAAAACGACTCTATTAAAAATGCTTTCAGGCAATCTGATACAGGATGCAGGTGAAGTTCTTATTGATGGGTCAAATGTGTTTGAAAACCGTGAAGTGAAAAATCGCTGTTTCTTCCTTCCTGATACGCCTTATTTCCTTGCTAACTATACGATCATGCAAATGGCAGGTTTTTATAGCCATATTTATAGTGAATGGAATCAAGAACGGTTCTATCAATTACAGGAAGTATTCCCGATACCCGTCCAAAATAAAATACATAAACTATCGAAGGGAATGCAGAGACAGGTTGCTTTTTGGCTCGCACTCTCGACGATGCCGGAAGTTCTCATCTTGGATGAACCGTTTGATGGATTAGATCCGGTCATGCGTAAAAATGTGAGACAGTTGTTGGTTCAGGATGTATCGGAAAGGGATATGACGATTTTACTATCATCCCATAATCTCCGGGAAATTGAAGATTTAGCCGATCATGTAGGGATTTTGCATAGAGGTGAGCTTGTTATCCAAAAGGATTTGAATGACTTGAAAGCGGATGTACACAAAGTGCAAATTGCCTTTAAACATAAAATTCCCCACGGTTTATACCGAGGAATTCAAATTCTTAACAAGGAAAGACGCGGAAGCGTTATCGTTTGCATCGTTAAAGGGAAAGAATCCATGATCAAATCGCACTTTAATCAGTTTCAGCCAGAAATATTAGATATTCTCCCCCTTACTCTAGAGGAGATATTCATTTACGAAATGGGGGATATCGGTTATGTCATCCAGAATAACCTGGTTTAATAGAGAACTGATTATCTATATTTTCAGAAGCACTGGCTGGATTGGTCTTCTGTACCTTGTCGGCCTCATATTTGCACTGCCTCTGGAGATGTTAGCGATTATCTTGAATGAGAACAATGAATATGTGGAATTCGAAAACCTTTTTTCCTGTCAGCAGATGATACAGTTTGTCTTGGTCATCGTTATTCCAGTGTTACTAGCCATCTTCCTTTTTCGGTTTTTACAAATGAAACAAGCCTCAGACTTTATTCATAGTTTACCGATTACTAGACGCAGCATCTACGTTCATATGATTGGAACGGGAATTGGTTTCATGGGTTTGCCGATTTTACTTACAGGTTCATTATTGATATTATTCCACTCGGCAATTGATATAGAAAGGCTATATACGATGTCGGATATATGGTCTTGGATGGGGACTACATTTATTTTGGAAGCTTTGATTTTTTCTGTTGCGGTTTTAATTGGAATGGTGACGGGATTATCAGCCTTTCAAGGATTGCTGACCTATATTTTTCTTGCTTTGCCGGTGGGGCTGTTTGTATTGTTTGCAGCCAATGTGAAGTTTTTGATAGCAGGATTTTCTTCAGATTATTATCTAAGTACCAATATGAATGGCATCTCCCCCTTATTAGCAGCAACGGAGATGGAAAAAATCACTTTTTTGTCTATTAATACATTAATTTATTGTATATTAACCTTTCTTTTTCTGATTAGCGCTCTTTTTCTCTATGAGAGGAGAAAGCTGGAGCATGTATCGCAGGCATTTGTTTACCCGAAGATTAAGCCATTATTTAAATTCGGCCTGACATTATGCATGATGCTGTTTACAGGTCTTTATTTTAGCGAAACGACAGGCGAACCCGGGTGGATTTTCTTCGGATATACCGTCGGTTCTTTGCTTGGATATTATTTAGGGGAAATTGTCCTGCAAAAGACCTGGCGAATACGGGTCAACCGGAATGGTTATGCAGCATTTATAGTGGCTATCATTGTACTGGCACTCATTATAAAAATAGATCCCCTTCAGTATAAGGCCAAGATTCCTGATGAGAAGATGATTAGCCAAATTTATATTGGCAATTCTCCTTTGTTTTTTGAAGATGAGGGCGTGTATAATGCTTCCAATTATCTTAAAGAGAAGGAAAATATAGAAGCAATCAGGTTATTGCATCAGGAAATTATCGAAAAGGGTAAAATGGTTCCCATTGGTGAATTGAAAGATGGACAATCCGTATTTCTGATGTATGAACTCAAGAATGGAAAACGGTTAGCAAGAGAGTATCATTTACAAAATTACGATTCATACATGCCACTATTGGCTAAAATCTATGAGTCGAATGAATATAAAAAAATGGTTAATGAGTTATTGAATGTGTCCGCTGAAGACGTTTCTAAAATCAAGATAACGGCGAGCGGACAAGTGGACAAATCAATAACGATCACGGAAGGTCAACAGCTGGAAGCTGCCGTGCATGCATTATCCGAGGATCTGAATAATCAATCGTTCACCCAAATGACATCTTCTTTTGGTGATTATGCCTCCATCAACATTCTTTTGAATAATAACAAAACCATTTATATGAATTGGGACTCTTCATATACTCAGTTTTCAAAATGGATGGAAAGTACCGGACAATCGGAAAAAGCGCGGTTAATGGCTGATGATATCTCATATATCCTGGTTGCGAAGACCGATTCGAAAATTTATCATTCGAATTCTGAAAGTGAACTTGCACAACAGATTGAACAACAGCCAAATCGATTGAAAATTAAGACCGCTTCGGAAATAGGGACGGCCATTGATAATGCCCAAATCGATTGGGGCGGAGAGTATTCAGCTGCCTTTTATTATAAAGAAAGCAGAGATGTGGACATCAAGAGTTTTTCTGGTGAACATGTTCCCGGTTTCATTTTGGATCACTTTAATGAAAGATAACGTGAATATGCCGTGATGGATCATATATAAAAGGAAAGGATGCCGCCCAATATGGGCGGCATCCTTTTGCATTGCATATCCATTATGTTTTTGTATCTATGCTTTATAGTTTTACCACATTTTTAGCTTGAGGTCCCCGGTTTCCTTCTTCGATCTCAAATTCTACCTCTTGACCTTCATCAAGGCTTTTGAAACCTTCTCCTTGAATGGCGGAAAAATGAACGAAAACATCATCTTCGTTTGGTACTTCGATGAATCCAAACCCCTTGTCACTATTGAACCATTTTACTTTACCTGTTACTGTCATTCGATGAATCCTCCTAAAAAGTAAAAAAATATTAATGGTGATGATTTTACCTGGATGGAAAATCAATTCACACATTATCCAGCACCCTCATTCAAGTTAAAATTATCATACGAAGATGCTTGATAATATGTGAATGCCTACATGAAATATTAACCCGCTACCTCTGAAGTGATTTCCAGTTTTTTAGTATATACCCACCTTTATAAAGGATAAAACAAATGGAAGTAATTTATACATTCTCATTTGGGGAAAATCATTTTAGGAAGGTTTTATACGGGGAAGTATAACGGTATTGTCGCAGGATTTCCTGGATTGAAATTTGATGATGCTTGCGATGTCCATGAGGGAAAAGCCTTTACAGTTGAAATCCGGAAAACAATTTGGCATTAAAGTTTTTTACGAAGATAATCGGGTATATATAGGATAAGAAAGAAAGGACTGATGAAAAATGAAGAAATTATTAAAAAGGGCCCTCATTTTTGCTGCTCCCATCATATTCAAAGAAGTAAAAAAACGCTGGAAAAACAAGCGGAATCAAAAAGCGATTAAAACAGCGAGGTAAATAAGTTAAACCATGAATATATGAACGGTAACCATATTAAGATAAGGACGCTGATAAAGCGTCTTTTGTTTTGCCATTTGAATAAATCATCTTATCGTGGTCCATTCACCTCTACATCTTTCCTTCATATCGTGTTAAAATAGTAAGGTTGATTGAAATGAATGCCGAGTAGCCAAGGCTTAAGCCTTATGATATATTTCTTCTTACATATATTGTGTATGATCAGGATTTATGCATACAAAGAAAGGTTGCCATTCCAATGTAAAAAATAAAGTAAACCTCATATAAATTTTTTATTGATGACTCCAATAATGAAAGGAACATTTTATGACTACATTAAAAGACGAGGTTCAATCCCGACGTACCTTCGCAATCATCTCTCACCCGGATGCCGGGAAAACAACTTTGACAGAAAAATTATTACTGTTTGGTGGCGCAATCCGTGATGCCGGAACAGTTAAAGCTAGAAAAACAGGGAAGTATGCAACCAGCGACTGGATGGAGATTGAAAAGCAAAGGGGAATATCCGTTACATCTTCAGTCATGCAATTCGATTATGATGATTTCCGTGTCAATATTCTCGATACACCGGGTCACCAAGATTTCAGTGAAGACACATATCGTACACTGATGGCTGTTGATAGTGCCGTGATGATCATCGATTCGGCAAAAGGTATCGAGGATCAGACGGTTAAATTATTCAAAGTATGCCGGATGAGAGGTATCCCGATTTTCACTTTTATCAATAAAATGGACCGACAAGGTAAAATGCCGCTCGAATTGCTTGCTGAACTCGAAGAGGTATTAGGTATAGAAACATACCCAATGAATTGGCCGATTGGGATGGGAAAAGACTTCGTGGGCATTTACGACAGGTTCAATAATCGTATTGAACAGTTCAAAACTGAAGGGGAAGAGCGTTTTCTTCCATTAAATGATGAAGGTGAACTCGAAGTGGATCATAAACTTAAGGATTCCCAGTTATATGAGCAAACTTTGGAAGAAATCATGCTGTTGACTGAAGCAGGAAATCAATTCTCTGAAGAAAATATTGCGAATGGAAAACTTAGTCCTGTATTTTTCGGCAGTGCTTTAACGACATTTGGTGTTCAGACGTTTTTGGATGCTTATTTGAAATTTGCACCAGCTCCACAAGCACGGATGACAACATCGGGTGAAATGGATCCAGTCAGTAATGATTTTTCTGGTTTCATTTTCAAAATCCAGGCGAATATGAACCCAAAACACCGTGATAGGATCGCTTTCCTTCGCATTTGCTCCGGTAAATTCGAGCGTGGAATGAGCGTCAACTTGAGCAGGACAGGGAAACCGATCAACCTTTCTTCCTCTACCCAATTCATGGCTGATGATCGGAACACCGTAAATGAAGCGGTAAGCGGGGATATCATCGGTTTATATGATACCGGTAACTACCAAATTGGCGATACGATTACGACAAGCAAAGACATGTTTCAGTTTGAAAGGCTGCCTCAGTTTACACCAGAACTATTCATGAGGGTAACAGCTAAAAACGTCATGAAACAGAAACATTTCCATAAAGGAATTAACCAACTTGTACAAGAAGGGGCAATTCAGCTCTTCAAAACGGTTCGTATGGAAGAATATCTGCTTGGTGCGGTCGGGCAACTTCAATTTGAAGTGTTCGAGCATCGAATGAGGAACGAGTACAATGTTGAAGTCGTGATGGAGCGAATGGGCAGCAAGATTACACGTTGGGCTGAGGATGAAAAGCTTGATGAAAATCTTCATAGCTCAAGAAGCATCCTTGTTAAAGACCGGTTTGATAAATATGCATTCTTATTTGAAAATGAGTTTGCACTTCGTTGGTTCCAAGATAAAAACCCTGACGTGGAATTATATAATCCAATGGATTTGAAGTAATGGAGAAGCCCGTGTGATATACACGGGTTTTTTTCGTGCGCCCGGCATGGGTGCAATCTATAGGGTGTGAGTCCCGAACCATGAAGGCAGTAGTAATGGTTAGCTTAATGCAAGGGTGTCCATGGTGACGTGGAATCTGAAGGAAGCAAGCGGCAAACCTCCGGTCTGAGGCACACGAACTTCATATAAGGCTAGGTACCATTGGATGAGTTTGCGAAACAAAACGAAGTCCTTACTGCCGAAGGTGGTACAGAGTAAATGAAGCAGATAGATGGAGGGAAAGATTGCGCTCTTACCCGGGGAGGTCTAATGACAGCCAAGTACACTTGGTAACCTGTCCAGTGATGGACAGCTGAATCATTAGAAGTCAGCAGAGGTCATAGTACTTGTCTACTCGAGAAGATAAAGAAGGACCGAATAGTTTAAGAAGGACGGATACTAGGCGTTCGTTATTCTGCGAAGAAGCAAACAATTCCTTATGGAACTTATTTGAAGGAAGAAGTGGTGAATACACGGGGAACTTCAAAAGGGCGGAGCAGATAAAGGCACAAACAGACCATCTCGTCCACGTAAGAAAGGATATCAACGATGTTAATGGAACAAATACTAGAGAGGGGAAACTTAATACAGGCATTGAAGCGTGTAGAAAGAAATAAGGGGAGCCATGGTGTAGATGGAATGTCGGTTCAAAACCTGAGACCGCACCTCGTAACCGAATGGGAGAACATGAAAACTGCCCTTTTACAGGGAATCTATCAACCGCAGCCCGTCCGACGTATCGAAATCCCGAAACCAAATGGCGGAGTTCGGCTATTGGGTATTCCAACCGTTCTAGACCGTTTCATTCAACAAGCCATTGCCCAAATATTGACCAAGGTATTTGACTCAACCTTTTCGGAGAATAGCTATGGCTTTCGCCCTAACAAACAAGGACACCAGGCTGTTCGAAAAGCAAAACTTTATATTACCGAAGGGTATACTTGGGTAGTGGATATGGATTTGGAGAAATTCTTCGATAAAGTGAATCACGACAAGCTCATGGGAATGGTAGAACGGAAAATTCAAGATAAACGGGTCCTCAAACTGATTCGTAAATTCCTTCAAGCAGGCATGATGATAGGCGGATTATTTCATAAAAGTGAGGAGGTCCGTTAAGTCCTTTACTATCTAATATCATGTTATACGATTTAGATAAAGAACTAGAGAAACGCAATCTTCGATTCGTAAGGTATGCCGATGACTGTCATATCTTTGTGAAAACTCGAAAAGCCGCCAAACGTGCAATGGGAAATATCTCAAGCTTCATTGAAAATAAATTGAAGTTAAAGGTCAACTACGAGAAATCGAAGTATGATCGTCCTTGGAACAGAACGTTTCTGGGTTTTAGTTTCACGATGTCAGAGAAGAACCCGAAGGTTCGTCTGGCTAAACAATCGGTGAAGAGAGTAAAGAAACGAATCAGGGAAATGACCTCGAGAAAATTACCGATACCCATGGAAATCCGTATAAATAAGTTAAAGCAATACCTAAGAGGTTGGATGGGGTATTTCGCCCTCATTGATACTCCGAACGTATTGAAGAATATAGATTCATGGATTCGAAGAAGACTCAGGATGTGCCTATGGAAACAATGGAAGTTACCAGGAACGAGAGTGAGAAAACTCAAAGGACTCGGTGTCCCATATGGAAAAGCATATGAATGGGGAAATAGCAGAAAGGGCTATTGGCGCACTGCGCATAGCCCTATCCTAGTTAAAACCCTTAATAATGCTTATTGGCACCATCATGGGTTAGGAAATCTATATGAACGATATATAAAACTACGTCAGACTTAAACTGAACCGCCGTATACCGAACGGTACGTACGGTGGGTGAGAGGTCGGAGGCTAAGCGCCTCCTCCTACTCGATTTTAACTGGAGCTTTTTCAACCATGATTTTTTGGTACGATCACTATCGCTTACCTTACGGTCTTATATACTGGGAATGATAACTTCCCTAATGGACACATCAGACTTTTGTTGTGGGAATGCAAGGTGATTTCTTCCATAACCACAGTTCGATCGTCCGGAATTTGATACATGCCAATTATGAATGGAATTAGGAAATCCCCAATCGCTCATTATGAAAAAAACTGTTTCATTATTTAGTAAAAATCAATGAGTCAACCAAGGCATTTCAATTAGCCTAATAATTATCGAATCAAATAAAAGTCTTTATGGTGGAATTAAATCTATTGAAAGGACAGTGGTAATCGTGGGCATTGAATTAGTGCAAAGAAATATAAATGAAAAAATCGAACGCTACTAAAATATTCCTTTGACATTCTCCCGAAACTCCTTTATATTTAGCTAGTGCTTTAGTACTTAAAAGCGTTTCAGTAATTATGAAGAGTGAAAAGGTTCGATCCTTACATCAGAGAATATACAACATGAAAGCGGGGAAATACATCATGCGTCTTGAAGATGCAAAGCTAAAACTCTCCTTACCTGAAGCAATTGGGGTTTTGGCCATTCTTTTCTTAATCATTGCAACTGGTATCATACATTATGGACTTGCCCCCCATATTCCAATAATAGCTGCTATCCTATTTCTATTTGTTTATGGAAAGCTCAAGAAGCTTCCATTTTCGGTTATGGAGGCCGCTATCGTCAAAGGTGCAGTTTCCGGTATGGGAGCTATCTATATATTCTTTTTCATTGGAATGCTAATTTCGATCTGGATGGCGAGCGGGACGATCCCTACCATCATGTATTATGGGTTTGACTGGATTTCCGGTGAATATTTCTATGCGATCTCATTTCTGGTGTGTTCGCTAATTGGGCTCTGTATCGGGAGTTCACTTACAACATCAGCGACAATCGGCGTTGCTTTCATAGGTATGGCGGCGGCGATGGATTTATCGTTGGCAATCACAGCCGGTGCAATCATATCCGGTGCATTTCTTGGAGATAAAATGTCTCCATTATCCGACTCGACCAACCTTGCTTCCGGAACGGTTGGAGTACCATTATTTGAACATATTAATAATATGCTTTGGACAACGATACCAGGTTTTATAATCTCACTTATCATCTTTTACTTCCTTTCACCGAATGTAAAACTGGCCCGTGTTGAGGAAATCGAAGTCATGACCAAAGCCCTGGAAATGGAAACGAACATAAGCATATGGAGTTTGATTCCGTTTGTCATCGTTCTAATCATGGCTTTGAAAAAGGTGTCGGCGATTCCGACCTTGTCAGCAGGAGTCATTTCGGCGGCTGTCATTGCTTTCATACAAACGCCAAGTTTCACGGTTGCAAAACTAGCAGATACTTTATACGGTGGCTTTGTACTGAAGAGTGGAATGGATCAACTTGACTCAATCCTTTCGCGGGGCGGTATTGAAAGTATGATGTTCTCCGTTTCGATGGTGTTGTTGGCATTGGCGATGGGCGGACTCTTGTTTGAATTGGGTGTCATCCCTTCAATTTTAAATGCGGTCCAGGATTCATTGACGAGTGTAGCGAAAGTGATTTCCGCCACTGTATTTGCAGGAATCAGCGTGAATTTCCTAATCGGTGAACAATATTTGTCAGTGATTCTTCCAGGAAAGGCCTTTCAGCAGAAATATGAAGATTTAGGCTTGCAGCCAAAAACGCTTGGGAGGGTACTTGAAGATGCGGGAACAGTTGTGAATCCTCTTGTTCCTTGGGGGGTATGCGGTGTATTCTTGACTCAGGTATTAGGTGTTTCGACCCTTGAATATGCCCCATATGCATTCTTTTGCTTACTTTGCCCTTTGCTTAGTTTAATTGCGGGTTTTACGAAAATAGGTATTCATTATAAATAAAAAAACAGGCGGTCGTTTCGACTGCCTGTTTTTTTATATGAACTCCATAACCTTGAGAGACAGGAAAAAACCCCTGAGATGAATGGCAATGTCAGGGGTAAAGAAGTGGATCGTTTATTTTGAGGACGCAATCTCATCCTTTGGGATGGACATGACCTTTTCTTTCTGTTCAAGTAAATTCATTCGCATTACGACATTTTGGAATATGCCCATTGAAAGCATGAGTAGCAGTAAGGAAGATCCCCCATAACTGATGAATGGAAGAGTGATCCCTGTAATAGGGATAAGTCCAGTCACTCCGCCAACGTTGATGCCAACTTGAATGCCGATCATGGATGAGATGCCTATCAATAAAAGACTTCCAAATGGATCTTTGCATTTTGCTGAAAGTACATAGCCCCTTAGGACGATAAATCCAAGTGTCAATAGAACGAATCCCACTCCGAATATCCCAAGCTCTTCTGCAATGACAGACATGATGAAATCGGTATGTGATTCAGGCAAGTACCCGTATTTTTGTACACTGTCACCAAGTCCCACTCCAGTAAGGCCACCGGATCCAATTGCGAATAATGAATTCACGAGTTGATACCCGCTTTCTCCTGCCGTTCCAAAAGGGTCCGCAAACCCTGTAAAACGAGACATCTTATTTTCAGAGAGAACGGATGAGAAATTTCCTGTAACGAGTACTCCTAATGCAAATATGGCAACGAATATTGCAGTAATCAAAGAGAGTTTGAATATACTCTTAAAAGACATCCCGGATGAAATGATCATCGTACTTGAAATCAGGAAAATGACAGCTGCCGTTCCATAGTCAGGCTGTATCCCGATTAAAAAACAGATGAATACTAGAAAGAAAATCGGGGGGATGACGGCTTTATCAATACTATTGATGCGATCCTGCCTTTTTCCGTAAATGGCTGCCAGATAAATGATCATGGCTAATTTGGAAAATTCTGCAGGTTGGATCGATTTTGACCCTAACTTGAACCAACTTGTGGCATTTCCTGCTGTATGGCCAAAGATAAATAGCAGCAAAAGGATACCGGCCATTCCAAACATCATAGACATCAAGAACATTTTGTTTTTGTACATCTTATAAGGAAGAATCATCGTGACAATCATTGCCAGGAATGAAATGAGAAAGGCCGTTTTTTGTTTCTCAAAGAAGAAATCCATGGGCTGGCCGTATCGAGCGACAGCAGTAATCATGCTCGAACTGTAAATCATGACTAAACCAAACAAACAGAGTAATACGACAGCGATGAAAATAGGGAAGTCGTATGCTTTAATTATTCTTTTCACTTGTGCGCTCACCTCAAATATGTATGCGCGAAAAAATCGCCTTCTTATATAGTAACGGAAAATCGGTTATATAGATAATAATTTTTATTCGATAATTTGAATTTATCCTCCATTACCCAATATTAAACACTAAAACCGATAAACTTGTATGCGGGACTTCATTTTTGCTTTTAGCCGGAATGGGTTCCTATACATTACCTTCGATAGCAAACGTGAATACTCCTTTTATTAAAGGAAAAAATTTACTATATATTCCATTTCGGCGGTGCTATTATGTCTGGAAGATTACTATTTAAGGTTATTTGGACAGGAATGGAGTTAAAGGGGTTTCACCAATTGAGTTATACAACGCGTGATGTGATGTAGTGGACCCTGTTAACGAATTTGTTAGTGTAAATCATCTTAAGAGGTGTACTTATTTTAGCACGGATTATGTGGCAGGGAATCGGGCAGGAATCTCATGAAGAGCGGGGACCGGTTGTGAACTTGGTTCCAAACGATTATATTATACAGGCTGCCGCGTCTCTGGCATTATATAAGGAGGGGTAAGGGAAAAGCTCCTTACGTTTAGTGAAGTTTATGAACGTTTCGCTCGTGAACTGTTTAAGAAAAATAGTCAGTCATTCTTATCAATCCGTCCTGCAAGGAGTGGAAAAGCTCTATTATTTAACTTGGAAAGGGCGTTTTGACAGCAATGCAGCCCAGAGGTTTTGCTGCAGTTTCTGGGGAGATTTCCCTGCCTTGGAGTACCAATAAAAATAAGGTAAAGCAAGGGGAGTAGTAATGGAAGAAATACATGACAAGTTGGAAGTGTTTTCCCCAGCAACAGGTGAGAAGATTGCGGAAATCGTCCCAACGCCATTGAAGTCGATTCCTCATTTATATAAGGAATCAAGACATGCGTTCCAATCATGGTCGAATCTTTCCATAAAGGAGCGGTTGCACTATTTAAAACGGCTCCGTTTATTGATGGTTGAAAAAATGGATGAAATAGCTGAAGTCATTTCAAAAGATACCGGAAAAGTGAAAATTGAAGCACTGGTTGCTGACATCATGCCAACCATTGATGCAATCAAGCATATCGAGAAACATGCAGTGAAAACTCTTTCCGGACGGAAGGTCACCACTCCACTCATGTTAATTGGTAAAAAATCTTATATTCATTATATGCCCCGAGGAACAATTCTCGTCATTTCACCATGGAATTATCCGCTGCAGCTTTCCATGGTTCCCATTCTTAATGCTCTAGCAGCGGGAAATACAGTCATCGCCAAGCCATCAGAGGTAACTCCCTTAGTTGGGGTGTGCATCGAAAATCTGTTTCTTGAAGCTGGTTTTCCAAAAGGAGCAATACAGTTTGCCCATGGAGGGAAAGAATTGGGTGCGGCATTAACTGAGCAAAAACCAGATTATATATTCTTTACTGGATCTGTAAGGACCGGAAAGATGATTGGTGAGGTCGCAGCAAGACACCTGATTCCAACGACTCTGGAGCTTGGCGGTAAGGATCCGATGATCGTTCTGCGTGATGCTAACCTAGAACGGGCTGTGAACGGGGCTCTTTGGGGAGCTTTCACAAATAGCGGGCAGGTGTGCATGAGTGTTGAAAGGGTTTATGTGGAACGTCCGGTTTATAAGGAATTCCTAATGCTTCTTAAAGAAAAAACGAAGTCCATGAAGCAGGGGGTGCAATCGAAGGATGATATCGGTTCAATGACTTTCCCGGCACAAGTTGATATTGTGGCTGGACACCTGGAGGATGCATTGAAAAAGGGTGCTGTACTTGAAGCCGGAACACCTCCAAAGGAGTGGAAAATGGGACAGACCCATTTCATTCCGCCGACAATCCTGTCCAATGTCGATCATTCCATGAAAATCATGAAAGAAGAAACGTTCGGCCCCGTGTTGCCTGTTTTGCCTTTCGATACGGAGGAAGAAGTGATCGCGCTGGCAAATGAAAGTGAATATGGGCTCAATTCCAGCGTTTGGACGATGGATAGGGTAAAAGCCATCAGGGTTGCGTCTCAGTTAGTAACGGGGGCGGTGACGATCAATGATGTGCTGATTACTGTTGCTAATCATCATTTACCATTTGGCGGTGCCAAACAAAGTGGGGTTGGCCGTTATCATGGTGAGCATGGGTTGAAGATTTTCTGCCATGAAAAAGCGATTATGATCGATAAAGGTAAAAACGATACAGAAATACAATGGTATCCATATGAAGGGAAATACACGAGTTTTTTATCGATGTTTCAGAACTACTTTTCTGCCAAACCGAATTGGATTCGTTTTGGCAAAGAATATTTGCGATTGATGAAATTATCCAAAGGGAACCGAAAATGAAATCCATTTGTAAAAAAGATTGTTATTTTCATAACGAGCGCGTATACTATTAATATACTTAATAACTGATTTTCCTTTTCAAAGGGGAGTAGCGTTAGGGTTCGCCCTAAAACAAAGTCGTCATTACGTGAATGTTAAACATTCATCGGCTTTGTTGACATGATTTCATGTTCAGCAAGACCTTTGCCTATATGGCAGAGGTCTTTTTATTTTGCCAATGCCAATATGGGGGAAATACTAACTATTGGAGGTTGAATGGATGGAAGCATCAATATTATTGGAATATGGCTGGGTCCTTCTTATCTTGGTTGGATTAGAGGGGATACTTGCTGCGGATAATGCAGTCGTCATGGCTGTAATGGTTAAGCATTTGCCAAAAGAACAACAGCGAAAAGCCTTGTTTTATGGTCTGATGGGAGCTTTTGTTTTCCGCTTTGCGAGTTTATTCCTTATTTCCTTTCTTGTCGACGTGTGGCAAGTTCAAGCAATCGGTGCAATTTATTTACTTTTCATTGCTTTTCAGCACATTTATAAAAAATACGCTGGTAAAAGCGAGAAGGAAATCACGAAACCTAAAAAGCAATCTGGCTTCTGGATGACAGTGGTAAAGGTTGAAGCGGCTGATATAGCTTTCGCAATCGATTCCATGTTGGCAGCCGTCGCACTGGCTGTTACACTTCCTGCAACAGGCTGGATGAAAGTCGGCGGAATTGACGGAGGGCAATTCGCTGTCATGTTCCTCGGCGGTATGATTGGATTGATCATTATGCGATTTGCAGCAAATGCCTTCGTGAAGTTGCTTCATCAGCGTCCTTCACTTGAAACGGCAGCATTTTTGATTGTAGGCTGGGTTGGAGTGAAGTTGGCGGTATACACACTTGCACACCCTTCACTGGCTGTCATCGATCATCATTTCCCTGAATCAACTCTTTGGAAATCGATTTTCTGGGTCGTATTGATTGGAATTGCAGCAGGTGCATGGATCATTTCAAGCAAAAAAGAAAAAAAAGGGAAAGAAGAGAAAAAAATACAGGAAGCTTAAAAAAACAGGCGTGCTGGTCACGCCTGTTTTTTTGATTTTTAATATATTTATGGAGATGACCCTCAAAAGCGCAGGTATGTTTACGAATGATATGTTAAAAGATGTGAATATTAAATTCCGGTTATAAAAATGACAATTGTCCCATTGGATTGAACGAAAATCTCAAAAAAGATATTTTACTGTAATTGCACTGTAATAAACGAGAAAAAACTAAGTATTTTATCATGTTGATATATTATGTAATTTCATTTAAAATGCAAAAATAGTTCTTTTGGTACTGTCTTTTAGACTCCCTCCGCTTAAGATAAGTATGTTGATGCGTATTTTATGTTCAACAGGAGCGAGGTGAGCAAATGCTTGGTGTGTTGTTTACAGCATTCAAAAAAAAGCGATCTTTAGAAGAAACCGTATTGAAAATCCAACAAGGCGATATAAGCCTTCGTAATGATACTATAGAGTCATTCAAACCTTTTATTGCGAAAACAGTGTCATCGGTTTGCAAACGTTACATATACGAATCAGATGATGAATTCAGTATTGGAATGATTGCTTTTAACGAGGCAATCGATAAATATTCCCCGGAAAAAGGCCGTTCTTTATTGGCATTTGCCGAAACCCTCGTTAAACGAAGGGTTATAGATTATTTAAGAAGCCAGTCCAAACAAAAAGAAGTCCTATTGGATTTATCACTGAATGATGATAATGATCAAAGCCATATATATATTGATAATGAAAATTCCATCAATGAATACGAGAAGCAGAAGGAATCGGAAAGAAGAAATGAAGAAATTCAGCTCTATATAAGTCATCTACAGGATTTTGGTCTGTCATTTGAGGATTTAGTTGAGAACTCCCCCAAACATGCAGATGCCAGGAAGGGAGCTATCATGATCGCTAAATTGTTAATGGAAGATGATGAACTGAAAGAAATCCTGTTTGCAAAAAAGCGGCTGCCCGTAAAACAGCTTGAGGGAAAAGTGGAAGTGAGCAGAAAAACGATTGAACGGAACAGAAAATACATCATTGCTGTGGCAATCATAATAAACGGAGATTTTTTGTATTTGAATGATTATATAAAAGGGGCTATCAATGGATGAAAAAAGGAGTTATTCTTTCAGTTAATAAGCGATTTGTAACCCTATTGACCCCCGAGGGTGAATTTCTGAAAACCAAAAGGCAGGATCGGGTATATGAAGTAGGTGAGGAGATCACTTTTTTACCTGCTCAACAAAAGTTCACTTTAGCCTTTTCCAATTTTCATTCAACTTTCAAAAGAACCGCCGTACTCAGCATTGCCTCCACATTCTTGATTCTCTTTTCGTTTCTTCCTTCTTATTTCTCTGGTCCTGTGTCAGCATATATGACGATAGATGTGAATCCAAGCATTGAATTGGAGCTTGATAATGATTTAGAAGTTCTCAAACTTACCGGTTTAAATGAAGACGGCAAGCTTGTGATTGATCAGCTGAAGGACTGGGAAGGCAAGGATATAAAGACTGTGACAAACCGGATCGTTGAAACGACGAAGCAACTTGGTTATTGGAAAGGAAATAAACAGATCATCGTTTCCACAACATTATTGAAAAAAAATAAAGAACTGGATAAGGATTTAAAAAAAGAGATAAAAGAAATATCTGAGCAGGATAATGTTTCTAAAACAAGAATGAAAGTGATCCAGGCAACAAAGAGCGACCGGAAGCAAGCAAGGGAACAAGGCATATCCACGGGTAAGTATCTCGAAAAGAAGTTGAATGAAGATAAAGATAAGGTAAAAGTCAATAAGAGGGAGCCTGCTTCAGCGCCAGATAAAAAAGTCGAGGAACAGGTTGTTATTCTAAAAGAGAAGAGCGGAACGATTAGTACGGAAAACAAATCGGATGGAGAAAAGGAAAAAGAGAATAATGCAATTGAAAAAAAGCAAAAGCCAGCCAATGGAGCCAAACCGACCGAACGGAAAAGCCCGGAAATGCAATTTACCAAAATTAAGGAAAAAACTGGACGGGAAGATACAATTGGAAAACGGATTGCGATAAATGAATACAAGGAAAAAAGCAACAAGTCAAAAGGAAAATCCGATAGTGACCATAGCAACCATTCAAAGAACAAGCAGAAAAATGAAAAGAATGATAAAAAGTTCGATGTGAGAAAAGTTCCATCAATCAAAGAAAAGAATAATTATGATCATGTAAAACACGACAATAAAAAAAATAAGCAAATTAAGCAAATTAAGCAAAATAAGCAATGGAAGCAAGACAAACAAGATAGGCAAAATATAAATAAGCAAAATAAACAAGGTAAGCATGATAAGCAATATAAACAAGATCAGAAAGATTGGGATAAGTCGAAAAGAGTTAAAGGCAATAATGGTAAAGGAAATGGACATAATGATTAAAAAGAGTCCAGCATGCAGCTGGACTCTTAGCCATGGATATTTAATTGTGAGAAGAATTATTGACCTTTAAGTTGAGATTGTGCTTGTTGTACAAGACGTTTCGTGATTTCTCCACCAACTGAACCATTGGCACGTGCTGAAGTATCGGAACCTAATTGTACACCGAATTCAGATGCAATTTCATATTTGATTTGTTCTAATGCTTGTTCGATTCCTGGAACAAGTAGATTGTTACTGCTGTTAGCCATTTGAATCTCCCCTTTACTTTTTCAACGGCTTTTGCCGCTGTAATGATAGTATAAGTAGAATGTGGAGTTTTACTTATATGAGCAGCATCAAACTTATTGGTAAACCTGCCTATTTGTTGTAAGTAAGTCAGTTTTAAAAGAGAATGGAAAAAATAATGAAAAAAGGGTAAACTAGATTTTTAATGGTTATGTGATTCGCATAACTATAAAGGAGTAAGAAAGGAAACTCTTTATGGCTGCTATCAAAAAAATATTATCTAAGTTAACACCAGCTCAGCTTATCGTCGGTTATTATTTTTTGGCTGTCAGCATCTCAACAGTCTTGCTTAGTCTGCCGGTTGCCTTAAAACCTGGTGTTGAGTGGGAATTCATGGATGCCCTATTTACAGCTATCAGTGCAGTCAGTGTTACAGGCTTAACTGTAGTCAGTACGCCTGAGGTATTTAGTGAAACTGGCTACTTCATCCTAATGTTCGTTCTCCAATTTGGAGGGATTGGCATTATGACACTCGGAACCTTTTTCTGGCTTATATTAGGCAAGAAGATTGGTTTGAAGGAAAGGCAATTGATCATGACTGATCAAAACCAATCGAATCTTTCGGGCCTTGTCAAATTATTGATCCAAATCATTCAGATATTCGTCGTTATTGAAATGATTGGCGCCCTCGTTTTAGGCATTTATTTTTTGAATTTTTATCCAAACTGGAAAGACGCCTTTATAAATGGTTTATTTTTGGCAGTCAGTTCAACTACAAATGCCGGATTTGATATCACCGGTATATCGATGATTCCGTTTAAAGGGGATTATTTTGTACAGTTCATCACGATCATCCTGCTTACCCTTGGAGCCATTGGGTTTCCTGTCTTGATTGAGCTGAAAGAGTTTTTGTCCAATAGTGCACGTACTTATAAGTTTCATTTTTCTTTGTTCACTAAGCTGACATCAGTCACTTTCTTTTCCCTTATCATTGGGGGAACGATTCTGATTTACTTGCTGGAAATAAATGGATTCTTCAAAGGTAAGAGCTGGCATGAATCGTTCTTCTACTCTTTATTTATGTCCTCCAACACGCGAAGCGGCGGGTTAACAACAATGAATGTGAGTGACTTTTCGGAACCGACCATTTTATTGATGAGTATTTTGATGTTCATTGGAGCATCCCCAAGTTCTGTCGGGGGAGGGATCCGGACAACAACTCTGGCCATCATGATTTTATTCTTATGGAATTTCATGAGGGGAAGGCGTTCCATTAAGGTATTCAAAAGGGAGATTCATCCCGATGATATCCGAAAGGCGACAGCAGTTATGATCATGGGGTCCCTGCTTTGCTTAATGGCCGTCTTCATTTTATCGATTACCGAGAACTTCACTTTAACCCAAATTATTTTTGAGGTATGTTCGGCTTTCGGTTCTGTCGGCCTTTCGATGGGAATCACGCCTGATCTCAGTAATACCGGTAAAATTGTCATTATGATCATCATGTTCATTGGGCGTGTGGGGATAACTTCCCTCCTGTATATCATTGGTCATAAAGAAGTTACGGAAAATTTCCATTATCCAAAGGAACGCATCATCATTGGGTAAATGATTTAAGTCGAACAGTTAACCTTTCCATCGAGGAAAGGTTTTTTGTCTTGTTTGCAGGAATCATGGATAAAATGTTGAAATTTACCTATAAGTGAGTTTTCTACCATTTCTATATACAAAATATGCATAATTTGATCCCTTACTTGGAATTCGATCGGATGAAGTATAAATCATTTTGGTAAGGAGGTGGAAAATGTGAAGAAATATACTGGTAGGATTATTGTCCCTGCTCTGTTCTTTATATTGATATTACCCTTTATAGGGTGGCTGGGTCATGAAGAACGCAGGTTTTCCGCCTTTGCAGGAATATATTTAATCGTAATTTTAACCATAGCCTGGAGTTTGGGTGCCATCTATGATCATAAACGGAAGACGATTGCTTTATTGCAGGATAGCGAAGGGCGTTATCGCATTTTCTCCAATTACTCTAAAGAATTGGTCAATAGCTTCAATGAGGTTATTTTCCAAACGGATGATAAAGGAAAATGGTTGTACTTAAACCCTGCATGGAAATCGATGAGTGGTGCATCCGTTAATGAATCCCTGGGGCTACACTTCTCTAAACATATGGATAACAATTCTTATCAAGTCGTATTAAAGGCCTTCGCGGACTCCTTTCATCGAGGGAATAAATATTTTCGTGCTGACATTAAACTAAATGCGAAAAAGGGAACAAGTTGGGTTGAGGCATTCGTTAAACTAATTTACGATGATGCTGGGAAATTCATAGGGACAGCGGGCATTTTATCGGAAATTAATGAACGTAAACATGCGGAGGAAAAGCTTGTGAGCCTAAACGAACATTTGGCTATCACATCAAGCAAGTTATCAACGGCTGCCCAACTTGCGGCTGGGATTGCACATGAGGTCAGGAATCCGATGACAGCGATAATGGGATTCGTGAAATTAATAAAAGATGGCGGTGCCGAAAAGCAGGAATACTATGATATTATTTTTTCGGAAATAAACCGAATCGAGAAAGTGCTGAATGAACTCTTGCTGCTATCGAAACCTGCTGGGGCGGTTTTTCTTGAGAAGGATTTAAAGGTAAGCTGCAATCATGTCGTAACACTGTTGGAGACAAACGCCGTACTGAACAATATTCAAATACATAAAAATTATGATTCAGAACCTATTTTTATGTATTTTGATGAAAACCAAATCAAGCAAGTACTAATAAACATGATAAAAAATTCCATAGAATCGATGCCGAATGGCGGAAATATTTTTGTGAGCATATATGAAAAAAATGGGGAAGTTTTTTTGAGCATTTTGGATGAAGGGGAGGGTATTCCGGAAAACTCTCTTCAAAAAGTGGGAGAACCATTTTTCACTACAAAAACATCAGGAACAGGATTGGGTCTTTCCGTTTGTTTTAGAATCATCGAAAAGCATGGCGGAAAAGTTTTCATCACAAGTGAACTGAAAAAAGGTACGAAAATCGTTTGTATATTCCCAACTGTCTAACAAAAGGAATATAGTGAGAACGAAAAAATCCAGATACAGTGCCTTGAATGACAAGTAAATAATGATTTAATTATTGAAAAAATCAGAATGTTGTGTATATACTTTAAAAGTAATAACATACTAACCGGTTAGTAAGTTTAAAAGGAGGAATTCAATTTGAACTTTGAACATACTCAAAAGGTGAAAAACCTGGAAAAGAAGTTAACGGAATTCATGGAAAAGCACGTATACCCAAATGAATCATTATACAAAAAGCAACTCGAAGCACAAAAGAGCCGCTGGAGTGAAATACCCCCGATATTATCCGAATTGACGGCAAAAGCAAAAGAAGAAGGACTATGGAATTTATTTTTACCTGATAGCCGTTATGGAGCGGGTTTAACAAATCTAGAATATGCACCGCTTTGTGAAATCATGGGTAGGTCGTCGATAGGACCTGAAATCTTCAATTGTAATGCGCCTGACACTGGTAATATGGAAGTGCTGGTGAGATACGGTTCAGATGAACATAAAGAACGCTGGCTGAAGCCCTTGCTTGATGGGGAAATCCGCTCATGCTTCTCGATGACAGAACCGGAAGTGGCGTCTTCCGATGCGACCAATATTGAATGCAGGATAGAAAAGATGGGTAATGAGTATGTCATAAACGGCCGAAAGTGGTGGTCTTCAGGAGCAGGCGATCCCCGGTGCAAGATTGCGATCGTCATGGGTAAGACAGATCCTGAGGCGTCCAAGCATGAACAACAGTCAATGATTCTTGTACCGCTGGATACACCTGGTGTCAAAATCGAGAGAATGCTCCCTGTGTTTGGTTATGATCATGCCCCCCATGGCCATGCCGAAATCACTTTTGAAAATGTTAGGGTCCCGGCAACCAATATTCTATGGGGGGAAGGTAAAGGATTTGCGATTGCCCAAGGAAGACTCGGACCAGGAAGGATACATCATTGCATGAGGCTGATCGGTGCTGCTGAAAGAGCACTTGAAGAGTTATGTAAGCGCATTCAAAAACGTGTCGCTTTTGGTAAAACATTGGCGAGACAAGGCGTGATCATGGAGTGGGTTGCTAATTCACGGATTGAAATCGAGCAAGCAAGACTACTGACCTTAAAAGCTGCTTATATGATGGATACCGTCGGTAATAAGGAAGCGAAGGCCGAGATTGCCATGATAAAAGTGGTGGCACCAAATATGGCATTAAATGTGCTGGACAGGGCCATCCAAGGCTTTGGAGCTGCAGGAATTTCCGATGATTTCCCTTTTGCTGCTCATTGGGCAAATGCACGGACGTTAAGGCTTGCTGATGGTCCCGATGAAGTTCACCGTTCACAAGTTGCTAAAATAGAACTTCGAAAATACCAACAAAAGCATGAGGTGAAAATATGAAAGTCACCGACTTATTCGATCTAACAGGAAAGACGGCGATCATAACTGGTGGAGGGAGAGGATTGGGAGCACAAATAGCGACCGGCTTTGCCGAAGCTGGGGCAAATGTCGTTCTTTGTTCTAGGAAGAAGGAGGCATGCGACGAAGTTGCTTCGCATATCGAGAAGCTTGGGGTCAAGGCGCTTTCCTTCAAGTGTGATATCACCAATCCGACAGATGTACAGGAAGTTGTTAACGAAACGTACCGTGTATTTGGTGCCATCGACATTTTAGTAAACAATAGCGGGGCATCCTGGGGGGCACCAGCCATTGACATGCCTCTTGAAGCGTGGCAGAAGGTGATGAATGTAAATGTCACCGGAACCTTTATCATGAGCCAGGCAACAGGCAGGGTCATGATTGAGCAGGGACATGGGAAAATCATAAACATCGCTTCCGTTGCCGGATTAGGGGGGACCGATCCAAGGGTGCTCGATACGGTCGGATATAATACGAGTAAAGGGGCGGTCATTACTTTAACGAAGGATTTAGCTGTTAAATGGGGTCAGCATAATATCAATGTTAATGCGATCGCACCCGGTTTCTTTCCGACAAAAATGACAAAAGGGGTTCTTGAGCAAGGAAAGAATCCTATCTTGGATTCCACGCCGCTAAAAAGATTAGGAAGTGATGATGATTTGAAAGGGGCAGCGGTTTTCCTTGCCTCAAAGGCATCTGATTTTGTAACTGGAAATATCTTGATTGTCGATGGGGGGGCACATGCAAAGTAATGAAAGTAAATATGGCTGGAGGGTATGAATGATGAATGAAAAAAAATGGCTTTCCGTTTATCCTGATTCAATTTCAAAGGAAATAATAGTCCCTGAGTTTCCGATGCAAAGAATCCTTCAAAATGCATGTCAGTCCTATCCAAACAATACAGCTATTACTTTTTATGACCAAAAGATATCTTATCAGGAACTTTTTCATGCGTCGCAAGCTTTTGCTTCAGCCCTGCAAAAAAAAGGTGTTAAAAAAGGCGATCGTGTCGCCATCATGCTACCTAACTGTCCGCAATACGTCATAGCTTATTATGGATCGATGACAACAGGAGCCATTATTACCCAAATCAACCCCATGCTGGTTGAAAGGGAGCTGCAGCATATTTTACAGGACTCTGGTACAGAAACAATCGTAGTATTGGATGGATTATACCCGAAAGTGAAAAGTGTGCAGCAACATGCAAATCTGAAAAATATTATCGCCGTAAGCCTCCAGCATTCGGATGCAAATTTCCAGCCTGATGCTACTTTTGACCAATTCATGAAGTCAGGGGACGGCAAAATCAATCCCGTATCTATCGATCCGGAAAACGATATAGCTGTTCTTCAGTACACAGGAGGAACAACTGGCCGTTCAAAAGGGGCAATGCTGACTCATAGCAATATTCTGGCCAATGTCGTTCAATCGTATGAATTCTTCAAGCATGAATTAAAGATGGGCTCTGAAAGAACGCTGTCGGTCATCCCGCTTTTTCATGTTTTTGGAATGACGTCCGCAATGAATTTATCCGTTTATATCGCGGGTGACTCCATCATGTTGCCACGATTTGAAATAGAAGAAGTGCTGGAAACGATTAAGCGTGAACAGCCGACCACTTTTCCTGGTGTACCGACCATGTATGTAGCGTTGACGAATCATCCAAAGGCAGAAGAATATGGAATGGGCTCAATTCAGGTCTGTAACAGCGGAAGTGCACCGATGCCCGTGGAACTGCTACGTGAGTTCGAACGAAAATCGGGTGCGAAGATATTGGAAGGGTACGGTCTTACGGAAGCTTCGCCAACAACGCATTGTAACCCGGCATTTGCAAAAAGGAAGCCTGGGAGCGTCGGGATTGGTATCCCTTCGACTGAATATAAAGTGATGGACCTGGGAGACGGAACAAAAGAAGTGGCCTCTGGCGAATTGGGGGAATTGGTCGTCAAAGGTCCTCAAGTGATGAAAGGTTATTGGAATATGCCGGAGGAAACGGCGGTGGCCCTTAGGGATGGTTGGCTTTATACGGGTGATATCGCCAAGGTTGATGAAGAGGGGTATCTCTATATTGTCGATAGGAAAAAAGATTTGATCATCGCAAGTGGTTATAATATATATCCGCGAGATGTGGAGGAAGTTCTCTATGAACATCCTGCTGTCCAGGAAGCGGTTGTCATCGGGGTTCCAGATGCTTACCGAGGGGAGTCGGTAAAAGCGGTGCTTGTACTGAAAAATAATAAAACGGCAAATGAACGGGAAATCATCGATTACTGCCGTGCAAACCTATCGGCCTATAAAGTTCCGCATTTCGTTGAATTTCGTGAAGAGTTACCGAAAACAAATGTCGGAAAGATTTTAAGGCGAGCTTTAAGAGAAGAACTTTCCAGGAAATAAGAGGGCATTGATAGTACGAAAGCGTATGATATCAATACAGCTGAAATTTTAACAGATTGCGAGGATGCATACATGAAAGAAAAAATGACAGAACATAGCATACGCTTATTTGAAAAGAAGGGCTTCAGTGAAACGTCGATTTCTGATATCGTCGAATCGGTCGGGGTGACGAAGGGAACGTTTTATTATTACTTTACGAGCAAAGAGCAGTTGCTTATGGATATTCATCTAGCTTATATTGACGAATTGCTTAGTGAGCAGGAAAAAATCATGTTGGAACCTCGGAAAAGCTGTAAGGAAAAGCTTTTCGATATGGTATTGATGCTTTTAAAAAGCATCAAAACCAAAAAATCCAGCGCAACGGTCTTTTTCCGTGAAATGAAAAATCTAAGTGAGGAAAAACTTGCACAAATCCTACCTAAGCGGGATGAGTTCCGTAATAAAATCGAGCAAGTGCTGATTAGTGGCATCGAGAGTGGAGAACTACGTTCCAATCTCGATGCATCCATCATTTCTTTTGCTATTTTGGGTGTGGCCAATTGGAGCTATCATTGGTTCGACCCAGAAGGTGAAAAAAACGAACAGGAAGTTGCAGCCATTTTTATGGGGATGATTCTTCAGGGAATTGAAGCGTGAACAGGTTACATACTAACCAGTTA
The DNA here is from genome assembly GCF_017355165.1 of Bacillus sp. SD075. GTDB lineage: Bacteria > Bacillota > Bacilli > Bacillales > DSM-1321 > Peribacillus. Next base: position 74,841 of record NZ_JADILK010000004.1, on the reverse strand, counting down.
GTAGAAGGGAGATAGAAAGTATGACCAACAAGCAAATTCAATCAATAACCGTAATTGGGGCTGGGCAGATGGGGCATCAAATTGCGATGCTTGCTGCACTTGGAGGTTACGAAACGATTCTTCAGGATGTTCAAGAAAAAGCGTTAAATACAGCCCAAGCAAAATTGGACGTCATTTTGAATAAATGGGTTCAAAAAGGGAAAATATCTGAAGATTGTAAATTAGCTGCCTTTAGCCGTCTTCAATATACCACCAATCTTGAGAAAGCGGCCAGTGGAGCTGATTTGATCATTGAAGCGGTTGTTGAAAAACTTGATGTGAAAAGGGAAGTCTTCGCTAAACTTGAAGAATTGGCCCCAGCAGAAACCATTTTTGCAACGAATAGTTCAACGATCGTCAATAGCCTGATTGCGAGTGTGACGAATCGTCCGGATAAGTTCATTAATATGCATTTCTTTTTCCCGCCTCTAATAATGGATTGTGTAGAAGTCGTCATGAGTGATGAAACATCGGAGGAAACAGCGAAGCTTGCGATGGAAGTAACAGAGAAAATGAATAGGACAGGAGTTTTGTTGAGGAAAGAGATATCGGGATTCGTGGCCAACCGAATTTTGGGAGCGTTGCAGCGTGAGGCTTTATATTTATATGAAGAAGGAATTGTGGACTATAAGGATATCGATTTAATTTGCAGGAAAGCTTTAGGCCATCCCATCGGCCCTTTTGAACTGATGGATCTATCAGGTATTGATGTAGGATATTTTGTCATGCAGCAGAGATACAATGAAACTGGAAATCCAGAAGACAAGCCAAATGCTTGTATAGAAGAAAAGGTGAATAAAGGACATTTAGGAAGGAAAACAGGAAAAGGCTGGTACGATTATCCAAATCAAGGAGTGAGGAATCATCAATGACTGAATTAATTAGAGTGGTTAAGGAAAATAAGCTGGCGGTCATAACCATCGATAATCCTCCATTAAACGTAATCAGTAAACAAGTATTCAGAGAATTGGGAGAAACATTCGATGAACTTTCAAAAGATACGGAAACTGTTGCGGTACTCATAATCGGTGCAGGCAATGTAGCATTTGCGGCTGGTGCTGATATAAAAGAATTCCCTAGCATGATGGGGAACCCGAATATGAAAGAAATGGTAAAGGAAAGTCATGCCGTCCTAACCAAAATCGACCAGTTTCCTAAACCTACAATAGCTGTATTAAACGGCCTGGCTTTAGGCGGCGGATGCGAACTGGCTCTGGCCTGTGATTTGCGAGTGGCAGAAACGCAGGTCCATATTGGCCTGCCAGAAGTGAAATTAGGATTATTTCCTGGAGCTGGCGGTACACAGCGTTTGTCCAGACTTGTAGGAAACGCAAAGGCAAAAGAGATTATATTTACCGGTGATCCTCTTGGTGCCATCGAAGCGGAAAGGATCGGGCTTGTCAATAAAGTCGTGGAGCAAGGTTCTGGCTTATCGGAAGCGAAAATCTTGGCCTCACGAATGACAAGGCATTCACTTCAGGCACTTTCGAGAATCAAGAAAGCAATTAATGAAGGAAGTGAGGCAACGCTTGAAAAAGGTCTAGAGATTGAAACCAATCTTTTTGAAGAAATTTTCCAAACTGAAGATGTTAAAGAAGGGGTTTCCGCTTTCTTGGCTAAACGTAAACCTGCTTTCGTACATCGTTAATCAAGGAGGGGTTTTATGCACGAATTGGAAGTCAACGTCCGTTATTCCGAAACGGATGCTTTGGGACATATCAATAACACAAGCTATTTCATATACTTCGAAGAAGCACGCATGAAATTTTTTGAATCTTTAGGCCTAGCGGCAAAAGTGGAATCTTGGAATTTTTTGTTAGGCTCCACTAAATGTGATTTTATTGCTCAGGGATATTTCAATCAGCTCTTGACCATCCGTACATCTTTGTCAAAAGTAGGTACGAAAAGTTGTGAAATGGTCCATGATATCCTCTGTACACAAACTGGGGAAGTGATGGCTAAGGGAAGTGCCGTTTTAGTCTGTTTTAATTTTTTGAATCAAAAAAGTGAACCTATTCCTGAATTTATTAAAGCAAAGCTCATTACACATCTTGTTCATAATTAGAATGACAAAAGTCTAAAGGAGTGGTAGAACATGATTGATGATACGATTCCTGTTCGGCCTGGCGAAGAACTGAATATTGGTGCATTAGAAGGTTTCCTAAGAAAAAATGTATTGGACCTACCAAATGAACCGTTAGAATTGCAACAATTTTCAACAGGCTATTCCAATTTGACCTATCAACTGAAAATTGGTGAGTGGGAGGCTGTTCTCAGAAGGCCGCCGCTTGGCCCTGTTGCTCCAAAGGCACATGATATGAAGCGTGAACATCATATCCTTTCCTCAATCAACCCATATTTTCAAGCAGCTCCCGAGCCTCTTCTGTTCTCGGATGATGAATCGATTGCGGGAGCCCCTTTTTTCCTAATGGAAAGGAAACATGGAATTGTAATAGATACCGAATTTCCCAAGGGGATCGAGCCTACTGTTGAAAAGTGCCGAGAGCTTTCTTATGTCATGGTCAATCGGCTTGCTGATCTTCACTCCATTCCCTATGAGAAAACGGGGTTAGCTGAAATTTCCAAACCTGAAGGGTTCATTGAAAGACAAGTACGCGGATGGATTTCCCGCTATGAGAGAGCAAAGACAGATGAAATCAAGGGAATTCGACCGCTTATCGATTATTTTCAACAGAATATCCCGAAATATAGCCAGACTTCAATTATCCATTATGACTATAAGATCAATAATGCCATGTTTAACCAGGACCTTACAGAGATGGTTGGTTTATTTGATTGGGAAATGTCCACCGTTGGTGATCCGCTAGCCGATTTAGGTGTGGCTTTAAGCTACTGGACGGAAAGCAGTGACCCGGAACTTATCAAAATCGGTGCTGGTCAAGCATCCGTCACTACTTTAACTGGTTTCCTGACACGAAGGGAATTTATCGAGATGTATGCAGCAAGAAGTGGCAGGGATGTATCCAACGTCGATTTTTATTTAACCTTTGGTTACTTTAAGTTAGCTGTCATCCTTCAGCAAATCTATTATCGATATAAAAAAGGCCAGACTAATGACCCCCGTTTTTCCAATCTCGGAAAAACGGTTAAAAGCTTACTCACTCATGCTGCAAATGTAGCTGCGAAGGAAGTTTAATAAAATGGAATATATACAAAACATTCATTTGCTACTAAAAAAAGAAGAGATAGATGGGAAAAAGCTTCAAGAAGGGGAGAAAGTTGCGGTCGTCCTGGATGTGTTGTTAGCGACCACAACGATTATTTCAGCACTTCATGATGGAGCACTCCAGGTGATACCTGTCATGGATCCAGTGGATGCCTTGGTGAAAAGCCAGGAATTGGCCCATGGGGATTCCATAGTGGCAGGGGAACTAAAAGCGAAGCCGATTGATGATTTAATGTATCCAAGTCCTACGCTATTGAGTAGGCAGGTACGCGGCAGAACCTTAATTCTATCCACTACTAACGGAACGGTTGCGTTGAGAAATTCAGCCGCTGCGAAAAAGGTGTATATCGCATCTTTGTTGAATAATCCGTCTGTTGCGGAAAAAATAAAAAAACATCATAAAACAGAAACGATCATCATCGTCTGTTCGGGAAATTCAGGTGAATTCAGTCTGGAAGACTTTTACGGTGCAGGTCATTTGATAGATTGCCTGATTGCTGGATCGCAAGGCTCATTCATACTCAACGATGCAGCAAAGGCTGCCAATGCGCTTTATCGTACGAATAGCGAAAATGCCTTTGATATCCTGAAATCATCATATGTCGGACAGTTGTTTGACAAACATAGTTTGATCGCCGATTTGGAATTGGCGGCGCAAAAAGGTTCGTTGAATCTTGTCCCGGAGTTGGTGGATGGAAGGATCGAAGCTGAATTGAAAAGGCAGGGAACGTAGTTAAAAATCCAGATAAGGAGTGAAGGGGATGAGATTTTCACAGTCAATAGCGGTGGTGACAGGTGCAGGATCTGGTATTGGGAAAGCTACAGCGATGCGCTTGTCGGACGAAGGGGCAAAGGTGTTGTTGGTAGGGCGGACGAAAGGAAAGCTGGAGGAAGCAGCTGCAGAGATCAATGCAAGGCACACGATTCCCGTGGCCGACATTTTTCCTGCAGATGTTACCGTCGAGGAAGATGTAATAGAGCTTGCGATGTATGTGAAGGAACAATATCGTGACCTTCACATTTTAATCAATAACGCAGGTGGATCCAAGTCCTCGAAGCTCTTGGATACATCTGAAGCTGATTGGGATATGATTCAACATGTCAATTTGAAAAGTGTCTTTCTAGTTTCAAAGTACCTGGGGAAATTGATGGAAGAAGGAGCGGGCAGTGGAAATGAAGGCTCTATCAATCGAGCAATCGTGAATGTGGCTTCACTGTCAGGGCATCAGGCAGGGGCATTCATTCCGCATTATAGCTCTGCTAAAGCCGGAGTCATCAGTTTAACGAAATCATTGGCACTGGAGTTTGCTGCAGTAGGCATTCGGGTCAATTCCGTATCACCAGGTTTCATCGAAACTCCGTTAACGGAGGATGGATTGCAGAATGAAAAATTCGTAAAGGCCATTCAACGGAACACGGCACTGGAAAGAGTGGGGAAAGCGGAGGAAATAAGTAATGTCATTACCTTTGCTGCCTCCCCGGAGGCTTCCTATATGACTGGGACGGATTTATTGGTGGATGGCGGCTGGTTGATCAAATAGAAAAAGGGGATGGGTAAATGTTAAAAGAACACTTATTGACAGAAGTAATCGATAATGTAATGATTCTGACTTTGAATCGTCCGGAAAGCTTGAATGCATTTAGTCCGGAAATGATATCAAGCTTAACGAAAGCGATTAAGGACGTAAAACAATCACCACATATAAGGGCAGTCATCATCAAAGGGGCGGGAAGGTCTTTCACTGCAGGAGGTGACGTTAAATCAATGGGGAAGGCCTCTGCAGGTCAATTGTATGATCATGTTGGCAGAATGAATGAATGCATATTGGCTCTGGATGCTTCCGAGGTTCCCGTAATAGCTGCCGTCCATGGATTTGCGGCAGGGGCAGGATTCAATTTGGCACTCGCATGTGATTTGATCGTGGCTTCCGATGATAGTCAATTTGCCATGAGTTTTTCACAAGTAGGCCTGATCTCTGATGGAGGGGGTTCGTATTTTTTACCTAAATTAGTAGGGCCCCACCTTGCAAAGCAGCTCTTTTTTTCTGCCGAGCCAATTTCTGCGGAACGCTTATACCAGTTAGGTGTCATTAATTATATATATCCACTCAATCAACTTGAAGAGGAATCATTGAAACTTGCGGAAAAGCTGGCAAAAGGACCGACAAAAGCATATGGGATGATAAAAAAGCTCGTTAGCCATTCATTTACGGCTACAATTGATGAAATACTCGAACAGGAACGTATCACGCAAACCTTGATGGCCTCCACAGAAGATCATCAGGAGGGAATTGCAGCATTCAAAGAAAAAAGAAAACCGGAATTCACAGGAAATTAAAAAGGGAGGGGTAAAGATGAGGGCTATTCATTTTGAAGAATACGGCGGACCGGAAGTACTGAAATTGACTGAAAGGGAAAGACCCGTGCCAACCGGGCATGAAGTTCTGATTGAAATCGATTGTGTCGGCGTCAATTATGCAGATACAGCCAGAAGGGAAGGGCAATATGTAGTACCTACGCCACTTCCGTTCATTCCAGGTGCGGAGGTGGCTGGCGTAGTGGTGGAAGTTGGTGGAAAGGTGACCAAAATCAAAACTGGTACAAGGGTCGTGAGTTTAATTGAATCGGGTGGATATTCAGAATATGCCCTTTCTGATGAATTCTCATCCATTCCGCTTCCTGATGCCATTCAGTTCCATGAAGCTGTTGCCCTGCCCCTCCAAGGTCTGAGCGCCTATCATATTCTAAAGACAATGGGACGCATGCAACAGGGGGAAACAGTATTGGTCCATGCTGCTGCAGGTGGAGTGGGAACGATTGCCGTACAGTTAGCCAAAATCTTCGGGGCTGGAAAAGTGATAGCCACCGCCAGCACAGTGGAAAAGTTGGAACTGGCTAAAGAGATGGGGGCAGATGAACTTATCGATTACACGAAAGAAGGATGGGAAATGAAAGTCCGTGAGGTCACGGGAGAGAAGGGAGTAGACGTGGCGTTGGAAATGGCTGGAGGGGATATTTTCAATAAAACATTGAAATGTTTGGCTCCATTCGGACGTCTGGTTGTTTTTGGTAATGCCAGTCGTAAGCCTTATACGATGAACCCGCAGCAATTAATGAGACGAAATCAATGCGTCGTAGGTTTTTTTCTGCCACAAATCATGAAACACCCAGAATTGCTGTTGCCTAGCATTGAAGAACTTTTTTCTTACGTCGTGTCTGGAGAACTCAAGCTGACTATCGGCGGAATCTACCCAATTGAAAAGGCAGCAGCCGTTCATGAGGAAATGAACGCCCGTCAAACGAAAGGTAAGTTGATTTTGCAGGTTAAATGAGAATAAGGGGTATAAGAGCACCCCTTGTAGGTTAATGTGATTTCACTGTCATTTGACCTTCTAGAACGCCTTAATCCGTATCGATGCCAACATCTTTATCGGGGTGCATGAAAGGTGGCTGCGGCGCTTTTTTAGCCTCTAACAGTTCACGGTTTTCAGTTGAATTCCACCCTATATCATTGGTGGGGTGTATCCATTCGTCTCCAGCCATGATTTCCGGGTCTGTATCTTCGTTCCAATTTTCAAGCGGTGAGTTTTCAGATGCATATTTACTGTCGCCAATGACGACTCCATAATCATTGACGAATGGTGCCTGTGGTCTTATGCCGGTTCCCTTAAAGCTTGGTGCGTTAATTTGGTGTGGTTGTGTATTGTCGAGAATGGGTGAATCCAATTTCTTTTTCATATAGTGACTTCCTTTCCGTTTTACGGTTATTTTTCTCGTCTGTCCCTATATTATCCCTGAATAATTTCAGGCATTTTTACCCCATTCTAAAATGAAACTATTTTAAAAAGGGTGGATGAAAATGAAACGGAAAGCCAATGTGGATGGTGCTGTCAAAGCAAGTAAAACGCCAAAAAGAAACCAAGCTGAAAATGAATTTTCCAATGAGTTCGCAATGGAGGAAAACGCAATGAAAGGTGCCAACCGTAACTCAAAGCAAGGCAGAAAAGGAAGAAGTTAATGGATAAAGAAAAACAGAACATCCAGGAAAAGACGGGAAAACATGTACAAACTGAATTTGGTATTGAATTCAGCGGTGATATGAACGCAACCAAAATATATGAAATTTTGGCAAAAGAAAATAAAAAACGCGATAGTGATAAGTAAATAAGGACGGACCCAATTTTTGGGTCCGTCCTTATTCTTAAAAAATGATGCTACCGGATTTTGAGAGAGGAAAAATCGTTGAGCCCTTACCACTCGGATCAAAATAGGCAAGCATGATCGATGGTTTCTCGACCAATGTTCCCTCAGCTAAATACGTTTCCAAATCAAAGGGAAGTGCCTCGAGCAATGTGTGTTTGTGTATTTCTTTTTCATTAAGTGCCAAAGCTGTGAAAGAGGAACCGAGCTGCTCAGGCTTATTAAGAATACCTTCATATATCTCTTTCCGCCCATTTTTATCTAATGAAGCTTCCCACCAAGGTTTACGTGGTTTATATTTTTGATTCATAAAATAATCCAATTTCATGAGTCCGATAATGGTTTTCAGTTCAGTAGATTGCCGTGAAGCCAAAAACTGCTGTAAACGTCTGAACAAGTCTTCAAGCTGATGTCCGATTCGTGCCCATCCTTGTTCATCCCAATAGGTACCGAAATCTTGAAAGAAGTCGAATGGTGATTGAAATACCGTTTTGACAAGATATTCCGTGGTATGATCCATTCTATGATCGTTCCAGTACTTTTCAAGGACATCTTCAACTTGTTTAATACGGACAATGTCATCAAAGGATAAAACATTATTTCCTAGGATTTCATAGGGAGCATGTTCGCTGTATATATATTGGTGTTCATCGGCACGTATCCGTAAGCCAGTGCCACGAAGCATCTTTAAGAAACCAAGCTGCATCTCTTCGGGTCTGAGCTCGAACACATCATTGAAAGTCTTTCTGAAAGAACGATAATCTTCTTCTGGCAAACCGGCAATAAGGTCTAAATGCTGATCAATTTTCTGCCCTTCTTTTACCATGGTTACGGTTCTGGTCAGTTTTTCGAAATTCTGCCTTCTCATTACTAGATCATTCGTATGATCATTCGTCGATTGTACCCCTATTTCGAAGCGGAACAGCCCTGCGGGGGCATTATCGTTCAAGAACTGGATAACTTCCGGACGCATGATGTCTGCCGTGATCTCGAACTGGAAAACCACCCCGGGAAGATGTTCATCGATTAAGAAATGAAACATTTCCATGGCATAGCTACGGCTGATATTGAAGGTTCGGTCAACGAACTTAATGGTCTTTGCACCATTAGCCATAAGGTATCTGATCTCTTCTTTAATCTTTTCACGATCAAAATACCTGACACCCACTTCAATAGATGAAAGGCAAAATTGGCAGCTGAACGGGCAACCTCTGCTAGTTTCGATATAGGTGACACGTTTAGATAGGTCGCCACGGTCTTCCTTCAAACGATATGGAGAAGGAAGGGATTTTAAATCAACCTTGCCGTTCTGAGGCTGGATGATTTTTTTTCCTTCTTGTCGATACGCAATGCCGCCGATCTTCTTATAATCATTCGAACCTTCTATTTCAGATAGAAGGGCCTTGAAGGTGACTTCACCTTCGCCAATTACGATGAAATCAGCCCCGGGAATCTGATCAAGCCATTCACCAACATCATAGGTGACTTCAGGTCCGCCGAGAATGATAATCAATTCTGGATTGATCTTCTTAAGCGTGGCTATTACTTTCATTGTTTCCTCGATGTTCCAAATATAGCAGCTGAACCCTATGACATCAGGTTTTTTGGAATGAAGGTCGCCAACTATGTTCATAATTGGATCTTTTATCGTATATTCTGCCAGCTGCACATCATAATCTGGCTGGGCATAAGCTTTTAAATATCGGATGGATAGCGATGTATGGATATATTTTGCGTTAAGAGTACTGATTATTATATTCATATGTTAAAGGGCGTAAAAGAAACGCCTGACTCCTTTCGTGTACATGTCTTTTAAGCCAACAAGCACTAACGAGTAATTTTACCATAGCATGCTCCATTTGAAAAATGAGTTATGGTTTTGACGGGGAATCTTTTCAGCTTGAAGTCAAAATGAAATGGAATTTTAAAAAACGGATAAAGCAGAAAATGCTTCATCCGTTTTATTTAAAAAGCTTGTTTAATATACTCTTTCGTTTTAGTCATGAAACGTTTTGTTTTGGTCGCCTTCAATTCGATGATCGGCTGGGCCATGGTAGCGATCATTTCACTTGATAATAACACGGTAATCAAGAAAGAGAGAACGGCAAGCATGATAAAGCTCTCTGTATTGCTGAAGTATTCCTGTAGGGTGCTTTCACGGAAGAACCGAATGAAGAAACCGTGAAGCAGATAGACATAAAGGGTTTGTTTACCCCAGTTAGTAAAGAAATATTGTCTGCGTGGAATGAACGAAAGGAAGCTGAACACTGAAATTATGCTCAATCCATAAAATCCCAGACGTTTAAACATGGACACGATTGTCGCATCTTCAAGTTCGGCATATGGTTTCGAACCGAACAGCCATTTATAATTGATATCGGTATTTAAATAGAAACCGATAAAAATAACTAACATGAAACAAAATGAAGCCAAACGAACTTTGGGTGTGAATAGTTTTTTTAAATGTTCCTTGCTTAAATGGTACCCGATCAAAAACATCGGGAAAAAAACGAATGTCCTGGAGAGACTAAGGTAATTGGAGACAATGTCAATATATCCAATCAACAATGCGATTAAAAATGATAAACCTATGCCTACTGCTGGCTTTAGCTTTGAGAAACCAAGCAGCATGATGTTCCAACAAAATAAACTGATTAAGAACCATAGCGACCATTGGGGGTCAAGCAGGTCTACGGTGATGGCAGAACGTTCATATAAAAAATAATAGTAAACGGTATATATCAATTGGAATATGATGTAGGGCAAAATCAGTTTTTTAGTAATTTTACCTAAATACCCTTTTTGATAAAAACCTTTCGCAAAGAACCCTGAAACAAAGATAAAGGCAGGCATGTGAAAGGAATAAATGGTTTTATATAAAGCATATATCGTTTCACTGTCATGTATATACGTATTCAGCAAATGTCCAAAGACGACAAAAGCCATAAGAATGAACTTGGCGTTATCGAAGAAAAAATCACGTTGTTTCATTGTTGCCTCCATTTAATAAATTTTTAAGGTAGCTAGAAAGCATTGTTATTTCTTATACCCTAAATACCTTGTACTAAATCAATATTTATTAAATTTATTATAAAAACCTTAAATTAAGCTTAACGCTAAGGTTTATAGGATTCAATATACTATATATTGATACATAGTAAAAATTTGGGATTATGCCGATTTTCGAAAAATACCGAGGAAAATCAAGATGGATGTCGAATAAAGTTGGTAAGTATGGGTGTTGATGAGGGGGGTTAATATGAATATCGATTATGAGAATGAAACTGAATATAAACAGGAAATCTTAAAATTGAATAATCAGATCGAAGGGTTTTTGAACATTTTCAATTCGATGTCAGAACCTTTTATTAGGGTTGATGAGGAACTGCGTTTCACTTATGCCAATGCTGCCGCTTGTTCCCTGCTGGAAACAGCGATAGATCAGCTGAAGTTCATGAAGTTAACTGATTTTCTCGATGTCATCCCATTAAATAACCAGGAAGTGTCATGTTCCCTAAAAACCTCGAATGAAAGGGAAAGGCAAATTATCCAGCTACATACCGGAGCCCTTAAGCAAATAGAATTTATACGTTTAGGCTCACTTACCGAAGGACAGCAATTCTATCGTTTGGAGGATGTGACATTGAATGTTTCTTCGTCAAGGGAAACTAGGGTGTCAAGGCAGATGTTTTTGGACATTTTCGATACAGCCATAGAAAGCATCGTTCTATTCGACAGTTCAGGAATAATAATGGAAGTGAACCATGCCTTTATCCATGTCTTGGGCATCCCGAAAAAAGAGATCGTCGGTAAGAATATGAGTGACCTCATATCCCCGGATTATAGGGGATATTGGGATGAAAGCATACAAAGAGCCTTTGATGGGTCGAACTTCAAAGGAGAGGTAGAGATAAAGGTAGGGGATGAACTGCATTATTTTACTTTTTCGATAAGTTCAACGGTAGGAAATGAATTATATATGTCCGTCCTTCGAAAAATCACAGAATCGAATTTAATAGAAAAAAAGTTAGAGACAAGCGAACGGATTTTTGCGGAACTATTCGACCAGTCCATGGATGCGATCATATTCTGGAATGATGACGGGATCATTCTTCGGGTCAATCATTCAGCATGTAAAATATTCGAATCCAGCAGAGAGGATTTGATAGGCAGTTATATCTGGAAATACGTGTACAGCAATAATCACCATTTTGGTCAGATGATGGAGACGTTTGGAAGAGACACCCAGGTGCGGGGTGAGCTGATTTATAAAATGCCCAATAACCAAATTAAACTGCTTGAATTGACTGCCAAAAAACATGAGGGTGACGGATATAACGTAACGATCTTTCGGAATGTCAGCGAGCGTTGGCTGATTGAAAAGGAATTAAGGGATAGTGAGAAGAAGTTCAGGAAGATTTTTGAGGGAACATTAGACGGCTTGATTTTATGGAATAATGAAGGGTTCACGGATATTAATGAAGCGGGTCAGAAAATATTGGAGATTACGAAGCGCAAACTGCTCTCTTTATCTGTAAAGGGATTTATCGAAAAAATTCCTGAAAATGCTCCTGACTTGAACGATCACATTGAAAATGTTTATAAGCATGAGGTCTACTCTTCCATCATTCCTATAACATTCGAAGATGGAAGAGTTAAGCATATTGAATTTTTGACGAGGAAAAATTTATATTCGAACCTGAATTTAAGCATTTTCCGTGATGTGAGTAAAAATCTCGAAATGCAGGAACAAATTCGAAAATCGGATACTTTGAATGTCGTTGGTGAACTGGCGGCCGGAATTGCTCACGAAATCAGGAATCCAATGACAGCCTTAAAAGGTTTTATACAGTTGCTTGAAGATGGGGTAAAAGGGGAGTTTTCCACGTATTTTCATGTGATTACATCCGAAATTAAGCGAATCGAAACCATTATCACTGAATTTTTGGTATTGGCAAAGCCGCAGGCGCTAAAAATTTATAAACAGGATGTTCATACCATATTGAGAGAGACACTAGAATTACTGGCCGCTCAGGCACTGCTGGAAAATATTCAATTCGAGACAGACTTTGAAGAAGATGAATTTAAGGTTTTATGTGAAGCGAACCAGTTAAAGCAAGTGTTCATTAACATCATCAAAAATGCATTGGAAGTCATGCCGGATGGCGGAGCTGTTCACATTAAAACAAGCCGGTTTTCAGAGAAATACGTTTGCGTTTCAATAACCGACCAAGGCATGGGGATTTCTACGGAAATGTTAAAAAAATTGGGCGAACCTTTTTATACGACGAAGGATAGAGGAACCGGGCTGGGGCTCATGGTCAGCTATAAAATCATTGAAGAGCACAATGGCTATATAGAAGTGGAAAGCGAAGTGGGAAAAGGGACGAGCTTTCATATTTATTTGCCATTCGAGAATGTAGAAGGGAATGTTCTAAACCTTTCATAAGTAAACAGAAAGCATATGGAATGTTCATTAGTTCATGTGGAATCCTTTATTGGATTCTTTTTTTGCTCTATCATTTATTATCTTGTAATCACAATTTAGGTTGTAACCATGAAAGATATTGTGCTTCCATTAAAGGGAAACTGGCCAAAATAAGCGGAAACCATAATGATATCCAAATTGGGGAACTTTCGAATCGGTTTTCGGAGCTGGCTTCATATGAAATCTGCTTAATCAAAATAAGAGATTTATGTTTAGAAATTTCCGTCATATCCTGTCTGCTGGTGGGTAAAGCCTTATCGCAATTTAAGAAGTTTTGTCTTTTTTTGCGAATCTATTTACATATAAGGCATATTTTGTAATACTTCTTTATTATAATGTAACTTTAAAAGGGCAGGAGTAGTGAATGTAGTTATGAATTCTAGGTGTGCAACGGAAATTTGTTCTGAGATTCGAATGAAGCGTTGGGAAATGATGGAGTTGGCCAAAATGTATGGACTAGGTCATGAATTTACCCTTCGCCAAAGCGAGCAGCTTGATAAACTAATAAATGAGTATTTGATCCTTCAACATCATTCATCAGTGGAAGTGAGAAATAAGCGAGAAGAAATGGTTGTTATTGTACAGCAGCCCTTTAATGATGATATTACATTTTAAAGGGAACCGAATACATGCTTGACTTTTTTTAATTAGAAGGAAGGGAGACATTTCCCTTATCCGATTTCTGGTGGATGAAGCTTTACAAACATTTGATGAAAACAATTAAAGAAAGACTAATATACACAAGAATACATTTTTTGATTTTCCTATGGGTTTGAGGCATAGATCGAGGGGAGGTCACCAGAAGGTGTCCTTCATGCATCGGGATTCATTTAGTAGTCTTAATTTTTCTGAATGCTGATAACTAACAAGTAAGAGCTGACTCACTTGGTGGAGCCAGCCATGGAAGTTCGGGAATTACAAAATTTCCAATAATATTACCATGAACAAAAGGCCGACAATGAAGGAATAGGTAGATGTACGTTCATTACCATCCCCATGGCTTTCAGGGATCAATTCCTTATAAACGATGAAAAGCATGGCCCCGGCGGCGAAAGCAAGGCCGTATGGAACGAGGAACCCAATGTAAGAGGTTAAATAATAACCCAATAAGCCCGTAATTATTTCGATGGTACCGGTTAAGGTTGCTATCAGGAACGCTGTAAGTTTACCGATTTTTTGATTAATTAAAAACAAGGCGACCAGTAAGCCTTCCGGAGCATTTTGCAGGCCGATGGCGAAAGCGATCAAGTTACCTGTATCAGCTGTATCAGAGGCGTAACTGACTCCGACAGAAAGACCTTCAGGAATATTATGGAGTGTAATGGCAGTGATGATTAGCAAAGCCTTTTCATCGAACTGAATGCCACTTTTCGTATGGCTGAGATCGATATGAGGAATGTTTTGTTCCATGATCGTTAATGTCATTACCCCGAGAAAAACCCCAATTACTAGCTGAATATACCCTCCGGTGGCCAGAGACTCCGGGATTAGGCTCAATAACGAAGCAGCCATCATGATTCCAGCGGTAAATGCCAGAAGCGTGTCTCTGAATCGATGTGTGATTGAACCTTGAATAAACAAGATCGGTAACGCACCAAACCCTGTAGACATAGCAGATAGGATGCTGCCTAATAAAACTCCACTCATAAATTTCTCCTTTGTAAGGTACTTATCTTTACTTACTTGTGAATTTTTGGGCGAAACAATAATTTATTGTATTTAGACAAAAAGAATATGTTCCAGAAAAAAACATTTTGCATCATTCTTCTGCATACCATTTTTTCAACGTTAGATCAGTCGGCAGCGATATGCTGATGATTCCCAGTAATGGCAGGAATCCCACCAGCTTAATCATGGATTCGATTCCAATTATATCTGCGATGGCTCCCAATGAAACGGATCCAATGGCACCCATTCCAAATGCTAACCCTACAGTCAAACCTGCCATCGTTCCGACTTTTCCAGGGACCAATTCCTGTGCGTAAATTACAGTGACGGAAAAACTGCTCATTATAATGAATCCCGCCACCAATAATAAAATAAAAGCGGCTGTAGGAGGTACGAATGGTAAAAGTGCGGTAAGTGGCATGCTGGCGGCGAAAGAAAAGAAAATGACGTTTTTACGCCCGAATCTATCAGCAAGCGGACCTCCGAAAAATGTACCTACAGCACCAGCGGCTAAAAAGGCAAACAGGAAAAATTGTGCAGATTTTATCGTGAATGAATACTGCCCGATCAAATAAAAACTATAAAAGTTCGTCATGCACGATACATACCAGGAACGGGCAAAGATTATGAATAAAATCAATACCAGGGCTTTGGCCACTTTATGGGAACGCTCTTTATTGACTATTTTTGCAGCAAGCTTTTTAGGCTGGAAGTGAACTAATTTTTGGGAATACCACTTGGCAATATAAAGCAGCAGGATAACGGCCATTAAGGCAACCAGGGCAAACCAGAGGGCTCCTTTTTGGCCAAAAGGAACAAGTACAATGGCTGTGATGAGTGGGGCAAGTGCCTGCCCGCTATTCCCGCCGACTTGATAAATGGATTGTGCCAATCCTCTCTTTGGTCCGCCTGCCATGTAGGCAACCCTGGAGCCTTCCGGATGGAATATGGCTGACCCTAAGCCCATCAAGATGACAGCACCAAGGATAATGGTATAGCTTGGGGCAATTGCGAGAATGATGACCCCGATTAAGGTACTAGTCAACCCAATGGGCAATGCATATGGAAACGGCTTTTTATCCGTATAGAATCCAACTGCCGGTTGCAGGAGAGATGAGACGATATTCAGGCAGAATGCAATCATCCCCAGCTGTGTATACGTTAGAGACATTGATTTTTCGAGGATTGGGAACATGGCCGGCACGACGGCTTGAAGAGAATCATTCATTAAATGGCATATGCCTATGATGATCATGATTTTCAGAGTCATATCTTGTTTTTTCGATTTTGTTTTAATGGCAGCAATACTTCCCATCTGTATATTTCCTTCTTCCTGATTAAGATTTTTACCTATTACATAAATAGTTCCAAGACGCGTGCACCGTATGCATGACACCTTTAAATAAATAGGAATCGTTACTAGTCTCCATAAAAAAATGAAAATCTTCAAAGAGTAATAGTAAGGGTGGTCTATTATCAGCGATAAGCTGATTTTAGCGGTTGTTCCGTTCAGAGGATTCCTTGAAAACTCGATGGTACCGTTCAATTATTCTCGTACACACACATAGCCATAATCCTAGTCCCTTCCTTTTTTTGAAGTATAGAAGGGGATTGAACACACGTTACTTATATCTTTCAATTTAATCCTTGCCCGGTGTCGATGCTCATGATTTTAGCCCATTCATTTACATGATGAATTTGAATCCTTAATTTTTTCGAAACTTCCATGGATTCGAAACCGTTTTTGGCAATGTTTAGAATGACTTGTTTGAGTTAGTCCTTTGTACAATGAACCAGGCTCGGCTCCTTAATGATATTCCATGTCGCTTCAATATTGAAGTGACATGCTTCAGATTTTATTATTGGTCTCAATTCAGCAATGATACTGCGAATATCATTTAAGATAAGGACTGGACCATTGGCTTCCCTAAAATCAAAAATTCGCTTCGATACTATTTCAATTTCCTTCACGATGACAGAGTAATGGAACTGATCTTGATCTTCTGGGTGTTGTTCAACCAGTAACTGCACTAGCCCCTTTATGCCGGTATGTGGTTTTTTATTTCATGTGCAATACTGGCAGCTAATGTATAGACTAAATCTAATTTCTGCCTTTCGTTTAGTAACTTCTGTTTTTTTATTTCTGTGGATGATCATTTCCTTCACGATGTTATAGATCATCATGTGAGTCAAACATTTAAAAACTTTCATGTTATTTATGCTATTCTTATCGGGAACTTCGATTGACAGTGTCCAATCGACTTCGCTAACAAGAACATCCACCCATGTAAAATGTTCAATGAATCCATCGGCATTTATAACTAAGATTCGGGTTTTGTCTGTTGGTTCCAATTTAATCCATTTTATAAGGGGTTCGTTTTTTTGTCATCTATATGAAGCATGGAACTGCTAAGGCTAAGCAGCTCAAAGTTTTCCTTCGTTTCTCTGATAACTTGATTTATGTATTCTTGATAAACCGATCCCGCCCATCAGTTTGTTCCTGTCTTTCCTTTTGAATGGAACGTTCTACATTCATCCAATAAATGATAGAGAGAATAATTAATGGTAAAATACCGATAAGTAGATTTGTGGTGAAATTTTGCCTTGTATTCATGTATGTCACTACTTTAGCTTTTTTTTCAAGTATATCAAAATGATTGATTTAACAATAGTGCATACTAACAGGGCAGATTGACAAAAAAACCTTTATGTCATATAATAACTTTTAATTCAAGATATTTTAATTAAAAATTTTTAAGGTTGTGAAGTTATGGAGAATAATAACATCCAACAGTCTTTGAAACTGTTCATTGTGATGTCTAGAGCTCATCGATCCATTAATGATGTGGTAAATAAACATATAGCTGAAGAGGGTTTGAATCCAACTGAGTTTGCAGTACTGGAATTACTTTATCATAAAGGGGATCAGCCTCTTCAGCAAATAGGCGGAAAAATCCTGCTAGCTAGCGGCAGCATTACCTATGTCGTGGATAAACTTGAACAGAAGGAATATCTGCAGCGAATAGCATGTAAAGAGGATCGCCGTGTAACCTTTGCAAAAATAACGGATAAAGGAAAGGCCTTTATTGAAGGAGTATTTCCTGAGCATGAAAAAAGAATCGATGATATCATGAGTGTACTTACGCAAGATGAAAAGGCCACCGTGATCGAATTGCTAAAAAAGATTGGGTATTCCGCTCAAAGTTAGCTAATGAACCAGCACCCGGATTTGACTACAGGTGCTGGTTTTTTATGTCTGATAAAACCTGAATTTGTATCGAGGACATAAAGGTTTTTAATAACTCTGTGGCGAATTAAATTATATTACGATAACCGCGATAATGGTGAATGTGTTTTGAAAGCGAATTCGATTGCATAACGTTACTCTGGTCAAAAAAATGTTTTTATATCGTGAAAAGGAGCGAACATATGAAATTTAATGAGTATGAATATAAACGTCCTGAAATGGATGAAATTAAAACCCGGTTCATGAAAGCTTTGGGAAAGTTTATTGACGCTGCTAATGCTGATGTGCAAATAAAATCCATGGAAGAAATAAATGAAATTCGAAATTATGTAGGTACGATGTTTAATTTGGTCTATATAAGGCATTCCATTGATACCAATGATGAGTTTTATAAAACGGAGAATGATTATTTAGATGAATTCTCCCCTGAAATGGAAGAGTTAACCTCAAAATTTTACAATGAACTCGTTCGCTCGAAATATCGTAAGGAGCTTGAGGAGAATTGGGGAACTCAACTATTTGATCTGGCAGAGGCCCAACTCAAAACGTTTTCAGCCGAAATCATACCACAGCTGCAAAAAGAAAATAAATTATCAAGTGAATATTCACAATTGATTGCATCTGCAAAAATTCACTTTGATGGAAATGAATTGACACTTGCGCAGCTTCAACCTTTTATGGAGTCCCCAGACCGTGAGTTAAGGAAAGTGAGGCGTATTACGGTTTCTTTGAAGAGAAGCAGGAGGAATTGGATCGCATATTCGATGACCTTGTCAAGGTGAGGCATGGGATTTCGACAGAGCTAGGTTATGGGAATTTCGTCGAACTTGGGTATTATCGAATGACAAGGACTGATTATGATGCCGAAAGGGTTGCTGCATTCCGCAAGCAGGTGAAAGAGGAAGTGGTACCGCTTGTCACCCGGCTGAAGGGACGTCAGTGTGAACGTCTTGGATTGGCGAACCTGAACTATTATGATGAGAATTTTCATTTCAGTACGGGTAATGCCATTCCAAAAGGCGATGCTGAGTGGATCATCGAAAATGGGAAAAGGATGTACCAGGAGCTTTCGCCTGAAACGAATCAGTTTTTCAACTATATGATTGATAATGACCTGATGGACCTTGTGGCGAAGAAAGGTAAAGAAAGCGGAGGCTATTGTACTTTTATAGAAGACTATAAAGCTCCATTCATCTTTTCTAATTTCAACGGTACTTCCGCGGATATAGATGTTTTGACACATGAGGCAGGTCATGCATTCCAAGTGTATCGCAGCCGTGATCTTGACATTCCTGAGTATTATTGGCCTACATATGAAGCGTGTGAAATCCATTCGATGAGCATGGAATTTTTAACTTGGCCATGGATGGAGCTATTTTTCAAGGAGGATACGGAAAAGTATAAGTTTTCCCATTTAAGCGGTGCCCTCATATTCCTCCCGTATGGGGTAGCTGTCGATGAATTTCAGCATTTTGTCTATGAAAATCCTGATGCCTCCCCCGGTGAAAGAAAGCAGGCTTGGCGTAAGATCGAGATGGAATATTTGCCACATCGCGATTATGAAGGAAATGAGTTCTTGGAGAATGGCGGGTATTGGCAGAGGCAAAGTCACATTTATCAATCACCTTTTTATTATATCGACTATACACTGGCCCAGATTTGTGCTTTCCAATTCTGGAAAAGGTCGATTGAAAAAGATGAAACGGCTTGGGAGGATTATTTGAATCTGTGCCAACTTGGTGGCAGCAAGTCCTTTCTTGATCTCGTGGAATCTGCGAATCTGAAATCCCCATTTGTTGAGGGGACTGTACAGTCCGTTGTGAAGGTGATAGATGAATGGCTCTCCACTGTAGATGATAAGGCATTATGAATTATTTGCCTGTATGATGCGGACTGGATACTTGAGAAAACGCTTGGAGTAATTCCAAGCGTTTTTTTTTCTTTCAGCGCTCGGGATTGTAGGCATGAAAAGTGCTGATTTAAGCCTGCACAATGAGAAATGTTAGTCCAGGAAAAAACAGCCGACGAAAGGAATATTGCTCGGCCTGTCTTAAATGTCTCTTCCTTACATATAAATGTAGGGAGGAGGGGAGAGTATGCTGTCAAGGTGGTCAGGGAGTTTCCAGATTGCAGCGGTTTATGTAGGTACAGTCGTCGGTGCCGGATTTGCAACTGGAAAAGAGATTGTCGAGTTTTTTACCCGTTATGGCTTTTATGGCTTTATCGGGATTTTAATAGCAGGTTATATTTTCATTTTCACTGGAACGAAAATCATGCTCATTTCCTCAAGAATCAGAGCATCTTCTTATGAGGAGTTCAATCAATTTCTTTTTGGCAGGAAAATAGCAGGAATCATCAACATCTTTTTCCTTATCATGCTGTTAGGGGTGACGGCTGTCATGATTTCGGGTTCAGGAGCCGTTTTCGAAGAACAACTCGGCGTGCCTAAAAGTTTAGGAAGTTGGTCTACGATCATACTGGCATCATTGGTCCTGATGATGGGCATGCGCGGTGTGTTCACAGTGAACTCTTTTGTTGTACCAATCATGATCTGTTTTAGTTTGATCCTTTTTTTCTCGACTTTGGGTAATGGGGATTTCTTTATGACCCTTACAAAAGTTCCTGATGAAGTGATCACAGTTAAAATGGTTTTGTCACCATTTGCCTATACAGCCTTTAACCTTGCTTTGGCTCAAGCTGTGCTGGTTCCGGTTGCGTATGAAGTTCGAGATGAGAAGGTCATTAAACATGGTGCTATCCTTGGAGGGATATTCCTAACGATCATTTTATTGACGGGGCATTTTTCACTTATGACACTTACTGACGTGAATAGTTATGAAATTCCTTCAGCAGTTATTATGAGAACGGCAGCCAGTCAGTTATATTGGATGTTCATTTTAGTGATTTACGGGGAGATATTCACTTCGGTCATAGGCAACATATATGGATTACAGAGGCAAATCAGCAGTTATATCAAATTGCCAAGCATGCTGATCATAGCGGTGATTTTTTTAATAGCTTTGATCATTAGTGAATTCGGATATGGAAGGTTACTAGGATATATTTATCCGGTTTTTGGATACATAAGCCTCCTTTTTTTAATGCTGGTCTGGAAAAGTAAGGAGGGGAAGGAGTAATGAAGAACGGAGGGACTGTTCTTAGCCCTCCGTATCAGGGGAAAATGGATGTTCATCCTTTCATCAGCGTCTTAACCATCTCTAGAAAAGCATCCCGGTAATCTCTATCTTTTTTCGTGAATATAGTTAAGCGGACGGGTGCTTTTTCATCCTTGAGCAAGATGGTGGTAATCACCTCATCCCCACTTTCCACTTCAAAGGCCTTGCCGTCCTCGACATCAAGTGAAGGATCCCTAATCGTTTCTGAAATGCTTTTCAGCTGGGCTTGAACATTTTTTTCCACCTCATCCCAATTGACATCCGCCTTCAATAATTCGATTCTCATATAAATGGAGTCATCTTCAGTCAGGAACACAATATCCTTTCCAGGTTCTTCGCCACTTAATTTGAATTGTTGCAAAACATAGAGGCTGAACGGTTGATTATCACTTTTTTTTAGGAACGCTGTTTTTTCTTTTGCTTCCCCGTTAATTGTATACTGCAGGTTTTGCTCCATCAGTCTTACTTTGTTATCATTTCGGTCATTGCGATTATCTCCTTGAGAAGTATTACCTTCGTTCCCCTCTTTTACTGAATCTTCCTGTGGCTCATCTGCATTTTCGTCTGTGGCCGTACCGCAGCCAGTCAGAAGAAAAGCGGCGATTGTGACACAGCCAATATAACGCGTCCAACTAGTCATGTGTTCCCTCATCTTTCTGATTGAAATTCCAATCTGAATTTTGATATACCTGCATCACATACAGGGGTTTTGCCCTTTAATGAATTAGACGGCATGAAATGGAAATGGTTACAAATAGCGGGAGAATCAATTTGCACGATTTCTATAAAGTGAAAAACGGAATGGTCATCTAGTAACCATCCCGTTTGAGTACATTGAATTATCCTATGATTTTATAATTTTTATGGTTGACGACAGTTTTCTGTTCAAGTTCCAAATCACGATAATTTTCCATATATGTGACGTCCACGATTACTGAGTTCTCGTTCACTTTCTCGACGATTCCTTTTAAGCCTTCTCTAAATTCAATGATATTTCCAACTTCCGCTTTCTTCATGGTAATCATCCTTTCCCATTTTGTTTCCAATGATCAAAAAGTAACTATGGAGTAATTGGATTATTCGAACATCTTGCGGTTTAGATTTTGACGTGGGAAGTGCTAGTAAGAGAATTAGTTTTCTCTTATGTCGGTACAGTAAGCTAAACTTTTAAAGGAAGGTGCAATTCTTAAAATGGAGCAACCGCAATGATATGGCATAATTTGGTATATCTTGAAAACGCAGTTAGGCGGACCAGTATGTAATTCTATGTACAAAAAATGCCAATCATTTTACATTATGATATTTTACTATACAGTTTGCACTATTTTAAAGCATTCGTAAAGAATAATGTAGCAAGTGGCCCCAAAAAGTTCTGATTTATATTAAGTGACAAGCTTATGTTAAAATGAAAACGGAATTTCTCCTGTCTGAATATGGTGGGAAATTTGATAATTAAGGAGGATAATATGATGAATGCAGAAGAAGCAAAAGATGTACTCGATAAACTGGCAAATCGTGAAATGGTTGAATTCCGGATAACAAAAGAAGAATTTTTAGCTTTTCGTGAGGTTCTTGTTAAAAGGGAAGACTTCAAACATTTTCGAGGGAATGCTCAACATAACGGTGTGATAATTTATACGTATTTAGAAGAAGCGAGAAGTTGATGGATGTATATTTTTGGGGGTGGCTCATGATTGGGCCACCCTGAATTATTTATAATGGAAAAATAAATTGTTTCCTTAATTTAATTAAAGCGGACCTTCTCCATGACTTGACGGCTGCTATAGTAACTTGATATATCTCAGCGATTTCGGACACCGTTTTATTTTCCAGGTATGTCTGTAAAAGCCATCGTTGCTGATTCAATGTCAAACCTTCCGTGTAGCTTAAGATATTATCGATGGCAAAGGTCTCTTCATGCATGGAAAAAGGATCCTTAATGTCTAATATGAAGGAATCAAAGGGTTCGTTGCGGATTTCATATTTATGATGAAGCTTTAGTTCGTTCAGAATTTTGCCTTTGATTACCGTGTAGGCATAGTTGGAGAATTGCCCGTATTCCTCATCGAACTTCCCATATGACTCCCATAAAGCAATCAAGCCTACTTGAAAATATTCTTCCTTATTTTTATAGATGGAAAGTGAGCGGATAATATGATGGATCATCGGAGTGAATTCCTTCGATAGTGCTGAGAAATCTTCCATTAAGCAGGTCACCTTTAGAAAGTGCACTTTCCTGTATTCCCGGGTGTTTCTACCATAAATAAATCGATCGGATATAGCCAAAGGGAATTACGGAAAAATGGGGGGAATAAAAAGTGGGGGTTTAAGGAGCAAAAGAGAACCCTTTTTAAGGAAAAAATGGTAATTCGAGTCATGTTGGATGTGGGGCTGACCAAATCAAAATACACATCCTGATAGTGGATGTGCCGGAACAATCCACTCGTTATTCTTTTAGTCTTTTCTCTCGCCCCTTTATTATAAAAATCAGACTAGATCATTCTTCATGTTTTTCAATGTGATTATTGGATTGAAGAAATGTGCGAGACTCCTGCCGAATACCTGGCTAGCCGAGACCCCCACAGGCGCTTGCGTCGAGGAAGCTTGGCAGACAGTAGGCGGAAAGGGAGTGGATTTCTGAAATCAGCTGGATTTTTTAAAAATTAAAAATGCAGGCAAGCTGATCTTCCTTTAATTGATCTGCAGTCTGTCCATATAAAGATGTGTTTTTCTTATACCAGCTGAATTCTCCAAATCATCATTTAGTTTATAAAAAATACGGAAGGGGGGAGAGAAAAGCAGTAACGTAATGCTTCATACCTGTTGTATTTCATTATGCCCCCCTAAACGTTTTTAATTGTGATTACCGAAGCGGGCATATAATTAAGCCATTGTTTTTGTTAACTTTGCGATTTTCGGAATCCTGCATCCTTTGCGTCTTGTTCAGTACAAAACATTTCTTCTGGTTTCGTTATTTCGTAATATTGGCCTGAAGGAATGTGATAGATTTTATTGCCTTTAGAGTTTATATTCCCTTTAATTTGCGGGTTACTGCAAGACCGGCTGGGCTTGTCCACTGA
The DNA here is from genome assembly GCF_017355165.1 of Bacillus sp. SD075. Lineage (GTDB taxonomy): Bacteria > Bacillota > Bacilli > Bacillales > DSM-1321 > Peribacillus. The sequence continues at coordinate 50,756 of NZ_JADILK010000004.1, read as the reverse complement.
TGCTTCTTTTGACTTAGAATCATCAAATCCTTTTGATGTTGCATAGTTTTCAATTGACCAAATACCGATTTCATCTTTTTGGGCTTGCTTCTGAATCTTTTCCAATTCCTCAAGGTATTTCGTGTTCGGTGCATAAACATAGGCGACCCTGGCCAGTCCTTTTTCAAGCAGGAGTTTATTCACCATTTTACCATCAACATAAAAATAAGCCAGTAGCCGGCCATATCTATCTCTTTCACCTATACCGGTTTCCACTTCCACTTTTGAACCCGCAGGCATTAGTTCCTTGGTGAATTTACTTGCTTCAGGTCCAAAAGGCTGAACGGGCTTGGATGGGTGCACGGTTTCTGGAGTATCTACCAAAAGGAGCCTGACCGTTTCTTCATTTCCATTAGCCAATTTGATTTTTACTGTATCTCCGTCAACCACTTTGATGATCTCGGCCGTGAATGTCTTGCCTTTTTCTTCAGTTGAAGAATCCGCACTGGATGGGATGTCTTCTTTGGAAAATGTATCTTCCTGCTTGGATTGATTAATCAGGTCATCTGATCCTGCCTGGCAGCCAGATAACGTGATCAGGCAAAGAGCAGTCAGGAGAAAAACAGTCAGATAAGAATGTAAAAAAGAATTTCCGTTCATGATAAGTCCCTCCATTAATTAAGGTGTTTTCCTCGTTCTTCATGGATATATTCGCCAGGAATAATACTAACCTATAAAAAAGCGAAAGAAAATGAAAATCATTGAAATTTTTACATGCATCACTACCCCATATCATGATAGTTTCTTATAATGATATGGTGGAGTAAGGGAGGCAGGCTTGTAATATGATATTTAGGCTTGAAAATATCAGGTATAAAGGAATCCTGAAAATTGATGATTTGAAAATACCCGCTTGTATGGTTACTTGCCTGACTGGGGATAGTGGCGCAGGGAAAACCTCACTGCTCCGATTATTGAACAGGATGGATGATCCGGATAGCGGTTCGATCTATTATAAGGATCAGTTGCTGGATCAATTCAACCCGATAGAGCTCCGGCGTAAAGTCACAATGCTTTCTCAGTCACCGTTCACTTTACCGGGTACGATAGAAGAAAATCTTCAGATTGGTCTGGAATTGACAGAACGGGAAAAGAAGGATAAAGCCGTATTGGTTAAAGTACTTGAACTAGTCCAGTTGCAGAAGTCTTTAGACGAGTGGACGGAGAATCTTTCTGGCGGGGAGAACCAGAGGCTGGCACTAGCGAGGTTACTTTTATTGAAACCCGAGGTGTATTTACTGGATGAACCAACTTCAGCGCTTGATGAGGAAGCCGAGCTGACGGTGATGAGCCGTTTTTTAGAAGAAGTAAAACGGGAAAAAGGAACGGTCATCATGATAACCCATTCAAAGCAGCTTGCGGACATATGTGCTGAGAAGAGGATCATTCTGAAAAAGGAGAAGGAGGGTGACTATTAATGGAGTCGAATGGGATAATTGATATTGAGTTCTGGCGTCTTTGTGCGGCCTACGGGTTTGTAGTAATTCTGCTCATAATCGTGAAATGGCGTGGGATTTCACGGGAAAAGCAAATCATGCTCGCTACGGTACGAATGACGGTCCAGCTCATTCTCGCCGGATATGTTTTGACATATATCTTTGAAAATCCCCACCCTTTACTTTCTTTAGGATTTTTATGTGCGATGGCCCTGTTTTCCATCCATAATATTTTTAAGCAAGTGTCCCAAACACTTAATAAGAAAATCAAAAGAGTGGTTATCCTAAGTATGTTGTCAGGTCCCATGGCTGCCCTGTTTTATTTTAATGTGGTGGTGATCCATTTCACGCCATGGTATGAGCCGAGGTATTTCATTCCAATTTCAGGGATGATCGTGGGGAATGCCATGACTGGAGTGACATTGGCGCTTAAAAACCTCCATGATGGGATCACGAATAATCGTGAAAAGGTAGAAGCGATGCTGATGCTTGGAGCGACTCCAGCGAGGGCTGTGAAAAAATATGTGGATGCTGCATTCGACTCAGCAGTGCTCCCGACTTTGAACAATATGCTCGGGATGGGGATTATCTTCCTTCCAGGAATGATGACAGGGCAAATCCTGTCGGGGATAAGTCCGCTCATCGCTATTGAATACCAGATTGCGATACTAATCGGGATTCTCGGAAGTGTTTCTTTAACGGTGGTCCTTTTCATTATGCTGAGTTTCAGGACTTTTTTCACCAAAAATGCACAGCTGTCCATTTAATATTGAAGAATCTGAAAAGTAATGGTTGCAGTTCCATCTATATTTTTGTACTATTTTTTAGGTACCAGATAGTTTTGGTTTGTTTGTTGGGAATGATAATGCTATTCTGAAAAGGAAAAGGGCATTTCTTTTTTCATTACTTTCCTGATTGGATGGAGAAAACCCCTTACATAACCTATTTTTGTTAATTTATCTTAAAGGAGATTGATTTATATGGTAGAAAAAACATTTACAGTGACTGCAGAAACAGGAATTCATGCTCGTCCGGCTACATTGCTTGTACAAGCTGCAGGAAAATTTGATTCAGAAATAAACCTTGCTTATAAAGAGAAAAAAGTGAACCTTAAGTCCATCATGGGCGTAATGTCACTAGGTATTGGCAAAGGGGCGGAAATTACGATTTCTGCTGAAGGAAGCGATGAAAATGATGCATTAAACACACTTGCTGAAACGTTGAACAGAGAAGGATTAGCAGAATAATGTCCACTTTGATTAGTGGAATAGCAGCTTCAAACGGAATAGCCATCGCTAAAGCCTATCGACTTACTGAGCCAGATTTATCGATTGAAAAAAGAAGCATAGAAGATGTCGGGGCGGAAATATCCCGTTTTAAGGAAGCTATTCAAAAGTCCACAAATGAATTGGAAATAATCAGGGATAAGGCCGAAAAGGATTTAGGGGCGGATAAAGCCGCTATCTTTGACGCACACCTACTGGTTTTGGCTGATCCTGAACTTATTACTCCAATTCAAGACAAAATACAATCAGAAAATGTCAACGCGGAGTTTTCCTTAAATGAAACCGCAAGCATGTTCATTACGATGTTTGAACAAATGGATAATGAATACATGAAAGAACGTGCAGCGGATATCCGTGACGTTACGAAACGGGTTCTTTCACATCTTTTAGGTGTTCATATTCCAAATCCGAGCATGATTGCTGAAGAAGTGATCATCATTGCGGAGGATCTGACCCCATCCGATACAGCACAATTGAATCCGGCATATGTCAAAGGATTTACGACTGATATCGGTGGACGTACATCCCATTCAGCCATCATGGCACGTTCTTTGGAAATTCCAGCAGTCGTTGGAGCGAAGTCAGTGACTTCGTCCATCGAAAATGGTGACTTGGTCATCATTGACGGGTTAAAGGGTGAAGTTCACATCAATCCTACTCCTGAACTCGTGAAACGCTACGAAGAGGAACAGGAAGCCTATGCTTTGCAAAAGGCTGAGTGGGCGAAACTGGTTCACGAACAAACCGTTACAAATGATGGTCATCATGTGGAACTGGCAGCCAATATTGGTACGCCGAAAGATCTGGAGGGCGTACATCAAAATGGCGGTGAAGGCATCGGGTTATATCGTACGGAATTTCTTTATATGGGCAGAAATGACTTTCCAAGTGAAGAAGAACAGTTCGAGGCATACAAAGCGGTACTCGAAGGAATGTCAGGTAAGCCTGTAGTCGTCAGAACGCTTGATATTGGCGGGGACAAGGAGCTGCCTTATTTAGAACTTCCTAAGGAAATGAATCCTTTCCTTGGATACCGTGCGATTCGTCTTTGCTTAAATGAGCAGGAGATTTTCCGGACTCAGCTCCGTGCCCTGCTTCGTGCAAGCATTTACGGAGATTTGAAAATCATGTTCCCGATGATCGCCACACTAGGTGAATTCCGGGAAGCTAAAGCCGTTTTGGCTGAAGTTAGGCAGGAATTGCTTGATAATGGTGTTCAAGTTGCCGATAAAATTGAAGTCGGAATCATGGTTGAAATCCCTTCAACGGCGGTGATGGCTGATATATTTGCTAAGGAAGTCGATTTCTTCAGCATAGGCACTAATGACTTGATCCAGTATACGATGGCCGCTGACCGAATGAATGAGAGAGTATCTTATTTATATCAACCATACAATCCAGCGATTTTACGTCTGGTTAAAATGGTTATAGATGCTGCTCATAAAGAAGGGAAATGGGCCGGGATGTGCGGGGAAATGGCTGGAGATGAAGTGGCCATCCCGATTTTGATCGGATTGGGCCTTGATGAATTCTCAATGAGTGCCACATCGATTTTAAAAGCACGATCTTTAATTAGCCAACTTTCGCTTGAAGATATGACAAAACTATCTCAGGAAGTTTTAGGGCTGGATACGAATGATAATGTGAAAGAAGCGGTACTTAACGCTTTGAAGAAATAAATAAATGAGAAAAACGCACCCCATCCCCAGAACCTTCGGATGGGGTGCTGTCCTGTAATTCTTGAGAAAAAATGTTTATTGCACCAAAATAGGGGTAAATAAAAACCATGCACAGTTGTTTAGCTCTATTAGGGCAGCTGACATTCTCATTTCCCCCTTTGTCGTCGGTTGGGTTATCCAACCGGCTATTTTTTTTGTAAATAAAAAAATCATAAGAATGATTATTCAGATTTTTCACTTTACGGTTATGACGGTATAATGGAATTATAATTTTAAGAAAATGGAGGTTAGATAGTATATGGAATTACATTTGGAAAAGAAAAATGCTTTGATTTTAGCTTCAAGTCAAGGTTTGGGGAAGGCTATGGCAGCTGAATTGGTTAAAGAAGGAGCAAATGTCATGCTAGCCAGCCGTGATGGAGAAAAGCTTGCAGACGTGCAAAGGGAATTATCGCAGGTTGGTGCGGGTAAAGTTTCTTATATGGTAACGGATATAACCAAAGCTGAAGATATTAAAAACTTGGTTGGACATACTGCTAAAGAGTTCGGCGGTATCGACATTCTTATTAATAACGCAGGAGGACCTCCAGGGGGTTCATTTACAGATTTCAACGATGAAGAATGGCAACAATCTTTCGAACTTAATTTATTAAGCTTTATAAGGACGATCCGCGAGAGCTTGCCACATCTAAAAAAACAGGGAGGGAAAATCGTTAATATTGCTTCTTCATCCATTAAGGAACCGATTCCAGGATTGATTTTATCGAATACATTCAGGACTGCAATCGTTGGATTGTCAAAGACGTTAGCCACTGAATTAGCGCCAGACCGGATTTTGATCAATACAGTCGGACCAGGAAGAATCGCAACGGATCGCGTTCAGCACCTTGATAAAATGAATGCAGAGAAACAAGGCGTCACTCCAGAGGAGATGACTGAACAATCCATTAACAAAATCCCTCTCGGCCGTTATGGGGAACCCGAGGAATTTGCAAAGTTCGTTACTTTCCTTGTTTCAGGTGCTAATACATATTTAACGGGGCAGTCCTATTTAGTTGATGGAGGAATGATAAAATCCATTTAAGGGATTTTGAAAATAATGATTGGGGGGAATCTGCAGTGATGGAATCGAACAAAGCGATCGGCTTCATAGGTTTAGGAGTTATGGGAAAAAGCATGGCAGCAAATTTACTTAAGGCGGGATTTGAGGTATTTGTTTATACAAGGACGAAAGATAAGGCAAGTGAACTGCTCTCACAGGGTGCGAAGTGGGCATCTGCACCAAAGGAAATTGCGCAGAAAGCAAATGTGATCATCTCCATGGTAGGATACCCTAGTGATGTGGAAGAAATCTATCTTGGGGAAAATGGGCTTATCGAGAATGGGAAACCAGGAATCCATTTAATCGATATGACGACCTCCACTCCATCTTTGGCAGTGAAAATAGCAGAGGAAGCCAAGAAAAGAGGCATGGAATCATTGGATGCACCGGTTTCCGGAGGAGATATCGGTGCTCGTGATGCAAAGCTTACGATCATGGTCGGCGGGTCTAATGAGGCATTTGAAGCGGTCCGGCCCATTTTTGATATCATTGGCAGCAATGTTGTCCATCAAGGGCCTGCTGGCTCAGGACAGCATACGAAAATGTGCAATCAAATCGCCATTGCATCTAATATGATCGGAGTGACTGAAGCGATTTCCTATGCCATTAAGGCGGGGTTGGATCCGGAACGGGTTTTAAGAAGCATCTCATCGGGTTCTGCCGGAAGCTGGTCACTGTCCAATCTTGTACCGCGGATGGTTGAAGGGGATTTTGAACCTGGTTTTTATATCAAGCATTTTATCAAGGATATGAAGATTGCACTTGACGAAGCGGAAAGAATGGGGATGGACGCTCCTGGATTAAGCCTGAGCAAATCCCTATATGAGGGGCTGGCAAAAGCTGGCGAGGAAAATAGCGGTACACAGGCATTATATAAACATTATAATTAAGTGCTAGCATTTCTTTATCATGAATAAGCTGATAGCGACAGCCTTACAAAAAGGAGTGAAAAGCTATGGGCGAATTCGATGATATCAGCATGAAATTCCAGGAATTAGAAGATGGTCGATATATTGTAAGGATTGAAAGTTTTAAACTGGAAAAAACCATTCATCAAACCAAGCCCATTCGTTGGGATTTGAAATTAATGAATGAAAGTCCGCTAATCTTGCCGGTGAAATTCAGTCATATCGAAACGAATGCCGGTTTTCAGATCCTAATGCGCGAATTGAAGAGTTTAGGTTTTTCAAAGCCGCGCTCCTCAAGGGAATTTGAAGAAGTGATGGCTGATTTACTTGGGTCCATCGTTGAAGTGAGCCTTACCACGACAAATAAGGAAGAAGGATATCGGGAAATTCGTTTTTTACGGAGATTGTATTAGTTGACTGGCTTGTTGAAAAACCTTCGGTAGCCTGACATCTTTGAAAATATAGGAAAGTGGCCATCAATTGTTCATTCAATTGATGGCCACTTTTTTTTCGATTACTTTATAGCTAAAAAAGCTTCAATACGGTCCAAAGCCTTTTCCAGGGTTTCCATGGAATAGGCATAAGATATCCTGAAGTAGCCTTCGCCAAGGGGGGAGAAGGCATCTCCAGGGACCACTGCAACTTTTTCCCGTTGAACAAGCTTGAGGCAAAAATCAAGGGAAGAAGCATAACCTTCAGGCAGCTTTATAAAGAAGTAAAAGGCACCATTTGGTTTGATTATTTCCAGTTTCATCGCCTGTAAGCGATTGTAAACATATTCCCGTCTCCGTGCATACTCAGTCTTCATGGGGATGGCATCATCTTTGCCTGCCGTCAACGCTGCCAAGGCAGCTCTCTGCGATATGGAGGAGGCACAAGTCACATTGTATTGATGTACCTTCAGGATGTGCTGAGAGATGGCTGCAGGCGCGAACAGAAGGCCAATCCTCCACCCGGTCATGGAATGGGACTTGGACAATCCGTTCAGTACGATGGTTTGTTCTTTTAAGAAAGTGGCAATCGAAACATGCTCCTGATCGAATACCAGTTCACTGTATATCTCATCGGCCAGTATGAAGATGTCCTTGCCCCTTACAAGTTCTGCAATGTCCAATAATTCTTCGGGAGATAATGTAACCCCGGTCGGGTTCGATGGATAGGGCAGAACGATGCACCGAGTATGATCCGTTATGTACTTTTCAATTATATCAGCAGTCAAACGAAATCCATTTTTGGTTGTATCGGCATAAACAGGTTTTGCACCGCACATCTTAATGATGGGTTCGTATCCGGGATATACCGGGCCCGGTAATATTACTTCGTTCCCTGGAATGAGGATCGTTCGAAAGGTAATGTCTATGCCTTCGCTTGCACCAGAGGTCACTAGGACTTCATTCGCCGGATCATAGCTAAGCTTGTATTTATCCTTTACATATTTTGAAGCGGCTTCCCTTAATTCCAGATAGCCTGCATTGTGAGTATAAACGGTATAGTCATTATCGATGGCTAGTTTCGCCGCTTCTTTAATATGCATTGGAGTTGGAAAGTCAGGCTGTCCTATCGTTAAGGAAATGGTGCCTTCGATATCAGCGACCATATTGTAGAATTTACGGATTCCTGATATTTGAACGTCTTTTACTAGAGGGTTTATTAAATGTTCCATCTATGAATATCCTCCCTTTTCTCGCTAAATGAATTATGTACTATGTTTTCTCATTCATTCTATTTTATCATTTAGTTTGGATGGGGGAGAAAACTTTTTGAGATTAATGAATTAAAGGTATAATGTATGATAAGAAAATTTTGAGGGTTGATACATATGATAAGGACTTGCGCAATTACTTCTAATCAAGAAGTCAGTTTTGATTTACCGCTAACGGAAATGAATAATACGGATATCGAGTGGTACTGGGTGGATTTTTCCAACCCAACAAACAGGGAAATCGAACTTTTATCCAATCATTTTCACTTTCATCCGCTGGCAATTGAAGATTGCCTGGATGATTTTAACCAACGTCCCAAAATGGATTTTTATGAGGGCTATCAATTTCTTGTGATTCATGCTCTAAGGGAGAAGATATTCAAAGCAGTGGAATTGGATATGTTTGTCGGTGAAAAATGGATAGTCAGTTTTCATAAGGAAGATATGTTTGAACTGGAAAAGGTATGGGAAGAAATTGCTGGTAATAAAATGTTGAAGCAAAGTCCCTTTTTCTTGATGCATAGGATAATTGACAGGATCGTCGATGAATTCTTCCCACCTGTTTATAAAATTGAAAGCGAATTGGGTAGCATTGAGGAAAATACTGAAAATGACACGATTAACGAATTGATGGATCAGCTTTTCGATTTACGTACAGATATGTCGAGGCTCCGTCGGACCATATTACCAATGCGTGATTTATTATACAGAATGATTTCATCAGAGCGTCTGAAATACTTGAAAGATCAGCACCTTTATTTTAATGATGTATACGATCATCTTCTAAAATTGACTGAAATGCTTGAATCCTATCGAGATTTTTCGTCTGATATCCGTGATAGTTATTTGTCTGTGAACTCTAATAATATGAATTCAACGATGATGACATTGACTGTCATCACTACCATTTTCATGCCGTTGACCTTCATAGTGGGCGTATATGGGATGAATTTTGAATATATGCCTGAATTAAATTGGCATTATGGATATTTCCTCATTCTTGGAATGATGGGCGGAATTGCCTTGATAATGTTTTTATTCTTTGTTAAAAAAGGTTGGCTCAATCCAAGGAAAAGGTCGCGAAAGAGATGAGAGGAACCAACTGACCTGTAATTATTCTAAGTTTCAGTTGAGAAATTGGGAGTATGCTGGATTTTGTTTCCGGAAGGGCAGTGGTGAAAAATGTGCTTGGAAAAAGGGGGGCTCTGAGGGGCCCTTTTTAGTTTGGCTTTAATAAATAATCAATTCTGGATTCTTTTTTTATTCTTGTTCTAAACAAAAGAAATATTTAACCGAATTATTAGGTATGAGTTCATTGAAAAACCATGACATTTTTCCTAGCGGTTAATTGACTTATGGAATTATGAAATGAAAAAGTAGAAGGGCGAGATGAAACAATGACAGCGAATAAAGGAATATTACTGGAAAGTGGAACGAATGAGCTTGAGATAGTGGAATTCGGTCTCGGCAAGAATAAATTCGGCATAAACGTAATTAAGGTGAAGGAGATCATTAATCCTGTCCCCGTCACACTTGTCCCTCATTCCCATCCAAATGTGGAGGGGATCATTGAGCTTCGCGGAGAAGTCCTGCCTGTTGTGAATGTGGCGGATGCTTTAGGGTTTGCGCCATCTGAAACACCTGAGCAGGATAAATTCATAGTGGCTGAATTCAATCAGCAAAAAGTGGTTTTTCATGTCCATACCGTAACACAGATCCACCGTATTTCCTGGTCACAAATCGAAAAACCTTCGGATATGTATCAAGGCCTTGAAAGTCAGATTATCGGGGTGATAAAATTAAATAGCGAAATGTTACTGTTACTCGATTTTGAAAAAATAGTGGTCGAAATCAATCCAGAGTCAGGAATAAACATCCAACAGGTTAAAAAGCTTGGTATCCGGCAAAATTCAGACAAGAGAATCTTAATTGCAGAAGATTCTCCTTTACTGAGAAAGCTGCTGTTTGATACATTGTCAGAAGCTGGATTTAAGTACTTGGAGTTTTATGAAAATGGACTTGATGCATTTAATTATCTGGAGAATTTAATTGGATCAGGAAAAGTGGTTGAAGATGAAGTGCAGCTGGTGATTACCGATATTGAGATGCCTCAAATGGATGGACATCATTTGACTAGGAGAATAAAGGAGAACGGGGAACTTGCTGGATTGCCGGTGATTATTTTCTCTTCTTTGATTACTGAAAGCCTGCGTCATAAAGGTCAGGTCGTAGGGGCTGACGCACAAATCAGCAAGCCTGAAATTGCAGAGCTTATAAAGTTGATAGACAGATTGGTTTTATGAAAGTGAAAACGGGCCGAGGAGGCGTTACCTCACGGCCCGTTTGGTTTATCAATAATTAATACTTGGAACCTTTTCCTAAAAAGGAGGATGGGAATGGATTGTGAAAAGGTTGCTTGACCGACCCACGGCCGTGAGCCCTTTTCTCGGTGTTGGTAAGGTTCGGTTGTTTTTCTCCTGCTTGTCCAACGTAAGTTTGCAGGATCTGTTTTGCCTTGGATAATGACAACGCGGCTTTAGGGTTCCGTATGGAGGCTGCCCGGCTGCCGAGGTGGGGTAGTTTTTTCAAATCTTCCTTAGTGGGAGGTAGATGAAAAACATATGATCCGCATTCGACTATGACGTCGGATTGTTGTGCTGCAAAGCGAGGGTTATCAGAGAAATGAAGTCCAATCTTCTTCGCTTTTCCTTCTTGCATAAGCTTGCTTAATGCGAGCCGTTTTAAATTATATAAATTCTTGGGCTCCAATGCAGTCTTTGCGTGTTTATTGACAATAAACACGGCTTGGGCAAGGGAGTTTATCGAAAACTCATCCCTTTCAGAATGTCCTTTCGTTTGGTTCATTATGGAAACTCCTTTTCTAAATAAGGTTAGAAGGACGTTACAGACACACTTCCTTCAGTAAAAACCTGTTTTTATATATTGGTTGAAATAGAGACGTGTGTGCAACCAGGCAGAAAATAGTGAAAAAATAATGCATGTACTACATCTCTAGGGTATGACCATCATTTCCCAACACTTTACCATCTATTCATTTTCATATTATACCACTTCAAAATATATAGGGAAGTAAAATTCAACCAGACGCCTTTTGGTCCAAGAAAAAGAAGGCGTTTATGTCGCCTTCTGTCCAACTTTCATTGAGTGTATATATTGATATTTTCGGATACCCCAGCCTGTGCGCCGAATTGTTGCTGCTGGTAACCCTGAAAGCCTTGATAAGCAGGGTACGCTTGATAAGCGGGGTAAGGAGGGTAAGCTGGCGGGTATGGAGGAGGATATGGTGGATAGACAGGTGGACGGTTATTGAAAAGCAACGGTCCAATTGCCAATCCTGCAACGAAAGCTACAGGCGCCAATAGCGGAAAGAAAGGAAAGAAGCGCTCGTCATTCCAATATTCAGGTCCATATTCATTCCCATATGCATTTCTGTAATCATTCTGTAGCATTATGGTCTGCGGATAATGGTAGTAAGGAAAATACTGTGTTTGCATAATTAGCCTCCTTTTCTCAAATTCTTTACATAGTATGGATATTTTTAAGAAAAGAGCCTGTTTCATCTTAATCTGTTATAATGAATCTACTTATGTGAAAAGTTTGGGGGGACCTTAATGGATCGGTTTAAAAGCATTTTTGCAGTCGGTTTTGGAGGAGCGGCTGGAGCGATATTGCGTTATTGCGTAATATTGACTGCTGGCCATTCCTTATTCCCGTTTGGAACCCTCTTAATAAATATAGTAGGCAGCTTTTTACTTGGAATGATCCATGGCCATTTCGCCTCGAAAAGGAAATCACTTGTTTTTTTAGGGCTGGGCAGCGGGTTTTGTGGCGGTTTCACCACGATGTCCACATTTTCCCAGGAAGGGGTGAATCTACTGCAGACTTCCCTGCCATTGGCGGGACTGTATCTTGGTGCCACGCTTTTTTTTGGTTTGGCCGCTGGTTTCCTCGGACTGGGCCTTTTTAATAGACGGAGAGGTGAGTCCCTTTGATTGAGGCTCTTTCAGTTTTTATAGGAGGCTTTTTTGGGGCGGCCTCCAGATATGCCTTGCAGATTATTTTTAATAGGCTATTGCCAGCCGTCTCGATACCTATTAGCATTTTACTGATTAACCTTATAGGTTCCTTTGGGCTGGGAATGGCGTTGCCACAGAAAGAAAGCTGGGCTTTATCTTTGCAGGTTTTTCTGACAATAGGTTTCCTGGGGGCTTTTACAACCTTTTCAACATTCAGTATGGAAACGCTGGAACTTATCAGGAAACACCGATATATAGATGGCCTTATCTATATATCGGTGTCTGTTTTTGGGTGTATCGGCACTTTCCTGTGTGGCTATTTAATTATGGTATAACCTTGATGGCAACTACCATTGGTAATGGTAAAAAAAATCTGGTTTTCTCTGATATACTTCTAATGCTATAATTCATAGGAGTCCATTAACATGGGTTATGGCAACAAGTTGTTTCATTCGCACAGGTTTTATTAAAAGTCTGGCGGTTTTCCCCTGTATTCTTTTCCTATCATATTTCGGCTTGGAATTCGTAAACAGTCAACTCCGGACGTGAAAGAAAACGATAGGGGAGACGGGTAGTGCCAAGCCCTCTATTAACATGTAACGTTAATGAATCGATTTCATACGTACCTTCCCGGTACTTTTCTGCGTATGGGGGAGTTACAAGGGCACCGGCAAAAGGGATTTGTACTTGACCTCCATGACTGTGACCGCTTATTTGATACTGGATGTCGTAAGTCCTTGATGTGTCGGCAAGATCAGGGGCATGTGATAACATAATGGTGAACACTTCTTCCGGGATGCCAGAAAGTGCTTTTTCAAAATCTGGTTTTCCAAGCATGGCATCATCAACCCCGGCAATGATTATTTCTTCAGCCGTTAATAAGGTAACCTTAGTTGAGGTGTTTTGCAACATGTTAAAATGGGATTTTTCCATGATATCACTGTAAATTTCTGAGCCATATCCCCCATGATCATGGTTACCGTAGATGCTGAATTTTCCAAGTGGGGCTTTGAGCTGATTCAAAACGAGAGGGATTTTCTGGTGAGCCTTGTATTTATTAGGCTGGTCCATTAAATCTCCGGTAAATAAAATAATATCAGGGGCCAATTGGTTTATCTTATTGACAATTGCTTGTAAATCTTTAAGCTGAAATTGAAAGCCTAAATGGGTATCACTGAATTGGACCATTTTCATGCCATGAAAACCTTTTGGGATAAGCGGATGGCTGATGATTTTATGCTTGATTTCTAACCATTTTGGCTCCAAATTATGGGCATAATAGCTTCCTCCAATACCTAAACCGGTTAAGGTAGCCAATGTACCAAGACTTTTCTTTAAGAATGTTCTTCTGGATATGGGTTTATTCAAATTAATCAACCTATCTAATTTAAAAATGTTACTTCCTCATACTAACAAACAATATACATAAAATGAAGAAAATATCTTCTGAAAGCATATGAAAAACATGTAAACTGGGGTTTAATGAAACCGTGTCCGGTTTGAAATTGAACATCTATACGGAGGTAACATGATGACCGAACCAATGTTTATAACACTGATTATACTTCTATGCGCGATTGCGCTTTTTATACAAGGGAAATTTCGAGCAGATTTAATTGCACTTAGTGCATTATCCATTCTGGGTTTACTGGGGATCCTTACATTGGATGAACTGGTGGCCGGGTTTGCGAATCAAGTGGTCATCATGCTGGCTGGGCTATTTATAGTCGGTGCCGGCCTGTTAAATACAGGAATCGTAGAAAAGGCAGGAAATAAGCTGTTGGGTTTATGTAGGGGCAGTGAATGGAAATCGCTGCTTATCGTCATGCTGACAGCAGGAATTTTAAGTGCATTTTTAAGCGGAACAGGAATTGTTTCCATACTGCTTCCGCTCGTCATGAGCATGGCCTTGCAACAAAAAACAAGTCCGACAAGGTATTTGCTGCCCCTTGCCTATGCAAGCAGTATTGGAGGGCTATTAACACTTACAGGTACTCCCTCCAATATGATCGTCGCTGATATATTACGGCAAAACGGAATAAGTACATTGGCATTTTTTGACTTTACACCTGTGGGCTTAATCGCCTTTGCAGCAGGTTTATTCTTCATGTTGACACTCGGACGCCTATTGCTTCCCGAGAAGACCATTGCAGCAAACAATAGTGTCAAGGGACTGTCGGCAGGGGAGCTTGCCGGCATGTACAAAGTATATGACCGATTGCATTATCTGCATATACCCGCTACTTCCGATATTGTTGGGGAAAGGCTGTCGGACCTCCAGCTTCCTATTCAGTATGAATTGACTTTGATTGAAATCCAGCGGAAGCCAAAGGATAAGCAATTGCCGTTGTTGCAAAGACAGCTGACGATTTCAGCCAGGGCGGATGAGGTTCTTCATCCTGAAGATATCATTTTGGTGTTTGGAGAGGAAGAAGCAGTTGAAAGATTGGCACTTAACTATGAACTGGAGTTTAAACATTTCAATACCGAACAAATCAAGAAACATTTTCTTAGCAGTAGATTTGGATTGACGGAAATATTAATCGTCCCGAACTCGGACTATGAAAATCAAACCTTGATAGATGTGCATTTTCGTGAGAAATACCAATGTAATGTGCTGGCAATCAATCGGAATGGCGAATATATTCAAGCGGATGTCGGAACGGAACGCCTGAAACCGGGGGATGCAATCCTGATACATGGAGAATGGGAGAACATTGAGAGGATTTCCTCGGATTTACAGGATGTCATCGTTATTGGAAGTACCTCGGAAGATGGCTCTCCGGTCAACTCCAAGGGTAAAGCATGGATTGCCTTGGGAATCACTGCATTGATGGTCATTCTTTTGTCGATGGAGTCCGTTCCTGCGGTACTATCGGTTTTGACGGCTGCCTTGTTGATGGTGATCACTGGCTGTGTCCGATCGATGGAGGACGCGTACCAAAAGATTAACTGGGAACCTGTTCTACTGATTGCCGCCATGTTCGGAATAACGGCTGCATTGGATAATACGGGTGGAGTGAGAATGATAAGTGATTGGCTGGCCGTTTTATTCAGTAATATCGGGGCACACGGCATATTAGCGGTCTTTTACCTCCTGACACTGATCCTGAGCCAATTCATCCCGTATGGAGCCGCGACGGTAATCATGACGCCCATTGCCCTGACATCTGCGGTGAATCAAGGAATCGATCCTCTTCCTGTGTTTCTATGCCTTGCCGTTGCTGGCAGTTTGGCGTTATCCACTCCAAGGGTGGCCACTACCAACGCGCTTGTCATGACGGCGGGTGATTACAAGCATAAAGATTTTATCATGATCGGGATATCCATACAGATTTTCATTGGCGTTATCATGGTGATCACGATACCATGGTTCTTCCCTTTTTGATAAGACATAAGGCATTGTTCCATTTCTGGGACGATGCCTTTTCAATAATTCCTTTTCAATTGGATAGGGTGAATGGGGGATTTTGATGTTCTGAAAAAAGAGTTATGTAGTAGGAATTGAAATTATTTATTATCAATGACAGAAACTAATGGTATAATTTTGGCATATTGGTGTTTTCGTAATTAGGGGGAAGATGCATCATGGATACAGAAAAGATTTTAAAGAACTTAGACAGGGTGACACCATTCTTTCAACCGATTTTCAGTGCAGATCAACATCAGGTAATCGGGTATGAAATTCTAGGGCGCTATGAGGAACAATCTGAATATAAAAGCCTTGGCCCTTTTTTTCACGATTCTGCAGTGCCGGAAGAGTATAGGGTGGAAGTGGATAATTATGTATTGGAAATTGCCTTAGAGAGAATAAAAGACTATGGTGAGGATTTTCTTATCTTTATCAACAGAGATCCTAATTTGCTTATGCTGGATCATGGCGAAGAATTCATGGAGATTTTACATCGTCATTTTCAACCGGAGGAAATGCACCGGATCGTGCTGGAATTATCAGACACGATAAGTCCGGAAAACTTAGATCCTTTGCAGCATGTGCTAGCTTACTTTAAAACATATGGGATTAAGATAGCTTTAGATCATTTGGGACAAGATACGCAATTGGATCGGATTGCACAGATTTCTCCGAATATTTTAAAAGTTAACTTGGACCAGCTTCGCATTTCAGGAGGAGATGCCTATCAAGTCATCCTGTTTTCTCTAAGCATGCTTGCACGAAAAATCGGCGCCAATTTACTATTTGAGAACATTGAGTCCGAGTACCAGCTTCGCTTTGCATGGAAGAATGGGGGACGATATTATCAAGGGTACTTCTTGGCGAAACCGGAAGGCGAATTCATTAATAAGGATTTACTTCGTGAAAAATTCCATCAAGAATGTCAGTCATTTATTTCTTTAGAGACCAAGAAGCTTGAAGCCGTTTATCAAAAGACTCTGCAATTCAACGAGAATATGCAAAACTTCTTAAAACAGCAAAAGCGGACCGGCTCCCATGAAGAATTTCTCGGAGTTTTGGCGAAAAAATTGGATTCCGTATGTTTTCGGCTTTACATTTGTGATGAAGAGGGGTATCAAAAATCCCCCAATATCCTCCAGAAAGACGGGCAATGGTTAGTCCAACCCAGTTATATGAATAAAAATTGGAGCTGGAGACCTTATTTCCTCGAAAATATCGTAAAGATGCGTAACGAGAAAAAAGGAAGACTTTCCGATTTATACAGTGATATCGAAACGGGGGAAACGATTCGGACCTTTTCATATCCGCTGAATAATAAGGAATACATTTTCTGTGATCTTTCTTATAGTTATTTATATGAAAATGAAGCCCTATTATAAAAACGATTCATGTATATAATCGCTTTAAATGTGTAACGATAAGCAGAAATGATGCGCTTGGAGGAGACATATTTTGAGCACGTATATCTGGATTCTAATCATAATCGTTACAGTCATGGCGTTATATCTACTTTTCTATACTTATTCTGTAGCTAGGGCACAGAAAGTGAAAGCCAGATATGATTCGACTATCGATGATTCAGTTAAAGAACATCCTTATTTAAAGAACCCGATATTCGTCTCTCTTTTTGTTGGGACGATTTTGGTTGTAAGTTTTATTTTTTACTATGCCTTTAGATAATTGTGAAAAGGAGATTTCAATAATCATGAAATCTCCTTTTTTATTGTGAAGAATGGACACTGGGGGGAATGTTATTTTGTAGTTTGGCTTTGATCTGGACGGGTATTGAATGACATAGGCAAAAATCCGAATCATTAGGAGAAATTCTATAACTAGGAGATGATTGTAATGCGTAAATATTTAGTTGCATGTCTTGCCAGTGTCCTTCTATTCTTAAGTGGAGGGTTCACTGCTTCAGCGGAGGGCTTACATAGAGAGGAAGTGCTATCTTTAGTACAAGACGCCATGAAGAATCAAAGTTCGATCAGTGAGGAAGTAAGTACTAAGGAAGAGATTGAAGAGAAGTTGGATAAACATTTTACAGGTGATTTCATTGAGAAGTTTGTCCAGGCGAATGTAGTGAAAGTCGATGGCGGTTATACCGCATTTGGATCAGATTTCGCTCCATATTATATCCCTTTTTTCAGTTACGACAAGAATACGGAAATTGTATATGGGGAAAACGGTGATTTCATTTATGTTCAGGAGGAATTCCAAGGCACAGGGGACGGACCTGCATCGATGGAAAAACATGTTGAATCAGTTACTTTGAAAAAGGAAAATAATATTTGGAAAGTGATGGATGTAAAGTACGAAAATGGAAAAATGAATTAAGGGATTTTCCAGGGAAGTCCTTCAAAGTTGAAAAGTATGGAGGCTGAAATGAAAAAGTCTAGAGAAGGTCACAGTCTTCTCTAGACTTTTTGCTATAAATTCAGTTCTCTCTTTATTTCGTCCAATTCAAAACCAATAATGGCTTTCCCGTCGATGACGACTGTTGGTGTGGAATAGGCACCATATTTATTAGTCAGTTCTTTACGTGCATGTCCATCTGCTTTAATATCCTTTTCTTTGTATACGACATTATTATCATCGAAGAACATTTTCATGATTTTGCAGGGAGGGCAATCAGGTTGGGTATAGAGTGTAACGTCTTTCATTTCATTCCTCCATGTATGCTTTAAGTAAGGTTTACTTTTTCATTATAGATAATGCCCAGACATTTGAATAGGGATAAACCTTAAGGGTTTTTCTACCGAGTCTTTTCCTGTTTTACCAGATAGTCTATCAATCCCATGGAACTTACGCTAAGGTCCATGGTAATGATATCAAAAACAGGATGATCAGCAGTGATTCCTTTTTTTTTCAAATGAACAGCGACCTCCGTGAAAATATTTTTACTGGTCATTGCCACTTGTTCCTCAAAGTTAGCATATTCCCTATATGCCGATTTGGCAGTATCCACAAATTTAGGCAGCCAGTAATGAAGTTGTTTATATACTTCCCTAGGATTTTCCGATACCCCGTAATGGCCAAAATATATACGTTCGACGCCGATGCTTTCATACAATTCCGCTGCAGCAAGCATCGCTTCGGGATTAAATTGGTTTGGCGATGTTGACGGTAAGTAAAACTCCAAACCTTCTTCATCGAGTTCACGATAATAAATGCCTACGGTGTCGCCTGAAAACACTCCTTTTGAAACCGAATCGTAAATGCTTAAATGATGGTTTGCATGTCCTGGTGTGTCATAAAAGGTCAACTTGGAATTTTCACCTGTTTTTAGGGAGTCCCTATCATGTTTAGTCAGCATTCTTTCTAAAGGAATAGGTAATATCGGATCGAAAAGCTTGTTGAATTCCTCACCATAGACTGCTTTAGCGCCAGCAATCAAACGTGTTGGATCCTCAAGATGCCGTGCACCTTTTGGGTGGACGATCACTTTGGCATTCGGACAATGCTGTAAAAAAAGTCCAGCTCCACCTGCATGGTCCAAATGAATATGGGTAAGAATGATATATGTAATATCTTCGAAGGCGATTCCCAATTGTTCGAGCCCTTTCATTAAGTGGGGGATGGAAGGGCTGGCGGAAGTTTCGACTAAGGTGATGTCTTCATCGGCAATTACATATGTTCCCGTACGATTTCTTCTATCCAAATCAAAACCATCAATCAATGAAATGCGATAACCAAGCTCACTAATGTTTTGCAACAGAATCTACCCCCAGAAAATTTTTCGTGTACAAAATCCATTCCTTATTTTATTCTGTTAATAGTGCCATGTAAAGAATGAAGTTTTAAATTATTCTGAATTTATTTCAGCGTGGTTACTGGATAGAAAAGTATGGTATAGTGAAACCTATCGAAAAGGTTTTATTCAGAAAGGAGAGGGAGTATGTCTCAATTACAGGGCATCCTTACCAGATTGAAAAGTCTTCAAGAGCAAGCGAAGGAATCTGAATCTGCTCAACGTTTTTTTGAAATAGATGGTGTGAAAAAGTGCCAGGTTACATATTTCAGCAAAACAGAAATGTTCGAGCTTGAAGTATACAGTGATAAAGGGAAATCTTCAAAATATCAATTCGATAATATTGATATGATTACCATTGAAATCTTTGATCTTCTTCAATCTTAAAAAAATCACGAAAAGCCGCCTTCCTTTTGGAAGCGGCTTTTTTATTGTGAATGAAGCCGTTCCATTTTCACTTGAATGAAGTATTGATTTTTACGACATCTTAATAATGGAGGGATGTAAATGAAAAGTCCAATGGTGATATGCCCGGCATGCGGTGAGGAAAGGGAAATGGAAAATGTATTAACGGCACAATCCAACCAAAATGTGATTTATCAATGCCCGGCATGCGGTTTTAAACAGGTTAACATCAAAACTAGTAAGGGCTAAGGGACTCTTGTGAATCCCGCCGTTTGGGATTTTATTGGTCTAGGAATGAGCCTTTTCTGCTTACATATGTTAAACTATAGAAAGAGCTGTATATAAAAACATATGGTAAGGGGTTTTAACATGATCGGTACTCATGATGGGGATTTATTGGAATCCAGCGTTAAAGACTTAATGATTTCTTCTGAACGCGTGGCCCACGTGCAGGTAACCAATAACTTAGAACATGCACTATTGGTATTAACAAAGAGCGGTTATACGGCCATTCCTGTGTTAGATCCGATGTATAAACTGCATGGTTTAATTAGCACACCAGTTATTCTTGATTCAATCTTGGGACTGGAACGAATTGAATTTGATAATCTTGAGAATAAAAAAGTTTCCGAAATAATGAATATAGAAATACCGCGCCTGCATATTGAAGATACATTGACCAAGGGTGTGGAATTGTTGATTGACCATCCTTTTGTCTGTGTAGAGAATGACGAACATGTATTTGAGGGAATCTTAACGAGAAGGGCAATCTTGAAAAAAGTATTTAAACAAAATACACCTGATAAATAAGTCAGTCTTAAAATGAAGGTATCCTCAAGACTCGCCAGTTGGCGAGTTTTCTTGTTTTTTACATATTTGATTCAGCTAGTAGTAAAGTCTATAAAAAGATAGGGTCTATTAGGAGGGAATGCGAAAATTGGGCCAAACAGCGGATGGAGAAAAAGTGCAGAATAAAAAATTAAAACGTCCCTTCATATTGGCTGCCATCATGTTGGCTATGTTTATGAATGCTATTGAAGGAACCATCGTTTCGACGGCAATGCCAGCCATTGTAAGTGATTTAGGTGGTTTTTCACTTTATAGCTGGGTGTTTTCAGGTTATTTGTTAATGAACGCCGTAACGGTCTTGATATATGGGAAGCTATCGGATATTCTCGGAAGAAAACCTGTCTTATTATTTGGAATCTTTGTCTTCTTAATGGGCTCCCTTCTTTGCGGTTTTGCCAATTCTATGACGGAACTCATCATATATCGCTTTGTACAAGGTTTCGGGGCAGGGGCTGTAGCTCCTGTAGCTTCGACGATTGTCGGTGATATCTATAAAAATGAAGAAAGAGGTCGCGTTCAAGGGTATCTATCGAGCGTTTGGGGAATTTCAGCGGTCATGGGGCCAGCTCTGGGTGGCTTGCTTGTTGAATCCCTGACTTGGAAGCTTGTCTTCTGGGTTAATGTTCCTTTGGGCTTGCTATCTTTTGTAGGGATTTGGATTTTCCTTCATGAAAATATCGAAAAGAAAAAACGTGATATCGATTACCTAGGTGCAACGCTATTGACATTATCCATATCCACTCTTATGGTGATACTCGTAGAAGGAGGAGTGAAATGGTCATGGGCTTCAGCTCCGGTCATATCCTTGGCGTTAGTGGCCATCATCACCTTCATCTTGTTCATCCTTCAAGAAAAGAAAGCAGTCGAACCGATGATGCCATTTGAAATCTGGCAGGAGCGTTCCATTCTGATTGCGAACCTTGTATCCCTGACGACAGGGGTGATGATGATTGGGTTATCAAGTTTCCTCCCCACATTCGTTCAAGGAGTGATGGAGCGCTCGCCTACGGTAGCTGGTTTTACATTGACAGCTATGTCGATTGGCTGGCCGATCGCATCAATGGTCTCAGGCAGGTTATTGATGAAAATAGGATTTAAATCAACCTCCCTCCTTGGAGGATGTTCATTGATTCTTGGGAGTTTGACCCTAGTATGGATGAAGCCGGAAGCTGGGCCGCTCTTTGCTGCCATGGGATCCTTTTTTGTCGGTGTAGGCATGGGTTTGACTTCTACCTCATTCATTGTCGTCATCCAAAAAACCGTCAGCTGGGAACGAAGGGGTATTGCGACGGCTTCCAATATGTTTATGCGTAATTTAGGAAATACTGTAGGCGCTGCGTTACTTGGGGGAATCATGAATATGAGACTTCAAGCCTATTTGAACGAGCATGCTCCAGCCGGTTCGGGAGTGACGATAGATACGGCAAACCAACTGTTGGACAGTGAGGAACGCATGTCTCTTCCTGATAATGTGGTAAAGGTTTTACAGGAAGGACTTACATTGTCTTTACAGACGATTTATCTCATCGTTCTAGTCTTCTCCGTAATCAGCTTCCTGTTACTTACCAGACTAAGAAAGAATAAAAAGGCATAGGTAAAAGGCAAACTCTTTAAATGGGGTTTGCCTTTGTATTTAAGGAAACGCAACTCTGATGATCAATTGAATCAATAATGCGATCGTGACCGAATGTAAAATTAATTTCAACTGTCGAGTGGAGATTTTTTGAGCCACACGCAAGGCCAGCTGTGATCCGATAAGGGAACCAATCGTGTAATAAATGGCAATCTCCCATACAATGTTACCGGCGATGAAATAGGTAATGAATGCAGCCGTACAGCTGATGAAAGTTTGGAATCTCGTAAAGGCCAGGGATTGAAGGTAGGTGGCACCATTTCTTAAAAAGGTATACATGAGCATGGTTGCCTGTCCCGGTCCGAACATTCCGTCATAGACACTGATCCCGAATAGGGATGGATAAACTTTTTTTGGAAGATGCCAATCCGTTCCAACGGAAGGTTTCGGTTTTTTAATGAAATTCATGAGCAAAGCGAGAGTCAAGAGACAGATGGCTAGCAAATTCATTGCCTTTTCAGAGAATGAATTAGCAAGCAGGCCACCACATAAGCCACCGAAAAGGGCAGATGGGATTAACTGGATGGCATCCTTCAATTTTAGCTGTTTTTTCTTGAATAAAATATAAAAACTGAAAAAGAAGAAAACATATTGGGAAATTTGACTGAACCAATAACCTGGTGGATGGGTAAACCTATCAAAAGAAGGGATGGCATCCCGATAAGACCACCGCTCCCTGCCAATGTTCCGACAAAGGATGCTGCAAAACTGATGACAAGCAATAAAATGATCGTCAAGGATATTCACTCCTTTTCTTTTCTCTTGTATTATAAGCAGACTTTGTTGATAATGAAAAATAAATAAATTAAATCATCATGATAAGAATTAATTATCAAGAGGTTGGTGTGTATGTCATTTTCAGAATTTCATTTATTATCCGTGCTTGCTCAGGAAATGAATATGAGAAAAGCAGCTGAGCGGTTGTTCGTTTCCCAGCCGGCTTTATCACAGCGTTTACAATCAATAGAAAAGGATTGGGGCACGAAACTGTTTCTGCGTTCACAAAAAGGGCTGTCATTGACCCCTGCAGGTGAAGCGGTAATTCGTTTGGCCAATGAGGTTATAGAAAAAGAGGAAAAGGTCAGGGAAAGTATTCAAGCCATGGACCATGAAGTATATGGCACTTTGAAAATAGCCTGTGCCTCGATTGTCGGTCAAAATTGGCTGCCGCAAGTATTGAAAAAGTTCGTCCGAAAATATCCCTATGCCAAAATTTCCTTAATCACTGGCTGGAGCAGTGAGATATTAAAGTCTTTGTATGAAGGACAGGTGCATATCGGCATCATAAGGGGAGCCCCGGATTGGAAAGGGGTAAAACAGCATTTATTTACAGATATGCTTTATTTGGTGGATACTGAAATGAAGGAACTGAATCAAGTGTTCGAAACGGACCGGCCATTCATTCAGTTTAAAAGCGATTCGAATTATTATCAGGAAATTCAGGACTGGTGGCATCGGCAATTTAAAACGACACCAAAAAACACCATAGTCGTGGACCAAATCGAAACATGCAAACAAATGGTGTTTAATGGTATAGGATATGCGATCCTCCCAGCCATCACTTTACATGATAAAGATACGAATGTTTTTAAAATCCCTCTTTCGGATGGGCATAACCACTCAATCGAACGAGATACATGGCTCTGCGGCTATGAATCTGCCTTTCAGTTAAAGCAAGTCCAGGCATTCACGGAAGTGGTGAAAGAGCATATTCGTGACCAAGGAATGTTATAGGTCCGCTGATGAAAATGTCAATAGGGGAGAATAATATATAAGAGTGACATTCAACTTGTCTTGCCGGCAGTTGTCTGGTAAATTTAAAACGAGTAATGATACATATTTAGGAGGTTTACCCGGAATGAATAAAATGGATGCAAACGAAATTATTTCTTTTATCTCAAATAGTAAAAAATCTACACCTGTAAAGGTATATGTCAAAGGCGATTTAGACGGCATGGATTTTGGTCCAGCTTCTAAAACTTTCATAACAGGAAATACAGGTGTTGTATTCGGTGAGTGGTCTGAAGTCGAAGAAGCAATCAAGGCAGCAGGAACAAAAATCGAGGATTATGTAGTTGAAAATGATCGCCGTAACTCTGCCATTCCTTTGTTGGACCTAAAAGGCATCAAAGCCCGTATCGAACCTGGCGCAATAATCCGTGACCAAGTATCCATTGGAGACAACGCAGTCATCATGATGGGTGCATCAATCAATATTGGTTCTGTCATTGGTGAAGGCACAATGATCGACATGAACGCAATACTGGGCGGACGTGCAACTGTGGGTAAAAACTGTCACGTAGGTGCAGGTGCCGTTTTAGCAGGTGTCATCGAGCCGCCTTCCGCACAACCGGTCATTTTGGAAGACGATGTTTTAATCGGAGCCAATGCGGTCGTACTTGAAGGTGTGAAAATCGGTCAAGGCTCAGTTGTGGCGGCTGGTGCAGTTGTAACGAAAGACGTTCCTCCATACTCCGTAGCCGCTGGCATCCCGGCGCGGGTCATTAAACAAATTGACGAAAAAACAAAATCAAAAACAGAAATCATGCAAGAACTTCGTCAACTTTAATTTCTTTAGTGAATATTGCCTGAAGCGTGGATAAATATATCCACGCTTTCTGTATAGGGAGGAAATAATGTGAAAATAAATCCTTTTGCCGAAATCCGGCGTGATTTGCATCAAATACCGGAGATAGGATTCAAAGAATTCAAGACGCAGCAATACCTACTGAATTACATAAAGAATCTTGCCCAGGAGCGGATGGAAATAGAAACTTGGCGGACTGGGATATTTGTGAAGGTTAAGGGAATGAACCCACGAAAAACTATTGGCTACCGGGCTGATATAGACGGTCTGCCGATAAAAGAGGAAACCGGATTGCCGTTCGCATCCAGCCACGAGGAATATATGCATGCCTGCGGTCATGATTTTCATATGAGCATTGGTTTGGGATTATTGACATATTTCACCGAAAATCCGATCGATGATGACTTGCTATTCATCTTCCAGCCTGCAGAAGAGGGTCCTGGCGGAGCTGAACCAATGCTTAAATCGGAAACCATGAAAAAATGGAAGCCGGATATGATTCTTGCTTTACATATTGCTCCAGAGTATCCAGTTGGGACGATTGCCGTTAAAGAAGGGCTTCTATTTGCCAATACATCTGAATTATTCATCGATTTGAGGGGGAAAGGAGGGCATGCAGCCTATCCGCATGAAACAAATGACATGGTCATTGCTGCCTGCGCGCTTGTAGGGCAGCTGCAAACAATCGTTTCCAGGAATGTAAACCCACTTGATTCAGCTGTCATTACAGTTGGGAAAATTACCGGAGGCACCGTTCAAAATATTATTGCGGAGACAGCGCGGTTAGAAGGCACAATACGCACCCTTAACCCCGAATCGATGGTAAAGGTCAAGTCAAGAATAAAAGCGCTTATAGATGGTATACAAGTGGGATATGAGTGCTTGGCTGAAATCGATTATGGCGCGATGTATCACCAGGTGTTTAATGAAGAACGGTTGACCCGGGAATTCATGGATTTTACAGAGAAGTCAACTGCTGTTCTTTTGCATCAATGCACTGAAGCGATGACAGGTGAAGATTTTGGTTATATGTTAAAGGAGATTCCAGGATTCATGTTCTGGCTGGGGGTTTCATCAGAATACGGATTGCACCACGCTAAGTTAAATCCGGATGAAACTGCGATTGAACTCGCGATTAATCACCTAACGGACTATATAACGTTTAAAGGAAGCGAAGCGTAAAAGTGCTTTTCAGTACAGAACATGCTCAAATAAGAGAACGAATGATGTTGGAGGGCTTATTGTGAAAAAAGAATTTGCGGTGATTGGACTAGGCCGTTTTGGCGGCAGCATAGTCAGGACATTAGCCGAAGAAGGATTAGGTGTTCTGGCTATCGATGCTGACGAAGATCGAGTGAATGAATTTGCCAGGATCGCTTCACATGCCGTAGTAGGGGATACGACGGATGAAAATGTACTGAGGAACATAGGAATTCGTAATTTTGATCACGTCATTGTAGCGATTGGCGAGAATATTCAAGCTAGTATATTGACGACCCTCATGCTTAAGGAATTGGGTGTCGGCAATGTAACGGTTAAAGCGCAAAATGATTATCATGAGAAGGTTCTTCGGAAAATCGGGGCCGACTTTGTCGTGCACCCCGAACGAGATATGGGGAGAAGGATTGCCCATAATATCGTCTCCAATAACATTCTCGATTATTTGGAGCTTTCTGATGAACACTCCATCGTCGAAATTGTTGCAAGCCAAAAGATGAATGGAAACTCGATATTTGACCTTGATATCCGTGCTCACTATGGGCTGAATATCGTCGCGATCAAAAGAGGTAACGAAATCAATGTATCCCCACAGGCGAGCGATTTAATTCATAAAGGTGATATATTGATCGTCATTGGCGCGGATTCGGACATTAATCGCTTTGAAAAAAAAATTGTGGAATAAGCAAGGCTTGCTCAATATCTGGCAGCATGCACTTTTCATCCACAAAGAAGCCCAGCCATCAATGGCTGGGCTTCTTTTATTTATTGAACTTCCATGATGATCGGTAGGATCATTGGACGGCGTTTGGTTTTTTCATATAGGAATGGAGATAAAGTGTCTGTAATTTCATTTTTAATTTCAGACCACTGTGTAGTTTTGCGATCCATCACCTTATTTAAATGCTTAGTGATCAAGGATTGAGCATCGCTGATCAGGTCTCCTGATTCTCTCATATAAACAAATCCGCGTGAGATGATGTCAGGACCGGATGCAATCTTGAATTCCTTCATATTGATGCTGACAACGACAACCACAAGACCTTCCTCGGAAAGAATCCGACGGTCACGGAGAACGATATTACCGATATCCCCGATGCCGCTTCCATCGATATAAACCGAACCTGAAGGGATTTTACCAGCGATTTGTGCTGTGTTTTCACTTAAGGAAAGAACTTCACCATTATCCATGATAAAGCAATTTTCTTCCGGAACACCGCAATCGACTGCATGACGGGCATGTAGTTTTTGCATACGGTATTCACCATGGATTGGCATGAAGAATTTTGGTTTTATCAAACGAAGCATTAGCTTTTGTTCCTGCTGTCCGCCATGTCCGGATGTATGAATGTCATTCAATGGACCTGAAATGACGTCTGCTCCTGCACGATATAATTGATTGATCGTTCTGGAAACACTGATTGTGTTACCTGGGATAGGTGAAGATGAAAATACTACAGTATCACCAGGAATGATTTGAATTTGACGGTGAGTGCCATTCGCTATGCGCGAAAGGGCTGCCATTGGTTCACCTTGGCTACCTGTGCAAAGGATGGTTACTTTATTTGCAGGCATACGATTCAATTGCTGTACATCAATAAAAGTATCTTTAGGAGCCACAATATAACCAAGTTCTTGTCCAATTGATATAGCTGAATCCATGCTTCGGCCAAAAACGGCTATTTTACGGCCGTTAGCCACGGCTGCTTCCACAACTTGCTGAAGACGATGGATGTTCGATGCAAACGTTGCAAAAATAATCCGGCCGTCAACCTTACGGAAAATGTCATGAATGGTATCGCCGACACGGCTTTCGGACATAGTAAAGTTCTGAACTTCACTATTTGTGCTATCCGAGAGTAAGCACAATACACCTTCTTTACCGATTTCAGCCATCTTGGTCAGGTTTGCAGGCTCGCCGACTGGTGTGAAGTCGAATTTGAAATCACCAGTATGGACAATTTGTCCAGGTGGCGTTTTTACAACGATTCCATAAGAGTCAGGGATACTGTGAGTTGTGCGGAAGAAAGAGACGGACGTTTTCCGGAACTTGATCACTTCATCTTCACTGATTTCAATCATGGTTGTTTGGCGTAAAAGGCCGTGTTCTTCCAATTTATTACGAAGCAGTCCTAGTGCCAGCTTCCCGCCGTATACAGGGACATTCACTTTTCTAAGTAAATAAGGAATCCCACCAATATGGTCTTCATGGCCATGGGTAATGAAAACACCTTTAATTTTATCTACATTTTTCTCTAAATAGCTGTAATCTGGAATCACATAGTCAATACCCAGAAGTTCATCTTCAGGAAATTTAATTCCAGCATCAATGATGATGATTTCATCTTGAAACTGAACAGCATATGTGTTCTTACCGATTTCGCCTAAACCGCCCAAGGCGAATACAGCTGTTTGATCGTTTTTTACAAATTTCATAAATTATAGCTCCAATACTTTGTAATCTTCATTTTGTTTTTCATATTCTAAATATGCTCCGGTTACGGGTAGTACGATTTCTACGTTATAAGGCTCTTTTTTTAATTTTAAACGAACGTCACGAACGGATTCACCTTCGACAAACATTGTTTTAGTATTCTCCCTGATGGGAACCTCTGATATGGTTACTTGATAGTATACCTTAAAAACCATTTTAATCTCTCCTCACTTGTTTGCATTGCTTTTTTCATTATATATAAAAACAACAATTTTTTCATGTTTTTCAACATCATGTAAAAATAAACCCAGCTCCGCCATAAAAACGGAAGGGGTTTGATGAATTAAATATACCAATGTCTAAAAGTATATAAAAAATAGATGGCCGATTCTGGTATCAATCCAATTGTAGCTTCCTCTATCTTATATCCTATCCGTTTTTGCCATGTGTAAAACTTAAATCATGGGATCTTTTTTCGTAAACGAATTCTTTCTGAATTCATACAGTACCACCATGCACATTGTTTGGTGAAAATACAATGACACATATTTTGATTGAAATATGTATTCACCTGACCATATAAAAGCCAAGATAGAAAGAATGCTTAACAAGAACTTTACAACAAGGAAGAAGCCCTCCGCAAGTTTTTGAAGGGCTGTCCGAAAAAAATTCGCTTAAGGATGACGGCCAAGGCAGGAATGAGTGGCAAGTCATGCGATAGATTTTTTTCTTAAAAGATCATTCCACTGTTTAACAAGCTTTTTACGAAGCTTTTTTAACATGGCGATCACGCTCCCTTAGTTATTATTGTATAGGATTATTCAATAATGTAAATACGTCTTTACAGGTACAGGGCCCATTTTTGAAAAAAAAGGCTGCTTCAAACAATCAACCGGAGTTTTAGAGGCAAAAGAAGGATGGGGGAAGTGTAATCTGGAAGCCTGAGTTGGTTTCTATTAAGAATAGTATATACCCATTCCTGAATAAAAAACGTAACTTTGAGTTGAATCCGATAGAGTTACTTGACTTATCTTGATGACAATTATTAAATGGGTACATATTAAAAAGGAAAAAATGAATGAATTGGAAGTGAATCGTTAGTGAAAATCGTATTCTTTGATATTGACGGAACATTGCTTGATCATGAAAAAAAGTTACCTGCTTCAACAAAAAAAGCCATAAAGCAACTGCAGGATAGCGGGGTTTTTGTAGCGATTGCTACTGGAAGGGCTCCGTTCATGTTCGAGTCTTTAAGGGAAGAGCTTGGCATCGATACATTCGTGAGTTTCAATGGACAATACGTTGTTTTTGAAGGGCAAGTTGTTTATAAAAACCCTTTGAGCATACCTGAGATAAAACGGCTCCACGAACATGCTGAGAATAATGAGATACCGATCGTCTTCATGAATGAGGAGACAATGAAATCGAGTGTTCCACATCATGGCCGAATTGAAGAAGCATTAAGCAGCCTGAAGTTTCCCCACCCTGAACATGTGGCAGATTTTTATGAGGACCATGATATATACCAAGCCTTACTATTCTGCTCGGAAGATGAAGAAGGGAATTTTGTTGGGAAATATGATGACTTTCACTTCATTAGATGGCATGCGTATTCGACGGATGTACTTCCATTCGGGGGTTCAAAAGCTGAAGGCATTAAAATATTAATGGAAAAAGTCGGGTTTGCCATGGAGGATGTTTACGCCTTTGGAGATGGCTTAAATGATATAGAGATGTTAAAAGTAGCGGGATATGGCGTGGCAATGGGGAATGCCGGTCAACTTGTGAAGCAAGAGGCCGACTTTGTAACGAAGGATGTCGATGATGATGGCATACTTTTTGGTTTGAAGGAACTTGAACTGATATAAAAACAACACCCCCGTCAACCAACAGATGGGGGTGTTGCTTATTACGTTACCTTTCCACCGCAATTGAATTTTCCGGAATGGCATAGGGGTCTTCCTTATTGATATGATCATAAAACATAATTCCATTAAGGTGGTCGATTTCATGTTGAAAGCAAATGGCTGCGATGCCTTTCAGGCGGAGTTGAATCGATTTCCCTTCCAGGTCCGTACCCACAACCGTTATTCGAGCATAACGGGGCACATAGCCGGAAACGGGACGATTTACGGAAAGGCAGCCTTCACCGGATGTTAAGTATGCTTTTTCAACTGAATGGCTAATGAGTTTAGGGTTGAAAAGTGCGTAGCTATACAGTTGATCATCTTTTTCTTTCAAATGCACCGCGATCATCCTTTTTGAAACATTCACCTGTGGTGCGGCCAAGCCGATTCCTGCCCTTAACCCGTACAGAGCAGCAATATCGGGCTTCTGGCTGTTTTGGACATATTCCATCAAGCTGGCTAATAGTTGCTTATCTTCATATGATGCAGGAAGCGGAACCTCTACCGCGACTTGCCTTAAGATTGGATCGTCTTCATTAACAAAATCATCCATGGTAAGCATAATCTTTCACCCCATAAAAATTCTTATAAAATATGTATAGGTTATTTTAACAAAAAAAATGCTGAAAGTTAATGGATGGTCAATGAAAGAAAAATGGAAGGGATGGAATCAAGTCGATTAATTCCTATCCCAGCCATTACTTTATTTAGATGTTGAGGTCTTTTTAAAAAAAATCAATCATTTTTTGTGGATCAGGGTAAATAGTTAACATTTTCGGGTAAAGGTAATAGTAATTACCTGTTTAGCATAAGCACGCGCCAACAATGATTAGCAGAATGAACAGGACAATGATTATGGCAAAGCCGCTTCCAAAGCCGCATCCTCCACCATCACCATAACCATAGCTGGGTGCAACGGAAACTGGATAACAGCAATCCTGGTTGTAACCTCCATACATAATTTCATACCTCCGTTTTTTGTATTATTAAAATGCTGACCACTCTGATTTGAAACGGTCCCTACAGCCTATGCAGTATGGTTTAAAGGGTGTAGGCTAGCGCCCAGTAATGAAAAAAACCTGTTCGGAATATGATTGTAACAAGTGTCTGCGGCTTATAAGGTATTTTAGAGAAATATGAATCTTCGAAGAACTATCAGAAGGAGCTGTCTATGTTGAAACGTTTTGGTCCATATGTTATTTTACTTCTTACTTTAATGATCTTGACTGGTTGTTTTAATGGTTCACCGGAAGAAAGAATCCACAAAATCCTAGAGAAAACTGCAGAAAAGGAAAGTGATTTCACCGATCATCAAGAGCCTCTTAATGATCTGGAGAAAAAAGAAAAAGAAAAATATGAGAAAATCATTAAACTTGGATTGGATGATTATGAACAGATCGTCGATCTTTCAGATGAAGCAACCAAGAATATCGACCAAAGGGAAAAAATAATTGAAAAGGAACAAAGCAGTATGAAATCCTCAAAAGAACAATTCAACCAGATAAATGAACAAATTGGGAAAATAAAGGATGAAAAGATAAAAAAAGAAGCGACTGAAATGAAAAGGGTCATGAGTGAGCGCTATAGCACCTATGATAATTTATATGATGCCTATCAACAAAGTCTGGCTTATGATCGTGAATTATATGAACTTTTTAAAAAAGAGGATTTGAAAATGGATGAATTACAAGTGCAAATCGAGAAGATCAATACCTCTTATACAAAAGTTCTGGAAGCAAATGAGGAATTTAATGCATTAACGGAAAAATCAAATCAAAAAAAAGAAAGTTTTTATGATAGTTCCGGCATAGAAATGGCTGATTCAACAAAATAATATACTAAAGATGGGCTGTGATCCTCACTCACAGCCCATCTTTAGTTCAATCCAGTTTATTTATGGACTGAAAAATACTAAAATGGTCTTTTTGTGCAAGCAGTTTGATGTGAATTTTCATACCTGTACTAAAAAAAAGCGATAACTAAAAATCTAACAGCAGACTTATATGAAAGCGTTTGAATGTTTTTTTGGAATATTATTTTAAAGGCTCAAATGCCCTTCGTTAAAGCAGTTTTGGAATCGATCTGTTATGCCGGGGAATTGAAATTTTATCGTTCGCCATCCTTAAATTGAAAAATACGGAAAATTTAATAGTACAGTTGTGAAGTGTAAACTAATACAGTGGGGAAGTATGAGTATTGGGAAATTTATTAAATCAAAATTATAAGGAACTTCAAGTGATTGACTTGATGTTAATTCATTTGTAAACTTAATCTATAAAAATTCTTGTATCATTTTCCTTGATTTTTTTTATGGTACAGAATAAGATTGAGACATATTAAGCATATCTACGTTTGAGGGATTAGTCTTAAGGGGAAAATAAAAGAATGAATTGTTGAAGAAACTAAAAAGCAAACTATTTTTTGCTTTATAGAATAATAATAGCAAACCTTTTTAATGAAAGGATGAGGTGCCAAATGGCTCAAAAAACTAAACAAGCTAAAATTAATGTTCAAGAACAGCTTAAGAAAGTAGAAGAACAATTTGAAACTTTTCAAATTTTAAATGAAGAGGGAGAAGTCGTTAATGAAGCGGCAATGCCTGATTTAAGTGATGAACAACTGCAAGAATTAATGCGCCGTATGGTTTATACACGTATCTTGGATCAACGTTCTATATCGTTGAACCGTCAAGGAAGATTAGGTTTCTATGCACCGACTGCCGGACAAGAAGCTTCTCAAATCGCTTCCCAGTATGCTTTGGAAAAAGAAGATTTCATTCTGCCTGGTTACCGTGATGTTCCGCAAATCGTTTGGCACGGCCTGCCGCTTTGGCAAGCATTCTTATTCTCCCGGGGACATTTTAAGGGAAATCAAATTCCTGAAGACGTTAATGTAATTTCCCCTCAAATCATTATCGGGGCTCAATATATCCAAGCTGCCGGAGTGGCTCTTGGGTTGAAGAAGCGCGGAAAAAAAGCTGTTGCCATCACATATACAGGTGACGGTGGAACCTCACAAGGTGACTTCTATGAAGGAATTAATTTTGCAGGTGCATATAAAGCGCCGGCTATCTTCATTGTGCAAAATAACCGTTTCGCAATCTCGACACCGGTAGATTTGCAATCAGCAGCGAAAACACTAGCCCAAAAGGGTGTGGCTGCAGGTATTCCTGGCATCCAGGTTGATGGTATGGATGCTTTGGCTGTTTATACAGCAGTTAAAGAAGCACGTGAACGTGCAATTAATGGTGAAGGCCCTACATTGATTGAAACATTAACATACCGTTATGGTCCACATACGATGGCTGGGGATGACCCGACACGTTACCGTACTTCCGAAATGGATAACGAGTGGGAACTGAAAGATCCATTGGTCCGTTTCCGTAAGTTCTTGGAAAACAAAAAACTTTGGAATGAAGAATTAGAGAACGAAACGATAGAAAAAGCAAAAGACGATATTAAAGAAGCAATCAAATTGGCAGATGCAGAACCTAAGCAAAAAGTTACGGACCTTATTGAAAATATGTATGAAGAAATGCCTTATAACTTAAAAGAGCAGTATGAAATTTATAAAGAGAAGGAGTCGAAGTAAGCCATGGCTCAATTGACGATGATTCAAGCAATTACAGAAGCATTACGTACAGAACTTAAGAATGACGAGAATGTACTCGTTTTTGGGGAAGATGTTGGTCTTAATGGAGGAGTTTTCCGTGCAACGGAAAATCTTCAAAAAGAATTCGGCGAAGATCGTGTATTCGATACACCTCTTGCTGAATCTGGAATCGGTGGATTAGCGGTCGGTCTTTCTTTACAAGGTTTCCGTCCTGTTCCTGAAATTCAATTCTTCGGATTTATATATGAAGTAATGGATTCCGTAAGCGGTCAGCTTGCTCGTATGCGCTACCGTTCAGGCGGACGTTACAGTGCGCCGGTTACAATTCGCTCACCTTTTGGAGGTGGAGTGCATACTCCGGAAATGCACGCTGATAGCTTAGAAGGTTTAATGGCTCAGCAACCAGGGTTAAAAGTAGTTATCCCTTCAACTCCTTACGATGCAAAAGGCTTATTGATTTCAGCGATTCGTGATAATGACCCTGTCATTTTCCTTGAACACATGAAATTGTACCGCTCTTTCCGTCAGGAAGTTCCTGAAGAAGAATATACAATCCCATTAGGAAAAGCGGATGTGAAAAGAGAAGGAACGGATCTATCCATTATTACGTATGGTGCGATGGTGCAGGAATCCATCAAGGCAGCTGAGGAATTGGCTAAGGAAGGTCATTCCGTCGAAGTGGTCGACTTACGGACTGTATCTCCATTGGATATTGATACAATCATTGCTTCTGTAGAAAAAACAGGACGCGCTATCGTTGTTCAAGAAGCACAAAAGCAAGCTGGTATAGCAGCGAATGTTGTAGCGGAAATTAACGAACGTGCCATTTTGAGCTTGGATGCTCCAGTACTGCGAGTGGCGGCTGCTGATACGGTATTCCCGTTTTCACAAGCTGAAACAGTATGGCTCCCTAATTATAAAGACATTATTGAAACGGCGACTAAAGTCTTGAAGTTTTAACAATCTTAAGTAATGGGAATGAATGTCCTGCTTGGGAAAGTAATTTTGCATTAACGCCAATGCAAGATAAAGGACTTTATTCAAAGCACTAAGTATGATTTAATATAGGAGGTTGAACTCAGTGGCATTCCAATTTAGACTCCCTGATATCGGAGAAGGTATACACGAAGGTGAAATAGTGAAATGGTTTGTAAAACCAGGAGATAAGATTCAAGAAGATGACGTGCTTTGCGAGGTCCAAAACGATAAGGCCGTTGTTGAAATCCCATCACCGGTGGAAGGTACCGTTGAAGAAATCCTTGTTCAAGAAGGAACGGTTGCCGTTGTTGGCGATGTACTTGTAACATTCGATGCTCCAGGTTATGAAAATCTTCAGTTTAAAGGGGATCATGGAGAAGAAGCGAAGTCAGAAGGTGAGAAGGATACGGAGGCCCAGGTTCAAGCAACTGCTGAAGCTGGACAGGAAGTCAAGAAAGAGGCTGCTCCGGTTCAAGAAAATAGCGGAGTTACGGGCGCGGGATCACAGCCACAGGTTGAGGCAGATCCTTCACGACGTATTATCGCCATGCCTTCTGTTAGGAAATATGCACGCGAACAAGGGGTAAATATTCGTGAGATTTCTGGTTCTGGGGATAATGGCCGCATCATGAAAGAAGACATAGATGCTTTCAAAACCGGCAAAACTGCTCCACAGCAACCAGCAGCTCAAAGTGAAGCTTCACAACAAAATGATACGGAAACAACCGAAAAACAAAAAGTTTCAATTCCAGAAGGGCAATATCCTGAAACTCGCGAGAAAATGAGCGGCATGAGGAAAGCGATCGCAAAAGCAATGGTTAAATCCAAACAGACAGCTCCGCATGTAACATTAATGGATGAAGTCGATGTTACGCTATTGGTTGCTCACCGTAAGAAATTCAAGGAAATTGCTGCAGAAAAAGGAATCAAGCTTACATTCCTACCTTATGTTGTTAAAGCGTTAACAAGTGCATTACGTGAATTCCCTATGCTTAACACATCATTTGATGATGAGGCTAGTGAGATTATCCATAAACACTATTACAATATCGGGATTGCAGCGGACACAGACAAAGGGCTGCTCGTTCCAGTTGTGAAGGATGCAGATCGTAAATCAACTTTTGCCATTTCACAAGAAATCAATGAATTAGCGACGAAAGCCCGTGACGGCAAATTGGCGCCTAACGAAATGAAAGGTGCTTCTTGCTCCATTACGAATATCGGTTCCGCAGGCGGTCAATGGTTCACACCTGTAATCAATCATCCAGAAGTTGCCATTCTAGGGATTGGACGCATTGCCGAAAAAGCAATTGTACGCGACGGGGAAATTATCGCCGCTCCAGTTCTGGCATTATCACTGAGCTTTGATCACCGCATGATTGATGGAGCAACAGCTCAACATGCATTGAATCATATCAAAAAGTTATTGAACGACCCAGAATTATTGTTAATGGAGGCGTAAACAATGGTAGTAGGAGATTTTCCAATCGAAACAGATACTTTAGTGATCGGTTCAGGCCCAGGGGGATATGTTGCCGCAATTCGTGCAGCACAGCTTGGACAGAAAGTGACGGTCGTTGAAAAAGGAACAATCGGCGGAGTTTGTTTGAATGTGGGCTGTATTCCATCGAAAGCTTTAATTTCGGCGGGACACCGTTTCCATGAAGCGCAGCATTCAGAAGATATGGGTATCTTTGCAGAAAAAGTTACTGTTGATTTTTCTAAAGTACAAGCTTGGAAAGGTACTGTTGTAAAAAAACTAACAGGCGGTGTAAGCAGCCTGTTAAAAGGTAATAATGTTGATGTTGTAACTGGCGAAGCTTATTTCGTTGATGAAAACAGCATCCGTGTTATGAATGATGATTCAGCCCAAACATATACATTTAAAAACGCAATCATCGCTACTGGTTCATCACCAATCGAGATTCCGTCCTTTAAATATACGAAACGTGTACTTAATTCCACTGGTGCCCTTTCATTGGAAGAAGTTCCAGGTTCGATCGTGGTAATCGGCGGAGGTTATATCGGTACTGAGCTTGGCGGAGCATTCGCAAGCTTTGGCACTAAGGTGACCATCCTTGAAGGTACGGAAGAAATTCTTTCTGCTGGCTTCGAAAAACAAATGGCAGCACTTGTTAAGCGTAATCTTAAAAACAAGGGTGCTGAAATTGTTACTAAAGCCAATGCTAAAGGCGTGGAAGAAACTGAAACAGGTGTAACTGTAACTTATGAAGTAAAAGGCGAAGAGAAAAAGGTTGAAGCCGATTACGTTTTAGTAACAGTTGGACGTCGTCCAAATACTGCTGAAATCGGCCTTGAACAAGTCGGAATCAAAATGACTGACCGTGGTTTGATCGAAACGGATAAACAATGCCGTACAAGCGTGAAAAACATTTACGCAATCGGTGATATCGTTTCTGGACCTCAGTTGGCTCATAAAGCTTCTTATGAAGGTAAAATTGCAGCTGAAGCCATTGCAGGACATTCATCAGAAATCGACTATCTTGCTATTCCGGCTGTTGTATTCTCTGAACCGGAACTTGCTTCTGTCGGTTATAATGAAAAGGAAGCGAAGGAAGCTGGAATCGAAGCGCTTGCTTCTAAATTCCCATTCGCTGCAAATGGACGTGCACTTTCATTAAATAATACGGACGGATTTGTGAAGCTTATCACTCGCAAAGAAGACGGATTGGTAATTGGAGCACAAATTGCAGGACCGAACGCTTCTGATATGATTGCAGAACTTGGTTTAGCTATCGAAGCAGGAATGACTGCCGAAGATATTGCGATGACAATCCATGCACATCCAACTTTAGGGGAAATCACAATGGAAGCTGCTGAAGTTGCCCTTGGAACTCCTATTCACATCATTAAGTAATTCATTTAAAAAAAGCGTACTGCCTAATGCAGTACGCTTTTTTTGCATTGGCCAAATGAAGACCCCCCATTCATTTTTTTCTTCTCACTAGTTAAATGAAAAGGACAAAAAGGGCATAAGCTATAAAAAGGACTTCTTACTTTTTTCTTTAAAAGGGTTTAAAAAAGCTAATTGAGGATAAAAAATAAGATGAGCGATGTGCTAAAGGAATATTTTTTGCCAATAAAAAGATCAGGGCTGATATATTCATATTAAAATGAGGTGGATCACTTGAAAAATTATCTGGTAATCCTCTTTCAACTAATCGTATGGAGTGGGTATACATTAGTTGAATGGCTGTCTGTTAACGATCGGTTCGTTTTCAAATTATTCATGTTTCTGGTCTTTTCTTATTTAGCCATTTACATTGGTAAAATAATTTTAAAATCCAATAGACGAACCATTCTTGTTACCGTGATAAGCCTTTTATGTTACGGGACTTTGCAAATCCTTTTGGAAACGCTAGTACCCGTTTATTGAATTTTTGGTAAGCCTCAATGACACAAGAAACCACGGAGGAATCATGATTAACAAAGTAGTAGCATCATTTACCTTAGTATCATTTTTATTGATGGCTTGTAATGATCCGAGTTCCGTTCAAACGGAAAAGGGGAATGGAAAAAGTGTGGAAACGACAACAACGGTCCCAGATGAAAGCCAGCAAGAGAAAGAGTTGAAAAAAGAAACGTCAAAAACAATTGGCGAAGGGAATGTAAAGGCAGAATATCGGGTGGATAAAGAGAATTGGTCATTTAAACCCATTAGGGATGCAAATCCAAAAGTGGTGTTGTTAACATTTGATGATGCACCTGATAAATATTCTCTGGAAATCGCCCGAAACCTGAAGCGACTAAATGTGCCGGCGATATTTTTCGTGAACGGCCATTTTCTTGAAAATGATGAAAATAAAGCGATGCTGAAAGAAATTCATGAAATGGGTTTTTCTATCGGCAATCATACATATTCCCATGTGAATTTAAAAGAGTTGACCGAAAAGGAACAGGAGCGGGAAATCGTAAAATTGAACAATTTGGTTGAGGGCATTATTGGGGTACGCCCTAAGTACTTTAGGGCGCCATTTGGATCGAATACCGAGCATTCAAAAAAAGTCGCTGAGAAAGAAAAAATGTTGGTCATGAATTGGACATACGGATATGACTGGGAAAAAGAGTATCAGGATAAAAAAGCTTTAACGGAGATCATGTTGAACAGCCCTTATTTAGGAAATGGTGCGAACTTACTGATGCATGACCGGAAATGGACAAGTGAAGCGATAGAGGATATCGTGAAAGGTTTTCAAAAGAAAGGTTATAAGATCCTTGAGCCAAAATTAATTGAGACGCCTGCATGAGCCAATTTAGGCATCTGCAGGTTTTTTATTTCCTTGGATAATAATACATCACCCTTTTATTGAAGAGATGTAGCTGTGCCCGTAATTTCTTTGCAAGGAACTTGCACAATTCATTAGCTTTTCCCTTATCCCCGAAAGTGGCAGTTTCAGGGAGGGTGAATTGGATATAGGATTGAATCCGCTCTGAACCATCTTCATCCTTAACGACTTCTTGGTCAACGCCTATCAATATCATGTGATATCGATCTTCCTTGGATTGGAGGTATATGGCCTTATCTTTCATTCTTTCCGGTTCTTTCATTTCATAAGGAAATGCTTTTTTATCATAGTCCCAATCCAGTTGCTTTCCGGTTTTCGCTGTGATCATTTGATAATAGTTCAGCAGTTCTTTCACATCTTCGATGGTTACAGTCCCTTTAGCGGACTCAGGGACAAGTTTGATATAGGCATTTTCAGTCATGTGGATCCCCCTTAGGTAGATAGGATATAAGAATATATTAACATTTTTTGGATGTGTTATATACATAACTATATGTAAATTAAAAGGCGAAATTCCTTTTTTACCTTGCTTTGCTGAAGTAAGAAGTGTGTGTAATATGTAAAAAGAGCTACAAGGTGCCCTGCGTTTTTAAAAAACTCTCGTGTTTTAATAAGTTGAATCAGTCTAACGAACGATGGAATCCATTTCTTCCAACGTGACGTTTCATTAAATGGGAAAAGTATATGTGTTATACTTTTTAACTTGAAATAATAAATGTGTTATATTATAATTCATATAAAGCGGTTACATTACGTCATTGATGCATACAATATAGAGGAAGGGGTTGTAAAAATGGGAACTATCGTATGTCAAACTTGCAATAGCACGATTGAACATTTTGAAGATGAAAAAGTAAGTGTACTATATACACACAATCACAACTGCCAAAGCTGTGATACAGCTGCCTCTGAAAATTAAATGGAAAAGGGATTTTAAGATTAATAGAATTTAAGGGTGTTTCAGGATTGTAACCTGGAGCACCCTTTTTATAGAAGTTAACGAAGGGAATTTCTTCTGTTTTTACGGGGAGTTACTGGTTCATTAATAAAGGTGGCCAAAAAACCAGAGCAGCACCCTGCTCTGGTTTGATGGGATCAATCATTTTTTTATGATGCGTAAATATTTTATTTCTGGGTCCTCAGGGCCTTGAACAGGAAGGCCGGCCTCGATGTTTTTCCGGATGTAATTGATATTATCTTCAGTAATCAACTCACCTGGTATGAAGATCGGTATACCTGGAGGGTAAACCATGATGAATTCTGCGCTAATTTTGCCGACTGATGCCTCAATGGGAACCACTTCGGTTTCTGCATAAAATGCCTCCCTGGGTGATAAAGCCAATGGTGGTGTATCAGGAAGCAGGACTTCAATTTTTTCATGTTCAGCCGCCATTTCCTTAAACTCATCCGATAAGTCTTTAAGGGCAGCGATCAGCAGGTCCGCTTCCGTTTTTGAGTCTCCAGGAGTTATTAGGCAAAGGATGTTGTACAAGTCAGATAGTTCCACTTCGATATTATGCTTTTCACGAAGCCATTTCTCAACGTCGTATCCGGTAATATTCAATTCCTTAATGGATATGATCAATTTAGTCGGGTCATAACTAAAGGCTGCCTCACTCTCGAGAATTTCGCTGCCGACACAGTAAAGATAAGGAATCTCATTAACGGCCTCACGGATAAACTCTGCGAGATTGATCGCTTCATTGATCATTTCCCTGCCTACCGTCGCAAGTTGTCTTCTAGCCGTATCCAGGGAAGCCAGAAGGATATAGGAGGTTGAGGTGGTTGTGAGCATGCTCAATATGGCTTGAACACGATTTGCGGAAACTAATCCAGTCTTAACATTTAATATCGAACTTCCCGTTAGTGAACCGCCCAGTTTATGAACACTCGTCGCAGCCATATCTGCTCCAGCTTGCATGGCTGACATCGGCAAGTCTTCATGGAAGTGTATGTGGACACCATGTGCTTCATCAACGAGTACTGGGATTTGGTGGGAATGAGCAACTTCCACTATTTTTTGCAAATCAGCCGAAATGCCGAAATAAGTGGGATTGATGACAAGCAATCCTTTTGCATCACTATGTTCCCTTAGCGTTTTTTCAACGGCATCGACGGTGATTCCGTGTGAGATGCCCAAATCTTTGTCTATTTCAGGATTGATGAAAATGGGAACCGCCCCGGAAAATACAATGGCCGACATTACGGATTTATGTACATTCCTTGGGACGATGATTTTGTCCCCAGGTCCGCATACTGTCATGACCATCGTCATGATTGCTCCACTTGTTCCTTGAACGGAAAAGAATGTGTGATCTGCCCCAAAAGCTTCAGCGGCAAGATCCTGAGCTTGTTTAATGATCCCCTTTGGCTGATGGAGATCATCGAGTGGAGCGATGTTGATTAAATCTATGGATAATGCATTTTCTCCAATGAAATTACGGAAATCAGCGTCCATTCCTTTTCCTTTTTTATGACCTGGAATATGAAATTGAACGGGATTTTTTTTTGCATGCTGCAATAAAGCAGTATATAAGGGTGTTTCATTCTGTGACAATTCTTTGTGGCCCCTTTTCAGTAAAATAGGTTTGAAATGTTTAGGAGCATATACTCCCTTTCTATTACGTTCGGATGTTTCCCCGATTACATTCGTGTGGATAGTAAGCTTGTGATAGACATAAAACATATGAATTATAGCACGTCTTATAATAAATGCCTAGAGTGACTTTTAATGTCCTGCTTAAACCATTTCCATATGTCTTTGTTGTTAAGGGGCTCAATAAAATTATCGGCAGATTATAAATATCCATTTTCCTAGTATTTACTGGATTTACTCAAGAATTCTTCTTTTATTAATATTGAATGTATGAGTTAAAAAATTGAACGGGTAAACAATATTTGCCATAATGAAACTAATGATTTGAATTTTAGCTAAATAAATAAACCACCAAAATGAAAAGGGAGATGAGGAGTTTGAAGTGGAAAACGCGTGTGACCGATTTGTTAGGTATTCAATACCCAATCGTACAAGGGGGATTGGCCCATTTAGCATATGCAGACCTGGCCGCAGCAGTTTCGAATGCAGGAGGGCTAGGGCAGGTAACGGCCATGTCCTTGGCCAACCCGGAACAATTGATAGATGAAATTAGAAAAACCAAATCATTGACGGATAAACCGTTTGGTGTGAACTTTGCAATCGGTCAGCATGGAAGACCTTATGAACATATGCTGGAAGCTGCCTTGAAAGAGGATATCGCAGCTGTTTCCGTAACAGGTGGTAACCCAGCACCATTTCTTGATTATGTCAAAGGCACCCAGGTGAAAAAACTCGTGCTTGTTGCTGCAAAAAGACAGGCAATGAAGGCTGAACAGCTTGGGGCAGATGCAGTGATGGTAGTTGGTCAGGAAGGAGGAGGACATTTAGGCCGTGATGATATTGGGACTTCTGTGTTAATTCCTCAAGTCGTGGACTCTGTGAAAATTCCAGTCATCGCCTCGGGCGGTTTTGGCGATGGACGCGGTTTGATGGCAGCATTGTCCCTTGGTGCCGAAGGAATCGAGATGGGAACACGATTCATAGCAGTCAAGGAGTGTGTTCATGCACATGAATTATATAAAAATGCCTTGGTTTCCGGTACAGAAAATGATACCGTTGTCATCAAGCGGTCCATTGGTGCACCAGCCAGGGTAATTGCAAACAGCTGGACCGATAAGATCCTTGAAATAGAAAAAGAAAACGGCGGATATGAACAATTGAAGAA
Organism: Bacillus sp. SD075; assembly: GCF_017355165.1. Taxonomy (GTDB): domain Bacteria; phylum Bacillota; class Bacilli; order Bacillales; family DSM-1321; genus Peribacillus. Next base: position 7,713 of record NZ_JADILK010000004.1, on the reverse strand, counting down.
TTACATAAGCGGCAAAGCGAATCAGCGCTATATCCATGATGGTATCGAAGGTGAAGGGTTTGCCTGGGCTGGACAAGTGATGGGGCTGATTCATGATGTACCATCGACTGCTGAATTATTCAGTCGGATTATCGATCAGGCGGAAGCAATCCGTTCAAAATGGGCAGACTGATGATGCATGGTCTGCCGGACAACATGAAAAACTATCTAGAAGGAGCGTGTATAGGGTATGGATTATCAATATCCAATGGATCTTGATTGGTCTACTGACGAACTCGTAGATGTGATTAAATTCTTTGAAGCGGTAGAAAAGGCTTATGAAAATAAAATACAAAAGGATGTATTTATGAAGGCTTACCGAAGATTCAAGGAAATAGTCCCTGGTAAGGCGGATGAAAAAAAGTATACGGATGAGTTTGAGTCGGTCAGCACCTATTCAGCATATCTTGTTATTAAGAAGGCAAAAGGAATCGACGACGGAGACTGGATAAAAATGAAAAATTAAAAAATAAAAATATAATTTTTAGAAAACTCCATTGACTTACTGAAAAGATTGTTTTAACATAATAATCAAGAAAAAGATAAAGGCAGTGACGAAGAAGAGTACCTTAATGATGTTCTGCAGAGAGCCAGTGGTTGCTGAAAACTGGTGAACGAATTTAAGCGAATGGACTTCCGAGCCCCAAACCGAAACGGATCAACGGAGTAGGCTTTGGCGATTATCTCATCGTTAATGGAGATAGGCATATAAATGCCGTAAAGTGAGCTAATTTAGCTAATTAAGGTGGTACCACGGGTTCCTCGTCCTTTGGATGAGGGGCCTTTTTGCGTTTTTATGGAAATGATAATTAAATCTATGACTGAGAGTAGTAATCTTTTTAGATGCGTCACAGAGAGCCGGAAAAGGTGGAAACCGGTACGATATAAGAAGATGAATGGACTTATGAGTGGTTTCTTGAAATAAGTAGGGAAACTCGGCTGCCACCGTTAAAGGGTAATCGCAAGAATTTTTCATTCTTGCTTGAGAGGGAAAAATGATTCGTTTTTCCAACTTGAGGTGGCACCGCGGTATACCGTCCTCTGCAGACACATATTTGTGTTTGCAGGGGATTTTTTTATTGGGATTTCGATATATATACCTTTTAGAGAAAACGTCAAAAATTATCCGGAGGAAATGAAAACTCAGGCACTTGGCCAAAAAAGGTTTTCCCTTCGAGGGTTTATTAGATTGCATAAGAATCGGGAGGGAATTGAGATGAATAATTTGGATGAAAAAAAAATACTCCGTTTCAAAATGGATACAATTGAAGGGGATATCCACACACCCATTGCCATATTTCAGAAATTAGATGGTGACCAGAAGTTTTTATTGGAAAGTTCCAATTCGCATCATGACAATGGCCGCTACTCTTATCTAGGTTCAAAACCTTACATGGAGGTGACATCACTTGCTGACCAAGTATATGTGAAAAACACTGAAACAGGTGACCAAATCGTAAAGAACATCAATATCATCGAGTTTCTAAAAAACGAATTATTAGTGGAAATAGGAGAGGCTCCCATACATCTTCCGCCTTTTAACGGTGGTGCAATCGGATATATGGGCTATGATATCATTCGACTATATGAAAATATAGGTCCGGTGCCTCCTGATTCCCTGCAAATGCCTGATGCTCATTTTCTTTTTTATAAAGAACTGTATATATTCGATCATGTTCTGCAGAAGATCCATCTTTTGACTGCGGAAGAAAATAGTGAAAAAAGTATATTGGGAATGAAAGAAATCATCAATCAGGCAAGCAAGCCCCCAAAGGAAATATCGTCGGAATATTTGGAATTCAATTCGAATTTCAGTCAGGATGAATTCGAGAAAATGGTCCTTGAAGTTAAAGCGGCGATTGTAGCCGGTGAAGTGTTCCAAGTTGTTTTATCACAAAGGTTTAAAGCGGACTTCGATGGGGAGCCTTTCGATGCCTACCGTCGTTTGCGATTAGCCAACCCTTCTCCTTATATGTTTTATATAGAATTTGGTGATTATACAATTATTGGATCGTCCCCGGAGAGTTTGATCAGTGTTTCATCAGGAATGGTTCATGTTAATCCAATTGCCGGCACTCGGCCGAGAGGGAAAACGGATGAAGAAGATAAGGGCTACGAAAAAAGCCTGCTGATGGATGAAAAGGAACTCGCCGAGCATAAGATGCTTGTTGATTTGGGTAGAAATGATCTTGGCAGGGTTTGCGAAATCGGTTCAATCCATCTTACCGAGGAAATGGAAATTCAAAGATATCAGCATGTCATGCATATCGCTTCGAAGGTTAGCGGAAAGCTTAGGGAAGGATACACGAGTTTAGATGCGCTGACGGTCTGCCTCCCGGCCGGGACAGTTTCTGGTGCCCCTAAAATCAGGGCAATGGAGCTGATCAATGAACTGGAAAATTGTAAACGGGGGATGTATTCGGGCTCGATAGGGTTCATAGGTTTTGGTGGGGATCTTGATATGGCTTTAGCCATTCGGACGATGATCATTAAAGATGGCAAGGCCTACGTACAGGCAGGCGCAGGAATTGTATATGATTCAGACCCAAAAACGGAATTTGAAGAAACACAAAATAAAGCACGCGCTTTAATGGAGGTTCACACAAAATGATTTTATTAATTGATAACTATGACTCGTTCACTTACAACCTTTATCAATATTTAGGAGAAGTGGAAAAAGAAATCATAGTAAAAAGGAATGATGAAATCACACTTGCAGAAATTGACGAACTGAATCCAATGGCAATCGTCATTTCCCCGGGACCCGGCAGACCGGAAGATGCTGGTATCAGTATGGAAATCATCCGTAACTTTTATGAGAAGGTCCCACTATTAGGCATTTGTTTGGGGCATCAGGCCATTGGGGCAGTTTTTGGTGCGAATGTGGTTGGAGCGAAACAAATCATGCATGGGAAAACATCGGTTATCGAACATGATGGAACAGGTGTATTTGCCAAACAGGAGATACAATTCCCGGTAATGCGTTATCATTCCCTTGTAGTTGAAAGGGCGAGTCTGCCGGATGAACTGACTGTGACGGCAGTAGCACTGGATGATGGGGAGATCATGGCGATGAAACATCAAGATTTCCCGCTCTTCGGTTTACAGTTCCACCCTGAATCAATAGGGACGAAAATCGGCAAGGAATTATTACATCAATTTTATGAGATTGCGGGAACCTTCCAATCAGAGAAGGAACAATCCGTCTTATAAAACAAAAAACGACTGGGGGAGTTAGCGGTGAAGGAGTATTTAGCGAAGTTAGCAGAGCGTCAAACATTGACGGAAGAAGAGATGAGCAGAGCAGCCCAATTGTTATTTTCTAAAGATATCACCGAAAGCGAGATGGCAGCATTCATCATTGCCCTAAAATCCAAAGGGGAAACGGCAGGTGAAATAGCAAGCCTTGTCAGAGTCATGAGAAAAGAAGCGAGAAGTGTACAAACAAGCTCTCTTCATGTAATGGATAATTGCGGAACGGGAGGAGATGGGTCGCAAAGCTTCAATATAAGTACAGCATCAGCATTCGTGCTTGCTGGTGCCGGTGTCAAAGTTGCCAAACATGGAAACCGTAGCATTTCAAGCAAAACGGGCAGCGCGGATGTATTGGAAGAATTAGGTGTTAATTTGTACCTGGAGCCTGACATGTTAAAAGAACTGTTGGAGGAAAATGGAATCACATTCTTATTTGCCCCATCGGTCCACCCTAATATTGCACGGATAATGAAAGTGAGAAAAGAACTGAAAATCCCGACGATATTTAATCTCATCGGTCCTCTGACAAATCCAGTTCAACTCGACACGCAATTAATGGGAATTAATCGACGCGATATGCTCGAGCTTTTTGCGGAAGTCCTACATAAATTAGGCAGGAAACGTGCAGTCGTGATAAATGGTGCCGGTTTTATGGATGAAGCGAGCCTACAGGGTGAAAATTCACTCGTGCTTTTGGAGCAAGGGGATATTATCCCATTTACGCTGCATCCCGAAGAGGTGGATCTGCCGGTTTACGGAAATGATGCCATCCGCGGCGGTGACGCCAAACAAAATGCCGATATCATGCTTAGGCTTCTCAAAGGGGAAAAAGGGGCCTATCGTGATACTGTTTTATTGAATGCTGGATTGGGATTATACGCAAATGGTACGGCAGCAACGATCAAAAAAGGGATCTCCATGGCCAAAGAAAGCCTTGATAGCGGAGCGGCTCTTGCAAAGTTAGAAAATCTGATTGCTTATGGCAATCGAAATAAGGTGGTCATGTAATGGAAAATATCTTAACGAAAATCATTGAACAGAAAAAGGTGGAAGTCGCAAAATTAAAAGAAAGGGGCTTAGATGATTCGGTAATGGTCAACATAGTCAGACCATCTTTGGTGGAAAATTTGAAAACAGCGAAATCGATGGCGGTTATCGCGGAAATAAAACGGGCGTCCCCTTCAAAGGGGGACATTAAAATCAATGTAAATCCGATCGAGCAGGCCCTTTCATATGAAAGGGCCGGAGCGGCGGCGATATCGGTATTGACGGATGAGGTTTTCTTTAAAGGATCAATTGCGGATTTGAGAATCGTAAGCGAGGCCATACGGATTCCTAGGCTGTGCAAAGATTTCATCATCGATGAAATCCAGATCGATCGCGCCCATCAAGCTGGTGCCACTATCATTCTATTGATTGTGGCTGCACTTTCTGAAGGACGCCTTCATGAATTATATCAATATGCAAAAAAGAAGGGACTTGAAGTATTGACGGAAGTCCATGATGAAGCCGAACTGAAACGGGCTCTCGAGCTGAATGCAGAGCTCATTGGGATTAACAATCGTAATTTAAAGACCTTCCAAGTGGATTTGGCTGTAACGGAACGACTGGCGAAGTTACTTGATCCAAAACGCCATATCATTATCAGTGAAAGTGGAATCAAGACAAAAGAAGACGCGATGCGTGTGAAAGAAGCTGGTGCAAAAGCGATTTTAGTCGGGGAGACACTGATGACTGCAGCAAACCTTCCGCAAGCGATGGCCGAACTGCAAATGAGTATATAAGGAGATTAATATGTTAGTGAAAATCTGTGGGATAAAGACATTGGCAGCCGCTCAGACTGCTGTTGGATCAGGGGCAGACTTCATTGGTTTCATTTTTGCCGAGAGTAGCAGGAAGGTTGAGCCAGAGATAGTTGGAGAATTCGGAGCGAATCTAGCTGGACCTGTTAAAAAAGTCGGAGTGTTTGCCAATCAAACTGAACAAGAAGTGATAAAAATGGCTGAAATTGCAGGATTGGATTATATTCAGCTTCATGGTAACGAGTCTGCCAGCTTCGCCCGCAGAATGCCCCTACCGGTGATCAAGGCCTTTGCCGTCCATTCAGAGAAAGACCTTGAAAACCTTCATGAATACCCAGCAGATTATCTATTAGTTGATCTTCCTAAGAGTTCTTCTGGAAAGGGATTGACTTTGGATTGGGAAATGATCCGAAAAGTGGAGCTGCCACTGGGGAAGTTGATTCTAGCAGGTGGGCTGACTCCGGAAAATGTCGGAAAAGCGATTAATGCCGTTTCACCATTCGCGGTTGACGTAGCCAGTGGTGTTGAAACAAACGGATTGAAAGATGCTGGAAAAATAAAAGCATTTATTAATGAGGCAAAATATAAAGCCGGAAAAGAGGAATGAATAGATGAACACTTATACACAGCCTGATAAAACTGGACACTTTGGAGCATATGGAGGCCGTTTCGTTCCGGAAACTTTAATGGCGGCGATTACAGAGCTTGAAGAAGTATATGAACAATCTAAAAATGATTCTGAATTCCAAAGGCAGCTAAGTTATTACCTGAAACAATATATCGGTCGGGAAACACCTCTTTATTTTGCGGAGAACTTAACGAGACTAGCTGGTGGTGCAGATATTTATCTGAAGCGCGAAGACTTGAATCATACCGGAGCCCATAAAATAAATAATACGATCGGTCAGGCTTTGCTAACACAGAAAATGGGCAAGAAAAAGGTGATTGCCGAAACGGGTGCAGGGCAGCATGGTGTTGCAACGGCGACTGTGTGTGCTTTATTGAAGTTGGAATGCATCATCTTTATGGGAGAAGAAGATATCAGGAGGCAGAAATTGAATGTATTCCGGATGGAGCTTTTGGGAGCAAAGGTCATATCCGTGTCACAAGGAAGCGGGACACTGAAGGATGCAGTCAATGAGGCGTTACGATATTGGGTGGCGAATGTGGATGACACCCATTATATAATGGGGTCCGTTCTTGGTCCGCATCCATTCCCCGTTATTGTACGTGATTTTCAAAGTGTGATAGGGAATGAAACGAAGCGTCAATATTCGGAGGCGGTTCATTCCCTACCGGATGCAGTAGTCGCTTGCATAGGCGGAGGAAGTAATGCAATGGGAATGTTTTATCCCTTCATTGAGGATGAAACTGTAAAGTTATACGGAGTGGAAGCGGCAGGGCATGGGCTTGAAACACCATTACATGCTTCAAGTTTGACGAAAGGGAAACCTGGGGTGCTCCACGGGGCATTTATGTATGTATTGCAGAACGAGGACGGTCAGATCCAGGAGGCACATTCAATTTCGGCAGGGCTGGATTATCCTGGTGTAGGGCCTGAACATAGTTATTTAAAAGATACAAGTCGGGTGGAATATACTTCCGTAACCGATGATGAAGCTTTGGAAGCTCTAGCGATGCTTTCAAGGGAGGAAGGGATCATCCCTGCTTTAGAAAGTTCACATGCCATTTCCTACGGTTTAAAGCTTGCCAAAGAAATGGAGAAAGGAACAGGACTGGTGATTTGTCTGTCCGGCCGTGGTGATAAGGATGTTGAAACGGTCCAATCTTTGATGGGGGGTAGTGAACATGAATAAATTAGCAAACGCACTTGAAGAATGCCAAACAAAGCAGGAGAAAGCATTCATACCATATATAATGGCCGGAGATGGAGGGCTGGAACGGTTAAAAAGCCAGCTTCTTTTCCTTGAAAACAGCGGGGCGACTGCTGTGGAACTAGGTATACCATTCTCTGACCCTGTCGCTGATGGACCGGTTATCCAACAAGCTGGCATCCGATCTTTGGAAAATGGCACCACTTTAAAAGATGTCCTGAAAAAAGTAATGGAGATCAAAAATGATGTGACTATCCCGATTATTTTAATGGGCTATACAAATTCAATCTTGGCATATGGCCTTAAAGAGTTTACGAATGACTGTCTCCAAGCAGGGGTTTCCGGGTGCATCATCCCTGATTTACCGATTGAGGAAGAAGCCATCTTTTCATCAATCAAAACTGCAGGAATCGTTCTTATCCGACTTGTGACACTCACGTCTTCGGAAGAACGTATCACGGAGATTACCGCAGGTGCGGAGGGATTTATCTACGCAGTTACAGTCAAAGGCATTACAGGTGCCCGTGACGCCTTTGGAGAAGAACTTGGGGGCTATTTAAAGAAGGTTAAAGAGATAAGTCCTGTTCCTGTTCTTGCTGGGTTCGGCATATCGACGCCAGATCATGTCCGTGATGCAATACAATACTGCGATGGTGTCATTGTCGGCAGCAAGATCATCGAATGCTTCGAGACAGGTAAGGAAGATCAAATTAGTGACTTGATACTAGCAAGCAAAGGCTTAGTGCGAAAATAAGGAAAGGAGAGCCTCCATGGCTCTCCTC
>NZ_JADILK010000039.1 GCF_017355165.1 Bacillus sp. SD075 | reverse complement strand
CTGTTCAGCCTGGCTTATTAATTTATTATCCCCGTGACATGTCACGGTAAATGCCTTTATTCCCGTTTGGGAATAAAGGCATTTTTCGTTTCAAAAAAGGCGGGTCCCCCGCTGAAGGAGCCCGCCATATTTCACTCTACATTACTATGTTTGGAATAAGTAAGCTCGTGGCTTATGGACTCGGTTAATGAATAGTCCAAGCATACTGCATCACATAAAACATGTACACATTGATCAAACAATGAACTTAACGGCTGAACGCTTTTCGTTTCATGGTCCAAGCGATTTTTCGTTGCAGCCGGAACCACCAAGACCTCATGAGAAACATTGGCTAAATCCGATTGGTCATTCGTCGTGATCGAAAATACCTTGCATTCCACTTCCCTGCCTTTTGCCGCAACCGATATCACACTTTTGGTCGAGCCACTCCCGCTAATGGCTATAATCAGATCGCCTTTCGCAATAGATGGAGTAATCGTTTCCCCGACTGCATAGACGTTTAGGCCAAGATGCATCAATCTCATCGCAAAGGCTTTGGCCATGAAGCCCGATCTGCCTTCACCCACGATGAAGATCCTGGTGTCCGGCCGTAGATTTTTCAGGAGCGCATCCGTTGCCCCTCCGTCCATTTTGTGAAATACACCGTGCATTTCTTCTAAAATAACCGCCAATTCCTTTTTCAAACTTCCTTCACACCTTTCTCCCCATTCACCGTTTCCTTAAATAGACGGGCAGCTTCTGCTGGATACTTTGCTTTTGTAATCGCCGAGCCAATGATGATAACATCAAGCCCCTTCCTGATCATTACAGGCAAGGATGAAAGAGTGATCCCTCCTGCTGCCGCTCTTAAGGACCCCGCATGATTTCTCATATCGATCATGGCATGACCCGAATTCTCCTGGCTGTCCTTGCTTACATGCTCACAGAATATCGCCTGATTGTAAGTCCGTAATTGCTCAAGCCGGGAATCCGATACATTCAACAAATCAATCATGATCTGCCTCTTGTATTCACACGCTTTTTCCAAACATTTTCCGATGGTTACATCCGATGCAGCCCCCATTACCGTAGCTACATCAGCACCGCTTTGAAAACAAAGATCCATTTCATAAGCCGCATTGTCCATCGTCTTCATGTCGGCAACAATTTTTTTATCCGGAAAGTGGTTTTTCATTTCTTTGATGCTATTCACTCCGAACTCTTTAATCAGGGAAGTCCCTACCTCAATCCAATCAATCGAGGCTTCCACGTTTCTTGCCATTTCAATGGCTTCCTCCATATTCATACGATCCAATGCCAGCTGAATCTTCAAGACGAAACCACCTCCAGTTGCTTGACTGACGTAACCGCGGGCTTTTTAACCATCAATGTGAGTAACGCTGAAATCAATAAAGATCCCGCCATGAAAATATAGGATGCTCCAGGCCCGCCGGTCAGTCCGTTTAAATATCCAACGAAATAGGCACCTACAAATGAGCCAAGCGCCCCCATGCTATTGATCAGGGCCATTGCCCCGCCAGCCACATTCCTCGGAAGGATTTCAGGAATGATGGCAAAGAACGGTCCATACGGTGCATACATCGCACCGCCTGCAATGACCAACAGGGCATATGAAAGCCAGAAATTCGATGTGCCGAGCATGAAGGACCCGAAGAATGCGATTGCTCCCACAAGCAGCGATGTCCAAACGAACGTTTTCCGATTTAATGTTTTATCCGAATAATAAGATAGTGCCAGCATCGAAATGACCGCTAACAAATAAGGTCCGGATGAAAGCCAGCCCGTCGCCACTATATCCATGTTCGACGCCTGTTTAATAATGGATGGCAGCCACATGACGAACCCATAAACCCCGATGCTCCACATGAAGTATTGGATACTGAGCACGATGACCTGCTTCGACTTAAAAGCTTCCCTATAATTTTTCACAGGTTTTAATGCAGCCTGTTCTTTCTGGAGGGTCGCTTCCATATCTTGCTTTTCCTGATCTGTAAGCCACTTGGCATCTTTGGGACGGTCATTGACGAGCTTATACCAGATGAACGCCCAAAGCACAGCCGGGAGTCCTTCAATGATGAACAGCCATCTCCAGTCGAATGCCTTCAATAGGTAGCCGGAAAGGATCGACATCCACAATACAGTAACGGGATTCCCCAGAATCAAAAAGGTGTTGGCCCGGGAACGTTCTTCTTTTAGGAACCAGTGGCTAAGGAAAACGAGCATCGCAGGCATAACAGCGCTTTCAACAACACCAAGCAGGAAGCGAATCGGATAGAGCCATGCCACACTTGTCGCCATCCCCGTTAATGTGGCCAGACCTCCCCAGAGAATCAAACTCCAAAAAATCAGGATCTTGGCACTTTTCTTTTCTGCGTAATGTGCACCTGGAACTTGAAAGAAAAAATAACCAAGGAAAAACAGCGCGGCCAGAAAGGAAGATACCCCGGCTGTGATATTAAGGTCTTCCCCCATTCCTCCCGCTACGCCAAACCCATAATTGGCACGGTCGAGATAGGCAAGGCTGTAAGTGATGAAAACTAGGGGGATCAATCTCATCCACCTTTTTCGCGAAGCTACTTGTAATTGAGACATGATTGAAGCACTCCTTTTTTCATAAAGTGTTCTAGCTCTTCCATATTAGGAAGGCCTTCGTGATCTCCGGAAGACATCACGGCCTTGGCCCCTATCGCATTTCCGCGTAAAACTGCTTCTTCATGCGTTGCCCCTTCCAGTAAAGCGCTTATTACCCCGACAGCAAACCCGTCTCCTGCCCCTACGGTATCCACGACTTCCGTTACGATAAAACCCGGTACCTCCTTCCTTTCATTTTGGGTCGCAAAGTACGCTCCTTCTTCCCCAAGTTTAATCACCACAAGCTTAACACCGAGTTCGAGGTAGTAACTGGCGATATCCTCCTTGTTGCTGTATCCTGTAAGGATTTCACCTTCCTGCATTCCGGGAAGCAGCCAATCCGCCTTTTCCGCAAACATATTGACAATATTGATCATCTCCCTTTCATCCGGCCAGAGTGAGGGACGAAGATTCGGATCGAATGAAACGGTTACACCCTTTTGTTTCATATGATTCAGTACTTCCCACGACAGCTTTCTGAAACTGCCGGAAATGGCCGGGGGTATCCCGGTTAAATGCAGATGCTGAGTAGAAGGGAGCTTCTCCAGGGGAAAATCCTCCAGGGACATCTTACTGGCGCTTGAATTCTTCCTAAAGTATTCAACGACCGGATCTCCTTGTTCGACTTTCGATTTTAACTGGAATCCAGTTGGATAAAGTGGATCCACCAAAACATTGGAGACATCCACCCCCTCATTTGTGAGCGTTTTCATAATCATGTGCCCGAACGAATCATCCCCCACTTTGCTCATCCATGCAGTTTTGATCCCTAACCTTGACAGGCCGATCGCTACATTCGTTTCCGCCCCCGCCACATAACGTTTATAACTAAAGCAGTCTTCAAGATTCCCGGGCTCATCCGCTATGAACATCGCCATGGCCTCTCCCATCGTCAATACCTTAAGCTCGCTCATGGCTAACACCCCGCTCCATTTTCATGTGTGAAATATAGGTTTCTACATTTTTCAGGGTTACCGGGAATTCTATCGCTCTTGGGCATGTACCGCTGAAACGTTCCAATAACTCTATTACTTCAGGCTGAAGCGGTAAAGATATCGGCTCTGTCACCCATTCTTCCTTCTCCCGCTTCACTTGCTTCAAATGTATATAGTCCACATATCCCGCTAAATCTTTCGCAGCCTTCATCGGAACTTCTCCTGTATACAGCCAGTTGCCCGTATCAAATGTCAATCTAATCGGGATATCCAACTTTTCGGAGCGACTCAGGAAATGAGCGATCCGATTTACATTTCCGCCACCAAGCGTTTGATCGTTCTCGATGGTGATCTTTAATTCACGGTTTTGCACATTTTCCAGCAAGACCTCATTCATTCGAAACATATCCGTTTCAATGAAATCGTAGTTTCCTAGAGGCATCTTCAGCAATTCCGCTCCCAATTCCCCCGCTTCCCTTGCCAAGCGTTTAAAACCTATTTCATTCATTTGATAGTTTGGGCCGATCAGGAAATCTGGAGCGGAATAATAAATGTCCAAGGTAAGTTCCCTGCATAAGGCACCCAATTCTTCCAACATATCATCCGGGCCCAATAGCTCCCTTCGAATTTCGATTCCATCAGCTCCGGCAGCCGCTGCCGCTTTTATGATTTCAAGATGCCCGAGCGTTTGAAGCAATTCCAGTGGTATTGAATTCATGCATACAAAGACTTTCATCGTTTATCCTTCCTCCTTATGGATATGTTTCACCGAAAATGGTACCGGTACCATTTCATTTATGAATAAAGTCTTCCATGCTTAGAAGACTTATTCCTTTATAAAAGGCGTCGTTTGCCTTACATTCAATTTCGCTTGATACGCCATTGTCTGTGCTGGGGAAACTTGTCCGTCAATGCGTCGCAGGATCATTTCCATAGCAGCCACCCCGATTTGGTATGTGGGCTGTTCAATCGTTGTAATGCCCGAATAAACAATGGTGCTCCAATCCGGATTATCAAATCCCATCATGGCTAAATCTTCCGGGACCGACAGTTCCTTTTGTTGTAAAAGTAAAATTAATTTTAATAGCACGACGCTATTTGCTGTCAATATAGCTCTTGATGCGCCTTTTGAGTCATCTAAAAAATGCTGGAGCTTGGAATCGACATCTTTTAAATCGTCGACATTGACCTCATAAACATCACCTGAACTCGGATGACTGTGGCTCATCAGCGTTTGCTGAAAGGATAACCGACGTTCATACCTGGTACTGACCTTGCTTGCAGGTTCGCTGAAAAACGCAATTCTCTCATAATTTTGGCCAACTAAATAATTGACCGCTTGTGAAGTAGCCTGGAAATTATCCAATCCTACTGTATCGATTTCAAGATCTGGCACTTTCCGATCCAAAAGGATGATCGGGGTCTTTTGCTCTTGCATCTGTTTTAGCATGTCGTGATTTCCGCCAGTCGTATGAATGATAAGCCCGTCGATGCGATGGGATAAAAGCATATCGAAATAGCCTCTTTCCTTCTCGGGGTTATTATCCGAATTGCAAATCATCAGATTATATCCATTCTGGCTGCATATATCTTCAGCCCCCCGAAGGATGGCCGTCGTATATGGATTGTTGATATCCGCCACGATGATTCCAATCAAATAACTCTTATTGCTTTTGAGCCCTCTTGCCATCGTATTTGGGCGGTACTCCATTTTGTTGATCGCCAGCTCGATCTTCTTACGGGTTTTGTCAGAGAGTTCATCATATCTCCCCCCTAAATACCGGGAAACGGAGGTTTTTGAAACACCTGCTTCTCTAGCAACATCGTAAATTGTAACTTTTGCGTTTTCTTGTTTAACCATTTCATTCATCCATTCGCGAATTTTGGAACCGGTTCCATTTTTATAAATATTAACACATTGCCAATGAATGTCAATCCATTTTATTCATATTATTTCCACATCTTTTAATAGCAGGGCCCGCCTGCTTTTGAAACAAGAGCTTCCTCGTCCGGTTCCTGAATAAACCCTTTTGGTTGAAACATTGGAAACACATTTACCATGAAGCATATGGAGAATAAAGTACTATCACTGCCCCAGGGTTGCCTTAGATACACTATGAATGCGACTAACGATGGACTTTTATGCACATAAAGACATGAAGGCTGGCAAGGAAATCACGATCATTTCGACTGTGAATTTGATGGATAGATACCCCTTATGGTTCGATGTCATCGAGTAGGCATTTTTGCTTCCATTTTATTTTAAGGAATCCATTTTGATAGATCAAAATGGATTCCTGTATTTGCAAGGATATTTAAACTTACATTTTATTCGGCGCCGAAATTCCCAATAAACTTAGCGCATCCTTTAAAACAATCGCTACGGAAAAAGCGAATGAGAGCTTCATTTGTTTCCATTCATCTTCAACTAATATTTTCGTATGTGCATAATACTTATTGAATGCACGCGATAACTGCAAGCTGAATTTCGCGATTTGTGATGGATCGGCTTGTTCAAATGATTTTTGGACAATGATCGGGTATTGCTCCAGCAGCTGGATGACTGACCACGCATATTCTCCTAAGGCGGCATACTGGATGGCTAGCTCTTTAAATTCCCCTTTTTCAAGCAATGAGGAAATTCGCGCAAATGTATATTGTACATATGGACCCGTTTCTCCCTCAAAATTCATCATTTGCTCTAATGAAAAATCGATATCGTTCATGCGGTTATTTTTTAAATCATTAAAGATTACCGCTCCGACACCAACCTGTCTTGCAACTAGCTCTTTCTGTTCAAGCGCTTGGTTTTTCTCTTCGATATTGCGCTTCGCAGTTTCGATCGCCTCTGCCAATACATCCGCAAGCAGCACAACTTTTCCTTTACGTGTCGACATTTTCTTACCGTCTTTTAACATCATGCCAAATGCTACATGCTGGAGATCTTTTGACCAATCATACCCCATTTTTCCAATGACGTTAAAGAGTTGCTTAAAGTGCAGGGATTGTTCGTTTCCGACAACATAAAATGTTTTCTTCGCCTCATACTGTTTTTTACGATACATGGCAGCAGCTAAATCACGCGTGGCATAAAGTGTCGCACCATCCGTTTTCGTAATCAGACAAGGAGGCATATCTTCCAATTGAACGACATAGGCACCTTCGGATAAGGTAAGTAAGCCTTTTTCTTTTAGTTCCCCGACCACAGTATCCATTTTGTCATTGTAAAACGCTTCGCCGGCATAGGAATCAAAACGGATGCCCAATACATCATAAATCGCCCCAAATTCCTTTAGAGACGCATCCCTGAACCATTTCCACAATGCCAGTGCTTCCTCGTCCCCATCTTCTAGCGACTTGAAGCTTGCGCGTGCTTGTTCATTCAACGATTCATTCGTTTCAGCTCTTTCATGGAACTTCACATAGATTTTCAATAATTCCTCAATCGGCGAAGCTTCGATTGCCTCTTTGTCTCCCCACAGCTTATACGCGACAATCAACTTACCGAATTGCGTGCCCCAATCTCCTAAATGATTGATACGCACGGCATTGTAACCATTTTTTTCGGCAATATTAGCCAGCGCATTCCCTATGACCGTTGAACGTAAGTGCCCCATGGAAAAAGGCTTGGCAATATTCGGGGAGGAATAATCAATCACGACATTTTCCTGTACAGGCTTCATCGAACCATACTGATCCTTTTCCCTTAATATCGTTTGCAGCACGTTTTCCGTCACCATTTGTTGATTGACGAAGATATTCAGATATCCACCCACTACGTTCACTTCTTGGATCAACTTACTGTTTAATTGTTGGGCTATTTCAGACGCAATCACCTGAGGCGATTTTTTGAATTTTTTCGCAAGAGTAAAGCAAGGAAAGGCGACATCACCTAACTCCATCAATTTTGGCTTTTCCATTAATTTTTCTATTTCACTTGCTGGCATTTCATTGTTCAAAGCAGTTGAAATCAATTCTGCAATTGGTTTATTCATCGTCATTTTCCCTCCTAAACAAAAAAGCCCCCGTCTCTAAATAAGAGACGAGAGCATGAATTCCCGTGGTACCACTCTAGTTGCCACAAATTGTGACCACTTTCCATTATTAACGAGGTGACTCCCCGATGTTCCCTACTAAACGTTTCAAGAAATTTCTCCAAAGTGCGCTTCATTCATCTGTCCTGCATTAGGCTTCCACCATCCCTAACTCGCTTTCCATTTCAAAATGAACTACTCTCTTCATCACGGAATTTTCAATATTATAATTTAATCCATCGTACACAATTTAAAAAAACGTGTCAACAGGATTTAAGAAACAATTCCTACCCAGTGGGCAACTTCATCTTATCCTTGATTGTCGAAAAATATTTCCTTACTGTCCCTATTGTATCGCTTTGCTGATCAGATGGTTCAATTTTGGATTGACCATCGGCTAAAAGCCCTAACACTCCCATTTCCCGGACATTATTACCGGAAGGCTCATCTATAAGTTCTGGGGAGTATATTCGCTTGCCATCCATTATGCTGCGAATCGAGCAGGCTAACTCTTCACCTGGGCTATCCTTCAATAAATAACCACTTACATTAGCTTTTAACGCGAGTTGAAAATAACCAGTCCTTCGAAATGTCGTTAAAATGACCACTTTGCATTCAAATGACATTAAAGATTCCGCAGCCTCAAGTCCGCTCATTACAGGCATCTCCATATCCATGATACAAACATCAGGCTGCAATTGCTGTACAAGCGCCATCGCTTCTTCTCCATTACTGGCTTGCCCGACGATTTCTATATCTTCTTCAAGATTGAGTAGAGAACTTATTGCCTCTAAAAGCATTTGCTGATTCTCTGCAATGACAATTCGAATCATTTTAAGTTCTCTCCTTTATCGAGTTCCTTATATGAAGCAAAGACTCCCCCAAATCCAAGGATCATTAAGGGAGTCTAAAAGATACATGAACGTTACAGTTCAGATTTCACTTGAGCGGAAACGCTTTTTTTCGTTATATATTTTATGTCTTTAAACCCAACAAAATTCTTGGATTCCTCATCCCATAAACGGAAACGGAGTGAGCGCAAGCTTGTCGCAAGAGTAATCGTTGGAACGTTCTTTAAAGGCTGCGTATTATTATGAGCCATTTCCAATTTATAGTTAGGTACCCTTGGACTTAAATGGTGAACATGATGGTAACCGATATTACCAGTAAGGAACTGCATCAGTTTCGGAAGCTTATAAAAAGAACTGCCTTCCACTGCTGCTAATACATATTCCCACTCTTCATTTTCTTCGAAATAGGAGTCCTCAAATGTGTGCTGGACGTAAAACAACCAAATGCCCACTGACCCGGAAATCAAGAAAATGGAACCTTGTACCAGAAGGAACGACTGCCAGCCAACTGCCAGGCAAAGCAATGCCGCTAAAACGACGATCAATACATTCGTCAGATACGTATTCATTTTTTCCTTCTTTCTAGCACCCTTGCGGTTAAATCTATTTTTAAAAAGGAATACATAAATTGGACCCAAGCCAAACATAACCAATGGATTACGATAAAAACGATAGGCAAAACGAAGTTTAAGCGGTGCAGCCAAATATTCATCCACCGTAAGGGTCCAAATATCACCTGTACCCCGCTTATCCAAATTACCGCTTGTCGCGTGATGCACAGAATGCTCATGCCCCCATTGATCAAACGGGAATAAAGTCAAAACACCCATGATCGTCCCGACTACTCTATTCGCACGGCGGCTTTTGAAAAATGAATGATGCGTACAATCATGGAAAATAATGAATATTCTTGTCAAGAAGCCAGCAGCAAGCACGGCTGGAATTAAAGTTAACCAATAAGAAACGGAAAGACTTATATAGGCTAGGTACCATAAAATGATGAATGGACCCAAGGTATTGACGATCTGCCATATACTTTGCTTTGTCGTTGATTGTTCAAAAGGAGCAATTTGTTTTCTCAAGTTCTTCGTATTTTGCAAGGTCATTATTCAATTGCACTTCCTTTATTTGTCGTTATCCTTAGTATAAAGAAATCAACCTGATATTATTAGTACCAGGTGTCATGACTAGAAGATGACAAATGTCATGTACAATTCATTTTCAACGGAAAACGTAAAAAGGCCAACCAGTAAAAATGGGTCAACCTGTCCAGATGTATAGGGTTTCGTTCTCTTCATAAATAACAGGCAGCCTTATTCTAAGAACAGGACTGTCTTTTTTTTGAGAAAGTAAGACAGTTTTAAAAATTAATAAAGATCATCATCCGTCGTGGAATCATCACCCATTTGACGTAACATGGCTGTGATATTGCCACGGTGATATGTTCCATGATTCACGACATGGGATACCGATTCGGCTGCACTTATTTTCATTTGGACGCCAGATGGATTCTCAATTATAAGAGGCTTATCCATATTTTCATTTTTGCAAAGCAACAAATTCGTATCGCTCGGACAACTCAAAAAACATAGCCTCCATTTCCGCTCATTCCTTTGACCCTGTTTGTTCTTTCAGTTGTTCAACCAACATCAATTCATGGTTCATGCTTTTACCGGACAAGACCTTCCCACACCCTAGATCGGAAAGATACACATGGGCCATCACACTCGATATCCATGAAAACACATTTTGTTTGAACTTCTTGATGGAAAACATCCTTTGGAAGCTCTTTTAAGCGGTTGAAAGTCTGTTTATTTACCCAATACGTTAAAATCATAAAACTTTAATGCAATGTGACATCTAAAGCCTCCCCTTCTCCATATATGGACTGGAACCAACGAATTAATTGTCATTCTACGGAATAATTCGACCTGCCTTAGTCTGGGTGTTGCTGCAACAGCAGAATAGCCACCCTTTTAGATCCCTGTTTTCTTCTATATCGGGCCTTTCCACAATGTACCTCTGTCTTATAGCTATTCTCCATAGTAAACTAGTAAAGTTATATTTTACAAAGGGGAATAAAATAATTGTGAAAAAATTCTTTGGATGTTTTATTATATTAAGCCTTCTTTGTATGTGTCTCTTTCCAGCCAATGGTCATACATCAAGTAAAACCCCCTACATAGGTTCTGTTAAAGTGGACAATACAAAAGTTTTTAGTTCTCCTAAATTAAGTTCCACTTTAATACAGACCTTAAAAAAGGGTGAGGAGTTTCCCGTCATCTCTTCTGTCGTTGGGGATTCCGCGAGGCCCATTATTCATAAAGTAAAGTCTGGAAACACATTATGGAAAGTAGCAAATCAATATGGAGTTTCAGTAGATGCCTTACAAAAAGAAAATAAATTGACTTCTTCCGAAATTACTGTTGGACAAAGCCTGAAGATTCCCCAGAAATATAAGATACATAAGGTTGTATCTGGCGATACATTGTGGAATATTTCTTCTAAATATAAGGTAACCACAAGTGATTTGACGAAATTAAATAACTTGCGCACGGTTTCCCTTCAAGTTGGCCAAAAATTGAAGATTCCGGATTATTACTACCAAGTTCAATTGCTAAACGGAAAAAAGGGATGGATAAAGAAATCTCAACTTCAAAAAAAGGCGCAAAAACCTATCGTCATGGGCTGGACGCATAATGGATCGAAAGAAAACTACACCCAACAAATTAAACAGCCCAATTTAAATGTAGTTTCTCCTCGTTCCTATACACTGGCGGATACCGGTAACTATGTTTCCGTTTCTGTAGATGCAAAATTCGTCCAAAACGCTCATAAACAAGGAAAACAAGTTTGGCAACTTATCGGTAATCAATTTGACCCTGTTTTAACTGGTTCTGTACTAGGCAGTACAAAAAAACGCCAGAAATTAGTTTCAGCTTTACGTGATTCACTTGTTAAAACTAAAAGTGATGGGATAAATGTAGATTTTGAAAACATCGATCCAAAAAATAAGAAGGACTTTGTACTTTTTGTAGGCGAACTAAAAAAGGCACTAAAACCACATGAAATTAAAGTATCTGTGGATGTCACCCGAGAAAATGACGACCCTTTTTGGTCAAAAAGTCTAGATAGGAAAGCACTTGGCAAAATAGCAGATTATATAATCATAATGGGTTATGATGAACATTGGGGAGGGAGCCCAGTAGCCGGTTCCGTTTCTTCGTTACCTTGGATCAAAGAAGGAACGAAGCTTTTAATGAAAGAAGTACCTGCTCATAAGATCATATTGGCTGTACCATTTTATACGAGAGAATGGGTAACCGATTTATCTAGCAATAAAGTGAAAAGTCATGACCGTACCATGGCTGATGTCAACAAAATAATTTCATCTCATGGGCTTAAAAAGGTATGGGATAAAAAGACCTCACAAAATTACGTGGAGTATACTTCCAAAGGGAAAAAGCATCAAATATGGATAGAAGATAAAAAGTCGATGAAGCTCCGGATTGACCTGGTGAAACATAATCATCTAGGCGGTGTATCTGCTTGGTACATTGGATCAGAAACCCCAGACATTTGGGATGTCTATCATTTTAATCAATAGGTTAATAGAAAAAACAAACAGGGAAAAGGCCTCACATTGTGTGCGGCCTTTTCTGCATGACATCATTTTCAGTCGGTCTTGTCGTCTTAAGTGAATAGACCACCCCAATGAATATCAATGAAATACCCAAGATTTGAATTCTGTCCGGTTGAAATCCTGATAGCAGAATATCCAAAAGGATGGCAACTGCCGGATCTACAAAAATCATGAAAGATACTACATGTGTTGGCAAATGGCGAATGCTATTAAAGAATAGAAGATACACGACACCTGTATGAACGATGCCAGTAAGTACCGTATAAAACCATTCGGAAGCTTTTAGCATTGTGTAGACTGAAAAATCGACAAAAGGAATCAATAATAAAAAGCCAATGAACATTTGCAGAAAAGTGGTCGCATAAACACTGGTCTTTGTAATGCTCTTTCCTAAAAGCATGGTTGCCGCATAGAAAAATGCCGCAATGATTCCATACATGATGCCTTCCCATTCAGGAGTTGATGATTGGAATCCATCTGTTCCCATAATGAATAATGTGCCAATGAAGCAAAGTGAAATGGCCAGTATGGAGAATAAAGTCATTTTCTCCCTAAAGATGAAGCTCCCTATAATGAGTACAATGATCGGGGCTAAATGGTAGAGCGAAATGGCAATGGTCACGGATATCAGTTCGAAAGATTTAAAGAGGAATATCCAGTTTAACAAGTTGGTCACCGCACAGAAAATGATGAGCCTTACCTCTCTGCCATTCCATATTTCGTTCTTGAAATGTCCGGTAATCATCCATGCCGCACATAAGAATACGGCAGCACAAACGCAGCGAACAAAAACCAGTTCCAATGCAGGAAGACCTGATAGTTCTGAAAAGAAACCGACAGAACCAAAGATTGTCATGGCTAGAGAAAGTTGAAAAAGTGCTATTTTATTCATTTAATTTCCCCTCATGGAATTATCATTTTTTACATTCATACTACCATTTCCCGGGCATGCCGTCACGAGTGTGATATTCGTCCACATTTGATCTGAAATCATTGATTCACACCTGCTTTCCCGGAAGAATGGATGGGTCATGAAGTCTTCTAAAGACCTTTCATCCGTCGCAAAGGAATTTTCATAAGTCGTTCAAGACCCATTCATCGGGTAATGGGCTGACATTATGAAAAAACAAGAATCCCCTCTTCATGCAAAAGGAGATTCTTTTCGTGCAGTGATCATCCAAAGAATAGATCCAGTAGATTACTGCCTGCAGATGATTGCTTATTATAAAACTCCGAATAACCGCACTGCTTGCAATAAACAACCGTAAATTGATTATTCTGGACGTCGAACATTTTTGACAATCCCGTTCCGGTCATAGCCACATCCTTCTTAGCAGCATCGTTGCTTCCACATTTCATGCAACCCTTTTCGTTCATAACCCCTACACCTCCCGATCTATAAAACGCCCCAGCACCGTATATCATTAAATATGAACTTATAAAAAAAACGGAAATTAATTCCCTTTTAAAATAGCAAAACATGATACACACTTATTGCAAACTAATAGAATAAAACCATATGCTGAACATCCTATATAGGAACCAGGGTATCATCAATTTCACTAGTAAATTATGCATATATCCCAACAAATATGATTGGTTAAATGATATAGTGATGGATGGAATTTTTTATAAACATTATATCTTATCGCATTCTTATTGACTAAACGGTCAAACCCCTTAATCGAGGACCCTCGTGAAAAAAAATTAAAGGACCTTTGCATCATCCAATCGTATTTCCGCAACCCTTCCACCTTGAACACACCAAAATTCTAAAGTAATATTCCGTTTATGGTCAACGTAGCCGATAATATCCGCTCCCTGTTCATAACTTTTATAATAATGATCTCCATACTTAGAAAGAACGTCCTCTTTCTTACTTCCTAATTTAATACCTTCACTTGTTTCTAGGGAGTTATCAAATAGATCGTCGTCCGTACTTGAAATGATTAGCCGCATAATTTTCCCCTTATCCTCTTCTGTATGGATAGAGGCCGTTTTCAACCCGCCTTTCCAATAATAATAATCATATGCATTATTATTATCTTGATCGATGGGTTCTCCATATTCCCTAATAAATTCTGGACTCGATATGTTATCCAAAACTTTAAATCCCCCGATGGATTCATCAGACAAATCTGTTGATTTTGTCAATTTTTCAGAGAATGCCGAGTACACATAGAAACCTAATGCTGTTCCAATAATCATAAGTACTATTTTTAATTTTCGCTTAAAATGCATTTTTCCCATCTTTAAATCTACTCCATCCATATCGGAAATAAAGATATTGGCGATAGCGTTTTCCTTATTGACCTTTGGGAAGTACAACTAGAAAACAGGACTGGACTGAACTGATTCACATTATCAGCCCTCCGCCTATCCCGATCACTATTCACCGTACAATGAGATATGATCAAGCTTTAGAAAGAAAGAGAATCCTATAAGTCCAATTAACAGAACCTGTTTTTATTCATTTTACACCGCTATTCCCTAACTGATATATCCTTATATTATCTTATACGGATAAAATTGGATGAGGTTTCATCTTGCACCAGATTCCATGAAAAGTATTATAGATAAAAAACCCCCTTTTGAAATCCCCTTTGAATGTTCGCCTGAAGTTAAGAGATTGGGGCACTAAGGGCCCACTATGTTAAGTCAGTTTTGGACCTTGCCATGTCCAATTGGCCATCTTCTTTACATTCATGGCAGCGAAAGTAAGCCTCGCCTGCATCGACCATTTTTTAAGTCCCCTTAAAGTAGTCCAACGCATACCATGCTTTTCTTTTACATCTGCGAATACAGGCTCAATCGTTTCTTTACGTTTCGCATAGACAGGTTTTACATCTTGATGATGACCCAGATAACCTGCTTCTTCCACATATGTTTGCCAGATATGCCGTGTCACCACTTTTTGATAAACTTTGCTTTCTGTACACCGTGATAAAGATGAGCAGGCTGCACAGATGTGTTTGGGCGATTTGTACTCGCGATAGCCCTCTTTATTGGTTGTTGAATGCGTTAATAGCTCACCCGTTGGGCAAATGAAACCATCAACTTGTTCCTCGTATACCTATCATGTTTGCAAAGTTGATTGGAGCGGGTGTTCGAGACTCCTGCGGGGAAAGTGCGTCTATGGGAGACCCCGTGGAAAGCGAGTGCCTGGAGTTGAAATCAACGTCCAAATCGTACAAGCCATAAAAAAAATGCAGACAAACTCGATTTTCATCGAGTTTGTCTGCATTCTGATACCACGATCGTTCGTGGTCTTTTTACACGTTCCATTTAAAGGGGACAATAATTGGATATTTCTATTATATTTCAATGATGCATATGAACCATCAATTGCGATATTCCAATAGTTTTTCATTCAAATTCTTTGTTTGTGCATAGATATCTTTGTAAATCAGGAATAAGGCTTCATACTTTTCCGCATTCTCTTTAATGGGCATATACTGTTTCTCTTCTTTTATGAATTGAGTTGCACATTCCTTTAAAGAGTCGAACCAGCCGCAGCCATAAGCCGCTAACATGGCCGCCCCCATCCCTGGGCCTTCTTCACTTGATTGCCTGACAATTTTCGCATTAAATATATCCGCTTGCATTTGAAGCCACGCTTCGTTTTTGGCACCTCCGCCAATCGAAATGATTGTATCGATATTTTTTCCGCTTCTGCGGAAGATATCAATGGATTCATTCAAGGAGAAAGTGATGCCTTCGAGCACGGCCCGTACAAAGTCTTTACGCTGATGGGAGCCATCCATTCCAATGAAGCTTCCGCGTATTGCCGCGTCTGCATGCGGAGTCCTTTCGCCCACTAAGTACGGAGTGAATAAAAGTCCATTCGATCCGACGGGTACAGAACCTACATCTGCCAATAACGTTTCAAATGATTCACCTTTCGCAAAAACTTCTTTAAACCAAGTGAGGCTATAGCCTGCGGCCAAGGTTACCCCCATCGTGTAGAAGGCATCAGGTGCACCATGATTAAAGTAATGGACTTTTCCTTGAAAATCTTTGTCGTCCCTTGCTTCATAGGACAATATCACTCCTGAAGTGCCGATGCTGCAGAGTGTTTTTCCGTCTTCTAAAATGCCAGCGCCAATGGCACCGCAAGCATTGTCTGCACCTCCGGCAAATACACGGGTGGAAACGGTTAGACCTGTGCGCTCTGCCACTTCGTCCGTTATCCTGCCCACTTCCGCATGTGATTCGACCAATGTCGGGCATAGCCCGATATCAAGACCAAGCATCTCACAGATTTCTTTACTCCATTCCTTCTCGCTGACATTCAATAATAATGTGCCGGCTGCATCGGAGTATTCCATATGTAATTCCCCAGTCAGTTTATATCTCAGGTAATCCTTTGGAAGGACGAACTTCGCTGTATTTTTAAATACTTCAGGCTCATGCTCTTTCACCCATAGGATTTTGGGTAAAGTGAATCCTTCCAATGCAGGGTTTTTCGTTATTTCCAACAGTCGTTCTTCCCCGACCGTGTCATAAATGGCCTGACACTGATCGGTCGTCCGCGTATCATTCCAAAGGATGGCTTCACGCAATACACGGTTTTCTTCATCCAGCAGGACAAGTCCATGCATTTGCCCGGAAAAACTGATTCCTTTAATATCTTCCGGGTTTCCATCAAAGCTTTTCAGTAGCTCGGCCAGTCCTGCAACTGTCTGTTCCACCCACGTGTCAGGGTCTTGTTCACTGTATCCTGTTTTCACATGGATCAATGAATAGGATTTAGCTACTTCCTGGATGACCTCGCCATATTGATTCACGAGTAAAATTTTTACCGCACTTGTCCCCAGATCGATACCGATTACGTATTTCATGGCAGCACCTCATTCTATTAAGCTTTATTCCCCTGCGTAAGCTCTTAACAAATATTGGTTGATCGTCGCTTTTACTTTCTCCAAGCGTCCTGATTGATTTTTGATTTCTTTCAATTCAAGCGCATATTCTTCCAGTTTACGAAGGTCTGTATTCCCTTCGACGATTTCCAACCCGATTCCTTCTGTATAGCTGCTATAGCGGTTTTCAATCACATCATCAAGGATTCTATCGTCGATCAACTTTTGGGCGACCTTCAGGCCCGCTGCAAAACTGTCCATTCCTGCAATATGTGCATGAAATAGGTCTTCCCATTCAAATGACCCCCGGCGGACTTTAGCATCAAAGTTCAAGCCACCACGGCCTAAACCGCCATTTTTAATAATTTCATACATTGCTAGGGTTGTAGCGTACAAGTCGGTTGGGAACTCATCCGTATCCCAGCCCAATAATGGATCTCCTTGATTGGCATCAACGGAACCAAGCATACCATTTATCCGTGCATAGCGAAGCTCGTGTTCGAATGTATGGCCGGCAAGAGTGGCATGGTTTGCTTCAATATTAAATTTGAAATGATCTTGGAGACCATAATTCTGCAGGAATGCATGACCTGTCGCTACATCGAAATCGTATTGATGTGTTGTCGGCTCTTTCGGTTTTGGTTCAATCAAGAATTGTGCATCGAATCCGATTTCTTTCGCATAATCGACAGCCATATGGAAGAAACGCCCGAGGTTGTCCATTTCAAGTTTCATATCCGTGTTAAGCAGCGTTTCATATCCTTCACGTCCGCCCCAGAATACATAATTTTCCGCACCTAGTTCCTTACCGATTTCCAACCCTTTCTTCACCTTTGCAGCAGAATAGGCGAAAACATCCGCATTATTTGAAGATGCTGCCCCATGAGTGAAACGGGGGTTCGAGAAGTTATTCGCCGTATTCCATAGCAATTTCGTTTGACTATCTTTCATATAGTCTTTGATCATTGCGATGATTTCATCTAAGTTGTTATAGGTTTCTCTCAAATTACTTCCTTCAGGAGCAATATCGGCGTCATGGAAACAGAAGAATGGTACACCTAGTTTTTCGAAGAATTCGAAGGCCGCTTCTACACGCGCTTTTGCCCTATCCATTCCACTGAATTTGTCCCATGGACGGATCATCGTGCCTGCACCAAATGGATCTGACCCATCGGCAGTGAATGTATGCCAATATGCCACCGCATAACGCAGATATTCCTTCATTGTCTTCCCGCCGATGACCTCCTCTGGATTGTAAAATTTAAATGCATATGGATTTGAAGAAGTGGCACCTTCATATTTTATATTACTGATGTTGTTAAAATAGGACATTGTTGTTACCCCCTTATTATTTCGTGAAATGATATCCAGTAAATGTAACTGCTTACATATCCATTATAGCAACAGTTAGTTAGTTTGTACATTAGATAAACTAAGTTTATGAAAATGCCCCCATTTTACTAGTTAATCATGTAAAATGAAGAATGTAGTCTTATTAATGGGATGAATTAAGCAGCTCCCTCTCAAAGTTCATCCATCATGCCCTACTCATTTCAAGGAGGAACGACACATTTATGGACAATGCCAGCCGGGTCATTTATAACATACTTGAATGGATCACTAAATTCGCTTATCTGCATATTTTGTGGATATTTTTCACTATTGCAGGCGGAGTCCTTTTCGGATTCTTTCCATCCACAACAGCCATGTTCGCGATCATCCGGGATTGGATAAGAGGAAACACTGATATTCCCCTCTTTAAAACCTACAGGGAATTTTTCAAACGGGATTTCTTGAAAGGGAATGGACTGGGAATATTCATCACAGCCATTGCCGGCATCATCGGCATCGACCTCTACTATATCCAGAATCAGATAAACGATGTTTTGACATGGACTTACATCCCGTTATTCGCCTTCATCTTACTATTCACTTTATTCATACTCTATCTATTTCCTGCTTTTGTTCATTATGACTTACCCATGTTCAAGGTCATGAAGAATGCTTTTTTGATCATGTTGATCAATCCGCTAAACAGCTTTTTAATCCTGCTTTGCCTGGGCTTGCTTTTCATGATGATGAGAACACTTCCGGCACTGGCCTTCATTTTCGGCGGAAGCGCTTCTGCCTTTATAACAATGTGGCTTTGTTTACATGCTTTCAATAAAATCCAAGAAAAATAAAATAAAATAAATAAATCACCCACCGTTCATCGATTTGCTTCGGTGTGGTGATTTATTTTATCGCTCTTTATCCTTTCACGGCACTCGAAGAAATCCCTTCGACGACTTTATTGCTAAAGAAGACGAATGCAAGCAATATCGGTAGGATACTAATGATTAATGTAGCCCCAATTGCCCCCCAGTCCGTCATATATTGCCCGATGAAGTTTTGGATGCCCACTGTCAGCGTTTTATATTTATCTGAACTTATAAACGTATTGACGAACACGAATTCATTCCAATTATAAATCATATTGATAATGACGGTTGTCGACATGACCGGTAACGTCATCGGAAGAATGACCTGGAAGAACATCCTGTGGACCGAACATCCATCAATGATGGCTGCCTCTTCTATTTCAACCGGCAAGGTATAGTAGAACCCAAGCAGGATCATCATGGTGATGGGTAAGTTATAAGCTGTATACGTTATCACTATCGAAAATGGATTATCAATCAGATTAATATTTAGGAACATGCTGAATAAGGGGATTATTGCGGAATGGATCGGGATCATCAGTCCTACCATGAACAATCCCAACACAAGCTTGCTTAATTTCCACCTCATCCGTGAAATGGCGAAAGTCGCCATGCTCGCTAATAAAACAGTAAGAATGATCGCTATGCCTGTAATCCAAATACTATTCCAGAAGTAAATGCCTATACCGCTTTCCCAGACCTTTGCATAATTTTCCCATCTTAATTCGACTGGCCATGCAAACGGAGAACCTGCAAAGATTTCACGGTTATCCTTTAAGGAAAACAGGAATAGCCAAATGACCGGGAAGATTTGAATAACGGCTACCAGCGATAATAAGAGATAGAGAAAAAAGTAACCCACGCGCCCCATTATGAAACCTCCCTTAGTATTGGATTTCTTCTTTTGTAGCTGTCGCTTTACGGACGAAGACCGTCACGATCAGGGTGATGATCAATAATAAAAAGCCAATTGCACTGCCATAGCCGAAATTATTGCTCGAGAAGGCCAGCTTATACATATAGGATGCCATGACCTCACTAGATCCGTTCGGTCCGCCGCCAGTCATTACGTAAATCAGGTCAAAGTACTTCAAGGATCCGACTACAGCCAATACGATGGTCACCTTAACCACACCCATTATTAATGGCAATTTGATTTTGCAAGCGATTTGAAAACTGGTTGCCCCATCTATTTTTGCCGCTTCCACCAATGACTCAGGAATGTTTTTCAAAGCTGCATAATAAATCAAAATATAAAAACCGGCATATTGCCATAAGATCGGGATGAATATCGCATAGAGCACAATGGTCGGATCCGCCAGCCATGCCGGGGGATTTTCGATCCCTATTGCCATAAGCAGACTATTCAACATTCCGTTCGTCGGGTTAAACACTTTAATCCAAAGCTGCGCTATCGCAACTGAAGACAAAAGCATCGGAATCAAATATATTTTCCTCAAAAGATCGGATCCTTTTATTTTTGAAGCTAACACAAGTGATATCGATAAATAGATCCCTAAACTGAGAGTGGAGAATATCGCCAGCAAAAAGGAATGCCAGGCACTATACCAAAATTTATCGTCTTTCAATGCTTCAATGTAATTTTCCAGCCCAATGAATTCCATGGGGCCGATTCCATCCCACTTCATCAATCCATAATATCCCGTTAAAAATAATGGAATGAATATGAGTACAGCGATTAATAAGAGCGCAGGAAGGACATACAAGGCTATAATCCACTTATTGGACATTACTTTATTCATAACCATTCAACCCCATCATAAAAAGTTGAAAAGGACTATCCATCATCAAGGATATGCCCTTCTCATTTGTTGACTAAGATTACTTAAAGTGAAATCGGGTTCTATCAATCATTCTTTCGAAAGGGCCTCTTCATGTTCTTTTGCGAAGTTTTTCGGTGTTACTTCCTTACCGAACAAAGCCTGGATCATATCCAAGTGGACTTGCGCTACATCTGAATTCATTTGAACGTCGGCAAATAAAGTGATATTCGTTGCTGCATTCAATTCATTCAACACATCCACATACATTGGCGGAAGATCCAAAGACTCAGCATCAACTTTCGTTGCGGGAATCACGCCTGCTTTAGTCACGGATTTTTCTCCCCATTCTTTTACGAAGAATGATGTAAATGCCTTCGCTTCTTCTTTAACTGCCGAATCCTCTGCAACGAATAACCCAACACCAGGTCCGCCAACGAAACTGTTCATGTCCCCTTTCCCGTCGACTGTAGGAAATTTGAAATAGCCTACAGAATCCCTGAACTCTTGGGGAACCCCTTCATTTGTCGTGTAATTGGGCAAGTCCCAAGTAGCGATCAAATACATCGCTGCCTGTTCGTTCATGAACATGCTTTTAGCTTCCTCATCGGATAAACCATTAAAGCCTTTCACGAAAGCATCCATATCTACAAGTTCCTGGACTTTTTCCGCTGCCGAAACCAATGCAGGATCTTCAAAAGAGCCAGATCGATTGATTGCATTTGTCAATACGTCTGAACCGCCCATGCGATCAGCCAAATACATATACCACAATGAACCTGTCCAACGGTCTTTATTGCCAAGTGCGATGGGTGCTACTCCCTTGGCGGATAGCGTTTTCACTACCTGTTCGAATTCTTCATACGTTTTGGGGGCATCTAGGCCATATTTTTTAAATATCGCTTTGTTATAGAATACATTCGCAACATTCAATTCCAAAGGGAGACCATAGGTTTTGCCGTCGATTTCGTAAGCTTCTGCAGTTCCTGATACGAAACGATCTTTAAGATCCCCTTCCAATAAATCATTCAGCGGGGCAAACTTCTTGCCCTTGACATAAGGCTCCAAGAACCCCGCTGCCCAGGTCATCCCCACATCCGGTAATTCATCAGAAGTGGATAGTACTTTTAATTTATCTTTATATTGCTCATTACTTAGTACTTCCAGGTCGATTTTCACATCAGGATTTTCCTTTTCAAAATCCCCGATGATCTCTTTTACAATCTGATTATGCGTTTTAGAACTTCCTTCCGGCCATAAATGCATGAATTTAACCACTTTTTTGCCATCGGAACTCGCTTTTTCAGTACCTGATCCTGAACAACCTGAGATTAATAAAATAGATGATATAACGGCAAATAATAATGTAAACGCTTTCTTTTTACCCATTCCTAACCCTCCCCTAGATATCAAAATATTGATTATTCTGTTTTTTTACTCATTAATAGATTATCAAACCGCACATCGTTTGTCTAGTCAACAAACAAAGTTTATAATCGTTTTATAAAATGCTACAATGTAATAAAGTCTTAATAAACGAAGGTGAAAATGAGATTGAATAAAACGTGGAATCAACATGTAGTCAAGGAAGGAAATAAATCATTAGTTCTGCAAACCATCAAGGATCGTTCGCCCATTTCACGGGCTGAAATTGCTGCCCACACCGGTTTGAACAAGGGGACTGTTTCTTCTCTCGTAAGTGAATTGCTGGAAGAACAGTTCATCTATGAATCGGGTCCAGGCGAATCAAGCGGTGGCAGGAGGCCAGTCATGCTGCTCTTTAACCAGGCAGCTGGATATTCCATTGGTATCGATTTAGGCGTCAATTATTTATTGGGGGTGCTAACAGACCTCGAGGGGAATATCTGTCACGAAAAAACTTTGAAATTCAATGAGCCATCATTCGAAGAACTTGAGGTCAAATTGTACGAAACAATCGATCACCTCATCTCTTCTGCACCGCAAAGTCCATACGGTATCATAGGAATTGGAATCGGGGTTCCAGGAACGGTCAGCACAAACGGAACAATCTTGCTCGCACCTAATCTCGGTTGGAAAAACATCGATTTACAATCATTGATGCAAACGAAATACAGTCTTCCTGTCATCGTTGAAAACGAAGCGAATGCTGGTGCTTATGGGGAGAAAAAATTTGGTGCAGGCAAGGATTTCAACAATATTGTCTATGTAAGTGTTGGAATCGGGATAGGCGTCGGCCTCATTCTTAATGATCATCTCTACAGAGGAAATAATGGGCTTTCTGGTGAATTGGGCCATATGACGATCGATATTCACGGTGCGGAGTGCAGATGCGGAAATGTAGGATGCTGGGAACTGTATGCATCGGAACAATCCTTAATGAAACAAGCCATGCGTTTAGGAATAGCCCCACCTGCAGACGAGGAGCTTTCCTTGGAAAGTTTATTGTCTCTTGCGGAAGATGGAGATTTAAAAACCATTCACTTATTTGAATATATCGGTGACTATTTAGGCGTCGGCATCAATAACATCATTAATATCTTCAACCCCCAACAGGTCATCATAGGCAATCGGATGGCTTCTGCGAAACAATGGCTGACTGATCCATTAAACGAACGAATGGTCAATCAAACACAATGGTTTCACCAAGAAGATTTACGAATTAATTTTTCAGAGTTATCAACCCATTCAACAGCTTTGGGGGTAGCCGCATTTTCCGTCGAAAACTTTTTCAAGGATGATATTCCAAATATAGAAGCGATACTCTAAAGATCACAAACCCTTAAATTTGAATAGGAAACTGTCCTCAGGAATAGTTGTGAATTTTGCCCATTTTAAAAATGCCCATGGATCA
This sequence comes from Bacillus sp. SD075, assembly GCF_017355165.1. Lineage (GTDB taxonomy): Bacteria > Bacillota > Bacilli > Bacillales > DSM-1321 > Peribacillus. Next base: position 16,573 of record NZ_JADILK010000039.1, on the reverse strand, counting down.
TATTCCACGGATATCACAGCCTCCTTCTAGGGATGGATTCCTATTAAAAAAGGACCATGCATAAAAGAAAGCGCATACATTTTTTTAAAAAAATTACCGCTCCATGCTATTCATTGCATTTATTCATAAAAAATTCAATATAAGAGGTGGATGACCCATGACAACGATTCAAAACCCCATTTTAACTGGATTCAATCCCGACCCAAGCATTTGCCGCGCTGGGGAAGATTATTATATTGCTGTTTCAACTTTTGAATGGTTTCCCGGTGTAGGGATTTACCATTCAAAGGATTTAAAGAATTGGCGATTGGCATCAAGGCCTCTGAATCGGCTGAGTCAATTGAATATGATCGGTAACCCGGATTCCGGGGGAATATGGGCACCCGCTTTATCTTATAGTGACGGGAAATTCTGGCTCATCTATACCGATGTGAAGGTTACAGAAGGTCAATGGAAGGATTGTCACAATTACCTGGTTACTTGCGATACCATCGATGGGGAGTGGTCAGATCCCATTCACATGAACAGCTCAGGCTTTGATCCATCTCTATTCCATGATGATGATGGCAGGAAGTATTTCGTTAACATGTTTTGGGATCATCGCTTCGGCAATCATAATTTTTATGGAATCGTGCTCCAGGAATATAGTGTTGACCAAAAGAAACTTATCGGAAAAGCTGAAATCATCTTCAAGGGAACGGATATCAAACTGACGGAAGCTCCGCATTTATATAAAATGAATGGCCATTATTACCTGTTAACAGCAGAAGGCGGGACAAAATATGATCATCAAGCCACTATCGCCCGTTCAGTAGATTTACGGGGACCCTATGAAGTGCATCCTGAGAATCCGTTGATCACTTCCATGCCATATCCCAGAAACCCGCTGCAAAAATCCGGACATGCATCCATCATTCAAACACATACAAATGAATGGTTTCTAGTTCATTTAACAGGCCGCCCATTACCGAAGGACAACCAACCCCTATTGGATCCAAGAGGATTCTGCCCATTAGGAAGAGAAACGGCCATCCAACGCTTGGAATGGAAAAACGACTGGCCTTATGTGGTTGGAGGCAACCAGCCATCTAAAGAAATTGAAGGCCCGGACATCAAGGAAGTGAAGTGGAAAAAGGGATATGAGGAAAAGGATGATTTCAATTTCAAGACATTGAATCCACATTTCCAAACCTTACGTATCCCACTTGGTGGGGATATCGTTTCACTAAATGATAATCCAGGACATTTACGTATATACGGTAAAGAATCGCTAACATCAAAATTCACACAAGCCTTTGTCGCAAGACGCTGGCAGCACTTTACCTTCACTGCAGAAACCAAAGTAGCTTTCAGGCCAGATACCTTCCAACAATCAGCAGGGTTAGTAAACTACTATAATACGCAAAATTGGACATCACTTCAGATTTCCTGGCACGAGGAAAAGGGAAGAATCCTTGAGCTCGTGACCTGTGATAACTTTTCTTTCGATCTGCCGCTTAAGGATAAGGAAATTATCATTCCGCACGATGTCGACTATGTTTACCTACGGGTGGATGTGAAAACGGCGATTTACGAATACTCCTATTCATTCGATGGCGAAAGCTGGACACTGATTCCGATCACATTCCAATCATACAAACTCTCAGATGATTATATTCAAGGAGGAGGATTCTTTACTGGGGCCTTTGTGGGCATGCAGTGCCAGGATACATCCGGTCAAGGTCAGTACGCAGACTTCGACTACTTTATCTATAAAGAAAAGCATGAATGACAAAGGTTTTAAGGGGAAGATCCTGCCAAGGATCCCGACACGCCTGGTAAAACGTGAAGGCCCTGATTTTTCCGATTAAATGAACGACTGCCTCTTCGCAGAGTATAAACTGAGTTATACCAACGGTTCTGGGGATAGGGAATAACCACTTTTTCCCTCCCTTATCTCAAGATAATAAATAAGTTATATGTGGAGAATACAGGTAATTCCTTCGCCATTACTGTTGAGCTGCTTCGAGCAATACATGCAAATCTTCAATTTATATTTCACTCTCGGCAAAATTCATGGCATCAATAGGAAAAAACCGAAATCAGCCACTGATTTCGGTTTTTGTAAGGATTATTTAATTAGTGATATCTTTTTTCTGGAAGAAGAAGAAAGTTAGCGCTAAAAAGATAAGATAATAGATGCCGAGTACACCCATTGAAAATCCAAGGGTGGCCCCATCGAACATTTCTATGGTTCCGGAAATATAGCCCCTTAAATCAAGGTGGGGGAATAAGACGAATTTTAACCACTCGTATTTACCGATGAATGATTGAATGACCATATTCAGTGTCGAAGAAGCAAATAGGATGAAAATGGATATACCTACTGCAAGTGCTTGGTTTTTAAATAATGTGCTTAACATGAAAGCGATGGTCGTGATGACCAAGAATCCTGGTATCCAGTAAACGATCATGTCCACGAAATATTCGCCGACTACCACCGGACTGAATTCACCGAAAGATGCGGGATCCATGATTTTGTCTGAATACGAGCCATTGCCAAAGAATATGATTCCGATTAGATAACTGAAAATAAGGAGGCTCGCCAGTAATAACGCTGCAAATAGCAGGGAGGTAATATATTTGGAAAGTAGAATTTTCCAACGTTTATAAGGCCTGATCAACAGCTGTTTAATGGTACCATCCGAAAATTCCGAGGAAACGAGCGAGCTGCAAACAATAACGACGAATAAAGTGACAAATGATGTTAATGATGTAGTCCATTCCGCCATATAGGTCCAATTCGTGTTTAAGTCAGGATTTATATTATCAGCCAACAGTTGCTTGTTGTAATTAATTTCGTCCATGATCGCGGCTTTTTCATCTTCACCGATTTCCTTAGCTTCCATAGCCTTTTGCTGTTCTTGTATATCTGCCTTTAACTCTTGCTTCCAATCTTCACTCGTTTCGGGACTTAGTTTATAATCGATGACTGCAGCCCCTAATGCTGCCAATAAAAGAAAAGCGATGAATATATAAGTTGATACTTTTGAAAAGATTTTCATCCATTCATTTTTCACTAAGGACATCATACAGACTCCCTCATTTCCTGCTCAGTGATTTCAAAGAATTTATCTTCCAGTGATTTTCTAGTAATGCCAATTTCATAGACATCCAGTTGATTTGCATTAAAACGCCTGTTTATCTCGGCCGTTTGTTCACGGGTGGCCGATACGGAGATTGTTTTCGCATCAAATTTGAGAATCGTAATATCCACAAACTGTTCTTGAAGGATTTTTTTAGCTAGTTCCCCATCACTGACAGTGAATGAAACTTCATTGATCGTTTCGGTTTTTTCATCAACCATATGTTCTTTCGTATGTATCAGTTTTCCCTTTTCGATAACGGCAAAACTATCACACATCAATTGCATTTCCGATAGCAAATGTGATGAAATCAATATTCCGACGCCTTCACTTGCCAGTACTTTCAAATAATCACGAAACTCACGAATCCCTTGTGGATCCAAACCATTTGTCGGTTCATCAAAAATCAATAACGACGGTTTATGTAAAATGGCCTGTGCCACGCCAAGGCGCTGACGCATCCCTAATGAATATGTTTTAACCTTCTTATCAATGGCATGATCCAGTTTGACAAGCTTTATGACCTCTTCTATTCTTTCATTGGATATGTCATTGGATGACATTCGGGCATAATGCAGGATATTCTTTCTGCCTGTCATGTACTTATAAAACTCTGGATTTTCAACAATGGCCCCCAATTGATCCATCGCACCTTCGAAATCATGATCGAGGTCACTGCCATTGATCATGACAGTACCGCCCGTACGATTGATAAGACCAGTGATCATACGGATGATAGTGGTCTTACCTGCCCCATTCGGGCCAAGCAAACCAAATATTTCATTACTTTTAATTTCAAAGCTAACATTGTCCACGATGGTTGCTTTTCCAATTTTTTTAGTTAAGGATTGAACCTTAAGAACCGATTCAGACATATAATACCTTCCTTTTTTATATTTTCCAAAATCACACAAATTCAATATTACCTTATTATGCATATTATTAATATACTGATATTTGGATATAAGCACCCCTTGAATCAGCTGCAATCAATAGAGTTGAAATTCACCTTTCTTTTACCCAATGATTGTTTCCCTTCCTATCCTTATTGCGCAATAACATCGAACTTTCGTTAAAGGCTTCCGTTTGCGTCAACTTCCCTCCTCCATGATTGATAACACTGCCATCACTTTTTTCCTAGAAATAGTAACAACTTCTATGTATCGTTTTCTTGTAATACGATTCCAAAAGAATAAAGTTTCAGGATTATTTTATCTAATCAGGAAAATTCAAGGATGATCATAAGTTGAGCAATATATAGGTAAAGCCGATAGAAATGGCCAGACCTAATGCAAAAAGGAGGATTTTTCTAATATTGGAAGGCAATAGCTTATATATCATCATTAAAATTACATCGACGAAATTCGTTGGCATTCCGGATCCGAACTCTTTGATCTCTTTCTTTTTGCCAAAAATGGCGAACCACATTATAAAAAGTCCGCATAAAATAAAAATGATGGAAAAAATCTTATATCCCATTATATGTCACCCGTTTCCTCATAGGTTTAACGATATTGTTATATTCATATCTTAACTGGGGTATCCTGATTCAGTTTCAAAATGAATTCTTCAACCTCTTTGCCCCTTGCATGGGAATAACCTTTGTCCTCATCGAATCTTTCAAACCCGCATTTTTCCAACACTCGGAGGGATGCAAGGTTATCCTTGGCTGCGCGGACATAAAGAGGGCCGACTTTTATTTTCGGCAAAAAGTTGAGCAGTGCTTCTGAAGCGATTCCTTTACCCCAATATTGCTTCCCGATCCAATAACTCGCTGCCCACAACATATCCGTTGCAGAGTATCGTCATTTTTTGAATATCCCGGTTCGATAGGATGTTCTTCCAGTGTGTCAAAAATGCCACCTTGTCTGATGGATCCTTAGATGTGAAAGCAGCCATATAGTTTGCGGAAGGATCCAATTGCTGCTCGAAAAAGATAGGAAGATCACTCTCCTTGACCTCCCGCAGCCAAACTCCTTCATCATTGATAGGCAATCCCATAAACTCGCACACTCCTTCAACGTTTTGGTCCCTCCATTGAATATAACATTTATTAAAAGCCAGTAACGGTAAAAAAAGAAAAACCGAAGACTCTGCTATCTTCGGCTTGGTGTCATTCCTTACTCTCACTATAGTTACATTGAACGTTTATTGCTCAATATGTTTTTATCGCTTCTTCTAAATAACCCTTTACACCTTCACGTTCCTGTGATGTTTTCATTTTGACTTCATGAAGGCTTTTTGCTCTGGATTCAACTTCTTCAATATTAAAACTTTCCCCCAACTGATCTTTGAAATACTGATTAAGTTCAGTATTATCCGTTCCGATACATTTAAAAAGAGGTTCGAGAGGCCATTCAGATTTATAAAAAAACATCGTTTCTTTATAAGCCCCATACCATGCCGTTTCTGTGTCCAAAATTAAACCATCAAAGTCGAAAATAACTGCTTTCATCAAAATGTTTTCCTCCTTTAACCGTGAAATAGAATTTCTATTAACAGAAACGTCATCAATGAATGCCCATGTTCAAACAACGTTTCCGTTCGTTCCATATGAAACTCGATCCTTTTCCAGAATTAGCTAACCACTAAGGATATGGTAACCCGATCTCCGCCTCATTTCTTTTCTTTCTGTTACATGTTTTAACAATTCCTTAGTGCCTTCGCGGTGTTTTTCATTAACTGCGCCTAAAAGAGGGATCGTTTAACGAATCGTTTAACTGCAGGAAACAACGAGGAGGATAAACATGAAGAAAATTTTATTAACGATCCTAACGGCTTCTGTATTCATTCTAGGAGTTTGCATGCCAACAAAAGGCGAGGCCGCTGCTTTGGATCACACACTTTCGTTTGGAATGAGTAATAGTGATGTTAAAGAATTACAAGAATTATTACTGACAAAAGGGGTTTTTCCCTATCATGAAGCAACAGGTTACTTCGGACCGATTACAAAAGAATCCGTTAAGAAGTTTCAGGAAAAATCAGGACTGAAAGTCGATGGAATAGCTGGAACAAAAACGAATCAGAAAATACAGGTACTGAAAAGCGGGGATATGGGAAGACCTGTAGCTGAACTGCAAAGGTTATTGAATGCCTGGGATATGTACACATCAACGATCGATGGCATTTATGGAACAGGTACAAAGCAAGCCGTCATGAATTTTCAAAAGCAAAAGGGATTATCCGCTGACGGAATAGCCGGTGCACATACCTTCAGTAAATTAGAAGAAAGAACCAGTTTAGCAAGCTCAGCCGTTAAAGAACTGACGGTCACTAGTACAGCTTATACAGCGAGCTGCAAGGGATGCTCAGGCACTACAAGAATGGGCGTTGACCTAAAAAAATATGATGATGCCAAACTGATAGCAGTCGATCCGAACGTGATTCCGCTAGGCTCCATCGTTGAAGTCGAAGGCTACGGACAAGCCATCGCTGCAGACACGGGCGGCGCAATCAAAGGAAACAGAATCGATGTATTCATCGCAAAAGAAGCGGATGCTTTAACTTGGGGTAGAAAGCAAGTGAAAGTTAAAGTAATTAAATGATGCATGACATCAATATCGTTTTACTATAAAAATAGATACATAACAAAACCGGAAGAGCATGTATTGAATCCATTCATGCTCTTTCGGTCCGTTCAAACCAATTTGTACATGATGATATCATCAACGTATTCACATTCGTTCATCTTAAATTCCTTAATTTTACGGCCTTCTTCAATAAACCCCATCCTTTTATACAATGATATTGCCCGATGATTTGTTGAAAAAACTCCTAAACTCACCTTTTCAATGAACGGATTGGCTTCTGCCCATTCCAATAATGTTTCAATAAGCTCTTTTCCAATTCCCATGCCTCTGAAATTTTTTCTAATCATGATCCCAAATGAACCCTTGTGAGACATTCTCTTCGTATTTTCCGATTGAAATACTATCCATCCAATCACTTCACCATTCATTTCGGCCACGATGAGCGTTTCTCGTTCATTTTCCAATATCCTTCCTATCCAATCTCTTTGTTGTTCTGGTGATTTATTGAACTCCTCCGATACGGCAATGAAAAACTCGCCTTCGGAAATAACGGCATTCTGTATTTCCAAAACGGCTCCCGCATCTTCCAATTCACCTGTCCGAATCCTATATGCAAGTCGATTATTTTCCATTTCTGACATTCCAATCCCCCTCAATGAACCACATTCGGATCGAAGTGAACAATAGGACGGCCTTCGATTATTCTACGCTCGATCTTTTGAACGGTTTTGTATAATTGACTATCCACATTCTTCAAATCGTACTTTTTATGAAAAAAATTATATAACGTTAAATCCCTTAACATTAAAAATAGAGGAATCCTTTCATATTCAACAGGGTCAAGGATATTTTCCGTCTCATAACCTTTTATGAACTCCCTCATGAAATGGGCAGCATGATCATCGAGCCCGTTTATCCCTTCACGCTCCAAGCTCCACATCAAATAGTACAGAGGTATCGCCAAATCGCTGGCAAACCAGTGATAAGAACAGTCATCAAAGTCAAAAACATGAACCTTCCCCTCGTGAAAGTGGAAATTGCCGTTATGTATATCAGAATGAATCAATCCAAAATTATCTTGATGAACGGGAAGGGCCTTTAAGTTCTTCATGATTAATTCTTGTTGGCTCAACAATTGTTCTGGAACATCGGATGCATAGAGTTGGACATTCAATAATTCTTCTTCATACCAATCCAGCCTTTTATATTTTGTTTCAGGCTTATAACTTTTTGTTTGTTTATGCATCTGTCCGATGGTTCTTCCCCATTCAAAAAATAAAGTTTCGTCAAAATTTTCATCGGTGACTTTCATCCTTACACCAGGAGCTTTTTCAAACAGGCAACAGTAAAATTCCGTACCATCCGAACCCTTTACCATTTCTACTAAGTTATTTTCCTTCGAAGAGAGGACTTTAGGTATTTCACTTCCATAATTCTGTAAATGCTCAATCCACCTTAACTCAGCAAGCACTTGACCTTTTGTACGATGTGATTGATGTGTCATCCTTAAAATATAGGGCGTCCCATCCCTGTATACCTCAAATACGTAGTTTTCTGCCTCTCCAAGTTTAACCGGATTTCCCGCATTCACTTGAAAAAAATGCCCAGCCAATTTCACCAATTCATTAGAAAAAATCCGTTCTACCGATGCTTCCATGATCTTCACTCCCATTAATGATATGGCTAACGTTATTAATAAAAACGATTTATACTATGCTTTATACGATACCAAAATGCCTTTTCCCTTTATTTGTATATCATTCTTTTTAGCCAGGCTCTTAAAAGCTATGGTTGGATTTAAAAACATGGCTGTACATGATTACTATCCCCGACATCTACTCCTGCAATCATCGTTTCCCTCCTCCTCCATATCATCAAATGTTCTATATGCATCAATTTCGCTACCAAGATATTCCCGTAAGTAAGAGGAGTAGTTCCCTATATTTTTTAAAAGGAAAGGCTTCTACCCACTGTTCTTTATTGGTTCATGCTTGTATTGTTTCTACCGAATTCACATTAACACCTCTGAACGTTTTATTGGAATGCCATTCAACTTTGAACATCATAATTCCTTCCATACTGAATTGCTTCGATATGGTTGTAATCGTTCGCAAAAGGAGTCAGATGTTTAACTGTACTTTTTTAAGGCTAAAGTATGACTAGATCAATAGTTTAAGAGGAGGAGATTTTCTTTGAATATATATGAACAGCAAAAAAATGGACAGCCCGGACAAACACAGGAAAGACAGCCTGGCATTGAATCAGAGATGAATCCACTCCCGATTCAGCCAAAGGATTACGTAGGAAGCGGTAAGTTAAAGGACCGCGTTGCCTTGATTACAGGCGGAGATAGCGGCATCGGACGTGCAGTTGCCATTGCTTATGCAAAGGAAGGCGCCCATGTGGTTGTGAATTATTTAGATGAGCACAGTGATGCCGAAGAAACAAAGCAGATGATTGAAGCGGAAGGCGTTCGCTGCCTCCTGCTTCCAAGTGATGTTTCCGTTGAAGCGAATTGTAAGGAATTGATTACGAAGACGCTGGACAAGTTCGGAAAGCTGGACATCCTCGTCAATAATGCAGCAGTGCAATTCCCGACGGAAAACATTGAGGATATCACGGACGAGCAATGGGATAAAACGTTCCGCACCAATATATATTCAGTATTTTACATGAGCAAGCACGCAGTTCCTCATATGAAACAAGGCAATGCGGTCATCAACACAACCTCAATCAACCCGTACAGAGGACATGCAACACTGATGGATTATACGGCGACAAAAGGGGCAATCGTCGGCTTCACACGCAGCCTTGCACAGAATGTGGCTAAAAAAGGGATTCGGGTCAATATGGTGGCACCAGGGCCGATTTGGACGCCACTCATCCCGGCGACATTCGACGAACAATCCGTTGCCGAATTCGGTACCGAGGCACCACTTGGCCGCCCTGGGCAGCCGACAGATCATGCAGGCGCCTATGTGCTGCTAGCTTCTGATGAAGGTGCCTATATAACGGGACAGTGCATTCACATCAATGGCGGGATCACGATGTCTTCATAAATCCAAAACGACCGAAAAGCATGATGCTTTTCGGTCGTTTTCATTTCCATTGCTGATTAAAAATTTAATTTCCTATTCCAGGCGAATTCATTAAAACTACTCTCCAACCATCCGGATCTTCAAAAGTAACACCCGATTTTTCCCAATATGGATTTTCCGGAGAAACCGGTCCATACCCCATACCTTTCAATCTATTTGTAATTTCTTCAATGGTTTTACCTTCAGGAATATAAAAGACTAGCAGATTATCTTTTGATGGGGCAGGACAAGGACTGCCCTCCTTATGTTGAGTGAACTCTAAATGATAGCTGGAATGAGGAAGCCCTATCATGATGCCGTCATATCCCTCATGCCCTTCAAAAGAACCGATTTTTTTCAAACCTACCCCTTCACAATAGAAGTTTACAACCTTTTTTAGTTGATCAGTAGGACGTGCAAACCGAATTTGCGCTACTTTCATTTCATTTGGCCATTTACTTCCCATTGTCCCATCCCTCTCTGAAAGTCGTTCATACTTAAATCGAATCAACAAGCATACTTCAACTTAAAATACCATCATTTGGATAAACATTCCACTTTTCTTCATTCAACTATCCCCACCATTTATTGCATTAGAAAAAAGGAGCTGCAGCTGCAACTCCTTTTTGCACTTTTACCTTATTTATTTAATGGGATTTGATAACATATATTTTTTCATTATACGCTTTAAAATTAGTTACGCCGAATGATTGCCTGAATCGCTATCGATCTGCCCCTTAGATTTATTTTCAAATGGATCATACATTTTTTCTTTGATAAATAATGCAGGAATAATTCCGGCTAAAGCATAGGCTATACCAAGGATGGCCAGGCCAAATCCGATAGAATGGGATTCCGCGATAATTCCAATGGTAACAGGTGCTATCGCTGCACCAAATCGCCCGATGTTATAGGATACTCCTACAGCTGTACCACGAATATGTGTGGGGAAACTTTCACTCATATACGTACCATTAACCCCATATGGTGCACCATAGAGAAATCCAAATATGGTAAGTAAAATAATAATATTGGCTGGTGTTTGGTATACGATAAGTATTGGTAAGTAAATTGCAGTGGATAAACCACCAATTACATACACTGTACGACGACCAATTATATCTGCTAACCAACCTGCAAGAACCTTTCCGAGAATCAATGCTGTATAGGTTCCTACAAGGTACCCTGTCATCTTTTTAAAATCGAAACCTAATTCATCTACAATATACGTCGGCAACCATGTTCCTACACCATAAAAACCAAATTGCAAAAAGGTGGATGTAATAATCCAGAAGAGGAAAATTGTTCTTAATTTTGGATCTTTGAAAATCGTAAATAATTCATTTTTCTTTGCTTTTTTAGGTTGTATTTTTGCATCTACCCAGCTTTTAGGTTCTGGTATATTGCGCCTGATATAAATCGCCAGAATTACAGGGAAAATGGATAAAAAATAAAGAGGCCGCCATCCGTAATCCGGCAAGATTGCACCTGCCAATAAGGCTGCCACTAGGTATCCTACTGAATAAGCTGCTTGTAATGACCCCAAGATAGTCGTTCGTCTTTTTGTTGGTACATATTCTGCCATAAGCATCGTGACTATAGAGTATTCCGCTCCTATCCCTATAGCACCTATAAAACGAATGACTAAAAATTGCTCATATGTTTGCACAAAGCCAAGCAAAGCTGTACCAACAGAAAAAATAACCATCATATAGGTTGCCATTCTTACCCTACCGTATCGGTCAGATAACCAGCCACCTACAACTCCGCCAGTTGCCATACCTATTAAGGACCATGTACTGATGATTCCTGCAGTAGCTTTAGTAATTTGGAATTCATCCATTAAACTAGGAAGAGTTAATGCTAGAAACTGTATGTCCATTCCATCCACCATGAGGCCCAGAAAACAAGCGATGAACACAATAACCCATGTTTGGTTCGTTTGAGTTTTCCCCATTATAGAACATCCCCTTTCAATACTTATTATTAATGAAAGTCATAGCCACTAAAGTGAGATTGCTTAGTAAAACTTATGCAAAACCATGGACACAGCAATTTATTTGGTCTAAATAAAAGCCATAAGCCATAACTACTTTCTTGAATTCAAGATAAATCACCTTTCCTCCTTTTACCCTTTAATTGGTTTAAAGTAGATAAGTCCCACTAATGCGTTGTCTTTTGATCTAGACGTTAACGCCATATACCTCCTTTAACTAAGATTAAATCCTGATAAATACCTCCTAATTGCGCAACTCACTAAGTTTTCAACCAAACCCTTATTAAGCGCTTACATAATCGCAAAAAAATGGCTACCTTAAACATCACTATCACTAAATGATAGTAATTGTTTAAGATAGCCATCTGGTCCATCAGTTGTTATTAAAAAAGGTTATTTTTTAATAGCTAATGAATAGGCATTAGGTATTTAGTTAAGTTGTTAATCTCATTTTACATTATTTTCTGACAATTTCAATATTTTATTCATTCACAAAACTAACCTTCTTTGTTTTGCCATCTTTATTCCTACCTCATTATCTTTTTTATCTCCAATTTACACAAGGCTAAACTTTTCTTCCATTAAGGAGATGATCAAAAAAAATCTAGTACAAATGACTAGATTCTCTTTTTAATATCCTCCCTTATCGATTCAATGATAGTACCTGATAAATTTGCTGGAAGAGATGAACCATCCTCCAAAACCCATGTATTAATTATTTCAAGATCTGCTTTTTTTAAAGTAATGCTATACTCCTTATAATTGTGAGTAAAATCAGCTGTAACCGATTCTTCACCATCAAACTCGTCATCAATAATCATATTTTTTATTTCATATGGCTTCACGTTGTAATCTCCTTTTTATCATTCTTGTATATAGAATTGACCTTATATGATCGTTTATTCATTTTTTTCAATCAGCCTACCCACTATTAAATGATCCTGCCCTCCATCTCCACAAAAAAAGGCTGCCGCAGCAACCCCTTTTATTGAAGCACCATGTCCAGTCCATTCATTTTTCTAATGCCATATTAACCGTTTCAATGGCATGGATTACAGCCGTATCAAATAATGGCACTTCTGAATCCTCTGGTTTTACTAATAATCCAATTTCTGTGCACCCTAATATTATTCCTTCAGCTCCACCGTCAACTAACCCCTTGATAACCTTTTTGTAATAATCCCTTGATGATGGTTGAATTTCCCCTAAACATAATTCTTCATACATTACTTTATTGATGACTTTTCTATCCTCATCATTTGGTATTAAAACCTTGATACCCTTGGACTCCATTCGTTTTTTATAAAAGTCTTGCTCCATCGTATATTTAGTGCCAAGTAAACCAACCGTACTGATTTTGGACTTTTGAATTTGGTTAGCTGTTGAATCAGCAATGTGTAAAATCGGCAAACTGACTTTTTCTTCAATATATCCAATCACTTTATGCATCGTATTCGTACAAATTACAATCATTTCGGCACCTGCCTTTTCCAAAGACAGAGCTACATCGCCTAATAACTTTCCAGAGCTTTCCCAATCTCCGTTAGCTTGATAGCGTTCGATTTCTTGAAAATCGACACTATATAAAATGCACTTGGCTGAATGCAAACCTCCCAATTTTGCTTTTACTTCTTCGTTAATGAGTCGATAATATTCTAACGATGACTCCCAGCTCATTCCGCCAATAAGGCCGATGGTTTTCATGAATATTCCCCTTTTCATTTGAAAGTAGCTTACTCATTAGTCGAAAAACTCCATATGTGTTTTTTCTTGTTTGTAGTAATCTATTCTATTTTGTAAAGAACCTGTATGGAACTCAAACTTATGACCATCTGGATCAGTGAAATAAATGGACTTCTTATCTTTTGCATCTCTTGGACGGCCTGACAGGATGTTTACATTCAGTTCCATTAGTTTTCCGTACATGTTCATAAAGTCAGCTTCTTCTATGGAAAATGCTATATGTGTGTATGATTGGCTTATTTCATTACGGGGGATATCCCTTTCTGCATTCAGGGCAATCCACATTCCATTCAAATCAAAATAAGCTGTGGTTCTGCCTTTAACTAATAATTTCGCATCAAAAACATTTTGATAAAATTCTATGGAACTCTCTAAGTTCGAAACTGAAAATAATAAATGATTCAAACCTTTTATAGACACATAACCACCTCCTATTAAGATTGCTTTTTTTTCGCCATCAGACGCTTATAGAGAGGATACCCGAACATATAATACCCTGAAAATGACAGCAGGATTAAGGATAAACCGGTCATTGTGAGGATAGTGTATCTATACCAATCTCCAAAGAACGATCCATCATGCAAAGTAATGAGGAAAGTCGAATAATCCGGTTTTGTGGATAACACTTTTCCTGTGCTCACATCTATTTGAACACCTTGACCGTTATTAAAGCGCACTTGATACACATTTGCACTTGGTCTATATTCAATTCTGAATATATCTTCAACCGATTCCACACCTGGAAGATCCTGAGACGTAGCAATGGACACGACCTTCTCCATAGGTATCGCTTGATCTGGACCCACTTCTTTCCCCGTCCTTAACTCATCAGCCACTCCAAGTGGTATCATATAAACTAGCACGAGGCCTGTGACTGCGATGAACATAAAAAAAACGGATAAAATTAGTCCAGTCCACTTATGTACTTTTCGGCTTAACTGATACATTTTTATAGATTTTGACATTGTTCATCCCATCCTCTGACTGCTTTTCAAAACAATTTTTTTCGCCTTTTCCCTTTCCTTAGGACTAAGATTAAGGGAATAATTTTTTCTTCATAACCACCCTATCTTCATTTACAACATAATCATTTTTCCGATAAAATGCTTCTGCAAGCCCGTCGTTAGCCGTTAATAAATATAGACTTTTAATCTCTCTTTTCTGTAGTTCATCTTCTAAAGAATGAAGCATTTTTGAGCCATGCCCTTTACCTTGCATTTCATTATTCACACACAGTTCTGCCAAATAATAAGTTACCCCTTGATAAGACACTTTACTATTTCCAGCAATGAAACCAACTGGATTGTGATCAATATGAAATAAAAACCCAAGAAATTTAGGCGTATGCAATAAGTCTGAAAGTCTCTCTTTAGCTGTTTCATATGTCCATCTTTCATTCCATGGTTCACTATTAAAAACGTTCATATAGAGTTCGGTACATTGCTCCACATTCTCCAATGTCAGTGGTATCATTTCTGTCATATTCATGCTTCCTTTCCATTTTCATCAAAACTTTGTGCATTCATCCAAATTATATATTATCTTCATTGAACTGACCTGTCCCTATAGGACCAGAAAAGAAGAACTGCCTAAGAAGAAGAAAATCACCTAAAATAACTACAACCATGGAGGGGGATCCAATAAGCAGATTAGATAATTATGAGATCCTGAATCAACTGAAATACATTGTTACAACTTTTATCCTATTCAACAAAAATGTGCGTACTTTTCATTTTATATTATTTAAAGTATGATAGATTTTGCAAGAGAATACTAAATATTCCCTCTTTTCATACTATTCATCATTAAAGATGTTACTAATAAAATCGGATGGTAATGTCCCCGGTGTATTCATCCTTAACATGAATAGGTGAAGAGGCATCTTCACATAAAATAAATAGGAGTGACCAAAGTGAAATCACAAATTATTCAATCTTTTGGTGAACCATCCGTATTTCAATTTAAAGAGATTTCAAAACCTGAACTCAAACCTGGACATGTACTTATTCAAGTCAAGGCTACAAGTGTAAATCCTATTGATACGAAAGTCCGTGCTGGTGCAGTTCCAGCCGTTGCCCCTGAGTTCCCGGCAGTATTACATGGGGATGTTGCAGGTTTGGTATCTTTAGTGGGTGAAGGTGTAACTGAGTTTAAAGTTGGCGATGAAGTGTTTGGATGCGCGGGTGGTTTTAAAGGAACTGGCGGTGCACTTGCAGAGTATATGCTAGCAGATGCTGATTTACTGGCTCACAAACCGAAAAATTTAACGATGGAAGAAGCCGCGGCTTTACCTTTAGTTGCCATTACCGCATGGGAAGCATTATTTAATCGGGCAAATCTTGTCCCTGGACAGGATATACTGATCCATGCAGCCACCGGCGGTGTTGGCCACATTGCCATTCAACTGGCCAAATGGGGAGGCGCAACAGTCTATGCAACCGCCTCTTCGCAGGAGAAGCTGGAAATAGGCACGCGCCTTGGTGCAGATGTGCCTATTAATTACCGAGAAGAAAGCGTTCACGACTATGTACAAAAATATACGGATGGAAAAGGATTTGACGTTGTGTTTGACACGGTAGGGGGAGAAAACCTTGATCGCTCTTTTGAGGCGGCCGCGGTACATGGAACGGTAGCAGCCATTGCTGCCCGTTCGACTCATGACCTCTCACCAGTGCATTCAAAAGGACTTTCTCTACATGTAACCTTTATGTTGTTGAAGATATTAAACAAGGACATGCATAAGCATTATGGGGAAATTTTAAAGAAGGTCGCTAGGTTGGTTGAGGAAGAGAAGCTGCGTCCGCTTTTGGATCCGAATATTTTTACGTTTGATGAAGTCTCAAAAGCCCATGAATACATGGAGTCAGGCAAGGCGATAGGAAAAATTGTTTTGAAAAATAGTTGGTAATATTATTGCACATTTGAAAGGCCTATTTAAAAGCAGACGGTACAGCGGGAATCCTCTATGATTCTCCCTGTACCGTCTGCTTTTATTATTAATTAACGTAAAAACCAATGGGGCATAGTCTATTTTTGACTCAACAAATCATCATCCATTATATCCTAATTTGCATGAAGAAAAAGCTGCCATAAAGGCAGCTC
>NZ_JADILK010000038.1 GCF_017355165.1 Bacillus sp. SD075 | reverse complement strand
GGGGAAGTACTCAAGAGGCTGAAGAGGCGCCCCTGCTAAGGGTGTAGGTCGCGCGAGCGGCGCGAGGGTTCAAATCCCTCCTTCTCCGCCATTTGGCCCGTTGGTCAAGCGGTTAAGACACCGCCCTTTCACGGCGGTAACACGGGTTCGAATCCCGTACGGGTCATAACAAAAAGGGAAGCATACATTCATGTATGCTTCTTTTTTTCATTTCTTTTCATTGATATAACTATCTTTTTGTCTATAGGGAATGGATCCAAGATTGGATTCTATATTTTCTTCTTCCAGTCTATCTTTAAATTCCTTTTGCTTTTTGTTCGGCATATCCACTCTATTTCTTCCTTCGATATCATTTGCGGCAAATCCTTCATAGTCTTCAGGAAATCCGTTCGTTTCATCTTCGGTTTTATAAAAATCATTATAATTGCCATGATCGCCTGTATAATCAGATGGCGTTTCGGATGTACCGAATTTGGCAACTTCACCAAAGCTATCTTCTTTATCTACGATTTCGATTCCATGACGATTTTCAAAATGATCACCCTTGGATGGAATCAGTATATCCTCTTCCGCTGGACGGTCTTGTGAAAGTGGCCTTTCTGGGGCATGCTCGACACAGTGGAGGGTGCTTGGGATCACTTCAAGCCTCTCGATGGGTATCTCCATATTGCAGGTTTTACAACGCCCATACGATCCTTCTTCTAAGGCTTTCAAAGCATCATCGATTTTCTCCATTTCGGATTCTGCATGCTCATCGAGTGCTTGATTCCGTTCGATCTCGAATAATTCGGTTCCTAGGTCACCAGGATGATTATCATAGGACGATAATTCACCTACGGATTCCGTCTGGCTTTTATCCAGAACCGATTGTTCATCATTTTGAATTCTATTACTTAGCTCATTTTTTTCTTGAAGCAGTTCATTTTTGAATTTTTGCGTTTGTTGTTTCGTTGCCATATCCGATTCACTCCTTCTGAAGTTCGATATCTTATTTTTTATTAGTATGATGGTTGTATTATCTATTACCCAAATCAGAGTATAGGAAAACAATATGGAATGGATGACAGAAAAAAGGACTGAGCCTCATCCGCTCAGTCCTTGGAGATTATATTAGATAGCTGATGAATAATCCAATGGCCATGAGTAAGCCAAAGAAGGTGTTCGTTTGCGCTGTGGCCTTCATTGCTGGCACCATCGTGATCGGTTGCGTTTTACCTACGAAGCCTTTGATTGCCGCCATGGCTTTCGGGATGCTTAGGAAGGCAAGGAGAATCCATGGCGTTACGCTTCCGGTAAGGACTAGTCCAACAAGCCAGAGATAAGAGAAAGCGAACATGACTGCCATGAATGTCAGGGCGTTTTTCCTGCCCATCACTACTGGCATCGTTTTTCGGCCATGTGCCTTATCGCCATCATGGTCACGTAGGTTATTGGATAAGTTGATCAACCCGACCAATATTCCACTTGGAATGGCAATTAAGATGGCTGTTGAAGAAACAAAACCGGTTTGAATGAAAAAGGCAATCAGGATTATCAAAAAGCCCATGAATAATCCAGAAAAAAGCTCCCCGAATGGTGTATATGAAATGGGCAGGGGACCGCCTGTATAAAGATAGCCGACAAGCATGCAAACCAGTCCTACTGCAGCAAGCCACCAAGATGATACGGCACAGATATAGATGCCCAGTAGCAAGGCGATGGCATACATGCCAAGGGCCAAGGTCATGATTAGTTTAGGGGTCATCCCATGACGCACGATCCCTCCTCCGATGCCTACGGATTCCTCTGTATCCAAGCCTCTTTTGAAATCATAGTATTCATTGAATAAATTGGTTGCAGCTTGAATCAGGATACTTGCGATCATCATGGCAGCGAATAGTAACCAATTCACTCCATCTTCCAAAAGTGCAATCACAGTTCCTAGTAAAACTGGGACAAAAGCTGCGGTTAGTGTATGTGGACGAATTAACTCCCACCAAATCTTCCAGGTCCGTTTAAGGGGAAGTCCGTCATATTCTGTTTGCATTATTTCTCTCCTCAAAATCATTATTAGTTCTCTCGAAATTATAACAAATATTGAAATGTTGCACAAAAGGTTATCCTAATAAATGCAGCAAAAGTGGGTAAGGGTGATAATGGGTAATCATGTGATGATGAATTTCCAAAATCAAGGACATTTCTCTACATTCGCTAAGATTCATATAATAAGGAAAAAAGCAGGAAAGAATCGGTCGGTAAAGGGGCGTTTTATTGACATGAGGTTGAAGGGAGGTGTATCTTTAAATAGGTTAAAAAGCTTTTAAAATGTACATTTGGGGGGATTTTTTTGGCTATCTCAGAGGAAACTGAACAGTTTCAGGGACTGGCTTCAGCTATACAAAAGGCGAAGGACTTGAATGATCAAGTTCTATTCAGTCATATTAAGAAAGTTAATTGCAACAACCCCCTTTCATTTTATCAAGCTGGAAGAGAACGGTACGCGGGTGAACGCTTTTTCTGGGAGGACCCTGCAAAGGAAATAACCATCACCGGTTTAGGCAATGTTAAGAAACTCAAAGCGGCATCGAATGCCGAACGTTATAGAGAAGTCGAAAAGAGCTGGATCAAACTGCAGAATAATGCTGTCAAAACAGGGGTGACTGATTTAGAAGCGACAGGTCCTTTACTGTTTGGGGGCTTTTCTTTTGATTATGAAACGGACAGTACGCTCCTTTGGAATCAGTTCGGGGACAACCTGTTTTATATACCTGCCTTCATGCTGTCAATAGTGGGGAAACAAGCTTACTTAACGACAAACTTACTTTGTTCGCCTGATGATTCAGAAAAACTCTTCATAGATATGATAAATGAACGGGAAGCTTTCCTTTTCGAAAGCTTGGATGGCAATGGATTGGGGGCCAATTCCCTGGTTATGCAGAGGGAAGTCGAACCTGAGGAATGGAAGCAGACGGTCGCAGAGGCTGTTCAGGAAATCAAGACGACAGATCTCGACAAGATCGTTTTGGCAAGGGAGATTCGACTTGTTTTTGAACGTTCCATCGATTCAGGGAAAGTGCTTGAACAATTGATTGCTGAACAGCCATTAAGCTATATTTTCAGTTTGGAGGCTGGTGGTGACTGTTTTGTCGGTGCCACCCCTGAACGTTTAATTAAAAAACAGGGAAATGAAGTTTTCTCTACCTGTCTTGCTGGATCGATGGGGCGAGGGAAAGATGAGCAAGAAGATGTTCGTCTTGGTGAAGAATTGCTTCATGACCAAAAGAATTTACATGAGCATCAATATGTTGTGTCGATGATATCCAATGCTTTTGAATCTGTATGCGAAAAGGTGATGGTTCCGGCCGAACCGGCACTTATGAAAAACCGTCATATCCAGCATTTATACACACCGGTCCGAGGTCTATCAAAGGAAGGTGTCACGATTTTTGAATTCGTCGAGAATCTTCATCCTACACCTGCTATGGGCGGACTTCCAAAAGATAAGGCCGTTGTCCGAATTCGGGAAATGGAAGGTATGGAACGCGGCTTTTATGCAGGTCCTTTAGGCTGGGTGGATACGTATGGAAACGGGGAATTCGCTGTAGGGATACGTTCCGCCCTAATACAGAACAATGAGGCATCGCTCTTTGCCGGATGCGGAGTAGTGGAGGATTCGACTCCCGAAAGTGAATTCCGGGAAACGGGGATTAAATTCAATCCGATGTTAAGTGCTTTAGGAGGAAATCTTAATGAATGACCGAGATGCATTGACAGCGTATGCTGCTTCATTCGTCGATGAGCTGGCACAAAATGAGGTGAGGCATGTGGTGGTGAGCCCAGGTTCACGATCCACGCCCCTAGCTTTACTGCTAGTGGAACATCCTGATATCGAAATCCATATTAATGTGGATGAGCGTTCGGCTGCTTTTTTTGCCCTTGGTTTGGCTAAGGCCTTAAAAGAACCTGTCGGACTTCTTTGTACGTCCGGTACAGCAGCTGCAAACTATTACCCAGCCGTCATTGAGGCTTTCTATTCAAGAGTGCCGCTTATTGTACTTACCGCTGACCGTCCGCATGAATTGCGTGATGTCGGAGCCCCGCAGGCGATCGATCAGATACATCTTTATGGAAGGCATGTAAAATGGTTTGTCGAAATGGCACTTCCCGAAAGCACGGATGGGATGATGCGGTATTCCAGGACGGTCGGTGCAAGGGCAGTGGCTACAGCGGCAACTGAACCTGCAGGGCCTGTACATTTGAATTTCCCGCTTCGTGAACCTTTGATTCCGGACCTGGAGCAGGCAAAGGAGTACAGGCAAAATAAAATGAAGCCTGCAGTTCTGATTGACAGTGGCGAACGGTCACTGTCCACATCACAAATAGAATCGGTTGCAACTACATTGTCACAAGCTAAGCAAGGTATGATTGTATGTGGCGAATTACCTCATCCAGAGATGAAGGAAGCCATCGTCACATTAGCTGAAAAACTTGCTTTTCCGGTATTGGCTGATCCTCTTTCACAGTTAAGGAGCGGAAGTCATGACAAGGCCGTTGTAATTGATGCGTACGATACATTTCTACGCGATGAAGCTGCAAAGGCGGCTTTCACGCCGGAAGTGATCTTGCGTTTCGGGGCAATGCCTGTTTCTAAACCCTTATTGTTATTCATGAAAAAACAAAAACAGGCAATCACTCTGGTCGTCGATGGCGGGGCAGGCTGGCGCGAACCGGCCGGATTGGCAACCAATATGATTTACAGTGAAGAGAAAGATTTTTGCCAGCGGATTGCTGATAAAATTACTTCTTCCCCTGATGATGAATGGCTTGGCTTATGGCAAACCGTCAATGGAGCGACAAAGGATGCCTTAGCCTCCGTCAGGGATGAAGCGGAGTTAAGTGAAGGCAAGCTGTTCGCCCTGCTTGCTGATATGATGCCATTGGAATCCACATTGTTTGTCGGGAATAGTATGCCCATACGTGATTTGGATACTTTCTTTTTGAATAATGGAAAAGGAATCAAAACCATTGCAAATCGCGGGGCGAATGGCATCGATGGTGTCGTTTCCACTGCGCTTGGCGTAGGCACGGTATCGAAAAATACCGTGCTGGCAATCGGGGATTTAAGCTTTTTCCACGATATGAATGGCTTGCTTGCGTCAAAACTTCAAAAGCAAAATATCACGATATTGCTGATTAACAATGATGGCGGCGGCATTTTCTCCTTCTTGCCGCAGGCGAATGAGAGGGAACATTTCGAAACGCTATTCGGCACGCCTCATGGGCTCGATTTTTCCCATACTGCCCAGCTTTATGGCGGTAAATACAACAAGGTGCAAAGTTGGGATGAGTTAGAGAAGGTATTTGCGGAGTCATTCAAAATTCAAGGTCTGAAAATCATCGAAGTACCGACAGAAAGAGAGTCCAATTTACAAAAGCATCGAAATTTGTGGAGCTTTGTTTCCCAGGAAATAAAAATGGTGTTAGACAGGGAAATATCATGAATATTGTCAGCAAGGATGTCAAATATGCTGTTGAAATAACGGGAAATGGAGATCCTCTTGTACTTTTGCATGGATTTACGGGAAATCGTGATACATGGAAATTCCTCGTTCCGCTACTGGGTGACCGGTATACCATGATAATGGTCGACATCATCGGACATGGCATGTCTGAGTCACCAGCCGGGCATCGAAGGTATGAGATGGAGCGTGTGGCTGAGGATATCAAGTATATTTTGGATGTGTTACATATCCCGAAAGCCCATATTCTTGGATACTCAATGGGTGGAAGGCTCGGATTGGGATTTGCCTGTTTGTATCCTGAGTATGTTGATACCTTGATTTTAGAGAGCGCTTCACCAGGCCTTTTAACGGAAGAGGAACGGGAAATCCGGAGGGGAAATGATAAGGAGCTTGCCGAACGGATTCTTGCAAATGGCATGGAGGCGTTTGTGGATCAATGGGAAAACATCCCGCTGTTTGAAAGTCAAAAACGGTTGTCGGCCAAAATCAGGTCGGCCATTCGGGAGCAGCGGTTAGCAAATGACCCTTCCGGCCTTTCCAATAGCCTTCTTGGTATGGGGACCGGCAGCCAGGCTTCATACTGGGAACAACTGCCAACCCTTGATTTCCCTGTGCTCCTTGTTACTGGTGAACTTGACCGGAAGTTTTGTGAAATTGCGGACTCGATGAAAAAAAAGCTGAAATGCGCCGAATGGAAAATAATAAATGATGCGGGACATGCGATTCATGTGGAAGTTGGAGAAAAGTTTGGTAAAATAATAAGTGAGTTTTTAAGCGAAAGAAGGAGGAATTAAGGTGACGATACAATGGGAAACAATACGTGAGTATGATGAGATTTTATATGAAAAATATAACGGGATTGCGAAAGTATCCATCAACCGACCACATGTACATAATGCATTCACGCCAAAAACGACTGCTGAAATGATTGATGCATTCGCAAGGGCCCGTGATGATTCCAGCATTGGTGTCATTATTTTAACAGGTGTAGGCGGCAAAGCATTCTGTTCAGGCGGAGATCAAAAAGTACGCGGAAATGGTGGATATGTAGGTGAAGATAACATTCCGCGTCTAAATGTCCTTGATTTGCAACGCTTGATTCGCGTAATTCCAAAACCGGTTGTAGCCATGGTTGCAGGATATGCAATTGGTGGCGGTAATGTCTTGAACGTGGTATGTGACTTGACGATTGCTGCTGACAATGCAATTTTCGGACAAACTGGACCGAATGTGGGAAGCTTTGATGCCGGTTATGGTTCTGGCTACCTGGCTCGTATCGTGGGTCATAAAAAGGCGCGTGAAATCTGGTACTTATGCCGTCAATACAACGCACAGGAAGCATTGGATATGGGATTGGTCAACACGGTTGTACCATTAGACCAATTAGAAGCGGAAACAGTTAAATGGTGTGAAGAAATGCTTGAGAAGAGCCCCACTGCACTTCGTTTCTTGAAAGCGGCAATGAACGCTGATACTGATGGCCTTGCAGGTCTTCAACAATTGGCTGGTGACGCTACACTTTTATACTATACTACAGAAGAAGCAAAAGAAGGCCGCGATGCATTCAAAGAAAAACGCACTCCGGACTTTGGGCAATTCCCTCGTTTCCCTTAATGAAACGCGTGAATCGATGAGACTGACAGCTTGGCGGGAAATCGCCGGGCTGTTTTCTATATCAAAATGGAAGAGGGTAAGCAGCGATGGCAGAAGAAAAGTTGCCGAACTGGCTGAAAAATCGGGCGCATCTTTCACCGGATCGTCCGGCTATTGAGTTTGAAGGTCATACGTATAGCTTTCTTGAACTGCATACATTATCGGAGAAGATGGCTGGTAAGCTGGCAAGCATTGGTCTGGGTGCTGGCGATTCATGTGCGGTTTTGCTGCGTAACCATATTGATGGTGTTATTGTTATCCATGCACTATTTTATCTTGGTGTGAAGATTGTGATGCTGAATAATAAGCTAACGGCAAAAGAGTTGTCCTGGCAGATAGAGGATAGTGGAACCGCCAATCTGGTTTCAGAAGGGTCCTTCTCTGGCAAACTCTCTGATATTGGTAAGATCCTCCCGGGTTTGAACCTCCATTTAGCGGAAGAATTGCCGGATGAAGGCACGGCAGAGATTCTTCAAGAGTTTTATCTTGAGGATACCGCAACGATCATGTATACATCCGGTACGACAGGAAATCCAAAAGGTGTGATCCAAACATTTGGCAACCATTGGTGGAGTGCCGTCGGATCGGTTCTGAACCTTGGATTGCATGAGGAGGATTCTTGGTATTGTGCGGTTCCGATCTTTCATATTAGCGGATTATCCATCCTGATGAAAAATGTGATTTATGGCATGAAGGTCGTTTTGGCGGAACGGTTCGATGAACGGGAAACTAACCGGAGCATCCAGGAAAGCGGCGTGTCGATCATTTCGGTCGTGACGGCGATGCTGAATAGGATGGTGCAGGATTTGAAGGGAACAAGCTATCCAAAAACCTTTCGCTGTATCCTGTTGGGCGGCGGCCCAGCACCCGTCCATTTGCTTGAAGCATGTAAAGAGAAAGGGATTCCTGTCTATCAAACATATGGGATGACCGAAACGGCTTCACAGATTGTGACGCTGGCACCGGAGTATAGCATGACAAAAATCGGATCAGCTGGAAAGCCTTTATTTCCTTCGCAGTTACGGATAGAGAAAGACGGCACTATATGTGAACCGGGTGAAGTGGGTGAAATCGTGGTTTCAGGTCCGAATGTGACGAAAGGCTATTTTAATCGGATGGACGCTACACAGCAGGCCATTATCGATGGATGGCTTTATACTGGGGACCTTGGTTATCTCGATGTGGAAGGCTTTTTATATGTGCTTGACCGACGCTCGGATTTAATCATCTCCGGCGGTGAAAATGTCTATCCGGCCGAAATTGAAAATGTCCTTAGTAAGCACCCTGATGTTTTCGAAGCGGGAGTAACGGGGACTGACGATGAAAAATGGGGACAGGTCCCACTCGCTTTTGTCGTCTTGCATCAAGGTGCAGAGCTTGATGAGAGCGAACTGCTGGAGTATTGCAGAGAGTACTTGGCACCCTATAAAATTCCCCGAAACGTTATTTTTTGCGAGTGGCTTCCGCGGAATGGAGCAAGCAAGCTTCTGAGACGGGAACTGAAGAAGGAAATGGGGGAGTGGCAATGAAGTTATCCTCCATTTCCTTGAAACTGATTAAGGCCCCTTTAAAGCGGCCATTCAAGACGCATCTCGAAACGGTAAGCGACCGGGAAGTGATAATTGTCGAAGCCATGGATGTAGACGGATTGATTGGATACGGGGAAGCTGTCCCTTTTACAAGTCCTTGGTATACCGAGGAAACGATCAAAACATGTTTTCATATGTTGGATGATTTCTTAATCCCGCTGACATTGGCCAGTCAGATCAGGCATCCTGATGAGCTGCCGAACTTATGGGACGGAATCAGACGGAATGCGATGGCGAAGTCAGCTCTAGAGCAGGCAATCCTCGATTTATATGCGAAGCAGGAAGGAGTCTACCTCGGACGGCTGTTTGGCGGCGAACGAAGTGAAGTGGCCGCTGGTGTAGTTATTGCATCCAATGATATAGAAGATGCGATGCACCAAATCGAGGATTTTTCCGGATCTGGTTATCAGCGTTATAAAATAAAAATCAATCCTCAAAATGATCTAGAGTTTTTAGCGGAAATACGTCGGGCCTATCCCGATATCCCGCTAATGGCAGATGCCAATTCAGCATACACCCTTGATGATATCCCACATCTTCAGAAGCTTGATGTGTTTAAGCTGATGATGATTGAACAGCCGCTGGGACATGACGACATTGTGGAACATTCATTTTTGCAGAAACAGCTGCAGACACCCATTTGCCTTGATGAAAGCATAAATTCATTCCATGATGCCAAAAGTGCGCTGTCGCTCCAGAGCTGCGGGGTGATCAACATTAAGATGGCTAAAGTCGGCGGCTGGACGGAAGCTGTAAGAATCCATGATCTATGCCTAGGAAATGGTGTGCCCGTTTGGTGCGGCGGTATGATTGAATTTGGCATTTCACGTGCGCATAATATTGCACTTGCCACATTAAAAGGGTTCACGATTCCCGGGGATATATCATCTTCATCCCGTTATTGGGATGAAGATGTAATCGATCCTGAAGTCATTGTCAAAAATGGCATGATCCAAGTTCCTGATAAAGCTGGAATCGGTTTTGCCATCAATGAAAAGCGGCTAAAGGAATTGACTACATATAGTAAACAGTACAAGTGAAACATCAAAGGAGGTGCAATACACCTCTTTTGATCCAAAATTGATCCTATCTCCTTTTGCCCCCCAGGCCCTATGTAAATCACCCATTTAGTATTTTTTTGACGGAAACCCCACCCTTTTGGAAAATGATTTTAATAGGATAAATAAAAAAATATCAGTTTGTCGACAAAAGAAGGTTCGATTGATCTGGCCCCGCCTTCATGGTCTCCTTTTTTATATGGTTGAAACCCTCATTGGATATCTGAAATGAACCTGGAACTTTTAATTTGTCTACAGTCTGCAAATCTTTTTTATTTCAGGTATTACCTATATAAAATGAGTTTTTAGAGAAGGAAAATCCTTTAAAAAGGCCGATCAGGCATAAAATTTATCAGAAAATGGGGCTTTGTCTATTTTTTCTTTATTGGATTATTTTGTATAATGAAATTAAAAGAATGGCAACCAAGGGAAAGGGAGGGGAGAGTGTATGAAGAAAAAACCGTACCTAATTGCGGAAATTCTACTAAGAAGAGGCATGCCGGACTATGTCATTAAAGAAGTGACGGCATTGGAAGAGTGCGAACTGTTTCTTTTGAAGAGAAAGTGGGGCTTATATGACCGGAAGACAGGTGCGTAAATGAATAAAAGTAAAAAGGGAACCGTTTTGGTTCTGGCCGGTCCCCATGAGTTTTAAGGTTTTTTAAGCCGGTACCTATTGACTGGGCGGCCTATGCTGCCATACTGTACATCAAGCTGAAGGACTTCCTCGCCATGCAAATATTCAAGATAGCGCCTTGCTGTTACCCTGGCGATTCCAATCCCATCAGCCACTTCTTCTGCAGATAGTGACCCAGGCTGGGTCTTTATGAACTTCGTCACTTGCTCAAGAGTCGCGCCATTCAATCCTTTGGGAACATCATATTTCGGACTCGCTTCTGAATCTGTTTTAGTTTGAAAGAGAATTCGGTCGAGCTGATTTTGAGAAATTTGATGATCAGGTTCAACCTCCATCCGAAAAGCAAAGTATTGTTCCAGAGTATGTTTTAGCCTTTCGAATTTAAATGGCTTGATTAAATAGTCAAAAGCCCCGTTCTGCATCATTTTTCTGATCGTTTTCTGATCATTTGCCGCTGAAATGATGATGACATCCACATCCATTTGCTCTTTTCTGATTTGATAAAGTGTATCAACCCCGTTTAAAGATGGCATGAAGATGTCCAAAATGACAAGGTCGGGTTTAGACTGCCTGATTTTTTCCAGACCTTCAAGCCCATTGAAAGCTGTATCAACGACCTTAAAGGCAGGCAGGCGCTCGATGAATTGTTTGTTGACCTCTTGGACCATTGGATCGTCTTCAATTAAAAGTACACGAATTTCGTTAGTCATTTCGGTTCTCCTCCATTTCGTGCATCGGAAAAGAAAGAAAAAAGCTTGTTCCTTCGTTAGGGCGTGTCGTGAATTTCATTTCGCCGTTCGCTTTTTTAACAATTTGGTCTATTAGATAAAGACCAATTCCTGATCCTTCCGCACCTTTTGTTGTAAAACCATATTCGAATATATCTTTATGAATGTCCTCGGGAATGCCGGGGCCATTATCCTCAAGCACGATTTGACAATGGCGTTCATCCTGGTAGATGGATAGATAAACCTGTTTTGTTTCCTCTGAACAATGCTTTAGCGCTGCATATGAGTTTTCGATCAGGTTTCCAATTATCAATACAAAATCGTGATGATCCAAATCAGCGGGGAAGCGGTCCAATTTCGTGTGCTTGTCCATGATGAGCTCGATTCCGAGTTCACGCCCCAAGGAAATCTTGCTTAATAGCAGCCCCACTAAATTATCATCGTGAATGTGCTTCGTTAAAAATCTGGTCAGTTCCTCCTGTTCTTCCGTGATATGGAAAATGTAATGGAGAGCTTCGTCAAGATTACCTAGCTGTATCAATCCCGCTATCGTATGAAGTTTGTTCATATATTCATGGTTTTGAACACGCAGGGCTTCAACGAATGCTTTGACACTAGTCAACTCTTCAGCTAGCTTCGTCACATCGGTGCGATCCTGGAATATGGCCACGGCACCAATCGTTTTATCCGCAATCTTTATTGGTACCCTGCTGCTTACAATATTCCTGTTCTGAACGGAGATTTCCTGATTGAAGATGGGCGATGTCCGGTCGAGCACTTCCGGGAGACGGGTATCATGTATGATATCATTGATATTCTTACCAATGACTGCACCGTTAATATTGAATATTTGCTTAGCCTTTTCATTGAAAATCGTGATTGTCTGATTATTATCTATGGCGATGACCCCTTCATGCATGGCATTGAAAGCAGCTGTCCTTTCAACCAACATCCGTGAAATTTCATGTGGTTCAAGTTGGAAGGTCTCTTTTTTTATCCTTCTTGCCATGAGCCATGAGCCGCATACACCGAATAGAAGTGTAAGGACCAGGATAATCGCTATTTCGCCTTTCAGGTCCTTGATTAATTCCGGAATAGTAGGCAAGATATTCCCAACCAGCACGACGCCGATTTGTTCTCTATCTCTATCAAGGATCGGGACAAAGGCACGGACGGAAATGCCAAGTTCGCCAGCAGCCTTTGAAAGGTATTCGTGTTCAGCGAACGCAGCGCTTTCATCGCTGCTGCCCGAGGGGGTTCCCAATAGACTGAACACCGGGTGGGAATAGCGTATATGCTGATTGTTGAGCACAACAATATAATCAGCTTGATGGATTTTCCTTAAGTTTTCAATAATCGGATTAAGCTGCGTCCAGCCTTCAGGCTTACGAACCAATTTTTGTACTTCTGGGAGTTCGGCGATGGTATGGGCAGTGATCATGGATCGTTTGCCGATTTCATCTTCCCTGACCGAAACGATATTTCCGAAAATAAAAATCCCGCCTATTAGTATCGAAAAAGCGACGATTACGAATGATAGCAGGGTGATTTTAATTTGAATGGGCATATGAAAGGATTTATCCATTGTTTTTCCTCCATTACTTCTATACTTTATAGTAACAGAATTTCCATCACTTTTCGCTATTTTTCGCGCATTGTATTACGACAGTAGAAAGCTGTGATAGAATAGTGATAATGTGAAGTGAGCGGTGAGGAGTTGTCGGTATGCGTACATTATGGGGGTACTTCTTATTAATTGTCTTGGGGCTGTTGATAGCAGTGTATATATCGTTTCAATCGTTCTTTACAGGTTTCGGTTTCAATTTGCCGGAGGATGAGGAGCAGGTCGGGATGAAGGATCAAATCGTGATTAAGTTCAGTCATGTCGTTGCCGAAAATACACCTAAAGGGCTAGCTGCGAACCGTTTTGCCAAACTAGTCGATGAATATACAGAACATCGTGTTAAAATTGAAGTTTATCCTAATCAGTCATTATATAGTGATCATGAAGAAATCGAAGCATTACAGGAAAACAAGGTGCAGATGATTGCTCCAACTACATCTAAAATTACGAGCATATCAAAGAAATGGATGCTATTGGACCTCCCTTACGTCTTTCCAACGGACGCTGCCTTGCAGGAAGCGCTGAATGGGGAAGTGGGGGAAGAGCTGCTAGAGCAGCTGAATACCATCGATATCGAGGGACTCGCATTTTGGTCGAATAACTATAAGCAGGTTACAAGCAGTAAACCGATACGGCATCCAAGTGATTTTGCCGGAAGGAATTTCAGAATCATGCCAAGTGCAGTCCTGGAAAGCCAATTCAAGCATTTTGGGGCGACAACCTCTGAGCTGGAGTTTAATGAAACGTTTAAAAGCCTTGAAATAAATGAAACGGACAGCCAGGAAAATACGATTTCGAATATCTATTCCAAGAAATTATATGAGGTGCAAAAATATTTAACGATCAGTGATCATGGCTATTTAGGATATGTAGTCATGATAAACAAGCCATTTTGGAACAAACTCCCCTTGGACATTCAGCAGCAAATCCAACGGGCAATGGATGATACAACGAAATGGCTCTGGATCAGATCAAATGAATTGAATCAGGAGCAGCTTAGGGAAATCCAGCAAAAATCGACTATCGATATCTATACACTGTCAGATGAAGAAAAAAAAGAATGGATGGATGAGATGACGGTCATCTATCCGGAATTCGAATCAACGATTGGAACAGAATTGATGACGAAAATGGAAAAAATCCGTGAGAAGCATTTAAAGGAATAATTAAATGATGGGAAAAAGGAGTGGACCCAAAAGGGCCCGCTCCTTTTTTTCTATTGCAATGCAGTTTGAAGTGTCTTGATATTTTTTTCCATTAAACTGAAGTAATCTTCTCCTGCTTCGATATCTTTATCAGTCAATACAGAAAGGTTATGGAGCTCTAGTGATTTCGCTCCCATTTCCTTCTGGATGATCTCGGTTAGTTTAGAACTGATATTTTGCTCAAAGATGACGTAGTTGAGGTCTTCTTCTTCAGCCATGTTCACGATTTTTCCCAGTTCTTTTTGAGAAGGTTCGTTTGAAGAGGTTAGTCCTGTGACACCAATTTGTTCCAATCCGTAGCGTTCCTCCCAATAACCATATGCAGAATGGGAAACGATGATTTTATTGGTACGGCCCGACTCGATCGTGGCCGCGAATTTTTCATCTAGTGCCTTAAGCTTTTCGGAAAGCTTGTTGAACTGGCTGTTGAAATATTCTTCCTGTTCAGGCATTTTTTTCGTTAACTCGTCCTTGATGGTTTTAGCCATGTCAATGGAATAGATGGGATCTAACCACAAATGCGGATTGACGCCCCCATGGTCATGACCTTCATCTTCATGAGCATGTTCTTCTTCGTGTGCTTGCTCATCTTCATCAAGATGAACCGCTTCACCCACTGCGATCGTACCGACGCCTTCTTTGCTTAGAATGGGTTCAGCCTTGGTTACAAAGCCTTCAAGATTATAGCCAATATAGAAAAACAGGTCTGACTCAGCCATTTTTACAATATCTTTTTGGGAAGGTTCGAATGAATGTTCATCCGTTCCGGGAGGATAAATAGTCTCGACGTTTACATACTCCCCGCCAATGGCCTCAGTGAAGTATTGTAAAGGGTAAACTGTCGTATATATATCTAAGGCATCCTTGGTTTCTTTACTCGATTCTCCCTTTGAATTGCCGCAGGCTGAGAGAAATAGCACAGTAACAAGGAAAAGTGAGAGTAATGCTCGAATTTTCATATGAAATGCTCCTTTATAATTCGTATTGATTACGATTTGTGTTTTATGTGGTAAAAACGAAATGATTACGATTTGACCTCTGTATGATACAAAAGATTGCAAAAGAAAGCAAGGTTTTTTTAATGGTCCTCACTTTTTTCTTTTTTTTCAGGAACAAGATCAATGCCTCCTGGATGAAACGGATGACATTTAAGAATCCGGATGAGTGCTAACCAGCTTCCTTTTATAGGTCCGAAACGATTGATCGCTTCCAAACCGTAATGGGAACAAGTTGGGTAAAAACGGCAGGTAGGCGGTTTTAATGGAGAAATAGCAACTTGGTAAAAACGGATGAATCCCATTAATATTTTTTTCAACACAATGCTTTCATCTCTTTTCGAGTAAATTCACTACCCTCCATTATAGCATATTTTCTGAATTTCCAATAAGGGCAAAAAAGGAATAAGCATATTGGTAATCCGATTGATATAATGAGAATTAATTTTAATGGATGAAATATATTGTTATTCAAGGTAAAATAGAGATGACATACAATTAAGGAGTGAATTAAATGCCTTCAGTTGAAAGCTTTGAATTAGATCATAATGCTGTTAAAGCTCCATATGTTAGACATTGCGGTGTCCATAAGGTAGGAACAGACGGTGTTGTTAATAAATTTGATATCCGTTTTTGCCAGCCGAATAAACAAGCGATGAAGCCGGATACGATCCATACACTGGAACACTTGCTTGCATTCAATATCCGTAAGCATTCCGAGCGCTACGATCACTTTGATATAATCGATATCTCGCCAATGGGATGTCAAACAGGATATTACCTTGTGGTCAGCGGCGAGCCGACAGTGACGGAAATCATCGATGTTCTTGAAGATACATTCAAGGATGCTGTTACAATCACGGAAATTCCTGCTGCAAACGAAAAACAATGCGGCCAAGCAAAATTGCATGATCTTGAAGGAGCTAAGAAATTAATGAATTTCTGGCTTGCACAAGATAAAGAAAATCTTCATAAAGTTTTCGGTTAATAAAAAAAGTTCCTGTCTATTTGTGACAGGAACTTTTTTTATTTTTCAGGTTCTTCTTTTTCCCCCTCATCCTCAGGCAAAGGATCGACCGGATCCACTGTATGCTTGTAGCTGTAACCTTTTCCGATTGTTAGAACCGATAAGGCCAATACAATCAGTATCACAATAATGGAGATAACTAAAACAGTAATCATACTTAACAGCTCCTAACGTTCACAATTTACATTCATTTTAGCATAAGAACCGAGTCATAAAATGTTTCAATTTACGAATAGAGGGAATTATAAAGGTATAACCAACTTACGGAGGTAGATATTTATGGCTCAGAAGAAATTAGGAACTTTAGTGAATAAGGAAATTGCCAACTTCAGTGTTCTTTATACGAAAATTCATAATTACCACTGGTTCGTGAATGGACCGCACTTCTTTGAACTTCACCAAAAATTGGAAGAACTATACAAAGAAGTGACATCCAACTATGACGAATTGGCTGAAAGACTATTGGCCATTGGTGAAAAGCCGGTTGCAACCCTTAAAGAGTACATGGAATTAACTACGATCGAAGAAGCGACAGGGAAAGAAAATACAGAAGATATGGTTCAAAGCGTCATCAGTGATTTTGAGAAGCTTTCCAAAGAGTTCCTGGAAATCATCGAAGTAGCCGAAGAAGAAGATCCGGTTACGGCTGATATGCTGACAGGCATGAAGAAAAGTTTAAACAAACATGCTTGGATGCTGCGTGCGTATTTAGGACATTAAGGTATAGGAAAAGCTCTGCTTCGGTAGGGCTTTTTCTTTTGGCCAAAATAATAAAAAGGCATCCATCAAAAGAGGGACACCTGACAAGGTATGTATTAATGAATGTTTCTTGGCGGAAAATGTGTAGGTTTCGTGTCGTTCATACCATTTTGAGCGAACTTCCCTTTTAACGTTTCAATAATGTAAAGGCCCATTAAATTGGTTAGTTCTTGATCATCCATCTCTTGAAGCAATTCGAAAATTTCTTTGCGGTCAAGCTGTTCGAGAACCGCAAAGGTAAGCATATCAATATCTTCTTCATCACCAGTCATCTTATCACGGTACATATTGTATAATTCTTCAATTAACTTCAAAACGCTCACCTCACACTTATTAGAAATCCGTTATCTCTTTATATGTAGGTTATCAAAAAAACCTCTGGGTGCATATAAAAATATTAAGGGATGCTTGGGCTTATTATATGTTTTACCCTTTGAAAGATACTTTAATCTATTATTTAACATCTTTGTTCTTCTGTAAACAAAATTTTCCATTGTATGAAGTAGGGAAATACGTGAAAAATAAGCGTAGGAAATATGGAAAGGGTGGATGAATGTGTCTGAAAAAAGGAAAAAATATTACATTTGGATTCCGAATGGGCAGATAACACAAGATAGGGAAAGTTCTCCATGGAATTTCGAGATCGAGGCGACCGATAATGAAATCATCAAATTACGTGAATTATTTGATTATAATTATTCAGTAGGGGAAGAAAATTTTTACCGGGCACATGTCCCATACCTTCAATATCATTTTGACCGTGAAAATGATAAACAGGATATCACTCTCCAAAAAATTTATGAGATGATTTATGCTCTGGGTACTGAAGAAGGAAGAAGACATATAGAAAGCATGGGGATTTTACAGGCAAAAGCAACAGACGATGGCCTCGAATATTGAGGGTCCATCGTTTTTTTGATGTGTTGAAGATTCTGGCTGGATAGTGTTTTTTTTAACCCATATAATGAATGGAGGGCCATAGCATTATTTCTTATACGGAGAGAAGGGGAAAAATGAAACGTTTTCTTGATAAGAACGGATATAAGGTGGAATTCTCGGAGGATCCCGTCTTTGGAGAGCCTTGGCATGTTTTTGTGCTTAGCAGTTATAAGGGCAGGTGGGTATTGACCAAACACAGGGAGCGTGGATTGGAGTTCCCAGGAGGAAAGCGGGAATCAGGGGAATCGATTGAAGAAACGGCCAGACGGGAAGTGTATGAAGAAACAGGAGGTGTGGTGGGCCAACTGCAATTTTTGGGACAATATAAAGTATATGATCCATTGAAGCCATTCGTTAAATCCATATACTATGCTGCATTGGTAGAAGTAGAGAAGAAACAGAATTACCTGGAAACGGAAGGCCCAATCTTTTTGGAAGCATTGCCGGATGTACTCGGTGAGGAATTTAGCTTCATCATGAAAGACGAGATTGTACCGTTGAGCTTATCAAGACTGGATGCTTGTATTTTGCTGAGGAACGAGTGAATCGCCGAAACTACTTCATGTTTATCTCAGCATGATTGAAAAACTGCCGAGGATCATCGGCAGTTTGGTTAGTCTTTGATTAATTTTCGTTCGAGCAGTTCGACTAGTTGATACATGATTGTGGCAAAGACGGCAATGATCATCAAGGCAAGCATTACGAGGGTGAAGTTGAAAACTTGAAAGCCATAAATAATGAGGTAGCCGAGTCCTTTTGCCGAAACAAGGAATTCCCCGACGATGACGCCAACCCAGGAGAGGCCGACATTCACTTTCAATGTTGAGATGATTGTTGGAAAGGATGCGGGTAATATGGCTTCCCGAAAAGCTTGTGTTCTTGTGGCGCCAAAAGTTTGGAGTACCTTCAGGTAGTTCGGATCCACTTCGCGAAAGGCTGTGTAGACGACAATGGTGGTGATGATGATGGAGATGATCGCCCCCATCGAGATGATGGATGGAAAGCCAGGACCGAATGCTACGATGATGATGGGGCCGAGTGCCACTTTCGGCATGGCATTTAAAATGACGAGATAGGGGTCAAGTGTTTTTGATAATTTCGGCGACCACCAAAGCAGGGATGCCAGGATCGTTCCAAGCAGTGTCCCAATGATAAAGCCGAGAACGGTCTCGAATAGCGTGACTCCGGAATGGGATAACAGTGTTCCATCACCTAATTTCTGTATGAAAAGATTCCATACTTTAGTTGGGGAGCTGAAGATGAGCGGATCGATCACTTCCATCCTGGACAAAAGTTCCCAACTGCTGAAAAAAACGATGAAAATCAGGATCTGATAAAAGCGAATGAGCCTGTTTTCTTTTTTTAATGAAGTTTTATATTGGTTATGAAGCTGTTCAATATTCAAGGGTCTCAAGCTCCTTCCAGATCGTTTGGAATAGCATCGGGTACTGTGGATGATTGCGTGCATGGAAAGGCGTGAGTTCACGCAGTTCATCGGGCACCTTAAACGTTTTGTGCACGCTTCCCGGGTTTGCGGAAAACAGATAAATGCGGTCACTCATTGCAATGGCTTCACCGATATCATGGGTGACAAGCACGGCTGTCTTTCCAAAGGATTTCAGGGTTTCAAAAACAAGGTCTTCAAGTTTTAACTTCGTTTGGTAATCAAGAGCCGAAAACGGTTCATCAAGCAAAAGGATTTTTGGATCGACCGCCAGTGTCCGTGCCAGTGCAGCCCTTTGCCTCATTCCTCCCGAGAGTTCGCGCGGATATAATTTTCCGGTGCCTCCCAATCCAACGTCACTTAAAAGTTTCAGCGTTTTTATTCTCTCAAGGCCTTCATCTTTTTTAATCAGTTTCAATCCTAATAATATATTTTCTTCAATCGTCTTCCATGGAAATAGATAATCCTGCTGCAGCATATAGCCAATTGAAAGGCCACTGTTGGATTTCAGCGGTTTGTTTTCGAGCAGGATCTTTCCCGCAGTGGGCGGAAATAGCCCGGCGATAATGGAAAGCAGGGTGGTCTTTCCGCAGCCGCTCGGACCTAGAAAAGAGACGAATTCACCTTTTTCAATGTCGAGGGAAATGTCCGCTAGTGCGGTCGCTGCCGTCTGATTTGAAAAATAAGTATGGTGAATGTCTTGGATTTTTAAAAAGCTCATCGGACATCCTCCTTACCTTTAGCTATGCTATTTTATGACATCTTCAGCAAAATCGGTATTGACCAGCTCTTCATGGCTTATACGCGAAGGCAGCTCGCCTGCTTCATCCATGATGTTTTGCAGATTGTTCCACTCTTCTTCATCAAGAATGGGGTCCGTGGCAAAGGATCCTTGTTCTTTGTAGCGATTGATAACTGTTTCCATCGTCTCGATATTGGTATCCTCAAAATACGGCTGAATGACTTCAGCAATTTCAGCAGCATCATTTTCCTGAACCCAATCCTGTGCTTTCTTCAATGCCCTCGTGAATTTTTCGACAGTCTCTTTGTCATCTTTCAAATAGCTTTCCTTAGCCATATAAACTGTATAGGGAAGATGCCCCGACTCTGTGCCGAAAGAAGCGACAATATAGCCTTTTCCTTCTTTTTCGAACACACTGGCTGTTGGTTCGAACAGTTGAACAAAATCGCCGGTTCCGGAAGCGAAGGCAGTTGCGACATTCGCAAAATCAATATTCTGGATGAGGTTCAAATCTTTTTTCGGGTCTATGTTATGTTTTTTCAATACGAACTCGCCGGCCATTTGCGGCATCCCGCCTTTTCGCTGGCCTAGGAATGTAGAGTTTTTCAGCATATCCCAATTGAAGTTGTCAATTTTTTCACGTGAAACAAGAAACGTTCCATCCGTCTGTGTTAATTGAGCGAAGTTGATGACCGGGTCATTCGAACCTTGTGCCTGAACATAAATCGATGTTTCAGAGCCAACGAGGGCGATATCCGCCCCATTGGATAGAAGCGTGGTCATCGTCTTGTCTCCGCCTGCAGTCGTTTTCAAATCAATGCTTAGACCTTCCTCTTTAAAAAATCCTCTTTCAATCGCTACATATTGCGGTGTATAGAAAAGGGAGCGGGTTACTTCGGCCACTCTGACCTTCGTTGTATCATTTTCCTTGTTGCCACATGCTCCAAGCGGGATCACCAGCATGCACAGAAGTAAAAATACGGCACCTGCTTTATACCATTTTTTCAAAATTCCTTCCTCCTTGATATATAGGTATTTTGCCTACATTATCGTATGAACGGAAGAAAAAAATGTGAATGCCTCTCAGGGGATAAAAACAAGCGGATGTTTTACAATAAGATTAAAGAGAAAGGAGAGTGGAAATTGGAGAACGGAACGATTATTTCAAAACGGCGGTTTCCATCACCGCATCCACAAATCCATCTTTATTCAGTTACATACATATCACAAGGCCTGAAGGTGAAGGGGCTGCTTGCCGAACCGGTTTATGGCGAAATACATGATGCCTTCTTATATTTACGAGGCGGGATTAAAAATGTCGGCAAGGTGAGACCTGCAAGGATCGTACAGTATGCCGTAGAAGGTTTCATCGTCTTTGCCCCTTTTTACCGTGGAAATCAAGGCGGAGAGGGAGATGAGGATTTTGGAGGCGAAGATAGATTCGATGCGATATCAGGATTCAATCTTCTTGAACAGCATCCCCGGGTGAACAAAGACCACATTCATATCCTCGGATTTTCCCGTGGCGGCATCATGGCGCTTTGGACTGGGATCTATTGCAGGAATGCCGCCTCGATCGTCACATGGGGAGGTGTGTCGGATATGTTTTTAACATATGTCGAACGTGTCGATATGCGGCGGATGATGAAGCGGGTCATAGGCGGAACACCTAAAAAATGCCCCAATCAATATGAATACCGTACGCCATTGTTTGCGATTGAAGATTTGAATGTACCCGTCCTGATCATTCATGGTGAAAAAGATGACAATGTCGCCATTGAACATGCGTACAGGTTGGAAAAAAGGCTGAAAATGCATGACAAAGAGGTCGAAAGCTGGTATTTCCAGCAATTCACGCATTACTTCCCACCGGCCGTGAACAGAAAAGTAGTCGAAGATTTAACATCTTGGATGAAAAGTAAAACCGAATAATGATAAAATGAAGTATACTAAGTATATTGGCAAGAGGAGGAGATACACATGGGCATGCCTATGGAGCTAAATACCATGATCGTTACAAAAGGGAACGAAACCCGTGAAGAAGAAAACATTTTTCGGCTGTCGAAAGCTGGTTACAGGTTATACCCTATCGACATTCCAATCGATGTCCGCAAATCGATTCAATCTGACTCAAGCGGAACAGCCGTTATCCAAAAAATTGAATGGACGAGTGAAAAGACCATCATTACGTACCAACTGCTATCACTGAATTCAACTAACTAAATAGACAGGCGCTTGCCGTGAATAGTCTTCACTGTAAGCGCTTTTTTTGATTGAGTTGCAGAATTCGAGTTGTGAGCCAATAATTTCACCACCAATTCGGCTCATGTGCTAAAAGTTCGGCCTGTGCACCCATAATTCGACCTAAACGTCCATAATCGGCCGTATACGCCCATAAATCGACCTGCGCTCGCATAACCCGACCTCCACACCTATAATCCATCCTACGACTTGTCTGCACAAGTGGATATTCAATCTTCGAAATGATGGTCACTACAAGAGTGGTAAAATGGTGTAAAGCGCATGGGGTGGGTGATTTGATGATTTTGGTGAGTTCCTGTTTAGCGGGTCTTGAGGTGAGATACAATGGTACACACAGCTTGGATGATGGAATTAATGAGGGAGAAAAAGGTTATAACCGTCTGTCCTGAGTTGCTAGGGGGTTTTTCGATACCGAGGGAACCTGCTGAGATAGTTGGCGGTGAAGGTGGGGATGTCCTTGATGGAAAAGCGAAGATCATCGAAAAGTCGGGCAGGGATGTAACGGAATTATACATAAATGGGGCGAATCTTACGTTATTGAAAGCCCGGGAGGTAGGGGCGACATTAGTCGTTTTAAAAGAAAATAGTCCATCCTGTGGGAGTGGCATGATTTAAAATGGGGAATTCAAGGGGAAGAAGAAGGTTGGGAATGGAGTGACCGCAGGCTTTGCTTAGGCGGCATGGATTCACGGTCATTTCAGAGGAAAGGTTATTCGATTATCTGGATGGAAAATGAGTAATGGCATTTTAGAAGTGTCTTTGAAAGAAGGGGAATACATGGAGGACATCAATCTCTATACTTTGTTATTTTTAGTACTTGCGGGTTTTATTGCCGCATTCATCGATTCCGTTGTGGGCGGGGGCGGTTTAATTTCCATTCCGGCTTTATTGTTCACGGGGATTTCGCCTTCAGCGGCACTTGCCACTAACAAGCTGGCGGGTACAATGGGATCTTTAACGAGTACGATTTCATTCATTCGGGCTGGAAAAGTGGATTTCAAATTCGTCATCAAGCTGTTTCCGATAACTGTGATTGGAGCGGCGTTAGGAGCATACGTTGTACATTTCGTTTCCGCAGAGATATTGAAGCCACTCATTTTGATTTTGTTGGTCATTGTCGCGATTTATACGTTGGTAAAAAAGGATTGGGGTAAAGATGCAAAGTATAAAGGGCTGAAAAGGAAGAAAATGATTCTTTTGATAGGCATCATATTTGCGATTGGTTTTTATGATGGCTTTCTTGGACCGGGCACAGGTTCCTTTTTATTATTTTCATTTTTGATCATTGGGTTTGATTTTGTCCAGGCTGCCGGAAATGCAAGAATATTGAATTTTGGAAGCAATATTGCCGCACTTATCATTTTCTTATCTATGGGGACCGTCAATTTTGCGTATGGAATTCCGATGGGTCTTGCAATGGTTGCAGGAGCATTGGTAGGAACGAATTTCGCAATTAAGAAAGGTGCTTCCTATGTACGTATATTATTCATTTGCGTCACGATTTTATTGATTGGAAAAAATATCCTTAACTATTTTCATGTGTTTTGATGGATGGTTTCCGGGAATCATCCCTATTAAAAATGGCTGGGGATACAAATCGTGTTTCCGGCCATTTTTACATTCATTTTGTAAAATTCAAGTCCCAGTGTATGCCAAATTGATCCTTGACCTTACCATACTTAGCTCCCCAAAAGGTATCTTTCAGTTCCATTAAGGATAATCCCTTTTCACACATAACATCATATAAATGCTGGATTTCCGAGTCGCTTTCACATTCAAGGACCAGAGCTACATTATTCCCGACTTCAAGGGGATTGCCTGGAAACGTATCAGATACCATGATCAACATATCGCCTTTTTTGATTTTGGCATGCAAAACAAGGTCATTCGCTTCTTCGGGTGTTGGGAAATCGGCTTCCCCATAGGTTTGCATATCGGTAATCTCTGCATGAAATACTTCTGCGTAAAAGGCTAATGCGTCCTTTGCTTGGCCATTGAAAAATAAATAGGGAGTAACCTGATTTTTCATACTAATCCTCCAGTTTCGTGTCATGACTATCCATTCGACAGGGAGATCTTATCCTCCTTTATATTAACTGGTGAAATCATGCACAAACGGGTGGCTTAGCTGCATTTTCTAATGTGAACCATCTTCAGTTCCCCATAAAAAAATTAAAACATATTTCTTGAGCAAAACAAGCTTCGCAGATGGAACTTCCTTCATTTTTTAATATGCCTTTATTTCAGTCATCCCTTTACGCTGTGGATAAAGCATTTTTACAAGAGCGACCTCGTCTCCCTTAATTTCCTTGCCACAATTGCCACACTTTGGATCTTCCCTGAACATTTAAACACCTCCAAGCCATTTAAAGTTTTCAATCTAATACGATAGATTTCAATGAAACCTTGATCTACCCAAACTATCACATATGGATCTTACATTTTTACATTCAAATTAGGATTAGTTTTGTCATTGCTTTAATCTTGCGCAACGAAAATGGAAGTAGCTTTTTCAAAAGCTGACAGAATAGAAAAATCCTGCCGCTTACGTGACAGGATTTTCTCATTTTTCTTCTTGAGTTTTTTCATAAGGGAAGGGGGGATTTCATTCCGCAATGCTTTAATAGGATTTCAACTATCCGCTTTGAAGCGAATCCATCACCATATGGGTTGGAAGCTGTCGCCATTTTTTT
This sequence comes from Bacillus sp. SD075, assembly GCF_017355165.1. Lineage (GTDB taxonomy): Bacteria > Bacillota > Bacilli > Bacillales > DSM-1321 > Peribacillus. The sequence goes on along the minus strand of NZ_JADILK010000038.1, from coordinate 17,177 downwards.
ATAGGCTTCTTCATTTGTAAGTAAGCCTGTTGCTAATTGATAAATTCGTTCTTCCTCAATTCCTGCCAATAAAAGGGTACCAGCCTCAATTCCTTCCGGCCGTTCTGTCGTATCGCGTAACACAAGGACAGGAACACCAAGTGAGGGAGCTTCTTCTTGCACCCCTCCGGAATCTGTCAAAATTAGATGGGCGTGCGCCGCAAAATTATGAAAATCAAGCACTTCAAGCGGTTCTATTAAGTGAAGTCTTTCCGTTTCACCAAAAATCCGGTAAGCAATTTCACGGACTACTGGGTTTTTATGGAGTGGGAAAACAACTTGGATATCCGTGTGATCTTCAAGCAGCCGTTTGACGGAACGGAATATTTCTTCCATTGGTTTTCCGATATTTTCTCGTCTATGCGCAGTCATCAATAACATACGATCTCCATTCAAACCAGATAGAATCGGATGTTCATAGTCTTTCCGGACGGTTGTTTTCAAGGCATCGATAGCCGTATTGCCAGTAATATGGATACAATCACTTTTTTTATTTTCCAAAATTAGATTCTCTGCCGCCTGATTTGTTGGGGCAAAATGCAAATCAGCTAAGACACCTGTCAGCTGCCTATTCATTTCTTCAGGATATGGAGAATACTTATGACCAGTCCGAAGGCCAGCTTCAACGTGACCAATCTGTATCTTATTATAGAACGCAGCCAAGCTCGCAATGAAAGTTGTCGTTGTGTCCCCATGTACGAGGACGATATCCGGTTTTATATCTTTCATGAGCGAACTCAATCTTTCAATGCCCCGCGTTGTAATCCCTTCTAATGTTTGTCTATCCTTCATCATATCCAAATCGTGATCGGGCTTTATTTGAAAACATTGCAAGACTTGGTCGAGCATTTCCCTATGCTGGGCGGTGACCACCACGATGGTATCTATTTCTGCTTGATGCTTTTTCAGTTCCAAAACGACTGGTGCCATTTTGATAGCCTCCGGTCTTGTACCAAATACGGTCATGACCTTTATACGTTGTTTAGGCATGCTCATTTCCTCCCCTTCTGAATGTCTCCCCCATTATAACGGGAAGTTCATGGGAAATATAAAAAAGAAACAATAATTAACAGAATTTTTACAATATTAATAAGGACTTTATATTTCTTTAACCTTCAGTTAATATCTGGCATTTACAATGTAAAGCAGGAAGCATAGCAAAGCAGAATAGAGGTGATAGGCGAATATGAAAAGCGTCCTGATGATCGTGCAAAACTTTTATCCGGAAATCGGAAGTGCGGGAAATAGAATGAAAAATATATATCTCCATTTGAAAAAAAACGGATTTGAGGTAACGGTCATCACATTGAAGCCGAGTTATCCTAATCAAAGTTTATATCAAGATACAAAGTTTTGGGATGAAGAAAGCATTGAAGAGGATGTCATCAGGATTAAACCGGACAAAGTGAAGAGGTATACAAGCAATATGGGGAAGCGGTTGCTTCATTATCTTGAAGCGATGTGGCTTTTCATTTATACAATCATCCGTCTCGAAAAAAAATATGATTACGTGTTTGCCACGACCCCGCCGATCTTCCCGACAATGGCGGCATTGATAGCCAAGAAAAAGATGAAGGCGAAACTCATTACAGATGTCAGGGATTTATGGCCGGAATCACTGATAGGAGTAGGCGTATTTACTAATAAGTGGGTTTTGAAAATCGCTTTCTTCCTGGAAAGGAAGCTATATCGGCATTCAGATTTCATAATCATCAATAGTCCGGGTTTCAGGGATTATATCGTTGCAAAGGGAGTCAAGGAAGAGGCCATCCAATTCATCCCTAATTCGCTTACTGCGGATGAGCTGACGTTAAAGAATTTGCTTACACCCGTATCGGAAGAGGTAATCAAGGTTGTTTATGCGGGGAATATCGGACTGGCCCAGGACTTGAAAAAACTGATAGCCGTAGCTGAAAGGCTAAGGGAACATAAACAAATCGAGTTCTCGATGATTGGATATGGATATCGGATAGCGGAAGTGGAGAAGGAGATAAACTCTAGAGGGCTGACTAATATTAAGATGATTAATGCGATGAATCGAAGAGTGACTCTTCATGAAGTTTCGACGTCCCATATTGCCTATGTGAGCTTGGTTGAAAAAGAAGTCTTCAATAAGGTTCTGCCTGGTAAAATCATCGATTATATGTGTGTCGGTAAACCCATTGTCGGTGATGTGGACGGCAGGGCCAAGAAGATGCTCTCAGAGGCGAAATGCGGGTTGGTGGCAGAGAGCAGGAATGTTGATGAAATCTGTCAGCATATATTGACCATGGCCTCAGATCCAGCCCTCCGTGAAGAACTGGGGGAAAACGGCCATCGGTATGCTAAACAACATTTTCAATGGTCTAAAAATATTAAGGGTCTCATCAATGTGATGGAAGCGTCAGGCTGAAAAATCCGGAAGTGGAGGACAACATGGCGAAGAAAGTATGTATGTTCGTGTGGAATCACTTTACGAACGATGCGAGGGTGTTAAGAGAATGCACAGCACTTACTGAAGCGGGTTATGAAGTCGATTTAATCGCCATTCATAACTGGAAGATCAAGGATTTGCCCAAAAAGGAGAAGCACCAAAATGGTTTCTCTGTCACTAGGGTGAATAATCGCTGGGAGGCGCTTAATAGGATTCTTAGGATCGTAGGCAAATTGAAGAAAAAGAAGTTTGAAATCGTTCTATTGACTTTATTGGTCTGGAATACGTTATGGAATTTGAACTTAATCAACGGTTGGGCGGGATCGGGAATACTGTTCGGTTCCCTTGCGCTCCTTGCGCTGGGTACCCTTATCATCACTAAAACGAAGCTGCCGACACTATTAACAAGGAGTTACATTTTTGGTCAAATGATCTATCATGGCCGGAAAAGGAAATATGATTTTTATCATTCGAATGATTTGAATACGCTCATGCAGGGAGCGATCAGCAGTAAATGGTTGAGAAGAAAAAAGCTGATTTATGACTCGCATGAGGTACAAACGAGCAGAACGGGATATAATAGCCGAATTTATGGAATGATGGAGAAATTCCTATTGATGTTCGTCGATGAAATGATTGCCGAAAACCATACGAGAGCTAAGTATAACGAAGACTTATATGGTCTTTACCCTAAAGTGGTCCATAATTACCCGATTCCAACCAATCCTGAGGAAAGTACGGCCGTGAATTTGCATGAGCTGCTCGATTTGCCAGAGAATGAACCGATATTGTTATACCAAGGCGGCGTTCAAATGGGAAGAGGATTAGAGCAATTGATTGATGCTGTGCCGATGATCGAAGGCGGGACCGTAGTTTTTATCGGAGATGGAAGGATCAAGGATGAATTAATGAAAAAAGTAAGGGACATGAATCTCGAGCATCGTGTGAAGTTCCTGCCAAAGGTTCCGGTCGACGAGCTGCTCCATTATACAAAAAATGCGTATTTAGGTTTTCAGATATTGAATAATGTCTGTTTTAATCACTACTCCGCCTCTTCAAATAAATTGTTTGAATACATGATGAGCGGTGTGCCTGTGGTTGCATGCAGCTTTCCTGAAATTCAAAAGGTTGTCGATACGGAAAAAATCGGTGTGTGTGTCGATTCACATGATCCAAAATCAATTGCCGAAGGCGTCAATTACTTATTGAAACATCCTGAAAAAAGGGCGGAAATGAGCAATAACTGCCTGAAGGCTCGGCAAAAATACAATTGGAAACAAGAGAAGGAAATCTTTATCGAAATCTATCAAACAGCCTAACAAATTTGAGTGCAGCAGAAAAATAGATAGGAGTGGTTTATATGAAACTTTGTACAATCGGACTTGGTTATATAGGACTTCCAACTTCTTTAATGTTTGCGAAACACGGTGTCGATGTTGTCGGCGTGGATATCCATCCTGAGATTATTTCCAATTTGAATAGCGGCAGGCTCCATATCGAAGAACCTGGATTGGATGAGGTATTAGAAGAAGTGATTGCTTCCAATAAGTTCCGAGCTGCGTTAAGCCCGGAACATGCGGATGTCTTCATTATCGCGGTACCTACTCCAAATAAAAAGGACATGCATCAATCCTGTGATTTAACTCATGTCATGGATGCAACTTCCAACATTCTTCCTTTTATCAAAAAAGGGAATGTCATCATTATCGAATCGACGATTGCGCCAAGAAGCATGGATGATCATATTAGACCGATGATCGAGAGGACGGGCCTTACCATTGGAAAAGACATTTTCCTCGTTCATTGTCCGGAACGTGTTTTACCTGGTAGGATTCTTGAAGAGTTGGTTCATAATAACCGTATCGTCGGGGGCATTACGGAAACATGCTCATATAAAGGAAGTCTTGTTTATAAAACCTTCGTTCAAGGGGAGATCATTCAGACGGATGCGAAAACGGCTGAAATGTCCAAACTGATGGAAAACACCTTCAGGGATGTCAATATCGCCCTTGCGAATGAGTTGACGAAGGTCTGTTTTGAGCTGGACATCAATGTTTTGGATGTCATATCAATGGCAAACAAACACCCTCGTGTCAATATACACCAACCAGGACCAGGAGTTGGCGGCCATTGTTTAGCTGTCGATCCGTATTTCGTCGTTGCAAAGGCACCAGAGTATGCGAAAATCATTAAATTGGCCCGTGATACAAACGTATCAATGCCTTATTATATCGTTAATTGCGTAAGGATGATGCTAGAGGGGATCCGGAAGCCAAAAGTGGCTGTTTTCGGTCTTGCCTATAAAGGAAATGTAGATGATATTCGTGAAAGTCCCGCCATTGATGTCGTCAATATCTTGATGGGGATGGAAAACATGGATGTAGCCTTGCATGACCCGCATGTCCAATCTGGAAAAATGCCAGTCGTATCAGTTGAAGACGCTGTAAATGATGCAGATTTGATACTTGTCCTGACTGACCATGATGAATTTAAACAGATGGATTATGATAAACTATCGAATCTCATGAGCAATAAAATGATTTTGGATACACGCAATTGCATTGATGAAACTAAATCCGAGGTCCCGGTGGCCAACCTGGGCAATATATATCAATACAAAACGATGTCCATGAAAAAAGCCAGGAATAAAGCGATCATCTAAAAAATTGGACAAACATCGATAATGGATTAAGGATTAAGGGGGCGCTGACCATGACAGTGCCCTTTTTGAATATCATGATCGGCAGGGGGACGAAGGGCAGAAAACCAATGAAGAAAAGGACCAAGCAAGAGGCTTGGTCCTTTTGTGTACAATTTATTGAGCTGTCGGTCCGCCAAGTTCTTCGATTTCACTTGGAACACTGCCAAATTTCTTGAAGTTTGCACGGAATTGAGCGGCGAGGGCTGTTGCTGCTTGGTTATAAGCGGCAGGATCTGCCCAAGTCTTGATTGGTTGAAGCACTTCGTCAGGAACCCCAGGAACATGAAGAGGAATATCCAAACCGAAGATTTCATCTTTGATCGTTTCGATGTTCGCTAATTCACCTTCAAGTGCCGCTTGTACCATTGCACGAGTGTAAGCAAGTTTCATACGGCTTCCAGTTCCGTATGCTCCGCCAGTCCATCCAGTGTTGACAAGGTAAACCTTTGCACTGTGCTCGTCAATTTTATCACCAAGCATCTCAGCATAGCGTTGAGCGGGAAGCGGTAAGAAAGGTGAACCGAAGCAAGTGGAGAATGTAGATTCCGGTGAAGTTACTCCTCTTTCAGTACCAGCCAATTTACTAGTGTATCCACTTAGGAAATGGAACATTGCCTGCTCTTTCGAAAGCTTGCTGATTGGAGGCAGAACGCCTGAAGCATCAGCTGTTAAGAAAATGATTGTATTAGGGTGTCCTGCAATACTTGGATTCACGATGTTATCGATCGCTTGCATTTGGTAAGCGGCGCGAGTGTTTTCAGTCAATGAACTGTCATCATAGTTCGCTTCACGTGTATCAGGATCAACAACAACATTTTCCAGTACGGCACCGAAACGGATCGCATCGAAAATTTGTGGTTCTTTTTCACGTGAAAGATTAATCGTTTTCGCATAGCAGCCACCTTCGATGTTGAATACACCGTTAGAAGACCAGCCGTGCTCGTCATCGCCAATCAGTTTACGACTAGTGTCTGCCGATAAAGTTGTTTTGCCTGTACCGGACAGTCCGAAGAATAAAGCGACGTCCCCTTCACGTCCTACGTTTGCAGAACAATGCATTGGAAGGATTCCAGCCTCTGGAAGTAAGTAGTTCATGATCGAGAAGATCGATTTTTTCATTTCTCCTGCATATTCCGTTCCGCCGATCAGGATTGTCCGGCGTTCAAATGAAATGATGATGAAAGTTTCGGATGAAGTTCCGTCCACTTCTGGGTCTGCTTTGAAGTTAGGTGCAGAAAGGATCGTGAATTCTGATTCGTGACCTCTTAGTTCCTCTTCGTTTGGACGGATGAACAAAGTATGGGCGAAAAGGTTATGCCAAGCATATTCATTAACAACACGGATTGGAAGACGTGATGATTCGTCCGCACCAGCGAAACCTTTAAAAACAAAAATCTCTTCTTTTGCTTTTAGGTAGTCCACTACTTTATTATATAGTTTATTGAACACATCTTCGGAAATTGGCTGGTTCACTGAACCCCAATCAATTTTATCTTTAACTGATGCTTCATCAACGATATATTTATCCTTAGGTGAACGACCGGTATATTTGCCAGTTTCTGCTTTTACCGCGCCGGTTGATGTTAAAACTCCTTCATTTCTGCTTAATACTTTTTCGACCAATTGAGGAACTGAAAGTTGAGTTTGCACATTGTTTCCTGTTAATAATTGGTGTAACTCATTAGAAACATCTACAGAATTCATTATGAGGTACCTTCCTTTGTTTAAGTTTTTATATTACAATTAGTATAACACATTCATTTAATTAGTCTATACTATTTATTTTAATTTGTGATTATTTTCAGCTGGTCGCGTTAATCATTTTAATCCGGCAGGAACCGAGACAGGATTATCGCATATACTTTCATGAAGAAAATTTTATTTTAATAGGAAGTAAGTAAGCAATATATGTCTATTGGTAAAGTCAGGATGTCGTTCCTTTTCGAATGCTCAATACTTTATTATTAATGGCAATTTACAACATTTCTATTCGTATTTTACATTGTGAACCCCTTTGGGACGTTGTATCAACATGTTTTTTGCAAATGGACGCCATTCTGGGTGGAGATGTTCTTTTTAGAAAAGCATTGACAAATTCCAGCCAGATAGGATAATATCTTAAATTGTACGGATTCTCTTATCCCGAGTTGGTGGAGGGACAGGCCCTTTGAAACCCAGCAACCTGCCATATTGAACTTGACTCCAAGATCGATCGCCGAAAATAAAGCGAAGGTCTTCAAGGAATAGTGGTGATGGTGCTAACCTGAGCAAGGTAAAAAACCCTTGAACGATAAGAGTGAAAGGATAGAAGACAGAATTTTAAACCTTTCCTCATTTGCCAGGGAAGGTTTTTGTGTTTTTTATAAGTAATTCTGTGTCTATAGTTGAAACTAATGAGGGAAACGAGTTCCGTAAAAACAGGCTTATGCCTACAACATACTAACTTCCAAGGAGGAAATACGATGTCAAAGAAACGTCTATTTACTTCTGAATCTGTTACAGAGGGCCATCCGGACAAAATTTGTGATCAGATTTCAGATTCCATTTTAGATGCTATCCTTGCTAAGGATGCAAATGCACGTGTTGCGTGTGAAACTAGTGTCACAACAGGTCTTGTACTTGTTGCCGGAGAAATTACAACGTCCGCTTACGTGGATATTCCTCGTATCGTTCGTGATACGATTAAAGGAATTGGCTATACACGTGCGAAATACGGTTTCGATGCTGAAACTTGTGCCGTGTTGAGTTCCATTGATGAGCAGTCTGCCGATATCGCAGCTGGCGTCGATAAAGCATTGGAAGCTCGTGAAGGAAACATGTCAGAGGAAGAAATCGATGCAATCGGTGCGGGGGACCAAGGTCTTATGTTCGGATTTGCTTGTAATGAAACAGAAGAGCTTATGCCGCTTCCGATTTCATTGGCGCATAAACTTTCATTCCGCTTGGCTCAAGTTCGTAAAGATGAAACTCTTGCTTACTTACGCCCTGATGGTAAAACACAGGTAACTGTGGAGTATGATGAGAATAACCTTCCTGTACGTGTAGATACGATCGTTATCTCTACACAGCATGATGCAGAAATTACGCTTGAACAAATTCAAGCCGATTTAAAGGAACATGTGATCAAAGCAGTTGTCCCAGCTGAATTGATCGATGCTGAAACTAAGTACTTCATCAACCCGACTGGCCGTTTCGTAATTGGCGGACCTCAAGGGGATGCTGGTCTTACTGGACGTAAAATCATCGTTGATACTTACGGCGGATACGCTCGTCACGGCGGCGGTGCATTCTCTGGTAAGGATGCTACTAAAGTTGACCGTTCTGCTGCATATGCTGCTCGTTACGTTGCGAAAAACATCGTGGCAGCCGGCCTTGCCGACAAAGCGGAAGTTCAATTGGCATACGCAATTGGTGTGGCAGAGCCTGTATCAATCTCTATTGATACGTTCGGAACTGGTACGGTTAGCGAAGAAGTCCTTGTTGACCTCGTTCGCGCTAACTTCGACCTTCGTCCAGCAGGTATCATCAAAATGCTTGACCTTCGTCGCCCAATCTACAAACAAACAGCTGCATACGGACACTTTGGCCGTACAGATGTCGATCTTCCATGGGAACGCACGGACAAAGCAGAAACATTAAAAGCACAAGCGTAATCCATAAAAAAGGTGTCCCGCAATTAGCGGGGCACCTTTTTTATGGATTAATTTTGCCGTCAGCGGGAATAATTCAAGAAATCCCAAAGAAATTCAATTACGTATATTGAGTTAGGGCCGTTTACAAGTTTGTATGGGTCAGTTGTTCGTAACATTCAGTCAATTGCTCGTGAGTCACTTTATTCGTTCCGCCATTTTATAGTATTGTCCTTTTTCAGCGTATTCACGTACGATGCGTTCCATATCCTGGCGATCTTCTTCGTTGATTTCGCGAATGACTTTAGCTGGGCGTCCGAATGCCAACATGTTCGGGGGAATGACTTTACCTTGGGGAACGAGGCTGCCGGCACCGATGAACGCTCCTTCGCCGATTTCAGCTTCATCAAGTACAATCGATCCCATGCCGATCAAAGCTCCTTTACGGATTTTACAGCTATGTAAAATGACCTGATGGCCAATGGTTACTTCATCCTCGATGATCAATGGATTATTTGGGCTTTGGTGCAGGATGCTGTTATCCTGTATACTGACTTTTTTCCCGATGATGGTTGGGGATACATCACCGCGAATGACGGAATTGAACCAAATTGATGTTTCGTCGCCAATTTTGACATCACCAGTCACGACAGCATTTTCAGCAATATAAGCGCTTTCTGCAATTTCAGGTTCTTTGCCTTTATACGGATAAATAATCATTTTCAATCATTTCCTTTCCGAAGTGAATGTTTTTATGTATTATTTTAATATACCGTATGCAAATACACTTGGCTATTTATAATAGCAATGTACAACTTGTTAGATTTCTTTTTTGTCGAAAATCACGAATATGGTTATAATTTATATATATTATTTTAACTATCATGGATCGTATACAACAAGTGAAAAGTGAAAGGGGGATTTCGAATGTGGAAATGGGAGACAGAAGGAGACGCAAAGGGCGTCATTGTCATCATTCATGGGGCAATGGAACATCACGGACGTTATAAGTGGGTAACACAAATGTGGCTTTCAGCTGGATACCATGTCGTCATGGGCGACCTTCCTGGGCAGGGTATGACAACCCGTGCCTACCGGGGACATATCGATTCCTTTGATGAGTATTTGGACGAAGTGAAAAGCTGGATAGAAGAGGCTTACGAATATTCGTTGCCGGTCTTTTTACTTGGACATAGCATGGGAGGTTTGATTTCGATACGCCTTCTTCAGGAAGAGGAATGGGACATTGCAGGGGTGATTCTTTCTTCTCCATGCTTGGGCCTTGTGACGAAGCCGCCGAAGTTCCTGGCAACCATCTCGCATGGTTTGAACATCGTGATGCCTAAGTTCAGGGTAGATTCTGGATTGACACCTGAAATGGCGACGAGAAGTGCGGAAATTCGTGAATCCGATAGAAACGATACATTATATATTACAAAGGTTTCGATTCGCTGGTATCGTGAACTTGCACAGACGATGAAGGATGCTTTTGAAGAGATCCCTGAATTTCAGGATGTGCCGCTTTTGGTCATGCAGGGCGGAGATGACCGAATCGTGAATAAGAAGGCGGTTCGTGAGTGGTTTAATTATAACTTGGCCAGTGAAAAGCAGTATAAGGAATGGCCGAAGCTTTATCATGAAATCTTCAACGAACCAGAGCGTGATGATGTATTTCAATATGCACTGAGTTTTGTTGAAAACCGTTTAAAGATATTAGGGTACGTCGTTTGATAAGAAGCTGCTGAATTTAGGTTCAGCGGCTTCTTTTGGTTAAATGGGCGGAGAAAAACCTGTACCTTTATTTAAGTAACCTCAGACTCTTTAGAATGAACTTTTTGCATGAATTTATTGACATCACTAGGAACCTTACCGTCTAATTTAGAAACGATATATACGCTAAGGAAGCCAATCGGAACGGTAATTAGCCCTGGAACATTGAATTGTAGAAAGTTAGGTAGTGTGTATTTTAAGAAAATCATATACATCGATGAAGCAAGTCCAAGAAGAAGTCCGGCAATTGCCCCTTTTTCTGTCATGCCGCGCCACCATATTCCCAAGATGAAAATGGGGGTGAATGTACTTGCGGCAACAGTGAATGCAAGGGCAACAAGATGACCAATTGAAGCCTCTTTAACAAGTAATCCAAGTACCCCGTATAACATACCAAGAATGAGAATAGCTACTTTACCAGCAATAACACGTTGTTTTTGGGTAATGTCTTTCTTGAGAAATGTAGCATATACATCATGGGCAAGTGCTCCTGAGCTTGCGATGAACAGACCTGACAAATTTGAGAAAATGGCGGCAAAGGCACCAGCGATAACAAGACCTAGCATCCATTCGCCACCTAGTGCTTGAGCTGTAGATGGAACAACCATGTTGTTCCCACCCATAATAAGGTCACTCATAACTTGTGAAGAAGCCTCACCTTTGATGAAGATTGCGCGACCAACTGCTCCAAGATAAACAGCGAATAAGAAGAATACGCTGGCAATACCGATCGCCATTAATGCAGAACGTCTAGCTGCTTTTGCACTGGGGTTTGTATAGAAACGTAATAATAGATGAGGGAGACCAATTGTACCAAGGGAAAGACCGATCGTCATCGAAATTGTTTGCCAGAATGTGGGGAAGTAGTTACCTGTTCCGGACCAAGAATCACCATCTACAACAAAATCTTTGCCATCATTTGTGTATTGAGCGGTGTTCATAATTGAACCAGAAAAATCATTAATATTTGCTAAAATGGTATGGTAATGAAATCCGGCATAAATAGCAGCAATAGTCATTGCGATAAATGCAGCAAGACGGATCCATAGTTCAAGGGCTTGGTTCAACGTGGTTCCTTTCATGCCACCGACTCCAACATAGAACACCATAAGGGTACAAGTGAAAATAATTCCAAATTCATAACTTGTTCCAAAGAACATACTTAATATTTGTGCTGCACCAAGTAACTGAGGTGCTGCATAAAATCCTGAAATTGCCAAGACGACAACAACAGCTGTCAGTCGGGCACGTTGACTATGGAAGCGATAGGCGAGGAAGTCGGCCACTGTAAAAGCACCGAATCGGCGTAGTGGACCAGCCACGAAAATAGCAAGCAAAGTTAAACCGATGGAGAAACAAAACGCATAATAGGCTCCGTCATACCCTAATTGAAAGGTTAGGCCGGCGATTCCAAGGAAGGTTGCTGCACTTAAATAGTCTCCACCAATCGCTGACCCGTTCGTGAACCAACTGAAGCTACGTCCTCCAACAAAGAAATCACTTGCGTTTGAATTACGTTTTGTTAAATATGTTATAAAGATAATTGTTCCCATCAAGATAATTGTTAGTAACATTTTTGGCTCTAGTAAAGTTTTAATCAAGTAATGTTCCTCCTCTCGGTACTGCCAGCATTCTTATCTTCGTACTTTTTAAGCCGCTTCTCATAAAGTGACGTGTGAACATAGGCAATAATGAAAGCTAATGCCATCGCAATGACACTAGTGAAAAACCATGAATACGTCATGCCACCAACAAATTTAGAAAAGAAAATTTCAGGCATATACCAATTTAAAATCGGAATGGAAAAGATAAAGATGTAGTAAAAAATCGTTAGTTTAAAACCTGTTCCAAATTCTTGTTTCATGACTCTGCTTGTTTCGGCATCAAGTGGAGCTAAATCTTTAATGTCCACTTTTTCTGCTGCTATGTATTCATAATCGTCATTGAACTCACTAGCCATCTTCTTACAACTCCTTTCGTTTAATGAAAGGGCTTTCATTTAGTGCGTGTAAACCTTTCATTATTTTTTATTGTACTTGAAAATCAAACGAGGTACCTTTCAAAATTTTGTTTGATTTTTACATAATTATGCTCAGTATCCAGGGGGAAATAGTATAATGATTAATAAATTGAATTTTCTGTCAGAATAGGGGGGAACATGGCGTATTGTGTAAAATTATTAGTGACCGATTCATTGGAAAAAGAAAAAATTGAAACTTGGCTAGCTCATCCTTTTTTTGAAAAACTAATGCTCCGAGACGATTTAGAGACATTCTGTAACGATGAAATAATTATAATAATAATGGAAATCAAGACCCCATTTGATTGGTTAAAGGTGAGAAGATTGCTCAAAAAGCATCCAAATTTACTCTTGTTTCCATTGATTGACGCCTCGATGTTACAAACGGCCCCTATTGTGATTGAACTTCAGCTACCATCGTTATTCATCAAACCGATTAGTAAGCATCTGTTTTATCGGAATATAAAAAAAGTACTGGATTCATCTAATAGAAACATGGTTACATTTGAACAAGAAAATTCAGCCGATGAACAGTTTTTACAAAGTATTCTTAGAGAAGAAGTAGCTCTTGAGCAGATGAAAACCCTTTTAATAAAAGGAATGATCCCGAATGTGGTGTACTTCATTCAAGGTTTTGTGCTTTCGCCAAAGAGGGAGGAGAACGAGGGGTGGCAGGCTTCGAGCGTAATTCAAAGAAAGTTTATGAAAGCGCTTTCTACCATTGGGAATGATGTCTATTTTCTTCCCTTTAGGAAGCATTTAGTGTTTACGTTGAAAATTCCTAAAGGGATCGCTGCTCCATGTTATTGGGAGGAAGGAGAAAAGACAATTGTTGAACTGATAGATCTCTTGAAGCATCGATATGGCATTCAATTATATATAGGTGTGGGCTCTATCCATCGAGAGTTATCAGGTTTAAAAAAGTCCTATCAAGAAGCAAGAACGGCTCGGAGGAGTCCGCCCAGACATCGATTATCTCTACGCTATTTCGATGAAATTCCACCGAATCTATCTGTACAAACGAGCATAGATTATATTGCTGAACACTTCGCGGAAAACTTGACGATTCAACAAGCGGCAAATGAAGTTAATTTTAGTCCAACATATTTTAGTAGAATATTTAAAAAAGAAACTGGCCATAGCTTCGTTTCCTATTTAACGTTTGTGCGTATCCAAAAGGCAGTATGGCTTTTGAGACACACCGATCAAACGATAGAAAAAATTGCTTTTGAACAAGGTTTTAATACGCCCAGCTATTTCAGTACAATTTTTAAAAAGGTAGTAGGGCTTTCACCAAGTGAATATCGAGCGACGAGAGAGATTATTTTCATATGAAGCATGTTAATATAGTTGGTAAAAACTATAAAAATGGATTGTACAAGCGATTCAAGAAAGATAATGATACCTACTTGGTGAAAAAGCAACAGAGACTTCCAAATGAAGGGAGTCTCTGTTGCTTTTATTTTTAATGTGCAACTGGTGATTTTTGGGCAGCTTTGTTTGAATAGATCAGCCCGCGTTTCTAACCAATTCGTTCGACTTGATGACCGGTGCCCAGAAAGTAACCGGGTACATAAATTGGTTCAAATGTGTAAGTTCTTTTTTATTGGATAATGCAGCGGATAGAAGATAAATGGATTTGAAGGTCAAGTCATTGGCGAATAGGTCCAAAAGCGTCGCTTTCATATTCAAGATCGCTTCATGGGTTTGGGTGGAAATCATTAAATCGAGCTGTGGCAGGAACTTATCAAAATGTCGATCGAATTGTTTAAGGTCCTCCATGGTTTTTTGTTTTTCTGTCAACGTGTTAAGCGAATTGATAAAATCCCCGTATTGTTCACTTGAATCCCTTTTAATTTTTTCAGTCAATATATCCGTCAGTAATGAAGTAGGCAAATGTTCCATTTTCTGCACCCTCTTATCTATTTTCTATCCATTATAATCATTATAGACGAAAAATTCAAAAAGTTCTGATTGCAAAAACACCATTCGTAAAGAACGGTGTCAAAAGTCATCATCTCTTTTCAATCGCGACAATGAATGGCGGATTGTTTGCTTGGTTGATGAACCCGTATTTAAGGATATGGGCCTTCTGTTGAGGGAAGTTGTGTACATAATCCATCAATGCATCACGTTCTGCCGATCCCCCTGGATGACCATGGTAAATGACGAGGATGATGATGCCTTCGGGCGCCAGCAGTTCGAACAGCTGTTCAATGGCTGATATCGTCGTACCGGCTTGGGTGATGATTGATTTGTCTCCGCCAGGAAGGTAGCCTAGGTTGAAAATGGCACCCGTGATCTTACCGGAATGTTCTTTTCTGATGTATTTGCTTAAATGTTCATGCCCATCGTGAATGAGGGTGCAGCGCTCTTGTAAATTCTCGGCGCTCAATTTCGCCGTTGTGGTTTGGATGGCTTCTTTCTGAATATCAAAACTATAGACATGTCCGTTTACACCTGTAAGTCCGGCAAGAAAGACCGTATCAAACCCGTTGCCCATTGTGCCATCTATGGTTATATCCCCGGGGCGGACCGCTTTTTCCAGCAGAATCCTGGCGAATGGCAAAATTCGGTCAAGCTTCATGATTGTACCTCCGTGTGATTTTTCCCTTGCCAGCTGTTGCGGCTTTTCAATTCGGCGTCGATGGCATTCAAGACATCCCATTTATTGACGCTCCACATTGGACCGATCATCAAATCGATCGGACCGTCACCCGTAATGCGGTGAACGATCATTTCTGGAGGGATTATTTCCAGCTGGTCACAGACCAGGCTGACATAATCGTCACGGTCAAGAAACTCGAGCAGTCCTTTTTCATATTGTTTGACCATCGGTGTCCCTTTTAATAAATGAAGTAAATGGATCTTTATCCCCTGCACATCGAGTTTGGCGACTTCACGGGCAGTTTCCATCATCATGTCGTAATCTTCCTGAGGAAGGCCATTGATGATATGTGAGCATATGCGAATGCCGTGTTTGCGCAGTTTATCGACGCCTTCTTTGTAGCAATCGAAGTCATGGGCACGGTTGATCATCGTCGCGGTCTTTTCATGGACCGTCTGGAGACCAAGCTCCACCCAAAGGTAGGTGCGTTCGTTCAATTCCGCTAAATACTCGACTACATCATCAGGAAGGCAATCCGGGCGTGTCGCGATCGAGAGTCCGACGACACCTTCCTGGGTCAATACACTTTCGAATTTCTCGCGAAGCTCTGCCACTGGTGCATGCGTATTCGTGAACGCTTGGAAATAGGCCATATATTTTCCATCTCTCCATTTATGATGCATCCGTTCGCTGATCTTCTTAAACTGGACGTCGAGGGGTTCAACCCTGCTGCCGGCAAAGTCACCAGAGCCCGAGGCACTGCAGAAGGTACAGCCGCCATGTGCGACGGTGCCATCACGGTTCGGACAGTCAAAACCGCCATCCAGGGCAACTTTAAAAACCTTATGACCAAAATGTTCCCTAAGGTGGTAATTCCATGTATGATATCGTTTGTTATCCGTTGCATATATAAACGGGTTTGCTTGATTCAAATCAGCAACCTCCTAAATAAAATAAAGCGTAACATATATTATACAACATTCTCGCAGCTAGGTCTTTTTTTGAAAAAAAAGCGTATACTGTATAGTTGAAGGCTAAACATTTTTGCTGCTATTATATCTTTGAATGACTATATCCTATCGGGAGCTGATGGACATGACCGGTCAAGTTGAAGAAGCGATTAATCAAATGAAAAAGAAATTAGCCGAAAATAATCAGGTGATCGAAGTAAATGAAGATGGATTCATATACAAAGCCACTTGCACCTTCAATTCACCTGCTTCGGATGAACAAATTCATTCCTTTGAAAAGAAAACCGGACTGCTTCTGCCCGAGGATTATAAGGAGTTTTTAAAAATAACGAATGGATGCCGTCTGTTCGATAATGTCGAATTAGGCGGGGAAAATGATTTATACAGTCTTGATGATATTATTAATTACACATATGAAAATTCCTATGAGGGATGCTATAAAGTGGCTTGCATTTATCAAGATAATATCGTCATCGATGGGGAAGCCGTCGCTAAAGGCGATAAGGAGTATTTAATGGTAAAAGGCCATATCGATGATTTTGAAGAAGGCGAGAGGCTTCATATGAGCTTTGCCGAGTGGATCGAGCAATTCATTTCCCGTCAGGGTGAGAAGTTTTGGGATAGAGGTTGATTGTTCAAAAAAAATGATAATCCACCCGTTATTTGCTCAAACTAGAAAAGATGATTCCGAATCATCCAAATGAGACGCGAAGGAGAGGGTTTGAAATGGCAACCAGACAATCCGTCGATCATTTTTTAGAGCAATGTGAAGGGGCTCTCCATTTTGCAGAGTTTGAATTTAACGAGGCCTCACGGCAGGAGCATTATGATGATGAACAATTTCAAAATTCGCAAAGGTATATCGAAGAGGCTTTGACGGATATGGAACGATTGTATGCCAGTTCGAATGACCAGCAACGGGAAATGCTTTCGCGGATGGAGCAGCAGTTGAATGAATTGAGGAATGAAATGATTTTACTGCGACATTAAAGGGAAGCAAGGGAGCTATGTATGCATAGCTCCCTT
>NZ_JADILK010000037.1 GCF_017355165.1 Bacillus sp. SD075 | reverse complement strand
GTGTAGGGAACCTTCCCTACACTTGGATGCTATTTATCTAGTAGATTAATTATTTAGCCGTTTCCATGCTGGCTTGAATTTCTTTAATGAGAAGTTCGGCACCTTCAGGGCTAAGTATTAATTTACCGTCAGCAAGTTTCATATTGTCATCGGAAACTTCACCTGTAACCTGACATGTCATGTTTGGTTTATATTTTTGTAGGATGATGCGCTCTTGTTCTACATAAATCTCCAGAGCGTCTTTCTCATTAATTCCTAATGTTCGGCGTAGTTCAATTGGAATGACTACCCTTCCTAATTCGTCAACTTTACGTACAATACCTGTAGATTTCATTTAAATTACCCCACTAACTTTCTTGCGAATGTTGCATCTATATATTTCGTCACCATTCGACATTATTTGCACTTCTATAAAGATACCACTACCTACCATATTCGTCAATTCTCGTATCTTCGTATATTATCTGCCTCTATATGATTTTTATATAAAATATTAGTAATTCCTTCATGACTCCCGTCATAACAACGTTTCTCAACTTGTTTAACTGGTACATTTTGTTCATTTCATGATTGAAATGAAAACGCCATCATATAATTCCAACAGCCATTCTCCATCCTTCCATGTCGAATGATGGAGAATGAATTTCTCTGCCTAATAGATTCCTGTTGATTTTCTTTTGCTTTTGAAGGAGAATTTAAAATGGTCGCTTATTATATTCCGAAAATTCATTCTGCTTTTAACATAGTGGATATTTCTGAGAAATCTTTCGGAAAGCCGAAACGATTGCCATACTTCCAGAGTCTTACTGACTTATAAAACAGATTGAGGTGAGTCAATTGCGTCCGATTATATTAGGTATTTGTTCCGCTTTCTTTTTTGCTTTTACGTTTGTTTTAAATCAAGCCATGGAGTTGTCTGGCGGAAGTTGGATATGGAGTGCTTCGCTGCGTTATATCTTTATGGTGCCTTTTCTATTGTGTATCGTATTAAGCCGAAAAAATCTGCGTCCCCTTTTACGGGTGATGAGAGAAAAGCCAGGCCATTGGCTGCTTTGGAGTTTTGTCGGATTTGGGTTATTTTATGCCCCTTTATGCTTTGCATCCGCTTACTCACCCGGCTG
The DNA here is from genome assembly GCF_017355165.1 of Bacillus sp. SD075. Lineage (GTDB taxonomy): Bacteria > Bacillota > Bacilli > Bacillales > DSM-1321 > Peribacillus. The sequence goes on along the minus strand of NZ_JADILK010000037.1, from coordinate 41,739 downwards.
GCTAATCGCCGGCACTTGGCAAATCACGATCATTTCGGGTGCATTGCTTGCGCCGCTGTTTTTTGAAAATATCCAAACGAAAGATGGGCTCGAAAGGCAAAGAGGAAAGGTTTCTGTGAAGGGCCTCCTCATGTCCATGATCATTTTGCTTGGAATCATCCTGATGCAAGTGGAGCACACCAAGCACATAACAATGGCCAATCTTTGGCTGGGAGTGATTCCAATCGTCATAGCCTCATTTGCATACCCATTGGGAAATCGAAAAATGATGGAAGTATCCGAAGGACGTTTGGATGCTTACCAGCGGGTTTTGGGAATGACTTTGGCGAGTCTGCCATTCTGGTTCCTGCTTTCATTGTACGGCTTCTTTACAGTAGGGGCGCCGACGAAGATACAGAGTTTCCAATCCCTTTTGGTCGCCCTATTTTCCGGAGTCATTGCCACGGTGCTTTTTTTCATGGCGACCGATTTGGTAAGCGGAAATATGCAGAAATTAGCTTCAGTTGAAGCTACACAATCGATGGAGGTCCTTTTTGCCTTAGCCGGCGAATTGCTATTCCTATCTTTACCGATCCCTTCTCCGTTATCGTGGTTCGGCATCTTTATCGTCATCATAGGAATGATCTTGCATAGCTATATATCAAATAAAAAAGAAGGTTCATCCCGGAAACGGACCGTGAGTGCCTAAATAGCAAGTCAAAAAAGCCCCGGATAAGATTTCGAGGCTTTTTCGACCTGAATACAGAAACTGACTATGTTCTTTTTTCCATTGACAGGTCATGATGAATTGATGATATTGCAAGGTAGCAAACTTTACGGGATATATGCGGATATTAGGCTAAAATGGGCATGGCCTTTGCAAAACTTTTACCTTGAGCAAGTTCAAAAAGTATGTATAATGAAAGGTAATTGCATATGTCAAAGGTTTTCTAGGGTTCCGCAGTGCGTCTTATTGCTGGTCTGGTCCGAGAGAAAACTCACAGCATGCTGTGTCACGGAAGGATAAAAGCCTGGGAGAAACTGTTTAACGGTTATCTCTTGGGCTTTTTTGTTTTTTTGGTAAGAATAAAATCGGAGGTGCGATCTTTCATGGGCACAAACTGGATTAAAGTATTCATTGCAGCTTTTTTTGAAGTATTTTGGGTGATTGGCTTAAAACATGCAGATGACTTTTGGACTTGGTCTGGAACGATCATTTCGATCATCATCAGTTTTTACTTGATGATAATGGCTGGCAGGAAGCTTCCTGTCGGAACGGTATATGCCGTGTTTGTCGGTATGGGTACGGCCGGGACCGTTTTTTCCGAAATCATTTTCTTTGGGGAATCCTTCAAGCTGAGCAAAACTCTATTGATCCTCCTCTTATTATCAGGAGTGATCGGCTTGAAGCTAGTGACTGATGATACGGCTGAGAAAGGGGATGAATCTTAATGGCTTGGGTTTCTTTAATCTTAGCGGGGCTATTTGAAATGTTTGGGGTTGCGATGATAAATAAATTGCACAAAGACCGTAATTGGCAATCCTTTCTGATGTTATTCATCGGATTTGGGGCAAGTTTCCTATTTCTTGCTTTTTCCATGCAAACCTTGCCGATGGGGACAGCTTATGCTATTTGGACAGGGATCGGCGCATCAGGCGGTGCGATAATCGGGATGCTCTTATACGGGGAATCCAAAGATTGGCGAAGGGTCGTTTTTATAGCCATGGTCCTTGGCGCAGCAGTGGGATTAAAACTTGTTTCATAGGGATGTCACTTTAGGAGAAACCAGGAAGAAAAAAAAGAATAGACATCACATTACAAACACCATCCTGATATTACGTTATCAAGACCTATTTTATATAAAAGCATAGAGAAGAGGCTGGGACATAAGTATTTAAGTCCACGATAAACCCGAACTATAAGCGGAATTTCCGGCTAATAGATCGGGTCTTTATTGGTTCTTTTCCATAGATTTTTTGCTTTTTGCATCCTATTTTTAAACATCTAGTGTAATGGAGCGGAAGACCATCGACTACTAAGGGAAATAGAGGAACGGCTGAGACCCCGCAGGCTTGCCGAGGAGGCCCCGCTTCCTCCCCGCGGAAAGCGAGTGTCTGTAGCGCAATGGAACGAACTTGTTCTTCCAGCTTGAATGGATGAATAAAAACAACATATACGAAAACAGCATGATGTTTAATAGGTAGAATAACGTAGAATGATTCGTCTTTGAGGATGGTTTATTTAGTAATGTCCCAGCCATCTTTTCCCCTAACTTGAATGAAGCAGAATTTTTCACGCATAAAGCCATTTTATAAAGAATGCCCAGCATCCATCTCAGTGGAGTCTTTCCCCTTAACCTGTTTCAGCATCGCTACTATAAGAAAGCTAACAATCACTAATAATAGCCATGAGCTTACCTTTCCTAAATGAACGAGACTCCATGCATCGGTTTGGTTTGGATATTCCCATGCTCCAAAGAACGTTGCGATATTCTCGGCTATCCATATAAAAAATCCGATGAGCACAAATGAAAGTGCGATTGGCATACGATAACGAGTTCCACCAACTTCGTATGTAACCCATGCTCGCCAAAATACGAAAATTACAAGTCCAGATAGCCACCAACGAACATCAATCCAAAAATGATGGGTGAAAAAGTTCAGATAAATTGCAGAGGCAAGAGATACAACGACCAAAAAAGGCGGCCACTTGACCAGTTCAACCTTTAACCTCCTCCACGCCTGGCACAAATAACTCGCTACACTTGCGTACATGAATCCGCTATACAGAGGCACTCCAAAAACTTTGGAATATCCTTCCCCTGGATATGTCCAGGAGCCCATATGTACCTTGAAAAGTTCAAGAGCAAGTCCAATAAGGTGGAACATTGTGATAACCTTTAGTTCATCCTTTGTTTCAAGCCCAGAGCGCACCATCCACCACTGCATCAGAAGGCAGATGATGAGCAGCCAGTCATACCGCGGAAGGAAGGGAAGCGGTATGAATTTTGTCATAGCCAAAGAGGCAAAAATAACGGCAGGAAACAAGCATGACAGGGCCTGCTCCCAACCAAAACGAACGAGTTGTTTCAGTGCTCTCATGATTGGTCCTCCATATTCCATCGGGTAAATCTTCCACTTTTTTCAATCTTGCGTGTCTTCATCATTTCGGTATTCCAAAATATCTCCGGGCTGACATTCTAAAGCCTTACAAATCGCCTCTAAAGTTGTCAATCGAATCGCTTTTGCCTTACCGTTTTTCAATATGGACAGGTTAGCCATCGTTATTCCAACTCTCTCTGAAAGTTCTGTAACACTCATTTTCCTTTTAGCCAGCATCACATCAATATTGATTATAATTGCCAAGTTATTCACCTCAGACTATTAAGTCATTTTCTGTTTTTATATCGATGGCTTCTTGTAAAAGCCTTTGAAGAACAGCAGCAAAGACTGCAATCACCATTGAAGCAAAGATAACGACCATTCCGATTAATATGATACCTGGAGCGTCGTCCATTTCCGCCATGAGATAAAAGAACGGCATGCCTGCCACATACAAGACACTGATTGTGATCGCACAATTTTTGATAGTCTTTAAAGCTCTTACAGATAATTCCGAGAAAGCTTTGTTTTTGTCAATATAGCTTAACAGTTTAAAGGCTTGATATAGAGCAAAGTAAAAAGGTATCGCCGATGCATACAAATCGATTAAAACAAGATATTTCAAATAAGTCATATCCGGATATAATTCTGCTGCAAAATTCGCTATCTCAGGCACCAAAAAGATGCACAAAGCAAGAACTGGGATCCCCATAAGAATAACAGCTATCTTTAAAAAGAGTGTTGTTCCTCGTTTCATAAAAAAGCACCTCACTTATTTATTGTCCATTTAATTTATCACATGTTTTATCGTTTCACAATAAAACATTGTTGTTTTTTATTATATTATTATTGTTATCTAAATATCCTTTAATAAAAAAAATAAAAAGCATTCCTTCATTACGAAGAAATGCTCTATACCTTTACATTATTCAATTTATAACTTGTTCCCGCCTGCCTCGTTACTTAAGCAGGCACTCAGTAATCTTGCCCGTTTGTTTCATAACAATGGGGTACCTTCAGCTTTACTTCCATTAATATTCTTAAAAACGTTTGCGTAACCGTATCCCCCTTATATCATCAGGATCTCCCTGATGTCCTCTTCGGTAAGTAGCGATGACGACTTGTCTCCAGGGTCAATGATTTCTTCAATAAGGTGTCTCTTTTTCTCTTGAAGTTCATTCATTTTTTCTTCGATTGTGCCACGGGCTATAAGTTTGATGACCTGAACCGCATTCTTCTGCCCCATTCGATGGGCACGGTCCGCAGCTTGTTCTTCAACTGCCGGATTCCACCAAAGGTCATATAGAATGACTGTATCGGCACCCGTCAGATTGAGACCCGTACCGCCCGCTTTCAAAGAGATGAGGAATATATCCCGTTCTCCTGCATTAAACCGATTGCAGATTTCCACACGTTCCTTTGATGGGGTTTGTCCATCCAGGTAGAAAAAGGGTTGTCCCTTCATAGCCAAATCCCTGCCGATAATTTGAAGCATTTTTGTAAATTGCGAGAAAATCAGCACCCGTCTTCCAGTATGCCTCGATTCCTCGACAATTTGCATCAGTTGCTCATATTTTGCTGAACTGCCTTTATATCCGTCCACAAACAAGGCGGGGTGACAGCATATTTGCCTAAGCCGGGTCAAGCCAGCGAGAATCCTGATCCGGTTTTTCCGGAGGGTGTCCTTGTCCAGGTGTTTCAGCGTATCATGCCGCAGCTTCGCCAGATAGGCGCCGTATAGTTTCTTCTGATCAGGAAGCAGTTCCATCGATTCCAGCGACTCGATTTTTTCCGGTAGTTCCGCTAGCACGTCCTCTTTCATTCTCCGTAGCAAAAATGGACGGATCCTGCGGGAAATCTGCTTCCTTGAGAGGTTGCTATATTCCTTTAACCCCATGAATAGTTCAGGGAAAACGACGTGGAAAAGGGACCAGAGCTCTTCTAGGGAATTCTCGATGGGCGTACCAGTCAACGCGAAGCGATGCGCCGCCTTTATCTTCTTGGCCGCTCGTGCCGTTTGTGTCACTGGGTTCTTAAAGGCCTGTGCCTCATCGAAAAACACCGTATGGAAGTCCTTTTTTTCAAACGAAATGATGTCTTTCCGAAGCAATGGATAAGAGGTGATCACTACATCCACATCCTTCACTTCCTTAAGCAGCTTCGCCCTTTCCGTCTTGTCGCCATCCACGACGACAGCTTGTATATCAGGAGCGAATTTAGTGAATTCACTCAGCCAATTGTAGGTCAATGATGATGGGCAGACAATAAGCGCCGGAACCCTTTTCTTACGGATGTCAGGAAGCTCGGATAAAATGAACGTGATGCTTTGCAGTGTTTTCCCCAGACCCATATCATCAGCAAGAATCCCGCCAAAACCGTATTGGGCAAGTACTTTCATCCATTTGTAGCCGTCTTTTTGATATTCGCGCAAGGTCGGGCTTAGACTATTTGGCACCACATACTCCAGTGCGCCCGGATTCCGGATATTATCCAAAAACTGACGGAATGATTCCTCCATTGTGAATGTCTGGCTGTCATTCACGGAATCAAGGAGCTGCAGCCCTTTTACGATTGGCATGTTCAGCGTGCTTTCCAGGTCTTCATCCTGTATGGGCAGTGCATTCAGAAAACGATTGATTTCCTCGTATTCCCTTGTTTCAAGGGAAAGCAGCGATCCATTCCTTAAACGATAGTACTTCCTTTTTTCTTCAAGCGCCGCTAAGACCTCACGTATTTGTTTATCTGGAATATCATCCATTTCAAATTTGAATTCAAGCCAATTAGTACGTTCCTTTTTAATCTTCACCCTAATCCGCGGTGCAGCCTTCCCATGGGAAATCCGATTTCTTACAGCGGTCGTGGCATAGATTTGCACAAGCTTCTGGAGTTTCGGAACGATGTGGTATAAAAACTCATACTCCAACTCTTCGTTATGCAAGAAATAGCCGCCGTCCGTCTTGGCAAACTGGCTATCCTCCATCACCTTTAGTATCTCCGCCTCTTTCTCAACATCCCTTATAATCATGGAGACTGGCTTGGATTCGTGTTTTTCCAAAGGATTGATCTCGATATTTTCATAAATGAATTCCAGCCCTGCAAGCAACCTGTTTTTCACTCGATCCAGATATAGCTTAGCAACCAGCGGTGCCTTCAAAAACAATTCGGTGATGGATCTTGCTATATGGACTTCACCGAGTCTTTTCAAACCTGGCACCACTTTGTCCAGGAATAACTCCAGCTGGTCATGATGGATCATAATTTGATTCATCCCCGAATCTTCCATCATTTGCTTTAACTCTGAAAGGCGCTGGAAATCCTCATCATTTTCGAGCTGAACCAATTTCCCTTCAAAAAGAACCAATTTGTATGCATTCATGACAATCATCTCGTGCAGCCTTGTAATATTCAGTTGATACCCTTTGCCCACGCTTTCGGTAAAGTCAAACTGTAAAGGAAGCGGTCCATTTGATAAACGAAAGCCATTGAATGCAAGGCCACCATAGGCAAGCTTCACCAATGGCGCTTTTTCAAGGACGGTGACAAGCCTTCGAAAAGAAGATGGAGGCAAAAGTAATAAGTGATTGTCCAAGGTATATTCAGATTTATCCGTCAGGGCGTCAACATAGACTTTTTCATCCGATATCACTGTAATGAGCTCCTGAAGCACGGAATCATTTTCATTCTGAAAACAATGCATTACCGGGTCATATATAGTTGAAGGGGACACTTGGACAGGCTTTCCTTCTTTTACTCTCGTCAGGAAATCCCGGACATTCGCAACATTAAAATCAGCGATTTTCATTTCCAGTCCTAACATATATTGTTCCGTTCCCATCCATATTGTTTTACATGTAAATTCCACTTCAAGCATCTTTCTTTTTTCAAAGTGGCGCTGATGAACGCTTTTGCGTACAGGCTGATTATTGAAAAGGGTCAGCAAGCCCTCCGACAACTTCTTATTGCCTGGAGCATCGGAACTGTATCCATGCAGGCCTTCCGGAATCATTCCATCTCGCTGATGGTCGTAAACCGACAGCAGGACGGCTGCAATATGCTGGCAATCCCTATGGAAGGAAGCAAGCGTAGGGCAACTGCATTTCGTCTGAAATCCGCCGACAGCATCCACTTCAATCGTGACATGGAAGTTTTCCTTTCCTTTAACCGTTGCTTCACAACCAGCAGGACGGTAACTTTCAAATGTCACTTTATTGGCACGATGAAATGCTTCCCCTCTTTTAAAGGAGACGGCACCGCACATGTCTTTTATGATTTTTTGATTTAATTTGATATCCAAATTGCCGTCCTCCTCCCGAGGTTTGTTGAGTGATTTTAAAATCCGCTGAAAAATAAGCTCATTTTATCATCATACTATGAAATGGGTTCACGGGGTTGTAAAAACGCAAAAAGACAAACTCCCATATTCGGAGTTCATCTCAATTTCAGCAAGGGGAATTTGTTAACATCACTGTTGTCCTTTGGTGTTGCCTTTCTTTTTCTTTCGATAAAAGAAGCTGAACACTAGAAATACAAGGAGAATGAAAAAAAGGATCAGTTCAGCGGGGTCCTTCACCAAAAAAGGATTAAAGGCATGCTTTATTGAATTATCCAAATCAAATCCCATTAATATATCCATACCTAAAGATATGAACACTAAAGGGGCTAGGATCAAAACTGTAATACCAAAGATTTTCATTTCTCATCAATTCCACCTTTTAGGAACTTATTTTGGTGCTTGTCTTCCTTTTTTTCGATTCTTAAAAAAGGCAATGATCAAGAGAAGCAACGGGATGATCACCTGAAATGGCAGATGGATGTAATTCGGTACGGCACCCAGCCCTTCATAGATATGTTCCGTATAGCTGCTTGCTATTATAATCGAGATCAATAAAATGACCATGCCAACAGGGTAAGCAAGTCTGGAGGGCTGTTTAACATTGAAAATATTCGCCGTACCCGTTACCGCTACATAAGTAAATACACTTATCTTGATGAATCCGCCAATCATCAACAAAAACAAGAAGTACACATCAAGACGTTCAAGAAAGCCAGCGACCTCTATTGACTGAATGAGGGTAAGGAGAGGGTATTGCGAACGTGTTGTAAGGTCCACACCAAGTACAGCAACATTCACAGCCATTATAATCGAGAGAAAAACACCGCCTGTTGCCAAGCTCCCTATTCCAATTTTTTTCAGTCGCTGAGGTTCATTCAAATAAGGGAAAATCATTAAAAACACTATGATCTCACCAAATGGAAAGAATAAGGTTTTAGTGAATGCCATTTTCATCATCTCTGTCCCGCTGACTTCAAAAATGGGTTTTAAGTTGTTTAAATGGATCATACCCGAAGCAATAATCAGAAGCATGAAGGTCATTAAAAGTAAATTCTCCAGGACAAAGAATAATTCCCCCGTCCTCGTCAATACTTCTATCCCTTTACGGACCGTATACACCACGACTAAAATGAATACAGCGTTCGCAAAAAACAACGGAACATGCGGATAGGCAAAAGTAAGCAGTGTATCTCCGAAATCCCTCAGCACCCTTGCAGCAAGATAGGTGAAATAAAGGATGTATAGAAAAGCTAAGATCCTGCCTAGAAAATTACCCAATATTTGGTTTACAAACTCTGTTAACAGCTGATCAGGGTAGTAATGAAAAAGGCCATAATAAATGAAAAATAAAAAAAATCCGCCTATCATCGCAATAAGGATGACTAGCCAAGCAGCCTGCTTGGCTTCACCTGCAAGCGGAACCAAAAGTGCACTGCCCATTTCAAACAGGAAAATAAGGACGAACAGCTGGTAACTGCTGATTTTTGCCTTTTCCATGAGGATGCCACTTCCTTTCCACCATTATTGATCTCTCTTTTTAAAATTTGAAAGAAATGGCTTATTACGTAATCCGGTACGGCGAATGAAAGTCTCAACCTGCACGTCTACTTCCAGCTTAGGAAAAGTAACATCGTCCCAGGTTTTTTCGATTTTCTTCCATTCTTTGGGGTGGGATTCATGCATGATTTCACCAAAGCCAAAAATATCGGTTTTATTTTTCTGTGCCCGAACGATCGCACCTTCCATCTCTTTCTTCAAGTCTTTCGCAAACTTCTTTTCAAGATCTTTCAGAACATGCATATCGGTTAGATTCAAAGGAACATTCGCCTCCCGGATATCTCCTTCTGCACGGACCTTTATCGATATTTTCGGTTTGCCATTTACCAATTTTGCTCTGACGTTGGTCTTTTGGCGAATAACCTGATAGGTGATTGCGCCTTTTTTCCCCTCCCAGTCCATGTCTAAATTGGTATTTTCAATCCTATCCAATACCCACATTGATCCTAATGCCTTATCACCATCCAGCCAGTCAATCAATTTCCCATCTTTAAAAACACCTATCCCTGCCGCAGTAGGGTTTGCCTCAATATCCGAGGACATGGTATTGTCCATTTTAGCCTCTTTACCTGTGTTTCCTTTCACGGTAAAACCACTTATTATCGGTTCTTTTCCTGTACTAAGCAAATTCTTGATCACTTCTTGGAGATTGATGCTAATATTTTTCCCCTGGATTTTTTCAGTGGTTTCAATCGTTTTAATGATTTTCTCAGCAGATACCTTATCGATTGCGGTTAACGTTTCAACTATGTCCTTAGCTTTTACACCCCGGGCAATCACGATCCTCGTAGTTGCCCTGAATTCCGGTGAGCGCTCGAATGCATCAAAAAAATCGTTGATGCCATCTTCTTTTGCAAGTTCCTCACCTATGACAATCAAGTTGGCATGGGCAAAATACATATCTCGCGAGATTTTAGTTGAAGCGATACTATCCAGTTCAAGTACATTATCCCCGGTGGCCCTATAAATGGATATGGGTGGATTTGTTCCGCCGCCCCCCTGAAGGGCACCCGCTACATTGCTCGGGTTAATGATTTGGAAAGTTCCCACTAACTTCCCTTCTTTATTTCTGTCTAGCCCAACCGCCGAGACGATGGCCATTTCGTTTAACTCTTTTTTGTCCCAACAGCCGGAGGTGAATATGGTGCAGATCAACATCAAGAACAGAACTAATCTTTTACGATTCATTGCCTTCACCTTTTTTCTCGTCAAAAGTTTTCATTCCACGCGATTCGGGAGGCAGGGGTCTTTGATTATCGCCTTCCCTTTTCAGATTATTTTCGTTGGTTACTAATCTTGGTCTTTCCTTAAAGGCCCACATAGGTCTTCTGAAGAATGTGTCTCCCAACCCTTCCGGATTCAGAGGGGCGAGCGGTGTCATATAAGGAACTCCAAGTGAACGCAGGCTGCATAAATGGACAACAAGGACGAAAAAGGCTAAAATCATCCCATAAAAACCTAAAGTGCCGGCACAAATGATGAATCCGAACCGCACAATACGGGCAGAAATCGCTATGGAATAAGAAGGGGTTGCAAAACTGGCAATCGCCGTGATCGAGACGATGATGACCATTGCAGGCGATACGATACCAGCCTGGACAGCCGCCTGCCCGATGACCAATGCTCCGACAATGGACATGGTCGAACCAACAGCCTTAGGCATCCGAAGACTTGCTTCCCGTAATACTTCAAAGGTCATTTCCATGAGAAGCGCCTCAACGACGGCAGGCAAAGGAACCGTTTCCCTTTGAGCCGCTACAATGACCAGCAACTTCGTCGGGATCATTTCCTGATGAAAAGTCGTGGCTGCCACATAGACAGCTGGCCCGACTATAGAAATAATGAAAACGATGATCCGTAAAAAGCGTGTGGCTGAAGCAATGTCGAAGCGATTATAATAGTCTTCGACAGATTGGAAAAACTGCACGAATAATGCCGGGGCTATCAAGACGAAAGGCGTTCCATTAACGAATATCGCCACTCTTCCTTCCAGAAGGTTCCCTGCGACCATATCCGGTCTTTCTGTATGGTTAAGGGTCGGGAATGGGGTCATGACCTGGTCTTCTATCAATTGTTCAATATACCCTGATTCAAGAATGCTATCGATGTTAATCCGATTTAAGCGCTTCTTGACCTCCTCGACGATCTCTTCCTTGACTATTCCATTTATATACATGATGGAAACGTCCGTTTTTGTCACCGTGCCTATTTTCATCGACTCTATCCATAAATCCGGGGTATTGATGATCCGGCGTAACATGGCAATGTTCGTTCCATTCGATTCCGTAAACCCTTCTCTTGATCCCCGAACAGCCAAATGCGTGCTCGGTTCCTGAATCGAGCGCCGTTCTCCCCCTTTTGTACTGGCAACCAGGGCGATGTTGATACCATCAACAAAAATGATGCTGTCCCCAGACAATAATGACAAAAATAATTTTTCCCAGTCCTTGACTGTTTCTACACCACCGAGGGAAACCACGTCTTCCGAGATGATATCCAATGCTTCTTGCGGAAGAATTTTTTCTGATAGATGAGGATTTTTCATGATGGATTCAATTAAAAAGTCCGTAACGCTTGGATTATCAATCAGACCCTGCACATACAGAATAATCGTTTTCAACTCCGGATTTTGACCGATTTTCAACGTTCGGATAATGATGTCCGGACTGTTTCCCGTCTTTTTCTTTACGATTTCCAAATTTGCTGCAATGGAATTTCCTATATAATCAGGCGTTTTGCTTTTGGATTGCCTGTCATCTTCCTTTTTCTTTTCACGTTGCTTCACTTGTCTCTTTTGTTTGAAAAAAGAAGCCATAGCACCGAACCTCATTCCTTTTTCGTTTCACTCATTTTGTCCAAAGCACTCCCCCTTTATTCTGAGTTCTGCCTTCTTCCCCCATTAGAAAAAGGCCGTCGCAATGACAGCCTTTGGTGTTCGTATTCGGTCATGTATTGAAAGTGCCAATTCGAACGGCCCATCAATAAACTGAGTTTATACTTTGCCTTTATTCCTTCTAAAAATCAAAACAACGAAAATAATCAATAGCAAGGCCAATATCGCATAAACGATGTTTGAATAAATGTCCATATACCCTACAATATCTTCCCACGAAGATCCAACAGCTGCCCCGATATTCACTAAGATGACGTTCCAAATTAACGTTCCGGATGTTGTGTAAAGCAGAAAGAGCCAAAAGCTCATATGGGACATACCTGCCGGAATCGAGATCAAGCTCCTGATCAGCGGAACCAGTCTACAGAAAAATACGGTCCATGCCCCGTACTTGTCAAACCATGAATTCGCCTTATGGACGTCCGATACCGTTAACCTAAGAAGATGGCCCCATCTTTCCACGAACTTTTCAATGACCTTAACATCAAGAAGTAAACCAATTCCATAAAGGACGACTGCCCCTGCCACTGACCCTATCGTCGATGCGATCACGACGCCCATAATCGTCATATTCGCTGTTGTCGTCATGAAACCGCCAAATGTAAGAATGACCTCAGACGGGATCGGCGGGAAAATATTTTCCAATGCTATTAATAGAAAGATTCCCATATACCCAAAATCATTCATGAATTCCGTAATCCAGTTTTCCATTTAATACGCTCCTAACTTTCTTGAATCAACAGCTGACTGGTTACCTGCCGGCTGCTTATCTTGCAATAACCTTGCTCCCTTTATTAACGACCTTTGTTCCTCCGCCGGTCTTGGTACCTTTGGAAAAACCAGATGGAAATCGCAATCCAACAGCCACCCGCCAAATATCCGGCAAGGATATCACTAGGATAATGGACACCTAAGTATATTCGGCTCATACCTATCGAGAGGATCATCATCATGCTGAACAAAATCAATGAAATCCTTGCCCACCTAGTCTTAATGTGACGCCATAGCAGAAATGTAAGAATACCATATAAAGAGAATGCATTCATGGCATGTCCACTAGGGAAACTGTACCCACCTATTTCGATGAGCCGATGTAAATCGGGCCGGGCGCGTTGAAAGAATAACTTAACCATCAAATTGAGAAGAGGCGAACCCACCATGACTGCAGTGAATAGGACTAGTTCCAAACGATGTTTCAAAACCCTATATAAGAAAAACAAAATGACCAAGGAAAGGATGATCAGGGAACCGGTAGATCCTATGTAGGTAAAGAACTTCATGATGACCGTCAGAAGTGGAGACTCCCATCCCTGCACCAAGGGAATGACAACTTCATCAAATTTCAGGTATTCATTTGCACTTATGGTAAATGCCATAAAACTGAATCCGATTAAAGAAAGTACACTTATTATAAAGGCAATGGTTAATTGCTGCTTCAATTTCATAATAACATCCTTTCACTTTTAAAACCGTTTCATATGGAAATTTCTATTTTATCCTATCTTCTTCATTGCACGGTGAGTGTAAATGCTTCATCGCTCCCCACCTAATTCCGGGAACATACCTGGGTACAAGATTTTCTACTTTATCATATTACTCTATTCGTCATTGTCACCTCAACTTCGGGTTACTATAGATTTCCCATTTAACGCATACCATTCAACATGTATGCCATGCTTCCCTACTAAAAAGAAAAAACCTTATGCAGGTTAGTGCACAAGGTTTTTCTTTTTTTAAACTGTACGGAATCCCTTAAGCGGTAGTGATGTCAATGTTTGCCCGGTCGCTGAATCGGTAAGATTCTCTTCTAACTGGAACGATGGCACCGCTTCAATATGCTTGAATTTCTTTAGGAATGTAATAAGCGCAATCTTTGCTTCCAGCCTGGCTAGCGGCGCTCCCAGGCAAAAATGCGGGCCGTTCCCGAAGGTTAGATGTTTCTTATTGTTAGGGCGGTGGATATTAAGGGTGAAGGCGTCTTCAAACATCTCTTCGTCCAAATTAGCTGCACTCATCCAAACAACCACGTTATCCCCTTCTTTCAATTCCACTCCCAATAGATCGTTATCTTCCTTTACGGTACGATCTAATTTAATAAGATTGAATCGGATACGAAGCATTTCTTCGACCGCCTGCGGAACCAAATCCAGGTTTTCATGTAACTCTTGATAAACTTCTTTGTCATCATATAGCAGGGAATAAAAGCTATTGGCCAGTAAATGACTTGTTGTCTCGACCCCCGCTCCTAAAATCAGCATGGTCGTCCGCACGACCTCATCATCGGTAAACATTTCCCCATCCACTTCTGACTTCAATAGATCTGAGATGATGTCATCTGCCGGGTTCAATCGTTTTTGCACAACAATCGGATACAAATATTGATAGTATTCTTTTGCTGCCACTTGCTTCAATTCATTTACTTCTTCTTGTTTTTCTTTATCAAAAGGAAGGAATAGGATATCCACCCATTTCTTAAACAATAAACGATCTTTCGAGGGAACGCCCATCAAATCTGACATGACAATGATCGGAAGCGGACTCGCCAATGATTGCACAATATCGATTTCCGTTTCCTCATCCATTTGTCCAATCAATTCATCTGCAATTTCCTGAATGCGAGGTTCCCAGTTTTGAAGACTTCTAGGTGTGAATGCTGCGGCCAGCAGTGAACGGCGTTTTCTATGCTCAGGTGGATCAGCCTCAGTGATTTGGATCTTTTCAGGCACAGAACCTTCATCACTATCCGTTCCAACCGATATGGTAGTCCTTTTCCGGACACTCGAAAAATGTTTATAATCACTGAGAACCCGTTTCACATCTTCATATTTAAAAACATTCCACGTATCCGTTCCTTCATGATAACTTACCGGGTCATTTTCTAACATCCGTTTACACCAAGCGTACGGACTAAATTCCTCCGTCCGTGTTTTAAACCTAGTAATTTCTTTTACTGCAATAATTTCTTTCATGATACCGACTCTCCCACTTCTAAAAAGTTACCTAACAAAAGGATCGAATGTTCAACATTCCCATCTCAGTCGATTTGTTATAGGGTCGAGCATTCCTGATAGATTTTTCACCAAATCCTTAATATCACATCTATTCCATTATAGGGTAACAAACTGCAACAAACCATGCATCTTCCATACCAGCAGCCTAACATGAAATTTGCCCCACAATCCCAACATCCCTATGTAAAACTGCTTATTTTTGACAATTCCCTTTATTTTTCTATTTTTTTATGTCTCTCAATTGATGCTTAAAATTCAATCCCCTTTTTCAAACTCGGAGACAATGCTTTTCACTATGTTATTTCAGTATAAATAATCTTTATAATTGTCGGCGTTTGTAAAATCACGTTGATTGGATCGGGAGCCTCCTTGGTGCTCTTTGCGCCAGTGGGGTCTCCCTTGGACACGCTTTTCCGGCAGGAGTCCCGTACCTTTCTTTCCCATCAACCGGAACGTTTTTTAAATGAAAAAATGCAGGCAACATAGGGTACCTGCCCTGCCAAATCCTTATTAAGTTTTCAACGAGGGAATGATAAACAGGATTTAATACAAGAATGGGTCATACTCTATGATTTTTCTGTTTTTTATATGGAATGAGACCCTTACTAGATTGAAGAAATTTGCGACACTCCTGCCGCATAACTGACTAGCCGAGACTCACTCTGAAATCAATCTGGAACGTTTTTCAAAAAAAAAACTGTAGGCAAACTCGCTTTTCTTCGAGTTTATCTACAGTCTGAATGGATGCACGATGCAGCCGTCAATTTTTGCCCCTTTTAATCTGTTCCTGTAAATCATCCATTTTCTTTTCCATGATATCCAGTCTGATTTTACGATGCTTCATGGAACGGAATAGAGATACGGTCCCCACGATGATCAGGATTAGAAAGACCAGGCAGAACAATTGGTATATCAGATCCGCAATATTAAAAGCACTCACTATGTAATCCCCCTAAATGGCATTCTCAGTATTCTATTATACACCAGGCAAAATGATCAATTTAACTTTTTTAAGGAGAATCGGGAATTAAGGGTATAAAAAAAACCGATAGGCATTCGCTATCGGTTGATCTTTTATACCTCCATTTATTGATCGTCAAAATCTTCTTGAGGCACGATTAATTCATTATAGAATGTTGCCATTGTTGTTCCACAATAAGGAATCAACCATAGTAATCCAATTCCCAGCGTGAACATACAAAGGATACCCCAACCGATGAAGCTTAGGTGCATAAGGAAATACTTCCATTTCAAGCCCTTCATTCTTTTTCTGCTCTCTGTAATGGCATCAAGAGCCGTGTATTCAGGATGATCCTTCAATAAAAAAAACAGCTGAGAATAGGCGATGCTTTTGATGATACCCGGAATGATTAATAATAATGACCATAAAAAAATGAAAATTGCTTGTAAGATGGATGCTCCAATAAGCTTGAAAGAGGTTTTTCCATCTTTATAGATAGCGAATACTTCTGGAATATCAGGGTATCCTTCCCTAACCAAATTCAGGTAGAACCAAGTGGTTGAAATGGTTAGCGGGATTAAGGCAATGGAAAAGACCAGGTTGAAGATATCAGACCATAATGGTGTCTCTTCCTGCATGAGCCATTGTGAAAACCCACCGCTTCCGATCACATCCACAATTAAAGGGAAAATGAGGTTGATCAAGAACAAGAGTAGCATAAGCGAAACCGTTACTCCCCATTTACCTCCCAACGACTGTAAGGCTTTCCTTTTTAATTCTGAGATTCTCATACGCTGACTTAACTCCCCTTTTTTAAATGGCGGAATTCTGAATGTTCCTTTTTTATTGTAAATATGCATCCATTCAGAAAAACCACTATTAATTTGATGTCTAAATCTCACACCGTATTCAAGCCGCTGGCTTAAATCCCCAGAAAACACACACGGATAGAGTCAAGCGGTTTACCCGTTTTCGAGCAACCATGTTCAACACCTTTCTTGCCCTGGGGATACTGGCTTGTTTGTTCCATAACAGTTTATGAAAGGGAATATGGCAATATGCCCTTCCAAATTAAAATACCTTCGCGAAACCATACAGTTAAGGTGTTCGGTTAGCAAAGGCGCCTTTATTTACCTTTAAATGTATTTTCATTAATCCAGTTCCTTTTTTCTTCTCGGCAAGATGATTCGTCTCTTGGATTCTATCCTAAAAATCTTTGGAACAGCTTGGTTGAACTGCTTATAGGCCTTACACTCTGATTGAAGTACGGGATTCCCAAGAACATTAGCCTATCAGCCAATTTTTAATTAGGCTATTCCCGTAGTTCCTACGCTGGGAAGCTGTTCTTTAGTCGGATAGATTCGAGATTTATAGGCTTTGTTCACGATCATCGGACTTTCAAACTTTTCCTGGCTTTGTCGTCACCCTCTAAATGATCATAACAAAAAAAAGAGCCTCCCAAAGCCGAATCGCATCCGCCTTGGGAACACCCTCTTTCCTAGAATCAATCAGAGCCAGTTATAACAAAATCGTCTTGGAGCAAAGCTAAAGGAAGCTTTCTATTTATAGGATCCCCTGCCGAAACATTAATTTCAGTAATGTGACCACTGGCACCTATTGAAACATCAATCAATTTCCCATCTTCCGTCTTCACTAAAAAGAGCCTCTCCCATTCATAAACATAGGAATTCTTTTGAACGTAAACTTGTTCGACGGTCCCACCCTGAGCACACTCGATGGTATGGATCGGTTTTAACACGGAATCACTCCTCCACTCCCCATTATGAGACTATAGCTTATACCCAGCCGCGGAATATCGAGGCTTCTGCCATTTTTCTTACACCCACCATATACGCTGCCAGCCTCATATCCACTTTTCTTGTCTCGGACATTTCATATACTTGATTAAATGAATGGACCAATAACTCTTTTAATTTGGTTTGGACTTCTGCATCTTCCCAATAATACCCTTGATTATTTTGAACCCATTCAAAGTAAGAAACTGTCACACCGCCTGAACTTGCCAATACATCTGGTACGAGAAGCACATTGCGTTCCGTCAAGATCTTGGTTGCCTCCAATGTGGTAGGTCCATTAGCTGCCTCCACGACAATTTGGGCTTTGATAAGATGTGCATTTTCTTTGGTGATTTGATTGGAAATCGCAGCAGGCACTAAAATATCACAATCTTGTTCCAGAAGTTCCTGATTGGTGATTTTATTATCGAATAGTGTCGTTACCGTTCCAAAGCTATCCCTTTTATCCAGTAAGTAATCGATATCCAGACCATCCGGGTTATATATGGCACCATATGCGTCCGATATTCCAATCACATTCGCACCTGCATCATGCATGAATTTGGCTAAAAAGCTTCCAGCATTCCCAAATCCTTGGACGATGATGCGTGCACCATTCAATTCTATGCCCTTACGCTTTGCCGCTTCCTCGATACAGATGGTGACACCTTGTGCAGTCGCCTTTTCCCTACCGTGCGAACCGCCCAGTACCAGTGGCTTACCTGTAATGAAACCAGGAGAATCGTGTTCTCTTATTCTACTGTACTCATCCATCATCCATGCCATGATTTGTGAATTCGTATAAACATCCGGGGCTGGAATATCTTTAGTGGGCCCCACTATTTGGCTGATTGCCCGAACGTATCCACGGCTAAGCCTTTCCAATTCACCAATGGACATTTGGCGTGGATCACAGATGATGCCGCCTTTTCCACCGCCATATGGCAGATTCACGATTCCGCATTTCAAACTCATCCACATTGAAAGCGCTTTGACTTCTTCCTCATCGACTTCGGGATGAAAACGGATTCCACCTTTCGTCGGACCGACAGCATCGTTGTGCTGGGCACGGTATCCAGTGAAAATCTTCGTCGTATTGTCATCCATCTTAATTGGAATCCGGACGGTCAGCATCCGCAGAGGTTCCTTCAAAAGCTCGAACACTTCTTCAGAATAGCCCAGCTTATCCAGCGCCTCCTTGATTACGACCTGTGTTGAATCAAGTAAACTAGCAGTTTCTTTTTCTTCTTTGATCGTTGTACTCAATGGAATTCACCTCATAGGTATATTAGGATAAAACTCTTTTGATGCGTTCGATTGCCCAATCCAAGTCTTCTTTTGTAATCACTAATGGCGGAGCAAAACGGATGACTGTATCATGTGTCTCTTTACATAACAGTTTTTCTTCTTTAAGCTGCTCACAATAAGGTCTTGCTGCTTCTGTTAATTCGACTCCGATGAATAAGCCTCTGCCGCGGATATCTTTAATCATTGGATTCTTGATTTCTTTTAAACTATCCATAAAGTATTGTCCAAGCTCCAATGAACGTTCCGCAAGCTTCTCTTCTTCAAGGACTTCCAATGAAGCGATGGAGACCGCACATGCCAATGGATTGCCGCCGAATGTAGAACCATGTGAACCAGGGTTGAATACGCCAAGGATTTCACGGTTTGCAGCTACGCAAGAGATTGGGAAAACCCCGCCGCCCAGCGCCTTACCTAAAATGTACATATCCGGAACTACTCCATCCCAGTCAGAGGCGAACATTTTTCCTGAACGTCCAAGTCCTGACTGAATTTCATCAGATACGAATAGGACATTATTTTCTTTACATAAGTCGTAAGCTTCTTTTAGGAATCCTTGTGGCGGTATGATGATTCCTGCTTCACCTTGAATCGGTTCGATTAAAAACCCTGCAGTTTGCGGTGTAATCGCTTCTTTCAATGCATGGAGATCGCCATAAGGGATTAGCTTGATCCCTGGCAGCATCGGTCCAAATCCCCTTCTATATTCCTCATCGGATGACAAGGACACTGCCGCCATCGTACGGCCATGGAAGTTTCCGATACACGCAATGATTTCAGCTTGGTTTTCCGCGATTCCCTTAACATCATAACCCCAGCGTCTAACAGCTTTGATTGCTGTTTCAACGGCTTCAGCACCCGTATTCATAGGCAGCGCCATGTCTTTTTGCGTAATGCGTGAAACCATTTCATACCATGGGCCTAATTTATCACTATGGAATGCACGGGACGTTAATGTTACGCGATCAGCTTGTTTTTTTAATTCGTCGATGATTTTCGGATGCCTGTGGCCTTGGTTCACTGCTGAATAGGCACTAAGCATATCCATATATTTGTTGCCTTCAGGGTCTTCCACCCAAACTCCTTCTGCCTTCGAAATCACAATTGGAAGTGGATTATAATTGTTTGCACCGTATTGTTCTGTTTGCTCGATTAATTTTTCCGTTAATGTTGTCATGTTGATTCCCCCTAAAATTTATAGCGTTTCAGATGTTGTTTTCCCTTGAAGATGAAGAACTAAATAATCAGGACCGCCCGCTTTTGAATCTGTACCTGACATATTGAATCCGCCAAATGGTTGGTATCCTACAATGGCACCAGTACAGCCGCGATTGAAGTACAAGTTACCTACGTGGAAATCCTCACGCGCTTGTTCGATATGTTCAATATTGTTCGAGATGACCGCACCCGTTAATCCATAATCCGTATTATTGGCAATCTCGATTGCATGATTGAAATCTTTTGCCTTACAGAACGCAACAACTGGTCCGAATATCTCTTCTTTCATGACTCGTGCGTTCTCATCCACATCGGCAATGATCGTTGGCTGGATGAAGAAACCTTTTGAATTGTCTCCTTCTCCCCCTGCAACAAGTTTTCCTTCTTTTTTACCGATTTCAACGTAGCTCATGACTTTATCGTAAGCTGCTTGATCGATAACGGGACCCATAAAGTTGTTTGCATCCGTTGGTTCGCCGACTGTTTTTTCTTTCGTTAATTCAATGACACGATTCAAGACTTGGTCATATACATCCTCCACGACGACGGTACGTGAACAAGCAGAACATTTTTGACCGGAGAATCCGAATGCAGAAGCGACGATTGATTGTGCCGCCAATTCCAGATCAGCCTCTTTATCAACAACGATCGTATCTTTACCGCCCATTTCAGCGATGACACGCTTTAACCAGATTTGGCCTTCATGAACTTTTGACGCACGCTCATAAATACGGATTCCAACATCACGAGATCCGGTAAAGCTGATGAAACGTGTACGAGGATGATCTACCAAATAATCGCCAACTTCAGCACCGCTTCCTGGGATGAAATTCACAACTCCTGCAGGCAATCCAGCTTCTTCCAACACTTCAATGAATTTAGCTGCAATGACCGGTGTTGTACTGGCTGGTTTCAATAAGACCGTATTGCCTGAAACAAGAGCCGCCGTCGTCATGCCTGCCATGATCGCAAACGGGAAGTTCCAAGGTGAGATGATGACACCGACACCAAGCGGAATATAATTGAAAGCATTGTGTTCAATCGGACGGCTCTCCACTGGCATGCCGTCTTTAAGCTTAAGCATTTGACGTGCATAGTATTCCATGAAGTCGATCGCTTCCGCTGTATCTGCATCCGCTTCATTCCAAGGTTTTCCTGCTTCTTTAACTAATAGAGCCGAAAAATAGTGTTTTCTTCTCCGAACGATGGCTGCAGCCCTGAATAAAATATTAGCACGCACTTCCGCTTTCGCTTTTCTCCAAGTCTGGAATGTCTTATCTGCCGCTTGCATCGCTTGCTCAGCAAGATCCTTATTCGCTTTTGATACGGTTCCAATAACTTCTTCTTTATTTGCTGGGTTTACAGAGGTAATGACTTCATCAGTAAACACTTTTTCACCATTAATGATCAGCGGATATTTCTTCCCTAAATCATTAGCTACATCATTCAATGCCGCTTGAAAAGCTTTATTGTTTTCTTCGATTTTAAAATTAGTAAATGGTTCGTGTTTATATGGTTGGACCATTATGGCTCATCTCCCTAAAGTTTATGTTTTTTTACGTCTCCCTAATATAACAAGCAAGTTCCGTGCCAACTTTTTCATTTTTTTAAAAAAATAAAGTTATTTCTTGAAATATGCAATGAAATTCAGCACTAATGGGGCAAAATCGACATAGTATGCCATTATTTTTTGCTCTACTCCATTTTTTTGTCGCTTAAACCTGACACTTTTTATTAATGCAAGATTCACGCCAAATAGAAAAACATAAAAAACAGCATTTTTTCACCTTTTCCGCAAAATATCTTTGCACTTCGATGCAAAAAAATCTTGCTGTGCAAATTTTATTTGCACCTTTGCTTCAATTCCTCTACAATAGCTCTAAGAAAAGAAGAAAAACGGGAGGCATTCATGTATTTAGATCAAATCATTAAAATAGAAGGATTCCAATCCATCCTCTACTCGCTTGTGGATGTAATCGACATTGGGATACATATAATTGATATAAAAGGGCGAACCATTGTATATAACAAGAAAATGGCAGGAATTGAAGGAATGGATTCAGAAGAAGTATTAGGGAAGAAGATTCACGAAATCTTTAAATTCAAGGAAGAAACGGAGAGTACATTAATAAGGGCACTTCATTCGGGTAAGGCAACCGAAAACTCGAAGCAGACCTACTTCAATAATCTAGGACAGGAAATTACCACAATCAATAATACGTTTCCGATTTTGGATCCGAAGCAAAATATCATCGGAGCCATTGAGGTGGCAAAGGATATAACGAATCTTGAAAGAATCATTAAGGATAATATCTTAAATAAAGGCGATACCAAATATACGTTTGACAGCATCATCGGAACAAGTGAAAATTTCTTGGAAGTCATAGAAAAGAGCAAGCGCTCGACCAGAACGGCATCCTCCATCCTAATCGTAGGGGAAACGGGCACAGGAAAAGAGCTCTTCGCCCAAAGCATCCATAATGGCAGCAGCCGTTCGACACATCCTTTCATCAGCCAAAACTGTGCTGCCCTGCCAGATAGTCTAATTGAAGGAATACTCTTCGGCACCAAGAAAGGCGCCTTCACCGGATCGATTGAAAGGCCTGGATTATTCGAACAGGCACAGGGCGGTACCATCCTGCTAGATGAAATCAACTCATTAAATCCGAACATGCAAGCGAAATTATTACGGGCCCTTCAAGAAAGGACGATTCGCCGTGTCGGGGATACTAAAGATAAAAAAATTGACGTTCGCGTCATTGCAACGATAAATGAAGATCCGATAGATGCCATTTCAAATGATCATTTACGAAAGGATTTATACTACCGATTAAGTGTCGTTTCGTTATTCATCCCGCCTCTTCGTGAACGGAAAGAGGATATTCCTTTGCTGGCGCAATCCTTCATCGAGAAATTCAACGCTCTGTTCGAATTGAATATAGAAGGGATCAGCGAAGAGGTCTTCTCGCTTTTTTATGATTACGACTGGCCGGGGAATGTAAGGGAACTTGAACATATCATTGAGGGGGCCATGAATTTAATGGAACCAGGCGATACAAAGATTGCCATCACCCACCTTCCGACCCTTTTTAGGAAAAAGGCCCATTTGGAAGACGATCATCCAGAAAGAAAAGAGACACATGCAAATGGGGATTTACAGGAGTCAACCTTATCTCTTGATGATTATATCGCCAATACTGAAAAGCAATACTTGGAGAAGATATTGAAGGAACATGGCATGAATATCTCCCAAGCAGCCAAGGCCTTGAATATTAGCCGCCAAAGTCTTCAATACCGCTTGAAGAAGTATCAGGTCAAATAATCATTCCTGTATAAAGAAGGCCCCCATCGATAGTGAGGGCCTTCAAATATCAACAAAATGGGAGGCTGGAGTGGTCACATCCCGAACCGTGTTTTTAATAATGGTTTATTTCTGCTTTATGGAATCCTCACTGGATTGAAGAAACCTGTGACACTCCTGCCGCATAACTGACTAGCCGAGACCCACTCTGAAATCAACTGAAACGTTTTTCAAATAAAAAACTGCAGGCAAACTCGCTTTTCTACGAAGTTTGTCTACAGTCTGCTATTCCCTTCACTTCGAATCAGAATGCTTCAGCCGCTTTTGCAACGTTTTCCAACCCATCCGAAATGATTTTTTGTGTCCGGTCCGGATACTGATTATGTCCTTCAATGACCACGACCTCCGGATTGTTGATTCCCCACAAGCCAATGATAGTTTTCACTAAATTCACGGCCATTTCAGCAGAATCCATCCCTTCTAATGCATAATCAGAGCCGCGGGCGTTCAATAGCATGACTTGTTTATCACCAGCATAACCAACAGGGCCTTCTGCCGTATAATTGAACATTTTACCTGCTTGTGCCAAATAAGAAAGATATGTGATTAGCGGTGCAGGAACCGTTGAGTTCCATAGAGGGAAAGCGAATACCACTTTATCCATCGCCAGGAATTGATTTAAATATTGGTCAACCAGTTTAGCCGCATTTTCCTCTTCGGCTGTCAGTTCAAGACCTTGGTGACGTTTATACAACCCGGTAATTGCCGTATTTCCATAGTAAGGAAGTTCTTCTTTAAATAAATCCAGCTCGGTCACTTCATCTGCACGGTGTGTCTCTTTATATATTTTCAAGAAGGTATCATACATTTTCGAGCTGACGGCCTGTTCTGCAGGACGATCGTTCACTTTGACGAATAATACTTTTGTCATTTTTCCATTCTCCTCTGCCGCGGTTTCTTTATTTCCAAATATTCTACTTAAGAATCCCATTATTCCCACCATTACTTTCTACATTAATTCTTACAATTTCAGACGACTAAATGAATCTCATTGCCTGATGGATCTTTTACAGCGAAAGCCCCTTCTTTTTCCGTGACGACAGCCCCGATTCCATTCAGTTGTTCCATTACTTTGTTTCTCGCTTCTTCATCTGCAAAAACGAGAGTATACCAGTTTAGCCCCACACTATTTTCCTTTGGGGCAGGGGCGCCAACGCCATTCCAAGTGTTCAACCCGATGTGATGATGATATCCACCGGTTGAAGTAAAGAGCGCTCCTCCATATCGATTCACGACAGTAAACCCAAGACCTTGCATGTAAAACTCCTCCGTTTTACGTAAATCGGCTACATGCAGATGTATATGCCCCATTAAGGTTCCTGCAGGCAGTTGGCTCCACTCCTCATTGCTTTCTTTCAGAAGGGCATTCCCATCCAATGGATCCGTGCCCATTGCTACTTCCCCATCGGCCCATCTCCAATCAGTGGATGGCCGGTCAGAGTATACTTCAATGCCATTGCCATCCGGATCGGTAATGTACAGCGCTTCACTCACTTCATGATCCCCAGCTCCAAATGGATATTTCGTTTGAAGTAAATGGCGCAAAAAAATCGATAAATCGGCACGGCTTGGCAGTAAAAGGGCAAAATGATATAAGCCCGTCGTCCGCCCTTCTTTCGGAATCACATCAGCAGGCTGCTCAAGTGTCAGCAACGGGGTTTTTCCGTCTGTCGTTAAAACAGCTTGCCGGTCGTTTTTCTTCAATACTTGAAGACCGATGATTTCTTGATAAAACAGAATGGCATTATTTAAATCCAAAACATTTATACTGACTTCACCAACAAAAGTAATTGGTTTTTGATGAAAATTTTTATCCATATTATCACTTCCCTTTTTTATTGAAAATCACATGATCCAAAGAAAGAACCGTGCGGTTTGCACAGGCTAGATAGACAGACATGGCCAGCAGTGCCAAGTCCAGTTCGTAGCCCGCTGCTTGCCCGTTTCCTAGAAAACCTGCAGGTAATTTAGCCGTAAAAATCGCCCCCGCCATGATGACCGCAAATAGGAAGGCAACGATTCTTGTTCCCAAACCCATTATAACCGCAAGTCCTCCGATCAATTCGATTCCAGCAACGATATACGCCAAGAACCCTGGAATGCCCAGGCCATCGAAAAATCCCGCCGTATTTCCTATCCCCCCTTGAAACTTTGAAACGCCGTGAATGAAAAAAGTAAGACCTAAAATTACCCTTAAAAAAACTTGACCTGCATCATTTATACTCATGTATCAATTCTCCTTTAATCGATTACTTTATGTAAGTGATTATATTTTAATAAGCTTATAATGTCAAGTAAGTTAATCGGCATTTCCTTTTCCATAAAATAAAAACGAATTGCCGAAGCAACTCGTTCCATGGTGTCACTATTTGAATGTGTAATAATGGTTGAATTGATGATGAAAGAATCCGCAATCTTTCTCCCGACTTCCTGACATGTCACTTTACTGAACCTTGTCGCATCAACGGGCTCATATAATAATTGATGAATGCCGTCCACGGACCGTATTGCGACGGTTGCGCCCGGGTTCGTCTGAAATATCCGTTCCAGTATTTCCTCTTTATTCAAGGTTATGCTGCGATATCGGATGTTAGGTTCCTCCTTTAATGGGCTTTTGATCAAGAAAAACTCCTAAAAAAAGATTTCAGGAGTTCTTTTGCTTTTATTATTTCAACTCGTTATAGTGGTCGATAACTTCTTTGGTTATTTCGCTATTTTCGTCCAATCCGCTAATTTCCTTAAGAGCGATAGCTACACCGTGTTCTTTGATCATCGTTTGCAATTTAAGGGCTTCTTCATCTTCGTTAAAATCAAAGAGTAATGCAGCCGCTATCGCTTTCGCCAGATTAGTATAGGAAAGTCCGGCTTTCTTCGCTTCTACGGCAGGGCGCACAAGACGGTCGTTTGGCCCGAGCTTACGCAGCGGTGAACGCCCGACTCTATTCACCGAGTCATTGAGGTAGGCGTTTTTAAATCGATTAATGATTTTTTCGATATACTGCTGATGCTCACCTGCATCCAAACCGTATTGCTTTATTAAATAAGCCCCCGTTTCCCCTAGGGTTTTCTTGACTTGCTCTACAATGCCGGCGTCCTCCAATGACTGGTCAATCGTCGATTTTTCATTTTTGAGATAACCGAGGTAAGCAATGACGGCATGTCCTGTATTAACGGTAAACAGTTTTCTCTCAATGAATGGAGCGAGTTCTTTTACAAGGGTCATCCCTTCAACAGCAGGAATGTTTTCCTTCGTTTCAACGACCCATTCATAATAAGGTTCCACCAAAACATCGAGTGACCCTTCGTTATTCTGTATAGGAACGATACGGTCGACGGCTGAGTTAAAGAAGTATACTTTATCGGCTAGGTTTTCCTTTGTATCTTGATCCAGGTTTTCTAGAATGTAGCCTTCTAAAAGGTCTGTTGCCGATATTTGGTTTTCACAGGCAATCACATATAGTTTTTCATCGGTTTCCTTCACTCTTGAGGCTAATCCTTTTGCAATTAAAGGAGCGATATGCGGCAAAATATTAGGACCGATAGCAGTGGTAAGATAGGTTGCTTCGGAAATGGCCTTTATGATTTCCACTTCCTGCTTTAAGCTATTTAATCCCGAAACATTTTCCACTGTGACGGATTCTTTTTGATCTGTGGCCAGTTTGACCTGATATTGCTTTTTATCATTTAATTGATCGATGATTTGATCCGCTATGTCTACAAATGTCACATGATATCCAGATTGTGAAAAGAGCGCTCCGATAAATCCTCTCCCAATGTTTCCTGCACCGAAATGTACTGCTTGTTTCATTACAATCATCCCTTTATCAAGTTAGTATATAAATAGTCCAAGAATATGACTTCCAGCCTTTTGTTAATCATTTCTTCGTCCGAAGAGGAAAAAATCATGATGGCTTCATTGCTTTCAATTAAGCTTGAACTTATTAAGCTTACGATTTCCTGCTGCTTCACACTCAATTCTTCAGGTGCCAGCATCAGCAGTAAATTTTTCATATGGACGTCATTTCCGTCCATACCTTTGATCAAACGATATTCCTCCAGGTGGGTCACCTGGAATATCAGTTCTTTCACATTCTTATGTCTCGTATGAAAAAGGCCCATTCCAGTGCCCGGAATGCCTAAACCGCCCTTTTTTTCCCGTTCCTTCAAGGATCTGACCACATCATCCGCACCCATCAGCAGTTCTTCCGTTTCAGCCAGCCTGACCATTTCTTCAATGATTTCTGGATGTCCTTTCAGATGCGGCAGCCGATAAAACCGGAAATTATCCATGATCGACTCGATGCTCTGCTGGGCATCTTTCAATTCCTGCAGTACTTCTTTCAATCCACCATCCACTTTTTTGGTCACGGTATCCTTATGGGCTGAATGACTGCCATAACGCTTATTCTTCGTGAAGTTCTCGATATTCTTCCTTAAATAATTCCTGATGTTCAATATATTCTCTTCACTCAGAAGAGGGGATACAAGGATATAATCACTATCGATATACGGAAGCCGAACGGTAGAAATGATCACATCATAGTTTTTCAGGCTGCCCTGCTGCTGGATGTCTTTGATCGTCTTGATTTCTACAGTCTCGATTTCGATGATTTCCTTTTTGATCCGGCTTGCAAGCATCTTCGACGTACCAATCCCTGTCGGGCAAACGATGAGTGCCCTTATTGATAGTTCTTCCTCCCGCAGCACTAATGCAGATCCGAAATGAAGGACGATGAAGGCTATTTCATCTTCAGGAAATTCTTTTATTTCTTTGAATCCCATTTCCAGACTGGTCTTTACTGCCAAAAAGAGAACCGGATACTTTCGCTTGATATCTTCGGTTAAGGGGTTGTACAATCCCATTTCCTGTTTGATCCGGAAAAGTGATGGTTCCATATGGGCAAGGAGCCCTTGATACAATGGAAAATCCTTGGTCAAATCGATTTGCAGTTGTGCCGAAACATCTTTTATCAGGTTTCTTATCAGCTGCCCAAGCAACACACTGTCATATGGAACGGCATCGGCTGCATGAAGCTTGGAGCCTTTAAGGATGGCTGCAAGGTAGCTTATATCATCGAGGGTAAAAGAGACTTCCAGCATGGTGCTAAGTTCCTTGCCTATTTTATTCATGAGATTATTCTCATCGGAAAGTTCACTTATTTTCTTGAAGTCCTTCTCCAAAAAAAATTGGCTTTCATTCCTTTGCAGGGTTACATAAATATGTACAATTAACCCTATATACCCGCTATCCGCCAAACGAGAATGGACACTGTTAAAAGTTGAGTTCAGCACCCCATCAATTGCCAGAAGATATTCGGGATCGAAATAGTCGAGGATTTTTGCTTCTGAGAATGTTCCTTCTTGCAGCAAAAATAAACTTTCAATCAGCTCTTCATTAAAGAAGTGCAAGAAATAGGCTGCCTGGGCTTTCCGTTTATTTTCTTCGGTGCCGGCAAGCTCTATTCCGACTCCCCTTTTTCTGGTAATCACGATATTAAAATTCTTTAACCATTCGGTCAGTTCGTCCAAATAGGTTGTAAGAGTCGTAATGCTTATACCGAGATCACCCGCAAGAACTTGAGTTTTATATGACTCTTCCTGCAATAGAGCTAAAAGAAGATGCAACTTTCTTTCTTGTGGCGTTTGATCGATTGGATGATTGCCCATCAGGTGCTGTACAAGCCGAAAGACTTGTTCATTCTTCCCGTCGATGGACAGGCCCTCATGTGTATTGCGTGTTAAATGCAACTCAAATGATTGCAGGATTTTTTCTATGGACTTCAGATCACGTTGAACCGTCCTCACACTAACATTCAATTGTGTCGCAATGGATAAGGCTGTATGTTTTCCTGAAGTTCTTATGATCAATTCAATGATTGATTTTTCCCTTGAAGTAATATACATGCTACCAACTCATTTCAGGTGGAGTAACACGAGAAAATACTGAATAGAAAAGCGTAAAACGCTTTTCTATTCTTGGTTAAGTGTATTTAATTATTTTCGACTTTAATAATATCCATCAATTCCCTGGCTGATGTGGCTTTAACCATCTTTTCGATATTCTCCATCTCAGAGCAGGTAACTGCAATGCCAGATAGAATTTCAAGATGTGTCCCGTCCTTGCCGGCAATGCCGAATATCAATCGTGCCTTTTGGCCGTCAAAGTCGACACCATCAGGAATTTGTAAAACGGTAAATCCAGATTTAAGGACATCTTTCTTAGCTTCCTCGGTTCCGTGCGGAATGGCTACATCATTCCCCATATAGGTTGAAGTCAATTCATCACGAGCAATCATTGCTTCAATATAGCTTTCCTTAACGTAACCTGCATTGACCAAAGCTCTCCCCGCAAAGCGGATCGCTTCTTCCTTATTGGCGAATTGTTGATTAAGGAAGACGTTTTCTTCACGAAGCAATTCATTCCCTTCCTGCTCATCCTCGTCGATGCCAGGCTTGATTGAATGTTCACGAACACCAGGAACCTTCTCTTCAGCATCTTCGACGATTTCATGCAGCTCATCGGTACCGTCATCCTGAAGCCTTGCAAGCAATGAATCGTATTCAGGGCTTGATAGGAAATTATCGACAGATACATGATAAGCATTCGGCACTTTATTCTGTGCCCTTGGCGTTAACTCTTCCTGTGTAATGACGATTTGTGCATCAGCAGGAATAGTTGAGATTGCCGTATTGGTAACAGTGATATTCAATCCGGCTTCCTTCACCTTCTTGCGAAGCAGCGAAGCCCCCATCGCACTTGATCCCATCCCGGCATCGCAGGCAAATATTATTTTGCTGACGTTTGTTGGCAACGTTCCCGGATCTGAAGCGAATACTTCGGCGACAGAGCTTTTCTTGCCTTTCATTTCTTGCATTTTTTTCGCGGCATCTTCAATATTCTCTTCAGATTGTTTTCCTGTTTTCAGGATGAATGCACCGACGATGAATGAAACAAGGGCGGCTACGATGACGCCCGCAAAGTTAGCAATATATGCACCCGCATTATGCGGAGTTACCGCTGTAATGGCAAGTATACTGCCTGGAGATGCTGGAGCGAATAATCCTCCGCCTAGTAGGACCAATGTGAAAACTCCACTCATGCCTCCAAGAATGACGGCTAAGAATAACATCGGCTTCATTAGGATATAAGGGAAATAAATTTCATGGATCCCGCCGAAGAAATGAATGATGGCAGCTCCTGGCGCCGATTTCTTCGCGGTTCCCTTTCCAAAAAAGCAATAAGCAAGCAGTACGCCGATACCTGGTCCTGGATTCGATTCCAGAAGGAACAGGATGGAAGCCCCTGTTTGTTTAACTTGCTCTACACCAATTGGTGATAGTACACCATGATTGATGGCATTGTTCAAGAACAATACCTTGGCAGGCTCGATCAGGATACTTGTCAACGGAAGTAATCCTGTACCGACAAGCCAATCGACTCCTGCTACAAGCCAGCCTGTAAATACGTCCACAGCAGGCCCGATGGCCAAGAAGGATAGAATGGACAATAAGCCTCCAATAATCCCAGCTGAGAAATTATTAACAAGCATTTCAAAACCGGCTTTTATTTTCCCTTCAATCAATTGATCGAATTTCTTGATGACATAACCGCCGAACGGTCCCATTATCATGGCTCCAAGGAACATCGGGATGTCAGATCCGACGATGACGCCCATTGTCGCAATGGCACCGACTACGCCGCCGCGGTGGTCATGGATTAACTTACCACCCGTATACCCAATTAAAAGCGGCAGTAAAAACGTAACCATCGGTGTAACCATTTTGGCAAGGCTTTCATTTGGCAGGAAACCAGATGGGATGAATAGTGCAGTGATTAGCCCCCATGCTATGAAAGCTGATATATTCGGCATGACCATTGAACTTAGAAAGTTACCGAACTTTTGAACGGCAACCTTTATATTAAAGTGAGCCATTTTGCTCTCTTCCCTTCTTATTAATATAGTTTCCTTTAATCTTAAGGTACGTACATTCCTCATTCAATAAAAGAAAAAGCTAACTTTGTCGCGAAAGAGAAGACAAACATAATGTATCTCACTTTTCCAGATTTATTCAGCGCTTGATACAGACAGAAAAGAGTCCCGTTCGCTTCGTGACGAACGGGACTCTTTAGAGCTTTATAGCGGGATGATTCCCAGTAGGACACAAACCACTATCATGACAAGCGTCGATCCGCATGCCCATTTCAGGAAAGTGCGCTGCAAGGCACCGAAATCTTCCCCTACCATTCCAACCAATAGATAGGTGGATGGAACAAGCGGGCTCAATAGATGGACAGGAAGGCCCAATAGTGAAGCTCTGCCGATCAGGGCAGGGTCAATTCCATAAGCAGCTCCCGCTTTAGCAAGTAATGGGAGCACACCATAATAAAATGCGTCATTAGACATGAAGAACGTAAAAGGTGCTGAGATGATGGCTGTTATGACAGCAAAATGTGCGCCCATTTGATCTGGAATATGCTGAATCAAAGAGTTTGCCATGGCATCGACCATCTCCGTACCGGCAAGGATTCCAGTGAAGACACCTGCAGCAAAAATCATCGAAATTACAGATAATGCATTGTCCGCATAGTTTGCCACACGTTCTTTCTGATCACTTACTTTCGGATAGTTAACCGTAATGGCAATCGCGAAACCTACCATGAACAGAACCGCTGAAGGCATAAGTTCCATGATCAGCGCAACCAGCAGTGTAAGAGTCAATGCGTAATTGAATATGATCAATTTAGGCCGTTTAATATAAGCATCTTCCGTTGCAGCCGCCTGCTGTGCCACAACATGATAATCGACCTCTATGATCCCAATTCTCTTTCTTTCTTTTTTACCCAGGCAATATGCCATGAAAAGGACGAATAGGACTCCGCCAATCATCGCTGGAATGACAGGGGTGAATACATCGGACATTTCAAGTTTTAAAGCGGTCATCACCCGTGCTGTAGGGCCTCCCCAAGGAAGAAGGTTCATGACTCCAGATGACGAAACGGCAATACCGGCCAATACAAGCGGTCTCATTCCAATCCGTTTATATAGCGGAAGCATGGCAGAAATCGTTATCATATATGTAGTCGTACCATCTCCATCCAAGGAAATCAGCAAAGCCAGGACTGCCGTGCCGATGGCAATTTTCACCGGATCTCCTTTTACAAGCTTAAGAATCGTATTGATGATCGGGTCAAAAACCCCAGCATCGATCAAAATGCCAAAGAAAAGGATTGCAAATAAAATCATGATTCCCGTTGGCGCAACGTCTTTGATCCCTTCCAGCGCCATCTCACCCATTTTACCGCCAAACCCACCAATAAGTGCAAAGGCACTTGGTACTGCAATCAAAGCTATCATGGCTGAAAGTCGCCCTGTCATAATTAAAATCATAAACACTAATATCATCAAGTATCCTAATAAAGCGAGCATATCTATCACTCCTAATCTTCTAATAAGATAAATTGTATATGAAATCGCTTTATCTGTAAGCGTTTTCAATTTATTGTGTTTTAAAACTATTTTGCCAATTGTGTTCATTGTGTTCACGGAAGCACTTTTTCAGAGTGAAGCGGACTCCATTTTCGGGGTTGAATGGCGGGTTTCTAAAGGAAATTACACCACAACCTTTTCCTCCCCCATCTCCCAGTTAAAAATATTCTGCAGAAAAATCGATGGCCAATTAGTGATTGCCAACCATTATATTGACAATATATTGAGTCAATGATCCTCGCTTTCTTTTGAAATCTTTCAAACCATGCATGCATAAAAAACACCTCCATAATGAAGGTGTTTCAAATAATTCCGCCTCTATTGAATTTTATAATATCTTCGCTCAGGTCTTCCCACTACCCCGTATACGACTTCCGCTTTACATTTCTTAACGGATATCAAGTATTCCAAATAGCGTCTCGCGGTTGTCCTGGAAGCACCGATCTGCCCGCTCACTTGCTCAGCCGACAAACCGATATCGCTTCCTTCGAGTACCTCGATCACTTTCGCCAAAGTAATTTCGTCTACCCCTTTCGGTAAGGACAACCCATCATTCGTTTCCGAAGTGGACGTTCCCTTTTTCAAAATGAGATCAACAAAATCCTGATCTATCTCTTGTTTGGATTTCATCAGATTGACTTTCTTCAGATACTCTTCGATAACTTGGTTGAAGCGCTTCATTTCCACTGGTTTAATTAAATAATTCTCAACACCATAATGAAGCGCCTTTTCAAGTTGTTCTTTATCCGTTGCCGCGGTAATCATGATGATATCCACATTCGGGAATTTTTTCCGTATGTCCGGCAGGAGGTCTGTACCAAGCTGATCTGGCATATAAACATCAAGCAAAAGCAGATCCGGGCTTTTTTGCTCCAAGATCCGAAGCGTTTTCTTGGCATTGACAGCTTTACCGACCACTTCTATTTCATCAAAGTTTTTCAAGAATTTCTCATGGATATCCGCTACACGAAAATCATCTTCTGCGATGACTGTTTTTATCTTCATCATCCTTCCCCCCTCTCTGTTCTTTAGGAAGATACACGGTGAATATGGTGTTTCCATCCTCGCTTTGCACTTCGATGATGCCGCCCAGCTCTTTTACGACATGATCTGCATTCGAAAGTCCATAACCACTTGGACTTCCGCTGTTTTTCGAAGTGAAACCCCGATCGAAAATATGGGCGATAGCATCCTCATGTATTCCTTTTCCGTTATCACTCACTTCAAATACCATATCATTTCCGATATCAGTGGCGAAAAATTTCACGAGTGGCTTTTCCATGCTAGAAACCGCTTCAAGTGCATTATCGATAATGTTGCCTAGAATCAATGTTAGTTGTGACAATTTTATATGATCCGGCAGTTTCTCTAGGTAACTTTGTGCGTCTATTTCAAAGATGATCTTCTTTTCCGATGCTTTGCCAATCTTACCAAGTAACAGGGCTTGCACCTTTGTATCCTTTATCTGTTCGAACACGACACGGTTCAGGGAATGCAATTCGGAAGTTTCGCTTTGGATCATTTCTATCGCTTCATCGTATTCCCCTAATTGTATCAATCCTGAAAGGACGTATAGTTTATT
Source organism: Bacillus sp. SD075 (assembly GCF_017355165.1). Lineage (GTDB taxonomy): Bacteria > Bacillota > Bacilli > Bacillales > DSM-1321 > Peribacillus. The sequence continues at coordinate 7,153 of NZ_JADILK010000037.1, read as the reverse complement.
GGTAAATTCATGAGTTTGTGCCCTTAAATCCTCTGAATGCATCTTCACTTCAGATAATGTGTTGACCATTTCCTCAATTTCCGTTCGATCACGGAACGAAGCGACAACACCGCTTACCCCTTCACTATCGAAGATTGGCGTACAATTAACAATGATGGATTTGTCTTTCCATGTAATCTCCTTATCCATTTGCGGTTCACCGGACTTCAGCACTTCGAATAAATACTTCGAAGGAAATAGGCCATCCACGTTCAAATGGCGAACGGACTCTTTAATATCCAGCAATTTTTTCGCCGGCTGATTCATCGACGTAATCAACCCATTTTGGTCAATGGCCAGAATCCCTTCTTTCACCGATTGCAGCACTGCATTTTTTTCTTTATATAAATTGGCTATTTCAAATGGTTCCAGCCCCAGTGTATCTTTACGTATGCTCCTTGCCAGCATGTAACTGCCAATGATCGATATCATGATGGCCACTAAAGATACAATCATCTCTTTGGACAAATCCTTGAAAATTTGGGCTCGGACATCATCCACTAAAAAACCGACGGAGACGATTCCGATTATTTTTCCATCTTCATTGAATATCGGTGACTTCCCCCGAAGGGAAAGACCGAGTGAACCTGCTGCTTCGGAAACATAATATTCGCCTTCACGAATGGCCCTGCTATTATCTCCGCCTTCCATCCGCTTCCCAATTTCAGAAGCAAGCGGATGGGAATAGCGAACTCCCTCCGCATTCCCTACAACGATGAACTCAGCCCCTGTTTCCCTGCGGATCTTTTCGACAATCGGCTGGATTGTGACAGCGGGATCATCCGTTTCAAAAGCTCCTGTAACAGTAGGCATGAAACTAATCGTCTTTGAAAGCTCCAACGCCAATTGACCTTTATCCTTCGCTATTTGCCTTGCTTCCATAAAGGAAAAAGTAGTCGTCAATAAAAGGATCAAAAACAGGCTCAACGATAAGACTAACCCGAGAATCTTGGTTTCCAACGATACTTTCCTCATATTCAACAGCATCCTCTATTTTCATTTTCAGTCTCTAAATTTTATAGGAGCATAATGATTTTACCATTTCTATTAAATATTGAACATTGTTGGCCATATATTTTGCAACATTCAAAAATGAAAGGATTTAAGTAACAAAAAAGGGAGAGCCTAATGAATTTCTTTATTCCTTTTCAAATGATTTATATGCTCATCAACCTTTCGCATTATTTTTCCAGCCCTTTTTCTTTCTGATATCGTGTCACCCGAGGTACTTCTTGAGGTTATAGGAGTATTTCTCCGTGTCCTATTTTAGAAAGAAGGTCACGCCGATCAAGGAGCAGCTGTTTTACACCTTGGATCTCCTTATCGTATTGGAAGAAAGCAAAACAATCTGCAACAAAAAATGCTCAAAGGAAACATCTCCTTTGAGCATTTTTTCAAAAACAGCTAAAAGAATTGATTTGTCTAGTATCGATACCAAAAATCGACCAGAACCTGCCATTCCATCTGAATCCGGCAACAGAACGCGGACCGACGAAAATGGGGAAATACCAGAAACGCGCACCATTGTTTAGCCATATGAAAGTATTCCTGAACAGACAAAACGAAATGGCACCTGGATCTACGGCAAATGTTGAAGCCGATTGCTGGTGGGGGATAAACGCTGGCGGGGGAGCTTTTGGTGCCTGCGAACTCGGCGGCGGTCCTGGTTGACCTGGAAATTGAGGTAAACCAGGGATACCCGGAAAGCCGGGTAGACCGGGAAACTGCCGTTCAAGAGAAGCTTGATCTTCATAATGGTATATTGGGTACATATACATGGTCATTCACCCCTTTAAGATTGAATGTAATAAGTTATGATATATGTACTCAAGGTGTTTGGGCTGGAAATGCAATTCACCTCTGAAACTTACAGTTTCATCTCCGAAATCAGGGATATATCGACGATAATTGGAATATACACAAATTCAATATAGCAATCTCCATAAATAGAAGGTCGCATAGGATTCCCAATCGGCCCACGCTTCCGATAGTTTCCGGATTTCCGCTTTCGTTGATTTTGCTTCCGTTTGCAGGACCAGTTTCATGGAATTATGCAGGCCGACGTCATCGATGGGAAAGGCTGCTGGAAAACGCAAACAGCGCATCAAGACATAGTTTGCTGTCCACGGACCGATTCCACGTATGTTGGTCAGCATTTTTTCGGCCTCTTTTTCATCCTTTGCATTCAAAAGCTTTTCTTTTGTAAGTTCCCCTTCTGCAATCAGTTGAGAAACACCTATTAAATATTCACACTTCTTCACCGTCATCCTCAAATCGGCGAAATCTTCGACCGTCAATTTCGCGATCGCATCAGGCTTTGGAAACAGCCAATATCGCTTTCCTGCGAATTCAACAAAATCACCAAATCCCTCCACAAGCCTCCGTTTCAAGGTATAGGCATAAGTCAAGTTAATCTGCTGTCCAAGTATTCCCCAGGCAATCGCTTCAAATAAATCAGGGATGCCCATATTTCTCAAACCGAAGAATTGGCTTACAGGCTTTTGCAATAAAGGGTCCTTTTGGGCCATCTCATAAAAAGGAAGCAGGTTTGTCTCAAGATCGAACCAGTGACGAACGTATTGGGAAACTGCATCCTTTACCTGATTATCCATCGGTGCTGTTCGTCCTGGAAATCGAACGGTCAGCTCCATTTCATTCATCGCACTGATTTCTATTAAAAATGTCTCATTTTCGACATCAAGTGCTCGATAAATCTTTTGATCAACAATATCGAACAGACATTCATTGGAGGATCTTGATAAGTATTTAAGATTTTCCGAAAAACGAAACTCTTTTGGTGCACGGATTCTCAATTCAATCCTGCCTTCATCATTGGTTAATGTCTCTTTCATCCTGCTCCCTCCTTTAGCTTTATTCTAATGACAAACCGATACGTTATCTTGCTCTTTCATTAAATCCCCTTATTTTAACAAATATAATGGAGTAATTACGTTATCTTGCTTTTATATTATCAAAATGTTTGTATATCAACCCTTTCTTGTATACTAAAAGCAGAGGTGAATGTAGTGAATCCGAAAAAAGCCGATTTCCCGAATGAATATTGGAAAGCAATTATAGAGTGCGATGCAGCATATGATGATCATTTTTTATACGGAGTGATTACGACGGGCATCTTTTGCAGGCCCTCCTGTAAATCCAGGATGCCGAATAAGGAAAACGTGAAGATTTTCCAAAATGCCATGATGGCATTGGAAGAAAATTTCCGGCCTTGTAAACGGTGTAAACCGGAAGGGCTGAATTTGCCGACAGAAGAATGGGTTGAGCAAATAGCCGATTGGATCGACACCCATTACAGTGAACCCCTCACATTGAACAAATTGGCGGATATTTCCCACGGCAGCCCTTATCATTTACAACGCTCATTCAAGCGTGTGAAGGGGATATCGCCCACTGAGTACATTCAACGGCTTCGCCTTGAAAAAGCAACGAGGCTGCTGGAAAACTCCGAACAGCCGATAACTGAAATAGGCTTGGCTGTCGGGTTCTCGAGCACACCCTATTTCATGATGCTATTCAAAAGGAAAATGGGGAATACCCCTTCAGGATATCGGAAAGCTTATCTTAAAACTCAAGCTTTGGAGCGTGAAGAATATGAAGAATGATAAAGAACAAACCATTGATTGGGCCATATTGCATTATGATAGGTGGCAGTTATATGTGGCCAAAACGGGAAAAGGGCTTTGCTATGTAGGCTCTCCCGGTCAAACGTATGAAGAACTGAAGTCTTGGCTACAAAAGCGCTTTCCAATGTCGAGCCTTGTTGAAAATGAAAAAGCCTTATCACCCTATCTAAATGAACTCCTAGAATATTTCAATGGGACCAGGCAGACTTTCTCTCTTCCGACAGATGTAAACGGTACGCCCTTTCAACAAGAAATTTGGGCAGCGCTGAATCAAATACCTTATGGCAAAACCTGTTCCTATTCCGATATTGCCCAAATCATCCAAAGACCTGCAGCTGTTAGGGCGGTCGGTACGGCCATTGGTGCCAATCCTGTTCTGATCACGGTGCCATGTCACCGGGTTATCGGAAAAAACGGAGCCATTACCGGATACCGCGGAGGTACGGAGATGAAACAATATCTACTTCAATTGGAAGCAGATATGTAGGCGTGAGTGCAATCTGACCGCAAAAAAGCATCCGACTATAAGGATGCTTTTTTTGAGCCTTAGTTTTTTAGTACCAAATCGTCACCGCTTTGTTATATGCATCACTATTAGGGATCGCATGTATCCCCTGGGCCTGAGCTTTGCGCGGGTCATAATCATATACCATTGATGTATAGCACGAAGTCTGCCCTTTGTTCACGATACCGTTGCCCCCGGAACTGGCGCATGTATAGGCTTTGCCATCAGTACTTCGGACGATCCTGGCATCCGCTTCATGGTTGTAAACGGCTGGACGAGTTACGGTCACTTTTGCCCAGGCGGTTTTACAGACAGTGCTGAATTTCAATTCTACATACGAATTGGAATCGATCCATTTTTTATCCTTTGTAACCGCCGAACTTGCACAACTATTATAATATGGACTTTTTCCATCATAAGCATGTGTTTCTGCCAGTGCTTGATTTTTTCCAAATCCAAAGTCGACAAGAAACATCGACAGTGTCATCACCATGGATAACCCTATCATTTTAAGCTTTTTATTCATTTCATTCATCCTTTCTTTGCATAAAAATAGATGAAGGTTTTTCTTTTTTCATTAATACCAGCCGGTTTCACCTGCTGTATATGGCCAAAAAGCGACCGCTTTTGCTTTTCGCGGATCTAAATCATATACCATTGGTGTATAGCATGACGTTTGACCTTTATTTATTTCGCCATTTCCTCCAGGAGATGCACAGCTAAATTGTTTATTATCGGTATTTCTGACAACCAATGCCGTTGCCTCCCCATCCGTTTTAGCCGGTCTGCTTAGGGTCATCTTCGCCCAAGCCGTTTTACAAGTTGTGCTGAATTTCAACTCCAAATTGGCTGAAGCACCGTTGGCATAAATTTTCACGGACTTCTTCGTGACTGCGCTATTCGCACAACTATTATAGTAAGGACTTTTTCCATCATAAGTGTGTGTTTCTGCCGATACTTTGCTGGCAAAGAATTCAAGGGAGCCAAAAAGGACTAAAGAAGCTACAAAAAATGAAATACTTAAAACCATTTTTTTCATTATTTCACTCATCCCCTTAACAAAATTTGTACACTATTCATCTTACAATTTTGTCATATTCTTACAAGTGATAAATTCCCTAGTTCATGAAAACTACATAAACTGCATCCTGCAATCGCTATAACAGTCTGATATATCTCGCTTTATCAACTGAATCACTACAGAGACAAAGTCATTATCCCTATGAGCAATTCAGGACAAATGCGTATCAAGCTAGGATAAAACGAGCCAATAGGCTGCGGTTCCCCTGGAAAGACACAGGTCGATATACTTAATGTTTAAAAAGCCCCGCCAAAACTTGAATCGTTTTGGCGGGGCTTTATTTTCATTTAGTGAGGTTTTCTCTGATCAATCTATTGATGCTTTCTTAATGGGAACGATCATGCGGCACGAACTCATCTCGTCCAAAAAATCGATCGAACATCATCCTACATCCTTCTTGATTCATTTCAAATTCCTTACTATTCACCTTGTCCTTCGCTCCGGTCCAAAGCTCTTCGGAGTCATTCAGCACACCCTTCAACATTCCGGAAACTGAAATATTCGAAGCAATGTGCACTTTCATATAAAAAGACGTCTTCCCGGGGCAACGCCAGTTTGAATGCCATTGGAATCGAAAACTTTCAGCCACTCAGTTTCCATGGGGCTTCACTCCCAGCCCCCTTCAGCTTCAACCTTTTTCTTTTCTCCAATTTTTCGGGTTTAAATAGCCTTTATATTTAGCGGCCACTTCTTTCCCGACCAAAAGCGCACCTGCCCAAAACATCACTTCCGCAAAGACAATCGCACCTGTTATGACCCCAGCCTTAGCCGCAGTCGAAAATGGCGTAAAAGGAGCTGCGACAGGAATGATCCAAGTGAGAAGGGAAATGATAAGGAACCCCATCCCTACTTTGTAAAACCTCGATTTCTTTATTTCCTTACTTTCTTTATCCAATTAAATAACCTCCGTCATGATGATTTTCATTTAATTCCTTCGCCAAACATTCCATTTTCAAATATACCATTGAATATATTCTTTTTTTTATACGTTTTAATGTTCATTTCGTTTCATAAATAGGAGAAATAAAGAAATTCCATTTGAGGAAAACCATAGAGTATCTGTTAAGGGGTCATGGTATCTATTAATGAATTGACTTTACTATTCTTAATGGATTTAATAATCTTATACAAACTATTCTTATAACACTAGCATGCAGGAAAGGAAAATCCAATGTACATTGAATTCATTGCCACAACGATAGAAGATGCCATTTTAATTGAAGAATCGGGCGCAGACCGTATTGAGCTGGTCAGTTCTTTAGCCGAGGGGGGATTAACTCCAAGCCACGCCCTGATAGAGGCTGCCGTCAATTCCGTGTAGATACCCGTCAACGTGATGGTAAGGCCTCATAGCCAGTCGTTTTGTTATACGCAAAATGATTTGGAAATCATGAAAAAAGATATCCAAATCATTCGATCACTGGGAGCGAATGGGGTCGTATTGGGTGCATTAAATGAAAAAAACGAAATCAATCGACCATACCTCGAAGAACTATTGACCGTATGTGAAGGTTTGGAGATTACATTCCACCGAGCCATCGATGACACAAACGACCCAGTCATTTCAGCTGAAATCCTAGCAAATTATCCAGAAATCACTACGATATTGACCTCAGGTGGGCATGGGGATTTCTCTAGCCGCATGAAAACGATTCAACAAATGAAAAGAGTCTGCGGCGACATAGCCATACTGGTTGGAAGCGGATTGAATAAGGATAATATCCTTTCTATCCATTCCGAACTGCATACCGGTCACTATCATTTCGGTACGGCTGTTCGAAAAAATAACAGTATCATTGAAGGAGTTACATTAGAAAAAGCTAAAGAAATCGTAAACTTGCTAAAGAAATAATGTTGGAGAGGGACCATTTCATTGGTCCCTTC
>NZ_JADILK010000036.1 GCF_017355165.1 Bacillus sp. SD075 | reverse complement strand
CATTAAGAAGTATGGAAAATGATCAAACAATTTTATAAAAGAATCATTCAACTGAATATATTAAGAGCGTGTTTTGATCAATCTCAAAACACGCTCTTTCTTTTCGTTTACCAAGATTTTTAAATATCAATTTGATCAAACTTTATTTTAAATACAATCAAAAAATGGATAAGTTAGGTATAACCGAACTTACCAAGGGGAAACATGTCCTTTTCCACCCATCGGGTGACCCAACCCCGAGTATGGGAGACATTGAAGTCACAAAGCGATTGGCGGAAGCAGGGAAAATTATTGGGATTGAAGTTTTAGACCATTTGATTGTTTCCCATACGGGTAAGTATGTTAGCTTAAAAGAAAAGGGGTATTTATAATAAGAAAAAAGACGAGCAAGAGGGGGATGGTTCTCCCTTTTGTTTTATAGGGACTGGGTACCTTTGGAAAAGCACTGAAGGAAATAACCAATAAAAGGAGGCACACCGGCTGGATCGTCAGCTGGTGCGTTCACGCATGGAGAAAAAAACATCCGTTTTTTCTCGATTTAGAGCAGGCATCGAGCCTGCTTGAAGGTTGCTTGATGCAACCTCAAAAACTTACAATAGCGCCTTCGGGTAGAAGGAACAATTTGCTGAGTAAATATTCTACGCTTGTAATAAAAGTCAGAATGTCATTCATTCGCTTTCTTCTTACTTTATCTTTACCTTTACAATTTTTCCTCCGGCCTTTTTACCCGCCTGTTCCATTAATTTCGCAAACTGCTTCTTTATCTCCGTATCCTTTTTGTTCTTTTTCATCATATATATCCCTCGCAATTTAATATTCTTGCTAAATAGTATCGCCATGGTAAAGGAAGCTCATACATTCCTCGGTTCTAAAGTGACCTCTTCCCCACTATATTGTTAGTAAAGTGGAAAACTGGCAAAGTGACCCTAAGGTATGTTCCCATTTTTACAGAATGAGAGGGGAGAGGAGGGAAGGGATGACATCATTGAACCCTTTTTTCGAGGAAATGAAGAAAAAGGATCCAAAACCAAAAGCTATTCAAAAAACATCTTCCGAAGGTTCTTCGTACCAAATAACGTCGGTGAGGAAAGTCAGGAAGGACAAGCAGCATGACATTAAGTTCCCTGTCGATTATGTCATGAAGGTCAAGCTCCGGACCCTTTGCAAAACGTTAAATCCGATATATAAGCAAAAAACGGGAAAATCCTTGACGCAAACGGCCTGCAATACCTTATTGCTAAGGTTCGGTTTGACTAGATGGAAGGATGTGAATTATGCAATGGACTATGCGGACACGAAGGAATATATGCATACCTACTTGCTGGAAACTGAATACGGCGAAAGGGGAGGATTGCATGAAGTCGCCATCTTAAAGGATCTGTCCGATCGGAGGGTTGCCTTTTGCATGATTCATCATACGGTAGGCTGGTTAGAAAGAGGGGGTTCCATTGAAGAAATCCTATAGTCAATTTAACCTTTTATCGAACAAGCTGTTTTATGGGAAAAAGGAAAAAAAGGGGTTTTTTGATTACTTCTTGCCTAAATATCGATATGTGCAAATTGAGTTACCCTATTATGAATTTTTAAGGGGGGAGGTATTCGTTGAAGACATGAAGGATTTGTTTGAAGAGGCTCCGCAAAACCTAAGTTTGTATCATCTTATTGCCCTCTTATACTTCGATTTTCTAGAACAAGTGAAAAAGGGGGCCAAATATGAACAGCTCTGTCCCTTTTTAATTTCTTCCAAAAAAAAATTCCTGGAACGGCCGATGATTGAAAAAAGAGTATTGAAGCAGGTGACGACCAACCTTTTCTCTTTCGAGCAAAGGGAAGAGGAAATCGAGGTGACCTCAGAAGAAAAACGAGCAGAAATCACCCTTCGAATAAAGGAGTCAGAGATATACCGGGGTGAGGTATTCCTGCATGATATTTCCCCATACTTGATGGATGAAGAGTTGAAGGTCGAGGATTTACTGGTGATTTTGTTCATGGACTTTCTGAAAAGGATTAAAGAAAAGGGAAACTCAAGCCAAGCCATGAAGGCCATTTTATTGAACTTTGAGGATTATTTTTGATAAGCGATGATGAAATGCAGAAGTGCCTCATCAGAGTTTCCTTCACATTATGGAGAGAATCCTCGGTCAATATAGGTCGGTGTGAAAATTCTGGAGATTCCTGCACCTCCAGACTCATATTCAATGCGTGTTTCCTGGCCGCAAGCAACGCCAAGGATCTTGCATTAATTCCTTCTTGAAAGTTAGAGACGGCTCCCTTAAAGTACACGCCACCGATGATGTGATAATTCCGAGCAAAAAAGAAAAAGGAACAAGGCAAGCACTTAATAAATGATAATAATCTTCAGGGTACTCAGTATAATAAAAAAGGTTTAGGAGTTGGCTTCTTATGGAAAAGCAATTGCCTGAAACCTGAAGTGATCGCTGAAATGGTACTAAAAAGAGCCCTTGAAGATTACAGGAAAGCCCAAATTGAAAAACAAATCGATGACTCATTGAAAAACGTAATAAGGTCGAGTTTTTCCGGTTAACAAATAAATTAAAACGCACACATAAAATGCAAGAGACCAGAACTTAATAAAAAAAGATAACTCCTAACTTAAGAAATAATGGATCAGGTAATGCTGCTTAATTTCCTGATTCATTATTTAATTTAAGTGGTCTTAGAATGCTTGGAGGACCTCAAGTATATTCAATGCTTCCATCTATAAGAATAAATAAGAAAATTAATTCTAATGACAGTTGTGTAGGGAAGCATTGTTTTAACATTAAATATAATTATCTTTGACCTTTACTAAAAAATTCAGCGCTTTCTTTAATGGATAGCCTAAGAACGCTATCAAAAGATATATCTATGTATGGGTATTTTAACATTAACCTCGTTAGAATATAAAAGTGTAACCATCTATATTTTAATTTTTTACAGGCTATTATCCTTTATAGAAAGTTCTCTGATAAATTATTACAAGGGACATTAATGGTGTAAGTAATACGGAACTGTAATTGTTAAAACGTCCTTAATCTATGTAAAAGACCAAGGTTGGAAAATATATTATGTAGAGTTTGTCAGACAATTAATAGGTCGGGAATAAATTTGATTCTAAAAATCCTAAGAAATTTTATGGTCATTTCGGAATATATGTCGGTTATGGGAAGTTTATTGGAGCCCAAACTAATACAGGGGTAGTTATCGCTAATATGTCAAAAGGATATTAGCAAAATAAATTTAATGGACGAGTTAAACGTTTATAGAAGCAGGCTCTGTATGGATATATTGAATTAGGAAATGGGTCTTTATTTTATTTAAGGAGTTGTGTAGTCCTATGGAAACAAACGACGTAGCACTGTTTTATGAAAAGTTAGGAATTGACAGGATGAATCCACCTGATGATCTACTGAAAAAAATGAATGATTGGCCAAAACTTGAATCATTCTGTTGTACAAAAATTGAGGTGCAAAAATTGGTTAACCCTCAACAAATCTTTAGCACATATCACTCTAAATACTCAGAGTGTTCAGTTATAGAAGCTTTTGAAAGGTCTGATCAATCTCAGCGTTGTAAGAAGTTTCTAGAGAATCCCGAGTACTTTTTTAAATATATGAAAAGTACTCCAGAGCAACGTAAAGGGATGAATGGACGGGGTCTAGGAGGCAATACAATTACCCTCAAGGAATATAAAGACCAATTTCGAATTGAAGATGGGAACCATCGTGTGCTATTTGCAAAGGTTGCTGGTATTCCACTTGTTTATGCTGATGTAACAGTCTATACCTCTGATTCTAAAAGAACAAAAATGTTTAGAAGAGCCAAAGAAATGGGAATCCTTTTAGAAGATTATGGGAGAGCATCTGAATCCGCTGCAGCATACTTTGTAGATGAATTGGACGATAATTCATATTGTAAACCAATAGAAACGTTTAAAAATTTACAGGAGGTTGAAGTTTTTATACTAGAGGTACAAAAGAAGCTATCAAGGGGTAATGAATCTAGTGAGTCCAAATTTAGACGAATGATTAATTGGATTTCCTTCAGATAGAGGACCTCGGCGCTATCATAACTAAAAGACGTTGAAAGAAGGTACTTAAACTATTTGGTGCGTTAGTTCATTAGGATGGACTAAAGAAGACCACTTATATAGGGTGTCTTCTTTTATTTGTTCAAAAATCAACATCAATCTTTAAAAAAGCCAAATAAAAAAGAACCTCTAAAGAGATCCCTAAATTATATTTTTAGTTGATTAATTTTAAAAAGCTAAATCATCTTTTATTATAGGGCGTATCTTACTTACTAAATCTGTAATGTCATTTTCTCCGTTGTAAACAATACTAAAAATTTGAAAGTCGCTTGGATAGCGAACAGAGCTTTTTATCTTTTGTATCCACTCATAAGCTGATACAGCAGCAGTCCTTTTAATGCTATTGGGGATTTTTGCTCATTTCTTGCATTTGATTATAAAATTTTCTCTTTGAATCGTATTTAATAACATGCAATTTTAAAAGAAGGGGGAATTTGAATGACCACTAAACAAAAAGCGGAATTTTGCAAGCACTTAAATTATCAATTTGAATTAAAAAAAGGATGGCACATTATTGTAAGTTGGGAAGCAAGGAACAGATTAAATAGGGATGATTTTATTGATTTTATGACATATTTGGGGTGGGAAAAGAATTTATATGGGATGCTTCGATATTACGATAAATAAACGAGAAAAAAAGGCACTCACTAAAAAAGAGTGTTTTTTTGTGTCTCAAAACGTACGATTGGTCGGATGGTTTCTTGTTCAAAGGGTAAAGTTTGGAGGTGCTAACATTGTTCTATTCATCTTCTTTGAGAATCTAAAAGAAAAACGAAGAGAGAAAAAATTTCAAAGGGGAATATGTCCCGATTGCACCTCCACTGAGTGAAAAAACCGGAACAGTGAATGGAATAATCGAACAGAAACCGCTCCTATTATAGGGCGCGATCTTTTTTTTGCTGCCAACAAACAAGAGTGGTAGTTTTGCTGGTATTATTTGTATATAGGGGGAGTGGAAAATGCCTAGATATGCTTATATACCGTACCAATCGGATTATGAAAAAGTATTGCAGCATGTAGACGTAGATGAATTTCAAGGGAACAAAGTGTTTAGAGTCGATTCAACAGAATTAACAGAACAGGATTATGATGTTATTCGTAATCAATTAAAAGAGACTTGTTATTGCTATTCATGTGAAACACAAATGATTTTTCGTAGACCAAAGGATAGGAATAACCATTTTGCCCACCTTACTAGAAATAACTGTTTTCAAGCGGAAGGCTTGGCGCATTCTGCCGTAAAAAAAGACTTGTTTCAGCGGTTCCAGCAAAGAGGATATCATGTATTAATGGAGCGTGCTTTCAGGGCCAATAATAAGCAGGTTCGTACAGATGTGGCAGTCCTGTATCAGCAAGATATATTGGCCATTGAAGTACAGGCAAGTCCATCTATTAAGCGTTCCACCGTTGCCGAAAGGACTAATACATATTCCGCTGCAATCATACCGACAGCGTGGATCATTGTCTTAAATTCCTTTTTTGGTGAGGGTAAATATACGAGTCTATCTGAAAATGTATTAGTCGAAAATGAAGATGGTACTAAAACCTATAAAAAACAAATGATTCCCTTTGATAAACCCACACCATTTTTTATTTTAGCTGACATTCCGAACAGCTTTCACCTGTTAATGGATTCCTATAAGTATGTTGTATCCGTTAATCATGATGGCCACTTTTTCTTAATCCGGGAAAAAGATTTTGCTGTTAAAGAGGAATATGAAGTCTATCGTATTGAACAGGATAAAGTCGTGGATGTGTTGCTTGCAACCGAAGTATTAAATATAGATTATGTGCCGGATAAAAAAGCAGCAACTGAGCAGCCGGATGCTGAATTAGAGCATAACGAAGGCAAACACCAGCCGGCACAATGGGCCGGAGAAAAGTTTCTTAATATTGATTTTAAGAAGGCTTATGAGGAAGAACAGGAGCAGCTGCAGCATGAGGAAGCTATTAATATTCTCGCAGTTGTCAAGGAAACAAAAAACCGGGAACGCTTTGATATTAAAAAGCAACAGGTTATGCAGAGTCTTAATGTTGAGTTGATCGAGCTGCAAAACCAACAGGAGTATATTCAATCTGTTTCTGAAAGGCGGCAAGCCGAAATAAGACGACAAGAAAAGCTGCTGAAAGAAAAAGACCGTTTAGAAAAAAGTGAAAAAGCTGAAATCTTATCTACTATCCAGGAATACAAGGAAATGGATCCGTATTTTTACGAATTAATTAGTGGTTGGGAAGCAAAATCTAATTTAGAAGAAATGCAGGCACACCGATTAAAGAAAGCGGTCGAGTATCTGGAGAAACAAAAGACAAAAGTTGCAGTTAAGGTGGTTCGTGAAACTTATGCGGAACTTTCAGAGATAATTGGGAGTATTCCAAATGTACATCCTACCGCAGTAGCTCAACAATTTGTTAATGTCATGAGAAGAAAGGAAAGTCCCCCTAAAAATCCTAATGATTTATATATTAAAGTTAATGGAGAGCTTAATATCCGTAAAAGATATAAAGAATTGCTGCAAGCGTTAATGTTTCATAAAGAAAAGATGATTATTGTAGCCGAATACTATTTTTGGTGGGAAAATATAAGCCTTCAAGAAAAGAGCGAAATTAAAAGTGAACGATACCGACAGGCCATGAAGTAATGCAGCTGCTCTAAAAAGAGCGGCTTTTTTTATGCCCAGGTAAACCCGGTAAACCTGTGAAGGGGTTCGAAAAAACATGTCGTTAGATTATTTCTCGAAATGCGCTTGTTGCGGAAAAAATTACATGACATTGGACTACCGTTTGTCTTGTTCCAATGATTACAAAGAGCAATTAGAAATCGAATTTTATTTTGATAAATACGAGGACTTACAATGGGAACTCGAAAACATGAAAAAGGATTTGTAAACAGGCAAGATCGGCTATTGGGTATACATACACCCAATCACTAAGGAGTTAAGGATTCAGAAGCAAGATAACTCCTTTGAGTATATTCAATTTACCGAAATAATTAGTCTAATGGTAATGGATTAAAAGAGAAAAACCCCTTCTTATTAGAGAAGGGGCTCAATCATCAATCTTCAAATAATTCATCCCATTAAATCGTCAATTTCTTTTCTTAATTTTTCAGTGCCTTCCTTAGAAATGGTGATGTTATCACCTTCGATGATCAGCATATCCCCAACTTTGGCTCCTTTGGGAAGAGAACTTTTAGGGAAATCCTTCATATCGCCACCATCGATTTCAACGACGGCAATATTTCCTTCGAACCGATCAATAATGCCTTTTACCATTACTTCACCGTCTTTACAGTAATTTTCGTACCTGTAGAAGTAAAAATGATGTTGCCTGATTTGTCCGTGCGGTATATTTTGGCTTTCACCGAATTCAATCGTTTTACCACCGTGGAAGTAGGGTGCCCATAACCATTTTTCCCTACACTGATTACAGCGTATTTCGGTTTGGCTTTATTAATAAAGGCTGAACTTGATGAAGTGTTTGCTCCATGATGGCCGACCTTAAGCACATCCACACTAGGAACTAGCTTTTTAGCCAACATGTCTTTTTCGGACTTTTCCTCGGCATCCCCAGTGAACAGGAATGTCTTCTTGTCATGTTTAAGTAAAAGTACGGCACTCCAGTTATTTAAGTCTGATTTTGCATAGTCTTTTACGGGTGCAATGAATTTCAATGTCGAATTCTTTGCTTTAGTTGAAATATCCACGCCTGTCTTGGCCGTTTTAATCGTAAGCTTTTTCTTTTTAACCGCCATCAAAAAGTCTTTGTATGCTTGCGTAGTATGTGAAACCTTAGGTGCATACACAGTTTTTACATTAAGCGTTTGAATGACATAAGCCAATCCACCAATATGATCAGCATCCGGATGAGTGGAAACCACTGCATTTAAGGTTTTCACTTTTTGTTTCTTTAAGTAAGCAACCACTTCGTCGCCTTTATCTAATCGTTCATTAAACCTTTTATCTCGTTCTTCTTCATATTTAGATTTTTCGTTTAGACGTTCAACTAATACCCGGATCAGTTCGGATTGTTTTTCTATGGTTCTATCTTGCTGGTCCATTCTATCTGATATATCTTGTTCAAGACGCGTTATATCAGAGGGTATAAGTTGTATCGGTAGGGAAAACAGATTTACTTTCATATACTGATACAATCGACTTTGCAGCCGTTTCAAGAGTTATGCCAGGGCGGTTCCGCTGCTTTATAAGCTCTTTGAACATCATAATGTTTGAATCGGTATAATTTCTATTTCCTTTTTCGTCTTTATGGAAGTTATAGCCGTTTTGTTCCAGCAGCCGGGCATACTTGGTTACAGTTTGTCTTTCTATACCTAGCTATTCCGCTACTTCTACAGGAGAATAAAGCCTTTCTATTTGTTCTGTATCGTCCATAACGGTAAAAAACCCCCTTTTCTCTTTAAATTACAATTAGGATTATAACATTCTATTGAAATAGATTATTTTCCTTTTTATTGTTGTATTTATAGAGAGGATAATGGTTAATAGAGTAATATTTGTTAATTAGTTTGTTGATAATTATTTTTGAAGATACGGGAGGATACAATGTCTAAAGAAGATGAAAATATAAGTTTAGTGACAAGAGTAAGGCGTTTTATCGAGCAAAATAAAGGGTCAATTATTTTGTCATTAGGAGAAATTTCTAATTTAAATGAAATAGGTCAAGGTGGGAACGGTCTTGTTTATGGTGGGGTTCAGAATAATCAAGAGGTTGCCATAAAATTTCTCGTAGAAGATAGTAGGAAGAGTAAATTACAACGTTTTAAAGCTGAATATTTCAATATTAATTTATTGGAAGACCGTAGTAACATAGTTAACTATATAAATTATGAAGAAATTTCTTTAGAAGAAGGCTATTTGGTTCCGGCAATTATTATGAAAAGGTACGACAAATCACTCAAAGCTTTTCGAGGTGTTACTTCGAAAATAAGTGAAGAGACATTTATAAAATTATTTTACTTTTTACTTAATACTTTAGATAAAATACACCAAAATGGAATAATACACAGGGATATTAAGCCAGAAAATATTTTAGTAACAAAAGAAATTGACTTTATTTTAACCGATTTTGGAATTGCTAACTATAATCCTGAGTTATATACATTAAAAGCAAAAACTGAAAGAAGAGAAAGGTTAGCGAATTATGAGTTTTCAGCTCCTGAACAAGCAAATAAAGGTGCTGTTCCTGCCCCATCGATGGATATATATGCTCTTGGTCAAGTTTGCCAATGGTATGTATTTGGAGCAACGCATAGAGGAACAAATAGAAGCAGAATCACTGATATTTTTACATCAGAAGAAGCAGAAGTTATTGAAATAGTGTTAAATAAGTGCCTTTATAATAACCACGAACAAAGGTATCAGAATATTAATGAGATTTTTGAACATATTAACGAAATTAAGGACTCAAGAAGAGAAGTGGATCCTTTTGAAGAAATGTTTTTGTTAAATGATGTTATTTGTTCTACATGTCCCTCTGTATCTCAAGGATTACAGTTTGTTGATGATGAAAAATATATAAAAAGATTGGTGGAAAATATCAATAAACAAAACTTTAAGAAAAAACTCTGGTTTAATACCGGGATAGCAAATAGTGAGTTTAGTAAAATAGTGTATTTGGGAAATAAGATAATTTTGTTGGGTGATTACAGAGAATTAAAAATCAAAGGAATATGGTTGTATACAGGAAATAGTTATGATGACTTAATCATATTTGAAAGAGAAGAAAATGAACCTTTCATTATAAATGGAGAAGAGGTGTATCATGCGTTAATAATAAACGATGAACATATATTAGAGACCCATCATCTTAATTCAGGGTATATTGAAATTGAGGATAAAGTGTATAGACTCGCAGACCTCCAAATAGAAGAACGCAATAGATCCAATGATTATAATTACTTTTTCATTGGAACTATGTTTCACTGTTCAATTATAAAAGCGAATGATTCTGTTTTAAATGAGTTTCAAAAACATGAGGAAATAAACAAGGAAGCAGTATTTCAATTGATAAAGAATTTAAGAAGGAATAAGCATAGAGAAGTAGGATATAGATTATAGTACCAAGAATTATGGGATGTCTTTTCGACCGATGAAGACATGAACCATTAAGTGCCTGTAGCGGAAATTGCTTCAGGCTTTCTTTTATGTGATGTCCAAAAGTTATGATATAGATAAAATGAGTGGATTTGAATTTGAGGAGTATATGGCTGTGCTGTTTACAAGACTGGGTTACGCTGAAGGTATTCCAGATAATAATTTACGTGGTGTATTTTACACAGATTCGAATGGTGATTTTGAAATTAAAACAGTTGTACCGGGTAATTATTCAATTCCAACAGATGGACCTTCTGGTCAGTTCTTAAAGTGGATTGATCATCATTCATATCGTCCAGCACATTTGCACCTGTTATTCCAACCGGAAAATGGCGATAGATTAGTAACACAAATTTATTTTGAAGGGGATAAATATTTAGAAGATGATGTTGCACAAGGTGTTCGCGGAAGCTTAATTACGAAGTTAGAAAAACATTCTGGTGTTGAAAAAGGATTGAAAAATGATTATTATACTGCTCATTTAGATTTTGAACTTAGATTACAAGATAAACCAGTTTTCAACAAAGCTATTTTGAATAAATAATTGTTAATATACTTATACCCTGTAGGAAAATTATTCGAATTTTCAAATTACTATTGACTGTATAGTAGACCTTGTAACCGATTACATATAGGTTCTTTGAAATTGAAGGATACATTGGATGCTGATCATAAAGTGATAGGGGGATTTTTATGTCTGAAAAAATGAATAAAGTGACAGATTTACGTTCTGCTTTAGAACTTTTACAAACAGTTCCAGGACAATTAATTGAAACAAATGAACCAGTCAATCCACACGCTGAATTATCAGGGGTTTATCGTCATGTCGGTGCTGGTGGTACTGTAATGCGCCCAACAAAACTTGGGCCAGCCATGATTTTTAATAATGTAAAGGGACATGAAGATGCAAGCGTACTGATTGGGCTTTTAGCTAGCCGTGAAAGAGTTGGCCTCATGCTTGATACAAAACCAGAGCGATTAGGGTTCCTATTAAATGAAGCGGTTAAAAATCCAATTAATCCAATTACCATTTCAAACGATAAAGCGAAAGCTCAAGAAGTGGTTCACTATGCAGAAGATCCAGATTTCGATATTAGAAAATTAATACCTGCACCTACGAATACAGAGGAAGATGCGGGTCCATATATTACGATAGGTATGTGCTATGCCTCTGATTCAGAAACGGGAGAATCAGATATTACTATACATCGTTTATGTTTACAAAGTAAAGATGAGATGACTATGTACTTTGTTCCAGGCCGCCATTTAGAAGTTTTTCGTGAAAAGGCAGAAAAATCTGGAAAATCATTACCCATTTCCATTAGTATCGGCGTTGACCCTGCTATTGAAGTCGCGGCTTGTTTTGAGGCACCAACGACACCGCTAGGTTTTAATGAATTGAGTGTTGCAGGAGCGATTAGAAATGAAGCTGTTGAACTAGTTCAATGCTTGACCATTGATGAAAAAGCCATCGCAAATGCTGAATATGTGATAGAAGGGGAATTGGTTCCTGGAGTACGTGTTCGAGAAGATCAAAACACCAATACCGGAAAAGCAATGCCGGAATTCCCTGGTTATACGGTTCTGCTGTAGCTGAACTACCTTTAATCAAAGTAAAAGCTGTTACGCATCGTGTCAATCCAATTATGCAAACAGTTATTGGTCCAAGTGAAGAACATGTGAATATGGCTGGTATTCCTACAGAAGCAAGCATACTTCAAATGGTGGAAAGAGCAATGCCAGGCAAATTATTAAATGTTTATGCTCATACATCAGGCGGCGGTAAATACATGGCAGTTTTACAATTCAAGAAAAGTCAGCCAAGTGATGAAGGACGTCAAAGACAAGCAGCTTTGCTTGCGTTCTCTGCATTTTCTGAGCTTAAGCATGTCTTTATAGTGGATGAAGATGTGGATCCATTTGATAGCAATGATGTATTATGGGCTCTTAATACACGTTATCAAGGGGATGTTGATACCGTATTCATTCCTGGAGTGCGTTGTCATCCGTTAGATCCTTCACAAGATCCGGCTTACAGCCCATCTATTCAGGAAAAAGGGGTTTCCTGTAAGTCAATTTTTGACTGTACAGTGCCTTATCATTTAAAAGATGAATTTAAAAGATCAGCATTTAAAGAGGTAGATCCAAGTCTTTTTGCGCCAGAATTATTCAATAAATAATTACCCTTTGCTTCGTGTAGGGGGAATTTGCATTTGACAGTTTTTCGCTTTATTAAACAAAAACATGAAAAAGGAGGGGGAATTGGATGAAAATCATTGTTGGAATTACAGGAGCAACTGGAGCAATTTTGGGGATTAGGATTCTTCAAATGCTTAAAAATAGTGAAGTGGAGACTCATTTAGTAATGTCTCCTTGGGCTCATGCTACTATTCAACACGAAACCTTGTATTCTGTTAAAGACGTGGAAGAGTTAGCTGATTATGCCTATTCATACAAAGATCAAGCTGCTAGAATATCCAGTGGATCCTTTCGAGTTGATGGGATGATTGTAGCTCCTTGCAGTATGAAAACCCTTGCCTCGATTCGAATGGGATTAGCTGATAATTTAATAACACGATCTGCTGACGTAATGTTAAAAGAACGAAAAAAATTATTATTGATGACAAGAGAAACCCCTCTAAATACGATTCATTTAGAGAATATGACAGCACTCTCAAAAATGGGAACTATTATATTCCCTCCGATGCCAGCCTTTTATAATCATCCGGAAAACGTTGACGATATCATTGACCATCTTTCATGCAGAGCTTTAGATCAATTTGAGCTCGATGTTTTCGGTGCGAAACGGTGGGACGGAATGAAATATAGCAGTAAAACATAGATGGATGATGGAGAATTTTCTGAAACTATATAACCTATATTATATTTTTACATTACTTTTTATATGGGGTGCAGGCCATTGGTTTAAAATGAAGAAAAGGTGAAAAAATGAATAGAATAGAAATATCAACAGAGGTATTCGACTTGTTAAATGGTGAAGAACTTACTGACAAACAGCATGAAGCCATGTTGTTGTTAACGGTAAGTGAAGACGGTTGGCCACATACAGCATGATAAGCGTTGGAGAAATCGTAGCCATAAGCGGTAAGGAACTACGAATTGGATTATGGCCAGATACATCGACTACAGTTTAAAAATGCCCAGTAAAAATAATTTGAAATTTTTATTCTGTCTCATTAATACAAGTTTACTTGTGATTATGAGACATTATTTTTTGGTATTATCAACTTCCTATAATATATGTTATGTAAACTAAAAAAATGTGTAATAAAAAAGAACCCTTTTAAGCCCCTACTCTATTATATATACTCTGAATCTTACAAGTTGTTGTTCTTAGGTAATATAACTATTCGTATAATTCAATTTTTACGAATGAATGATTCAACCTATCTTCAATCTCTTTTTTAGCATCCAATTTTCCATCATAAACTCTTTCCAGATGCATTCCCTTTTGGTAGGTCATATAAATATTATTAGGATCTTGGAAACCATGATGTACTTCGCATATAACCTGTATAGGTTTTTAAATTCCTTCAATGCTTCTAAGCTATTCGAACCCTCGTAAGTTCAAGCTTTTGAGCAGCTAGATACCTTAACGCCGACTTTAAACCTCATTCTCCAGTTACTCTAAGAGCAGGCATTATATATCCCTACTGTCTTGTCTTTAAACCATAACCTCGGTAGAATATAAATGAATTAAACCACCCTATAAATCCAGGACGGTGTCTCATCGTCCTGGATTTATAGGATTGGCGCTATTAAAGGAATGGTTGCTTATATAATAAATGGTTAGGATAAGGGGACATTCGATTCAACAAAGAATTAAACACCCTTATTAGTGTAGGATTCCGTTTGATTTTTTATCAAAATTAATTGGCATTATCCTATACATCAACTACTATTGAATTGAATTTGAAATAAGAAAAACGCTTGATGTGGACGCTCACTAATGTCATCTCATTATCTATACTTTAATTAAGCATTTGAATCCCTGAAAATGTGAGTGATCTATTAAAACATTACATCCCCGCAATTAGGTCCTAATGTTTGACCGGTATAGATATTCCCGTCTGGATCAGAAGCTAATAACACTGCAGTAGGAGCGACCTCTTCTACTTTCCCAAATCTTGGAATAGCAAGTTCGCTTCTTTTTTGCCGTTTCCACTCTTCTTCGATGGCATAGAATAATTCTGTTTCTATGGGACCAGGAGCAATGCAGTTAGCGGTAATATTATAAGCACCTAATTCTAATGCAATTGATTTAGTAAATCCAATTACTCCTGCCTTTGCAGCAGCATAATGACTTAACTCAATTCCACCTTTTTGTGCGGTTTGAGAAGCGATATTTATGATACGACCATACTTTTGATTTATCATATGGTTTACTACAGATCTTGTAGTTAAAAAGACAGATTTTAGATCGATGTTTATCATTTGATTCCAAGTTTCGACAGTCATGTCCTTAATCAGGCTTTGCGTCAGGATACCGGCATTGTTAACCAAAATATCAATATGACCATATTCAACTATTGTCTTTTCAACTAGTTCCGATACTACTTTTTCTTGAGAAATATCTCCTTCGGTTACGATTACCATACTACCATACTCGTGTAATTCTTCTAGTAACTTTTGGACTTCTTCCTTTTGCATTCCATAGAGATTAAGTGATAAATGGGCACCCTCTTTAGCAAAAGCAAGGGCTATCCCTTTTCCAATACCTCGTCCTGCTCCAGTTACAATGGCCACCTTATCTTTCAACTTCATATCATTTCTCCTTTATAACCCCTATAGGAATTATTTCTTTAGCTTTTATTGTGCTTCTTTGATACCTGTTATTTCTGCATCTTTTAGTGGTAATTCATCAATTGAAATATTCCAATCACGACCGACTGTCGTCCCTAAAAATTCATCAGAGTAATTTGATTCGATTTCTTTTTGAGGATGTTTTTTGAAATACCAAAATTTAGTCAAAATATAATAAGTGATCATTCCTGTAGGGAAGCCAACAATATACATATACTCTAAAAAGTAGATGGCTAATCCTCCTGCAAAAACCCAAGAAATCATCCCTGCCCAATTTATTCCTTTGTGAAATTTATATTGACCTTCTGTATCGTAAAGGTCTATTACGTTAAGTCGTCTTTTTCTGATAATGTAATAGTCACAAATCATAATTCCAGCAAGCGATGATAGAACGGCTCCGTAATAGCCAAGAAAGATGGATAATTGGTCTAATATTGCCCATGGTTGGAATAAGGTCCCGATAATACCTGCAAGTATAATCCCTGTAGAATAAGATAAATTAATCTTTGCTCCCGCATTTACAAAAGTTAGTGAAGCAGGGATTAGGTTAGCTGCCGAGTTAGTTGACCACTGAGCAAGAACTACCATTAAAAGAATAACTACCATGATCCAACCCGTTGATATTTCTTGTACAACCTCTATAGGATTCCAATTACCCGTAGCTAAGAAACTTACGGCCCCTATGACTCCCATGAAGGTTTGAACCGTTGGTAATGCAGTCAGATGGGGAATGATATTATTCTTGTTCCGTTTAAACCAATTTCGTTCATTTTTTGGTGCCTTTAAGTATCGTGTGATATTAGGGATATCAACAGCTAACGCAGACCAAAAGCCCATGTTTGTTGCCATCACTAATAACCAAGTTGTATTATTACTAGTTCCTTCGTACGTAAGGATGTTCGTTCCATTGTCCGCAGCAATCCCGGAAATTTGGAAAAAGATCCAGATTGATATTAAAATAATAGATGGGGCTGCAATGACTGCAAAGCGGTCAACCGCTTTTATTCCCAAGGATGCCTGGATAATTTGAACAGCAGCAAATATAACATACCAAAGGAACCATGAGTCAAATCCTGTTATATCGTGAAAAATGTAGTTGATTGCGGTGGCTCCTAAATAAGTCTGAATCCCAAACCAAATCGATGCAACAATCCCTTTACTTATAGAGGGAATATGAACACCCATCGTACCAAATGGAGCCCTTAAATAAGCTGAGAAGGATAATCCATGTTCCACACCAATATCAGCAGTTAAACTAGCAATAATAGCAATAACAATATTAGCGATAAATATGGCTCCTGCTACTTCCCACACCGACATGGAATCTATTCCATTGGCCCCAATTTGAAAGGTGGCAATGATAACGGCCATCCCCACCCAAATATTAAAGAATCCAAATCCGGATATGACTCGGTCCTTACTTGTTATTGGTAATATATCTTTTGAAATTAAATTATTCTTTTTCATTAAGGTCCTCCCTATTACTATAATTTGTGTAGAACTCCATTTGATTTGTTTTCGTTTAGGTTCTTTAGCTCACGAATGACTATTTCATTATTTAAATCGCGAAGATAGGGAATCGTCTTTCTTTGCTCACTAACTTTATTCATATCAATTTCCGTCACAATTACTTCATTTTCTTTTGTTGCTTCCGCTAGAATGATTCCTTTAGGATCCAAGATACGGCTATGGCCCCCAAAAATGGTCTCACCCTTTTCAATTCCAGTACGATTAGCCGCTATAACATAGCAACCATTTTCCAATGCTCTTGCTTTAGTGGCAATATCCCATGCATAATACCTTTCTTCACCAAAGGCTGAAGGATAAATGATTAAATCTGCCCCTTTAAGAGCTAAAATTCTTGCCCCTTCTGGAAAGCCCACCTCATAGCATATTTGCATTCCCATAGTGGCCCATTCTAGCTTGAATACTGGATATTTCTCTCCGCTTACAAATCTTTTTACTTCTTGATCCCATAAATGAATTTTTTGATATTTGCCCTTTAACCCCTCTTTATCCACGACCAAACTTGTATCATAGATTTGATTATTCTCTTTTTCCAATATGCAAGCTATGATGGTCATGTTAAATTCCTGTGCTCTAGCTATCAACCAATCACTCGTTTCTCCAGGAATGGTTTCTGCTAAACTAGCATCTTGATCTTCGACTCGATAAGCTGTATTAAAAAGTTCAGGTAATACACTAATTTTCGCTCCTCTTTCCGCAGCTTCCCTCATTAGCTGATAAGCCCTTTCCAGATTCGCTTTTTTGTTTCCCATTTCACAATTCATCTGTATAGAGGCTACTTTGACTTTTCTATTCGACAATGGATTCCCTCCTGAAATTTTGGTAGTAGTTTAAAAAGTAATCACTGCTTTAATAATGTTATCCTTTGCTTTCTCAAATATTTCATATGCTTCGACCACCTCATCAATATGAAAACGGTGAGTAATCATTGGAGTTAGATCAATTCGCTTCTGTGAAACCAAACTAATTAATTGATTCATTCTCTCTCTGCCACCAGGACACAGAGTGGTGATGATACGATGATCCCCCATTCCACCTGCAAAGTGTTCAATTGGTATTTGTACATGTCCCGAATAAATCCCAACACTTGAAATGCATCCACCTCTTCGAATCACCTTTAAGCAACTTTGGAAAGTTTCTTCTTTCCCTAATGCTTCGATGGCAACATCAACACCTCTACCATCAGATAGGTTTAAAATCTCTTTTACAACGTCCACATCATTTAAATTCAATGTAATATCAGCGCCCATCTCCTTTGCGATTCGTAATCTTTCAGAGTTTCCGTCCACTCCAATGATTAAACTCGCCCCCTTTAAACGAGCCCCTGCAATGGCGCACAGTCCAACTGGTCCACAAGCAAAAACCACTACCGTGTCTCCAATTTGTATTTCCGCGTTTTCAGCGGCCGCAATCCCTGTCGATCCAATATCAGTCAATAATAGAACCTCCTCATCTGACAATACATCTGGAACCTTAGTCAGGTTATGTTTAGGAAAGGGCATTTTAAAATATTCTGCATGTGTACCATCAATCGTATTCCCTAAACGCCAGCCTCCAGGAGTAGTAAAATCATTTTCTGGACCGATGCATTGTGATGATAAATTCTTTTGACAGTAATAACATGAGCCACACGGTGTACAAGAACCACACATGACTCTTTCTCCAATGCTGATACCTTGTACGCCTGCCCCTATTTCATGAACAACCCCAACATGTTCATGGCCGAGTGTTCGATTTTCCACTACAGGGTGTTCTCCGTGTAAAATGTGGATATCAGTTCCACATATCGTAGTGGATGTCGTTCTAATGACTACCTCTCCCGGTCCAGCTTTAGGAATGGATTTATATTGAAGGTCCAGCTTTCCGATTTCTTTAAAGACTGCGGCTTTCATATAACCTTCAGGTGCTGGGATTCCTTTTTTGACATTTTCAATTTTCAACGGCATGAAAGTACCCTCCTTTTAGGAATAATTTTCAAACTCCTTAATTTTAGTATTATTAAAATCCAATTCCCCATCTTGCCAATTACTAAGTTACAGAAGCAAAAAATGTGCCAACATGTTAAAAAGCGATAAAATACGCCCTTTAGTCCTTTTAAAAGAAATACTTAGATTCGCTTTATGCTTTTTAACATAGTGAAAAATGCAGAAAAGCATAATAACTGCATGGAAATTGTTGATTTTATAAATGAGGATAAATAAAAATGGTAAAGCAGCAGGATAGTCCTTGCCGCTTTACCATTCATCGTTATATTCATTATGAACAAGGTGATTCTTTCAATTGAAGTTCCCCTCGTTTATCTTTTTAAGCTTCCTACTGATTGTTGATTGATTTACTTCTAAAACATCGGCTATTTTCACAGTGGAATTAAACTTTGATTGAGCCAATTTTAATAACTGACGTTCAGCCAATTCTATACATTCTTTAAGAGGCAATATATCCAAAACTTGAACTTTATCACGATTGAGGGATTGGTTCATAAAGCCCTCGGGAAGAAAGCTTTCATTTATTTTTCTTCCATCGGAAATGACAATCAACCGTTCAACGAGATTTTGCAATTCCCTTACATTTCCTGGCCAATTATAGGCTTGAAGCCCTTCGATTATATCTATGGAGAGTGTTTTATTTGTGTCATATTTATTGTTGAATTGTTCTATGAAATGGTGAATTAATGGTAAAATGTCTTCCCTCCGCTCTCTTAAAGGCGGAATTTTTAAAGGGATAACATTCAATCGATAATATAGATCTTCTCTAAACCTCCCTTGCTTAATTTCTTCGGGCAAGTTTCGGTTGGTTGCTGCAATAATCCGGACATTTACATTAATCGTCTTTTTACCACCAATACGCCTGATTTCTTGCTCTTGAATCACTCTTAATAGTTTTACTTGTAGAGAAATGGGCATTTCTGCAATCTCATCCAGAAAAAGTGTACCTTCAGTGGCTAATTCGAATAATCCCATCTTGCCTTCTTTTTTAGCGCCTGTAAAAGCTCCACTATCATAACCAAAGAGTTCTGATTCTAATAGATTTTCTGGGATGGCTCCGCAATTGATTTTTATATAAGGCTTACTTTTTCTTAGACTGGCATTGTGAATGTAATTTGCGAAAACTTCTTTTCCTACACCTGATTCTCCTAATATTAAAACTGTCGAATCTACATGTGCAATTAGTTTTGCCAATTCTAAACTCTCTTCCATTACTTTACTATTAAAGATTAACTTCCATTCCTCAACTTTTTCTTTTCTAAATTCCATCAATTCATGCTTATACCCATGTATCAGCTTTTTCATTTCATCTATTTCGGCTTGAAGCTGACTTATTTCAGTAATATCCCTGGAAGCATTAACAACTCTTATGACATTTCCATTTTCGTCCTTTATAGGGGTTCCAATTACCATAAGTCGCCTGCCATTTTTAGTCGTTTGAATAGCCGATATTTTTTCTCCTTTTTCTAATACCAGACGAGTGATGGACGGTTTATAAATGCCTTCCTTTTCTAATTCGTTAACATTTTTACCGACTAATTCACGTTCATTTTTCCCCCATATCTTCGTGCATGCTGAACTTACCCGAAGTGTATTTCCTTTTGCGTCAGAAACATATAAGACATCATAGGAAGAATCAAAGAGAGCTTTTAAATCGATGCTTTCATCCTTATAAGTTTCGTATTCTTCAGGGACAGTTACATCAGGCTGGATGGTTGCCAGGACTCCTTGAAAATCTTCTGCTTCATCGTTTAGTGAAGAAAAGTGGAAAATGAAATCTTTGGACTGGATATTTATTTTTTTGTTATGTAGAGGACATTGAGTGGTCATCACTTTAATTACAAAACTTTTAATCTCTTCATTTTCAAAATAAAAGGAATCTCCCCCCGTTATTTTCTTGGCAGCCTCATTCATAAATTTATCATTTTTAGATGTATGATATAAAACGGTAGCGAACGGCAGTGAATCTATGATTTTTTTCAAATTTGTAGGAACATCTTCGTACGTATTGATATCGTTCATAAATTTCCTCCTCCATTGCATTTGAAAATTTTTAAAAATCATTTTTTATTTATTTGAAAATTATGATAATATACATCGTAGCATGTTGCTTTTTCTTCCGCAATGCATTCTTGCAAGATGATTTATGCACTACCGCATATCCTTTCCAATTTATGAATCTTACTTTTCGTTTGAAAAACGCTTATTGTAGCATTCTTTTGCAATTATTTCGTTTTGTGAATTTCGGCATGATTCTTGCTTTGTATTTAAGGTGTAGAGGTAATCTAATAATCTATTAAGAGGAGTGGATGAAAATGAAGAAGAAAGAAATTTTAGTAG
The DNA here is from genome assembly GCF_017355165.1 of Bacillus sp. SD075. Classification (GTDB taxonomy): domain Bacteria; phylum Bacillota; class Bacilli; order Bacillales; family DSM-1321; genus Peribacillus. The sequence goes on along the minus strand of NZ_JADILK010000036.1, from coordinate 22,021 downwards.
CTTATGGAGTAGATGTTGATGCTGTTGCTGGTTGGTTAGGTTCATACGGCGGAGAAGATTCACCAGATGATATTTCAAGAGGACTTTTTGCAGGAGAAATTGGCTCTATTAGGTTACTTGATTTGTTTGATAAGTACAATCTGAAGACGACTTGGTTTATACCTGGGCATTCCATCGAAACTTTCCCTGAACAAATGAAAGAAGTTGTTAAAAGAGGGCATGAAGTGGGGGCTCACGGATATTCACATGAGAATCCAATCGCCATGACTCCTCAACAAGAAGAAGAAGTCTTATTAAAATCAATTGATCTAATTGAAGAATTATCAGGTAAAAAACCTACTGGTTATGTGGCCCCTTGGTGGGAATTTTCTAACGTTACTAACGAACTTTTACATAATCATGGAATTAAGTATGATCATAGTTTGATGCACAATGATTTTTCTCCTTATTACGTAAGAATCGGCGATAGCTGGACAAAAATCGATTATGCAAAAAAAGCAAAAGAATGGATGCAACCCCTAAAGCGTGGTAAAGAAACAGATCTAATTGAAATTCCTGCAAACTGGTATTTAGACGACCTTCCCCCTATGATGTTTATCAAAAAATCACCTAATAGTCATGGTTTCGTCAACCCACGAGATATAGAACAAATGTGGCTTGATCAATTTGATTGGGTTTATGAAAATATGGATTATGCAGTATTCACCATGACCATCCATCCTGATGTAAGTGGAAGACCACAAGTGTTAAAAATGCATGAACGCATCATTCAACATATTAATTCACACGATAATATACGTTGGGTTACATTCGATGAAATCGCGGATGATTTTGCTAAACGTCAACCAAGGGAAAAATATCAATTGAATTCTTAATCTCGATTATTGTAAATCCGCCCTATTTCAGGGCGGATTGATCCATTTATTAAGGAGGGAAACAGGATGTGTGTACTTTGTGGAGAATTTGTTCATCAAGTTCATTGGACGGACCACACTTCAAAAGAACAGGAGGAAATAACAGTTGGTGATAATCAAAGGCTTCGAAAAAGATCGCGCTTACATCGAGCGGAATTATGTAACAAAATCCTACAGCATTTCAAGTTGAAATTAGATGATTGGCAAGGAAGCAAATTTGTCTTGCGTGACGCAAAAGGGAATACAGTTGTCGTGGATGATTTAGCGGCAATATGGAGTAATGTGGAACGCATGTTGAGATATCCGATAGATCCATTAAATGATGATCTTTTAGAGAGACTTGTACATCAAGAAAATAAGTGAAGGGTGATTATTATGGATAAATATAAAGGTAAAAAACCAATTACGATTGTAACCGGTTGTTTAGGAAGTGGTAAGACAACCATACTTCAAGAAATATTAAAAGATGACGAAATCAAAAAAAATACGGCAGTTATTGTCAATGAATTCGGTAAAGTGGGACTGGATCACCATTTGTTAAGAAAATCTGTTGAAAGAACCATCCTATTAAACAACGGATGTATTTGTTGCAATTCCAGAGAAGATTTAGCGGAAGAACTAAAAACATTATTAAACATGGATGAAATGGGTGTATCTACTTTTGATCGAGTCATCATTGAAACAACGGGAATGGCAGACCCCTCCCCTATTTTATTCACAGTACTATCCAATCCACTCTTGCTACACCGTTACGTCATTGATTGCGTTATTGCTACTGTAGACGCAAAAAATGGCTTGTTACAATTTGAAAATAATCCTGAACTAATTAAACAAATAACAGTTGCTGATAAAATCGTTATTACAAAAACGGATATTACACCTGAAGAAGAAATCGGGGAACTATTAAAACTTATAACTGATATCTCTCCTTCTTGTGAATTACACAGAGCCATTCATGGGCAAGTAGATAAATCCATCATTATAGGAAATAAAGCATCTTATCCTTCACCACTTAAACAAAGTAATATTTCTCGTGACAATCATTACTCATCCGATATTCGCTCCATTTCTTTCACAATAAAAAAACCCCTTGATTGGACTGCCTTCGGGCTTTGGTTGAGCATGCTTCTTCATGCTAAAGGTGAAGATGTATTGAGGGTTAAAGGATTACTTGATGTTGGTGAAAAAGGACCCATTGTATTAAATGGCGTACAACACATTATCCACCCACCGCAACATTTAGAGGAATGGCCCTTAGATGAGAAGAATTCACATCTTGTATTCATACTACGTTCTATCGATCCTCAGTCCATTGAAAGATCCTTGAAAGCTTTCCAAACGTTCTTAAATACTAAAATTGAGTTATTAGAACTTCAAGCCGTTCTGTAATCTATAGAGGTCAGAATCACTGGGAAATTCAGATAGCGATCTCATTATCAATGAGCTATTTCATTTTATAAGAGTGTAAAAGGTACTATCAAATAACTTTATGAATATATGATTTTTTTTAAAAATAGCCTCCAAGTCTAGGACATAATCCCGGTGTACTAGACTTGGAGGCTATTCTTGTATATCCAAATTCATGTGGATTTTTTCTGTCTTTATTTGATTTCCTCTTAACTAATAGGAGAATTTGATGGATGAATACTGCTGTTATTGCTTCTTCTTTTTCAACGGCAAATGATTAGGATTTGCATGGTCGATCCTTTTTAGCCAACGTGGCTCCCTGAATTGACCGAAATTGGTCAAATTCAAGGTTACTTTTAGGACTATAATATTTCCTCTTTATTGAGATTCCTAACTTACTTATCAAGTTCCATCTCTTTTTTCAACCGATCCACAAAATTCTCATTGATATAATCCCGGACAAATTTATCCTTTTTCTCCAAATCGATGTCTTTTCTAAAAAAACCCACCCTCTTAAGGCGTTGATCTTCAGGCAAGTTGGACCATGCCTGGTTCGCCTCCTCTTCCAGAGAACTTTCAATCTTTCTCTGGATCACCATCGCTTGAAAGCTTTGGTTCTTTCTTTCTTCTATAGATGGTGGTTTGGGCAAGCCGTTTAGTAACTGTTCATATTGGCTTTTCAACTCTTCGACCTTTGCGGTAGCCATTTCTTCAAAAGTTTTCTTTACTTCATCTGTTATCTGTTTTTTCAAAGTCTCAATATTGTCTACATATGGAGCAGGTTTCTCTTTTTTTACAGGGAATGGTCTTAACTCAAAAAAGTTTGAGAGATCATTTGAAATCGCTGATAAGGCCCACTTCTCTTCCCTTCTCTTCTTTATAAACATTGCAATTTTTAAATCTAATTCATCGTACACCTTTTCATTGGTTTCTAGAGTACGATTTATATAATGGAGGCGTTCTTTCTCTAACCGTTTAAACCAACCGTCCACTGTATTAATATGTATATTTTGATTGTTCAGATGAGTTTTTAACGTTTCTACAAAATCGCTAATTTTCCAAAAGGTTTCTTCTGACATTTTTGAACCTCCTAAATTTATTTTTTTGTCTTATTTATTAAAAGTCTCTAAATAATGAACTATATGTAGAACACAAAGCAAAAATGGTCTACATATATAACGGTTTTACTGGTAGTACATAGAAAGAATAATAAGATGCTCTGTTTATGTAGACTATTTATGGATTATAGAGTATATGTGCTCTATATCCTTTTTCTAATTAAGTAAGAAAATGATCGTTGATCGTAGACTCGAAAACTCTTGCTTGGAAATTGGTTTTTAGTTATTGATATGTAGCCTCTGGATTATAGTCTATATGTAGTATACAAAACACAAATGGTCTACATTAGTAACTGTTGCAATTGAAGTAGCAGTTAAATAATAGAATGGAAAAGGGTAATATAATTATCTAGCTGTAGTTCCAGATTCATGTAGGCTATATATGGTAATGCTTTATAGACCATTTATGGATTATAGAGTATATGTGCCCTCTAAGTTTCTTTTCTTAAGTTAGCAACAAGGAATATATGGTGTAGATATTGCCTCTATATTATGGTCTATATGTTGAATACAAAACACAAATGGTCTACATCAGTAATTGTTATATTTGCAGTAACAGTTAAATGGTAAAAAGAATATGATTAAAAAAACAGTCTAGTTATGGATCCGGGTTTATGTAGGCTATATATAGTAATAGTTTATAGACCATTTATAGATTATAGAGTATATGTGCTCTATAATTTCCTTTTCTTAAGTAAAATAAGATGCATTGTTTTGAAACTTGAAAACTACCTATCTAGATTTAGTAAATATATGGAGTAGATGTAGCCTCTAAATTATAGCCTATATGTAGAATATAAAATACAAATGGTCCACATGATTAATAATATTATACAAGACTAGCAACGAATAACAAAATAAAAAAGAATTATAAGATGGCCAACTTTGATTTATTATTTTTTATTGGATCTTATTTAAGGAGAAAGTTATAGCCAGTTATGGAGCAGGGGTAGATTGTTCCTTTAAATCACCATCTGTAGCTTAAATCCTATAAAAATTTATAGACTATATATAGCTTACAGAACACAAATGGTCTATATAAAGAGATTCGTTTGGTACAATTTGGGGGGAGGGGTAACTTTCTAAGCGATTGAGTAACCAAATAAATGTAGAATACAGGTTTTTTGTGCTCTATATAGCGTTCTATATGTATTTGACTTTCTATAAGCAATGTCCTTTCTCTGATTTTGACTGATTTTGTCTATAACAGGAAAACCCCATCAAAGGATGGGGTTAGTCGTCGTCGTCAAAATCTAAGAATGTTTTTTGTGCGAATTTTTGAATGGCTGCATTTGCTTTAAATGCAGTGTTTTCTTCTTGCTTATTTTCAAGAGTCTGATTAAATTCAAAGGCTTTAGTAGGCTTGGTCACTACCTGATAAAGAAGTTGACCAATCAATGCCCTTGTATTAGGGTGGTTCATCCATTCCTTTTGTTCAGCTGTCAAACCTTCGGGCAGACTAATGGTGATTTGATCGCTATCTGTATTCCCCAAGGCTTTTTGCGAAACCGCCTTAACAAAGATTGGAGCTATTTCACTACTGAATTTCCTGCCTAATTCCTTTTTCCTGCTTATTAAATACTCACTGACATGTAAAGGGGTGTCAGAGGGTAAGCGAAAAGAGATGGTTTTTCCAGGCTCAAATTGTTCCATGGATTTATATCACTCTTTTGTAGCTGCCACGTTTTGTGTAGATATCCCTTTACTTTGTAAATACATAAGCAAAATTTTAAAATAGGCTCGTGTAATCATCCATACGCTGTCATCTTCCGATACGAAACGGAGAGGGTAGTTTTTGTCAGCTTGATTCAGTGCATTCAGGTAAGGTTTTAACACCAAGGATCCGCCACCAATTTGATAGGCCAGTCTTATGTCCGGAACATTCCGCCACATATCTTTAATTAATTTATATTCTTCCTTGGCCAAAACGGATAATTCTTCATCAATGATATCCTTTATGGACACTCTATTCCCATTAACCCAGATATGATATTGTTCATCAGGCTGTTCATTTGTGATGATTTCTACGAGTGTGCGTCTACTTTTAATGGTGTATTTGTATTTGGAATACACTTTCTTGATAATATTATCCAAATAGGTGGATACACCTCTTTTTATTCCATTGCTGTATTCATTATCCACTTCAGCTTCATCGGTGATGATGGCTGAGTCCGTTGATAAGCCCCCAATATCGTTGATGAGGATTGTTTTTCCCATGAGTTCTTCGTTTTTGGTAGAACCGTCATTATTTGTTGTTAAATCCACAAATGCTGCGAATCCTTCCGTATTCACTAGGATTTGTTCGAATTTAATCCGAACAATTTTACCTTCCAGGGAAGGGGTTTTTAAGAATTTTACTTCATGTTGGGAGTTTTTCAATTTTTTTCGGAAGTCTTTAGCTTTTCCTTGTTTAGTTTCATCCAGAGGCAATCCTGTTGATAAATAATAAGTGGCTTCAATCACACCATCTTCTTCAGGAAATTGTTCCACGGCATCATATGCAAGGGTTGTCAATAGCATGATGACAGGTTGGTCACTCTCGGATTTATCCTGGTCTGGTGTTAATTCGTCATTATTTGGATACTTGGATGCTAACTTTCCGACTGCAAAACTTCCGTTTTTATTTTTTAAGGCGGATGAAGTGATCTCCACATGTAATCCATTCAATATGTTTTTTTCCATTTCCACAATTTCCCGATCTTGCACTTCTGCTATAACGTTCGGTATGTATACACGATTTTCAATACTTCCCAAGAATCCTTTCACCGCATCATTACCAACATCAACTGATACAAATCTAGCCATTTTTAATAGATTCCTCCTTGGTTTCATTTATTTTCATTGAACTATATTCTGATTGTATGCTTTTTGTATGCAACTGTCAAACTTGAATGCAAATTGCATGCAATTGAGAATTTCTTGTCCCAATGTAGGGAGTAAACAAAAAGACAAAACTCTAACGATAATCAATTAGAGTTTTGTCTTTTGGATTTTTCTTTTATCCAATTGAGCATTTTTTCATCGTTCTTGTTGTTTTGACGCTTATTTTCCTTTCTTAGGTATCGCGAAAGGGTAGAGTGGGAAATGCCGATTTCCTCTGCCGTCTGTCGGATACTCATATTTTGGGAGTCCATCATCTCTCTCATCGTCTCAGGAGAAAGCGCCAATTCCTTTTCGGGTCCAAAATGAAATGTCTGCTGCTCTGTTTTCGGAAGACTACTGGTGATCTCGGATGTCACTTTGGATGGAATCTCAATGGAGTCTTCTATTTCAAGTGTAGGAGCCAACTCATTTAGTGAAAAGTCCTGGGAGAAAAAAAGGTCTTCTGAAATAGAATTTTCGTGACTTATCTGATTCATCCGTTCAATAATTTCCTCATTCACCAAGCGGTTTGAATCTATCATCATTTTTTTCTGGTTCTCTTTAACGACAATGTCTGTTGGTAGAATAAGCACATTCAACTTGGTCCAATAGCCTTGGAACCATCCTTTTTTCCCAACTTGTTCCTCATCGATCTCCTCGGTGTAGCTCCAGCTGCTGATCACGCTGTCCTTTTGCAATTCATCCAAAACGTTTTCAAACTTATCCCTTTTTTGCACCCCGTTATATCGACTGGATATGTCCATTGTTTTCAACAGGGTAGAGACCTTAAACGGTTGATGCAAGGACCTTCTAATGGTCCTGATTTTCCACTGTAGATTCAGGTAGCGGGTCAATCGCTTGTGTTCACGCTGTGTGTAGTGGCTATACTGAAACACTTTTAAATCCAACAAGCCCAGTGTGCGATTTGGTCCATCTAAGTAAGGGGTAAGAACAGGGGACGGCTTTACCTGTACGGCATATATCCCTTTCGCTTCCCCGGTCTTTTTATCATAAGCAACACGGATTTTTCCGATTTCGAACATTCTCTGGAAATCCTTGAATTCATAAAGTTCATTGTCCTGGATATCCTGGGTGTTGATCACTTTTACCTGTTGATTGCCCAGAGAGATCCAAATGCTTGATAGTGCAGCAACCCGTTTCATGATATTGAAGCGATCTTCCTCACGGAAGTCCAGTTCCCGTCCTTGTGCTGTCCGTTTCTTCAAGTTCCTAAGCTGTAAGGCATCATTGCTATGAAACTCAATATAACCGTCAATGGACTTGGGCGAGACCATCCATAAATATGTAATTAAGTCAAAGAGGTCGGCGGTCATTTCATCCAATGAATTTATAGTAGATTCTATCAGTTCAAGCCACATTTCCTGTTGATCGGAGGCTAGTTCCTCTTTCTGAGATTCTGGGGGCCTTATTTCAGCTAATCCTCTAACGTGTCCACGGTTGTCTATAATCTCGGTTGCCAAGAGACCAGCCTCTCCTTTTTTAAAGTCCTTTTTCTTTGTCACGATGTCTCTCATTAAATGATAGTCAATATCCATGCTTGAATAGATATAGTGGCGGCTCAAGGCCTCACTTATTTTCTCTTCGTTCGCACTGCGTTTTATCTCATCCATCGGGAATTCGTGTATGAAATGGCCGGCCAATATGACCTTGATTGTATCCTGATAACTGTCCACGGCCTTTTTTATCATTTCTTTTGTTATAAGTTTTTCGAAGTATAACGTTTGAGTGAACAAGGAAAATAAGGCCCGAAAGCTTGGTCCCATGGAAAAGCCCGGAACCTGATTTTTTACCTCTTCCTCCGTCATCCGATAGGCTTCCTGTTTCCATTTATCCAAAATATAAGGACGATCTTCAAACAAAATCTTGGTTTCTTCGAAAATAGAAATTTTCAGGAACTCATAGTTCAAAATCATACGATCATGTATATCCTGATACCTCAACAACAACCCCATCCTCTCTATTGCAGGGAATCCTTGGGTGGAAAGATTAGAACCTTTTCATCTAAAATGCACCACTTTTTTATCATTATAACAAGAGTGGACCACATTTCGAAGAGTAAATGCACCATTTACTACACAGGTTTCGAAATAATGGTGCATATGCACCAGTTCCAGTCTAATTTCCAACACATCTCTATTATGAGGAATTCCCACTAGCTGAACGCTTTAAAGAAAAAGGAGGAATAGTCAGCCCCTTCACTATTAACACTATTTGATTTTTCAAATGAACTCCAGTATTCAAAGAAATGCACCATTATTCTAGCTGTGAGCGGAACCTGTGTACCATTTTACAGATGAAATGCACCACATATACCCTATATGTGGAACATTTTTTAGTGATCATGGATTCTTAGAAAAATTCCAATTTGAAATCCTTTTGGGGAAATTGAGTAAAATATGCACCAATACAATGAGTTCGAGCGGAACCTGTGTACTATCTTATGAAAAAAATGCACCAAACTTATTTTTTCGGAGAAGAAGTGAGCGGAACCTGTGTAGGAGGGGGAAACGTTGGAGAAACAACTATTCAGCACCGATTTATTTTTCTCAACCATAAAATTGCACTCTCCTTTTGATGGAAAATTGAAAAGTTGAGCGGAATCTGTATACCAAAAGTGCACCACAAGCCCAAAAAGTTGAGCGGAACCTGTTTGGCATCATTTTTGGTTCAACGTTAAAAAAGCTTATTATGACAGGCCTTTTCAGGAACCCATTCAATTTCACACATGTGCACAAATGGTCCATTATTGGCCTTTTTGGTGCAAAAAGCGAGCGGAACCTGCATAATAAAAAATTTTGATATTTTTTTCAATCCCTTGGGGCTCTAAGACTCAGGGTCCTTTTTATTTTTGGTGCATTTCCCTTAGAGAGCACCCTTTTTCAAAAGTCGAGTTCGATATACTTTATTCAACAAAAAGTTCCATGTAAGAAGTGGAAATCGGTCCAATTTTTTTAACTTTAGCTGTTTGTATTCAAGTATTAGAAGGAAGGTGCGAATCATGGGAACTCCATTGGCAGAAAATCATAAAAGAGGCCTTCATTCAATCGTTGAAATCATACAATTTATGACCCATGATGGGTTGCTTCTATACAAAAAAAAGGGTACAAGCCAACCTATAAAAAGAGTGGTGGCATACGAGAAGACCATGAGGGAAACCAAGAATCGTAAAGGCGTGGTCTTTGTATCGCCGTCCAAGGCAGAACTTGTGGAGGGAAAAGGCTTCGTCGTGACCTCTTATGAAACGCTTCAGGAAAAGTATCAAAACCTCTCACACTGGACACCCAATACCTACCGAGGTGGTACATACTATGATTTCAAAAACCGCATCATCAAGGGGCATCAGCGTGAAAACCTTAAACAAATCCATGTCATAGGACTTGATATAGATTCGAAGGAAGTGGATCTGTACGCCCTTTATCTTGGATGTGAGGAATTGGGATTGCCAAGGCCAAATCTCCTGCTGGAAACGCCAAGGGGTTTCCAGGTTTTCTTTGTCCTGGAAACTCCCTTCCACATAAACAAAAAACACGATTACAAGGCTTTAAGAGTGGCCGAGCGTCTGTCAGAAAATATTCGAAAAGCGCTTAAGAAATATGTACCGGTCGATACCGGATGTATCCCTTTCGGCTTCTACCGCATCCCAAGAGAAGACAATGTACTGGATTTCTATGACAAGCCTGCCAATACGGGCCTACTGCTTACCTGGTCCAAACAGTATGAAGAGCAGGAGAATAGGAACTTCCTGCGTGTGGTCTATAACAAGAATGCAACAGCAATCGATCAGACCTCTTCCGACTGGTATCGTGCGCTTATTCGAGCTATACACATCGAGGAGGGGCATTACGGATCCAGCCGCAATAATGCGCTCATGACACTTGCACTTGCCAATTATGCAAGTGATAAGACAATCGAAGATGCTTATGATGAACTTGATCAATTCAACAGTAACCTGGAACAACCCCTTAAGAAAAGAGAATTCGAACGAATCCTGAAGAGTGCTTATTCAGGAAAATATAAGGGCGTAAAGCGTTCATATGTGGAAGACTTACTCGAGCTTTGGACAGATGGACAAGCTAAATTCAAGGGTAGGGAAGGGTGGTATAAATTCAAAAAACCTCGGGAAGAACGAGTGCGTTCCCATTATAAGGAGTGGGAAGAGGATATCATTGCCTATCTGGATACCCATACGAGCCCTGAAACGCCGTTTTTGGAGGCTTCTTTGAAAAACCTTGCTGAAACCTTTGGGATTCCCCTATCCACGCTTAAAGAGGTCTGCAAGCACTCTAGTAAAATCAAAAAGTTTACGATTGGCCGAGGACGCGGGGCAGTCACCAAACTGGCCAGCCGTTCCATGCTATTCAGGAGCTTGTTGCTATTACGTAGGAATCACATTCGGCAAACCCAGCTGACGTTTGCCGAATTGCTTCCCGTTCCGAATCAATTTACTGCTACCCTTCCATTACCCACATTGGAAGCCGAATTATTGACTCATGAAGTGGACCTAATATATAGTTCCGGATCTTCTCCGCCGGATAAGATGACTTCTTGAAAATAATAAGCCAGTCTGCCAATACATATCTATAGTATCCTTCCTGTGGGGTCTTTAAGAATTACTGCTGTTCCTTATACTTAGTGTTTTTACGGGGGCTTGGGTGTTTAAGCTGATGATCACTCTTGTTTACTTAATTTTATTCAGGGAATATCATGGTGTTTGCATGGTTAAAAGTGAATTTTGTGGGGATAGTAGTAGACGTCAGGTTAACTGTTAGTTATTTATTTTTATTCATTATTTAATACATATAGGGAATTTTAGTTTGTGGGTTTTTTGGCTTTCAAAAGGTGATCTTAGATCTTCAGTAATCTTTAATTGTTTTCATTATGAAACGTAAGCTAGGTATCTTTAGTCCTTATTGTGTTTTATGAGCAGGTGATTTTAGTATTAGATTTTTAGTCTGTGTAGGTGATACTACACAAGTCACCATCCAAAAATATGGTAATTTTTATTCAATTCTCTTTACAATCATTGCCAAACAAATGTACGTCTAGTAGACTAAAAATAAGTAAAAAAATAGCAAATAATATAGATTCATATACGTAAATGGAAGGGTAATGAATGTCTTTATTATTTGCGGTCTTAAAATGACGACCACCCCATTCACACAAGGACTGAACACCCCCTGTTCATTCTCGGTACCCGCAGAAGACCTCGCCTATACTACGTAAACATAGCCGAGGTCTTCTGCTACTCAAATAAAGGCGGAGGTATTCAAAGTGTGATTGGGGTGGTCAGGTTAGATTTTAGATAATGGGGAGGAGTGATAGTTAGGTAGTTGAAGAGATAAGAATTAAGTTCAAGTGATTTAGTTCAAGGTCAAATATCAAGTTCAAAAATAAAAAAGTTCAGGATCTAGTTCAAGGTCAAGGGAATAAGAAAGTGGAGAAATGGTAGGTATGGGAGATTAATGTAGAGGGTTTAACAAGGGCAATATTATTTTACAGGATTGTATAAACATACATTTTTAATCCATTCTTATTGTGGTTGTTGACTAAATAAGAGCTTAACTGTGTTATGGATTTTTCTTAGATGTATTGTTTTGGCTGGGCCTGAAAATACTTCAATCATTTATTTTATTAGTTGTGGTTTTACTTGCGGTTTTATTTATGAAAATAATAACTATTTTGGTAAACTTTAAGAGGGAGAGTGGTTCCTATATTTTCTAGAAGAGGATGATATTTTTGGTAATGCTAAAGTACACTTCGTTGAAAGAGAAAGATTTGGAGTATTTATCGTTTATTTTGAGGAATGGTATGGTGACGGCCAAACAAATCATGTTGAAATTCAGGGAGCCGAACATTCACCGTGTTTATCGCAGGCTACGAAAATTAGAAGGCCAAAAGTTTGTCAAGCATGAACGCATTGCACATAAAGTAGGGGTTTATCTTGGAACGATTGAGGCCAGGAAATTAACGAATGTCAATGTAACCGTTCCAAATAAGGCAACGATCTACACCATGCAGCATGATCTTCTTATTACGGACTTGATCCTTTTTTACGAACTACAATCGGAAAAGCAGGCCGTTGACTTTAAATATCGGACAGAGAGAGAAATTCGTTTTTCTATGATAGGAGAAGGAGATAATCGAAGTAAATTGAAGGCCTACAATGATAATCGAGACCGCATACCAGATGTCGTTTTCTTTTTTAAAGGAACAGATGGGAATGTGACTACCACTTGGGTTGAGCTGGAATTGAACAAGAAAGATCGTAAGCGTTATGATTACAAGTTTAAGATGTTTGATGACATGCTTTCCGGTGGACGACAGGACCATCAGCTTTACTCCTACGATCAGGTGATCTATTTTGCGAATGACGTAAAAATTCATAATGTGATCAATCAGGCCAAACAGCGGTTGATTAATGCCAGCAAGATTACTGTGCGTAATGTACCTTCTATCATTTTGGAAGAACGTTGGGAAGAGGTGTTGCCGGTTGGAACCGATGGAAAGCCAGGGAGAGTCGAAGCAGACTGAAACCGATCAGATCGTTGGCGATCTAGTGATTTATGGATTAATCGGCATAATTGGAGTCTTGTTTTTTCTTCCGGCCATGCTTGGAATGCTGATTTTTGCGATCCTTACCCTCTTTAAGCGGGATTGGATCTCCTACGTTATCCTTGCAGCCGGGGTCATCCTTTTGTTTTGGCAATTTCAAACAGGGCGACTCCTCAGTTATTTTGGATTGATTTCAGGCATGAACATTCCTTATATGTCAGATACTTTGGAAAGATTCCTCAATCAGGGGGATACCATTGCCGTGACCAGTACTTCCTATCTTGTTTTACTCGGTTTAGCCTTTCTATTCTCCTTTGGATTTTTTATCTTCGCCAAATACTTTTGGAAAAAGCGAGTGACCACCAAATCTGGTGAGGTGAAGAAGCAAAAAGAAGAGCAGAAATATAAGGCTTTCCGCAAAAAACGAGTGAAGTTTTTGAATAGGAAGCAGAAACAGTATCGACATAAACCGTCCAAAGAAGTGTTTGTCGGGTACTCCGATTTTAAAGAGCGTGTAACGCTTCAGTCAAAAGAGCTCAATTATCACATGCTAGCAACAGGAGGAACCGGTACTGGAAAGACTACGTTGATTGCCTCCCTAATGGAAGCAGCTTTGCAACAGGAAAAACCGGTAATTTTCATGGATGGGAAGGGCGAAAGGAAGTCGATGCTGGAATTTAAGGCCTTGTGCGAAGCCTATGGCAGGAAGGTGTATTTATTTTCCGAAATGGACGATCTCTCGTACAATCCAATCAAGAATGGTACCCCAACTGAAACACGGGATAAGCTCATGTCGCTTTTTAGCTTTTCGAATGAAGGGGATGGGGCTTACTATACCGATATTGCTTCCCGTTATTTGCAATTGGTGGTCAAGTTGATTGATGAGGCAGGGGTTCCAAGAGACATCAAGACGATTGCGAAATTAACCAATTATAAATACATGAGCGAATTTTTCAGGGAACATAGCAGTCAAGTAGAAATCGAGGAAGAGTTCGAGGTTGAAGTAGAGGAAGAAGTCATCGTCGAAAGGCAGGCGCCTTCTACAACGGATGACGATTTAAGCGGTTTTATAGCCAATGCAGAACCAAAGAAAGAAACGGTCAAAAAGATGGTGATAGAAAAGCGGAAGCGATACGTCACAAAGCTTGAAGAGGGCATGCAGCGTATAAAAAAGGTGTTAGATGACGAATTTCCGGAAGAAATTGTGGAGGGATGCCTGACACGATTGAAAATGCAACTGGGTGAGCTCCTAGAATCCGATCTTGGTCATTTATTTGTAGAAAGGGAGAACGGAATTGATCTTCAAAAAATTACCGATCATAACGAAGTCGTCATTTTCAGCATTTCCGGAAGCCGATATGCCGAATACATTAAAAAGATTGGAAAAATGATCATTTTGGATGTAAATAGTTTGGTAGCTTATAGACAAGCCCAAGGGCGTAAATCGATTTTTGGAGTGTATGATGAGTTTTCTGCCTATGGTGACCGCAGGATCGTTGATATCGTCAATAAATCACGTTCTGCTGGCTTTGAATGCATTATCTCTACCCAAACGTTGTCTGATATTGATGCCATTGACCCAATCATGACGGAGCAAATCATTTCAAACTGCAATATTATCGCAACAGGCCGTGTCAATTCCTCCAAAGACGCCGAACGGATCGCCCAAGTTTTTGGTACGTATTCTGACCAGGAAATCACGCAGCAGATTGAAAAAAAATATCCCCGGATCCGTTATGAAGCAACCATGGGGACGGTTCGGGATGTAGAACGGTTCAAGGCGAATCCGAGCGAGATCAAGAATTTGCAAATCGGTGAAATTTTCATCAATCGTAAAATGGTAGAAGAAAATATGGGTGATACCTATTTCCGACGAGTCTATGTTCGAAATGCACTAGAATTAGGGGGGATTCCACCAAATGAAGCTTCTTGATACGCTCAAGCATGGGGTGAAGAACAATGCAGACCGAGGGCGCAAGAAAGTGATGAAAGATGATAGGCGACTCAAGTCGTCGCGATTTAATGGACGAATGACCTTTAGCTTTATATTTTGGATTGTACTTTTAGGGGTGATCTTTTTGACCTTTCTATCATGGTCCCGGACAGGCTTCCTGAACGAGAAGGTTAATGGATACCAAGATAAAGCCGCGGCGCAAATCGCGAGCCTGAATGAAGTGGGTTTCGCCAATTCACCGGCTGGTGAAGATTATTCCAGACAGTTTATTGATACTTATATCAACGTACCCGATGACGAAAAGCAGCGAGAAGAACGATCCAAAGCACTCCAAAGCTTTCTTGCAGAAGGGTTAGAAGTTGGACAGTTGGAAAACCTTTCGGAGTTTAAAGGGAAACGAGTTTTGAAGAGTGCTAGTTTATATGATGTGAAAGATATTTCGGAAGCAGCGGCCAGTTATGTGTATCGTATAGAATATGAACTTTTCAAGATCGTCGAGAAAAAAGAACAGATGGAAGTGAAGAAGAAAAACAAAAACGGCAAAGTAGAGGTCGTGAAAGAAGAAAAGACCACTAGGAAAGATGAATCGCTAGGAAAGAAACAGCAAATGATTGTCGTTCGGCTTGGCACAGACGGGAATTTTTTTAACGTAATGGAACAGCCGTACTATCAAGCTCTTCCGAATGATACTCGAATGACGGCCATTGCTGATAAAACCGACCAGGCAGACAAGAATACTAAGGTAGAGAGTGAACTTCAGCAGTTCGCGACACAATTTTTCACTTCTTATACGACGAATTCAACTGAGGAAATGTCGTATCTCATGGAAACCCCCGAATCTCTTAAAGACCTATACGAGTATAAGGGCCTGGAAGGCTTTGTGGTCTATGACGGGGAGAGAAAAGGGCAATACATCGTGAAGACGCTGGTCCTCTTACAAGAGGCGAATACGGGGCTACAATCGAAACACCCGTTTACCCTTGTTGTGAGCAAGCAAAATAATAAATTTTATGTTCATGAATTAAAACACACTAAAGGAGGATGATTTTCATGCCAGATATTACAGGTCTTACAGATTACGTGTCGTCCCAGGTCGCGGCGGTCTTGTTCATTGTTATGGTTGTCATGATTGTTCGAGCTTTCATATCCCAACGTTGGGGCATGTTCTTCTCTAGCTTCATCTTTGCAGTCGTTTGCTATGTGATTGTCTCCAATCCGGGTGAATTCGAAAGCATGGCCAATGCCATTTGGAATCAAGTGAAAAGTGGAGGGCTTTCATGAGGTCAGCTGCTTATAGCTACAGGAAATTCTTTAAATACCCCTTGAAAATTTGGAAAATTGGAAAAAATGAAAAATCCCTCGTCTTTTCCAAAGGGATTGAGATTAGGCAAATCATGGTGGCCCTCGTGCTTTTCAGTGTCTTCTTTCTTTTCAGAGGGAGCATCAACCAAGTCCTTCCAACGACGTTGCAGCTGGCTTTTTATGCCGTGTTGCCTTGGACGATCGCAGGCGCGATCTGTCGAAGCAAATTGGATGGTAAACGGCTTGATCGTTTCTTTATTGGGTACTTCCGATATTTGTATACTAAACGATTTAGTTACAGCAGCCATAAACCCGTTTACCAACCACAGGTGAAGAAAGCACAGTCATACGAGCGATTCCAATAAGGGGGTGATCCCGTGATCCAATTTCCGATTCAATCTTATAAAGACAATGTGATCTATACGCATGAGATGGAGGCTTGGTCTTACTATCGACTCCATGAAAATACGGTAGGCGTGAATGAGCATGAGGCTGAAAATAATCTGGTGAACCGTCTTCAAAGGCTCGCTTGGCAATTGGCGGCCTTCGAGGAAATTGACTATAAAATCGTGCCGATACCCGTTGATATTGATAAGCGTATGGACAACCTGCAACAACAATATGAAGGCAAATATGCCGAAACAGGAAAATATTATGCGGAACGGGCAAAGGAAATCTTACGTGAAGAAGCTAAACATATCGTCGAGTACAAATTTTTTGTAGGCGTGAAGTTAAAGAAAAGGGAGCTGGATGAAACGATCATCAGCACCTTTACTTCTTCCTTTAAAAGCATGAACCGTTATTTGCAAAAACTTGCCGGTTTTGGAGGGCATGAGGTGGACGACCTTACAGCCAGTATGTTCGAGGAATCCGAGGAAGATGCTTTTACGACCTTAAATCATTATCTAGGAGCTTTCAGGGTGAAAGAAAAGGAATTACGCTATATCATCCGTCACCAGTTCGTAAGGGGTCAGAAACAGCCTGACGGTGACGGCAGTGTCTACAGCCTGACAGAAGGCATTCTCGATCCAGGGAAAGCCGGGTATCTCCATATTAGTCAACTGGATGATGAATCATGGTGTGCTTTCCTTCCAGTTTCAGAATTTCCGGTTGATCTAAGCCATAAGGAGTGGGCTTACTTTTTTCAATCCTATCATTTTCCGGTAGAAGTCAATATGCGGACCATTTACAAAAGAAAAAAAGAGGATGAGAACCAAACCAATACCATCAAAAAGAGATTTCGCGATCAGGACGCTCAATTGATTGAAGCGAATGAGGATGACGACAGTTTAATCAATACAGGACGTGAGCTCCTGCATGAACTTGAAAATGAAATTAAAAACCAAGGAAAACCACTTCTTAGAACGCACATCCATTTTGTTGTATATGGTCCAACCAAAGAAGAAGTCCGAAAACGAGCTAGAAGGCTCAAATCAGATTTTAAGGATCAGCAAATTGAACTTGTGCAGCCACTTGCCGACCAACTCCTTTTATTCCATCAATCGTTACCAGCAGCCAAAATTATAGCAGGGGATTGGGAGCAAATCCTTACGCCTGAATCCTTTGCCGAATCCCTTTTCTCCCTTACACGAAAAATCGGAAATACCGTGGGATTCTATCTCGGTAAGAATTTATCGCATGATGGGGAAAGTATGGAAAGCTCTCCCTCTCTCGTCTTTTACCATCCGTTCCTAGCCCACTTGGGCTTAAAGGGATCCAAGTATTCCTCCCCGCATGTGACCATCTCGGGACCGACAGGGATGGGGAAATCATATCTACTAAAAGATATTTTATTAAATGCCGTCTTTTTCGGAGCGAAAGTCCTGATGACGGACCCGAAGGACGAGGTGGAAAAGAAATTCAAGCAAGCCCTCACGCCTGAAATGAAGCGTACCGCCCCCTTCTTTCAAGAATTAATTGAGAGTTTCAACTATATCACTCTATCAAGCGAGAAGAAGGATGCTGGAAAGCTAGATCCACTTACCTTCCTTGAAGGGGAAGAGGCGCAGGATGCAGCCGTTAGCGTGCTTGAATACTTATCGGAGCTTCAATCGAATGAAAGGAATGTGAAAACGGCCATTTATAAAGGGGTTCGTCATGTCCTTCAACAGGAAGAGAAGCCTGGCCTTCTGAAAGTCGTACGTTATTTGCAGGCAGCCGAGGATCAAGACATTAAAAATGTGGGAGATCTACTTTATGAGATTGGAACAAACGGGGTTGCAAAACTGATGTTTTCAGAAGGGGATGTTGTCGGAATCAGCCTTGATGAACAAGTGAATATCCTGCAGATTCAAAACTTAAATCTTCCGGACGAAGGCGAAAGGGCGGCCACGAGGGATGAACACATTGCCGTTGCCCTCATGCAGCCACTGGCCAAGTTCGCAACGAAATTCGCGCGCGATGATTCGGTCGTCAAGATGACGGTGTTTGAGGAAGCATGGATGCTCATGAATACGGGTGCTGGGGATCGCCTAATCAATGAATTGCTTCGTACAGGACGTTCCTTACGTTCTGCCGTTTATATCGTCACACAGTCCACGTATGAATACAATAAGCCGCAAATCAAAGAGAATATTGGCACGAAGTTTGCTTTTAAAGCGAAAACAACTGAAGAAGCTGGAAACATCATTGAATTCCTCGGGATGGAAGATAACAAGGCGAACCGGGATATGTTGAAAAACCTTTCGGAAGGCCAATGCATTATTGAGGATATGTACGGGCGAACGGCCAAGATTCAGACGGATATCTTGTTTGATGAGTGGATCAGCGCCTTCAATACAAAAGAAAGTGATCGTGGAAGAGCAGAGACCGAGGAGGCGTTCATGTGAAAAGAATATTCATCTCTTTTATTGCTTTGATGTCACTTTTAACCGGTTGTAATCAAAGCGCAGCAACTTCTGAAGATATTTCGAAACTAGCTTACGAGTGGGAAAAAGCAAATTTTGATCGGGATTATGATCGTGAACAAGAGTTGCTTTATGAGGAAGGCTCTTATGAAATTCATAAAACTACAAAACAAAAAGAGTCCGGAATAAAGTATGAAGATATTCGCTATGAAATCTATTTCGATGAAGATTTAGAACGATATTATGTTTTTACCGATTTTAAAAATCCGAATGGTGAAAATTCAGTAGAGGATAATATTGTCCTTCGTAAAAAAGATGATGAATGGAAAGTTGATACCAGCGAAGGGTTGGATATCGACCGTGAAGAAATATCAGAGAAGTTTGAACGGGAAGCATGCATTAACTGCAAATAAGGAGGGATTAGATGCAAACCCTTAAACAAGGCTTAGGCTTTTGTTTAGTGCTGTTGTTTCTTCTCTTGCCAACGACGTCCAATGCAGAAAATGTGTCACCAACTATTCCGAAAAAAGAGGAAACAGTTGGCCGAGTTACTTTGGAAAGTAAGGAATATCCTCTCTATCATTATCAGATGGAAGCAGATATTGGCGACGGTATCACGGAAGCTGGCGATAATGCATTACATGCCATTAATCAAGGAATTTGGGGATTTAATAAAACCATTGCCAGTTTTACTTTATATTCGGTTAACCAGCTGATGTCCTTTGATTTGATTGGGATCATTGTTGATGAATCTGCAATCATGAGTGAGCGAATCTATGAAATCATGTCCGGTACGTTTTTATCCTTGTTCGTCATTTTTGTGGGAGGAACAGCCGCCTGGCGTTACCTTGTAAATCAACAAGTCGGCCATGCGATGAAATCAATCCTTGGTGCCATGTCTATCATGGTTATTACTTTTTGGTTTTATTCAGATGCAACGGGAAACATTAAATGGCTGAATGATCGGGGGGCGGAGCTCGAAGGGATTGCAAGCTCTGCAAACGTTTTGGTCAGTTCCGATGAGTTTGACAGCAACGCTGCCTATGATTCCAAAGAAGGAATTGCGGTGTTGGAAAATCAACTATTTAACTTAATGGTGAAGCGTCCATATTTACTCTTGAATTATGGTTCAACAAAAGTATCTGATGTAATAAACGAGGATCCAAACCGGGTAAATAAACTTTTGGAAATCAAGCCTCATACTGAAGAAGGCAAAGAGCAAAGAAAGATTATTGTCAGTGATGAGGTTTCCAACTTTGATAACAAACAAATGTCTGCCAGTTTTAGCGGTGAACGGTTCGGATACTTGATTGTCACGATCCTTTCAACCATTGCACTTTCCATTCCCATCCTGTTATTAGGGATTTTTAAGTTTTTACTACAAGTATGGTTCTTGGCATTAGTCATATTCACAGCCATTCCATTAGTTCTATCAGTTATCCCTTCTTATAGTGAAACGGCCTTGAATCACGGGAAGAAGCTTGTGGGTGTTTTACTTATGAAAGCAGGATTAGTCCTATTGATTGCCGTCATTACTGGACTTGTCACCTTGCTTTACGAATCAGTAAAAGTGACGAATGGTGTAGAAGGGTATGTCTTTGTTGTCTTTCTTATCTGCATGACCATTTGGGGATTGTTTAAATACCGTTCCGAAATCTTTGAGGTTGCTTCTGGTGGTATGATTCAAGGTCAGCAAGTTGTCGAGAGAGCAACAACCAATACACTTGATAAGATGGGGGATGCTGGGGAATCAGGATTCAAGGGAGCCAAAAGAATGGTCGCCAAAGCTTACAGAAGCCACCAAAATAAAAAGCGTCAAGAAGAATATCAGTCGAGAAAAGAAGGCACGGGCCGAAAGACCTTTACCCATCCACCCGTAGCAAACAGTGGAAGGTCAGAACATCGAAAAGTGGTTGGCGAGAATACACCTCAAAAACCAGGTGTAGGGGGAAATCAAGGAAAAAAAGCAATCGGAAAAGGGTCAATCAATACAGCAACGGGTTTAAATACAGGAATGGCCAACCGATCAGCTTCACGAAATGCGGGAGCTGCGATTGTGGATTTAAAGGATTATAAAAGTGAAAAGGATGAAGGAGCAACAGGCAAAGGACCAGTCAGTGGCCACCTTTCACAAAGTTCTGAGCGTACGGTTTCGGGAGCCCGTAAGCCGGGTGCGAACCCGCCGAATTCAACTAGTCAAGAGAATAATAGAAAACCAGAACAACCTAAGCCTCCCAGGCAACGGACAGAGGGATTACATGAGCCTGAAAAGCAAACTTCCCCGCATCGTAATCCGGCCACAAAAATGGAAAGCAAACAAGAAGCAGCAGCATCAAGAGAACCAGTCAAACACCTAACGCAATGGGAAATCCAAAAGAAGATTGATGCTAGAAAAGCTAAAGTATCACCTTCCGTATCCGTCAAACGTTCGGAGGGCAGTAAACCCAAAGCCAAGGAGACCGAAAAGGATAGAAAATGATAATTCGAGAGAAGTGAGTAGTTATCATGACAGGTATGTTTGTGAACATACACACTCATTGTTTTGTCAGAATCTCTTTTTAGAAAGGAGTTCCTATGCAAGGCGTTTTAAAGAAAGGTGCAAAGGCCGCAGGAACCATTGCCATTCTCAAAAACCCTTTCTCTTGGATCATTGCAGGCATCCTTCTCCTCCTTACATCGCTCTTCGGATTTGCCTTGTTCATTTCAATTAGCTTGGGCGGTGAGAACCAGCTTGAATCAGGTAAGTCCGGTGAAGGAGCAGGGGGAACAGCGCAGGTGTCTTCTGAAGTCATACGATACGAGCCGTTAATCCGGAAATATGCGGAACAAAATGGGGTTGGGGAATATGTCGGACTTATCCTGGCCATGATCCAACAGGAATCAGGTGGACGTGAATTGGATGTGATGCAATCTTCCGAATCAATCGGGCTCCCACCCGGTGCCATTACCGACCCGGAGTATTCCATTCAGGTAGGCGTGAAACATTTTGCAGAAGTGATGAAGCAAGCCAAAGGTGATGTAAACCTAGCTTTGCAAAGTTACAAC
>NZ_JADILK010000035.1 GCF_017355165.1 Bacillus sp. SD075 | reverse complement strand
ATGTAGACACACTCGATTTTCATCGAGTTTGTCTACAGTCTGAGCTGACATCAAAAATGATGTCAGCTTTTTTTTTGGAAAATATCAAGTATTTGAAGAAGTGCTGTAAATGTAGTGAAGAAAAGCAAAGGCAACAAAAAGTTAAGCCAAAGAGAAGACATTAGAGGATGGAGCAGTATGCCAAAGAAAATGGAGAACAGAAAAAGGTCGAGAATGATAAACACTCTTAAACTGTATATATCAAGGACTTCTTCAGCAAGTTCACGACGCTCATTCAAGATGGCTTTTTTATTATTGGTTTCCATGCGATCACCTTACACCTTTTACGATTATATACTGTTGATATATGAAAAGAGCGGATCAATGGTTCTTCTCCTAAATGAATGTGCAACCCAAATTACCAAAAAAACATAGAGTTTTTGCACTAGAATGATATGTTATACTAATATAATAGTGTAAAAGATTTAGAGATTTTAAATTACATATATTTTCTTAACAATAAAGAGGAATTAAGAAAGGGGAGAAGAGGGTGAAAAGGAAGAAATGGTTATCCATACTTGCATTATTTGTCTTCTTACTCTCAATGCTCTCCTATTCATTAGCGAAGGGTGAAGGGGTAAAATGGCGGAATTTACCCAAAGATAACCTTTTAAGACAAGCTGAACTTTTTAAGGGAAATAAAGAATTGCAAAGAATATTTTTATTTCCAGAAGAGGAGTATGATGAAAGGGAAGCACTTAAAATTGCTGGAACCATTAATAAACTACCTCATTCCCTTTTGGTGAAAACTGCTGAAAGTGGTGTGAGGATCAAACTATTCGATGGTGATTTAACAGAAAATCAATCAGCGGCCAAATTAAAGGGGAAAACTCCACGTGGTTATTTGAATAAGGAAACAACTTGGGATGATGTGCCTGGTATGGGCGGATCACATACGGTATTGGTGAAAATCGGAGCAAGTGACAAGGGCAAGGGGCATGGCTCAGTTAATTTGGAACTACATGAACTGGGGCATTCCATTGATGTTATAGTGTTTGATGGAATCCGTGATGACATGGATTATTTGAAGATTTGGGGGAAGGAAGTGGATGGGCTGTTTCCTGGACAGACGTATTTTACCAATTACCCTGAGGAATACTTTGCAGAAACGTTTGCCATGTTTTATGTGAACAATGAACAAAGTCAATTGCTTAGACAAAAAGCTCCCGAGACTTATAATTTTATTAAACAATTAGATTAAACATTGGGCAATAATACGTTAAAATAAGGAGAATGAAAGTAGAAAAGGTGGTTTATCATGAAGCAATATTTAGATTTATGTAAGCATGTACTCGAAAATGGATCGCAAAAAGGTGATCGTACGGGAACAGGAACGATCAGTACCTTCGGATATCAAATGAGATTCAATTTAAAAGATGGATTCCCTGTACTTACAACGAAAAAGGTTAGTTTAAAAGCGATTATCCATGAACTATTATGGTTTTTGAAGGGTGATACAAACGTTGGCTACCTTAAGGAAAACAGCGTGCGCATTTGGAATGAATGGGCTGACGAAAAGGGGGAATTGGGTCCGATTTATGGTCATCAATGGCGTTCATGGGGAACTGCCGATGGAAGGCAAATCGACCAAATCAGTGAATTGATCGAACAAATCAAAACGAATCCAAATTCAAGAAGATTGATAGTCAGTGCTTGGAATGTTGGGGAACTGGATGAAATGGCCCTGCCGCCTTGCCATGCTTTCTTTCAATTCTATGTCACTGATGGCAAACTTTCATGCCAGCTATACCAACGTTCAGCGGACGTCTTCCTAGGTGTTCCTTTTAATATAGCTTCTTATGCACTCTTAACGATGATGATTGCACAGGTGTGTGATTTGGAAGTTGGGGAATTTGTACATACTTTCGGGGATGTCCACATCTATTCTAACCACCTTGAACAAGTGGAACTGCAATTGACTCGTGATCCGAAACCATTGCCAATCATGAAAATCAATCCAGAGGTGAAGGATATCTTTGATTTTAGCTTCGATGACTTCGTTCTGGAAAATTACGAAGCCCATCCCCATATAAAAGGTGAGGTGAGCATATGATATCGTTGATAGTGGCTATGGATTCAAATCGTGTGATAGGTAAAAACAATGGACTGCCATGGCATTTACCGGCAGATTTGCAGTATTTTAAACAAGTGACGATGGGGCATCCGATCGTCATGGGCCGAAAAACATTTGAATCGATCGGCAGGGTCCTGCCTGGCCGTGAAAATGTCATCGTTACCCGCAATCAGGATTTTAAAGTGGAAGGCTGCATAGTTTTACATGAGATTGCCCAAATCAAAACGTTTGCAGATAATCATGAAGAGGAGGTCTTCGTGATCGGCGGAGCCGAAATCTTCAGGGGAATCCTTCCTTTTACCGACCGTCTGTATATAACGGAAATTCATGAAACCTTTGAAGGTGATACTTTCTTTCCCGTAATTGATGAAAATGAATGGGATAAAATCTCCTCAAACCCGGGCAGCATAAATGAAAAAAATCAATATGCGCATGATTTTATTATTCTACAAAAAAAATAAAGTACTAATCCGATTATGGGGAAATGACCATAATCGGATTTTTTTGGTATGGAACAAACAAAAGAAAGAATTTTTAGAAAAATCAATTACATTAATAACAGTAAAGTGCTATAATGATTGAATTCATTAGGAAGGAAAAGAGGGATTGTTATGAATCAGACTGCATCTAAGAATAGGGGGATTCAATTGGAAGATATTCTAATTGCCTATAGAGAACTGAAAGAAATCGTTTTACATACTCCTTTACAAAAAAATCAGAGGCTTTCTGAAAAATATGATTGTAATGTTTATTTAAAACGCGAGGATCTACAACACGTACGTTCCTTTAAATTAAGAGGGGCTTACTATAAAATGAAAAGCCTGACCGAGGAAGAGACGAAGAATGGAATCGTTTGTGCAAGTGCAGGAAACCATGCACAGGGAGTTGCTTTTTCCTGCAGCCAATTGGGTATTCACGGGAAGATTTACATGCCTGCTACAACTCCAAGGCAAAAAGTCGATCAAGTTCAGCTATTCGGAAGGGATAATGTGGAAATCATCCTTATCGGGGATACATTCGATGATGCATTTGCCATGGCGATGGAATGCTGTGAAAAAGAAGAGCGTTCCTTTATCCATCCATTTGACGATGAAAAGGTAATCGCCGGGCAGGGTACAACTGCTGTAGAAATCCTGAATGATTGTGAAGATGGAATCGACTATGTATTTGCCGCTATGGGCGGGGGCGGTTTAATGGCCGGAGTATCGAGCTATTTCAAATCGGTTTCCCCAAAAACGAAATGCATTGGAGTGGAGCCGCAAGGTGCTGCTTCGATGGAATACTCCTTCAAGGCAGGAAAAGTTTCTGAACTTGAAAACATAGATACCTTCGTTGATGGAGCAGCTGTCAAGTGTGTGGGACAGTTGACATATCAGCTTTGTAAGGAAAACCTGGAAGAAATCGTTGTTGTACCTTCAGGCCAAATCTGTACGACGATTCTCGATTTATATAATCAGCATGCGATTGTCGCTGAACCGGCAGGGGCTATATCTGTAGCCGCGCTAGATTTATACAAAGAACAAATCAAAGGCAAGACGGTTGTTTGCATGGTCAGCGGAGGGAATAACGACATTGGCCGTATGCAGGAAATTAAGGAGAAATCCTTATTATATGAAGGGCTGCTTTATTATTTTATCGTGAATTTTCCACAACGTGCTGGAGCTTTAAGGGAATTCCTTGATGAGGTGTTAGGGCCGAATGACGATATAAGCCGTTTTGAATATACGAAGAAAAATAATAAAGAAAGCGGTCCGGCCCTGGTTGGTATTGAACTAAAAGTTAAAAGGGATTATGAAGGGCTCATTCAAAGGATGAGCAAGAAAGGCTTCTCATTCGTGGAGGTCAATAAAGACAGTAATTTATTTCACTTATTGATTTAATCATGGACAAAATGTTAAATTAGGATAGAATAATACCTATGTTTTTACATTTTATTTTGCCGGACCAGTCGTATATGGGCATACTGTCGATTTGTTACCATTCTATGACGAATTGCCAGTTCCCTTTCAATTGGTTGGAAATGGTATTATAATCGGAGTAGGTCTAATTACAACACCAAAGGGGATGTATCCATGTCGAATATTGGAGTACCTGGTCTAATTCTCATCTTAATATTGGCTTTAATTATCTTTGGTCCGAAGAAACTCCCAGAAATTGGACGGGCTTTTGGACAAACGCTTCGTGAGTTTAAAAAGTCCACGAGTGATTTAACAAAAGGTGATTATGAAGAAGATAAGAAGCTACAACAAAAAAATCATGAATGATTGAATGCTGGGCGTAAGATGGAATCGTCTTGCGCCTTTTTGCTGGAACAAAGATACTGATTTTCAGATGAAGGCGTGATCAACTTTGGAGGATAAAGAATTAAATATCATCGATCATCTCGATGAATTGAGAAAACGGCTCATCATAACGGCTGTTGCTTTTGTCATCTTTTTTGTCGCCAGTTTTATTTATGTGGAGGAGATCTATAATTGGTTCGTGAAAGATCTCGATTTTGACCTGATGGTATTGGGGCCGAGTGATATTATCTGGATTTATTTTATGCTTTCAGGTGTCGTAGCCATTGCGGCAACGATACCGGTAATTGCTCTGCAAATCTGGTTATTCGTTAAACCCGCTTTGATGCCAAATGAAGTAAGGGCGACCCTTGCCTATATTCCAGCACTTTTCCTGCTTTTTATCGGAGGGCTTTCTTTCGGTTATTTTGTCATCTTCCCGACCATTCTGCAATTTTTGATTGAATTGGGCGATGGGATGTTCATAACTAGTTTTACAGCGGATAAGTACTTTTCATTCGTATTTAATATGACGATACCTTTTGCTGTTTTATTCGAGCTTCCAGTCGTTACCATGTTTTTGACCTCACTTGGCATAATTAATCCTTATGTGCTGCAAAAGTTAAGGAAGTATGCATACTTTGTACTGGTTGTCATAGCGATATCGATTACGCCGCCTGACTTTATGTCAGACTTTATGGTGATGATTCCACTGCTGTTATTATACGAAATCAGTATTTCTTTATCTAAAGTCGTCTATAAACGAAGGGTGAAACGTGAAAGCCTGCGGGAAGGCACCTATGAGGAAGGTTTATGAAAAGAAACCCATAATGGCATTTTGCCCTTATGGGTCTTTTTTAAATGAAAGTCAACCTGATTTATCTGTTTTTTTACACATTTGAATATTTATACTTTTGGATTTATTGTGTATAATATAAGCAATCGGTTAAAAATGAGGATTGATATTTTGATGTTCAAATGCTTGGAATTCAAAGATTGTTTTGGACATAAGGTCACAATTTCAGAAATACCTGTCTTACTGCCTAGTGATCCGAATTTTTTTATGTTGACCGTGCGTTTGGAGATATTTGTTAAGAAGGTTTTTGCCAATAAAGATCATAAAGAAAATTACTCATTTAAGCATTATTTAGCTTCTGTACTCAAATGGCCCGTTTATAACAAGCTTTTTTTTGGAAGTTTACTCAATAATGCTTAATGCGGACTGTTCCATAGCTAACTTCTCCGTTAAAAGAGATAACAAATGCCATGAAGTTACGAATAAATCGGCATGTGTTCAGGTTAGCTTATGGAACGGTCTTTTTTTGTGTAATCATTTCAATAGGGAAGTATCACATCAAGAAAACCTTTGGTTTGAATGCGTGCCTTGAATAGGTATAATACAATAGATATGTTAATTTAGGGATGTGTAATGATGAATAAAGTTAAGATAGTAACAGACTCGACAGTAGATATGACACCAGAGGAACTGGAATTTTATGAAATAACAATGGTCCCTTTATCGATTTTTATAGATGGGGAGACTTTTTTGGATAAAGTTGAAATCGAACAAGAAGAATTCCTGAAAAGGATGAACCAGTCAAAAGAATTGCCAAAAAGCTCACAACCAGCCGTTGGTACCTTTGTGGAGGTATATGATGAACTCGGAAAGGACGGCAGCGAGATTATTTCCATACATATGACAGGCGGCATGAGCGGCACAGTTCGCTCAGCGGAAAGCGCAGCTAGCATGTCTGAAGCGAATGTCACTGTTCTTGATTCGAAATTCATTTCGAAAGCGATGTCATTCCAGGTGATTGAGGCAGCGAAAATGGCGAAGGAAGGGAAATCCGTAGCGGAGATAATTGATCGACTGGAACATATTAAAAAGCAGTCAAGTTTAATCATTGTCATAGAAACACTTGATAACCTCGTTAAGGGTGGAAGGATTGGCAAAGTTTCTGCTTTTATCGGTTCATTGCTGCACATAAAGCCGATTGCACTTCTGGACGATGGTGTACTGAATCCTGTATCTAAAGCTAGGAGCCAGTCACAGGTCGTGAAGTTCATCATCAAGAAATTCAAGGAAGACACTCAAGGCAAAAAAATTAGAGGCATTGGATTTGTACATGCGAATGGTCTTGAAATAGCGGATAAGGTCCGTCAGGCCATTGCGGACTTAACGGGATATCAAGACATAAAGATAGAAGCAACAACCGCCGTTGTCAGTACCCATACGGGTGAAGGCGCCATGGCAATCATGTACTATTGGGACTGATATGGATAAACCATTATAAACTGCGTAACACAGAGGTTTTGTCACTTTTACAATTGTCTTTAATTCGTAGAAATAGTTGCTGTTCTCATTCCAATTGGTCTGTTAGAATAAATGAAGTAACAGAATATTTTATACATAAAGGACGGGGTAGGGATGAGAAAGCTGCATTTGCTTATGGCAGCTATGGGAGCATCAATTTTTTTGCTGTTGACAGCATGCGGTTCCAATGGTGTACCTGATGCGAAAAATTGGGACCTTGAAGATTTCAATTACATTGATCAGGAGGGGAAACCTTTCTCAAAAAGCGATCTTAAAGGAAAGGTCTGGGTAGCGGATTTTATATTCACAAGCTGCGAAACTGTCTGTCTCCCCATGACTTCGAATATGACGAAGCTGCAGCAGCAATTGAAGGATGAAGGCATTACGGATGTAGAATTCGTTTCATTTTCCGTGGACCCGGAAATTGACAAACCTGATATTTTAAAAACGTATGGAGACCAATTCAATGTGGATTACGGCAATTGGCACTTTCTGACGGGTTATGGGCAGGATGAAATCGAACAGTTTGCATTGGATAACTTTAAAACGATCGTCAAAAAACCAGAAGCAGAAGATCAGGTGATTCATGGGACCAGCTTTTTTCTAATTGATCAAGAAGGAAAGATCATCATGGATTATACAGGTCTGCAGGATATTCCCTTTGACCAAATCATTAAGCATATTAAAATTTTACAGAATTATTGAACAGGTTAAATGACCTGTTCTTTCTGTTTTCATCCAGCCTTTAATATGATTTCACTAAATCGTTGGCGATGGTGAAAATGAGGCAATTTGTTTTTGAAGAAACAGCGGGAACGAAGAATGATTTTGCATGCTCAGTACATGCTAATTTTTATAGGACTAGCTTTAAATCACTGCATTTTTCATATCGTATAGTTAGGGTTAGAAGTACAATGAAGGTATATTGTTTGCAATCTTACGTTTTCTGCATGATATAATGTATGGGTAGGAAGGTGAGGGTCATGGGATACAGAATCACCTGTCTTTTCATATGCCTAGTTTGGATCTCAGGCTGCGGTCAAAGTGAAACAGTCTCAAATCAGCCATCTGTTCAGCAGAAAAGCATAGTTGAGCTGAGTAAAAAGGAAACCATTCCTGCCAGCTTTTTTCCGGACCCTGTGAAAATCGTATCGATTGGCGATTCCTTGACTCAAGGTGTCGGTGATAGTAAAGATAATGGCGGGTATTTGCCGTATTTACAAAATAAGCTGGAAAAAGAACCATCGATTATTTCCGTTGAGATGATTAATCATGGCATACGTGGAAATAGGACCGACCAACTATTGAAAAGACTGGATAAAGCTAGGATTAAAGAAGACATAAAGCAAGCTGACTCGATTGTCGTCACAATCGGTGGAAATGATATCATGAGGGTCTTTAAGCAGAATTTCTCGAACTTGGAACTGAATCAGTTTGATTCGGCAAAAATAGGGTATGAAAAAAGATTAAGGCAGATACTTGATAAGGTTCGTTCCGAAAATGATCATGCGCAAATTTATCTAGTGGGCGTCTATAATCCTTTTTCCAAATGGTTCGCAGATTTTTATGAACTAGATATGATCATGAATGATTGGAATGAAAGCGGAAAAGAAATTATCGAAGAATATGATTCAGCCTATTTTATTGAAATAGCAGACATTTTCGAGAATTCAGAAGAAGATTTGCTGTATGCCGAGGATTATTTTCACCCAAATGACCGCGGATATGAATTAATCGCGACAAGAATCTATAATGATATGGATATTACCACTATCGGAAAGGATACATTGGAAGCGAGTGCCAAAGGAGATGATGACCAAGAATGACAAATGTCAAATGGAAGACTTTGTTTATTTCCCTATTAGCTCTAAACATCCTGGTCATCCTGTTTGTAACGATTTTAGTTAATCTGCCGACTAAAGATAAAGAGTTGATACCCAAAGTAAGCCGCGAAGAAGATATTCAATTTCAAATTCACACGAATCGGGAAGATTTGACAAGATTAATCAACCAGTATTTGGATAAAGAGGGATTGACGGGATCTATTCACTATGAAGTGTATTTAACGGATGAAGTCGAGTTATATGGAACAATGCCATTTTTCAACCGTGAAGTGGAAATGAAATTGACTTTTGAACCAATTGCCCAAAAGAATGGGGATTTGATCCTAAAGCAAAAATCAATTGCAGTCGGGCAAATGAACCTTCCTGTTTCATATGTAATGAATTTAATAAATGAACGTTATAATATGCCGGATTGGGTTAGCATCAGTCCCAATGACGAAAGTATTTATGTGTCATTACAGGATATGGAACTGAAAAGCGATGTTAGGGTGAAGGCGAAAGAATTCGATCTAAAACATGATGATATTTCATTTTTATTGACCATCCCATCATCATTGCAGTGATCGTGAATAAATGGACAAAAAACCAGGATCGTCGCATCCTGGTTTTTTGTCCATTTATGGAGAGAGCGTAAGGGTTTCTAGTGAGGATGATTTCCGATACGATCCGATTATATAAATGGTTGAGGGAGTATTTTCTTGGAAAGCCTTGTTTGGCAAAGGGAATACGATCTCTTTTGTCCCAGCTATCCTCACTTCGAAGTCTACTATCATCGGCTGAATATTAAGATATTCGCTTTCTTTCCCGAAATGGAGTCGATCAAAAACGACATCTCCATCTTTGATGGCAATATCCAATG
The DNA here is from genome assembly GCF_017355165.1 of Bacillus sp. SD075. Classification (GTDB taxonomy): domain Bacteria; phylum Bacillota; class Bacilli; order Bacillales; family DSM-1321; genus Peribacillus. The sequence continues at coordinate 39,093 of NZ_JADILK010000035.1, read as the reverse complement.
AGCGTATATCATGTGAAAGCTGGATGAATCGAACCTTTGCTTCATTTGGAGGAACAGTTGGATTATCTTCAAAATGTAACATTTTCAACGATTCAGCAGCCAGGGTAGTTGCTAAGGCAATGGTATAGGGATTCCCGCTTTCGAGAGCCACTATACAGCTTAAAAGAGGCATGGTGGTTTGCCCGCTGCGGTATATATCCAATTGGTACTTGGCAGGGGGCAGTGGTAAATAACCATTGTTCTCTTTATATGAGAAATTTTTGAGGATACACATTTCATTTACATAAACATCAAATGAGGGAGCTTTTGGGGCAGCATGTAAAAAGCGTACTTGTGCAGGCAGCAGGACATTCATTTGTTCATTTCTAAATTGTTGTGTTGATTTTTCGAGGCTTTTCAAATGCTTATGGTTATAATAATCATGCAATTGCGGATCGATGTTTTTATAATAAGACGATAGTAAATCATATGTTATGGAGTTTTGTGAATATGATTGTTTATCGCTCATTTCCAATCCCCCTCATATTTCCGTATGTTCTTATCATATGTTTTTATGCTTGGGCGTGTGTCTCTCATTTAAAAACGGAAGGGATCATTTTCGTGAAAAGGGTCGATCAGCATAATATTTTACAGGGTAATGTAAAAGCGTTAAAATGCATTCAATGGATTGTTTGTAAAAAAGGAGGATTTTCATTTGACAAAGCAATTAGAGAAAGCAACATTCGCAGGTGGATGTTTCTGGTGCATGGTGAAACCGTTCGATGAACAGCCTGGCATCGAATCCGTTATCTCTGGCTATACAGGCGGGACTACGGAAAATCCCACGTACAAAGAGGTTTGTTCTGAAACGACGGGACATTATGAAGCTGTTCAGATCACCTTTGATCCAAACGTATATCCATATGAGAAGATAATCGAGTTATTCTGGCAGCAAATTGACCCGACAGATGCTGGGGGGCAATTTTATGATCGGGGAAGTTCTTATCAAACGGCCATTTTTTATCATGATGAAAACCAACGAGAAATTGCAGAAGAATCCAAATCTAAGCTGCAGGCGAGCGGCAAATTTTCCGGACCGATCGTAACTCCGATTTTAGCAGCCAAAATGTTTTATCCAGCCGAGACTTACCACCAGCATTATTATAAAAAGCAACCTGAGCATTATGAAAGATATTCGATTGGCTCAGGACGCAAAGCATTTATACAACAACACTGGGGGGAAGAAAATGAAAAGTAAAGAAGAATTAAAACAAAAACTCACTCCGATTCAATATGAAGTCACGCAAAATAATGGAACGGAACCAGCATTTAACAATGAATTTTGGAACTTGAAGGAGGATGGATTATATGTCGATATCGTTTCAGGTAATCCACTTTTTACTTCAAAGGAAAAGTTCGATTCAGGCTGCGGGTGGCCAAGCTTCACTAAACCGCTTAACGAAGAGGAAGTCGTGGAAAACCTCGATACGAGTTATGGTATGAGACGGATCGAGGTTCGCTCAAAAATTGCCGATTCTCATCTGGGTCATGTTTTCAATGATGGGCCGGGACCGTCGGGATTACGCTATTGCATCAATTCTGCTTCATTAAGGTTCATCCCGCTCCAAGATCTTGAAAAAGAAGGATACGGAGAATACAAAAAGCTTTTTGATTGACTGGAAAACCCCCTATCAGATAATGATAGGGGGTTATTTATTGAGTAATATTCAATCTGTGATGATTGATGCGATCCGGACATAAGGAATTGTGGTAAGTTCCATTGCTTTAGTCCTGCCAATCACCTCAAAACGGACAGTATGTGAACCGGGACGGAGCCCGTTTGTGACAAATAAATATCTTTCACGGGCAAATGGCCACCACGTATTCAAAGTCGTGATTTCATTTCCATCGATCCATACATTCACTTCCCCGCCATCAGGACTTCTAAGAAGTTTCACACCAAGCATACTTCCCTTGAAATTATATTCAATCACACTGCCCTTTTCACTACTAGTGAAATAGCCGCCCCTTGGACGGAAACCACTCATTTTTTCATAGTGGTCAATTTCCGATAATTCAAACCCAGAACGGGCATGAAGCTTAGATGGAAGACCTGCTACAGCCTTCTCCTGTTTGATGTTATCCAGGAACCGTTCATAAATGGCATCAGCATATAATTTATAACCAAGCCCATTTGGATGAATCAAATCTCTGGTCAGCTGTTTTTCCGTATATCCTGAATCTTTGAATATTGGTCGCATATCCACATTCGTTGCACCATAATGTTTGGATAAAATTCCAATAGCAGATGCAAATTCCTCATATTTCAAGGAACTCTCTGTTATTGTGAATAATTCAGCGTTAGGGTGGAGACGTTTTGTCTTTCTCATTAACGCTTCATATGTCATGGTAAAATCATCGACATTCATATATTTGCGATCATTTTCACCAAAAACGAAAAAAATCAGATCTTTATGATCATGCTCCCTTCTTTGGGAAAGCTTGAATAGACCTTCAAATGCAGTGGCTCCGCTTTGGACCACATAGTCTCCGTGTAAAGGAATGCCATTGGTTTCATTCATCTTATTTTCTAACTGTTTGAACCATGTTAGATAAGGCTTCTCAGCTCCCGACCCTCTTCCGATGCTGTCTCCAATAACGAGATACTGAATGGGCTGGCCTGTTTGGAATTTTTGATAAACATTTACCGAATCATCTGATCCATATGTTTTAGGAACTTTTTGAAGGATATAGCTGATTAGAAGGATTGTGGCGATTGCAGCGAAAGGGATGAAGGATTTTGCGCTTGTTTTCAATTATGTTCCCCCGTATTAACCTTTTATGTATCTAACTGGGTATGAGATAGCTAAAAGAGGCTAAGAATAGTTTTTTCCTTATTATATCCCAATTTTAAAGTAACACAATAAAAATGAAACGTTTTTTGACATTTTTCATGGTTCCTTTTTATTTTTCAGCCATTGAATGATAAACGGTGATGAAGATGTTGATTGAAGCTTTTTTTAAAATCAAGAAAAATAGGCAAATGCACAGACCAAGGCGGGCGTATTGACATATGGTAAGGTGTAAAGAGAAATCAGAATTCTAAAAGGAGTGAAACTTAATGTACGGATATGGTGGAAATGTTGCAGGACCAGGGTACGGTTATGGTGGAGGTGGATACGGCGGCGGTTGCGGATTTGGATCAGGCTTCGCATTAATCGTTGTCTTGTTCATTCTATTGATTATTATCGGAGCTTCATTCTGCTGCTAATTGAATAACCAAAAGACCAGTTGAAAAAGCTGGTCTTTTCTTTATGCTAGATGTAAGGAAAATGGTGGCATTAACGGTGTCCCTTTCTGATTCCAGGGCAGTTGGCTAAAAAAGGCATGGATAAATCCAGGAATCATCGGACAGGCGATACATAACCATTCCTTTTTCCAATCCTGATACTGGCACAAAGGGAATGAAGGGAAAATGCCATTGAAGTGAAAAGCCAGGCCAAAGGTTTTGCAAGGAAAGTAAGTTGTGTGAATGACATACCTACCATAAGGGTCTTGGTTTTTCTTTGTTCACGATTTCTGCTAAAATAGCGACAGAATGTAATTCATTTAGGGGGATATAGATATGAAACCTTCCCGTTTGCAAGCAGGGGATGAAATTCGCGTAATTGCTCCTTCAAGAAGCTTGGCGATTGTCAAAGGAGAACAACGCAGATTGGCAGAAGAAAGATTGAATGAGCTTGGTTTTAAAGTGACATATGGAAAAACGGCTTTGTTCCATGATGACTTTTTCTCGAATTCGATTGAAGACCGGATCGAGGATTTACATGAGGCTTTCAGGGATCCGAATGTGAAGGGGATTTTTACAGCCATCGGGGGATATAACGCTAACCAATTGCTACGGTATATCGATTATGATTTGATTAAGGAAAATCCAAAAGTGTTGATCGGATATAGTGATATAACCGCAATTTTATTGGCCATTTATAATAAAACAGGCTTAACTACATATTCAGGTCCCCATTTTTCGACGTTCGGGATGAAGGCTGGTCTGGAATATACAATGGAATATTTTAAAAAGGCTGTAATTGAAAGTGAAGACTTTTATCTTGATCCAAGTAAAACGTGGAGTGATGATTCTTGGCATTTGGAACAGGATGATCGAACTTTTCACCCAAATGCTGGATATATGGTCATTCAGGAAGGTGACGCGGCTGGGACAATCGTTGGAGGGAACCTTTGTACGCTCAATCTATTACAAGGTACAGAGTACATGCCTTCATTAAAGGACAGCATCCTTTTCATAGAAGATGATGAAGAAAGCCATCCTTTCAGTTTTGATCGGGATTTACAATCCTTGCTCCATCAGCCAGGTGCAAGTGGGATTAAAGGAATCGTCATCGGCCGTTTTCAAAAGGATTCAGGAATGACTGAATATGCTTTGCAGGAAATCATTGCTGCCAAAAGGGAGATAAATGGCATCCCTGTCATCGCTAATGCCAATTTTGGACATGTTCATCCATTCGTAACGGTGCCGGTTGGTTCAAAAGCGGTAATGAAAGTGAAGAACGGAAAAGCGACGATCAAAATCCATTCATGACACACAGTTTGAGGACGCCGTTCAAAAAGTGGACGGTGTTTTAATCTGTTCGGGATTTGTATGAATATATTTTGCGTTTTGGTGTATTTTAGGATTCTTTCCTCTTGTCAGCCCTGGAAAATGTACTATTTTACAAGCATTATTAGGGAATATGAGTCTTATAGTTCAAATTCTATATTTTTCTGATATAATACTAAGAGATTTAAAATAGAAAAGGTGATTATGTGTTATTAACAATTCCCGCATCCATTCGTCTAGAAGGGGCTTTGGCCGAGTATAATAAAAAAGGCCGTGTGAGCCATACATGCTTCGTTTGTAACGAAGACACTTCTAATGGGGATGCAAGTAACTTGAACTACTATAAGTTAGGAACTAAAAAAGTTTGTCATTCCTGCATGAAAAATGTTTTGCGTCATCCGTCTTTAAAAGAGTATGAATATGTACATACTTCAGTTATCGATAAAACTGCTTTTTATAAAAATGTGCTGGCTGTTTTAAAGGATGAAAGTTTTTTGGAGTCAATTCGTAAAGAAAAACTAAATAGCGCATTGTAAGAAAAAAGTGTATCTCTCGCGGATACACTTTTTTTGTCGCCATTTTTTGGATATCCTCCATGAAACCAAGAAATTTATCCATTTACATGCTTTGGTCAATTTCCTTAGCAAGATTGACTTCATCTGGACATACACTTTACTATATTGCATTTGTTTTTTTGAGAAGGAGTGTGTGGGCTAATGGAGCAGTCGTCATTGATCAAACCGGTCCTGGGAGGAGCCTATCCGACTATCAGCCATGGTCAGGGAGTGTTTTTATACGATAAAGCAGGAAAGGATTACCTAGATGCTTCTTCCGGTGCTGTTACAGCCAATATTGGCCATGGGGTCCAGGAGATCATAGAAGCGATGGTAAAACAGGCTAAACAGGTTTCATTTGTGTATCGTTCCCAATTCACCAGCGATGCTGCGGAGAAACTTGCCGGAAAAATTTCAGAATTGACCAAAGGGGAACTGACATACAGCTTTTTTGTAAACAGCGGCTCCGAAGCGACTGAAACGGCATTGAAAATTGCCATCCAGCATTGGCAGGAAAAAGGGAAGCACAAGAAACAGAAAATCATATCGAGGTGGATGAGCTACCACGGCATAACGATGGGAGCTCTTTCCATGTCTGGCCATCCGATTCGCCGGGAACGATTTACTCCTTTGCTTGAATCGTATCCTTCCGTATCACCTCCATATTGTTACCGGTGTCCACTTCAACTTGATCCACATACGTGCGGAATGGCCTGTGCTTCGGAATTGGAAGCATCAATCCGGCGTATTGGCAGTGAAAATATAGCGGCGTTCATTGCAGAACCTGTTATTGGAGCAGCCGGAGGGGCCATTGTTCCTCCTGATGGTTATTTTCGAAAACTCAAGAAAATCTGCGAAGACAATGATATTTTATTCATTGCCGATGAAGTGATGACCGGATTTGGACGTACAGGGAAGATGCTTGCTTCTGAATATTGGGATGTGGAACCTGATATCGTAACTTTTGGTAAAGGGATGAGTGGGGGATATACCCCGATAGCTGCCGCAGTAATGACCAAAAATGTGATGGAGCCAATAATGAAAGGATCGAAGTCAATAATAGGAGGCCATACGCTTAGTGCAAATCCGTTATCGTGTGCGGTGTCTTTGGCCGTTTTAGAATATATCGAAAGAAATGAACTTGTCGAAAAATCAGCCGATAGAGGGACTTACCTGATTAGGGGCTTGAAAAAGTTGGCAGGGAAGTATTCCTTTGTCGGTGATATTCGCGGGAGAGGTTTATTGATTGGCATCGAATTTGTCCAGGGAAAAGATACGAAGGTCCCATTTCCGAAGGAGGCTGACGTGACCAATGAAATTATCGAATTGGGAATGAGGAATGGGATACTTCTTTATCCCGCAGCAGCAGGACTTGACGGTGTAACCGGGGCCGCCATTATCATCTCCCCGCCTTTAACGATATCGGAAGAGGAGTGTGCTGAATTGTTAATGAGAGTCGATATAACTTTTGGGCAATTTAATGAATCGATAGGTAAACGGCCATCACAACAAGGAAGTGAGCGATAGTGGTGGAAAATACATTCCAGAAGATTTGTCGTTTGGAGGATGTCCGCCATCACTTTCAAGATGATCAGTCCATCATGTTTGGGGGGTTCGGTGGCATAGGGACGCCCCCGGGATTGATCAATCTAATTTTGGAATCAGGCATAAAGGATTTAACTTTGATAGGAAATGATACAGGTTTCCCTGATATTGGAATCGGAAAACTGGTCACCCAACGCCGTGCTAAAAAAATCATCGTTTCCCATATCGGTTCCAATCCAAATGCAGGACTATTAATGAATAATGGAGAACTCGAGGTGGAGTTCTCTCCGCAAGGGACACTTGTTGAACGCATCCGGGCCGGAGGGATGGGACTAGGTGGGATATTGACTGATATTGGAATAGAGGCCGATATTGTCCGGGAAGGCAAGCAAACCGTAAACCTAGGTAAGAAAAATTATCTGGTGGAACAGGCATTAACTGCAGATATTGCCATTGTTTATGCAGAAAAGGCAGATCCTTATGGCAATCTAATATTTGATAAAAGTGCCAGGAACACGAATCCAATCGTTGCTGCGGCCGGACAAATCACTATAGTCGAAGCGATGCAAATCGTTCCGCTTGGCTCTTTGGATCCAGAGGATATCATTGTTCCGGGTGCCTTTGTGGATTATATCATTCCATCAAAAGGAGTCGATTGGAAATGGGTTTGGGAACCGAAGATAGAAATAGAATAGCGAAACGGGCAGCAGCAGAAATATGCGATGGGATGCTGGTCAATTTGGGAATTGGCATTCCATCACATGTACCGAATCATCTTTTGAATGACCATAAAGTGATGTTTCATGCTGAAAATGGCCTTGTGGGTATTGGCAGTACTCCCGAAACGGGGAAGGAAGATGCGCATCTTTGCAATGCTGGGGGACTGCCGATCACCATTAGAGCCGGGGCTTCTTACTGCGACAGTACTGTTGCATTTGGGATGATACGGCGCGGCAGGGTGGATATCTCGATTCTAGGTGCCCTTCAAGTAAGTCAAGCGGGGGATCTCGCTAATTGGATTGTACCGGGAAAGCGGGTGCCAGGCATGGGCGGTGCCATGGAACTGGCTGCAAAGGCAAAAAAGGTCATTGTCTTGATGGAACATAACGATAAAACGGGCATGTCAAAATTAGTGAAAAAATGTACGTTACCGTTAACTGCCAAGAAATGCGTACATATGATCATCACCGAATTAGGCGTATTTTCCGTAACTTCGGAGGGCCTTCTATTAACTGATGTATTTGATACGTCCAGCATTCAGGAAATCAGGAATCGGACCGAAGCCTCGTTTACCGTCACTGAAAACATCCATATTTTAAAAGAATGAGAGAGGAGAATGGGTATGTATGAGGAAAAAATAAGAACATGGTTGAATGAACATCGGATGAATGGGGTCCAGCTTTTGCAAAAACTGGTTCAGGAACCGAGCAAAAGGGGGCAAGAAGGGAGTGCACAAGCCATAGTGGTCGAGAAATGCAGACAACTTGGTCTAGAAATAGATCTTTGGGAAATCGGGGATGAACAATTAAGAAAACATCCCCATTTTTATTGCGACCGCAGGGATTTTAAAGGAAATCCAAACCTTGTGGCTATTAAAAGGGGAACAGGCAAGGGGAAATCTCTTATTTTAAACGGACATATTGATGTGGTTCCTGAAGGAGATCATGCAGCATGGCACGATGAACCCTATAGCGGCAAGTTAATAGACGGGAAAGTTTTCGGGCGGGGAACTACGGATATGAAAGGCGGCAATGTATCTTTATTGCTGGCCATTGAAGCGATCGTCGAATCTGGTATCCAATTGAAGGGAAATGTGATATTCCAGAGTGTGATTGAAGAGGAAAGCGGTGGTGCCGGCACACTTGCGGCAGTCTTACGGGGGTACAAAGCTGATGGTGCAATCATTCCGGAGCCTACAAATATGAAACTATTCCCTTTGCAGCAAGGTTCGATGTGGTTTCGGCTGAGAATAAAAGGCAAGTCTGCACATGGAGGCACGAGGTATGAAGGTGTCAGTGCAATAGATAAAGCGGTTGGTGTAATGAATGAAATCAAGAAGCTTGAACAAGAACGGAATGAGTCACTCCATCATTCACTCTATAAGAATGTCCCTATCCCCATTCCAATCAACATAGGAAGCATTCAAAGCGGGAATTGGCCTTCCTCCGTGCCGGATACAGCCGTTCTGGAAGGTAGATTCGGCATCGCCCCGACAGAAACCATGGAAGAGGCACAAAAATCGCTGAAGGAGCGAATAGATGCTTTAAACCAGAATGATGAATGGTTCAAAGAAAAACCTATTGAATTAGAATGGTTTGGTGCCAGATGGCTGCCTGGCAATCTCGAAATAAATCACCCGCTCATGAAGACAATTGGCACATACTATGAAAAAGTGGCAGGGGAAAAACCGCTTGTCGAAGCGTCCCCTTGGGCGACGGATGGAGGGTATCTTTCATTGGTTGGCTCTACCCCCGTAGTTGTGTTTGGACCAGGGGAAACGAAGATGGCCCATGATTCGAACGAATATATAGAGGTGGATAAAATGATGGAGGTTGCGGAAATCATCGCATTGACCATTATTGAATGGTGTGGGGTGGACCAGCAATAATCATTTTCCCCAAGGTCTGATTCCAGGAAGGGTCAGGCCTTCCGCAACAATTATTGAAGATGTGAAAGGAGTGGGACAAATGGAGGCTGGAATCATTGAAAAAAGAATTCAAAAGCCAAGGTGCACCATACATATTACGATCGACCATTTTAATAAGCGATTAAGGGTTGACGATTATCTAGGTCATTTTCAAGAATGCGTGGAGGAATCTTTGAAGGTGGCTAAGAGCATATCAGCAGAAAAAATCATCATCAAGTCACGCAAGGAAAATGTCATGGCATTGCTTGCTCAGGGCTTTCTATATGAAGGAAGCATCGATAAATTCTTTTTGGGAAGCGATTGTTTCTTTCTTGTTAAGTATAACCGGAATGAAAGGCGCAACAGTGCAGAATGGGAAAAGGAAGATCAAATCCTTACCGATGTTCAGAATTTGCCTATAAAATCAGGAATAGATGATCCGCCGTCAGTCTATCAAGGCCGTAAAGCAGAAGTGACCGATGCACTTCAATTGGCCCAATTGTATGCGAAGGTTTTCGAAGTGTATCCCACACCGATGAATGATCCGGTATATGTGAAAAAGTGCATGGAAATGGGAACGGTTTTTTATATTTATATCCATCAAGAGAGGATCGTCAGTGCTGCTTCCGCAGAAATTGATTCCTTTTACCATAATGCAGAAATCACTGACTGTGCGACACTGCCGGAACATCGGCAGTACGGCTTGATGAAACACTTGATTTCTGCACTTGAAGACTATCTTATTTCACATGGAATATATTGTATCTATTCGATTGCCCGGTCGCTCTCATTCGGAATGAATGCTGCATTGCATCAGCATGGATACTCGTACCGCGGACGTTTGGCCAACAATTGTTACATTTTCGATAAACTGGAAGATATGAACCTTTGGGTGAAAAATTTTACCTGAATGCTCATTTTTAGGCGGGTCATGACAAGTTTTTGGCATTTCCTCATATACATCTAGCAAGAGGGACTTAAGGAGGGATATCTTGCCAAGTGAATTTTTAAATACAAGTGAAGTTTTGGAAGCGATATTAGAAACCATTGATGAAGGCATTCATGTGATAGATCCAAAAGGACAGACCATCTTTTATAACGGTGTGGCGGCCAATCATGATGGGATGAAAAGAAGTGAGGTGCTGGGGAGACCGTTGCTTGAAGCCTTCCCTTCTTTGAATCACAAATCATCGACTTTACTCCGGGTCATTAAATCTGAAAAACCAATCTACAACTATAGTCAATCGTATGTAAATGCACATGGGCGTATCATTGAGACGCTAAATACGACGCTCCCCATATATGTGGATGGGTTTATGATAGGTGCAATAGAAATTGCCAAGGATTATTCGAGCTTGAAGCAATTATCTGAAAGGTTAGCTGACCTGGAAAGCTCGCTCAAGACGATTAAAAGTCCTGAAAGGAAAACGCCTGGGAGCGCCGGGTTGTATTCTTTCACTGAAATCGTGACAAGTGATACTGGGTTTAAAGATTTGATATCACAAGGGAAAAAGGCTGCCCGATCCTCCTCATCGGTATTGGTTTATGGGGAAAGCGGTGTAGGTAAAGAGCTCTTTGTTCAAAGCATCCACCAGGATTCGAGCCGCAGTAAAGAACCATTCATCGCGCAAAATTGTGCGGCCTTACCAGAAAATTTGTTGGAATCGCTTCTATTCGGTACCGCAAAAGGAAGCTACACTGGTGCTATGGAACGCCAGGGATTGTTTGAATTAGCCAATGGCGGAACCTTGTTTTTGGATGAATTGCAATCGATGCCGATTGACTTGCAGGCGAAGCTCCTGCGTGTGCTTGAAGATGGGTTCATCAGGAGGATAGGCGGTACAAAGAGTGTACAGGTGGATGTCAGGATCATGGCAGCGATGAATATAGATCCTAAGAAAGCCGTATCGGAAAACAGGCTAAGGCCGGATTTATTTTACCGATTGAACGTATTGAGCTACGAGCTGCCTCCGCTAAGGGAGCGGATTGTTGATATAGAGCTACTTACTGAACATTTCGTATCCATATTTAACAGTAAAATGGGACTGTCCATAAAAGGCATGGAGGAGGAGACAAAGGTTTTTTTTCGGAAATATCATTGGCCAGGAAACGTAAGGGAGCTTAAACATACGATAGAATTCATGATGAACCATACGGAGACTGATGTTTTGAATCTTGAAGATTTACCCCAGTTTTTAAAGAAGCGCATCACTTCCTCATCAGAAAAAATTCTTCCGCTTCGTGAGGCCATGATCGAGATGGAAACGAAATTGATCACCGAGGCCCTACTTCAAACGAACGGTAACGTTTTCCAGGCATCGAAGCTTTTGCAAATTCCAAGACAGACCTTGCAATATAAAATAAAAAAACATATTTGAATGGAAAAAAATCCGGATGCAGCCAGCAGTCCGGTTTTTTTTATGGACCTTCGAATTTTTGGGTCATTTTGGCACCCTTCTTGCATTTAATACTACTATCATAACTCAGGAGGTATAACCATGTTATTTGACTTATATAAGCCAGATCGCAATTGGAAAGATATAGAGCTATGGAAAGATGTAACCGAAGAACAATGGAACAACTGGCTGTGGCAGCTTACGAATACGATCCGAACGGTTGATGATTTGAAAAAAGTGATAAACCTGACTCCGGATGAAGAGGAAGGTGTGAGGATTTCCACAAAAACCATTCCATTGAATATCACCCCATACTATGCTTCGTTAATGAATAAAGATGACCCAAGGTGTCCAATCAGAATGCAATCGGTCCCGATCTCGGAAGAAATGCATAAAACCAAATATGACATGGAAGACCCCCTTCATGAGGATGAGGACTCCCCTGTGCCGGGACTGACCCATAGATATCCGGACCGCGTACTTTTTTTGGTGACGAATCAGTGCTCCATGTACTGCCGTTATTGTACACGAAGACGCTTTTCAGGCCAAATTGGCATGGGCGTACCAAAAAAACAATTGGACGCTGCAATCGGTTATATACGTGAGACACCGGCAGTTCGGGATGTTCTTATTTCCGGCGGGGACGGATTATTGATCAATGACACGATCCTTGAATACATCCTCAAAAACTTAAGGGAAATTCCACATGTTGAAATAATCAGGATAGGTACGCGTGCTCCGGTTGTTTTTCCTCAAAGAATCACTGAAAATTTATGTGTCATTTTAAAAAAGTATCATCCGGTTTGGCTTAATACCCATTTCAATACCTCGATAGAAATTACCGAGGAGTCAAAGAAAGCATGTGAGATGCTTGCCGATGCAGGTGTACCGGTGGGCAACCAGGCAGTTATTTTAGCGGGGATAAATGACAGTGTCGCAATCATGAAAAAGCTGATGCATGATCTTGTTAAGATCCGTGTCCGCCCTTACTATATTTATCAATGCGATCTATCGGAAGGCATCGGTCATTTCAGAGCCCCCATTTCAAAAGGGATTGAAATCATCGAAGGGCTCCGGGGCCATACGTCCGGGTATGCTGTACCTACCTTCGTCGTCGATGCTCCAGGAGGGGGAGGGAAAATAACACTGCAGCCGAATTATATCCTTTCACAATCTCCAACAAAAACGGTGCTGCGCAATTTTGAAGGTGTGATCACCACATATCCAGAACCTGAGCAATATACACCAGGACTTGCAGATGATTATTTCAAAGGGGTGTACCCTGATATGGAAGAAAAACAGTCAGATATAGGTGTATCGGGTTTAATGAACGACAAGCAATTCAATTTAGTGCCCGAAGGGCTGAAGCGAATGAATCGACGGGAAAATTACGTGACCAACCCAGAGCATGCTTCATTGAAAAACCAACGTGAAAAGCGAGATCTGTTAAAAGAAAAGAAATTCCAGGCACAGCAAAAAAAGGGTACTCCAAAGGGGGATGAATAACATGGAGACGTGTCCATGGTGTGAGGAAGGGAAGCTTACATCAGTAAAGGGGACCGTGTATTGGGAACTGCCGGATGGTACGAGGGCGATTGAAATTACGGAAACCCCTTCATCTCATTGTGAGAGTTGCGATGCTCTTTTCCAGAGTGATGAAATAGTGAAGGAAATTGAAAATCAACTATTTTTAATTGATTCGAAACAACTTGAAAAACAAACGAAGTACAGTGAGCTAATGAACATGAAAAGGCTGTTGAAACGTAATTACTTTGACTTTTAGTGGCAGGGTGTATCACATATATGAATAAATCCCCTCATTTTTGACGGAACAGTGTAAACCGCTATTTCTATCTTAGATGAAGGGGTTTTTCCCTTTCACAAAATGAAAGCCTCCGGGTAATTTTGATAATAAGATTTTGAAGTCATCCTTCAATACTCTGCGTGTTTTTAAGCGGCTTGGGTATGTGATTGAAGAAGTAGGTTAAACAAGATTGAAGCACTCCTTTCCTTTATCGAATCATGAAGAACTAATTCGTTAATGGTAAAAAAAATTCTTGAAAGGGAGTCCGATATTTAAGAGTAATTCCGTAAAATATCTAATGCATTTTATGTTGAAAAATCATGGATTTCACAAAATGAGGAAGGAAAAACCAAATTGAGTTTAAAAAAAGTGGACGGAAGTGAAAGTTTCCGATATATTAAAGCAGAAATCATAGTTATTTGAGGGGGGGCTCGACATCATGAGACCATTTTATATATATTTAATGAAGTTTCGACAGCCAAAGGAAATTGATGCAATCACTAAATTTGCCAATCATGCCTATGAGGATCATGGCTTCCCAAAACAATCGACTGATTATAATGAACTGAGCACTTATTTAGAATTGAATGCAGACTATTTAGAAAGTATGTCAGTATTCGATAATGCATGGGAAGAATATGTTCAAATAGAAGAAGGGCTCCAATTGGGAGATCAGGAATAGGGAGGATCGGAAGGATGCTTAAAAGCCTTCAAACCCGAATTTTGCTTTATTCTTTACTTATAGCAAGTGTTCCGCTTCTGATATTGGGGCTCATTTCCTATGGATCACAAAGGTCCCTGCTGGAAAAGGAAGCCAAAAACTCCCTGAATGCAGGTTCACAGAATATAGTAAATGAAACATACAGTTATTTGAACGAACGGATCAGTGATGTGAAGTTAATGAGTGCAAATTCGGTAATCATCAATCCTGGCTATTCAAAAGAAGAGAAGTCAGATGAACTAAAAAAGTTTATCGATGCAAAAGGAAATTATTATGGTGTCATGCATTTAGATATGGAAGGCAATGTCATTGCAGATACATCCAATAAAATGATTGGGGACAACCTAGCGAAGAAAATATGGTTCAAAGAGGCCATAGAGGGTCATGAATTCCTTTCTGACGTATATAAAACCCGTGCTTACTCAGAACCAATAATAGCTCTGAGTGCGCCGGTATATGATAATGCAGGGAAAATGATCGGTGTCGTATCTCCAGTTTTCCGATTGGAAGGACTTTGGGAGATGATGGGGAAAAAGGCTAATGAAATTAGCGATAAATACCCAGTGAACTTTTTCATGATCAATCAAGAAGGTATCATGATTTCGAAAAAAGACCCGCATGGCGTCATGCAGGATTCTGCCTTGAAGGAAATGGGATTAACGAAAGATAAGCTAATGGAAGCTTCGTTATCGGATGAATTGTACAGTGCAGAGAATGGGGAAAAAATATATTCCATCCAGCTTGTCCATACGATAGCAGAAACGGAGAATAAATGGTTTGTTGTTGTGGGTGCCGATAAGAAACAAGTGTTTCAGCCTTTGAATGATCTATTAACACGGTACCTGACCATCTACAGCATCGTTTTTGTTTCTATCATTCTAGCTGTCTATTTACTAACAAAGTCTCTCGTGAGGCCAGTTCAAGAGCTTGTCGAGGCGACAGAGGATTTCATTGGAGGAAAGGAATTCATCATTTCCGACAAAAGAAGCTTCGAGGAAATGGAAAAATTGAACCTTGCCTTTCTAAGGATGATGGAAACGATAGAAGATCGTGAGAAGGAAATCGTCCGTACGGAAAAATTGAAATATGTTGGCCAGCTTGCTGCCGGTGTCGCCCATGAGATCAGGAATCCACTGACGACAATAAAGGGCTTTTTCCAACTTTTGAAGAGCCAGGATCATGATAAAACATTAATTGAAAAATATAGTGATGTCATGCTTCATGAAGTGGATAGGGTGAATGTATTCGTGACACAACTTCTTGATTTGGCAAAACCACATCAATTGGAATGGGAGAAAATCGATTTAAAGTTTTTCCTTGATGAACTTATAGATACCTATACGGCCTCAATTCCGAGTTCTCATGTAAGAATAATTAATGGGGTGACACAATCCGTCATTGTTTATTCAGACAGGAACCGGTTAAGGCAGGTTCTCTTGAATGTCTTGAATAATTCTTGTGAAGCCATTGAAGCAAGGGGACAGATTGAAGTGCAACAGACTTCGGTGTCCCAATATGTAAAATTAGTGATAAGTGATGATGGAAAAGGCATCAGACCCGAGAATCTAAAAAATATCGGTATGCCCTTTTATACCACCAAACCGGAAGGAAATGGATTAGGTGTGGCCACGTGCATTCAGATAATGGAGGAATTAAAAGGGAAATTCCAAATTGAGAGCGTCCGCAACGAAGGAACGAAAGTGACGCTCATCATCCCCACTGCGAACCGTCTCATTAAATGAGGCGGTTTTTGGTTGTAGTGCCCTTTAATAAATGGGCAGGTTACTTATCTAAATGAGCAAAATGCCCTCTCATTTCCATTAACCTCCATGTTTGTTTGTGCATATAATTTACTAATCAAACGATAAGGACCATATTGGGGGATGTCTCTTATGGGCAAAAAAAAACAGCCGAAATTTAAATTAGGCGATACAGTCGTAATAACAATGTATGGGACAGTCGGGAATATAACCGATGTGAAATTTCTCGATGGTGCTTATGTGTATGAAGTGAACTATAGTGAAGGTCTTTATATCGAAAAAACATTGCAATCGATAAATGAATATGAAGGTGAAATCCTTTATCAAAAAGAGCAAATAGATATTGAATATAAATATTTATTAGGTGACTTGGTCCAGGTGGATGGTTATGAACAGGATTATTTCAAGATTATCGGCTATCGAACGGAAATTTGGCGCTATAAGGAAAATGCCTGGGAGGATGTAATCTATGAGTTATCAAGAATCTCGGATGGTGAATGGCTTGAAGCGCATGAAGAAGAACTGACTTTGATAGCCGATGCTAAACGTGCAGATGGAATCATTAAAAAGTTGGGCCTGCTCCTTCCTAAAAAGAAAAATGAGCTTGCTATCATTGCTAAACAAAACAACCCTGGTAAAGGTGAGCGAGATATGACAATGACAAAAAATGAAAAAAAGGAAATGATTGATGGACTGTTGGATTTATATAATGATTATTGTAAGCTATACGAACATTTTGGCGATGATGAATATCGTCATATCATGAAGATTGCCCTCGCTAAAATTGAAAAAGCGGCAGAGGAAATTTATCCAGATCATAAAAAGAAGCAAACGAAGTGAAAGGTATCCCAAACTTTTTAATGGGCAATTTCCAAATTTCCTATTGAAGCTTCCTTTCAAATTGAACACGAATAGGACCATGATAACTATAGGCCCTTCAAATGATTTTCCATTATGGGATGCCTTACTGGTATATTTGTCTCTACACATTCATAGACCTTTAAATAAGGGGGCGATGATTTGCGAGAAATTGAGGTTTTTATTGATACAGAAGAGATAGCGGAATTCTTTTTTCAAGAATTGATAAGACGGGGCTATCTTCCAACAGAAGCTGAAGTTGAAGATCTTGCTGACATCACATTCGAATATCTTCTTGAAAAATGCATAATTGATGAAGAAGTCGATGAGTAACCGTCATATGACGGTTAGCAGCTTCCTTTCCCATAATTTTATTAACCATTAAAAAAGACGGCGGACCTCCGCCGTTTTGTTTGCGGTTTAGAGTAAGGGTACTAAAAGTCTTTTCGTGATTTCCAGTTTTTCAAGTTCTAGGATAAGGTTCAATTTTCCTAACTTGTGGTTGATATGGTATAGTAGTTTTTGAATATCATTTCAACCACAAGTTAAGGAGGACATAGTCGTATGAGCGTACATATTGGTGCAAAAGAAAATGAAATTGCGGAAACGGTCTTACTTCCTGGAGACCCGTTGCGTGCAAAATATATTGCTGAAACATTTTTAGAGGATGCTAAACTTTATAATGAAGTTCGAAACATGTTTGGATACACAGGGACATATAAAGGGAAACGAATTTCTGTACAAGGTACAGGCATGGGTGTCCCGTCCATTTCGATTTACGTGAATGAATTGATGAATAGCTATAATGTCCAGAAGTTGATCCGTGTGGGAACTGCAGGAGCTATTCAAAAAGATGTAAAAGTCAGGGATGTGATCCTTGCCATGAGTGCGTCCACCGATTCCCAAATGAACCGCATGACTTTCGGCGGAGTGGATTTTGCCCCAACCGCAGATTTCGAATTACTAAGAAAAGCTTATGACGCAGGTACGGCTAAGGGGTTGCAATTGAAGGTCGGTAATGTATTTACTGCCGATCAGTTTTATAACGATAATAGTGAATTGGAAAAATGGGCAAAATACCAAATCCTTGCGATAGAAATGGAATCAGCAGCCCTATACACGCTTGCTGCTAAATTTGGCCGCCAAGCTTTATCTGTATTAACCATTTCCGATCACATCTTAACCGGTGAGGAAACTACGTCGGATGAGCGCCAGTCAACTTTTAACGAAATGGTTGAAGTGGCATTGGAAGCTGCTATCCAGGACTGATAATTGGATGTAAATGATAGGCGGGTGACCAAGAATAGTGATGCTGTATAATGACAGTTGGGATACAGGCTCATTTATTCATTGGTATCCGCATTTTTGTAATGTCAGGAGATGCCTGTTGCCAGTGGAGCAATCTCTATATTTAACGTTTGCGAAGGGTAAAAAATACATATGGACATAAGTTGTTATTTTTGATAACTATTATTTTTCGATTGGCATGAAAGCTGATAAAATAGAAAGAAATCGTTTATATCGTCATGAAGAATGAAAGTGGTGAGGCTTCAGTGGAAGAAGAAAATCAAAAACAGCCAAAAGAGGCAGGGAAATTCATTAAAATAAAGAAGTTTACGTTCATTATGGGGATTTTCTTAGTCATATTTCTAACTGCAGGGATTACTACAATAGCCTTGACCTTTGGAGATGAAAAAGTAGAGTCATTAGCACCGGATAAACATTCGGAATTTGAAAAGCTGTATTCTACATACGATACGATAAAAGATAACTATTATGAAGAGATTGATCAAGATAAGCTGGTTGACGGGGCAATTAATGGAATGATCAAATCATTGGATGATCCATACTCTGCTTATATGGATAAAAAGGAAGCTTCGAGCTTCCATGAGAGCATCTCTTCATCTTTTGAAGGAATCGGTGCTGAGATTCAGGAGCAGGATGGACAAATCATGGTCGTCTCACCGATAAAAGGATCCCCGGCAGAAAAGGCTGGGGTAAAACCGAATGATATCATCTTAAGTGTGGACGGTAAAAGCGTTGAAGGACTAAGCTCTTCTGAAGCTGTCCTGAAGATCAGGGGCGAAAAGGGAACGAAAGTGGATTTATCCATCTCAAGAGCTGGTGAGCAGGAACCGATTGAGCTCACCATTAAACGGGATACAATTCCGATTGAAACGGTTTACGCGGAAATGCTTGATGATGGAGTTGCAAAAATTCAAGTGACCAGTTTTTCCGAACATACAGTCCAAGAGCTGAAAACGGCGCTTGAAGACATGTCGAAGAAGGATATGAAGGGTCTCGTATTGGATTTGCGGGGTAATCCAGGGGGACTTCTTGACCAAGCAATAGAAATGGCAAGCCTGTTCGTACCTAATGGTAAAGTGGTCCTTCAAGTTGAGGAGCGCAGCGGGAAAAAAGATGTCTATAAATCGAAGAATGATGGAGAACTGAAGATCCCGGTAGTCGTGTTGATTGATGATGGAAGCGCCAGTGCTTCTGAAATCGTTGCAGCGGCTGTCAGTGAGTCTGCGGACATTCCATTGATTGGTGTCAAGTCATTTGGGAAAGGAACCGTACAAACTGCCCAAGACTTTGAAGATGGATCTAACTTCAAATATACGGCAGCTAAATGGTTGACTCCTGAAGGAAATTGGATTCATAAAAAAGGGATCAAGCCTGATATTAATGTGAAGCTTCCTGATTATGCCAGCCTTCCATACATTTCGCCTGATAAGGAATTGAAAGCATCCAATTCCTCGAGTGAAGTGAAAGCAGCTGAAGAGATGCTGAAGGAAGCGGGCCATGATCCAGGTAAGATAGATGGATTCTTTGATGAAGCTACCACGAATGCGGTCATAGCATTCCAAAAGGAACAAAAAATTAAAGAAACTGGCACGATTAAAGATGATACTACCGTGAAATTGATGCAGGTCATCCGTGAGAAAATCCTTAAGAACGACACACAAGTAAAAAAAGCGGTAGAAGTATTAAAGAAAGAAATCAAATAAATGATTTTGCCCGAAAAGCCGGCCAACGATTATCGTTGGCCGGCTTTTTTGTCGTTTAATGCATAGAATTCCAACATTAGGTGGAGAATAGGGGTAATTTTCCAATGAGGTGAGGTAATGAAAGAAAAGGTACTGTTCATATATCTATTGATCTTGATTCTGGCAGGCTGCACCTATGCCCCTTTACCCAAACAAAATGGAAATGCAAGTACGGAAAAAAAACTAACCAAAGAAGAGAACCAGGAAAGCGTAAAAACTTTTCTGTTTATTGGAGTTGATACAAGGGGAGAGAAAAAATCTCGATCAGATGCGATTATCCTTGCAAAATACTTTCCTGAGCAGGAGAAACTGAAGCTGGCTTCCATTATGCGTGATAGTTATGTGAAAATCCCCGGGAGTAAATCAAGATACAACAAAATAAATGCAGCTTATTATTATGGTGGAAGGGAACTGCTCAAGAAAACCATACAGGAAAATTTCGGTGTCAAGGTCGATTATGTAGCGGTAATTGACTTCCAGGGATTTGTGAAGATGGTCGATTTACTTGCACCTGAGGGGGTAGCGGTGAATGTAGATCAGGAAATCATTGATGATATGAGCATTCAAGCAAGCGTCGGTAAAAATGTTTTACATGGTGAGCAAATATTGAAATATGTCCGTTTTAGACATGACGATGAAAGTGATTTTGGAAGGGTAGAGCGTCAACAAGAAGTAATGGTTCAATTAAAAACAGCGTTTATAAATCAAATCTCATCTTTCGAAGGGATGGTAGCCCTTCCTAGTATCATCGAACAGGGACTATCTTATTTGGATACAGATATTGGATTGAAAACAATAATGGAGATGGGTCCAAAAGTTGTCATCCATACACCGGACACTGTCGAAACCTTAAGGATTCCGGTGGAAGGAAGCTTTAAAGATGAAATATATCCCCAGTCCGGAGCCGTTTTGGAAATGGACTACACTAAAAATAAGAAGGCACTTCAGGAGTTCTTTTTAAAATAACAAGAATTCCCCATTGTAATTGGTTATCGAAAACAACCTTATATTAAGAGAATATGATCGTCTCACTTAAAGTATTGTAGTATGAACCTCGCAAGAATACTTATTCGATCATCTTTAAAAAACGAGAGGGATAGGAAATCCTTCTCGTTTTTTATCACCATAAGGAGCCAGATCAATAAACAAAATGAGGAATGTTTTTGATGAAATCCGGTGTTATGATGCCGTTTTCGGTAATGATGCTTGTAATTAAATGATTCGGTGTAACGTCAAAGGCTGGATTGAAAGTCTTCACGTTTTCCGGAGCGATCCTTACACCCTGAATGAAGGTGATTTCCGCTTCATTCCGTTCTTCGATCGGGATGGATTTGCCGGATTCGATAGATAGGTCGAATGTGCTTGATGGTGCAGCCACATAAAAAGGGATACCAAAGTGCTTGGCTAATATGGCCAATCCCAATGTCCCAATTTTATTGGCTGTATCTCCATTAGCCGCAATCCTGTCGGCACCGACGATAATTGCATTTATTCGTTTCTGGTGAATCGTATGCGCGGCCATATTATCAGAAATTAAGGTGACATCAACTCCCCCTTGCATCAATTCCCAAGCTGTCAAACGCGCCCCTTGCAGGACAGGCCTGGTTTCACATGCGTACACTTTTAGCGCAAATTCCCTTTCTTTAGCCAGGTGGAAGGGAGCCAAGGCTGTGCCATACCGAGCTGTGGCAATTCCCCCAGCGTTGCAATGCGTTAGAATGGAATCTCCTCTAGTGAATAAGGATAAACCATGTTCACCAATCTTCCTGCACATTTCTTCATCTTCAGCAAAGATGGCTTTAGCCTCCGATACAAGTGCTTCCTGGGCAATTGAAATGCTTTGCGCAGCCTGCAAGGTGTTCTCCATCCTCCTTAAAGCCCAAAAAAGGTTGACTGCAGTTGGCCGAGAAGAGGAGAGTTTTTCAATATGACTCTTTACATTTTTCTTGAATTCCCCTAAATCAGCGGTTGTTTCCTGTATGGCACCAAGTGCAACACCAAATGCTGCCGTCAGTCCAATTGCAGGGGCACCGCGAACTTTTAAAGTCAAAATGCTATCATATACATCATCAACAGAATGAAGTTCTATAAATTCTGTTATGGAAGGAAGGGCTTGTTGATTTAATAATGTAATATGGGTATCGTCCCATTGTACCGAATATGGTAAGGATGCTAGTGTAGTCATGTGCAGGTCTCCTTTTAAATGGTTGAATAAGATGGCAGTGTACGTTGCTTCAACACTTCAATGACAGCTGGAACATCCAGTTCTTCCCGTTTTTTAATTAAAAAAGCGCCAATTTCCAATGTCGCCGTTTTGGCAGCGATCTTTATTTGTTTATCTTCTATGACGTTTAAATCGGCAACATGGGAAAGGCCGATCGTTCGCCGAATCAGTTCACAGCCTGCAAAACCGAATGCATCTTTTTTGAATTTTGTCAGCAAATAAGGCAGATACCCTTTCACATGGCGGAAGGGGCTTTTATTTTGGGATTCCCATAATTCGGTATAAGTTTCTTCAAAGGCATTCCAAAATTCATGAAGGTGTGAGAAAATTTCTTCCTTACCAGCGCCATTTCGTGTAATTGCCTGAAAAAGAAGGTTGGCGGTGTATTGACCAAGGTCAAAACCAACGGGCCCATAAAAAGCGAATTCCGGATCAATAACCTTTGTTTCAGTTGCACTTGCAAATATACTTCCAGTATGTAAATCTCCATGAAGCAAGGCTTCCTGTTCGGTTTCAAAGCTTTGTTTCAGTTTAGCGACCTCAAGTATCACTTCTTGATCATTCCATATATTTTTTGCGGCATCAGTCAATTCCACCTCGAAATCTCCCGGGAGCTCCTCAAAAAATGGATCCGTGAAAATAAAGACCTCGGTGATTTTGCAGAGTTCCGGATTCGTGAAATGTCGGGCCACTTCCTTTTTCGCGGATGGCTCTAAATGATAATCGGATGTATAAAATGCCGTCTTCGCAACATATTCACCAATATGCTGTGAAAGCAAAGGATATGAATTGCCATCGATCAATCCTGTTCTTACGATTTTTAAGTGTGATAAATCTTCCATGACTGTGATGGCAAGCTGTTCATCCGAATAATAGACTTGCGGTACGAATTCGGGGCAATAGCTTCTGAAATGAATCAGTGCATTCGCTTCAATGGATGCCCTTTTCAATGTGAGTGGCCAGCTTTCGCCAAGTACCTTGGCATAAGGAACCGCTTGTTTGATTATTATTCCTTTGTTTGTGACGGTGTCTGTAATATGAAAAACATAATTTAAGTTTCCATCGCCGATTTCTTTACACTTTAAACTTGCATCCGTATTGACCAACCCAAGTTTTTTGGCAAGGGTTGTAGCAGTTTCGTTTGTCAATCTCTTAAAATTTGAATGGTTTTGAGTCATTCTTTTCCCCTCCGGATTCAAAATAAGAATAAAAAAGCCTCTTTCATATAGAAAGAGGCAGAAGTTTTGGCTTCGGACCTCTTATCTTCCAGAAAATGAATTCTGGTGGAATTAGCACCGTGCTCTGTGGATTTAATAATCCGGCGGTGAATCCGCCCCATTTCACAATGGTATTACAGTCGGTTGCTGGGCTTCATAGGGCCTTTATCCCTCAGCCTGCTCTTGATAAGAGTAAATGTTTTCTGAAATTTTAATCTTCGGGAAAATAATATCAACATTTTAAATAGTTTGTCAATGGGGAAATTAATAAAAATCAGGTCGGCGATCTTCGAATACAGGAATTTTGTTACGGGCTTCCGTAACTTTATTGAAGTCCAAGGTGCCTGTCAAGAGTTCAATTCCTTCTCCTGCTTCACTTATGATATTCCCCCAAGGATCAATAATTAAGGAATGACCCGCAAATATATTATTGGCATCCGAACCTGAACGATTAACTGCTACAACATAGGCCTGGTTCTCGATGGCACGGCTTATCAATAAGGCCCTCCAGTGATCGAGTCTCGGCTTTGGCCATTCAGCCGTAACGAATAGAACTTCCGCGCCTTGAACGGTATGGGCTCGCTGCCATTCTGGGAAACGGATGTCATAACAAACGAATCCAGCACATATTTTTTCATCAAGAGTAAATAAACCATCTTTTTCTCCTGGCTGCAGGAAATGATGTTCATCCATTAGCTGAAATAAGTGAAGCTTATCATATTCCTTAATGAGATTTCCATGTTTATCGATGATGATCATGGTGTTATAGATCCCTTTGCTTGTCTTTTTTGCAATGGACCCGCCTATTATGTGAATCTGGTGTTCCTTTGCCAGTCTTTTAAAAAATTCAATCGTTTTTTCTGCCTCTGGATCAGCAATCTCATTTAACCTGGTCAAGTCGTATCCGGTTGTCCAAAGCTCTGGTAAAATGACGATATCGGCTTCTGACCGTGCTGCTTTTTCCATCCATTGTTCTGCAACCTGAAAATTGATATCTGGTTGCCCGAAGGCTATATCCATTTGAATACAAGCTATTTTCCACTTCATCGTTTAAAACCCCCACATGTAAAAAAATGCTTTACAAGACTATGATAAACATATATTATTTGTGACTAGAATTTCAAGAAATTTCAGAGAAGGTGTATAAATGGTACAATTTGAAAAATCCAGACAGCTACAGGACCTGCCCAAGCAGTTTTTTGCTTCTCTAGTCGCAAAAGTCAATGCGATTACGGCACAAGGACATGATGTCATTAATTTAGGCCAGGGAAACCCTGATCAGCCGACGCCAGAACATATCGTGAAAAGTTTGCAGTCTGCCGCTGAAAAAACGATTAATCATAAATATTCGCCATTCCGGGGACATCAATATTTAAAAGATGCTGCTGCCACCTTTTATGAACGTGAATACGGCGTCAAATTGGATCCGAATAGTGAAGTGGCGATTCTCTTCGGGGGAAAGGCAGGCCTTGTCGAACTGCCCCAGTGTTTATTGAATCCAGGTGATACGATCCTTGTTCCAGATCCCGGCTATCCGGATTATCTTTCCGGTGTTGTTTTAGCCCAGGCAAAGACCGAACTGATGCCCTTGACAGAAGAAAATGATTTTCTTCCGAAATACAAAGACATACATAAAGAAGTTCTTGATAAAGCCAAAATGATGTTTTTGAACTATCCCAATAACCCTACAGGTGCTTCTGCAACTGAAAGTTTCTTTGATGAAACCGTCTCCTTTGCAAAAGAGCATTCAATTTGCGTGGTCCACGATTTCGCCTATGGGGCAATAGGATTCGAAGGAAAAAAACCGATAAGCTATCTCCAGGCGGAGGGAGCGAAGGATGTAGGAATAGAAATATACACACTATCGAAAACATACAATATGGCAGGGTGGAGAGTCGGCTTTGCAGTGGGGAATAAGAGTGTAATAGAAGCTTTAGAACTATTGCAAGACCATCTTTATGTGAGTCTCTTCCCGGCGATACAAGAAGCTGCGGCAAGCGCTTTGCTTGACTCGCAGAGCTGTGTAGAGCAGTTAGTGCAGGTGTACGAGGGGCGAAGGAATGTTTTCATTGAGGGATTGAGGGCAATCGGCTGGGATGTCAAAGCTCCTGCGGCATCGTTCTTTGCCTGGCTCAAAGTACCCAATGGTTTTACCTCCGAGAGTTTTGCAGACTATTTATTAACGCATGCACATGTAGCTGTTGCTGCAGGTAATGGATTCGGTGAATTTGGCGAAGGTTACGTCAGGGTAGGGTTACTGACTTCGGAAGAACGGCTGAAAGAGGCTGTGGAACGGATACGTACGTTAAACTTATTTTAACGATGCAATGGGATATCCGATTTATTCACCCTTAATAGTTAAAACTTATTGACAAAGTAGGGATTACCTGTCAGAATACAAAATAAATTCTTAATCTTTCGATACTTGAATGCAATTTATATATCAGCGTTTTCTTATTTTGAGCAGGTGGAGGGACTAGCCCTATGAAGCCCAGCAACCGACTGTAATTCCATTGTAAAATGGGGCGGAATTCTTCGCCGGATTTTCCTGAAATCCACAAGGCACGGTGCTAATTCTTGCAGCCAATGGCTGGGAGATAAGAAGATGGCTTTTTAAAGCCTCTTCTTTATGAAGGGGCTTTTGCCATTTTGGGACCATTTCAGTTTAATGACATCGAGAGTTTACTAAAGTGATATAGGAGTGATCGGATGAGCGAGATAGTCGCTACTTATTTAATTCATGATTTCAATGGTAATCATGAGAAAAAAGCAGAGAGCATTGCCTTAGGTTTGACTGTCGGGACATGGACGGACCTTCCCCATTTGGTCCAGAAACAACTGGAAAAACATAAGGGACGCGTCGTATCGGTGACACCACTATCTGAAGAAGAGAGGGCAAACAGCTACTTTAATCGTAAAGTATACCGTTCTCTTATTAAAATTGCCTATCCGGCAGGGAATTTCTCCTATGATTTACCTGCAATCCTCACGACGGTCTTCGGCAAACTTTCATTGGATGGAGAAATAAAACTTATCGACTTGGACTTTGTCGGTGATATTCAAAAGGCATTTCCCGGCCCGCAATTTGGCATTGGAGGCATAAGGGAAAAGGTTGGCGTATTTAACCGTCCCCTGGTGATGAGCATCTTTAAAGGTGTATTAGGAAGGGACCTAACATTCCATAATGAACAACTGAGGCAACAAGCATTAGGAGGTGTCGACCTAGTTAAAGATGATGAGATCCTCTTCGACCAGGAACTGACTCCATTTTTCGATAGGATAAAAACAGGAAAAAGAATATTGAATGAAGTCTATGAAACCACTGGCCACCGAACTTTATAT
The DNA here is from genome assembly GCF_017355165.1 of Bacillus sp. SD075. Lineage (GTDB taxonomy): Bacteria > Bacillota > Bacilli > Bacillales > DSM-1321 > Peribacillus. Next base: position 12,399 of record NZ_JADILK010000035.1, on the reverse strand, counting down.
GCTGTCAATCTATCTGGGAAAACTTTTGAATTATTGGATAAGGCAGAGCAAGCTGCAGAAGCAGGAGCAGATGCTTTATTGTTCAACGTTCATACATATGGTTTGGATGTATTGCAGGCATTGAGTGAACATGATCGTATCAAGCTGCCGATCATGGCGCACCCCGCATATAGCGGGGCATTGGCCTCTTCATCATTTTATGGGGTCAGCTATCCATTATTGCTTGGTAAATTAGTAAGGTTATCAGGTGCGGATTTATCCTTGTTCCCATCCCCTTATGGAAATGTCGCACTGGAAAAGAAGGAGACATTGGCAATTGCTGAGGCTCTGACAAAAGATGAACTTTCATGGAAAAAGGCCTTCCCTGTTCCTTCAGCAGGCATTCATCCGGGCATGGTTCCAGACCTTATCAAGGATTTTGGGCTCGACAGTGTGATTAATGCCGGAGGTGGAATTCACGGACACCCTGACGGAGCAGAGGGCGGAGCCAAGGCTTTCCGTTCTGCTGTGGAAGCCGTTCTAGCAGGAAAGGAGCTACCTGAAGCCGCGGCTGAGGAAGAAACACTAAAAAAAGCTCTTGTATTATGGGGAGGCTTATAAGAAATAATGAAACCGATCATCTTTTGTGATTTTGACGGAACGATCACCAACACAGATAATATCATTTCCATCATGAAAAAATTTGCCCCTCCGGAATGGGAAGCGTTGAAAGATGGTGTCCTTCAGCAAAAAATCAGTATATCTTCAGGAGTTGGGGATATGTTTTCCCTGCTTGATAGTGGCTTGAAGGATGACATCATCCAATATATAAGAAAGACTGCCGGCATTCGTCCAGGTTTTTTTGAATTCGTTGAGTATACGAAACAAGCCAACTTCCCGTTATATATTGTAAGCGGGGGCATGGATTTTTTCATTACACCCCTTTTAAATGATATCTTGCCAACAGAGTCCGTTTATTGTAACCATGCATTTTTTGATAAGGAAAAGATCTATATTGAATGGCCGCATGCTTGTGATGAACAATGTAATAATGATTGCGGTTGCTGCAAGCCATCCATTATGAGGGAAATTGCGGGTGCGGAAGATTTTAAACTCGTTATTGGAGATTCAGTAACGGATTTTGAAGCGGCAAAACAGGCCGATTTTGTCATAGCACGTGACATATTGCTTGAAAAATGCAAAAGGGAAGGAATTTCACATCAAGGATTTGAAACATTTTTTGATGTAATTGACATTTTAAAGCAGCAGGAGGTGGTTAAAGCGTGAACACTCATTCTAAAGAATGGCGGGAGTTGGCAGATATTAAAGCTGAATTGGCCGAAAGGGACTGGTTTATGGGAACTAGCGGGAACTTGTCCATCCGCGAGCCCAAAAGCCCTTTCTTTTATATTACGGCAAGTGGTAAGGATAAAAGGAAGCAATCGGATTCGGACTTTTTACTGGTGGACTTAAAAGGAAAACCAGTTGAAGCAACGAACCTAAGACCATCGGCCGAAACTTTACTACATACGGTCATTTACCGGAAAACCGATGCGAACTGTGTCCTCCATGTTCATACAGTTGAAAATAATGTGATATCAGAATTGTACGGGGAGGAAGGCCAAGTATCCTTTCGTAATCATGAAATCATTAAAGCGACCGGCCGGTGGGAAGAGGATTCGGAGCTGCGGATTCCAATCATATATAATCACGCTGATATCCCGCTGTTATCCGATAAGTTCAAGACGCATGCCGAAGAAGACTCTGGCGCCGTGCTGATCCGCAATCATGGTATTACGGTTTGGGGCAAAAGCGGGCTCGAAGCAAAAAGAATACTTGAAGCTTGTGAATTTTTATTTAAATATCAACTGTTGCTTAATCAGCATAAGGCGTTGGCAGGTTCTTTAAGATAAACACTCATAGAGGAGGAATGAATGATGGCGACGATCAGATTCCATGAAACAAACGAGGTAATTGAAAACGGTGAACAGGTAAAAGGATTTTTAGAAACACAAGGGGTTATTTATGAGCAATGGGACATTTCTAAATTACCTGCCCACCTTGTGGAAAAATACGATCTAACTGATGCTGAAAAGGAGGAAATCCTTGTAACATTCCAAACGGAAATAGCGGAAATCTCCGAAAGAAGAGGCTATAAAGCGCATGATATCATCACATTATCCGATGCGAATCCGAACCTGGATCAAATGCTTGAAAACTTTAAGCAGGAGCACCACCATGAAGATGATGAAGTGCGTTTCATAGCAGGCGGAACGAGTATCTTTGCCATTGAGGGCAATGATAAACAATGGTTTGATGTACGTCTTAATCCAGGAGATCTTATTAGTGTACCAGAATCAACAAGACATTATTTCACGCTGGCAGAAGATAGGAAAACTATTGCTGTCCGTATCTTCGTTACAGCGGCAGGATGGGTTCCGATTTACGAAAAAGACGAAGTACAAGCATGAATCATTGTTGAAAACCAGCTTACGGGCTGGTTTTTTTATGTGGAGCCGGCAAGTGCTTTAGTAAGGTAAGTATGATAAAATTTAACGGAATCGAATTTAACCGGATCATAGGAGCAGATAAGAATGAAAACAATCGAAGTGTACATATTGGGCGGCTTTCTCGGCAGCGGGAAAACGACGCTTCTTCGAAATATTTTAAAACAGGAAAGTGAAGCGGGTAGAAAAGTGGCCGTGCTTTTAAATGAGCTTGGCAGTGTATCGGTTGACAGCGGACTCATTGGTGATGAAGTGCCCCTGAAGGAGTTGTTTGACGGGTGCATTTGCTGCACAATTCAAGATAAACTGGAGGTTCAGCTTCATGAATTGATAACCGAAAATGACCTGGATGCGGTTTATATTGAAACGACGGGCGCTGCACATCCAGTTGAAGTATTGGATGGCATCATGTCGCCGCTTTTTGCTAAAAGGCTGAAGTATAAAGGGATTATTACAGTCGTCGATTTATTAAGGTGGCGCGATCGGGAGGAACTGTCCCCGCAACTCCGACAGTTGCTTTCCGAGCAAATCCAGCATGCCGATTTCATATTATTGAATAAAGCGGATTTAGTAAGTGAGATGGAGGCTGCAAAGCTGATATATACGATACAGGCGCTGAATACGGATGCTGTATGTTTATTGACGGAGTTTGCAGCTGTTTCCTTGATATCATTGCAGCAGATGCAAAGAAAACGTCATAATGCCCATCAAAAGCTTGATGTACATGACCATTTGCATTTAACTGCAGTCGTTCATACATTTGAAGGGGCCGTGGCACATAGCGATTTTGAAGAGTGGCTTAGGGAACTACCGGAAACAGTCTATCGAATGAAAGGATACATTTCCTTTACACATTCACAGTACCCCCATTTATTCCAATACTCATATGGAATGCCGATGTATATGAATGAAATGGTGAAAATGCCATTGAATATCGTCATGATTGGGGAAAAATTGGATCAGGAAATGTTGATTGGTCAGTTGAAAGCTTTGGAAGCGAAAGCGGACCGATGAACGTTTACCGCCCATTAAAGAAGGGAAACATACAAAGAAGATTTTTCTTATTAAGGAGGCGGTACTTGTGCCATGGAATAAGAACGATTACCCAAATTCAATGAAGAATCTTGATAAAGAGGTCAGGGAAAAGGCTATAGAGATAGCGAATGCATTATTGGATGAAGGCTATGAGGATGGAAAAGCCATTCCAATTGCGATAGACCGGGCCAAGATGTCGGTGGGAAAAGATTGAAAAGATGGTCAGACCCATTTGTGGGCCTGACCATTTTTATTGTTGCATTCCAAAGGCGGCAAAAGTCTTTTCGTCTTCTATTAATCCGCAAGCAGCACATTGCACCCGAACTTCAGGGCCATTATATGCTAGATGGAATGGTTGAAGCGAGTCGTTAGAATATTGTTCGACAATCTCACCGGATTGCGGATCCTTTTTAATGGGGGTTGCTACTTGCTGAATGAGATTGAAGCGAGATTTATTTGTCCGGCAATTCGGACAGCGGTATACTTGAGACATTGTACTCACTCCTTTTTTGAATTTTATAAAGCATGATCGTATTAGTAAGATAGTCTTTACAAACTTGATCATTAATATGTATAAATTAGTAATGGATGGAAGGGATACTATGAAAGAAAATGTCAGGCAAGAAGAATTACTGGTGGCTTATTTAAGCATATGGAACAATCGTAAGGTGGCCGGAGAAGGTGGAAGGGAAGTGTTGTCGGAACTCATCCGCCGTGAGCTTTTGGATGAAAATGCCCATCCCCGTGCCAGAAAACCAGTATTGGATAAATTTTACCTCTGTATTAAACGCGTGATGGAATCTTCGCTTTCGGAAGAAATGAAAAATGAGATCGCCATGGCCTATATCACTGAATTTGAAAGATTATGATTTCCGAATGTGCTACGCATGCTTGTTAGCAAATATTCTCTTTTGCTTCATACTTTTTTCACAAATCATTGTTAAAATCTTTAAAAAATAGATATTTAATGAAGAAGGAGCTTAAAATATGAAGTGGGGCATTGGACTTTTTCTTGCCATCGTACTGCTTACTGGGTGTAATAGCGGTAATGCGTTTACTAAAATCAATAAAAGTGAATCCTTCCTGGCGACTGTCAATATCAAGGATACCTCACTGACTTTCATAGATGAAAACTATCATCCATTTGCAAAATGGGATATTTCAGAACCATTTACCGGAGCCCTGCTCCTGGCAGATAAAGATACGATCCTGCTTTATGGCAAAGAGATGGAGAAAGTCCAGGTGTACTCTTTATCAGCAGGAAAACTGGTAAACAATTGGGGACTTGGGAAAGGGATTGTCAATATGCAGTTGTTACGTGATGGAAAAAGCATCGTGGCAGTCAATCAATCGAATCACTCCATTCATTTTTTAAATGCTGATGGGGAGGTACAGGATATTGTCAAGGTTGGTAAAAGCCCCTTGACCGTCCTGCAAGGAGAGCAAGCGAACCGTTTGTATGTTATTAATTTTGGTGATACCAAATGTTCAGTGATAAATCTTCAAACGAAAAAGGTCGATTTTGAATTTCCCGTACATAGTGCAAGCACAGGCACATTATTAAGGGAAGAAAAGGATGAAATATGGATCGGAGGACACGGTGATGGGGACCATGTGGAAGAAGATTTATATATTTATTCGGCAAAAACGGGAAGGTTGAAGAAAAAGCTGAAAGCCCCAACCATGCCGATAAAGTTCCTGGAGAATGCTGAAGGCATATTTGTCCTTAGTCATGGTACAAGTTCCTTATATAAATTGAATGATCGATATGAGGAAGTGAAAAGCAAAGTGGTCGGCGTCAACCCCTTTGAAATGGCGAGCTTTAACGAAGATGTAGTCGTGGCGGGATATGATAGTGATGAAGTGTATGTAATGGATGCTGAAACAGTCGATGTTAAAAAAACGATCAAAGTCGGCGAAGGTCCGTTCCAATTGATGTTGAGGGAGTAGATGACATGCATGTTTACACCATTTTAGTCGTGGATGATGAAGAAGATATGCGAAATCTAGTTGAAATGTATTTGCTGAACTCAGGTTATCGATGCCTTCAAGCTGCGAATGGAAAAGAAGCTATTAGTATGGTTGAAACAGAGGATGTGGATTTAATCCTATTGGATATCATGATGCCAGGTATGGATGGTTTCTCCGTTTGTGAAGAAATTCGTGACAATTGGGAGATCCCTTTGATATTTGTCAGTGCGAAAGGTGAAGAATGGGATAAGGTGAAAGGGCTGAAGCTTGGCGGCGACGATTATATCGTCAAACCGTTCAATCCAGGAGAGTTAGTCGCAAGGGTCGAAGCGGTATTGCGAAGGACAGGGAAATTATCATTGAATGAAGAGAGTCAAAACCATGTCCGATTCGGTAAAATTAGCTTGAACTTACAATCCAGAACGGTTTTGGTGGAAGGGAAGCAAATTAATTTAACCTTGAAAGAATTCGAATTGCTGTTATTCCTCATGCGTCATAAAAACCAGGCACTCAGCCGTGAACAACTGCTTGAAAATGTTTGGAGCGGGGAGTATGGAGGATCTTTACGCACCGTGGATACCCATATCAAAACGTTAAGAATGAAATTAAGAGCGGCCGATTATATTCAAACCGTCTGGGGAATCGGTTATAAGATAGAGGAAAAGAAATGATTAATAAGTGGCGAACCCTCTCTTTTAAATTATGGCTCACCATCATCACCGCCATCATTCTCTCCGTGCTGTTCGCTTACTCCCTTTCTCAATATTATTATAAAAATCTTTATGTGGAAAAGCTTAAAACAGATTTAGTCAATGAAGCGTCATTGCTAGGGGCGGATTATTCCGGCGGTGAAATCAGCGAAGACTTCAAGGATAAAGTGGAATGGTTTAACAGTAAGAATGACAGCGAGGTCTTTGTCGTTAATAATCCCAGGGAATTGAGTGCCTGTCTGCCCTTTGAAATCAATTATGACACCCTTATTTCTGAAGAAGAACGGCAAATGCTTTTAGATGGGAAAGCCGTTGAAAAAGAGGGATATGAGAAAAGGTTTGAAAAGAACATCGTGGCGGCGATCATACCCCTGATTGATGAAGATCGCCTCGAAGGTATCATCTATACATATATTCCTGTAGATTCCATTACGGTCTTACTAAAGGAATTTGCAGCAAAATGGATGGCGGCGGTTCTATTATTCTTGATTGTCGCGATTTTGTTTACTACGAAATGGTTAAAAAAGCTAGTCAGTCCGATTAAGGAAATCGAGACTGCAGCCCATCGTGTCTCAGAAGGGAAATATGATATAAAGGTCGAGGTAAGGAGTCATGATGAAATAGGTAAACTGGCAATAGCATTTAATGATATGGCCAATTCCATCCATATGGAAGAAGAAAGAAAAAAGGAATTTCTAGAAAATGTTGCACATGAGCTGAGAACCCCTCTTAGCTACGTAAAGGGCTACACGCAGGCCATATTAGATGGTGTCGTGAAGAATGATGAAGAGCAACGGAAATACCTTCAACTCATTTTAAGGGAAGCTCTTAGGCTACAGAGGCTTGTGGGAGATCTGATGGACTTATCAAAAATGGATAGTGATCCATTCTTGTTAAATAAAATCCCGATTGCCTATGCGCAATTCATTGAAGATGTACTTGTGAAATATGAACCGATAATAGAAGAGAAGCAATTGGACGTGCAACTAGAGCTGGATCCAGACCCGATTATATTTGGGGATGAAGGAAGGATCGAACAGATCCTACATAATATTTTTGATAATGCCATCCAATATACCGATTCTGGAGGAACAATCCATATTGCCCTAATTCAGCATAATGAAGATTGCGAACTGCTGGTTACTGACACGGGTAATGGGATTCCCGAAGCTGATTTGCCATATATCATGAATCGTTTTTACCGAGTGAACAAAGCTCGTAGCCGTTTTGATGGCGGGTCAGGGCTAGGACTGTCCATTGTCAAAAAATTGGTGGAATTGCAAAGTGGCAAAGTCGAAATAGAAAGCAAGGAAAAAAGGGGGACAAAAGTCAGGGTCATCCTACCGTTGATAAAAGAAGAATGGAATTCATAAAAAAAGGGGATACGTTCAAAAATGAAAAAAATCATGTTATTTTGCGTGGCGTTAATTTTTTTGGCTGGATGCGGCAAGGAAGAGGAAATACCGAAAATGTTAAATGTCGATTTAGCTGTCGATCCAACTCAGGGTAAAGTGAATGAGCCTGTGAAATTTCAGGCAAAAGTGACCTATGGAGATGAAGAAGTGACAGATGCGGATGATGTCAGTTTTGAAATTTGGCTTGCGAATAGCGATGACCATGACAAGATTGCCGTAAAACATAAAGGGAACGGCATTTATGAATTGGAAAAGACTTTTGATGTAGAAGGAACCTATTATGTATATGCCCATGTAACGGCAAGGGATATGCACAACATGCCAAAGAAAGAATTCGTCATAGGCAAACCAAGCACTCCTGAACAAAATGGTGGAAAAACGGAAATGGACGAGATGAATGATGAAGAAATGAAATGATGAATATACCATCAAAATCAAAACAATCCGGACTTAAATCCGGATTGTTTTTTTGGGGGGAAAATGTTCAAGACAATAGATGAGGAATAATAAGGAAAAATGATGAAATGTCGAAGTTAAATCGAAAAATTTGTAACATAAAAGTAAAGAAAGTCATAATAAGTTGGTTAAAAACGATATGTCAACTAAAATTTATTAGTATTCCATGGAAATAGTTCTATGTAACTACCATTGACAAGGAATATCTGGGAAAATATAAGTATTTATACGAATGGCAGAAACATAGATAGTTAAAGGATTTTTGCTCGTTTTCTCTGAAACTTGGATCATAAATACATTTTCATTCGCATCCTGTGAATTTGATGGAAAATGATGGTGCCTTTATTACAAAAAATGCATGTTATGATAATTCCAGAAGCAAAGCACAACAAAAAAAATGAACATCACAGGAGGAAATACGAATGAAAAAGAAAATGATTATGTCAGCAGCAGCGGCTGCAGCTATTATATTCACAGGAGTAGGAGCTAACCAAGCTGAAGCAGCCAACTGTGATACAGTGAAACAAGTAACTTATAAATCTACGAATAAAGAGGATATGCAAAAAGTCCTTAACCAATATCTAGCTAAATACAATATCACTTTACCTGCAGCGCAAGCACAACAAAAACCAGTTCAAAAACCAGTTCAGCAAGAAACTGGAACAACTAACCAAGCAAAACCAGCAGCAAAACCAGCAGCAAAACCAGCAGCAAAACCAGCAGCAAAACCAGCAGCAAAACCAGCAGCAAAACCTGCTTCACCAGAAGTGACACCTGATAAATCAACTGATAAAAAACCAGAGACAAGCTCTGAATTAAGTGCTTTTGAACAACAAGTTGTTAAATTAACGAATGCAGAACGCGAAAAACAAGGTTTGGCAGCTCTTAAAATCGACGTTGAGTTGAGCAAAGTTGCACGTATCAAGTCTCAAGACATGAAAGATAAAAACTACTTTGACCACAATAGCCCAACTTACGGCTCACCTTTCGATATGATGAAACAATTCGGAATCAGCTATAAAACAGCTGGCGAGAACATCGCACAAGGTCAACAAACACCTGAAGAAGTTGTACAAGCTTGGATGGATAGCCCAGGACACCGTGAAAATATCATGAATTCTAGCTTTACTCATATTGGAGTAGGTTACGTAGAATCTGGTAACTACTGGACTCAACAATTCATCGGAAAATAATAGATTAATAGAAAAGTGCATCCCATTCACATGGGGTGCGCTTTTTTTTTGCGAGAATGGATCATTCCATTCAATGGATTAAAATCAATTGTGACTTACGATTGGCTTTCTATAATGTACCCAAATCTAAACAGATTGGACCTAGAAATAACTGGAACCGCACCTTATCATCAATGAGGTCCCAGTAAAGCAATTTATATCTCGGATACATCGATTTCTGAATACTGTGTATTGAAACTTTTCTGAAGACGTATTTCCAATGTTGATTCTTTATATTGGGCTGATGCCCCTTTTTTCTTAACAAGTGCGGGGAGTGTTATGACATGCCGATCTGACTCTTCAGGAATCCCCTCGATGATGGATTGGTTAGAAGTATGGTAAAGTTTCATTTTCTTTAGCCAAGATTCATCTTCTATGGGAATTCTTACAAAGATATATAAGTGGGTTTCAAATACATCGGCATGTAAAGGATGTTCAGATTTGGTCTTTTCTTTTTGAAAGCCGCCATCATTTTGGTTCATCATACCTTGCATATTGTCAGGGATGACTTGTGAAAATACTTTTTCAATGAATGATTGTACATCACTTTGCTGCATATTTTTCATGAAGTCCTTTTGATTCGGGTTATTCTTAAAAGAAAAAAGTGAATTCCACGGAAACATTTTGAATTCCTCTCTCCTGCTTATGGTCTGACAGGTTTATTTGTTATATTTTATGCAGCTAAAGCCCATAGGTTCATTTATATAATTACTAAATTATAGAAAATGGAATAAACTTATGTATAATTAAGTAAAATCCATTAGATAAAGAGGGTAAGCCTGTGGACGGAAAAGTAGCTTTTATTACTGGTGGAGCAATGGGAATCGGCAAAAGGATGGCATTTTCACTCGCGGATAATGGAATGTCCATTATCATTACTTATCGAAAAAGTAAAAAGGAAGCTTTAGCATTAGTGGATGAATTACAGGAAAAGTACCAAGTTAAGGCAATTGCGATTCAAGGTGACTCGTCAAGTGAGGATGATTGCCGGAATATTTTGCAAAAGATTTTGGAGACGTTTGGCCATGTTGATATCTTCATTCATAACGCAGGGCCATATATGAATGATCGTAAATCCATGACTGATTATGGCAGTGATGAATGGAGATATATCATGGACGGAAATTTAAATGGTTTTTTCTATTTTGCGAAAGAACTTATTCCGCAAATGCGCAGTAGAAACTGGGGTAGAGTCATTACATTAGGGTTTGAACGGTGTGAAACTGCACCAGGTTGGATCTATCGTTCTGCTTTTGCCGCTGCAAAGAGCGGCTTGACCTCCTTGACAAGAACTTTAGCCGCCGAAGAAGCTGCACATGGCATCACGGTGAATATGGTCTGTCCTGGTGATATCGTAGGTGATTGGAAAGAGGATGAAATTAGGGTTGCGAGAGCAGAGAAGGATGATTCGGTCCCAGTAGGCAGACCGGGTACAGGAGAAGATATAGCGAGGGTCATCACGTTCCTTTGTGATGAAAAATCAGATTTCATTACCGGTAGCATCATACCGGTAACAGGTGGTAAGGATGTTCTTGGGAAAATATATAAAGCCTAGTGGTTTAGGGTTTGAATTCAGCATGAAAAAGGTGAGGCCGGTGTAATCCAGCCTCACTCTTTTTTTACGCCATTTTTTTATATTTTACTTGCTGTATGAACCGTAAGCGAGCCGCCAAGCCTATAGCTCCGAGAGCCAAACCGGAAATTAAGCCGATCCAATACCCGAAGGCTCCCATATCTGTAAATTTCGCAAATAAATAGCCAATGGGAAGCCCGAGAATCCAGTAGGAGACGAGTGACATCGCAAATGTGACATTTACATCTTTATATCCACGCAAAATACCCTGGATAGGTGCCTGCAGGGCATCCGATATCTGAAAAAAGATGGCATATATTAAAAAATGTGATGTCAGCATCATTACCTCGTGATCTTTAGTGTATAAAGAGGCCACAGGTTCACGGAAGAGGAATAGGATGGTAGACAAAACGAGCGACATTGTCAATGCCATCGAAATACCAATCCAGCTATACTCTTTGGCATCTTTATAGCGGGCTGCCCCAATTTCAAATCCAATGACAATCGTCAATGCCATGGATATACTTAGCGGTATCATATAGAGAAGTGACGCAAAATTCATGGCAATCTGATGCGATGCAATTGTCACGGTATCATACTTACTCATCAAAAGGGTGACGGCCGAGAAAATGCTTGTTTCAAAAAAGATAGCCAGCCCGATGGGGACCCCAATCAATAATAAGGCCCTCCATTCTTTCCAGGAAACTGGGAAAAATTCACTGAAAACCTTATATGTCGAAAATGGGTTGATTTTTGCCACAACAAGGATGGCAACCAGGGCAATTAACCAATAAGTAATGGCAGTGGCATAACCGGAACCTACACCGCCAAGTTCGGGGAATCCAAACTTCCCGTATATTAACAGGTAATTAAATAGGACGTTCACCGGGAGTGCACATAAGGTGATGATCATGGATATCCTAGTCTGCCCCAGAGCATCTATGAAGGCCCTAAGCGCATTATAAATGAATAGCGGAATGATACCGATTGAAAGGGCGATTAAATAATCATGAGCCACCATGTGGACATTATCTTCAAGGTCCATGGCATTCAATACGGGGTTCAAAGAAAACGCCCCAATGATTAAAATGAACATGGCTAAAGCAACAGCTAAATAAACGGCCTGCATCACGGAATAGGAAACAGATTTAGACTGCCTGGAACCTAGCAGCTGTGAAACCACCGGCGTTAAGGCAATCAATATCCCGCTCAGCCCCGTATAAACGGGTGTCCATAGCGAACTGCCGATGGAGACGCCAGCAACGTCCTGAGTGCTGTATTGTCCAGACATCATCACATCAAAAAAAGTCATGGCATACATGCTGATTTGGGTGATCAGGATGGGTAGCAATATATATAATAACAGGCGGATCTTTTGTGTTTTAGTATAAGTCTGATTCATCAAAGTACCTCAATATCAATATTTGGAATATTCAACACAATGAAAGAATTATATCACATAAGCATGTAATGTTTTAAGAGTTTTTATTTAAAAAAGACTTGCCGTTTTAAGGCAAGTAT
>NZ_JADILK010000034.1 GCF_017355165.1 Bacillus sp. SD075 | reverse complement strand
GAACTGCTCACTAATAGCAGCACTTTAATAAGAATAATCAATCTTTATGACATATGTTTCGTCAAAAATGGCTCAGATTAATTCAGTCCTTTTACCCTTCTTTCACCTCTTCCATTGGCAACTGGACTTCGTTGTACTTCATTTCGTCAGAACTATAATTTTTTCTCATTTTAAACATGAGGAGAAAACCAATAGCCCACCAACCTGCAAAAATCATCCATTCATATGGCCAAATCAAAGCCGCTGGCATACCTGGTAAGTATAAAGCAATAAATCCTATGCTAAGAACCAATGCGATCCAGCCCACGATATTTGATTTTCCAGCACGGAAAGGTCTTATCATCTCAGGAGCATTTTTTCTCAATTGAACAAATGCAATTGCTACGAATAAATATGCCAATACAATAGCCAGTCCGCCAGCATCCACCAACCAAACTAACATAGGTCTCCCTAATAATGGACTAATCATGGATATAGCACCTATAAACAATACAGCATTTGTAGGCGTATTTGTTTTCGGGTGTAATTTACCAAACCAAGCTGGAATCATCTTTTTTTCCGCCATTGAATAAAGAACTCGGCTGCCTCCAATGATAAATGCATTCCAGCTCGTCATAATTCCTGCAACACCGCCTATTATCAAGATGGTTGCAAAAATGCTCGATCCATAGACTTTGGCCATTGCATCTGCCGTTGGTAATACAGAAGTTGATATTATATTTTTATCTAAAGATACTCCTACTGCGTATATAATAGCAATATACCAGATAACGGCAAGGCTTACTGAGAATATAAGGATTTTCCCAATTAATTTGGGCTCAACATTCATTTCTTCAGCTGTTTGAGGAATTACATCAAACCCCACAAACATGAATGGAGTCATGATCAGCACAGCTATGATTCCTACTGTGCCATCCAAAAATAGTGGTTTCGCATCTCCCAAATCACTAGTGAATCCGGCTCCAAAGATTAACATCAAACCAATGAGACCTATTACAATGGTTAAAACCATTTGGAGAATGGCTGCCGATTTCACACCAAAATAATTAATCAGTGTAACTAAAATGGAGCCTATTACCCCAACAAGCACCCATGTTAAATACACATCATATCCAGTAATAGAATACATGAATCCTACCTTATAATCAGGAAATACATATTCAATGACAGTTGGCAAAGCAACCGCTTCAAAAGCAACCACAGATATATAACCTAATGCGAGGGCCCATGATGCTACAAATGCAGCTTTTGGACCGACGCCCCTTAATACATAAGATAGAGCACCTCCAGCAGCGGGCATAGCTGAAGCTAATTCTGCATAGGTCAGACCTACAAAAGTGACCAATACTCCACCTATTAAAAATGCTATCATCGCTCCAAGTGTACCTGCTGATTCAATCCATGTACCCGATAATACTACCCAACCCCAACCAATCATGGCCCCGAATGCCAAAAATAATATATCTACCTTAGAAAGAACTTTATTTAGACTTTTAGTTTCTTTAATGGTAATCCATCCCTTTCTTGAAAGACTATAGTACAAAACAAAAACTTAGGAACCTTTTTCAAAGAAATAATGATAGAAAAGCGTTTGGTTGATATGTATAGAGCTTATGGACATTTCTGAATCATAAAGTGTTGAAATTAAGGAATAATTGGTTATGTATCTGAATCCACCAAGTACATCTATACCTGACTATTTTCCCAAATAAAAACATCCTCTCTCACTAAAATTTATACATATTTATACATAATAAAAGCAATATCCATGCCAAAAAAAGAATAGTTATTTTAGTAGGGTTTAACGCTTTTATGAATCCAAAACGATTCGATACTGAATCATAAATTCATTTTTTGATTCACATATTAATTATTTACCCTTTTCGATTCACAATCGAATTAAAAAATGACAATTTAATTGTTTTCTTTTAAATTTTCGACACACGTATATACAGAAAAATAACAGGGATAAAAAAAAAGATGCTAAAATCCAAATAATGATTTCTTGGCATCTTCCATTTTTTTTCACTGAGAATGATTTTAAGTAAATTACCGGCAGACCCCAAATGCCCTTCCGCCATTAATCAAAGATCTATGTACAAGCGTCGAGAAATATCGATATGTATATATATGTTGTATATAAAGTCACTATATGATATGTATGTACCCCTAATTAATTCAGTTTTGAACTTTTGGGAAATGGATGCTGAATGTGGTTGAATTTTCATTGGAAACACAATTCATATATCCATCATTACTTTCAATGATCTTTTTACATACGTATAATCCAATTCCCGTTCCTAACTCCTTCGTTGTGACAAATGGCTCAAAAATAGATTCGATCAATTCACTGGCAATGGCCGGTCCATTATTTGAAATTCGAATGATTCTTTCATTCTCCTCAATTATAGAGTTTATCCTCAAAATTCTAGGATGTTCCTTATCCTTTAAGGCATCAATGGAATTTATAAAAAGATTTAAGAACACTTGTTTTAACCCATCCTTGCTCGCTGTCATGACAAAGTTTGGATAAACATCTATTTCCACATTAACGCTGGCATCCACAATATTTGCATAAGTCAGTTCTTGTATTTCTTCTATTAATTTTAACACGGAAATTTCCTCTCTTTGTTCCTCATTAAAATCAGATTTAGAGGTATGGAGGAATTGGGTTATCCTGAAATTCAACTGATTTAACTCATAATCAATGATATCCAAATATTTCAATTCAGGATTCTCCCGCTTCAGTAATTTATTGAACCCCATGATAGCTGTAAGAGGGTTTCGAAACTCATGAACAAAGCTTGATGATATCTGACCCAGTACCGCTAATTTATCTTTGTGGTTTTCACTAATATAAGACTTTTTTTCCTCAATCACTTCATTTGTTAGATTCGTATATCTCGTTACTGCATGGTAGCTGAACGTATCAAAGTGCAAGTTGATGTCATTAATGAATTGCTGCATATAATTAATTGGGATATTGGCTCCAAAAACATTTCTGATTATGATATTTCTCCCCAAATTGATATTATATAGAAAATCCCCAATGTTGATATTTGCTTCAAGACGTTCTTTGGCAACCTGGTAAGCCAATTTTATCAACACATTATCAGACAATACCTCCTTGAACGTTTGGATGACCAGCGAGTACATCCCATAACCATTTTCTTTAATCTTTTCTTTGTAGGGGTCTATTTCATTGATCTTAATCGTCTCGTTCCATTCATTTAAAAACACAGATTCATTTTCTTCCAAATATTGAATCAATACTTGTTTATATTTCTTATGTTCAGATGACAACTTCATACTATTGACCACACATCCCTTGCGGAATTTTAGTTACTATTTCAATAACATCATTCTATATGAGATTTAGATTTCCTGCACTCCATATTTTATTGTTTTTCAGGTGAAATGCAGCTTATAAAGGAAACAAGGTATGCTGGTCCGCATATAGTTACTGGCGTTAACAAAGAACCGACCAATTCAGGTCGGGAATTTACAATTGTCATAAAAAGGTGAATCAGCGTTCGTGTTTTTTTATATTTTGAAAGTTGATTCCATTTTTTTTCATTTTTCTATAAAGGGTATTTCGGCCGATGCCGAGTTGTTTCGCGGCGCTACTGATATTTCCATTTGTTCGTTCCAATGCATTTCTGATTAGCTGGGTTTCTTGTTCTTGAAAGTTTCTAGGTTCTCGATCGGCATTTGCCTCTTCCTTATGTGTAACGGAAGAAACAGGACAAAGTGCCACAAGCAAGTCCCTTCTAATCGGACCATTATCAGCTAGGAATGCAGCCTGACCGAGTACATTTTGTAATTCACGGAAATTTCCTGGCCACGAATATTCCAAAATGAATGTTTTAGCTTCATCAGTTAGTTCGGTATGTTCGCTCTTATAAGGTAAATCCGCTAAAATGTATTCCGCTAACAGCAATATATCTTTACGACTCCTTAGATTTGGAAGTTTTAAAGATAATCCACAAAGGCGGAAAAATAGGTCCGCTCGGAATTCACCAGCTTCAATTTCTTTTTGTAAGTCTTTGTTGGTGGCCGCAATGACCCTTACATCAATGGGAATGGAAGCATGTCCTCCGACACGCGTCACACATCTTTCCTGAAGCACACGGAGCAGAGTCGCTTGTGCTTGAAGCGGCATATCCCCGATTTCATCCAAAAACAGGGTTCCGCCATCTGCCGCTTCGAACTTCCCCTTATGCCCGCTGCTTTTTGCGCCAGTAAAGGCCCCCTTTTCATACCCAAATAACTCACTTTCCAATAAGTTTTCGGGAATTGCACTGCAATTGATGGCGATGAATGGGTTATCACTTCTTAAGCTAACCCCATGAATGGATTGAGCGAACAATTCTTTTCCCGTTCCGCTTTCTCCAGTGATTAGCAAGCTGATATCAAGCGCTGCAGCTCTTTTAGCAATGGATATGGTTTGATTCATTTGCGGATCACTACTTATTATATCTGTAAATTGATAACGATTAGATGTTAAACCATCAATCAACTTTTGTTTTTTTAACCGTACGATCACGGAGGATTGATGTTCTATATTATTGCCAAGGGTTTGAACCAGGAATTCCTGGTCTTTAATTGAAACCGTCTGTTCTAAAACAAGTGGGTCTGTCCCTGTTATTATATTCGATACCGGTTTTTTCAATGTTCCTATAACATGCGACGCCGCTAAATTGAGATCTGTAACTTTCCCCTCTTTATCAATGGTCATTAACGGATCAGGGTATGAATCATAAATAAAATAAAGATTTTTCTCCCGTTTTTGTGTATGGGACAATAATAGTGCTTGTTTGATGCTATCAGCCACCCTCTGAACTAAACTAATGGAAAAAGGATGATAATTCTGTTGATGACTGCTTAAGTTCAAAACACCGAGCAGATACCCATCGGGATGATAAATGGGCGATGCTGCACAAGTAAGGAAATGGTTATCCTGATGAAAGTGTTGACTGCCATGAATCAATACTGGGTTTTTCTCTACTATGGCAGTTCCTATTGCATTTGTTCCTTTTGATTCCTCTAGCCAATTGGCCCCTTTTCTAAGGGAAACATTATCTGTATGGCGAATGAAAGCTGGATCTCCAACTGTTTCGATGATATATCCTTCAGGAGCAGCAAGTAATAATATGGACTCCAAACCATTAATCGACCGATAAACTTCTTCTAAAATAGGGGAAGAATGGTACAGGAGTTCTGCGTATCGATCGTGGTATTCGGCCAACTCAAATGCACCAAGCATATCTTCCTTATCCATCATGCTTGGCTGAAGCCCCTTAGAAATGCAGCGCTGCCACGATTCTTGAATAAATGCCGGTATGGTTCCTTTATCCGCGCTAATATTAACAGACATTGAATAATCCTCCCGTATGTATAATCCAGTAAAATGGCCACTGTTTTTATTCAATTTCATTAATGAAATTCTATGCAATCCAAAATTTCAGAGCATTTTGGATTCATTCATTCAATTTAATTATAACAGAAAATTCAGATATCCTCCAAAATGAAAACAGCCATCTGCGAACTACTTCACTTTTCTGTTCCATATTGAAACACCTGACTGTTCCAATATGGAACAGAAAGGCACATTCCCATATTCCTCTACCATCCTTCTTTAACTGGTTTCATTGGTTTTTTGTTATTGGCATAAGACTTGCATAATTAATATATGTCGAGAAATTGACTCCTTTTTGATAAGGGGGGAGGGAACGAATCAAGTAATCCCGTTTTTAATGATATTCAGACAGGCTGCAAGGCAGCTAAAGGGAATTGTATCGAAACCATAAGCTTATACATGATCCTTTTACTTAGAGTAACGCCATTGCACAGAATTTTATGATCGAACTTAAAATCCAAATGAAAAGGGGTATTATACATGGAACAAACAATTAGACTAAATCCACGGGTGCAAGAATTCTTGAAGGGCACTAAAAAGCTTTTGATTAATGGGGAATTGGTGGAAGCTGCTTCAAGAAAAACCTTTGAGACTCTCGATCCTTCAAACGGCAAGGTTTTAGCGGTTGTGAGTGAAGCAGGTCCGGAAGATGTAGATAAAGCTGTCAAAGCAGCCCGTAAGGCTTTCGACAGCGGTCCCTGGAAAAAAATGAGTGCATCAGAACGCAGTCGCCTCATTTATAAATTAGCGGACCTCATGGAGGAACACAAAGAGGCGTTAGCACAATTGGATACCCTGGATAATGGCAAGCCAATTGGAGAAACCACTAATGCCGATGTCCCGCTTGCAATCGATCACTTCCGTTATTATGCTGGATGGACCACTAAGATAGTAGGACAAACAATACCTGTTGCTGGGAATTACTTCAACTATACCCGTCATGAAGCGGTTGGAGTGGTAGGGCAGATCATCCCTTGGAATTTCCCACTGCTTATGGCAGCATGGAAATTAGGCGCAGCCCTAGCAACCGGATGTACGATCGTTTTAAAACCAGCGGAGCAAACGCCGCTTTCAGCATTATATTTAGGTCAATTGGCGCTTGAAGCAGGTTTTCCTCCTGGCGTTCTTAATGTCATACCTGGATTTGGGGAAACAGCAGGGTCACCGCTTGTAGACCATCCAGATGTCGATAAAATTGCCTTTACCGGTTCAACCTCAGTAGGGAAAATGATCATGCGCCAAGCTTCGGGAACTGTGAAAAAAATCTCGTTGGAATTAGGCGGAAAATCACCTAATATCATTTTACCGGATGCAGATATGAGTAAAGCCATTCCTGGTGCCTTAATGGGCATCATGTTTAATCAAGGACAAGTTTGCTGTGCCGGTTCCCGCCTGTACATTCAAAAGAAATCCTATGACAACGTGGTAGCCGACTTAGTGTCACATGCAAAAAACATAAAACAAGGGGCGGGTCTTGATCCATCTACTCAGATAGGGCCTTTGGTATCCAGTGATCAATTGGAAAGAGTGGGAAGTTATATTGAAAAAGGCAAGTCTGAAGGAGCCGAAGTGGTTACCGGGGGCAATTACGGACAAGGAGAGGGTTATTTTGTAGCACCTACAATATTTGCAGGCGTTGAAGATGAAATGACAATCGCAAAAGAAGAAATCTTCGGTCCTGTTGTAGCTGCCATGCCATTTGACGATTTGGATGATGTGATAAACCGTGCAAATAACTCTGAATATGGATTGGCTGCTGGTTTATGGACACAAGATGTAAAAAAAGCCCATTATGTGGCTAATGAATTAAAGGCAGGTACAGTTTGGGTAAACTGTTATAACGCCTTCGATGCAGCTTCACCATTTGGCGGTTATAAGCAAAGTGGAATCGGACGGGAAATGGGCAGTTATGCTTTGGATAATTATACGGAAGTAAAAAGTGTATGGATTAACTTAAACTAACGATAAGAGTAATCGCTCCAGATATTATTTTGGCTAAAAATATCGTGATTGACATGCATGTTGTCGATTCCTTAAATATTCGTAAAAAGGTGTACCAAAGTGCGTACTTTGGTACACCTTTTTTTGTTTTATAACTTTTATCATTGAGGCATGGACAAAAAGAGACCTTTCATTTTCGAAAGGTCTCTTTTTGTCCATTATCCATTACGTTCGATTTGCAACTTCTCTCTGTTTGCTTTTTCTTTTTCTATACTTTTCTGTCTTGAGGTCCCGGCAACCAGGATTCCAATCACCACTACCGCTTCAAATCCATATTTAATGAAGGGATTTGCAAAATAGTCGTGCATGAAGGGTTCAGCTACAATCATTTTAGCAGCTGTCCAACCTAGTATTCCCGCACCAATTATAATGATGGATGGGAAACGTTCAATCAGTTTCAGGATCAAAGTACTTCCATACATCACTACTGGGATGGATACAAGTAAGCCAATCACCACTAATGTGAAGTTACCATGAGATGCACCTGCCACCGCTAGGACATTATCCAATCCCATTAAAGCATCCGCTATAATAATAGTTTTTATGGCTGCCCACATAGAGTCTGCAGGCTTCAAATCATGTTCCTCTTCTTCGATAAGGAGTTTATAAGCAATCCATACAAGAAGTAATCCCCCTATTAAATGCAGTCCAGGCACTTCTAGTAGTACAACTACCAGCAGCGTTGCAATGATCCTTATCACTATTGCCCCTACCGCTCCCCAGATTATCACCTTTTTTTGCTGATCTTTTGGAAGCTTTCTTGCAGCCAATCCAATAAGGATCGCATTATCACCGGCTAGAACCAAATCTATCATAATGATCGCTAAAAGTCCTGAAATGAATTCACCTGTTAAAAAATCCAACACATTTTCCTCCTTTATACAAAAATAAAGAGACCTCTGCCATAAATGGCAAAGGTCTCGCTAAGCACTAAATGAACTAGGCCAATAAAGCCGGTGGAACTCCCACGTAATGACGACTTTATTTCAGGTTACCCTGACGCTACTCCCCTTCACGGGAATAAAGAATATGTAATTCTTTTGATATCTTTCCAATAGGAAACTACTAAGTAATTATATCACTAATCCAGTATACCAAAAATAGAAATAAAATAAAGAAAAAAATATGAGATAGGAAGGATATTCATGAACTTAACTTTGCCCGGATTCCTTCAACGGATGATCTCCATCCATCATGCCTTCTAGATATTGGCATAATTCGTTTCCTAGGTTCGGGATACCGCTCAAATCCTTCCCCCATAGATATTGATTACTTAAAGTGGCCTCTATCAATTGTCTAAGAGGGATTTCTCCCCTCTCATATCGAAGCCATTGTTCCTTGAAAAATTCAATCGTCTTAATATCATCTTTAACAACATAGTCTTTACCCGCGAAGCTTTTACCAATATAACTCCCCATTACTTCCTGAACCTTATAGAACCGGATCAGGCCCGAAAAACCTCTTACGATACAGTCGGGCAGCCTGCCTTTCGCCATATGATATTCCTCTAAAGTAGGCAGGAGACGAACCTTAAACTTCGAAATACTATTCAGCGAAATATCGGCCAGCAGATGATGTACAAAGGGATTCTTAAATCGCTCAAGAACACTTTTCCCATATAGCATCATCTCATTATGATCAAAGGGTAATGAAGGAATTATTTCCTCTTCGATGGAATTGCCCAGGAATCGCTTGAAATCAGGATGATCGATTGCCTGTTTTACTTCTTCCAATCCAGATAAAATCCCTAAAGGTGCCATCAGGGTATGTGATCCATTAAGAATCCGTACCTTCCTCATTTGGTAAGGCACTAAATCTTTAACCCAACGCACATTTAACCCGGATTGTTGTAAGGGAAGGCGTTCATCAATAGAAGGATCCCCTTCAATAGCCCATAAATGATAGGGTTCTGCCGTATTTAGCAGAGTATCCGTATATCCCCATGCTGCAAATAGCTTTTCCGCCTCATTTGCGGGGAATCCTGTAACGATACGGTCTACAAGCGAGTTTAAGAATTGATTGTCCCTGTCCAGCCACTCCATGAAGGGCTTTGGTAAATCCCAATCCCTGCTATGCTTAAGAACACATTGCTTCAATGAATCACCATTTTTCTCTAAAAGCTCACACGGAAGCATGGTGAGTCCTTTTTCCGCATCACCGTTGAAATGCAGATAACGATGATATAAAAAAGCAGTCAGTTTTCCTGGAAAAGATTCAATCGGGATTCCTTCTTCCAAAGGAATCGGCTGGTATTTGAGTCCTGCTTCAGTCGTGTTGGAAACCACAAATTCCAATGCAGGGTTTTCTGATAGTGCTAAAAATTCCATCCATTCTCCATATGGATCAATTACCTTCGAAAAAACGGAAATGATCTCTGTATGTTCCACTTTCTCCCCTTGGTGAAAACCACGTAACATTAATGTATACAATCCATCTTGCCGCTTCACTTCCTCTATTTTACCTTTTCCGGAAGGGCGAGGCTGGGTAAGTGCAATACTTCCCCGAAAGTGGCCTTGTTTATTACATTCATATATCATCCAATCAAAAAAGCCCCGAAGAAAATTCCCTTCCCCAATCTGCAATACTTTTATGGGAAAATCCATCATATGTGAATATTGGACAGCTTTTGTATCTTTACTTAGACCATTCAGTTGGCTTTTATTAAAGTTCATGACCAAAGAACTCCCTTCTAACGGAAATATCCAATTCGGAGTGTGATTTCAAGAGATTACCCTTACGACAGTAAACCTAACTTATGCTTATATTTCAACAATGGCCTTAATCACTTTAGCTTCAGGAGTTAACCACCCTTCAAACTGATTGATCATTTCATCCAAATGCGTGCGGTGTGTAATATACTGACCCATATCCAACTTTTCATTTTTCAGCGTATTCACGACATAATCAAAATCATCCCTTGTTGCATTACGGCTTCCCATTAATGTAAGCTCTTTACTGTGGAATTCAGGATCATTAAAGGAAATATCCGCTTTAACTAAACCTACATATATCAATCTTCCGCCGTGAGCAGGGTATTTAAATGAATCCATCATTGATTTAGCATTACCTGTCGCATCAAATACCACGCTTGGCATATCTCCATTAGTCAATTCAGCTAATTTCTCCATTGGATTCTCCAAAACGTTCAAAGTATAATCGACATTTGCCCATTTGCCTGCAAACGCAAGGCGTTCATCATTTACATCCATTGCGATCACCTTCGCACCCTGTTCTTTAGCGAATGCCATGACTCCCAAGCCAATTGGACCAGCACCAATCACAAGCGCAAATTCCCCTTTATGAATAGCAGCGCGCCTAACTGCGTGAGCCCCTATACTTAAAGGCTCTATCATTGCGGATTGGTCAAGGGTAAGACCCTCAGTTCTCACCAAATGATTATGAGGAACCGTCATCCACTCACTCATGCCTCCTTCTGCATGTACACCTAATACTTTCATATCCGTACAGCAGTTTGTTTTTCCACTTCTGCAAGCCAGGCATTTTCCACATTCCAAATAGGGGATGATCGAAACTTGATCCCCGACATTAAGCCCTGATACATTCTCCGGTATAGACTCAATATTACCGGAAAGTTCATGGCCAAGTATTCGAGGATAGCTAAAAAAGGGTTGATTACCACCATAAGCATGAATATCCGTTCCGCATATTCCTATGCGTCGCACACGAATCAAAGCTTCCCCTGAATTTGGAACTGGTTTTTCCGACTCGATCATCTTAAATTCAAAAGGTTGTTCACATACAATACTTTTCACTGAATAGCACTCCTTTATAATAACTTAATAGATATGTACACCTGTTAGAGGATGACGCCTTCTTTAAAGATGCTGATCTCCCTATATCCGAATTTTTCATTATTCGTTTTCTTTTTACCTGATGAAAGTTCAAGAATGTATTGGAATAAATCGTCCTTTAATTCATCGATCCTTTGACCTTCAATCAACAGCCCGGCATTATAATCAATCCAGTGTTTTTTACGATTGGCTAAATCTGAATTCGTTGCTATTTTCACAGTTGGCACCGGTCCGCCAAATGGTGTTCCCCTTCCCGTAGTGAAAAGAACGATATGCGCGCCCGCTGCTGCTAGAGCCGTCACCGAAATCAGGTCATTCCCTGGAGAATTAATCAAATTCAAACCATGCTTCACTACTCGTTCTCCATATGGGCTTACATCCACTACCGTGGCATGGCCTCCTTTTTGCGTGCATCCAAGTGATTTTTCCTCCAGCGTACTAATGCCGCCTTCCTTGTTTCCAGGTGAAGGGTTTTCATAAATTTCCTGATCATGGCGAATGAAATACTTTTTGAAATCATTAATAAGGCCAACGATCTTATTAAAGGTTTCTTCATCTCTTGCCCTGTTCATTAATATTGTTTCCGCTCCAAACATCTCAGGAACCTCTGTCAAAATCGTTGTCCCGCCATTTCCTACAATAAGGTCGGAAACCGCACCAACCAATGGATTAGCGGTAATGCCTGAAAAACCATCGGAACCCCCGCACTTCAAGCCTATTTTCAACTTTGAAACCGGCACGGGCATGCGTACGAACCCTTCCGCATATTCCACTAATTCTCCCATTAAACGTAAGCCGATCTCCAATTCATCATGAACCTCCTGGGCTTTTAAAAATTTAATCCGATTTGGAGGAAATTCGCCTATGACTTCTTTAAATGCTTCGATTTGATTGTTCTCACATCCTAATCCTACAACCAAAACCCCTGCAGCATTTGGATGTTGAGCCAAGGCAGCCAATAGTTTCTGTGTATGGGTCAAATCATCTCCCAATTGAGAGCAACCGTAGGGGTGGGAAAAGTGATGAATCCCATCAATTCGTCGATCTTTAAATTGCTCATTTCCCATTTTAGCGAGAACTTCACATGTTTTATTGATGCAACCAACCGTGTTGATGATCCAGATTTCATTCCGGATACCCACTTCCCCATTTTCACGGATATACCCTTGGAAAGTATGACTTTGACTTTGCTCTTTTGTATCTTGACTGCTTGGGTGATAGGAATAATCCAATATACCATGCAAACCGGATGCTAGATTATGGGTGTGAACCCAAGCCCCAATGGAGATATCTTCTTTAGCTTTTCCGATCGAGTAGCCAAATTTGATTACGTCCTCGCCTCGTTTTATCGGGTTCACTGACATCTTATGCCCTTTAGGAATGTCATCACTTGCCTTCATTTGGATCATTCCCCTGTCATATGTTTGAATCTGAAGGCTCTGCCCTTTTTGAATTCCCTCCAATGAAATGACAACATCATCATTTGAATGCAATTGAACAAATCTATTCATTTTGTCCCCTCCTTATCATGAGGTTGACGTTCAAAACCAAACGTCCCCCCCTTCAGAAAGCCCTTTCATTTCCCGCTTGAATGTTTTATATTTTTAAATCTATAATAATTTTAACATCAATTTTTGAAATATTAATTGCATATTTTGCTATAAATATACTCATTCTTGTTGTAATATACATTCAGGAGATGAACGAAATGAAAAAAATCCATAATGCATTAAATCATGATTTCCTTTTCCCCTTTTCTTTTGTCTATCAAGATACGAAAAGTCCTCAGAATGAATTGTCCGATCATATGCATGACTATTATGAAATTGTTTATGTTTATAATGGTAAGGGAACGTTTTTTATCGGTGATGTGTTTTATGATATGCAGCAAGGGGATGTATTCCTGATCCCGAATAATACCATTCATCGGGCATTACCCAATAAGGAGGACCCTGTCACCTCCACCATTATCTTTTTCAGCCCCACATTAATATATAAAGATATGGTTGATGATTCTTTTTCTTATTTACATTTGTTTGACCTGACAAAAAAGAGTAAGAATTATAAAATATCATTGCCGCAAAAGGAGCAAGTAAAGATGGAGGAACAGCTCCACCTCATCCTGCAAGAAACAACTAGCCAATCAATGGGCTCAAGGCACGCTTGTTTGCTGATCGTTCATCAAATCATACTTGCTTTATACCGTACCAGGATAAATGGCAAAGAGGATTTACCTGAGGGCAATAGTTATAGTTCAGAATGGATCAAAGATATTTTAATCTATATTCATGAACATATCGATGAAACATTGAATTTGACGATACTTGCACAAAAAGCTTTGGTCAGTCCCGCTCATTTCAGCAGGGTTTTTAAGGAAACGACTGGAATTGGGCTAATCGTGTATTTAAACACGAAAAGGATCATCAAGGCAAAGGAACTTTTACTGGAAACGAATTACACCATTGCCAATATTGCCGAAATTTGTGGTTTTGAAAGCATGCCCCAATTTTATCGTACCTTTAAGAAATACAATGAAAAGACGCCAGCTACATTTCGTAATGAAAATCGGATCCGCTAGGCATGCCTCAAAAACATGAAAAGTTTTGGTTCATTAAAAACGGAAGTGTCTTCCCTTGATATTTCCTTTGGGAGACACTTCCATTCTAACAATCTATTACGCAGGCCTTACTATCGGTCGTACAAAACGGATGACTGCAAGCGATGCAACGATGGCCAAGCCACCTGCAAGCAAGAATGCAACTGTGTATGTGCCTGAGGTATCGACAATGTATCCTGTTAACGTCGGTCCTATGATTCCTGCTGTATTTGCCAAGAAATGCATAAAACCTCCAACAGATCCAACATTACCAGGGTCGACAACATCGTTGACGATAGCCCAGTAAATGGCACCAGTCAAATATAGGAAGAAGACGGAAAGTGCGACAAGTGTTACCGCACTGACCGTTGTGGATACAAGTCCGGCAAAACCGATACATACCGCCGATAAGAACAAACATGTTACAAGCACGAGCTTACGTGAGAATAAAACACCTTTTTGAGCGAATTTTTTAAAGAAGAAATCCGACACGAATCCACCCAAAGCAAGTCCGATGAATCCAAAAATCCAAGGAATCACTGTAATGATACTCATATTTTCTACACTTAGGCCGCGTGCATCCACCAAATAGCTTGGGAACCAAGTTAAGAAAAAGAAGAGAATATAGTTATAAGAAAAAAAGGCTAGAGCTGTAAATAAAACCGTTTTTTGTTTTAAATAAAAGGTGAATTTCACCTTTTCTTCCGTTGTTGCCGCCACATAAGATTTCCCCGAATGTTTCTGTTCTTTTGACTCTTGTGGTTTTTCTTTAACGAACTTCCACCAGCAAATTGCCCATATAAGACCAATCACCATAATGGCAATGAAAGAAACTCTCCAGCCATATGAGATGGCAATAAACCCAACTATTGGACCTGCAATTGCGCCACCAAGCGGCGTTCCGCTATTCGTCAAACCAACGACAGATGCCCGCTGATTCGCTGGGAACCAGTTATTCACCATTTTATTGATGGTTGCAGAAAGAGGGCCTTCGCCCATCCCAAACAGTATGCGGATGACTATCATACTCGCAAAACCGACAGCCAGTACAAGTGCACCACTAAATAAAGACCAAACGATCATCGCCACGAAAAGCGTAAGCTTTGCACCCCATCTATCGGACGCCATTCCCCCAAGGAAGTTAAATATGGCATAACCAACTGAAAAGCTACTAAAAATAATTCCCATTTGTGTTGCTGTTAAAGATAAATCATCTTGGATGAACGGAGCTGCAATAGACAGTGCAGATCGGTCCAGATAATTTATTACCCCAGCCAAGAACAAGAAAACGATGACCATTCCTCTACCATTTGAAAACATAAAGTACCCCCCTATACGCTTCCATGAAGCTGCATTCATGGAAACGTTTCCATTTAATAACCAAGAGTAAAGCCTATATGACCTATAACTAAATCGGTTTAGAATTTCCGTAAAAAAGCGCTTTCTTTTTCACGGAAATTCTTACATCTGGTTCTAGCAAGAATTCCTTGAAAGCAAAGTCGGTTTCAAGCGATGCACGCTTGTATCCTCATTTCCTGTTTTATTGATCTGACTAAGCAGTAACTCTGCTGCCAGGTTGGCCATTTCAATGGCTGGCTGATTAACCGTTGTGATGGTCGGTGTATAGAAACTGGCATACGGTACATCATCGACTCCTATGACCGCTATGTCATCAGGTATGTTGATTTCGTGCTGTTTCATATAACGCAATACCTCATTAAGTACGATATCATTTCCTGCCAATATGGCTTCGGGCGGCTTTTCCAATTCGAAAAATTCTGAAAGTGCAACAGGAATTTCATCTACATTCACTGTTTTAATATATTCAGAATTGTATGGTATCCCATGTGACGCCAGTGAATCCTTGTACCCTTGGATACGCTCGATTCGAGGACTGATATCGCGTATTATTGAAGTGGTCATGATTGCAATGTTTTCAAAACCCTTTTCAATAAATCGGTCGATCGCTAACTTGGAAGCAAGGTGATTATCGAGCATGACTGTTGCGATATCCAATTCTTCGATCGTCCTATCCATGAAAACAATCGGGAACTGATCACTCTTCATACGTTGATATAAATCAAGATTGTCACCTGTGGGGAAAATGATGATCCCATCCACTTGTTTAGCTCTCAGCATTTCAATATAATTCTTTTCCTTTTCAGGGTTGTCATCTGCATTGCATACGATAATATGAAACCCTTGTTCATAAAAGTAGTTTTCTATCGCTCTAATAACTTGCGTTGAAAACGTGTGAAGGATGTTGGCTACCACCACCCCAACGGTAAAAGTGGATTTTTGTTTTAAACTGCGCGCTATTATATTAGGCTGATAGTTTAATTCTTCAATAGTTTCTTCAATTTTTTTCCTGGTTTTTTCACTCATATACTCATATCGCTTGTTCAGGTATTGGGAAACTGTGCTTTTTGATACTTTCGCATGATTGGCGACATCCGTAATTGTAATGGTTTTCATTTCATTCATTCCTGTCATGTGATTTCTTTTCTCTGCCTAATTCCATAAAACATAATGGCTTAGTATATAAGGAATATTCTATTATAATAAGTAAAGCTTTACAATCACCTTCTGATGCAGTAAAAAAGTCAATTTCCCATACCTTGTAACAAATTCAATCAACTAATGTACAATCGTCACTTAATTGCCTTTTTATTGGATCTGGATTCAGACGCCTGAGTATGCCATGAAGCCCCCATCGACTGGTACCGTAATTCCTGTAACAAAGCCCGAATAGGATTCATCAACGAGCCAAAGCAAGGTGCCAAGTAAATCTTCAGGCTGCCCAAAGCGCTTCATGGGTGTTGAAGTTATGATTTTATTTGACCTTGCCGTCAGGCTGCCGTCTTCATTAAGCAGAAGATCCCGATTTTGCTTCGTTAAAAAGAATCCTGGAGCAATGGCATTCACCCGTAAACCTTCTTCGGCAAAATGAACAGCCATCCACATGGTAAAATTATTTATCGAAGCTTTGGCAGCACTATATGCTGGTACTTTAGTCATTGGCGCGTAAGCACTCATTGAAGATATATTTAAGATAACTGGTGCTTCCACTTGCAATAACTCTTTCCCAAAAACCTGACTGGCCAAAAATGTACCGGTGAAATTGCTGGAAAAAACATGGGAGAAAGCATTTTCATCTAAATCAAAAAAGGATTTCCCTTCTGCTTCTTCCCCATATTTCTCTGGAGCTGTAATGGCATCAGGATGATTGCCTCCTGCTCCATTTATTAATAAATCCACTCTTCCGAATGTTTTTATTATTTTTTCCCTTGCATTCTCCAAGGAGGTTCTATCCAAAACATCTGCCGCAATGGATATCGCAGTGCCCCCTGTTTGTTCAATGAGTTCGACCACTTCCTGCCCCTTTTCGGCCGTTCTGTTCAATATAGCTATCTTGACACCATGACGGGCCAATTCCACAGCCATTTTGGAACATAAAACACCGCTGCCTCCTGTGATCACTGCCACCCTGTTCGATAAGTTTTCATGGATGGGAATCATGATTCCCCACCTGATTTACCTGCTTCATATGCATCCCATAATCCGAGCAAATACATGATTCCCAGTGCTCTGTCATATAAACCGTAACCTGGGCGGCAAACTTCACCCCATATATGGCGGCCATGATCCGGTCTGACATAACCAGTATAATTTTGCTTATTTAATTCTTCCACGACGCCCTGTATATTGATGGATCCATCCTGGGTATGATGGGATGTTTCCACAAAGTCACCATTTTCATAAATCTTCACATTCCGGATATGGGAGAAAGGCGAACGGTTTGCATACTTTTTAGCCACCTGGACCATGTCGTTTTCAGGGTTTGCCCCCATCGATCCTGTACACATCGTGAATGCATTCGATGGTGAATCCGAAATCGAGATCAGTTTTTCATAGCTCGACTCTCCGGTTATGATTCTTGGCAAGCCAAAAATGGACCATGGCGGATCATCCGGGTGTATTGCCATTTTTATACCACAAGCCTCTGCAACAGGTAATATTTCTTTTAGGAAGATTTCTAGATTCGCCCATAGCTGCTCTTCGTCCACAGATTTGTAAGCTTCGAATAATTCAGAGATTTGGTCCATTTTTTCTGGTTCCCAACCTGGTAAAGTTAAATCTGAAGCTTCAGTTACCGTACGAATTAAATCTTGTGGATCTAACGTATCCACTTTCGCCTTTTCATAAAACAGGGCAGTTGAGCCATCTTCCAAAGGATGGAACATTTCCGTCCGAGTCCAATCAAAGATCGGCATGAAGTTATAACAAATGACTTTCACTCCTGCTTCCGAAAGATTCCGGATCGTCTCTTTGTATTTCTCTATATATATCATGCGATCTTCGTTACCCAATTTAATCGATTCATGGACATTTACACTCTCTACGACATCCGTGTGAAAACCAAATGATTGGATATACTCGATTTCTTCTTTAATTTCTTCCTTTTCCCATACCTCACCAACAGGTTTTTGGTGTAGTGCCCAGACAATCCCTTTCACTCCAGGAATCTGTTTAATGTGCTCCAATGAAACAGTATCATTGTCTTTCCCGTACCATCTGAATGTAATGTTCATCATGCACCTCCATCATTCCGCAATTTTCTGCATGTATTTTCTGCTTAACTCCACTGCGGCCTCATAGCCGCCATTCTGATAGGCTTTGTTCAAATCACTGCCAATCCCGATTGCTACCGCGCCTGCATTAAGCCAATTCTTCATGTTATCCAAATTAATTCCGCCGGTTGGCATGATCCTTACATTGGGCAGTGGACCATTAACCGACTTGATGAAAGAAGGTTCGAAATGGTTTGCCGGAAATAACTTCAAAACATCACAGCCTGCTTCCAATGATGTAGCCATTTCTCTAATTGTCATGCATCCAGGCATATAGGGAATGCCGTATCGATTACAAAGTTCAGCTACGCCATTGACAAAATAGGGACTGACAATAAAATTGGCGCCAGCTAAAATCGCATGTCGTGCCGTTTCAGAATCAAGTACGGATCCTGCTCCTAAAAGTGCGTCCGAATTTTGCAGTTCTTTGAAAGCTTCTTCAATTCCCGGTGTTGTATATGTCAACTCGATTGCCCGAACACCACCTTCCACAGCTGCTTTAGACAGCTGTGCTGCCTCCTTTGCATCCTGTCCCCGGATAACAGCAACAACTTTCGTTTCCGTTATTTGATGTATGATCGAATGCTTATCCATGATTCCTACCCCCTTAATTAAAAACAATGATTGCTTTTCGAACTTGTTCGGGATGATTTTCAACAAACTTAAATGCTTCCTGGATATCATCGAGCGAAAATGTATGGGTAACTAAACCTTCATGTCTGAGTTTGCCTTCATTCAAAAGTTTAACCACTTTTGGAAACTGGTCGGTTTGCAATCTAGATCCTTTCACAGAAACTTCTTTTTTAGTAATTGGTAGCTGGGAAACCGCTGAAGGACGTTCATCAAAACCTAGTACAACAATCCGCCCCGCCGGTGACACGACATCGAAGGACAATTCAAATGTCATCGGCAGGCATACTGCATCAATGACGACGTTGGCCCCTTCGCCATTCGTCCATTCTTCTACCCGTTTTTGAACATCTTCTTTTCCCGCATGGACGATGATATCAGCGCCGTTTTCTTTAGCGAATTCCAAACGCTCATCACTTAAATCCGTGATCATAACTGATGCCCCTTGAAGCTTTGCCATCTTTAATATGCAAATTCCAATAGGCCCAGCTCCCTGGATAAGAACGGTTTCCCCATCCTCCACCTCGCCTCTCCAAACAGCCTGTGCACCAATTGTGTATGGCTCAGCCAATACTATTTCTTCCCAGGCTAAAGCGGGATCCACAACATGCAATTGTTTCTCGGGAAGGACGAACCATTCCCTCATCCCACCATCTTCATGCACGCCAAAAACGGAAAGTTTTCCACAAACATTTTGGCGACCTTTACGGCAAGCGTAACACTCTCCGCAATAACTGATGGGCTCAACAACAACGTGGTCCCCCACTTTGATGCCCGCGACACCTTGACCTATCTCCACAACTTCTCCCGCTACTTCATGCCCAACGACCCGCGGCAGCGTTGCAAGAGGATTCGTACCATGGTAAATATGCATATCCGATCCGCAAATTCCAACTCTTTTCACTTTTACTAGGACATCCGTCGAGTTCGAAATCCGTGGTTTTTCCACTTCTTGAATGATAAGTTCATGAGCTTTCCGTACTTGAACCGCTTTCATTTCCCCACCTACTTTGTAAGAAATTCATAAACACTTGATGCTATTGTAATACCTTGTTTCAGGTTTTTTTCTTCATTGATTTGTTCAATTTCACCCGGTAGATATACCCGATCGAATCCTGGAGCAGGTTCAACCTGTCGCAGCTCTTCGATCATTTGATCCATTTGCTCTAAAAATATATCAGTATCCGTAAAGAACGAAGGATTAATTACACAAAAATAATGTCCCAGCTTCCGTTTCTTATCAAGATCGTCATACATTTTCCCAATGTGCGGACCAAATGCCGCACCGGCCAATAATCCAGAAAACACGTCTACAATTACGGAAAGACCATAGCCTTTCGGGCCTCCGAAAGTGGAAAGGGAAACAACTTTATTCGGGTCGGTGACCGCAGCTCCATTTTCATCCACTCCCCAACCTTCAGGGATTTCCTTTCCCTCTTCACGTGCCTGGAGGATTTTCCCCAGCGCAACATTGGATGTGGCCATATCAAGAATAAAGGGTTTCTTCGTTTTGGCAGGAACTCCGTAAGCGATTGGGTTGGTTCCAAGAAATGATGTTTTTCCTCCGAACGGGACCACAATTTTATCGGTATGTGACATAGCGATGCCAATCAACTTTGCATCAGCAGCTTTTTGAACGAAATAGCTCAGTGCTCCGCAATGGCTGCTATTAAAAACAGTCACCATGCCCACGCCATTATCTCTAGCCATTTCGATTGCATGGTCCATGGCCACGTCGCCTATCACATGCCCAAAACCATCATCTCCATCAACTACACCGGTAACGGGCCCTGTCTTTTGAAAGGAAATCTGTGCATCTGGATTTATGCCTCCTGCCTGTAAACGGTTCACATAATGCTCTGTTCGCAAAACACCATGGGAATTGACATTTCTGAGATCGGCATGAACCAATACTTCCGCGATTTTTCCGGCATTTTCTTCATTTAAACCCACTTTAGTCAGTTGTTGTATGACTAATCGTTTTGCTTCCTCGGCTTGTATCGTTACTGTTGCCATTTTCTTCCCTCATTTCTTTTAGTCATCTATCTTTCTATAACAGCTTCATTCTGTATGAACGGCTTAACTTCATCCAAATATGGTAATCCTTCATTATCCCCTGCAACAGTTGTGACAAGAGCTCCTACACCATTTGCGAATGTCAATCTTTCATCAATTGATAAGCCATGAAGATATCCGTAAATATAACCGGCATCATAACCATCTCCTGCACCGACAGTATCTACAGGTATAACAGGGAAGGCTTGTTTTTCATGCCATTCATTTTTGGTATATAGTTTTGAACCATGTTTCCCGTCCTTTATGACAAGCTGATCAATATCATTCACCTTTGCGAATTCCGCCAATGATTCTTTAGAGTCAGTTCCGGTGATCAATTTTATTTCATCTAAACCCGTTAGCAAAATGTCAACATATGTAAATATGTTATAATAAACTGATCTTGCTTCCTCGATGGACCATAGCTTTAAGCGGATATTCGGATCAAAGGAAATAGGTATATTTTTCTGTTTTGCAATCTCCATTACCCGCTTGGCAATTTCCATATTTTTAGGATCTATAGCCAAAAATACTCCAGTAAGGTGGACTAAATCAATCTCTTCAAACATCTTCTCTGTTATATCTCCTGGCAATAAAGTTAAAATAGGAGATTGATAGCGGTAATAAAAAGTCTTTCCCGAGCCATCCTCCCGAATTTCTTTAAAGTTAAGAGATGTTGGATATCCATTTACATAGGCAACATCACTCATGTCCACGCCTTCCCCACGCGCGAAATTGTAGATAACTTTACCGAACTCATCCTTGCCTAAACGGCTTATCCATTTTGCCCGCATGCCAAGCCTTGCACAGCCAATCGCAAAATTCAGTTCAGCGCCTCCTACTTTTCGCTCAAAACGGGTAACGAATCTTAAAGGTCCTGTCTCTTCCGGATTTAGCGTAATCATGGCGTCGCCCAGCGTTAAAACACCATATTTTGATGACAATACAGTACCTCCTTCTTTCGAACAGTCACAAATAAAAACAAAAACATTTGATCATATCATTTTCATCAAGATTTATTGCTAAATCGATTTAGTTAATTACTAAATCGGTTTGGTAAATCATAAGGAAATTGTAAATGAAAACCCTACCAAAAACAATAGAAAAGTTTGATAATTTGTAATTTTATTTTTATTTGATATTTTTTCATATAACATCCAAACTAAATTTATGATCAAAACCCATATAAAGGTAAAGTGGAAGGGATTATTTCTTTCCCCATTTTTAATGTTTAATAGTTACGGATATTTCATCCTAGGGCATTCAATCAAATTTTACTCTTTGCTATTAATTTGGAGAAAGTTGTATAATATATCAATTATTAAATAATAAGTTTGAAAGGTTGTTTGGAATGAGTTTTTTGAGAATATACATCTTACTTACCGGAATAATGATCACATGGGGGTTAAATGTCTCAGTTATTAAAATTTTAGTTGCGAATACGCAGCCCGTAACAATAACTTCTTTGAGAATTTTTGCTGCATCCCTTATAGTCATTATTATCCTTTTCTTCTTTGGATTAATACGGCTTCCTAAAAAAAGTGAACTTTTTTACATTTTTGGAGGAGCACTTTTGAGTGTCGTTTTTCATCATTATTTTTTAGCGGAGGGATTGACGAAGACTTCCGCCTCGAATGCTGGACTTATTTTGGGCATGGGGCCGATATTGACTGTCATCTTGACCATGATATTTTTTCGTAAAAAGCCCACTTTAATCAGGCTAGTTGGCTTTATATGCGGTGCCCTAGGTGTGAGTTTTACCGTTATGGCAGGAAGCGGAGGACTTCACTCTATTAATCTGGGAGATGTGGATATTTTACTTTCCATTCTTTCACAGGCATTGAGTTTCATACTCATTAATAAAGCCTCGAAAACAATGGATCCACGATTACTAACCGGCTACATGATGCTTATCGGGTCTTTTATTCTTTTTGCCATCAGCTTATGGAAGGAACCAGAAGGCTTATCTTCACTGGCAACGGCCCCGCCATCCATCTGGGGAGCTTTCTTGTTCTCTGCTATTTTTGCCACTGCCCTCGGGCACATGAGCTATAATTATGCCATTGGTAAGGTAGGTGCAGCTGAATCATCCATATTTCTTAACTTAAACACCTTATTCTCTTTGTTAGGAGCAGCATTTTTCCTTAATGAAGCCATTGTGCCTGCACATTTCATCGGACTTATCTTCATTGTTTCAGGAGTATTGCTTGGCTCGGGTGCAATTGAAATATGGATTTTCCAAAGGAAAAATAAACGTATATCTGCCTAGCGGCTACAGCAAAACCTCTTTTTCGCGCCTTCCTTTAAAAAAGGCATCTATGACACTGCTAAGCCATTGTTAAAAAAATGGCTTAGCAGTGTCATAGGGTCTTATTTTATAAGTGAAGAATGCCCATTAGGTAAGCCTTATATCAGTTGTTACCCTTTTCTTTCTGAGAAGACTCCTTGATGAGGACATATTGTTTACATAAAATTGGTTTTGATGACATAATACATATAAAAGAGACTGTCTAAGGGTTACGGACAGCCTGAGATTACAGTCATGCTAATAATGTAAATCAACTAGCCCAGATCGCAAACAAACCTTCTGTTACACCCAATTTGTACAGATAATAAAGTCCGAATACAAAACTTATAGCTCCCGCGAGACCATGGACAAACCCAATTAAAGCAGACACCAAAAAAGGACGAAATCGATCTTTATCGTTCGTAATATTAGGGCGATTTTTAAATAAACTTTTCGCCCCTAGCATAACAAGCATAATACCAACGCCAAATTCCAGCGTCATGCTTAACGACTCCGGAATTTCCCCTTTCATCCAAATGAACAGCATCCCTATAAGAAACAGCGTACATGTATGGCCTATTCCCCAATACACCCCCGTTAGAGTGGAACGCGATAATTTTTTCGTATTTCCTGCTGTAGTTGCTACTGCAATAACGTGATCCGGCTCTAATGAATGCTTTACCCCCAATAGGAAGCCTAATGAGAGAATTGACACCAAACTCATTTCTCTATCACCTCCCCGAGACACTTCCATACTTCTTCATACACCTGTTTAAGCGGTAAATTGTTCTGTACGGCAATTTTACGGCAATCTTCATATTCAGGAGCCTGCTGCACGGGCAGCCCTTCATGGAACCCTCTTTTTATCGTCACTTCCCCCCATTGTGTATGTACAGTGAAAAAACATCGTTCGAGCCTGTGCACGGTAAGGGGATAATAGCGTATACCGAGCGTCGTCGTTTCAGCAAATAATATCTTCTTCATTTTCGAAACCATCTGCTGTGAACAGAGTAGTTGCAATAACACCCCCGGTCGATTTTTTTTCATAAAGATTGGCGTATAATATACATCATTTGCTCCTGATTCAAACAGCAAATCCATTACATGTCCCATCCATTCACCGGAAATATCATCAAGATTCACTTCCATTTTTACCATTTGTTCATCAAGATGTTCATGATCAGGTGGTCGGTTCATTGAATCTCCCCAATGATAATACGAAGTACGTTCGGATGATTCTCAAATGTTTTTGTTCCCGCACCATACCCAATGGATTCGACAGTCATGGCTGGAAGCAAGCCGAATTTTTCAGCTAAAACTGCAGCGATGGCAGCACCGGTCGGCGTTGTCAATTCAAATCGAATATCGTTCGAGGCAATCGGTACCCCCTTTAATATTTCCAGAGTGGCAGGTGCAGGAACAGGATATATGCCGTGATCAATATGTATATGTCCAGATCCCGTTGGAATGGCTGATGACTGAACTGATTCAATACCTAGCTGATCGATTAAAATGGCAGCCCCGATAATATCTATTATTGAATCTACCGCTCCTACCTCGTGAAAGTGAACTTTTTCAAGAGGAAGCCCGTGTATATGCCCTTCCGCTTCACCAATCTTCTTAAAAATGGCGAGTGACCAGTTCGTTACCGATTCATTAAAGTTTGCCTCATTTATAGCTTCCACAATTTGTTTGTAGGTACGGCTGCCATGATGATGGTGATGCACATGGTTATGATTGTTTTCGTGTACATGTCCATGGCTGTGGCCGTGTTCATCGTTATGGTTGTGTTCATGTCCATGACTGTGTTCGTGTTCATCACTGTGGCTGTGTTCATGTGGTTGCTCTGATTTACTGGTAAGAATGACATCAAATTTCGTACTGGTAATGCCATTTTTGACGACCTTCCCCCATGACAGAGTATATTCTTCATCTATGTTCAGCTTTTTTAACTCCTCTTCCATTTGTACAGGGTCTGCACCTGCATCAATCAACGCACCAATAACCATATCTCCGCTTATGCCGGAAAAGCAGTCAAAATATAAAGTCCTCATCGCAATTGACCTCCTTTTTATGTACAAGTTTGTATATAATCGCTGCATTGTAGGCTGCACCAAATCCATTATCGATGTTGACCACACTTACACCGGATGCACATGAATTGAGCATCGATAGCAGTGCCGATAAACCGTGAAAATTAGCACCGTAACCAATACTTGTCGGCACAGCAATAATTGGATTCATGACAAGGCCTCCTAACACACTTGGAAGTGCCCCTTCCATCCCCGCGACACAAACGGATGCCGTAGCCCCTCGTATCTCGTCAATATTATCAAGGAGGCGGTGCAGTCCAGCAACACCCACATCGTATATACGCCTGACTGGAATACCTAGAGTTTCCGCCGTCACGGCTGCTTCTTCTGCAACGGGCAAATCTGATGTCCCGGCGCATACAATTGCAATATATGAACCAACAGATTTGGATTTTTCCTTAACCCATGCAAGTGTCCGTGCCATATCGTTATACTCAAAATCACTATATTCTTTTTGTACAAACACTGCTTTTTCCGGAGAAATGCGAGTCACAAGTACGGAATCATTCCTTGCCCGCAGTGATTGGACAATCGTTAAAATTTGTTCAGCTGTTTTCCCTTCTCCAAATACAATTTCGGGGAAGCCTTGTCTTCTCTTACGATGATGATCGATTTTTGCGAACCCTAAATTTTCATAGGATGCAAGTTTTTCCTTTGCTTCCGCGACTGTCAATGAACCCTTTTGAACCTGCTCCAAAATATTATCGATCATAACATTTCTTCCTTTTTAAGCGCTATATTCATACTCCCGCTTGTATAGCCCGTGAGATCCATTGATACATACTTATAACCAAATTGTTTCAGCTGTTTCGTGATTGCCACATGGTATTGAAGCACTCGCGGCATATCGTCGGGTTCAACTTCAATTCGGGCAGTATCCTCATGCGTCCTGACTCTTACCTGATGAATATCCAATGATTTTAAGTAAGCCTCTGATTTATCCACTTTAGTCAATTTTTCCTTCGTAATGATTTCACCATATGCTATTCGTGAGGATAGGCAAGCAAATGACGGTTTATCCCAGGTTGGCAAACCGGCTTCCTTGGACAATTCTCTTATTTCTTCTTTGAATAAATCGGCTTCTAGAAGAGGTCCCCTAATTCCTTTTTCTTTTGCTGCCTTCATGCCAGGACGAAATTCGTTTGCATCATCAGCAATAACTCCATATATAATATTATTAAAATCATATTGTTCAAGAATAGGAAGCAGGTGGTCAAATAAACCACTTTTACAAAAGTAACAGCGATTTTGATTATTTGCTGTATATCCAGGAATGGCCAACTCCGAAGTTTGAATGACACGATGTTTGGCACCAATCCATTTTGACAGCATAAGGGCCTCTTTCAATTCACTAGACGGATAGGTTTCCGAATCTGCTGTAATGGCTAACACATTATCATAACCCAAAGTATCAATCGCGACTTTTAACAAAAATGTGCTGTCCACCCCTCCTGAAAAGGCGACCACAACCGACTCCATTTTTTGAAGAATACCCTGCAGGTTTCTGTACTTTTCTAGTAACATAGAACTTTTCTCCTTTCTGGTTTGTCTGAATTTATCTACTGTCCACCAGCAATAACACCCTTGATGGACTACTAAAAGATTGAATGAGATACATCAAATTGGTCGGAAAGGAGGAAAAACACACCCTCATACCTTCAGTCCCATCGTCTCTGAACTATATGCGACGGATTACTTTAACTTTTTTTACGAGAGCCGAGAATTTTTTCCGTTTCTGTCAGCCTTCTGTAAACCATTTCGCAAAATGGATCAATGGACCGCCAAGTCCCGCCTCGTTGGCCCCTTCCTTAAAAAAAAGCAAGGTTGACACCGCCAGTTGGCATAAGAGGGATGTGAGGAAGCGGTCATTATGTCTGTTGGTGTATACGCAAATGGAATGCTACTGACGCTATAGCGCTTCACCATTTTAATTTTGTTGACATTGACGGTTGGAGAAAAGATAAATTCCGCCTCTGCCATCATGACCGCACGAACCGTCTCAGGATTCAATACTGTAACGTCATCCGCTATGATATCATCACCGGAATCCTCTTTTACTCTCTCAATTTTTCGGCACACTTTTTGTATTTCTACTGTAATTCCGAGTGTTCGGATGCCACCTTCTTTCAGGGCTCAAGCGATTGGTATAATTTGATCGGGGGTGCATCGCGAATCATGGCAACCAGTCCCCTATGATTAATCTCTTCTGGTTTAGTCATTTTTCCACCGTTCTACCTCGTCACATCATCAGAGCCGCCATTCATGAACAAAAGCGAGGTCAGCACGGATCTGCACCCCCTCAACATCGCCATTTACCATCGTGGCCATTACACCCATGGCATTTCCACGCCTTGCAGCTTCAACTAGCCGCAGTCCATCAAGCAGACCGGAAAGTACACGGGATGCAAAAGCATCTCAAGCACCGATGGGATCAAAGACCCGTTCCACATGAAATCCAAATCCAAGAATGTATGTTTTCGGTACAGACGTGGCTGAAATTAAAGCGCCTTCTTTGCCCAATTTCTGTGCGATACTCTTTCAGGGTCTCGCGTCACAAATGAAACATCAACGCCCTTCACCGCGAATAAATGATTGCATGGCATCGCCAAACTTCATCGATTCGGGGTAAACACTGTCATTGTTTCTCTTATAGTTACAACATCCATGTCATCAACTGCTCTCTTGTCAGGCTTTTACGTAGTTAGAAAGCGTACCGATCCTCTCAATATTGATGTTCATCCGGTCACCGTTTTTCAACCAGATTTTCGGATTCCGGCCCATCCCAACGCCCGGTGGTGTACCTGTTGCAATCAAATCACCTGGCTTCAGTGTCATGGACTGTGATAAAAATGAAATGATTTTCGGAACTGTAAAAATTAGGTTGCTTGTATTTGAATCCTGCATAATTTCACCGTTTAATTCAAGCGAAATAGCTAGATTATGTGGATCACCCACTTCATCATGTGTAACGATAACAGGTCCAAATGGGGCAAATGTGTCCGCCGTTTTGCCTCTTGACCACTGGCCGTCCTGAAATTGCAAATCTCGGGCGCTGATATCATTCATAATCGTATAGCCAAAGACGTAGTCACCCGCCTCTTCTTCTGAGACATGTTTCGCCTCTCTTCCAATGACAAACGCAAGTTCCGCTTCAAAATCGACCTCAGTTGAATTAATTGGGATTTCAATCGCATCATTATGTCCGGTAATCGCATTCGCATATTTTGTAAAAATGACCGGCGATTGCGGCGGCTCCATCCCGGTTTCCTTGCAATGATCAAAATAGTTAAGTCCTACGCAAATGATTTTATCCGGCTTTGCGATTGGCGGCAGGATCTTTACTTCTGACAGTTTGAATATTACATCGCCATGACCCCGTTGCTCGATTAACAGTTCAGCACGTGAACGCAACTCGCTGCCTCGTTCTATAAACTTTTTCATACAAGCAGGAAATTCCTCTGGATCGAGAGCCGTTAAGCTAATAATTTGATCATCTTGAAAAACTATGCCGATGTGCTGTTCGGTTTGTACGGAAAAAGTCGCTATCTTCATATTTTTCCCCTTTCTTAGGTTAATGCGTATGGTGTGTTTTCTCCCATTAAGACCTGAACGATATTTCTTGCTGCTTTTTGACGGAGTTCAATCATCGCCTCCTCAGAATACCAAGCGCTGTGCGGTGTAATGATGACATTGTCCATTGTGAGTAGCGGGCTATCGATGCGGACCGGCTCATTTTCAGTAACATCAAGTGCAGCGCCTGCAATTATCCCGTTTTCAAGTGCATAGGAAAGTGCTTTTTCATCGATTATCGGTCCACGTGCCGTATTAATGATGACCGCATTACTCTTCATTCGTTTAAGGCGCTCCTCATTGATCAGGTGGTATGTATCATCAATTAAGGGCACATGGATCGACAAATAATCGGCTTCGCCTATTATTTCGTCTAGATCCATTTTTTGAACCCCGACAGCAGCCATATCTGTCGCCGATACGAAAGGGTCATAAGCAGCCGTTTTAAAACCGAGTGGTTTCACCTTTTCAATGAAACGGCGCGGAATCCGGCCAAAGCCTAGAACCCCAACCGTTTGCTCGTTAAAACGATGAATGGGTGCACACACTTTAAAGTCCCAGTTACCTTTTTTCACTTCCTTGTTTAACAGTGTCACTTTCCTCGCCGACGATAGTAACAGCGCCAATGCATGATTCGATACTTCTTCCATGCCATAATCAGGTACATTGGCGACAGTAATCCCGTTTTCCTTAGCCGCATTGAGATCAATTGTATTGACTCCGACACCATAGCGGGAAATGATTTTGGTGTTCTCAAGCGACTCAATGACCCGGCGTGAGATAGGAGCATATTGATTTAAGATTGCATCCACTTCTTTTGCCTGTTCCATTACTTCTTCTTCCGTCTTGCATTGCGCTTTGATGAAATCGATATCCAGACCACTTTCCTGAAAAACCTCTTCTTCATATTGCAAATGCTCAAATTCGTAATCCGTTAATAATATTTTAAAGGTCATTTGGGAACCACTCCTTTATAGTAATACACACCAGAATTTCAGAGGGATCACTCTCGTTAAAATCATCTATTTTGCTGCCGCCTTTTCGATTTTCGCAATTCCGAGCCCTTCTGCCCCGAGTTTCGATGTTTTTGCTTCTGGAAAGTATCGTTCGATCATTTGAATACCAATTGCGGCACGGCGCACACGTTCTTGAGCGAGTGAGATGTTCGTACTTTCCCATTGTTTCCCTGATGGGTATACATCAGGGTGATTACGCAAACCAAATTTGATGTAAACAGGCGACAATACACGGATAATTTCTGGTATTTCATAATAGCGAAGAAAGCCGCCGAATGTATCCGGCACTTCAACGTATAAATCAATTGGAATGTTAATTGATTGTCGGATCGCTGCAAGTTTAGACAGCGTTAATGCAGGTGGCACGTTGTAGGTATCCGCTCCGATGTCTTCCATTAATTTAACGGATACTGGATTGGCTGCTCCCATTTGAACCGATACTTTAACAACAAAGTCTTCCGGAAGCTGTCCGTCTTTTTTCATTTCTTTCGTTAAAAGAAGCAGTCCTTCATCCGCAACTAACGCACCGCGAAGGCCAAGTGCAGCTCCCCTTTTCAAGTCTTCCATGGCATAAACAAGCTGGTCCGATCCTTCATGGCGGATCCCCTGAGATTTACCTCCAGGCGTAAGCGGTCCCGCACTGACATCCCATGAACCCCTAGGACCGACAAACAAACTCAACTCCATGCCGCGCTCTGCTGTCATTTCACACATTTCTTTGATTTCTTCATCCGTTTGAAGCATGATGCCGCTGC
This sequence comes from Bacillus sp. SD075, assembly GCF_017355165.1. Classification (GTDB taxonomy): domain Bacteria; phylum Bacillota; class Bacilli; order Bacillales; family DSM-1321; genus Peribacillus. The sequence goes on along the minus strand of NZ_JADILK010000034.1, from coordinate 18,479 downwards.
CCTGAGATATTCGGTGAATAGTCAAACCGAGTCGGTCAATTTCTTTCAATGTTTCTTTAAGGGCAGCTGGACCTTCTACACTTGGTAGTTCAATTCGGTATTGTGCTCCATCTGGAAATGTTTTCGTTGATGTAGGAAGTTCTTTAAGATCAGTAGATGGGTAGCCTAATTGTTCGAGCAAGTCGCGTGATTCTTTCATTTTTGGACACCTTCTTTCATATCTATATTTTTTAAGAGTGCAGCTACTTTTTCACTCAAATCAGCAGGGTATACATCGCATGGTGGACGATGTCCAGCCGCAATGTCAAACCAACGCTGATGAACGGCTTCTTTCATAGCTGTAAAAAATGTCGGACCATAATTGTACACATCCATCAGTTTTGAAATCACTTGATGATTTTTCTGTGCTTCTGCAAGATCACCTTTATGATACGATTCATATAAATGAACGGATATTTCCGGGGCGAAGACAGCGCTTCCATTAATGCTCCCAGCTGCACCAATCATTTGGGCCGGAAGCAAATGCTCGTCAAACGCAGAGAATACTCGAAAATCACTGCGAATTTTCTTCACTTCCGCCAGCACCTGACGAAGGTGGCCGAAATCACTGACCGTCTCTTTAATACCCGCAATGTTTGAATGATCTTCGGCTAATTTTTTAATCAATTCGATTGATAAATTTTGTCCCGTCAAGAGCGGGATGTTATAAATGAAAACTTGGAGATTAGTATGATTCGCTACACTGGAAAAATGCCGGTATAATTGCTCGTCAGACAGTTTCCAGTAATATGGGTTGACTACGAGTACTCCGTTCGCCCCATGCTCTTCTGAATAAGAAGTTAATTCATGCACCTCTTTTAATGCGGTATGCCCGACTCCGACCATAACTGGCACTCTTCCATTAATGTGCTTGATCATTTCGCGTACGTATAATTTTCTTTCTTCTGTTGTAAGTGATGAGAACTCACCTGAGCTACCCATCAACAAGATACCGTCAATATTCCGAGAGATTAATAGGTCGATATACCTTCTGTTCAGCGCCATATCTAAGTTCCCCGTTTCATCAAATAAGGTGACTATCGGTGGAATGATGCCATGAAAATTCATTATTTTTCCTCCTTTTATTACCATCCAGCGATACTTCCGCCTTCATTACGCCAAATTGGTTTTTTCCAATCATGTCCGGTTTCTGCTGCCTGCTTTACTCCGGGAGCACCGGTTCCTCAATGAACATTGGACGGAAAGGTTCGAGTTCTTTCACAATCACCTTTGCCAATGTTTTATGAATCCTCCCGTGCTTGCCTAAATAAAGCAACACGTTCGATGACCGCTTGTACTTTCGAAAAGCTATCTTATGTAATTCATTTCTTCTGATGCGTTCATTTTGACAGCAAGAAAGGCCTCTTTCAGTTCTGCTATTGCGGTAGCAACTACATCCACTGGTCAATCTCCTTCGAACCATGAGCATACTTTAATTTTTTGACGTGCTTTGCCGCCGAGATTTGGTATACAGGAATTTCGAAGTATTTTCCTTTCATATCCCATAGTGCCTGCTCAATTCAGGAAATGGAAGAAAGAGAGATTTTCAAACATGGAAACCTCCCTTTCACTTGTTAAGAACCTTTAATAAAAACCGTTTTTATGGCTGTATAAAATTCTTTCGCCGCTTCACCCTGCTCTCGAGAACCCGTGCTCGATGCTTTCATACCTCCGAATGGGGCTTGCAACTCTACACCCGCACTTTCCGCGTTAATGCGGACAAGACCTGCTTCAATTTCATCAATGAATTCCAAAATTGAGCTAATATTTGATGTAAAGATTGATGCACTCAATCCGTATTTCGTATTATTTGCCAAGTCAATCGCTTCGACAAGATCGCTTGCTTTTATAAGCGCGATAACTGGTCCAAAAATTTCTGCTTGTGCAATCTCCATTTCGGACGTCACCTCTTCAAAAATCGCTGGTGTAATGAAAAAGCCCCTATCGTAGTCTCCGCCAGTTAATACCTCCCCACCATGTATGAGTTTTGCTCCCTCCCGCTTGCCTTTTTCAATGTACTCTATCACCGTATTGAACTGGCTTTCGCTTGCACATGGGCCCATCCAAATACCCTCTTGAAGCCCGTTGCCAACTGTAATTTCCGCTGCTTTTTTTACCAATTTTTGTTTAAATTCATCATAGACAGATGATTCAACAACAACACGACTTGAAGCTGTGCATTTCTGGCCGGAAGAACGGAATCCACCGCTGATGACCGCCTCGACAGCTTGGTCGATGTTCGCATCTTTCGTTACGATGACTGGATTCTTTCCACCCATTTCAAGCTGGTATTTTATCCCGCGGGCGGAAGCTGATTTTGCGACGCTCTGACCGACACCTTCAGAACCGGTAAATGTGATTGCATTTAAAAGCGGATGATCGATAAGCCCTTGGCCAATAGTCGATCCTTTACCGGTAATAAAGTTCACAACGCCCTCGGGGAAGCCTGCTTTAGTAAAGCATTCCATCACTTTCGCTGCAGTAACGGCTCCCTCCGTTGCTGGTTTCCATACGATTGAATTGCCATATACAAGTGCAGGAGCCATTTTCCAGATGGGAATTGCAATCGGAAAGTTCCATGGTGTGATTATCCCGACAACACCAAGCGGGGTGCGTTTCGTAAACATTAGGGCATCTTTATCGGATGATGGAATTACATCTCCGTCTTTCCGCATCCCTTCCCCAGCATAGTAGCGTAGGATTGCAACACCTCTTGCCGTTTCACCTTTTGCTTCTGGTAACGTTTTACCCATTTCTCGAGTCATGGTTTCGGCAATTTCATCTAGATTTTCTTCCAATATATTGGCCGTTTTGAAAAGGATTTGCCCACGAGCAGACTGCCCGAGCCTGCGCCAATCCCTCTTTGCTTTATCGGCAGAAGCTACAGCTTTGTTCAAGTCATCTTCTGTTGAGCTCTGAACGTAGCCAACCGGTTCTTTGTCCGCAGGATTAATGCTTTCGATTGTATTTCCAGAAGATGCATTCACCCACTCATTATTAATGAAATTTTTATATGTTTTCGTTGCAAATGTAGTTGATATCATAATCTTTAGCTCCTTTTTCGTTTTAGAATGTCGGTCCAATTCTCCATATACCAAAGTCATGCTGCTTTAATATCTCAGCTTTTGTTAATTTCCCATTTGAAACCTGTTGAATTTCTTTCATAATTCGTCTGCCCACTTCATCGACGGTTTCTAGACCATCGACAATAGTCCCAGCATTTAAATCCATATTTTCATTCATCCTGTCAAACATTGTTGTATTAGTTGAGATTTTTATGACGGGTGAAATAGGAGAACCCGTTGGCGTTCCTCTTCCACTTGTAAAGAGAACGATTTGGGCGCCGCCTGCCACCATTCCCGTTAATTGCTCAATGTCGTGGCCAGGCGTATCCATCCATACGAGCCCTTTTTTTGTGGGTACCTGGGCATAATCAATGACTTCTTCCAGTCTGGTTGTGCCTGATTTTGTCGCTGCCCCCAGTGATTTTTCTTCGAGTGAGCTGAGACCGCCCTCAATGTTTCCCGGACTCGGATTTCCGGTGCGGATATCGACGCCCATTTGAATCGAGCGGTCTTCCATCATTTTAATGACCGCATAAGCTTTTTTGGCTACCTGGTCGTTTGCCGCCCGGTTAGCGATCAAATGCTCTGCACCGATGAGTTCAGTCGTTTCCGCTAATATTGCAGTTCCCCCCTGCTGAACAACCAAATCACTTGTACGTCCGACCGCCGGGTTAGCCGATAAGCCAGAGCATGCATCCGATCCTCCGCATTCTGTACCGACAATCAGCTCGCTAAAATCACATAATTCCCGTTGCACCATCGATGCATCCTGAACCATTTTGACCGCAATTTTAGCTACCTCGGCAATGGTTTGAAGAGTGCCGCCATGATCCTGAATCGATACAGTTTCCACTGGTTTACCGCATTTGGCAATTTCATCTCCGATGCGGTGAGCCTGATGTGTTTCACAGCCAAGTCCGAGAACTATGACACCATATACATTTGGGTTCATGCCCATTCCTGCATAGGTTCTGGCCGTTTGATCATAATCAGTACCAACTTGTGCACAGCCATGCTGATGAATGAATGTGACGGTTCCGCTCACCAATTCTGTGACGCGCTGAGCTGTTTGAGTCGCACATGTTATCGTTGGCAAAATCAGTACATGGTTCCGGACACCGACTCGGCCATCCGGACGGCGGTAGCCCCAAAACTGCATTTTTTCATTCAGCAATTTTGTCACCCCTTCCTCTTTTACCTTCTAAATTGTGTACATGAACATGTGCACCAGCGGGAATAAATGTTGAGGCTGCACCAATGACTTCCCCATATTTAATTATGTCTGCTCCTTGTTCGATGGATTTGACTGCGAACTTATGTCCAAAACGAATCGGTTCAAGAATGGATATGGCAAGTTCTTCAAGCCCTGTCTTCACAACTACAGATGTGTTTTCAGGGATTTCGGATAAAGCGACGGCCACACTATCTTTAGTACTTAAGTAAAGTGTTTTATATTCGCTCATTTTGTCACCCCTTAAATTGTTTGGACAGCTTTACTTTGGATAACCGGATTGTTTAACACTCCAATCCCTGGTATTTCAATTTCGATTCGGTCATCGCCTTTCAATGAAAATTCATTTGGAGGAACCACGCATGTACCTGTAAGTAAAACTGATCCGTCAAAAACAGTGTTATCTAAGACCAAATAGTCGACAAGCTCTTCCAATTTTCGTTTCAATTGGTTTACTTTCGCTTCACCTTCAAATACTTTTTCTTCATTTCGATAAATACGGCACATGATTTTAAGCTCATATGGATCTGTTACAGCCTCTTTTAACAAGATGGCCGGTCCAATGGAGCAAGAATTTTTCCATACCTTTGCCTGTGGAAGATAAAGCGGATTTTCACCTTCAATATCCCGGCAGCTCATGTCATTACCTGCGATATATCCTAGTACCGTTCCCTCTTTATCGATGACAAGACCAAGCTCCGGCTCCGGAATTTGCCATTTTGAATCTGAACGCAGGTATACCGGATCATTCGGGCCCACGGTTCTTGCTGCAGTCGATTTAAAGAAAATCTCAGGACGCACTGCATCATAAACTTTGTCATAGAATGTTTGGCGGTCCAGCTTTCCTTGCGTCGCTTCGTAGTTACGTGCTTCCTTGCTTTTTTTATAGGTAACGCCAGATGCCCATACTTCCGGTGCGTCGATAGGAGTAGTTAATTGAAGACCTTCCAATGGCTGCTGTTCCCCTTCGGCGGTAATTTGTTTTACAATGTCAAATGCTGTTCTGTTATCTTGACGTGCCGTTGTAATCAACGACATAAAATCCGTAAATGGAAGGTCCACCACATTGTTTTCGTTCGTCACGGCAGCAAGTTGTTTATTATTTTCTTTTACATAGCGAATAATTCTCATTTTATAGTTCCTCCTATATAGCAGGCCTCATTTAAATTTTTTGATATTCATAACCGAGCTCCTGCGAAATTTTACTACTGCATTCCTTTAAGAGACGTACATAATACTCATGTGTTTCTTCGTTTACTTTCGATGCTGGCATCGATACACTCATTGCTGCGATTACCTTTCCCGAATAATCTTTTATCGGTACAGCCAGACAGAAAATGCCCGGTTCGTTTTCTTCATTATCCATTGAATAGCCATCCATGCGTGCTTTTTCGATTTCCGCTAAAAACTGCTCCTTGGATCTAATCGATCTTTCGGTCGGCCCCGTATAATCATAGCCGTCCAAGAGCAAATCCAGTTCACTGTCCGTTTTGGTTGCAACAAGGGATTTGCCAACAGCACTCGTATGAATCGGAACACGCCGGCCAATACGGGAATAGAGTACCGTTACCCCCGTGCCCTCCACTTTATCGACATAGACACCTTCCTGACCGTCTAATATGACAAGGTGCAGCGTTAAATTCGTTGTTGCTGAAAGCCATTCAAGATGTTTCCTTGCTACGTTGCGCAAATCGAGATGGGTCACAACAACGCTTCCCCTCTCCAATAGCTTCAATCCTAGCGAGTATTTTCCATTTTCTTTGACTTGTGAAATATAGTGATGCTCCTGTAAGGTTTTTAATAGTGAATGAACCGTACTTTTATGTAAATTCATTCGTTTACTTATCTCTGTGATAGTTAGTTCGCGTTCACGCTCATCAAATAAATCCAATATTTTCAAGGCACGCTCCACCGATTGGATGATAGGCATCGTTCCTCACTCCTTTTATCATTCTGTCTACCTTTATCTTATCGGATTTATGACGAGCATACCTCACTTTATTTCTACTTTTTTTCCTTGGAGTAAAATATCCTGTTCATAATCAAGCACCGCATCCTCAATGACAGCGATTGGGACAACACCATTTGCTGCATCTGTATGTCCAAACATCCTATTGCTGGCAGCAATCATTTTTTGTCTTACTTTCATACGCAGCTTGCGTTCTGTCGCCAATGATTTTCTTTCTTCTTTAAAACGATCCGCAAAATCATGAACAATCTTTCCTGAATGAAGTTGAGCAGAATCGACAAAATCAATCCGTCGATCACGAAGCTGAAGGTGAATTACATCCCCTGATTTAAGTAAGCCAATGCCGCCACCTTCATACGATTCCGGTGTCATATGCCCTATAGCAGCACCATATGTGACTCCTGAATAGCGGCCGTCGCTAATGATTGTAGCGATTTTTTTCATAACACGATTTGCATTGATATGTTGCATTGGTGTAAACATTTCCGGCATTCCAAATGCCACTGGCCCCTGCCCTGAGATAATAACCGCAATTTTCAATGTACCTTCTTCAACCATCCTGTCAAATAACTCCCCATAGGTAGCGGATTTTAGAAGAGACCATTCCGGCTCATTGTTGTATTTAAGAGATTCGAGCAATAAATTATGTTCGAAAATCTTTTGCTCTTTTATTTTTGAAAGCAGATTTGAATCGAGCAGGCTTTTATTTGCATCATCTTCATTTTCGTAATAGAGGACAAATGCCAGCTTGTCATCGAATTGGTCAAGCTGTGGTGTCGGCATTCCGCTGATTTTTACAACGGCGCTTTCAAAGAAGTTTCCATTTAATACATCCACGCCGCTGAATCCACGGCGTGGATCGGATAAAATGACCTGATTTTTCTTTACATTTACCGCTTTTAGGCTACTTGTAATCGAAAGGCGTTCTTTCCAAGTTTTTGCTGCGACAGTCGGCGCATCCTGATCCATTGGTACACCATTCTCCATCAGTTCATAAAAAAGTGTTTCCATTCCTCTGCTTGCCCCGCTGCAACACTGCATCGCCAGTGAATAAATGTCCCTTCCTTCTGTCAAACTGTAATCAAATAAGTCAGGAATTGGATGGGAATGATGAATGCGGTCAAGGTCCCATAAGCTGAATTTGAATCCTGCATAAAGCATGCCAGCGACAATATGCATCATTAAGTTAGTGGAACCACCCGAAGCGCTGTGAATACGGATTGCATTTTTTATGTTCGCAGCGACAATGTTGGCCACCCCGTAGCGTTCTTCATTTATCATGCCAGCAAAGCTATCCAGCACCGAGTTAATCTGGCGTTGTGTTGGTGGATCGGTTAACAGCTCCACGGCTGGATGAACGAGACCCATGCCTGCCACTAAATGGCGTGAACTATTCCCCGTACCATTGAAGGCACATACACCTCCCTGCCCGTCACATGTTGCGACAGCAAGTCTCATTTCAAAATATTTATGTTGTTCCTTCGTCAATATTCCTCGTTCATAGGCCCGTTCAAACACGCCCTGAAATGCAGTATTCGATGAACATTGCAATATATATGCCATCGTATCCCGTAAATCAACGGCTACATCAGTAGCTCCTTTACTTTCCGCTTTTTTCGCAAGAGTTTCCAATTCTTCTATCACGTCAGATGGAATCGAACCTCCTTCTAATACGTGAGCAGGTGCGAATGTTGCGAAAAAGGGTGCTTCACCACGATTTCGGCGAACACGATCTACATGTGCGAGTGCACTTACGACACCAAGAGGTTGCTTATCACACCCTTGAATGACGAATGCACCATGATAACTGTGAGCTTCTAGCTGGTTGACAACCATTTGTGCAACCGCGTTTCGGCTCTGAAGAGAGTAACTCATTCCTTGATTGTTTTGCGCAGTTCCATCACACATTACTGGTGTCGAGAAATGAAACGGCACGCCGCCGTTTTGCCAGATACGGATTGCTGCCCGTGCCGACGTTTGGTAATCCATTATATGGGCCGGATGATCGGATGACCCACCGATAATTGCGATTCGCGGGGCATTCCTCTCTAGCCGCATATAAATTTCTTCAAGCGTCCAATCAGGCTTGCCCCCTTCATATGTGGACCCAAGCGTCAGCTTGGAGCGATCCAACAGACCTGCAACCGTAATGGGTTCATTTGCTTTTCCCTGTACATTATCGCGGTAAGGGTTTATTTCGTTATCAATGAGTGGATATAGGTGAGTCATTTCAGCACTCCTTTTCTGATTTCAAATGAATTCTCCCATTCTCCCAAAAATAATAAAGAAGGTTTTTAGTCTAGTGCCAATTCTTCTGGTTCTGAAAGGATCTCTATATTTTTGTTTTTTAAAGCTTCTTCCATCATGCTCTCAGAAATCCAAATTTCACCGATTTCAAGCGTGTTTTTTATTCTTACTAGTCTCACTTTATTCAAATCGAAGGCATTGCACGTTTTGATAGCAGCTTTAACAGCCAATTCCTGCGTCTCTAAAAACATCGGGAGCTTTACGACATCGGTCACTGTGCTTGTGAGTGCATTGGCATAGCCTTTTTCCCATTCGATTTCATTCATGACGGCCTTCGTCGTCATATCAGCCATGCCGATTCCGTTTGCATTACCGTGAGTTTTTTCAGTAAGTCCAAGTACAACGGTCCGTTTGACGTCTGGCCCCCCGGTGGCATATGGAGTGGCGAAGTTACCCGTAATATTCGGATCCATCCCATCCCCCGAAATGTCCTTACCGAGTTCATTTACAATAAGTACGTCCATCGAATCGAAATGTATTTTAGGCATCAATGATTTTGCTTCAAGCAATAGTCCCGGCTCTACTTGTTCCAGTTCCTCTGCTGGTACTGCGACGATTTTCGCTGGTTTATCATAGGCATTTTCAATAGTCGCAAGACCAAATATGATAGGAGCTTTTGCTAATGAAATTTTCGCCATTTCAGGGACATGTTCCGCCATATACTTAAAGCTGTATGCATGTGCAGCTTCGGCTCCCTTTTGCTTACCCAAACCGATAGTAATCATTTTCATAAGTCCGCTTTCAACCGGTCCACGAAATGCCGTATGAGGTTTTATCCGATTAATGACTATGATTTTATCCGATTCATATGCAAGCTTATCAATATAGACAGGGAGCCCATTTGGCAATTCATCCAGTTTAATAACTTCCATCGATGACATGATTGGCGCTCCAACCGATTCTTCTGAAATACCCAGCTGAAGCAACACATCGATTTGTCCTTCCGCTGTAGCACCCCCATGACTTCCCATTGCAGGGACTATAAAAGGATTGCCACCGGCCGCCATAACCGCCGCTACCGTTTCTCTTACTAATATAGGAAGGTCCGCTACCCCTCTGCTCCCTACTGCAATTGCCACCCTGTCATCTTCATTTATTCTTGATAAGAGACCTGCTTCTTTTATCGCCTTCTTCACCTCACCAGCTACATCAGCGATTTGAGGTGTACGAAATTTCTGCCTCACTTTGACCATTTTCGGTAATTGGATTTCACGTAAAAGTTCAGAGATAATATCCATTTTCTATCCTCCAAACAGTCTGGATTATTTACCGCGTACTTTTTCAACTTCGCTCATCATTTCTTTTACTAGATCCTGACCAAATTTCTGAGCATATTCGTCCGTCACTGGTTGGATGACTTTCTTCATTTTTTCCGTTTCTTCCAGCTTTACTTCATTGATTTTCATTCCTTCTTCTTTTAGATACTTAAGTGCTTTTTCATTTTCTTTTTGGTTAACTTCCCGTTGATACTTCCCAGCCTCTTGTGCGGCCTCGCTCATGATTTTTTGCTCTTGTTCTGATAGGCCATCCCAGAACTTTTTACTTACAAGGAATACAAATGGAGTATAAACATGATTTGTAAGACTTAAGTAGTCTTGCACTTCATTATATTTTTGCGTTTGAATGGTTGCGAGTGGGTTCTCCTGCCCATCAACAGTGCCGGTTTCCAACGCAGTAAATACTTCAGAGAAGGCCATAGGCGATGGGTTGGCCCCTAACTTTGAAAATGCATCTAAATGCACTTCATTTTGCATGGTACGAAGTTTAAGACCTTTGAAATCTTCAGCCGTTTTAACCGGATGTTTACTATTGGTTAAGTTTCGGAAGCCGTTTTCCCAGTATCCCAAACCTATCAGATCATGTTCCGGTAATTTATCCAAAAGTTTTTTGCCTACTGCACCATCAAGTACGGTATAAGCTTCCTCTTCATTATTAAAGACAAATGGGAAGTCATAAATTCCAAATTCCTTAATCATACCAACAAGTGGAGATGTTGAAGGCACTGTTACTTCCTGTAAACCGCCTTGAAGTGCTTCTGTCATTTTCTGATCATCTCCAAGAGTGGCATCAAAGAAGTTTTTGACTTTCATTTTCCCGCCGCTTTTTTCTTCAAGCAGTTCTTTAAATTTTTCCATCCCCTGCCCTTGTGGGTGCATTTTACTATTTCCGATTCCTGCTTTGATTGTTCTTTCCTGTATACCGTCAGCTGTAGCGCTTTCATTTTGTCCGCTTCCGCAAGCACTTAATAGCAGTACTGAAGGAAGGAAAACTCCAACCGCCAAACGTTTGAACAATTTATTCATTTTCATTTTCCCCCTATAAAATTAGTTGAATATCAACATACAGACCCAATTACTTGTTTAATTCCGTTAGGAGGTAAACCATTCTAGAGGAACCAGCACTAAGGAAGGAAACAAAATCAACAAGATCAAAACAATCACTTCCACGAGCAAGAAGGGCCAAATTCCCTTCATGATTTCTTCCATACTGATCTTACTTATGCCGCACATGACATTTAACACGGTTCCAACCGGTGGCGTAAGTAAACCGATGGCGTTATTCAGGATAAACAGGACACCAAAGTAAACTGGATCAATACCTGCAGCGACCACCAATGGCATCAAAACAGGTGTTAGAATAAGGATTGTCGGTGTCATATCCATAGCGGTTCCAACTACGATGACCAATAAATTAATCATTATTAATAGAAGGAATGGATGATCCATAAATGGTTCCAGCAACCCAATTACCTGACCAGGTAAATCGGCTACAGTTATCAGCCAGGATGATACGAGTGCTGCAGCGACCAGAAACATGACAACACTCGTCATCTTTCCTGCATGAACAAAGACCTCATACAAATCTTTCACTTTCATTTCACGATAGATTACAAGACCGACAAATATTGCATAGACTGCAGCCACCACTGCCGCTTCAGTTGGTGTGAATAAACCGAATTTCAATCCACCAATGATAATGACGGGCAGGAATAAAGCCCAAATGCCTTGACGAAGAGAAGTAAGTATTTCTTTTGCTGAAGCTCGAGGGTTAACGGCGACTTTATCTTTTCGTGCAACAATGGACCAGGTAACCGTAAGTCCAACCGCTAGTAATATACCTGGAACGATTCCTGCCATAAACAGCTTTGTAATGGACACACCACTCGCGACACCGAAGATGATAAAGCCAATACTTGGCGGAATGATCGGAGCAATGATCCCACCGGCTGCAATCAACCCACTTGACCGGTTCACATCATAACCAGACTTCACCATCATTGGAATTAATATAGCCCCCAGCGCTGCCGTATCAGCAACGGCAGATCCTGATAAACTCGCAAACAACACACTCGCGATGATCGCAACATACCCAAGGCCTCCCTTGATGTGTCCAACCATATTCATTGCCATCTCAACGATGCGCCGTGATAAACCGCCCCGATTCATCGCCTCTCCTGCCAGCATAAAAAACGGTATGGCCATTAGAGGAAAGTTATCCGCGCCACTGATTAGATTTTGTGCGATAATTTGACTATCAAAAATACCAAGGAAAAACATTAACACTACGCTACTCACAAGTAAGGCAAAGGCAATAGGTATCCCAAGTCCCATGGCTCCCAATAATGATCCGACAAATACACCTATCATCCCTGTTTCTCCTCCTTGCCGATCCCAATATCTGAAGCAAATTCATCATTATGGAGAGAAATTAGCTCTTCTGACTCACTTATCATCACCAATTCTTCGTCATCAATTTTATTGAAGAAAATCCGATACAAATTGAAAATGATCATGCTGCCCATTGAAACACTCACAAGAATACCTGTCCCATATACAAATGCCAGTGGCATGCCAGTAGCTGGTGCAGAACTATCAATGTTTATCAATGTCATTTTCCAGCTGCCATCGAGGATCAGAAGAAGAACGAATAACATCATCAAATCACTAATAACAAGAACCACTTTTTTCATCTTATTCGGAAGCCGTTTGATGACCATGTCGACACCTAAGTGTTCTTTGTTTTTGAAAGCTCCGATAGCGCCAAGGAACGTCAACCAAATAAAGAGATACCTTGACATTTCTTCTGACCAAGTAATTCCTGAATTAAAGAAATAACGAAGAACTACATTGCCAAACACAAGAACAACCATAATTGCTAACGCAGCTGCCATAATAATGTACAACGAATTTTCTAAGGTTCTGGAAATTTTATTCACCTATACATCTCCCCCTTCCTATCTAAAGAGCTTGCTTCATTCTGCTTTTATTTTTCCGACAAGCTCCTCCGCCCAGTCGTTTTCCTCAAAGACTTCATCATATACAGGTTGAGATTCTTTTACCATTTTTTGTCTGAATCCTTCTCCAGGCTTAGTAAATTTGATTCCATTATCCTTAAGAAATGCTTTGTCATCTTCATAACTTTTTTCCATCAAATCAAACTCATATGCTGCCGACTCTTTTGCTGCTTTTTGAATGATCATTTGTTGCTCCTTTGTTAGACCCTTATAGAATTTGCTATTGATAATGTAAATATTTGGACTGAACATATGCTTGGATTCTAGTACATCACTTTGAACTTCATTCCACCCCGAGGATCTCAGCGTGGCAATGGGATTATCTTGAGCATCAACTACATTTTGTTCAAGTGCGGAAAAAACTTCTGAAATGGGTAATGGACTAACGTTTGCCCCCAATGATTCACCTAATTTTATGTAATTCGGAATGTTCGGCATTCTGAGTCGAAGTCCATCGAAATCTTTCATACTCTTAATTGGGCGATTACTCGAAAACATCCTAAATCCATTTGCACTCCATGCGAGCGGTGTCACTCCATGTTTTGGATCAAGTTCTTCTGTCAATTCCTCTCCGATAGGTCCATTCAATACCTTCTTTACATGGTCATAATCCCTGAATAGGAAAGGCCATTCCGGAACACCCATTTTCGGAATGTCCGACTGCATAATTAACCCTGGAACACCCATTTCAATCGTTCCGTTTCTGACTCCGTCATAAAATTCTTTTTCTGCACCTAATGTACTGTTCGCATAAATCCGAACCTCTAATTCACCATTACTCTCCTTTTCTACTATTTTTTTGAATTTTTCTTTCAAAGCAATGTTTTGAGGATGATTTTCAGCAAAATAATTCGCTACTTTAATTGTTTTCTTTTCTACTCCAGATCCACTGGTCTTTTCTCCCTCACCCCCACCGCATCCAGATAAAAGGAATGTCATTGCAAGAGTTAAGCTTGTGGAGAATGCAAAAAGTTTTCTTTTTTTCAATAAAAACCCTCCCAAAAGTTTTTTGTAAGCGCTATCATTTATGACTGATTTTAAGAATTTCTCCTCACCCTTGTATAAGCCAAAGCAAAATTGTTTTATATTATAAAACTCCGTTTTAGTTTTATTCGGAGTAAGGAAAACACTTCATTTCTAGTTGCGTTTCACAAGTTGATTCATGACTTTTTAAACGGGTACTTTACTAATAAAAGAAGGGTTAATTTGTTCTATAATATAAAACTAAGTTTTGAATTTGGAATCTTACGTTGATTATAAGCTTCCATTTTTACTAATGTCAAACCATTTTTTTGAATTTTATAACAATTTAACAAATGCTCTATTTTCCACTCATTAATATTTAGAGGATCAACATTTATTGATGTTATCCTTTTTAGTCAGGATTTATAGAATCAGAACGGGTAGGATGATTTTTTTCTATACTAAGATATTTATAGGATAGAAAGTCAAACATAAAATAAGGTTTTCTTTAATACACACTCCCTCTTTTTTATTGAGCTTTTATCGGGAATTTATTTTTTCCTGATGAAAAATCTTTCTTTAGGAATGACTTTACTATTTGGGGAAGGCGACATGATCCGAATACAATTCCATTATTTCGATTATAGTTTATTTTATTATCAACCCTACTCTACGAAAAAAAGAAAGAAACTTTTTATCTAAATGAAATAAAAATTAAATACATAATATTTTTCCGGAATATCAAATACCATCATGCTTTTGGCCAATATTTATTTTCTTGTTTGACCTTGTGCTTCATCAAAGTGATAATCGTTTGTTACCCATCCTCTTTCCTTCAAAAAATTATTTTCATTTTTAAAGACTTATACTTTTTTCCCATTTGAAAAATCAAAACTCATTATTTATATTGAGATCAGTTCAAAATGAGCCTCTCTAACAACTTGATAAAAATTAAAGGAATAAATCCAACATCTTATGCTAATTTTTTAATTAATCAATCCGAAACCTCTACATATTGGGAGATACGCGAACAGTTAGACGATTATAGACAAAAAACTGGAGCATTATATGTGTATACATTGGGAATTAACGAAAGTAGTGAAGAAGTCCATATTCTTATAGATGGAATGGATAAGGGAGATAAAAAAGCATCTCCCATTTTAACCCCCACAACCGCCACTACATATCAGGATGTAGAAAGCGTCATGAAGGGAAAGGTTTCTACTACTTCCATCGTTCATGATCCTGTATATGGTGACTATTTATCCGTTTTTGTTCCCATAAAGAAAGATGACAAGGTCATTGGAATACTAGGGATGGATATTGATGCCAGTAAAGTCGATGCTACGGCCAGCAAGGTTCTGAGTGGCATCCTTCCCCTGACTATACTAATCAATGTAATCTTAATGGCGATCGTAGTGGGTGCCTTAATATGGTTCTTGACTAGAAAGTTAAGCCCCCTTCTCAAGGTCAGCTTGGCTGCAAAGGAAGTCTCAAATGGAAATTTATTAATAGCCAATAAACTGATCAGTAACATAAAAGTCAATGGAAACGACGAAATCAAGGTTTTAATGAAATCCTTTGAAGAAATGATTACCAATATAATTATGATCATCAACTCCATGAAAAGCTCATCATTCCAGCTTTTGGAGTCATCAAGTGATATCGAACACAAAATCAAAGAAATGGATACTTCCACACAATATATCGTTAAAGGCATTCAGCAAGTTGCTGGAGCTGCGGAAGTACAATTGCACAGAAGTGAGGAATCATCGAGGGTCATCGAGGAAATGACCATAGGGATACAAAGAATTGCCGAAGCTTCTTCAGAGGTAAGCGAACAGACAAATCATGTTTTAACTAGAATGTCCATTGGAAATAAAGATATAGATGAACTCTCAAATCAAATTCTGCAAGTAAAAGATGTGATGCTGCAAACAAGTTCAGAAATAAAGAAATTGGACGAACAGGCCAATGAGATTGTGAATATTGTACATTTAATTACAGGGATTGCCGAGCAAACAAACCTGCTATCACTAAATGCGGCAATTGAGGCTGCTAGAGCCGGTGAACAGGGTAAAGGATTTGCGGTGGTTTCGAACGAGGTAAGGAAATTGGCAGTTGGCACGAAGGAATCTGCAATCAATATACAAAAGTCCCTACTTCATTTTAAATCCATCATAAATGAGTCTGTGAAAATGATGGAAACTGGAACTAAAGAGGTAGAGGATGGGACAAAATTTATCCTGGATACAAGAGAAACTTTTAAACAGACCATAATATCATTTGAGCATGTTAGTGATCAGATTCAAGAAATATCCGCCATAACTGAGCAAATGGCAGCAAGTTCCCAGGAAATCAATGCTTCGATAGAAGATTTTGCAGGGTTAACAAGGGAAACTTCATTGACTTCAAAGCAAGTGGCACAATCAACCGATCAACAAGTGAAATCCATGGAGGATATCTCCTTCTCAACCTCCTCGATGGTAAAGCTTGCTAATGATCTGGAAACATCGGTTGAACAGTTTAACGCGTAAAATCTTGAATCACTATTCTATTATTATATTAAGAAAGGGATTTTGCTATTAATGCACAATCCCTTTTCATTTACTTAGTTAATTTTAATTTCACATCACCTTCATAAGGTATGTGTTCAACTATTATCGGTATTTCTTTTCCATCTTTATCTTTACCGATTCGTTTATAGGTGAATTTGTTTTCATTAAGCTCTGTAAGTTCAAGAACTGCACCATACTTATTTTCCCCTTGTGAAACAAGGGCTCTGATCTTATTTCCATGAACAACATCATAATAACCGTAATCACCACGGCTTTCACCGGTTTTAGCATCAAAAAATTCATACTTATTTGTTATATCATCATATTTTGCCAGTCCTAAATAATCTGCGTTATAGCTTGATACATCATTCCCCTTTTCATCCAATGCCACTGTTCCTTGCCAAGGGGTGCTTGATAAAACTTTGTCTCCATCAACGTCTGTAACTACATCTCCTGTGTATGTTTCCAAAATTTTGTCTTGATCAGTAAAGGAAAGTTCTGTTCCAGTATAAGGAATATGTTCAACAAACACTTCCACATCGTTACCATTTGCATCTTTACCCATTCTTTTATAAGTAAACAAATCCTTATTCAGTTCTGTTATTTCAACAACTGCTTGATAACCGAATGATTCTGAAATTAACACTCGAATCTTCCCATTTGTGATAAAGAAAGTTCCTTTATCACCCCGACTTTTTTTGGTATTTTTATCAAAAAATTCATACCTCGATGCTTCACCATCATATTTCGCTAGACCAATAAAGTTTGCATTCTCCTTTGTTAAGTCCTTATTATTCTTATCATAAACTTTAGTTCCTTGCCAATTCGTGCTACTAAGAATTTTAGTCAATTCCTGTCCTGTGGTTATCTTATTCTCTTGTTTATTCTCTTTATCTATTTGTTCATGCTTCTGTGCACTTTGATTGTCTGATGCGTTTGTGTTACATCCTGTTATGGCCAATGTTAGCCCCAGTAGTAAAGATGATGAAACCTTTGATTTTTTGTTCATTTTTTCGTCTCCTCATAATATTGGGATTTAATTTAGTAGTGTAATGGACTTACAGATTAGAAGCATCAGCGATCTGGTTATTTGGCTCCTGCTGATAGTAAAATTTGTTCAATCTCTTTGAATCCTTTCTCTCGGGCATGTTGTAAGGGGGTCACCTTATTATTATCAGGAATGTTGATATTTGCCCCATGATCTAGTAGCAATTGCACTGTTTGCTGTTGTTTTCCGTCACCATTATTTAAAATGATAGCTTCTAGCAAAGCTGTCCAACCGAGATCATTTACATGATTCACATCAATATCAGTTTTAAGCAGTTCTTTAATAACCTCAACATATCCATGTTCCGAAGCAGGGATTAAAGCCGTTCCTCCATAACGGTTTGTTATAGAAGGGTCGGCACCTGCTTCAATCGCAAGTTTAAGTATATCTAGATAACCTTCAGCACCGGCATACAAGAAGGGGCTATTTTTCATGTCATCCTGAATATTGACGTCTGCACCCTCTTCAAGAAGGATTTTTGCAGTCTCTACATCATTGTTATAAGTCGCAATCATAGTGGCGGTTCGCCCTTCCGAATCCTGTGTATCAATATCTGCACCTTGCTCGATCAAACTTCTTATTCTTTCCGTTTCTTTTCGTTCTACAGCTTGGATCAGTATTTCATTCATTCCTTTTCCTGTCTCTTTTTCTTGTTTAGTTAGCTCCACTTCGTCATCTAAGACACAACCTTGAAGGATGACAAGGCATCCGGTGAGAATCGTTAGCCGTCTCCACATGAAACGCACTACCTTTCTTTCGTTTGTACATTTTCTGCCCCAAAAGGATTTCACCGTCATGTTGATGGACCAAAATGGCTTGTTCTAAAAGCTTTTTGAGGTTGCACGAGGATTTTTTCTCCCTTTTATTTTTAGTTGCTTACTTATTCCGCCTTCAATATATTAGTTCTTAACCTTAAACTCCCTCTAAACAATTTCTTAAAAAATGATTAACTTCTTAATAAAATTTCTTAATCTTTATAAAAAAACCCGTCACTCGTGACGGGTC
>NZ_JADILK010000033.1 GCF_017355165.1 Bacillus sp. SD075 | reverse complement strand
GAGCTGTCAGCAGGACAGCCATTTCTATTTATCTTTTTTCATTCTTGTTTAGTGCACTTTCGGCAATTTGCTTCTGTTCTTTTTTCACAAAAACATCATACTGAGTAGTTTCATGGCGATTTTGAAAGCTTTCGGAGCCTAAATTCATAGGCATCTTCGTTTTGAATTGTATCCCTTCCCTTTCCAATTTCGCAATCACCTTAAAATAATTTTCATTTCCGAATGCCGTATAAATACATGTCCAATATTTATAGGAAATTAGTTTGGCCGTTACTACACATGCAAACACGAAAACAAGAATTCCAATTATTATATACACCCTTTAGCTTCCTTTCATATCGGACTTTTTCGAAAAGCCATCCTGTACACTATATTCTTTGCCATACACAACATTTCCTTTTTTAGTAAAAAAAAGGAGACCCCATGTTCGGGTCTCCTTCTTCAAATCTTCATTATTTTTCCGGCACGTTACAAGAACCGTCCGTACAAGCGTCACCTGTTGCTGGATCATTCCCCATTGTAAGCGGGTTTTCCTCAGCCCATACTTTTTTAAGCGTATCCAGGAACGCTTCTGTCGGCTGGGCACCGGAGATTCCATACTTGCGGTTAATGACAAAGAATGGCACACCTGTAATACCAAGCAGGCTTCCTTCTTGCTCATTTCCCCTAACCTCTGCCGTGAATGCCGTTCCTGCCAGCATGGCTTCCGCCTCGGACCTTTCAAGACCGGCCTCTTCAGCCAAACTAGCCAATGTAGCGTGATCGCCAATATGTTTGCCTTCCGTAAAGTATGCTTTAAATAGGCGTTCATTCATTTCTTTCTCTTTACCTTTTGATTCAGCAAAATGCATCAAGCGGTGAGCATCGAACGAATTCGTTAAGACCACTTTGTCCAAATGATAATCCAGTCCCAATTCTTTGGCCTGTTGAGTCAGGTTTTGGCTGTTCGCTTCCACCTGTGCTTGAGACATGCCGTATTTCTTGGCCAGCATTTCATTTTGAGTCATATTGATATCCCGCTCAGCCTCTGGGTTCAACTCGAAACTGCGAAATGAAACCTCTACCTGATTTTTATTTTCAAACTGATTTAAGGCCTCTTCGAACCGACGCTTTCCAATATAGCAGAACGGACATTGATAATCGGACCAAATTTCCACCTTCATGTAAATACCTCCTCATTTCAAATGCAATCGCATTAAGCACATTATATAATCCTGGGTATCCTCTTGCAAGGATATTACCCTAGACACTCATTTTCAAAATGGGTGAAGTCAACTTTTTTCATGAATTCTTCCAATGTATACCCCTTTAGCAGGCGCAATGTTTCCTTTTCGGCTTCGTTCATGATTTCCTCCAATGCCGTATCCAGCTGCTTCCCGACTTCACCGCATTCGCTCGTTTCCATACAAACAAGACATTCCGGCCGTACCGCTTGATACACATCGGCCAAAGTCAGCTGAGAGGCAGGCACCTTCAAGCTATATCCTCCTTCCCGCCCTTCCTTTGTTTCGACGATCCCCGCAGCTGCGAGCTGTGCCATCACCCTTCTTAAAAAAGTGGCATGTGACTTCACCTTTAAAGCGATTGCCGAACTTGTCAGGAGCTTTTCGCTTTGTGCAAGCCAAACCAGAGAATGAATGGCAATAGCGAACCGCGGCGGTCCAATTTGATTGTTTCGATTACCTGAAGACATGATTATCCCCCTTACACCCCTATCCATAGTATGGCCATTATACTATGTTACGTTCTCCCGAACAAATGGCCCCTTTGACTTAATCGGCACAATCATATAATCTGAATAGTAAATCTTTATCACAGGAGAACTTCCATGAAGGAAAAATACCCTTATTTACTCGTCATCCTTGGGGCAATGCTGTGGGGAACGACCGGAACGGCCCAGTCATTCGCCCCTGATGGAGCCCATCCCATTGCAATAGGTGCCGTCCGCTTGGCAGTCGGCGGGGCCGCTTTATTGCTCATTGCAATCTGGAAAAAAAAATTAACGCGGTACAACTGGCCAATGAAAGAAACCATCTTAGCCACGTTAGGCATGGCCTGCTACCAGCCGCTATTTTTCATGGCTGTCAGCATGACCGGAATTGCCATCGGCACCATAATCACTCTTAGCAGCGCCCCCATCATTGCTGGATTCCTTGAATGGCTGTTCAGTAAAAAACGGCCATCATCAAGCTGGTGGATCGCCACAGGTTTATCGATTGCCGGGTGCTTACTGCTTTTTTCCAATCAAGGATCAGTTGCCATCGATCCAATAGGTGCACTGCTTGCGCTGGGGGCCGGAGCTTCCTTTACGGTATACACATTGGTTAGTAAGAGGATCTTGGATAAACAACCACCAGAAGCAACTGCAGCTGTCATCTTCAGTTTTAGCGCCCTGCTGTTGGCACCCGCATTATTCATACTGGATATCAGCTGGATCGGCACAACGAATGGGCTGGCCGTCAGCCTTCACCTTGGACTTCTTGCTACAGCAGCCGCCTACTTATTTTTTAATAAAGGGCTAATATCCGTTCCTTCATCAACAGCGGTCTCGTTATCACTCGCCGAACCGCTGACAGCCGCTCTTCTCGGTGTCTTCCTTGTTGGCGAGAGCTTGTCCCCCATGTCATGGATCGGGGTGGGATTGCTCTTATGCGGAATCATCTCTTTGACGATTTCACCAGGGCTGCGAAAAAATCCAACATTGATGAACCAGGAGCTGTCTTAAAATAAAAAAAGCCAGGATAATTCCCTGGCTTTTTTTCAACTTTCCTTACTAATGAATCAGCCTTTAAGTTTTACTAAGTAAAACAAAAACCAGACGGCATGATTTTGTTCATCGGCGGCAGCACGCCGGAACGCCTTTCTGATGGTTCTATCAGCGGCACCATCTGCGACATCCAAATAAAAATCCACTGTTTCCTGTTCATCTTGAACGGCAAATTCCAAGCCAGCTGCATAGGAGTCCGGGCAAGGTTCCGTCAATTTAGGCTGTGGCTGCACCCCGGTCAAGCTGCTGTATATCCGGGTGAATACTTGAAAATGTTTTATTTCATCTTCCCTTATTTCAATGATTTGTTTCCTCTGCTTTTCATCCGGCGCTAATGCTGCCAATTTCTCATAACATTGGATAGCACTGTACTCGCCATTTATCGCCTTTTCAAGTTGAATCAACATATCCTGCTGCCTGTTCCAATCACCTTCATACATATCATGCTCATACACGGCATAACCCCTCCCCGTTCTTTATCCCATATTGTATGAATAACGGAGAACAAGGTGCCCACCAAATGAATTCTCGCCGCCCACGTTTTCTGCCATTCGGCGGTATAAATACAAGTGGAATGGGATCTTATGATGGATTAATGGCTTTAAGGCCTTTTTACATGAAAAGGGTGTCTTCGACAGGCAAAGGCATCCTTTTGCGGGTTTTCCACTACTGCTGAATGATTTGAACATTCTCATATAAATACGCTTCTTCCGGTGCCTTTATTTTTTTCGCCTCTTTTAAATCGATCACCGGTACGGGTTCCCCTTTATAACTTCCCTTTTTTAATGTCCCTGTGATGGTATACCAATCATTTGTCTTCATTCCTTCCACATTCCCGTTGACCATATATCCGTATAACGTCGCATCGACCACACAGCAGGACATGGAGAGGCGGGAGATGGCCATTTGTCTTTTCGTAAATGTATCCTCACGGTATATGAACCCCGAAATCTCTATTTCCTTCCCCTCGATCGTATCAAGGTTGTTCAGTAAATCATCCAGTACTTCAAAATAATTATCATCGGTTACGGAGATTTTCTCCCCATTCAGATGTTTCCCTGAATCATATGGACTTATCATCTGTGCCTGCTGCTTCGCCATCCCCCTTTTCGCCAAAACTTCCCCGCTTAATGTAAAATCGGTCAAGGTGAAGCCCAGTAGGATCGGAAGGAAGAACAAACTATATTTCAGGACCAGTGCGGACGGGGAAGACTCCCCACTCGATCCGCAATCACAATGTTGTACACCCTGTTTTTGTTTTTTCATTCGGAGAAGACTGATCACTAAAAAAGCAAAAAGAGCCGCCAATGCATATGGAACCATTTTGGGTGCAATCAATTTCGTTAAATATCCCGAAACATACAATTTAAATATCATGAGTCCCAGTCCAAGCAGCAGCAATCCTTCAAGCCTTTGGATAAAAAAACGTTTCATCAGAAGCCCCCCTTACTGATCAATCCGCCTGCAATCAGGCATAGGCTGAAGACGACCGCGAAAACAAGCAGGACATACGTGACGACGAAGCTCCGTTTAAAACATGACATCATGATCAGGACATTTTTCAAATCCAGCATAGGACCAAATACAAGGAAACCAAGTATGGAGCCTGGCAGAAAACTATGGGAAAAGGAGGCGGCAACGAATGCATCAGCTGATGAACAGAGTGAAAGCACAAAGGCAATTCCCATCATCAATGCCGTGCCTTTTATTGGCGCCTGGCCAATATCGGCCATTACGGTCCGATCCATAAACACTTGAAATACACTGGCAAACAAGGCCCCGATGATAAAGTATCTGCCGACCATAAAAAATTCCTGTGAAGTATGTTCAATGAAGCTTGTCCATTTACTGGACTGAATATCATGTTCATGTCCGTGTACCCATTCCACCTTCTCCTCTTTCACCACATCTTTCGTGCTGAATATATGAATGAATAAACCTACGATTATGGCTGTCAGGACACATAGAATGATTCTTCCATATAGAATGGCCGGATTATTTTGGAACGCATAATAAGTTGACCCGAACACAATGACATTCAAAATTGGGGCTGTTACGAGCAAGACAACACCTGCATGGACCGGAATACCCTTTTGAATCAATCTTCGGACGACCGGGATGATTGCACATTCGCAAACCGGAATGATCAGCGCCGCCATTATCGCAGCAAAGATGGCCGTCAGGGGTCTTTTTGGTATCATTCGCTGAATGATTTCTTCACTGATGAACAACTGGATGAACGATGAAGCAATGGCCCCCAGGAACAAGAAAGGAATCGATTCTAAAAACAATCCCAAAAACACGACGAACACAGAGTGAAGCATCGGGTAGCTCGAGAAATCAATCGCTTTTGGAATGAATACATCACCTAGAAAAAAGAATGCCAGCAGGAAAAACAGCAGAATCAATAACAGTAAATTTCCCATGTAGCGTTTCAAAAGCATATTCACACACCTCACAAATCATAATTATTACGATTTAAGTTTAGATTCGGTCTAGTATATGCTTTTGATAGGATGGACAGAACAAGAAAAAAGAGAATGGAAGACATCCCCCCTTATTTATTTCTTCGATATAAATCCCTGTCCTTGGGCCCTTCTCCTAAAATCGTTTTCATTTCCTGACGCCGTTTCACTTGGGTGCCTCTTGTTCTGCCCTATACACGTAACGAGCCCAATCCTTGCGATACCCTGGGGTAAGTGATTGATAGAACGCAAGTACATCAGGAAAATGCTGCAAATCTTTCTCAATTTCAGAAATCATTTCTATAATCATCGACTGATTGGCTTGCTTTGGTAGATGGACGGTTACTATATTTCGAATCTTCTTTTAGTCCGACTACCGTAAAGACATCATCCATTCCAACCATACGTGCAAACTTCAGGTCACTCGAGCTCCACGATTCCTTTTAAGAATCCATATCGAATCCAAAGGCAAATATGAGATCATAGGCACTTTCATTAAGCTCTGTATCGTAATACGGAAGCTCTGTTAAATAATCCGCCCCAGCTGGCAGATTCAAGACTGCAACCCGTTCATATTTATGTAAATACAGTTTTCCGACTATTGTTTAGCCATCGCATTCACCATCCTGTTTTTGTCTATCTTCAGTTTTAAAGCTCCCTATTCGGTCCGCAACTTTTCTCTTGATGGTCTATCCACTATAAAAAGCAAAAAGATGATGTACAAACCCTCCGTCTTTTTTCATATAATCATTTCTAGGAAAATATTAACTATGCTATAATTCAAATATATACAATTCCACTGTCCCGATTCTCTTAGTTTCTTATTCCTTTTGAATGCCTGTTTACCTTTTCCGGTTCATCAGAGGAAGCCCTGGACATGCATCATATTCTTGTATTGAACGCAACATACTAAATTGGCATAAACTTAACTTTTTTGCATAGGCATGATAGGGTATCAAAGGTCCAGAAAATGGGGTCCCCGGAAGTGAAGGCCTGACATCAGCTCTGCATTTCTTCCTCAAGACAACATAAAAGCCAATCACTTTGAAGCAAGGCCTTACACATGAAACATGCTTGTTTATACAATGCAAGCCTATCTATCACGATCTTTCCCAAATAGAAACCTTCTTAATGCATAATCTCACACCCCTGCAATCATTAGACATTCATATTCCATCAATGAAAAAACATAATCCTTTTGAAATCAATACGTGCCACATCGTATCAACTTAGTTTTTTTCATTTGTCATGCAGTCGATATCCCTTTTTTCCTATATCAAAAATTCCATGATGCTTTCAAATGGAGGTGTCACAAAAGGGGGAGTTCTCATGAATTATATCGAGTATGATTTGCTTTTCGAATCAAGAAACCAGTTAATTGGGGAAATTACGGAGTTGGATGAAAAAATGCTTCACCATAGGGCTGCACCCGAATTATGGAGCATTGCCCAAATTTGCCATCATTTATATCTTACGGAACAGGTTTTTACAGAAGCTATAGCAAATGGGATTCGGGAAAGGGATTTTAATAATATCATTCAAAAGAATATTTACCTGGTTACAAATAGAACAAAGAAATTCGTATCCCCTGACATCGTTTCACCCTCTTCAACCCCCTTTCAATTATCGGGCCTTATGGATCTTCTGGCAGAATCAAGGGATCGATTATTACAAGTTCTTTATGATATGGATTCAGATATCTTGTTAAGTAGAAAGAAAGCCAAGCATCCCCTGTTCGGGGATCTTTCATTGGATCAATGGATTGAATTATTATCGTTACATGAACAGAGGCATATCAAACAGATACATGAAATAAAGTCCGCCCTTATATAAGCTTTTCATGATATCGACACCAGTAGTGAGCTGCCGGAGACAAAATTGAAATCGATTTTCAAACAAATAAAGAGACCACTTCATTCATTTTGTGGTCTTTTTTCTTTGCCTATCAAGATGATACTTTTAGTTTCCTTTTGATCTGTGTTGCGAAGATTTCAAGACAGATTGCAATTATCAGGATTAAATAAGTGATTGTGCCAATTTCACTTAGGTCAAAGTAAAATCCACTTGCCATGAACATATCGAAGCCGATTCCACCTGCACCTGCCGCTGCGCCCATTGCGACCGCCACTGCAAAATTGATTTCAAAGCGCATGAAAGTCCATGAAATGATATAAGTGATCGAAGATGGAATGATGACTTGGAACACGATCTGCCACCAATTCGCCCCACTTGCTTGCAGGGCTTCTATAGCACCTTTATCAATTTCCTCGAAAGATTCCGAGTAAGCCTTTACAAGGTAACTTATTGAGTGGAATGTCATCCCTATAACTGCCGCTACACTGCCCAACCCCGCTGCGACTGCAAAAATGAGGACCCATAACACGGTAGGAACGGCTCTAATCAGGGCAACCGATCCCTTTATGATAACCGATAATGGCTTGGACGAGATATTTCCAGCTGCCAAAAGACCCAACATCAGCGCAATGATTGCACCAAATATGGTCGTTAAGAAAGCTAAACCTAATGTTATCGAAACCTGATAAAGCGCTTGAGTAAAGGTAAAGTGCTTCAGATGCGGCTCAAAAAACATGGTCTTCAAATTGTCGACGGTCAATAATAGCGCGTCCCACAGTTTAACATCCTTATAGTCAAAACCGGAAAATGCATAAATGGTCAAAACTGCAAGTATCAGCACACTCAACCTAATCGCAATTGAAGATTTCGAGAAGGGCTTTTTAGATAGTCGTTCAAGTAGCATTTTATCTAACTCCTGGCCAGTAGGGGAAGGAAATGGTTTGATTGGACCCTCTGACTGCATTATAAAATCACCCTCCTCACATAATTTGAGATCCATTCAATACTTACTATCGAAATGATGATCGTAATGACGACAAGACTGGCAATGTCATAACTCAAGTTTTTATAATACAGGTTAAACGTAAAACCTATTCCCGATCCTGTAAGCAGTCCGACCAATGTAGCATTCCTGATATTCGTTTCAATCATGAAAAGTACCCAGCTGATCATTTGCGGAATGGTTGAAGGAATAACAGACTGAGAAATGACGGTTAGATAACTTGCGCCGGTCGTCTGCAAAGCTTCTACGGAACTGCAGCTCACTTCATCGATCGTTTCCATAAAAGCTCTTGTTAAAAAACCGAAAGATCCGAAAAACAAGGCAAAATAACCGGTCAAGGAACTTTGTCCAAATGAAAATAACAGAACCAATGCCCATATCGAGACATCAATATTCCTAAATAAAACGGCTATCCCACGGCTAAAGCCTCCGAAACCTGCATGGACTCTGGTTGTATTGGAGCCCAATATTGCAAATACAAAGGCCAATATTCCCGCGAATGTCGTTGCAGCCACGGATATTAATAGTGTTTCTTTCAGTTTTGTCAAAATGTCTGGAAGTTTGGTAAGCGATTCCTTTGTTGGATAAAAATTCGATAACGACCATTGTATGGCCTTAGGAACAGAGGTAACCCCTTTTGCGATGCTGAATTCTGTAATGATAATGGAAACAGCCGTCGCAGCCCCAATAAGCAAGAACAATACAAGTGAGTTTCTTCTCTTTTTTGCAAAAACATCAGCCGACATGGGAACCTCCTAAATCAAAAATCAACTTTCCATCATCTGATCCATAAATCTGATGCATATCCTTTGAGGTTATATTTTGAGTTGTGCCATTGAAAACAACCTTGCCACCATTCACACCGATGATTCGATCCGAATATTTCAGGGCAACATCGACTTGATGCAGGTTGACTACTACTGTGATTCCCATGGAAGTGCAGATATTCCTTAAATGATCCATGATCACTTTCGAAGAATTCGGATCAAGAGAGGCAATCGGTTCATCGCACAATAGCAATTTAGGATTTTGGATAAGAGCACGCGCAATGCCAACCCGCTGTTTCTGGCCTCCGCTCAACTGATCGGACCTTTTATAGATTTGATCTTCCAGACCGAGAATTTGGAGAACTTTAGCAGCCTGAAGCTTCTCCTCTTCACTATAAAGGCCAAGGATTCCAGCCATTGTGGATTTATAGCCTAATCGTCCATGCAGGGTATTTTCAATTACACTTATTCGATTTACAAGATTGTAATGTTGAAACACCATCCCTATTTTTCTGCGTATCTTCTTTAACTCCCTTTTATTCACCTTGTATACATGATCATTATCAAAAATGATTTCTCCGCTAGAAGCATCGATCATCCTATTGATGCATCGAAGAAGAGTTGATTTCCCTGCTCCAGATGGCCCTATTATAGAAACGAACTCTCCTTCTTTCACCGTGAAGTCAATATTGGATAACGCCTTTGTACCATTTCCAAAATGTTTTGAGACATTTTTCACTTCCAATAATGTTTTCATGTATGATCCCCCTACAATTAACTGCCTTTATTTAGATAATTCCCGAATTGGATTGAACCAGTCATCCTCAACTTTGACCAATCTTTCTTTTCCGCTCACCCGTTTAAATAGACCAGATAACTTAGAGTCTTCTGGTACAAATACTTTCTCGTTATTTGCTATTTCATCAGACATCAGCGTTTCAAGAATTTTTTCACGTGTGCCCTCACTGACTAATTCGGTGTTAATAACGAAAGGTGCATTCAAAACTGGAGTCACTGAAATGAGTGAGAATGTCTCATCTACAACTGTGTTGAAGGGTTCAGCTGCATCCTTCTTGACCTTATACACGGCACCTGCTTTATTCTCTTCCCCATCAGCCAGTTCCACATAATTATTGACACATGTGTCACAAAAAGCTGCCACTTCCGCTTTCCCGGTTAATAGATTTACAGCGGATCCCTGGTGTGAGCCTCCGTAAAGCACTTCACTGAAGAATTTGCCTTTCCCGCCTTCCAATAGATCATCTGCCTTTAATTCCTTATACTTATCTTGCTGCGAAAAATAGTCAACGATTCCTGTGGAAGGAACTTTGAAGCCAGATGTAGAGCTATTTGATACGAAAGAGAACTTTTTCCCTTGGATACCGTCTATCTTATATTCGCCGTTAATTTTATAGTCATCTGCATTTTGAACAGCCAGCCAGCTATTATAGACTGCATCATCCAACGTACCTGATTCACCGCTAGGAACAACCAGAGGTTGAACACTATCGTTTTTGTTGTTTGCTTCAATATACCCTTGTGCCCCCAGGAATGCTAAATCTGCGTTTCCATTAGCCATTGCCTCGATTGCAATGTTATAATCCGTAGTTGTCTTATGTTCGACTTCCTTTCCTGTGGCATCCCCTATGATTTTCCCGATTTCATCGCGTGCTTCCCCTAAATCTTCCCCGGATTCATTTGGCAGCCATGCTATGGTTAATGTATCATCTTCATTTGCACCTGTTGAACTATTAGAAGAACAACCTGTAAACACCAGCAAAATAACTAACATCAATATGGACAGCAGCGATTTTTTCACGTTTTAATCTCCCCTCCGATTTAAAAGGTCTTTCTCATTTCAGTCACTTTCCCTATAACAATACCGGTCCAATACTAACCTGCCGTTAAGGAAGCTGAATATTCAGTGAAATTCATGTGAATCCATTGTTAAATTTTTTGAATAGCTTGAGTAAAACACCCATTCTGAATGCTATATTCTTTATTTACTAACCGATTCATGAAATCCAAGTCATGAAAAATGCCCAGCATTGTCGTTCCCTCGTTCATAAGCTGTTCAAGCAGGGTCTTCACCTTCACTTTAGATTGGTGATCCAAACTTGCTGTCGGTTCATCCAAAAGGAGGAGCCGCGGCCTTTTCACCATTGCTCTTGCTATATTTAACCTTAGCTTCTCTCCTCCTGAAAAAGTAACAGGGTAACTATCCCATAGCTCTTTTCCTATCTCAAAGTGGTCGAGGATTTTTTCTGTTTCGATATTGGCCATTTCCTTGGTTTGTCCCATTTCAAGAATGGCCCCGGTTACGAGCTGCCTTGCTGTAGTTCTTGGCATGACATTTAAAAATTGGGATACATAGCCTATCTCATGCTTACGTAAGTAAATCATTTCCCTTTCTGTAGCTTTCGCTAGATTAATCGCACCATAGTGGGAAGACTCATACCAGATGTCTCCTTCTTGAATCCGATAGGTACCATAAATCGATTTTAGGATCGTTGATTTTCCGCTGCCGCTCTTGCCTGTAATGCCAATAAATTCACCTTCTTTCACTGAGATCGTAATGTTGCTGACCGCATGGATATTCTTGCGTTGATTATGTAAAATAAAAGACTTGGATAAATCATTGATTTTCAATAAGTTCCCCATTTTGCCACCTGCTCTCTAAAATTCATATCCTGTAATTCGTTTTTTGAATCAACTTTCCATCAACAATCACAGTCGTTATGACAGGGAAATCACCAGAAATTTTTTCAATAATAAGGATGTCTGCCTTTTTCCCTTCGTGAATCGATCCAATTTCTTCCTCCATCTTGACTGCCTTTGCGGGATTAATCGTAACCAGCTTAAACATATCGATAAGATCCATTCCATGGGTCTCGACTAATTCAAACATGGAATGCAGAAGAGCTGCAGGGTAATAATCACTGCATAATATGTCTATGCTTCCATCCTGAATGGCTTCAGAGGCACTTAAGTTCCCGCTGTGGGAACCTCCCAAAAGCACATTTGGTGCACCCGCTATGGTATACATCCCCATATCATGGGCCTTACGGGCAATCTCGAGGGTGATAGGAAATTCACTTATACTCGTTCCAAAGCTGTCAACCAATTCAAGCTTCTCTATTGAATCATCATCATGCGAGGCTACGGCAATATTATTTTCTCTTGCTAGCAGTGCAATTTCCTTCATTCTTTCAATCGTCAGCTTTTCTTTCACTTGATGAGTCCGGATCATCACATCAATGGCTTCATCGCTATAATCGTTATACCCCCTTAAAGTGTTTCGATAGATCTCTAAATGCCGATACTGCCCTTGTCCTGGAGTGTGGTCCATGAATGAGACCAGATGCACTTTCTTTTCCGAAACATATTCTTTTAAACGATCGATATCCTCCAAATTATCGATTTCATAACGGGCATGAAACCGATGGCGTACCAGGTGCTTCATCTTATGTGTTTGATCAATTAAGTCAATAAGCTTCCTTACATTCTCAGGCTCCCGAATTGGCTTATATGCGTATTCAGTGGATTTATAGAGTGATAGGGAGTGAAACATGGTCGTAATCCCGTGCGTAATCAGTTCCTTTTCCGTTTCTCTTAAGCTCAAATGAAAATTCATTAAAGAAGTCGGACGCGGCGCAGTCATATGTTCAATATAATCCGAATGGAGATCAATAAAACCAGGTGAAACATATCCACCTAAAGCGTCCAGCACTTCCATCTCAGGAATCGATTCGATTTCTCCCACAGGTGCAATGCGGCAAATTCTATCATCCTTGATTAAGAGATCATGGTCCATCAGGATCGAGTCTTCCGTTATTATTTTCCCATTTTTAATCAGCAGCAATGTCTCTTCCCCCATTTTCCTTTAGTTTCTTTTACAGCAGCGAGTGTACTAATTGCTGGGTATAAGGATGCTGTGGATCTTCGAGTATTTGATCTGTCAAACCCTGCTCAATCAGTTTCCCCTCCAGCATAACGAGCGTACGGTCCGCAAGCATTCGGATTACGCCCAAATCATGGGATACCAATACTATGCTAATATTCAAATCTCTTTGAAGACCTTTAATTAAATCCAATACACTTGCTTGAACTGATAAATCTAAACCTGTGGTGACCTCATCCAAAAGCAGTATGGGGGGATTGTTGGACAATGCTTTGGCTATCTGGACCCTTTGCTGCATTCCGCCTGAGAAATTCCTTGGTTCTTCCTTCATTCGATGAATGGGAATATTGACTGCTTTAAGGAGCTCGGCCCCTCTTGTTTCCATGCTGCCAACATGTCTGTTCCCAGCTGAAATTAACTTCTCAGCAATATTGCCTATCGAGGAGAAATCCATTTTCAACCCTAGAATCGGGTTTTGATAAACCTTCCCCATCAGGTGGTTTCGAACGAATCTTTTTTTCTGGGCAGACTCCATGAATAAATTCTTTTTTCCATCCTCAAAGCCAGCCACATACAGTTCTCCATCGGTTACTTCTTCGTCAAAATATAAACTTTTCATTAAAGTGGACTTGCCGCTGCCGCTTTCCCCTACAATTCCGAGAACTTCACCGTGATACAAATCGAATGTCACATCTCTACAGGCATATACCGTCCCGCATTCGTGACAAAAGTTTTTCGTCACTTTTCCTAATTTCATATGTTTGCATGTCGAACATCCGTTACCATACTGTTTGTTCATTTGTTTAACTGATAATACTGGTACCTCATGCACAGACATTTATTTCACTCCCAATGGTTGTTTTTGATTGACCATTTCAAGGCAATTGCTTGTATCATTGCATTGGAAATATGTTTCCCCTGATTCCTCATCGACAAGTTCGTCCAAAAACACATCATTGGAACCGCAGAGAATGCAAGCATGATTTGTAAAGGACTCGATTTCAAATTCATAATCATCAAATGCCAAAGATGATACATTTGTATATGGAGGCACTGCATATACCTTTTTCTCCCTACCTGCACCTAACAAAATGAGCGCCTCACTATCGTCCAGCTTGGCATTATCGAATCTTGGTATGGGACTTGGTGCCATGACATACCTGTCGTGAACCATTACCGGGTGATCTGCATCCGTCGCCATTATTCCGTACTTCATTATTTGTTCAAATAACATTAGCCATGCTCCGCCATACTCTCTCTCAGCATGAAGCTTTTTCGTTTCATGTTCGCTCGGCTCAAAATTCCTTAAAGGTTCCGGTAATGGAACTTGAAGGATTAAAATCTGGTCTCGTTGTAACGGCACTTCAGGCACCCTGTGTCTTGACTGGATTAAAGAGGCATCTTTTGTGCTATCCGTTATCCTTACCCCAGTGGTGTCAGATACGAGTTTTTTTATGTTAACGGCATTAACGGATTCATCCGAACCTTGGTCGATCACCTTAAGGACGTCATCCTTTCCGATCAATGACAATGTCAACTGCAGGCCGCCTGTACCCCAACCGCGCCCAATCGGCATTTCCCTTGAAGCGAATGGGACTTGATAACCGGGAATGGCAATTGCCTTCAGTGTTGCCCTTCTAATTTCCCGTTTCGACCCTTCATCAAAGAATGCAAAATTATAGGTTTTATTCATGCAACCCAACCTCCTGCTCTGTGTTCTTATCTTTCGACTTCCGAATGCTATCAAGCTTGGATTGGAACGTAACATAATGAGGCATCTTCAAATGGGAGATGAAACCCGTTGATTCCACTGAATCTATATGATAAAGAACGAATTCCTCGTCGTGACTTGGAAACTCCTTGTTGGGTTTTTCCAGGCAATTATCCAAGATGCCCATTGCGATTGCCTTTGTTTCATTTTGTCCCATGCACATGCCAAAACCAACTTCAAACTCTATTTCTTTATTGCCTTGTTCTTTCTCTACCGTAAGCGGAATGAGCATCTCTACCTCCGTCGCTGTGAAGTCCCCCATATAATAGCTATCTTCCTCTTGCCCTTCGTCCAGCAGCGGGTGATCGAGATGGACGGGCAGCTGACCTACGCGTAGCTCTCCTACTGTCGGGTGCAGTGCACCATATCCACGAATGACTGCATAAGCAAGTGAAGTCACTGCACCGGTTTGGCCTCTTGTTAAAATTTGCAGGCGTTCACTCCGCATTGAAGGAAACTCCAGGCTTTTCCTTGTGACATCCCCAGGCTGCAAATCATTATTTTCACAGCTTGCTAATAAGCCTTCACTTCTTAAGTAATCCAAAACTTTAGGTAGAGAGTTTAAATCAGACATATGGCTCTGATATTCTGTTGAACGATTTTCTTCTTGAAAAGCACGTAACCAATCTTGAAGGCTTATATCCGATTCATTTTCCAACTCCGAATCTAGTAACCGATGTGTATAATCAGTCGTAGCACCTAAAATCTGTCCGCCCGGTACATCCTTAAAACTAGCTGAAATCCGCCGTTCCACTTTCATATTTTCAGAACTGATCACTCGTGAAACATGTTTTCGCGGCAAAGTGGATCGATAGGCTCTCAAGAGGAAAACAGCTTCTTCCGGATTGCCTTCAGCCTGTTTGATGGCAAGTGCAGCCAGTGATTGATCATACAAACTGCTTTCTGACATAACCTGATCAATCAACCCCCTCATCCCAGCTTCTATCTTATGCAGCTCTATAGCCGTCCCATTTTTGACCCGTTCATACTTTAAGCGTTTGATGGATTCCTCAATCGCCTTTGTTCCGCCCTTTACTGCAACATATCCCATATAATCTCACCACCATTTTCTTTGATTTGAGTCGTTCTCGGTAAAGCGATTAAACGATCCTGTTGATCCACAAAATACATATCGATTCCTAACGGGAATTCTATGTTTTTTTCGTTCCTTGCACCCAGCCAGGCTGATACATTCGGAAGGCTTATGAATGATGGCTGTTGAATTCCTGGTCCTGAAAGGATCATGGAGTCCCCTTTCGTTACATCCGGTACTT
Source organism: Bacillus sp. SD075 (assembly GCF_017355165.1). Lineage (GTDB taxonomy): Bacteria > Bacillota > Bacilli > Bacillales > DSM-1321 > Peribacillus. Next base: position 36,800 of record NZ_JADILK010000033.1, on the reverse strand, counting down.
CCAGAATGACCATTGCCGATTCATGAGGGTTCAACAGATTTCCTACCTTTGCTTTATTCAAGGCTTCTTTCATTTGCTCGACGGAGGCATCATGTAAAATAAAGATAAAATCCGCTTCCGGCAAATCGACAGGCTTTGAATAAGTAAGCTGATTAATCATCATTGACACCGCCTCCTCCTCCTTTGCAATGACCTTAAAAGTCACTTCAGGGTCAAGTACAGTAAGTGCAAGCAGGATAGTAGAAGATAAGCATTCCATTTGAACATCCAAAGTCTTTGCTTCCCTCTCCAAAACCATTAAAGTTCCAGGTCTTGAAGTCGCCGTTACAAGCTTTCTATATACGGTTTGTATATCATGAACTACATCCAAATTCATTGCTTTCCCCCCTCTTATTGAACATCCATCGTTTCAAAGTTCACCTTGGTCCTTAAGATAGATCGATTCAGCTCTTGAAGATTTTTCTGTATATTCTTCTTCTCATTTTCTAAAACATGTGACCATAGTCTTGTTTCACCAAGATCAGCCTGATAAGCAGCATCAATGATAGCTAAACTTTGTGCCAGCTCTTCCCGATGTCCCTTAACGATACCAATCCCGATTGAATCCTGGATTTGGACCGTGCATTCAGTCACCAGCATTTCCCCTAGATAAAACAAGCTCTTTTTTGCCGTTTCCCTTGTCTTTAGCTGCACAAGGGCACTCTCTGGCTTTTGAATGACGGTAACTTTATATTTCATTGCTATTTCCTTGGCAAATTCCTTCGCAATGCCCTCAGAGCCTTGAATCAAAATCTCGGTTCTTTCCCTTCTTCTCATTCCATTGGCCTCCAAATGTTTTAGTTTCAAGCTAACATCTTCAATGTATCTTGTTGCCAAGTGTACGTCCGTTAAGAAAGAGTAAATCTTTGTATGAAATTTGTTAAAGCCAGCCACATAATTCAAATTGCATGCTTTATGTGTGTATTCGGAGCTTCACTCGTGAGTTTCGTACTTTTTCTCGTGGATTCGGAGCATTCACTCGTGAGTTTCGTACTTTCACTCGTGAATTCGGAGCATTCACGAGTGAGTTCGAGCGATATCTGGAATGGAAGTTTTTATATAACATATGTAAAACAATCACTTCGGTAGATTATGACCGTGTGCTCAAGTACTTGATTGCTCCGCTTATCCCGGCATAATGATTCCACTTGCAACAGTGGAATCAAACTTGAACACTGCAAAATATCCCGTTCGAATAAAGTGGGAAAAATCACATTCAGCGTACTGCTGCTGGATCCGAACTCTACATAACCATGCTGCCTATAATATTGAAACATAGAGGTAATATCAGGACCGTCCTTTTCTATTTCAGGAAATGTTGATTTTGCTACAAAAGATGTATGAAGGGCAATCGGGAAACCGTCCATTAACCTAAGCCTGCCAATTTTAAAGACCTTGTCATCGCTTTCCGCCTCGAGGCTTTGAAAAACCTTTTGATCATAAGGAATTTCTTCGCAAACAATAGTACTCGTTTGAAAGGAAAACTGGAATTCTTTCATTTTCTCGGTGAAACTAACATCTCCGGATAGTATTAACGGAATTTGCTTCTTGGTTTCCTGGACATAACTTCCCTTACCTTGTTTTGAATAGATAAATCCTAAATCTTGAAGCTGCTCATATGCCTTCCTGACAACCATTCTTGGAACATTAAATTGGTCAGCGAGTATATGCTCTGAAGGTAACTTTTTATCCAATTGAAAGGTCCCGCTCTTAATTTCCGATATCAAATGATCCACTAAAAAGTTCTTTTCCCCCAACAGAAATCCCCCTTTAAATATTCGGTCTGCCCATACCTATTTTAAAGTCAGTGTAATGAGAAAATATGAAGCTACCATGACTTTCTTGTAAAAAAAAGTCCTGGTCAAATACCAGGACGAAGGAAATACATATTTTATCAATCTTTTCAAAACGCCATCCTGCATGGTTCAGTCTTTCAAATGGCTCATCCAACATATGGGCAGGTCGCTTTTACAGCAAAATCCTGTTTTCGAATCGATATTTTTCATCATTTAATGGCCATGCTTTTTTTCCTTAATTTCAAAGCATTCACACATTCCTTTCCTGGGCTCATACTGCCAAGACGAATCGGCTTCTCCACATAATCCCCATGAAAATCCGAACCTCCTGTCTTAATGAGATTAAATCGATCTGCATATGAAATCGCTCTTTCCTCTTCTGCATGCCCATGATGCGGGTGAAGAACTTCTATCCCTTCAAGCCCTGCTTCAACAAGATCAGGAATCATTTCGAAACTTCCGTATTGTCCAGGATGAGCAAGGACCGGAACGCCTCCGGCTGCACGAATCGCCTTCACAGCCAGAATAGCATCCACATACTCTATAGGAATAAAGGCAATGCCTGGCTCTTCTCCATTTTGGCCGCGACTGAAGATTTTCTTATACAAATCTCCATAGATAGAATCCGTATAACCAGATTCCCGCAGCGCTAGCATAATATGCTGTTTATAAACACCGGTTCCTCCCCTGAATTTAGAAACTTGTTCCCAAGTTATTCGATATCCTGCCTCAATTAGCCGCTCCACCATTTTTTCAGAAGCTTCATTCCTCTTTTCAATCAATGGATTACATAGGTCCTCGAGTGCCTTATGACCAGGATCAATAAAATATCCCAAAATATGTACACGCCTGCCCCTTGCAAAATCATAACCAGAAACTTCTATACCAGGGATGATTTCAATTCCTATTTCCTTTCCCCTTTCCACCATCTCTTTCAATCTCATCGTTGTATCATGATTCGTAATCGCTAAATGGCCAATGCTTTCCCTTTTTGCAACCTCCAATAGTTCTTCAAAAGAACTGGAACCATCTGAAATGTTCGTATGACAATGCAATTCAACCTTCATGCCAATCCCCCCATTCTTATTCGTTAACCATTTTCATTTTAACTTAGTGTCATGTCGATCAACGTTAAGATGATGTAAAAAAACGTAAATGTGTAAAAGTCATATAGTTTGGTGAAAATACTTAAGTATTTTAGGCTGTAGATAAATAAAAACGTTAAGGAATATGGTTCAGGATGACCAGCCTGCCGTTTTATCTAAAAAGAACATTCCAGTTGATTTCAGTAATCCGCTCCCTTTCCGCCAACTGTCTGCCAAGCCCCATCAAAGCAAGCGCATCAGGGGTCTTGGCTAGTCAGGTATTCGGCAGGAGTCTCTCAAGTTTCTTTAATCCATTAAGGATTACAGGAAAAATACATGAAGGGGTTTAAAATCATGCTTCGGAATGAGGTCATTCCGAACCTACTTCTGTCGATAAAATGTAAAATAAAAGTTGATTGGATCGGGTGTCGGAGACTCCTATGGGAAAAGTGCGTCCAGGGAGAGGAAATTCATGTTCGTTCGCCTTTTCAGCCTATTACCCTGTTACGGATTTCCCATCTGCTGAAATAAAATCAAAATAAAATCATTAAAAATTTTGACTTACTGTCAAAAATGATGTACATTACCTAGTGGGCGAACAATTTTTATGTATAAAGACAAAAATATTCGTATATAGAGGTGCGTAACATGGAAAACGTGTTTGATTATGAAGATATTCAATTAATTCCTGCAAAATGTGTAGTAAATAGCCGTTCTGAGTGTGATACATCCGTTACTTTAGGTAAACATACATTCAAGTTACCTGTAGTACCTGCCAATATGCAAACGATCATTGATGAAAAGATTGCCATTTACTTGGCTGAAAACGGTTACTTTTATGTAATGCATCGTTTTGAGCCAGAGAAACGACTGACTTTCATTAAGGACATGCATTCAAGAGAATTGATCGCATCCATCAGTGTAGGCGTAAAAGAAGAAGAATACGGATTCATTGAGCAATTATCGGAAGACAACATTGTCCCTGAATACATTACGATAGATATTGCACACGGCCATTCCAATGCCGTGATAAAGATGATACAGCATATTAAAAAGCATTTACCTGAAAGTTTTGTCATTGCTGGAAATGTCGGTACTCCTGAAGCGGTACGGGAATTGGAACATGCCGGTGCTGATGCTACAAAGGTGGGTATTGGACCTGGGAAAGTATGCATCACTAAAATCAAGACTGGATTTGGAACGGGCGGCTGGCAGCTAGCTGCACTTCGCTGGTGTGCAAAAGCGGCAAGCAAGCCAATCATAGCTGACGGCGGCATTCGCACGAACGGGGATATTGCTAAATCAGTTAGATTTGGCGCTTCGATGGTCATGATCGGTTCATTATTTGCCGGACATGAGGAATCTCCAGGTCAAACGATCGAGAAAGATGGAAAGGCCTTTAAAGAATACTTTGGTTCAGCTTCTGAATTCCAAAAAGGTGAAAAGAAAAACGTTGAAGGCAAAAAGATGTTTGTCGAGCACAAAGGATCTTTGGATGATACGTTAAAGGAAATGGAACAAGATCTTCAGTCTTCCATTTCATATGCCGGTGGAACCAAGTTGGAAGCCATCCGTAATGTGGATTATGTTGTCGTCAAGAATTCAATCTTTAACGGTGACAAAGTTTATTAATCCTTAACGCAAAAAAAACGGCCTAATCCATGGATTAGGCCGTTTTTTTAATTATACCTTTTTAACAAATTGGGATTTTAATTTCATTGCCCCAAAACCATCAATCTTGCAATCAATATCATGATCACCATCGACTAGACGGATACTTTTGACTTTAGTGCCCATTTTTAAGACGGATGAGCTTCCTTTCACCTTAAGATCCTTGATTACCGTAACAGTATCACCATCGTTCAAGGCATTTCCATTAGCATCTTTGATCGTCTTCTTTTGATCATCATTTTCCGTTTCCGCTTCCACCGGCCACTCATGGGCGCATTCCGGGCAAACAAAAAGACTCCCGTCTTCGTATGTATATTCTGAATCACATGCTGGGCAATTTGGAAAATCAGACATAAATTCACTTCCTCCATTCGTTATCCTCAATTTTAATATAATATTGGTTTACATACAACCGGTAGACGATTACAGCTCTAGTTCCTCCCTTCTTCTAGAACCTATAAAGGATTTACTATATACTTTTAAGAAAAGCTGGAAAGTGCGGTGAACCCATTGTTTAAAATACTATTGATAGAAGATGATACGACATTATCCAATGAAATTAAAGATAGATTGGCGCAATGGTCATATGATATTTACGGAATCGGCGATTTTAGTAAAGTGATTCAGGAATTCACGGACATCAAACCTGATTTGGTCATCATTGATATACAATTACCGAAGTTTGATGGGTTTCATTGGTGCAGAATGATCCGGACCCATTCCAATGTTCCCATCATCTTTTTATCTTCACGTGATCATCCTACCGACATGGTGATGTCCATGCAGCTGGGAGCTGATGATTTTATCCAAAAGCCTTTTCATTTTGATGTACTCATCGCAAAGATACAGGCCACCCTTCGCCGTGTCTATAATTACAATACCGAAAAGGTGGAATTGAAAACCTGGTGCGGTGCAACTGTGGATTACGAGAAGAACACGGTATCGGCCGAGACTGGCACAATCGAATTGACGAAGAATGAAATTTTCATCTTGAAAAAGCTCATTGAACGGAAAAACAAGATCGTAAGCCGCGAAGAATTGATCAACAGCTTATGGGATGACAAACGTTTCATAAGTGATAACACCCTTACAGTGAATGTGAACCGTTTACGAAAGAGGTTGGATGAACTGGGGTTAGGGCATTTTATCGAAACGAAGGTTGGACAGGGCTACATCGCCGTGGAAGAGGCAAATGCATGATCAGAAAATATCTCATGGAAAGGTTCAGCTGGATCATTTTCTATATACTACTTCATCTATTCATTATCTTTGTCGCTTATCTTGATTCGGCTATTCCGTTAAAGCCCATACTGTATATTGTTTTTTTATCATTGCTCATATTCAGTATGTTTTTGATATTCCGCTATAAAAAAGAAACATATTTTTATAAAAGTTTAGAAGCGCGGGAAGACAACCTGGATATTACGAAGATAGCCGAACCGGAAAGCCCTTTCGAAAAAATCATAGAAAACAGCATCATTAACCAAACCGAAATATTGAAGCAATCCGCAGCAATTGGTCAAATGACTTTAGAGCAGGAAAAGGATGAATTATTATCTTGGATTCATGAAGTGAAGACACCCTTGACGACGATGCATTTAATGATTGATCGCTTGGATAATGAATTGCTGAAATCCCATTTGACTTATGAGTGGCTGCGCATTCACCTGCTTCTTGATCAGCAGCTCCATCAAAGGCGCATGCCTTTCATCGAAAATGATTTGTATATAGAGAAAACCGATTTGGAAACAATAATCTTTGATGAGATTAAAACGCTGCAATCATGGTGCATTCAAAAAGGAATCGGCTTCGACTTACAATTGGATGTAACCGAAGTGCTCACTGATGCCAAATGGCTGTCCTTCATCATGAGGCAGCTCTTGACCAACTCCATTAAATACAGTGAAAACTCGGATATCACGATATATAGCCATGAACAAGCTGAACAAACGGTTCTTGAAGTGAAGGATTCCGGACGGGGCATCGACCCAAAAGATTTATCCCGGGTATTTGATAAAGGATTTACTTCCACGACGAATCATCGTGACAATGCGGCAACTGGCATGGGTTTATATTTAACCAAGAATGCAGCCGAGTCGCTATTCATCTCCATAGACGTGAAATCAGAGCTTGGAATCGGAACGACCGTTACCTTGACCTTCCCAAAAAGAAATGATTTCGTGAATATCACAAGCATGTGACAAAAGTGTCACATGCTTTTATTCTTTGTTCGTCCAAACGAAGGAAAAGAAATACATGGCCTTTTATAATAAGGATATAGAAAAAAAGGAGTGTATCCAAGTGAATATATTAGAAGCGAAAAAAATCCATAAAATCTATGGTAATAAATTCAATAAACAAGAAGTATTAAAGGGTCTCGATATAAGCATACAAGAAGGTGAATTCGTAAGTATCATGGGTGCATCCGGTTCAGGAAAAACGACTTTGCTTAATGTCCTTTCCTCGATCGATAAAATCAGCAACGGCACCATTACGATTGATGGAAAGGTGATTTCAGGGATGAAGGAAAAGAAGTTGGCCGAATTTCGGAAGAACCATCTGGGATTCATCTTCCAGGAATATAACTTATTGGATACATTGACTGTCAAAGAAAATATCCTTCTGCCCTTATCCATTACCAAAACGCCCAATATTGAAGCGGCACAAAAGTTTGATACCGTGGCGAAAGAACTGGGCATATATGAAGTGAAGGATAAATACCCCAATGAAATTTCCGGTGGCCAAAAACAGCGTACGTCTGCAGCACGGGCTTTCATCCATGATCCAAGTATCATTTTTGCGGATGAACCGACTGGGGCGCTAGACTCCAAATCAGCTTCCGATTTACTGAACAAACTGAGTGAAATGAATCAAAAGCGCAAAGCGACCATCATCATGGTAACCCATGATCCAGTTGCGGCCAGTTATTGCAGCCGAGTCATTTTCATTAAAGATGGACAAATATATACGCAATTGAATAAAGGTGAAGAATCCAGACAAACCTTCTTCAAGGACATCATGAAAACACAAGGTGTATTGGGAGGGGTTCAAAATGAGCATTAATCAACTCATTTTTCGAAATCTGAAGAAGAATCTGAAGAACTATTATCTCTATGTTTTTGCCCTTGTCTTTAGCGCTTCCCTTTACTTTGCCTTTGTCACCTTGCAATATGACCCATCGCTGGATGAAGCGGAGGGTACGGTGAAAGGAGCCGCATCCATCAAGGCTGCATCGATCCTGCTTGTTGCGATTGTCTCCATATTCCTTTTATATGCCAACAGCATTTTCATTAAAAGACGTAGTAAAGAGATTGGCTTATTCCAATTGATAGGCATGACCAAGAACAGGATATTCCGTATCCTGAGTGTGGAAAACCTGATCCTGTATTTCTGTTCCGTATTCCTGGGAATCTTTGTAGGGTTTGCCGCTTCAAAATTGATCATCATGATACTATTTAAAATAATGGGTGTCCAGGCGATTGCGACCCTTACATTTTCTTTTCAGCCGCTTGTTCAAACCATTCTCGTTTTTAGCGCCATTTATCTTTTCATCATGTTGATGAATTATGCCTTCATTAAAAGGCAGACCATCTTATCATTATTTAGAGTGACTTCAATGACGGAGGGAAAAGTGAAAAAGGTTTCGATGTTCGAAATGATCATCGGGATATTCGGAATCATCCTGATCATTGCCGGCTATGTCATCTCATCCAAATTATTCGATGGAGCTTTTTCAGAGATGACCGAGCTTTTTATGGCCATGATCTTCATTTTGGCATCCGTCATCATCGGTACCTACCTATTCTATAAAGGATCCGTAAGCTTCATCTTTAATATCATCCGTAAAAAGAAAAATGGATATTTGAACATCAATGAAGTATTGTCCCTTTCATCCATCATGTTCCGGATGAAATCGAATGCGATATTATTGACGATCATCACGACCGTTTCCGCTCTGGCGATCGGATTATTATCATTAAGCTATATCTCCTACTACTCAGCGGAGAAAATGGCACAAAGCTATATCCCTACCGATTTTTCCATGACAGATATGGAAGATGCAGATGCATTCAAAGAAGCTTTATCAGACAGTAAAATCGATTATGACGAAAAGGTGATCGATGTCATTCAAGCAGATATTAATGTAAAGGAAATAATGGAAACAAGCCTGGAAGGAGTGAACTTCGACCCGGACATCATGACCGTTCCCGTCATCAGTGATGAATCCGTTAATGGAATCAACCTCGCTGAAGATGAGACCCTTTTCAGCGGATACAGTAATATGATGGAGAAGGTCATGTCCTTGAAGGATACCGGAAATATTGAACTGAAGGGCAAACATGAAGTGATTCCGCAAACTTTCATGGGATTGAATGATGATAGCATCTTGTCCTATTACTTCACGAATGGCGGACTGCCCGTTGCCATTGTAGACCAAACGATATTCGACCGTCTGAAAAAGGATGTCGACCCGAAAATCCAGAAAGTTTCATCTGTAAATATCGGCATTGATGTGAAGGAGGAAGCTGAACTAGAAAAAGCGAATGATCTATTCAATAAAATGAGTTTTAAAGAAGAACATGTGAATGATTCCCAATTTGAAATGTTCAACACCCAGAAGAAGAATATGGGTCTTATCATGTTCATCGTAGGATTCTTGGGATTAACCTTCCTCATCACATCCGGTTGTATCCTGTATTTCAAACAAATGGATGAAAGTGAAAGTGAAAAACCCAATTATACCATCTTAAGAAAACTGGGATTCACGCGCGGTGACTTACTAAGAGGGATCCAAGCAAAACAAGTTTTCAATTTCGGCATCCCTTTAGTCGTCGGGCTGCTTCACAGTTATTTCGCAGTCCAATCGGGATGGTTCTTATTCGGGACCGAAGTTTGGACCCCGATGATCATCGTTATGGCATTATACACGGCATTGTATTCGATCTTCGGAATCCTCTCCGTATTCCATTACAAGAAGGTCATTAAAGAATCTCTATAAATTGCTAAAAGCTCCAGGGCCCATGAGGACCTGGAGCTTTTACAATGTAGCAAAATCCTGAGAAGAGTCAGTTTGCCTAGCGTTTTTTCTAAAAAACATTCCAGTTGATTAAGACGGCAGAATCGTCGCAAATTTCTTTAATCCAATGGGATTCAACATGGTTCAGGGTGAGACATTTCGAACCTGCTTTCCGTTTCCATTAAAGTACCCCAGCCGGTTTCATCATTTCCTTGATCAATTCCCTGTTGCGCTTTTTAAAGATTTCATTATGGGAAGAAACCATTCCGACTCCGTGAGCGTCAGGCTGGATATATTGCTTTGCCTTGTTTACGGCATTTGCTGCATCTTGAAAAGTACCTGCTATCAGGTTCAATTTACCTTCATGCTTTAAGATATCGCCGGCAGCGTATATTCCATCCATCGAGGATTCACTTGAAGGAGTACCTTCAATATAATAATTGTCGGCTATGGCAATATCCACTTTACTATTTCGAAGCAGCGAAGTATCACGCTCATAACCATGATTGATGATGACTTCATCGATCGGCAAGTACGAAACCTCTCCCGTTGCATGATTCGTCAGTTCAACATGTTCGATTGATTCATGATCAGCGCAGGCGATCAGTTTTGTAATCGTCGTATTCAAGAAACAAACAGCAGAGCTTTCCATCAATTGCCTTGCTTGTGATTCATGACCTGCCAAACTATCTTTCCTGTAAGTCAGATACACCTTTTTGGCGATGGGCTCCAATTCATTTGCCCAGTCTATGGCAGAATTCCCGCCGCCTGAAATGATCACCGTCTTATCCTTGAAACGATTGAAAGACTTAACAGTATAGTTTAAATTGGAGACTTCAAACCTTTCAGCCCCGTCAATTTCCAACTTTTGCGGATTCAGAATTCCGCCGCCAACCGCGACAATGATCGTTTTGGAAAAGTGCATTTGCCCTGAAGCGGTATGTAAAACGAAGATACCTTCTTCATTACGTGTGATTGATTCCACTTTTTCATTCAGGACGACTGTTGGATTGAATGTTAAACCTTGCTCCACTAGCTGCTCAATTAATTTTTCCCCGGTAGTGGGTGTCAGCCCTCCTACATCCCAAATCATTTTCTCTGGATAGACATGAATTTTCCCGCCTAGCCGTGGCTGGTATTCAATCAGTTTCACTTTCATTTCTCTAAGTCCGCTATAAAAAGTGGAGTAAAGGCCTGCTGGCCCTCCCCCAATAACCGTTACATCAAATAAATCTTGCTGCTCCATTTACGTCCACTCCCCGGTAATCAAGTGTGATTGATTATCATTCTCATTTAATGGTACACTCTTTTTTCATTTTTTACAATAAGCAGCCGTTAAATAACTCAGTTTTTTTCAAAAAATACGATTTATTATGCAGTATGAATGAGTTGGAAAAGCGAATGTAAGGTTGTTCAGAGAAGTGGCAAACGAAAAAAGTGCAGCAATCCTTCATCCCCACTCAAGGACAAAAGTTGCTGCACTTTTTTTCACACTGAATGTTAGCTTGAACGAGGTCTTTTCCCTTCTGCTATAAGAAGGTTGATGCGGTCTATGAGTTCAGGTAAATCCTCCATCGTTCTGATGGTAAAGTCTGCTCCGTTTTCCATAAAGGTTTCTGCCGTTTTAGTGATGAGATTTTGTTTATCTCGTTCTGGTAAACTTGTATACTCATCCAAACTCAATCCCATCTCGGAGCTTCCGACAATGATTCCGACCGACCATACCCCAGCATTCACTCCCTCTTGCATATCGGAAATGGTATCTCCTACCTTCACTACCTTCCATGCTGCGGTCAACTTCAATTCTTCCATATTCCGATATATCATGTATGGATAAGGTCTTCCAAACGAGTTGGTTGCATCCGGGGTTACATGGAAATCCGGCCGATACCCTTTTTTCAAAGCATTTGCCACGACGACCCCCATCATTGTATCCGTATATCCCGTTGTCGACCCAATCTTCAGGCCGCGATTTCTTAATGCTTTCACCGTCTCGATAACCCCTGGAATGGGATCTGTATAATCCGCCAATGACATCATTAGTGCCGGTTCGAATTCAGCATATAGTTTTTCAACGTCTCCCTCATTGAATGGCCTTCCGTATTGTTCTTCCCATATTGAAGATATCCTTGGCATGGTCAGCATCGCACGAATATGGTCGATTTTCAGCATGCCCATCGGAGCCCTGGCTTCTTCCATCGTCACTTCCACTCCAGCATTCTTAAAAATATCCACAAAAACATTCACTGGCGCAAAACATCCAAAATCCACAGCCGTTCCAGCCCAATCCAAAATGATTCCCTCTACCTTATTCATACTGTCACCACTTTCATATATTTTTCTGCGATCTTACCAAGTTCCTCGATATCCTCTTCATGGATTTCGCCAATATTTCCGATACGGAATGTATCTATGTCTGTAAGCTTTCCGGGGTATATGACGTAACCCCTCTCTTTGATAAAATTGTAGAATTCCACAAAATCAAAGGTTTCAGTAGGAAAAAGGAATGTAGTAATGATAGGCGATTGTTTATCAGGTGAGATATATGTACGAATGCCCAATTTACCCATCAGCTCCCTCAGCCTATCATTATTATTTTTATAGCGGGCGGATCTGGCTGGAATGCCGCCTTCTTCCGTTAATTCTTCCAACGCTTTAGCAAACGCGGCCACTACATGTGTTGGAGATGTGAATCGCCATTTCCCATCCTTGTCCATCTCTTTCCACTGATCATATAAATCCAGTGACAAACTGCGGGCATTGCCTTCACAAGCCAATAATTTCTCAATCTTTGCAAGAACAAAACCAAAACCAGGGATTCCTTGAATGCATTTATTTGCACTGCTGATCAAATAATCGATTCCGAGTTCAGGCACATTCATTTCAACTCCGCCAAAGCTGCTCATCGCATCAATGATCAAGGTTTTCCCTTGTTCCTTTGATATCTTCGAAACTATTTCTATCGGATTTAAAATCCCTGTCGTCGTTTCACAATGAACCATTGCAATATGTGTGATGTCACTATCATCCAGTAAAATATTCCGGATTTCAGCTTCCTGTGGAATTTCATTGTACTCAACGCCATATTCCACATGACTCAATCCGATGCACTCCGCCATTTTCACAATCCGTTTCCCATATGCGCCATTCGTTATGATCAGCACTTTATCGGATTTTGAAAGTGCTGTCGTCAGCACAGATTCTACAACAAACGAACCGCTTCCCTGCATAAGTACAGCTGTATACTCACCGTTTGCAGCATATGCCAATTCAAGTAGCTGGGATCTGATTTTCTGGGTGATTTCCTTATAATCATTTTCCCACGTACAGCGGTCGACAAGCATTTCCTGTTTCACCGTACTTGTAGTGGTCAGCGGTCCTGGCGTTAAAAGTTTATAGGTATTCATTTTCCTTCACTCCTCACTGTATTTATCATTGTGCTGATTTAAAGAACTCTTGATGCTGTTTTAATAATTCGACCGTTAATGGCTGCTTGAATTTCATAGGGTGGGCCGGTTTGTTCTTTTCCTTTACCTTTTCACCTTCATAAAGTGCGACCGGATAATGTTCCAACAGTTCTTCTCTAGCATCTTTACTGATCACTTCTGCCATTTTCATCGCTAAACTTGTTTTAGCTTCATTATCTTTTTTCACGACAGCGACAGATTCCGTGTAGGAGAAATTCCCTTCAGTCGGATCGACAAACTTTATCGGTAAGCCCGACTCTTTAGCCATCACGGCTTGATAGCGTAAACCAAAACCGGCAGCCACTTCCCCTGCTTGCACTTTATTGATTGGACCTGAACCTGAGCTCTCAAGGTGCGGACCGCTATTTGCTATTAAATCATGGAGAACCTTTTTCCCTTCCGCGTCACCGTATTGACTGATAATCGCTTGAACTAACAGCCACCCTGTTGAAGAGTCCAGAATATTAGGAATTGAAACGAACCCTTTAAATTCCGGCTTTGTTAAGTCCTTAATCGAGGCCGGCATCGGCAGTCCTTTTTGTTTGAGCACTTCCGTATTCACAAAAACGGCACCGGTATTTGCCAAAATCGGCGTATAATAGGCTGGGTGTTGTTCCAATCCGTTTGTACTGAATGTCAGGTCCTTGAACATCGAGTGCCGATCCTGTGCACTTCCGATGAAATAGGAACTCATCGTCACGACACCAGCCTCAATTTCACCGCCTTCTGCCAGCAGTTTCCCCCCTAATTCAGACGTGCCTAATGATTGGAGGATATATTTCCCTTCGTATCCGGCATCTTTCAGGGAAGTCTCCATTGCTGCTGTGGCTTCTTCATCGCCATTCGTATAAATGACCACCTTTTCTTCATCCGCTTTGCCGCTGTTACGGCCCACCAATACAAATACCACACTTAAAGCAACTAGAGACAGTAAGGCTAACTTCATCGTCTTAAACATAATATCCCCCTCATTAATGTTTGAATTGCCTTTTTTGATAATGATCACAAAGCAGCTTCACGACTAGATTTGTAAAAAAGATAAGTAAAGACAGGATGAATATTTCATTGAATTTGGCAAAATGCTGAAGCTCTTTTATTTTACTTGCCACCAATGTGGTTTGGGCCGTGACCAAAAAGATGATACCGCTGATCGTCACCATACTATTGATGAAATAATAACTGAACATCTCGATCACCGTAGATGCCGAGTTAGGCAGGATGACCCGATAGATTGTCCTGATCCAGCTATCCCCCAATAGATTTCCGGTGGTTTCCCATGCCGGGTTCATTTTGGATAAAGAGTTTTTCGCCATTAAATAGGGTGTCGTAAAGAAGTGGACCATGTTACATAAAATGATGATGGCAAAGGACCCTTTCCAGCTGCTGCCGTTGAAAAGCAGCAAATACGATAAACCCAACACCATTCCCGGTACTGTATTCGTCAACATCGAAATGATATCCATTGACGATTTCCCCCTAAGGGGCGTTCGGACATTCAAAACTGCTGCGCTAAAGGCAATGAGCGTTCCAAGTACAGCCGTCATTAAGGCAACAAATAAGGAGTTTTTATAGACTGCCGTTAAATCGCTCGATTGGAATGTGTCGATAAAGTACTTAAAGGTGAACGAGAGATCATATGGGAAACTAGTTAAAAATGGTGCAATGAACATGACCGCAAATACAGAAAACATCCCCATTAAGACCAGCATCGAGATACCCCCAAAACATATATCCCTCCCTTTGTGCTGAGCCATTTCGATATCGCTGAACTTCTCATAATGAAAGTTAAGTTTCTCCAGATAGTTTAATAGGAAAACACTGAATACTACCGGAATGAGCATGAGAATGGCAATCACTGCACCATTATTGAAATCAGGGATTGAACCCAGCATGACTTGATACAGTTGCGTCGCAACAACGGAATAGGTCCCGCCGACTGAAGCCGGTATCCCAAAATCGGTGAAGCTCAAGATGAAGGAAAGTATAAAGGCTCCTCCCAAAGTTCCCGACAATGGCCGTATGATCGTATTCATGAAACTTCTTATCATTCCGTCCCCCATTAATTTCGAAACGATGATGAACTTTTTATCCATGTACTTGAAGGAATTATTGATGAGAAGAAAAGCTGATGGCAATGTATAAATCACATAACCTACCAATAATCCATTAAATCCGTATATATCGAATAGATTCCTTCCAAAAATCTTGGTGATGATACCCTGATTGCCGAAAGAGTAGATGATCGCAAACCCGAAAGTGATTGTCGGAAGCAGCATCGGAATAAGGATCCCTGTTTTAATTACACCTTTTAACGGCCTGTATAATCGGGTGCAATGGATGGAATAGGCCAGGAAAAAGGCCAAAACGGTTGTAATGACGGCTGTGAGCCCTGAGATTTTCACGCTGTTTCCAAATGAATGCATCAGCTCTGCATTGGAAAGGACCGTTAGATAATTCGAGAGGTTAATTCCATCAGCCGTTTCAAAAGAACGGACGAACAATATGCCAAGCGGCAAGAAAAGAAAAGCGGCAAACAGCAGTAAGATAGGTATATAAATGACTCTCATTGCCGGTTTTACATCAGGCATACCTTTCACCGAATAAGTTATAAATATTTTCTCGCTTGATCTCCAGTTGTTTAAGAATGAATGCCTTAACAAAATCATTGGCTGGCTGATTGATGATTTCTTGAGGTGATCCAAATTGAGAAATATTTCCTTGATTAATGATCAAAATTTTATCGGACATCGTCAAGGCCTCTTCCGGATCATGTGTCACTATGATTGTCGTCAGCTTATATTCTCGGGCAATGGATTTGATGCGTTCCTTTATCGATTCCTTGATTACACCATCCAAGGCACTCAGTGGCTCATCAAGCAAGAGGATCTTCGGTTTCATTACAAGAGTCCTTGCGATCGAGACCCTTTGTTTCTGACCCCCGGATAATTCGCTGATCCTTTTTTTCAAATGCGGTGCTAGTTCCAGGAAATCGATGTATTCCTGCAGCTCTTCCTTGGAAACGGATCCCTTCCTGTTCCTCAATCCATAAACGATATTTTCATAGGCATTTAAATGAGGGAAAAGAGCGTAATCCTGAAAAACGATATTAAATCCCCGGTCTTTCATGGACACGTTTCTCAAATCGGCATCATTGAAACTGATTTTTCCATGATTGATACCCGTCAATCCCAAAATTATATGTAATAAAGTAGTTTTTCCGCTTCCACTTGGTCCTAATAGTGAAACGATCTCCCCCGTTTTAATTTCAAGATTTATATTATCCAAAACTGATTTTCCATCGAATTGCTTGCTAATGTTTTGTAATTTTAGCAAACCGTTCACCTCCTTTAATACACCCTTAGTATAAAAGCCATTTGTAAAACGAAGTTGAGATTTTTGTAAATACTCTGTAAATATTGAACATTTCATTACTAACTCATTACTAACTTTTGACTAATTACCGATATATTTATCATCTACTTGTTGAATATATTCGCGGTACACAGTACACTTAAACTGAATTTCCGGAAGAAAGAGATCGAAGAATAGGCGGGTGAAACCATGTTTCCACTTGAAAGGCAAAAGAAGATCATCGAGTTATTAACGATTAGAAAAGTTATGAAGATTCCCGAGCTCACTGAAGAACTGCGGGTTTCCATCGAAACCATCAGGAGGGATATTAACCTGCTTTCAAGGCAAGGAAAAATAGAAAAGATCTATGGTGGCGTTAAGCTGGTTCAATCGAATTTTGGAGAATCGACGATAGATGAACGGATGTTCAGTCAATTAGAAGAAAAGGAAACCATCGCCCAAAAATGCAGTGAGTTTATCGCCGATGGTGATTGCATTTATATCGATAGTGGTTCGACAACCTATCAAATCGCTAAATACATAAAACAGAAAAAGAAACTGACCGTGATAACCAGTTCAATCCCTGTTATAAATGAGCTCATTCAAAGCGATATCGAGATATTGATCATTGGGGGGAAAGTAAGGAGAAATGAACAATCCATTGTTGCATTTGATTACTTATTCAAGCTTAGTGAATTGAATATTACGAAAGCATTCATTTGTGCGAGTGGCATAACCATAGAAAAAGGCATATCCGACTATAATTTGGAAGAAGCGAACACACGAAAAAAAATCATTGAATTATCCCAAAAAGTCTATGTTGCCGCTGACAGCACAAAGTTCGGGAAAGACGTGACCATCGGGATTGCACCACTTGAAAAAATTGATTGCATTATCACAGACCACCTTTTACACAAGGATTTCATCCATATGTATAACGAAACAAAAACAAATTTGATTCTTGCTTAAGAGCATAAAAAAAGACGGAAATCATACCTTTAGTATCATTTCCGTCTTTTTTGTCATGTAACTGCTTACATTGGATGTCGTTCATAGAGTGTGATTCTTTTCTCCAGAAACCCATCCATGCCGACCACATACTGCCGTATTGATATATATGCCTTTTTGGTCCAACTGCCAGCTTAAATAGCAAGGACCACCTTTGCGAGAATAGGAGATATTATCTACTTCCGTTTCCATTCTTATTAGCCACTCACCTCCCTATAATTTTCATCATCTAACCCAAGCTTTTTGTTTTTTTCCTTAAACCGTATATTATGGGAAGAAACGTACGCCACTTTCGGTGCATCCGGCTCGATATGTAACTTAGCACTATTCAAGGCAAGCACCCCATCTGTGAATGCGCCAGCGATCAGCCTGACCTTGCTCTCGTGATCAATGAAGTCTCCTGCGCCATAAACCCCAGGGATATTTGTTTCCCTTTCTGCATTCACAACCGCTACATCATCTTTCATTTCCAATCCCCATTCAGTTAATGAACCGTAATCACATTTCAATCCATGATTGACAATGACTGCATCCACATCCATTCTCTCAACTTCGCCTGTTTCCATATGAGAAATGGATACCTGATCTATGGTATCTCCATTTCCATGCAGCTGCACGACTTCATACGGTGTACGGACATTCACAGAAGACTCTTTCATCTTAATGACATTCTTCTCATGACCGCCAAAGTCATCGCGTCTATGCACGACTGTTACACTTGCAGCAATTGATTCCAATTCATTTGCCCAGTCGACCGCTGAATTTCCTCCACCAGAAATCAGCACATGCTTGTTAAGAAATATCTCACGTTCTTGTACCGTATAGTGTAAATTTGTTACCTCATAACGGTCTGCTCCTTCAATTTCTAGCTTTTGCATTTTTAATACACCGTACCCCACCGCTAAGATAACCGTTTTTGAATAATGCTTCGCACCTGTAGCAGTCGTTAAAATAAATGTTCCATCTTTCCATTTCTCTAATTCCACGACTTGTTGATTCAACACAATCGTCGGGTCGAAGGTTCTAGCTTGCTCTTCTAACTGAGCAATTAATTGTTCTCCTAGAATAGGCGTGACACCACCAATATCCCAAATCATTTTTTCTGGATAAATGAGCACTCTCCCCCCTAGCTTGGGTCCATACTCAATAATTTTTGTTTTCAAATCTCGCATTCCACTATAAAAGGCTGTATACAACCCTGCAGGTCCTCCGCCAACAATAGTTACGTCATATAGTTCTGCTTCCGCCGCCATCTCAATGCCCCTATACTATTTTTACTTTTGACACAATATTGAGCATGATGCAACCTGTAATAATCATCCGAAAAACTTAGGCAAAAGGTCTTAACAATCCCCTTTGGTACCGGGAACAAGGTAGAAAGACATTACTTTTCCTCTGTTAAGATTTCAGCCATTTCCTCAGCTTGTAATAGTGCTGATAATGGGTCACTGGTAAAATATTTTTTAATATTCAGTTCATATACGTGATTATTCTTCACAGCTTCGAGAGTATTCCAAACGCTTGGCAATTCCACTTTACTATCTTCACCTGGTGTAATCATAAAAATATAATCACCTGCATAGTCCTCCACTTTTTCCCATGATACATCAAGTCTGCTCTCATCTTTATCAATGATTTCGCTTTTTACCAACGGCTGCGGCGTAACTCCCAAAATTTCATAAAGGGCATCTCCACCTCGTTCTCCCGTTTGGCCGACAACAATAGCCGACTTAGTGGTACCTACGTCAATAATAGAGAAAGTTGCACCTTCAGGAATCACTGATTTTATTTTTTCCTGGGCAGCCTCCACTCGTTGATCAAAGGAAACAAGCCATTCCTCTGCTGCTTTGTGTTTATTCAAAATTTCACCCATTTCCGTAATTTGCTCATGAATATTTTTATAATTTCCTGTTTCAAACACGACCGTCGGGGCAATTTTACTAAATTGTTCAACGCTTTTACGGTCCCAAGTGATAATTAAATCCGGATTCAATTCAAGCATTTTTTCTACCGACACTTGTCCATCCTGCCCAATATCTTTTGTACGATCTGTTACATAGGGCTTAAGAAATTGCCCATAACCCAGGATCGTTGTGGAAGCGCCTACAGGTTCGACCCCAAGTGCTAGTAAATGACCAAGATCCCAATCGACGATAACACGCTCAGGATGGGAAGGTACTTCCACATCGCCAGTTACTGTGGAAATGGTACGTGTCTCATTCGTATCTTTTTCTGTGGACTTTTGTACTTCCTTTTCACTTTTGCCTTCATTATGACTGGCTCCTTCACTCGAACAAGCCGAAATAATGAACATTACGCATATAATCAATAGCCACGGCCCTACTCTCTTCACATTCTGTTTCGTACCCTTTAACCATCCCTTTCCTTTTTTTACTTGCGGCAAAGTTTCACATAAAGATCTTACGTTTTTCTTGCCAAGTAACTCCCCACTAACCCCTTACTATTAAATAACCACTGATATTTTTTTGTTGGCTTGTTCCTTTTCTAACCTGTCTGCTAGTTCATACGGCAGGCAAAGCGGACCGCCTGTACGCGGATCAGTAATAATAACCGCTTCAATCGCAAATACCTCACGCAACACATCAGGTGTGCCTGCTTTCACAACTGTCCCTGATTTGATTGCGACCATATGATGTGCATATCTTGTGGCGTGATTTAAATCGTGAACGACCATTATGATCGTTCTTTTCTCTTCTTCATTCAGCCTTTGCAGCAATTTCAGTACTTCAAGCTGATGGGCCATATCAAGAAAAGTCGTCGGCTCATCAAGAAACAAAATGGCTGTCTGCTGTGCAAGCGCCATGGCGATCCATGCTCGCTGGCGCTGCCCGCCTGATAACTGGTCAACAGCCCGATCATAAAAATCCATCATTCCAGTTACATCAATTGCCCAATGAATGATTTTTCGGTCTTCCTTGGTCATTGTCCCCAACCCTTTTTGATGGGGGTAGCGGCCATAGCCAACCAGCTCATATACGGTTAATCCATCTGGTGCAGTGGGATTCTGTGGCAAAATGGCTAAATCCTTAGCCACTGCTTTGGTTGACTTCGTATGAATCATTTGCCCATCAAGCATCACGCCCCCAGTGATAGGATTCATCAAGCGTGCCATCGTTTTCAAAATGGTTGACTTTCCTGAACCATTCGCTCCCACTAAAGCAGTAATTTTTCCATTCGGCACAGTCAAATTCAGCTTATCGACGATAATATCTTCCCCATAGCCAATGGTTCAGTCTTTTGTTGATAAACGATCTGCCATATTCTTTTCCTCCTAATGTAATCATCTACTAATATATTTTTTGTGAACCCATGGAATAAATTACATATGGAACTGTGCATGATGCAACCTGCTGTATACCCCTCCCGTTTCAAGCAATTCTTTATGTGTTCCTTGCTCTTTAATCCCTTCTTCAGTAATGACTAGTATTCGATCGGCATTTTTAATCGTAGCGAGCCGATGGGCAATTACGAGAGTCGTTCTGCCTTGAGACAGTTCATTTAAGGCTTTCTGGATTGCTGCCTCCGTTTCAGTATCCAAAGCAGATGTCGCTTCATCAAGAATGAGGATCGGCGGATTTTTCAGGAACATACGAGCAATGGAAAGCCGTTGCTTCTGTCCTCCTGATAACTTGACCCCTCTTTCACCAATGAATGTATCCAACCCTTCTGGCAGGCCGAGGATTATGTCTTCCATTTGCGCTCGCCTTGCAGCATCCAATATGTCCCCTTCAGTCGCATCAAGTTTTCCGTAGGCAATATTTTCTCGAATCGTCCCATCAAAGAGAAACACATCCTGCTGTACGATCCCAATTTGCTGGCGTAAAGATTGCAGTGCCATCTCTTTAATATCGATGCCATCAATCATGATGCTGCCTGAGTCAATGTTGTAAAACCTTGGAAGCAAACTGCAGATTGTCGTCTTTCCAGCTCCCGATGGACCAACAAGTGCTACTGTTTCCCCTCTGCTGACAGTAAAATTAATACTATTCAACACTTTGTCTTTTCCTTCATAACCAAACGTAACATTTTTGTACTCGATATCTCCGTTTAGATGTTTAACCTCAATAGCATCAGGTACATCTTCTTCATCAGGTTCCGTGTTAAGCAAATCCAAATAGCGGCGGAAACCTGCCACTCCTTTTGGATAAGTTTCAATGACCGAATTGATTTGATGAATCGGTGTAAGGAATATATTGGAAAGAAGCACAAAAGCCATAAATTCTCCAAAAGTCATTTCACCTTCGATAACAAACCAAGTACCGCATCCTAGTACGAATAGCGAAACAACTTTCATCAGTAAATGGCTGATTGATGAGTTCCAAGCCATCACCTTGTAAGTAACAAGCTTTGTTGTACGGAACCGACCATTATTCACGGCAAATTGCCCGATTTCATGATTTTCGTTAGCAAAAGCTTTTACTACACGAATACCGCTCACATTATTTTCAACTCTCGCATTAAAATCTGCAATATCGGCAAACATTTGGCTGAATGCCCGAGACATCTTCCTGCCGAAATAGATGGATAGACAAATTAAGAATGGAATAATAATGAATGTCAGGACAGCAAGCTTCCAATTAATCGACAGCATTAAGCCAAAAGCCCCAAATAAGGTCATTAAAGCAATAAACAAATCTTCTGGACCATGATGGGCGATTTCGCCAATATCCATTAAATCATTGGTCATTCGTGAAACGAGGTGACCTGTTTTGTTATTATCAAAAAATCGAAAAGACAGCTTCTGGACATGATCGAATAATCTTTTTCGCATATCTGTTTCAATATTTATGCCAAGCATATGTCCCCAATATGTAACGACATAATGGAGGAATGAACTCAACACATAAATTCCAAGCAAGCCGACACAAGCCACTAATATTAAATTCCAGTTGCCCGTCGGCAGTAAGTTATCCATCACTTTATTAACTGCCAAAGGAAAAGCGAGCTCCAATAAGGCAGCTAAAATGGCACAAGAAAAATCTGCAATAAATAACCATCTATATGGCTGGTAATATGAAAAAAATTGTCTTAGCATATTAAGTAGGGTCTCCCTTCGTTTGGAAAATCAAGTCTTTGAACGTGCAAGCAGATATAAAAAATATGGAGCTCCTATAACTGCAGCGACAATGCCTGCGGGAATCTCGGAAGGCTGTATAATACTGCGTCCGATTGTATCAGCTACCAGAACGAGCAGGGCTCCTGCCAGAGAAGACCCCGGAAGCAGAAATTGATGCTGCGGACCAATCAGGCGGCGAACAAGATGCGGGGCAATCAATCCGACAAATCCGATCCCTCCACTTACAGATACTGCAGATCCTGCTAACCCTACAGCTGCAGCCAGTAGGATCAATCGTTCTTTTTCCACAGAAGTACCCAGTCCCATAGATATCTGGTCGCCTAGGTTTAATACATTTAGCACACGGGCTTTATAACATACATACGGCAATAAAATCACAATAAACGGAAGCAGTGATGCAACAAATTTCCAATTTGAACCCCAAATGCTTCTGGCCATCCACATTGCCACAAACTGATATTTTTCTGGTGAAAGGCGCAAAGTCAGCACAATCGTAATGGCACTGATACCTGCAGCAACAGCTATTCCTGTCAATAAGAGCCGGGTAGGTGACAATCCTTCGCCTTTTTTAAGCGATAGGGTATAAATTAATGCAGCGGTCAAACCGGCTCCCAACCAGGCTAAAACCGGCAGAAGCATGACAGAACCAACAGTTTGTGTTGAAAAAAAAGCAACGTACAACATCACAACGAGCCCTGCCCCTGCATTGATTCCTAAGATTCCTGGATCTGCCAGTGCGTTACGGGAAATCCCCTGCATGACGCATCCAGAAACGGCTAGTGCAGCCCCCACAAGTACAGAAATGATAATGCGCGGAAGCCTGAAATCAAACAGAATCAACTCTTGCCTTTCCGTACCCGATCCAAATAAAGTTCGGGTTAATTCTATTGGCGTTAAACGGATATGTCCTGTATTGACACTAATAAAAAAAGCAACAATAATTAAAACCATAAAAACAGCCAATGTCGTTATGCTACGTTTTCTTCTCTTGGATTCGACAGGTGAAAGATCATATAGTTCCACTCATAATCCTCTCCTTTCTTTACGAGCAAGGTAGAGGAAGAACGGTACACCCACCAAAGCGATTAAAGCACCAATTGGTGTTTCATAAGGAGGATTGATCATTCTGGCGATAAAATCAGCCCATAGAAGCAATAAGCTTCCAAGCACCGCTGAACATGGAATAATATAGCGGTAATCAACCCCGACTAAATATCTGGTTAAATGCGGAATAATAAGCCCAACGAACCCAACCGCCCCAACAACTGAAACAGCGGATCCGGCTAATATCAGCACAAGAATCGTTCCCGCAAGCTTCACCATTTTCGTCTTTTGCCCTAAACCAGAGGCTATTTCCTCACCTAGACTAAGCAGGGTGATAGATCGGGAAAGCATAATCGCAGCAAGGACAGCGACTCCAACACATGGAATCATGATTTCCAACTGGTTCCACTTCGTCCCTGCTACCCCACCTGCATACCAAAAGGCAAGATCCTGACCAATCCGGAAATATAAAGCAACTCCTTCACTTAGAGCACCGAATAAAGCACTGGCAGCGGCCCCGGCGAGTACGAGACGCAACGGTGTCAAACCGCCTTTTGTCATGGAACCCACTCCAAACACAAGTCCTGCTCCTCCAGCTGCCCCAATAAAAGAGAACATGATTAAGTACAAGTACGGCAGCTCTGGAAAAAAAGCAAAGCAGAGCGCCATCGCCAGTACGGCCCCGGAATTCAAACCGAGCAGACCCGAATCTGCAAGCGGATTTCTTGTCATTCCCTGCATTATGGCCCCTGCCACAGCAAAGCTTGCCCCTACTATCACTGCCCCTAATACTCTTGGCAGCCGCAATTCCCTGATAACCTGATGATCATTGATATTAGGATTAAAATGAAAAATGGCTTCCCATACAATCGACAAGTTAATATCCGCAGCTCCAAAAGAAATGGAAAGAGCAATACTGAATATAAGTGCGACTATTCCTCCTGTCATAATGATCGTAGCGGCTACCGGATGTGAACGGAGCTTTGGTTCCGACGCTTCAATCTCATCTATTTTCACTGCAGTCATTCCCATCATCCATCTACCTTTACTTTAAAATACCCATGATCACACGAGATTGATTCTCACTATCAATTAAATGTGAACTCCACTATATTTCATATGCTAGTGATCTTTTTTACATACGATTTCTCCCTTAAAGATACAATGAGTTTCCTTGGATAAGTGCTTCCAACATATCGGCAAATTCCTCAGCTTGGTTTGGCACTGAAACAGGATCATACCGTCAAAAACGATTAGGATCTGGAAACATCACCTGGTTATTTTTCACTGCTTCAAGATTAGTCCAAATCGGACTTTCCGTATCGGACTTCCCTACTTCATACATTTCTTCTTTAACGTTTTTAAACGTTAAGTATGGATATACAATAGTTGGCGCAATTTGTGAAAGCTTCCCATAATTGCTTGGATCATTATTTTGAGTAATGATTATGACCAGGGTAAGTTCCGGAATCTTTTCATACTCTGTTCCCTCACCCATATTCTCCACATTCTTTATTAAATCTTGAATATGCGGATTATTAAGATCCCAATCAGAAGCTCCGACTGGCTCCACATCCAAAGCTAAAAGCGTAGCTAAAAATCCTGTATGTGCAACAATCCGCTTAAGGATTGGTTGGAATTGTCACTTCCCCATTAACCATTTCGACTACCCGTGTTTCTTCAGCAGCAGCCTTATTATCTCCTGACTTTTTCTCTGAACTTTGGCTAACCTCATTACTGCTGCAAGCAGTCAATAGGACAAGCAAGATAACGTCAATAATGCGTATAGTTTATTATGTATATACTTAATTTCCTTCACTCTCCCAATCATGATTAATGACTTATAATTGATAATGATAACCATTTTCAATTGTAACAATAGTAATCTTTAAAAGACATAGACAATGATAACTAATTCAACATGGACAAATATCAGATTCACTACCTATCCAATAAATATTTCACTTGAATTTCCATTTGCTTCTCTAAAGCCATACCTTCACTAGCCCAAAAGTCTTCAAGGCGCAACAGATAGATTTGTCTATTTTTTGCGGCAGGTAACTGACGCCAAATCTCAAGGTCACAGATTCTTTTCGCTTGCTCCATGGAATGCACAACGACAAACATATGGTCTGCTGCATAGGCAGGGAGTTCATTTTCAGAAATTATAAGATGCTTATTAGGCTCCAATACCTCCTTTTGAATCCGTTTCGCCGGAGTCAGCTTCAACATTGTATAAAGGTTGAAGGCTCCCCTTGCAGATGCTTTCCATATCCCTACATTCCCTTCCCACCTTAACTCATAAAGTCCGAATGTCTCCCCCTCTTCCACTACTTCTTTCAACATTTTCCTGGCACTTTCCGCTTTTTCCTTAAATTTCCGAATCCACTCATTCGTTTGGGCCTCTCTTCCAACGATTCTTCCGATCAGCTGTACTTCTTCCAAACGGTCATGTGTATCCCAATCAAGCATCATAACCGGCGCTATTGACTCCATCTCCTCTATCACCTTTTGATTCTGATATAAATAAGTAGGGGCAATAATTAAATCCGGCTTTAATTTACGCCATTGCTCACTAGTAGGCAATGTGTCAGGAGATAATTGGATTGATGAACTCACTTCCTCCTCCAAAAACTCAGGGACATTGAAATACGATGGGAGGACAGCGGCAGGTTTTATCCCTGTCGCCAGCAATGCACCTGTAAACTGAAGGGTAATGATTCGCTCGAATTTTCTTTCTTTCCTGAACTCACTTGGCGACATTCCAGTCTTCTGACGGAATTTCCTGCTTAAATATAGGCCATCCTGATAACCGACTTTGCGTGCAACCTCTCCAATTGTCAGAGTATGTTCAAGTAAAAAGACCTTAGCCTTATCCATACGAATATGCGCTAAATAGGCAGAAAAACTCCAACCTGTTTCCTTTTTAAATCTTCCTGAAAAGTAGTTTGGATGATAGCCAAAGTATTGTGCTACTGTATCCCTCGATAAGGCCAGATGAGAGTGCACATGAATATATTCCAGCACGGAATGAAACGGCGAGTTTAATGTACGCTGTTGAAATGATAGGAATTCCGCCTCGACTTTCGCTATTAATTCATTTAACAAATAGGCTCCATTTGAATTTTCGGCTTCTTTAGTGGACATACTAATCAACTGTGCTGCTAAACTTTTCACTTCTATTGAAGCATGACTATAAAACAAGCCTTGCCGAGGGAAAAAATCCGATGATTGCTGGTAACGTAGTTCTTCCTCCGTCGCTCCAATCAACTTGAAACTAGAAAAAAACAACAAATCATAAATAAGTTCAGTTCCCCCTGTATTTCGAACTTCAATCTTATCCTGAGTTGTAATTAACAACACCGAACCGTTTTCAAGGTCGAACTTTTGACTTCCGAATTGAACCTCTGCCGTTCCAGATAAAATAATGAAAAGAACCATCAGTTCTGTTTGATATTCAGCTTTCTGCCTTTGATCGGTACAAATATGTATTCCTTCTTTAAAACAGTACAATCTTTTTTGTAGTAACATCCCATACTCCCTTCATCTGCCTCATTCCAGCTTCAACCACAACACTACCGCTTTTGCAGGAAAAAATGTATTCACCTTATGGAAGCATATAATGATTATTCATTTAGACAATTTTTAATTGATATTGATAATCAATAAATCTTATTCTCCAACCTCTAACCTACTATTAGCTACGGAACAAAGTGATTTGATCCCTATTTATATGACATTCCACCAAGAAATTCGACTATTTACCTTTTGTTTTAACCTGTCCACCACCGTAATTGATTATCATTATCAATAAACTTTATCTCCTTTTTGGGATTATCGCAATCTTTATACAATAAAACCGAATTCCATCATCCCTTTTTTTCAAAATAAAGAGTCCATTCCTTTTTGGAAATGGACTCTTTATTCCGATAATTTGAAACACCTTCCAAAGGCATTAGTTCAAATTAAACGGAGATTTATTTAATTAATTTACGAATAGATATAACTTTCGATGATATTTCACAAATGCCTGCTGATCCTTTTCCGTGTAGTCCATCCACTTAACTTTCTTGCATCTTTCCTCTAATCTCTCATTCAGTTCATCTTCTATTTCATTCATGAAACGAATGATTTCCCCATAGGGCATATTGAAATGACGGGCTGCGAGCCGCGGCGGAGAATGCTTTACCAGCAATCTCATGAATTGATCGACCGTGTCCGACTTCGAAGCAAGATAATCTTCTTCGTTCACGATGAATTCATACACTTGTTTTTTCACGCCAGAAAGTCTGGTCACTTCGTCGCGCAATAAAAACTCCATTAATCTTTCGTTCATAGGGCTCTACCTCGAATTGGTTTATATTTAAATCCTTTTAGTTATGTATGAAAAGTCTATACTGCTCGATACCTCATTATGACATCGTAACCGCAAGCCAGCAAGCAATTCCTCCACCAGTATACAAAACGAAACAATTACGATTTATGATCATTTTAAGTAAAATAACATGTATATGCCTTATAGTCAACGTTCGTGTTGTGTGACATCTACGGATGCATATTAAGCATCCTTTATTGGAAAAATAAGTTCGTGAACGAATGGATCAACTCTTTATTAATTTTTGTATATGTAAAGAGAATAAATTTGTTAAAATTTGATATAATAAATGTAATATTTAGTAAATTAGCATCTTTTCCTAGAATTTGCTTTTGCAAAGGGGTAAAATGAAGCTAATGACATCTTATTTTTTCTAAATGTTTCCGAGGAGTTATAGGGTGGGTATAGCAAGTACATAGTGACAGCTGAAATGCTGTCCGACATATCGGTTGTTTTCATTTGTTCAGAATAACAATGAAAAGAATAAGGAGTGATTTTTTGAAACCTTCAACAAATCGCATGTTAACCCGTATTAAATCCGTTTATATGTTCATTAGTAATAACGGTACGGTTTCTACTCAAGAGCTTGTAGAAGAATTTGGCATCACTCCTCGAACTGTGCAGCGCGATTTAAATGTCTTAGCATACAATGACCTTGTTCAAAGCCCAAGCCGAGGCCTTTGGACGACAACAAGCAAAAAGGTGAAGATGTCATCGTAAAAAGAACGACCACCCGAACAAGATCGATATGTAAAATACTTTGAGGCGGACAATATTGTCCGCCTCATTTTTTGTGTTCGGCTATCATTCAGTCGGTTGGCCCGCCTTTAACTGTTCAAGCTCCTCCGCCGTCAACTCACGGTATTCACCAAGCTCAAGTTCCTCATCAAGCTGTAAACTCCCCATGGAAAGACGCTTTAGGTAAACGACACGTTTGCCAACGGCCTCAAACATCCGCTTCACCTGATGGAACTTTCCTTCCATGATCGTCAGCTCGATATCCGATGTCAGACCTGATTTTAAAATGTTCAATTCACCTGGTTTTGTTTCGTATCCATCATCCAAGGTCACGCCATTGCGGAATGCCTCGATATCCCGTTCCGTTACTTCGCCATCAATGACCGCAAAATATGTCTTAGGGACATGTTTCTTGGGGGAAAGCAGTTGGTGGGCAAGCTTTCCGTCATTCGTGATCAGCAATAGACCTTCTGTGTCCTTATCAAGACGGCCTACAGGAAATGGCTCGAAAACTGAATCTTCCGGCTCCAGGATGTCGATGACCGTTTCTTGATGTTTGTCTTCCGTTGCCGACAATACGCCTGGCGGTTTATTCATCATTAAATAGATGAATTCCCTGTATTCAACACGTTCACCATGAACCGTCACGATTTCCGCATCAGGATCCACTTGTTCTTTCGGGTCCTTCAGCAGCCTGTCATTGACCTTGACGGCGCCGGATTTCAGGAGCTTTTTCACTTCTTTCCTGCTGCCATAACCAATATTCGATAAAATCTTATCTATTCTCATCGTTTCCTCCTAAAGCCTTTTCAGTAAAAAGCCTTGCCTACTTTATTACAGGCAAGGCCAATATATTTTAATCTGGGATTCACCATTCAATACCCCTTTTTTCACGCATCAAACTTCCGGCTTATAATCCTAATTTTGCTTTTAACCGATCGATCCGGGCACCGAATAAACGATGGGCAAGTTTGCTTTTCAAGGAAAGCGCCGCATAAATGAGCGCTCCAAAAATTGCACAAACGGCCACGATCAAAATCGCCTGGAAGCGCCCTTCCGTTGTAAGCCACAGCGATAATAAACAGTACATCCCCCACGCAGCCAGTCCCATTATCATGGAAAAAACAGTGATCAAAACAGTTCTTCTGATGGTAAGGCTGTAACGATATCCAGTAAAGTAGGTAATGACATACAAATTCAGCAGCACAGCAGCCAAGTAGCCGAACGCCGTGGCATAAACGGATCCTTCCGTTTCAAACAACTTGATCAATGGGATATTCAAGCTCAATTTGATTAAAAAGCCAACAAGCAGGCTGAGAACCGTATATTTTTGCTGATTGATGCCTTGTAAAACGGCCGCCGAAATGGAAAAAAGCGCAAATAAGACCGAAACCGGCGCATAAGCCTTCAGAACACTGATTCCAAGTGGATCATGGCTGTAAAAGGCGCTATAGATTGGATCGGCTAGCACCGACATGCCAATGACCGCTGGAATCGTAATGAACAACAAAATTTGGAAGGCTTGGTTCAGCTGGCGATTGAACTCTTCCGCATCCTCGCTTACATATGCCTTCGTCACCGAAGGGAGAAGCGCCATCGAAAACCCGGTTGCAAGCGTCATCGGAATCACGACAAGCTTCTGGGCATATACATTCAACACCCCAAGGGCATCTTCAGCGACATGCTGCAACCCGATGGATGCCATCGCTTTATTGAAAGACAGTAAGTCCGCAAACTGAAACAATGGCATCGCGATTCCGACAAATATGAAAGGAATCGACGAAAGAAATATTTCTTTATAGATCTGCGGCAGGGAGATTTCCATCGTCCCCCGGTCTTTTTTCATCAAGCTGTCCAAATGGGGTTTTTGTTTTTTCCAATACCAAAATAACACCACTAAACCGCCGACAGCCCCGACCGTCGCCGCGAAGGTAGCTATTTGGATGGCTCTCACTAACTCTCCATCCAGGACATTCAAAACAACATACACACCGGCCAAAAGGAACGCGATGCGGACGATTTGTTCAACAACCTGAGATATGGCCGTTGGTTCCATCGCTTCATGACCTTGAAAGAAACCGCGGATGATGCTCATGAACGGTACAAAAATCAAGGCGAAGCTGACTGCCCGTATGACCGCCGTGACATCCCTGACATCTTCCTTATTGACCCCAAAGACTTCAGTAAACAGCGGGGCCATCGTATAGAGAATCAAAAAGGCGAGAAAACCGGTGATAACCATTAATTTCAGGCTCGATTTAAATAACTTCTCGCCGACGGCGTATTCCTCGAGCGCATTATACTTCGAGATGAATTTAGAAACTGCAAGCGGCATGCCTGCCGTTGCAAAGCTAATGAAAATGGTATAGGGGATATACCCATATGAATAGAGTGAGGCCCCTTTATTCCCAACCATATGTTCAAATGGGATGACGTAAAATAAACCAAGAACCTTGGAAATGATCGCTCCCAGCGTTAATATAAAAGCCCCTTTTAAAAACTTAGATGACATCTAATCCCTTCCTGCCTCTGTCAGTTACGTTTCACACGCTCTTTATCTTATCATATTAAAGTATTTTTTCTATAGAAAACTACACTCAAGTTTATCGTTTTCGAAGGTAATACACAAACAAATAATTCCTTTTTTTCTACATTCGCAATTTGACGGGCTCTTGCTATATAATGAAGGGACTGAAAATGATAAAGTGGTGAATTAATTTGAAATATGATGTAGTGGTAATTGGCGGCGGTCCTTCCGGATTAATGGCAGCAATTGCAGCCGGGGAAAAAGGTGCCCATGTCTTGTTAGTGGATAAAGGCGAGAAGCTCGGCAGGAAACTTGCCATCTCGGGCGGCGGACGCTGCAACGTGACGAACAGGCTCTCAATCGATGAAATCATTCAGCATATCCCTGGAAACGGGCGATTTCTATACAGTGCATTCTCAGAGTTCAATAATGAGGACATCATTCAATTCTTTGAAAAATTGGGCGTGGCTCTTAAGGAAGAGGACCATGGCCGGATGTTCCCTGTCAACGATAAAGCGCAAAGTGTCGTGGATGCTCTTCTGACACGCCTGTCGAATTTAAAAGTAACGATTTATAAGAACTCCCCAGTTGCGGAAGTTCTCTATGAACATGGAAAAACAAGCGGTGTCCGCTTAAAAGATGGACAGACCATTGACACAGATGCAGTCGTGATTGCAGTCGGCGGGAAATCCGTTCCTCACACCGGTTCAACCGGAGACGGTTACGCATGGGCTAAAAAAGCGGGGCACACGATTACCGAACTGTTCCCAACTGAAGTTCCCGTACTCAGCCATGAATCATTCATTAAAGATCGTACACTTCAAGGACTCGCACTTCGCGATGTTTCTTTGAGTGTCCTTAACCCAAAAGGCAAGGCCCTGATTACACACCGAATGGACATGCTCTTCACCCATTTTGGCGTTTCCGGTCCTGCTGTTCTAAGATGCAGCCAATTCGTCGTGAAAGCGATGAAAAAATGGAACCTATCTGAAGTGGCCATGAAACTCGATGCCCTGCCGGACCGGAACAAGGAAGAGGTTTTTCAAGACATCATGAAGGAAATCAAAGCCGAACCGAAAAAAGCCATTAAAAATACCTTAAAAGGTTTAGTTCCTGAAAGATATCTTCACTTCCTGCTTGAGCGAAGCGGCATCGACCTTCAAGAACAGGGAGCGACGATATCAAATGAAAAAATCCGCCGCTTTGCAGAATTATGCAAGGACTTCCAATTCGGAGTACATGGCACCCAGCCGCTGGAAAAAGCCTTCGTCACGGGAGGAGGCGTATCCGTCAAAGAAATACATCCAAAAGAAATGGCATCCAAACTAATGGACGGATTGTATTTCTGCGGTGAAATTCTGGATATACACGGATACACAGGCGGCTATAATATCACATCGGCATTAGTAACCGGAAGACTCGCCGGAATGAATGCTGCCATGTATGCCCGTTCATAATTCCTAAAAAGAGGCTGATCCGCTAGGGTCAGCCTCTTTTAGATGCGATTTCTTGTAAGCGCCCATACATCCATTCGGTGTTTGTTAGGCATCAATTCCTGCGTAGGAACCGTTATTTCGGCTTTCATCATGCTCTTTGGCATCCGGGGCAGTTTTTTCCGCCGCAACCGCTCTGCCTTTTATATCCGGCTTTCCGTTTAAAATATTTCCGGATGATAGCGAAAAGCTTCCAGGTCGATGGTATTCCGTTCCATGAATGTGATGCCTTCACTCTCCAGCATCGCCTTCTGGTGTTCTGCGGCGCCCTCCGCTTTTATGCCGATTTCTCCCTTGGCATTGATTACCCGGTGCCAAGGAAGATCATGCTTTTTGCTGCTTGAATGAAGGATCCTTACGACCTGCCGTGCACCGCGAGGACTCCCGGCGAGCTGTCCGATTTGACCATATGTCATCACCTTACCGGAAGGTATATGTTGTATGATATTAATCACCCGTTCACTAAAACTGTCCAAATAACTCGCCCCTTTTTTTCTATCCGTTTGCTATTATCCTAATTTTATCATCGGTTATCAGGACTCCATGATGCTTGATCAAGTTCTTTTTAATCTCAGCAGGCACTCTGCAGTCATCGTATGCACAAACGGAAATCAATCCTCTTTCCTTGATAAGTTTGTCGATTCCCTTTTCATATTCGCCTATCGCTAAACTGACTTGATCGTCATGGCCCCATTCAACATGGCCCCATGTCCGCACATGCTGTTTACGTTCCGTGTATGTATTGATATTTTCCAAGAAATAATTAACCATCGTCGAAGGATGGAAGTCTCCATGAAAACAATAAAAATCAAAATTATTCATAAGATGCACTTTCTCCAATTGCTCCTCATTTAAATGCAGCTGCAACTTCTTGTACACCAAGGGAAAGATACGGTCATTTTCGACGACCAGGATATGGTCTCCCTGTTCAACACCGGTAATGATGAAAGTTGCCTCATTTTCAATGTAGGCTTCCAATTCATTAAAACAGTATAAAATATGGCCGCCATCCGATTGCTGTATATTTTCTATTAGTTGTTTCATATTGTTATCCAAAATGGATCTCCCCTTTAAATACACCAGTCCGCTCAATGTATTATGTATAACTTTACCCATTATCTCCGTGTTTGTAAAATTCATATAAGAATATAGTCAGTTTTTACTAATGTCATCTGTTATGATCTGGAATTTATTGAGTCGAATGGAGGCTGCTTTCAGTCCCGCTCATTGAAAGACCAAGGCAGCCCCATTCAGCAGATTCATTTTCCCTTTTTATGTTCACCCTTAAATCACAGGATAATACGGCACATAACGCGGGTTATAATAATAGGGCGGTCTCGGTCCTATGAGCGGCAATTCAAAGGTATTTGGGTTGGAATCATATAACAACTCCACTTTTTCATTCGATTGTCCGACCAATAATAACTTCACTTCTTCGCTATAATAATAGGGCATTTCGAAACCTCCAAAAACTTTTTTCTACCCTTCAGCATATTCGGTCTGCACGGCAACGAGCCAGTCCCCGTACATCTTCTTAATGCACGGCATATACCTGATCATCATAAAGTAATCCGACAAAACTCTTTTTTAGGAGGACTCCTCATGGCTGAAGATAAGAAAAAGAAATCATCCGATAAAGGCTATCCCATGCATCCGAATTATGGAAAGATCACTCGTTATCAAGACGTTCCCATCACAGTTCCGGAGCAACGACAATTCCGCCAGCCTGGTGTAGAAAAATTAATGGTGCCCCGGCCCATCATTGAAAATCCCAATTATAGGGGCAGCGGGAAATTAACAGGAAAGGTCGCCTTGATAACTGGCGGAGACAGCGGGATTGGCGCTGCGGCTGCCATCGCTTTTGCTAAAGAAGGCGCAGATGTTTCCATCGCTTATCTGGATGAACATGAAGATGCGAATCGGACTAAAACGAGAATTGAAGAGCTTGGACAACGTTGCTTACTGCTGCCTGGTGACTTAAGGGATAAGCAGCAATGTATCCATATCGTGGAGGACACCATCGAATCATTTGGAAAGCTCGATATTCTTTGTAATCATGTCGGTATTCAATTTCAGCAATTAAGCTTGCTTGATATTACGGATGAGCAATTCGATGATACCTTTAAAGTGAATATCTATTCCCACTTCTACACGACCCGTGCTGCCCTTCCCCATTTGAAAGCTGGGTCCTCCATCATTAATACATCTTCTGTCGTGACGTTTAATGGGAATAAGCAATTAATTGATTACACGGCGACTAAGGGGGCCAATATTGGTTTTACCCGTGCCTTGGCAAACAGTCTTGTCGATCAAGGCATCCGGGTGAACGCCGTTGCGCCCGGAAGGTTTTGGACACCCCTCATCCCGGCAAGTTTCTCGGCAGACGAAGTGACGCAAGTCGATAACCCGATGGAACGTCAAGGCCAGCCATTTGAACTGGCTCCCACCTTTGTCTATCTCGCTTCTGATGATTCCCGTTTTGTGACAGGACAAACACTTCATGTCAACGGCGGGGAAGCGACATCATCCTAATTTCCACATCGTATATGCCCTCTTCCCAGGAAACCAAGACAAACAAAAAGACTACCTTGGGTTGCCCGCGTTGCAGCAATAGGTAGTCTCATATTGATTATAGGCCAACCGGCCTTTATTTTTTTTTATAGATGATCATCGCACTGAAACAGTAGATCTGTTCCTCTTCCTCTTCACCTGTAGTGGCGACATTGTATTTGATATCGACGATTTGATTATCACGAATGTCTTCCAGGAAAAAGTTCATTTCATCCTCTAGATCCTTTTCATGCTCATAATCAAATAATTTGACTTGTATCATCGGCTCTCCCCGCCCTTTTACTATAATGATAGTTATTGTGCAGGATGCCCATTTTTCATGAGGATTATACTTGATTTGTTTGTAAAGCGGATAATATTGCAACCACTTCATCCCCGACTTCTTCTGTAGAAGCAGCACCGCCCATATCAGGAGTCAGGGCCTTTTTATCAACCATCAACTGCTCGATTACGTCCAACACTTTTGCACCCCAATCCTCGTGCCCAAAGAAATCGAGAATCTGACTGGCGGACCATATGGCCGCAAGTGGATTGGCGATGCCTTGATGTGCTATATCCGGGGCTGAACCATGAATCGGTTCGAACATCGAAGGGTAAATCCGTTCCGGGTTTAAATTGGCACCGGCCGCCAGTCCCATCCCGCCTGCAATGGCAGCACCTAAATCCGTGATGATGTCACCAAACAAATTGGAGGTGACAACGATTTGAAATCGTTCGGGCTGTTTGACAAAATACATGCTCGCCGCATCGACCAGGTAGGAATTCGTTTCTACTTCCGGATACTCCTGTCCAACTTCTTCAAAAACCTGATCCCAAAAAACCATGGAATAATTCAATGCGTTCGCCTTGCTTATGCTCGTTAACGTCCTTCCCGTCTTACGGGCAAGTTCATACGCATAACGGATGATCCTTTCCGTTCCTTTACGTGAAAAGACCCCCGTCTGCAGGACGACTTCTTCCGGCTTGCCTTTAAAAAGCCAATCACCGGCACCGGAATATTCCCCTTCACTGTTTTCACGGATGACAACCATATCGATTTGGTCACGAGTCACGTCCTTTAATGGACAGGGTGCACCTTGAAGTAATTTAACAGGTCGAACATTCACATATTGGTCAAATCCCTTTCTGATTTTCAGCAGAAGTTCTCGTAATGAAATATGGTCCGGGACACCAGGATAACCGACTGCCCCAAGATACACGGCGTCAAACTTCATCAGTTGTTCCAGTCCGCCGTCGGGCAGCATTTTGCCATGCTCAAGATAATATTCACAGCCCCATGGAAAATATGTGAACTGAAAAGAAAAATCCCCAGCAATTTCAGCCACTTGTTTAAGTACCTTTACACCCTCATCAATCACCTCAGGGCCTATCCCATCACCAGCAATGACCGCTATTTTATGTACATTCATGCTTCAACTCTCCTTTTTCTATATTTTCAGATTATAACACCCTAATTTTAACATATAACGTTTGCATTCCCCTTAGAAAAGGTTCATACAGAAAAAAGAGCCCTTTCATGA
>NZ_JADILK010000032.1 GCF_017355165.1 Bacillus sp. SD075 | reverse complement strand
AAACACCCTAAGGGTGTTTTTTAGTTTGTCTCAATAATTTTCTTTTCAATTAAAGGGCACATTCTTCAATTTCAAATCCCAGGTCTTCGATAATTCCCCAATCCGCTGTGGGTTCTTGACCAGCTGTCGTTAAATAATCGCCGACGAAGATGGAATTGGCTGCATAAAGTGCCATGGGCTGCATGGAACGGAGATTGACCTCACGCCCGCCGGCCAGACGGATTTCTTTACTCGGATTAACGAATCTCATCATCGAAATCAATTTTAGGCATTTAGTTGGGGTCAACTCGGAAGTTCCCTCAAGCGGCGTTCCGTCAATTGCATTGAGAAAGTTACAAGGTATGGAATCTGCATCAAGGCTGCGTAGGGATAGGGCGATTTCCACCGCTTCCGCCTCAGATTCCCCCATACCGAAAATGGCACCAGAACATGGGGACATTCCGGCATCTTTCACAGCTTCGACTGTATCCACCCGGTCTTCATATGTATGTGTCGATGTAATTTTGCCGTAGTTTTCCTGTGATGTATTCAAGTTGTGGTTGTAGCGATGAACGCCTGCTTCCGCTAGTTTGCCTGCATGTTCCTCATTCAGGAAACCTAAACAGCAGCAGATTTTAAGTTCCGTCGTTTCGCGGATTTCTTTAACCGCTTCAATGACATGATCAATTTCCCTGTTGGTCGGACGGCGGCCAGAAGCAACGATGCAATAAGTACCCGCTTTGCGACGAATAGATTCTTGCGCTCCCTCGACAATCTTTTCTTTAGTCAGCCAAGCATATTTATCGATCGGGGCTTCCGACACGATCGACTGTGAACAGTAGCCGCAATCTTCAGGGCATAATCCTGATTTCGTATTGATGATCATATTTAATTTAACTTTTTTCCCATAATGATGCTTGCGTATGAGATAGGCTGCATTCAAAATTCCCAAAACCTCTTCGTCTGGGGCTTGTACGATGGATAATGCCTCTTCCTCCGTCACTTTATATCCTTTGATAACGTTCTCCGCTAACATCTTCCAATCCCTTACCAATGTTTCCAAACCTAATCCCTCTCTTCTTTTAATGTTGTATAGTCCTTCCCATGATTCTTCCTTGATTAATTACCAGAGCCCCTCGGAACCGGTTGGATAATTTGTACACGCTAAATCAAATCGGTTGTTCTCGCTTGTTTATTGACCCTACAACTATGTAATAATTTGGAAGGAACAAATTCAACAATGTCGGCAATGAAAACGATATAAATAGTTTACCGACAAAATAGAACCTTTAATATGTAAACCTATTTTTATTTAAGTTAACATATTGTTTGAATAATAACATATAAACAAAATATTATTCAATGGTCTTTTTTCAATATTTTCCTAGTCTGTTCTTTAAATCCTAAGAAAGCTGGCAGTATATATGTTAACCAAACAATAAATTAGTTGACATATAAAATAGGAATCAGGCAAACTAATAGTGGGCATCATGCTGGCATTTCTAAAAAGGAGGTTAAAAACTTGAAAGCAAGGACGATTTCATATGTGGCCCTTTTTACCGCATTAACTGCCATTGGCGCCTTTATTAAGATACCTATCCCATACATACCATTCACACTGCAAATTCTGGCAGTCTATTTGGCAGGTGCATTATTGGGACCCCGCCTTGGAATGCTCAGTCAATTATGCTACGTCTTGATCGGACTTATCGGGGTGCCCGTGTTTGCTGAAGGCGGGGGATTCGGCTATATATTCAAACCCACTTTCGGCTATTTGCTCGGATATATACTGGGAGCCTATATAAATGGATGGCTGATCAACCGGTTTTCCCTCTCCACGATTCGTTCCATATTCTTTGCTAATGCAGCCTCTTTGCTGACAGTTTACCTTTTCGGCTGCATCTGGCTGTATGGTGCGATGAAGTGGATTGTGGAAACTCCGCTTTCAATCAACCAAACGATTCTTTACGGTTTCTTATTACCTGTACCCGGTGATTTAATGCTATGCATTCTCTGTGCTGTCATCATTCAACAAGTACGTCCCCGCATTTCAAAATATATAAACGTAAAGGAGCTGAATCATCCATGGGCCAAGCCTACTTTATAACCGGAACTGGAACGGATATTGGAAAGACCATCGTCACGAGTGCACTCTATCTGTCCCTTCAGACATTGGGAAAAAGCGTCACGATATTCAAGCCATTTCAAACTGGAATCAATGAGGAAAATAATACATACCCAGATATATCTTGGTTTGAACAGGAACTCGGTGTAAAGGAATCAGGGTTTTACACACTGGAACCCGAAACCTCCCCACATTTGGCGATTAAATTGACCGGGAGTCCAATCGATGAAAAGAAAGTAGTGGAAAGGGTTCATGAACTCGAGGAAATGTATGACATCGTATTAGTCGAGGGCGCTGGCGGATTGGCTGTGCCGCTTATTGAACGAACGGAAGGTTTCTATATGACGGCTGATTTCATCAGGAATTGCGGCATGCCTGTCCTGCTCGTATCTACAAGCGGTTTAGGGGCGATTCACGATGTCGTGACGACCCATTCTTATGCCCGAGTTCATGATATAAACGTGAAAACCATTTTGTATAACCATTACCGGCCAGAAGACCGGATTCATCAAGACAATATCGAAACCATTGAAAAGCTGACTGGGCTGAGTGGCCTCGCCTGCATCCCGACTCTGGCCGACGTTAAAAAAGATTTGAGGAGCTGTACCCTTGATTTGCTTGATTCCCAAGATTATACCCAACAACTGAAAGAGGTGTTCAAAGCATGAACAGTCAGGATTTAGAACAATGGGATAAGGAATATGTATGGCATCCATTCACCCAAATGAAAACGTATCGGGAAAGTAAACCGCTGATCATCGAGCGCGGCGAAGGCAGCTACCTGGTTGATGTGGATGGCAAACGCTATCTCGACGGCTATGCTTCATTATGGGTGAATGTGCACGGGCATAACGAGCCGGAATTAAACGGCGCACTTATTGAACAAGTGAAGAAAGTCGCGCACTCCACGCTGCTGGGATCTGCGAATGTACCATCGATCTTACTGGCAAAAAAACTGGCAGAGATCACACCTGGTTCTTTATCGAAAGTCTTCTACTCTGACACCGGATCTGCCGCTGTGGAAATCGCCCTTAAAGTGGCTTATCAATATTGGCAGAATATCGATCCCGTCAAGCATAAGAATAAAAACAAATTCGTCTCACTTGACGAAGCATACCACGGAGATACTGTCGGAGCTGTGAGTGTGGGCGGAATGGATCTATTCCATAGAATCTTTAAGCCCCTCTTATTTCAACGGATTTCCGCTCCTTCACCATATGCCTATCACATGACTGAGTATGGAGATCCAGAAGCTGTGAAAAACCATTGCTTGACGGAACTGGAGAAGTTACTGCAAGAACAATCAGAGGAAATTGCAGGTTTGATCATCGAACCTCTAGTGCAGGGAGCAGCAGGCATCATAACCCATCCTCGTGGTTTTTTGAAAGGGGTCGAACGATTATGCAAGAAGTACAATATCCTCTTAATTTGTGACGAGGTGGCCGTAGGGTTCGGTCGCACCGGTACAATGTTTGCCTGCGAACAGGAAGATGCCGTCCCCGATATCATGTGCATGGGCAAAGGGATCACCGGGGGATATATGCCACTTGCAGCCACCATCATGACCGAGAAAATCTTTCAATCCTTTTTGGGGGAACAAGAAGAACATAAAACCTTCTATCACGGCCACACCTATACAGGAAATCAGCTGGCCTGTGCCCTTGCCCTGAAGAATATCGAGCTAATGGAAAGCCGTAATCTCATTAAAGACATCCAGAAAAAATCAAAATATCTATCCGAAAGACTGCAAACGCTATACGAACTTCCGATAGTCGGCGATATCCGCCAGCGTGGCTTCATGATTGGAGTGGAAATCGTTAAAGACCGCCAAACAAAAGAAACGTTCACCCTCCAAGAGAACGTCGTTTCCGGGATCATCCATACAGCACGGGAAAATGGCCTGATCATCCGGGAACTTGGTCCAGTCATTACGATGATGCCGATTCTTTCCATGTCAGAAAAGGAACTCGATTTCATGGTTGAAACCGTCTACCGCGCCATTCAGGAAGTCTCCATTCATAAAGGATTGATCCCAGCTGCAAACTGATTCAAAAGGAACTGGAAGGGCAGAGCACATTACGGTTCCTTCCATACTTTCTAAGGGAACTTCGTGAAGAAGGATGTTCACTAATCCAGTAACCCCAGATTGCAGACAAGTCCAGGGAATGCAGTTTGTTTCCTCTTAAGAAAACGTTTCAGAACCAAATCATTTCTGAAATTCAAACTGAACATTTTAGGAATCCAGATAGCACCCATTCAGGATGTTTTAGTGCACGAGATATAACAAAAAAGATGACCCTGTTTTTTATTCAGAGGTCATCTTTCTGTTACTGCTTGGCTATGTGTTAGCGAATGCCTTTCATGTAACCTTGAATTTTTGGTGATAAGGCCATCAAGGCCAGTCCAAGGATTATTGAAGCAACACCGATCACTCCAAAATAAGCCATTTCGGTTTGAGGTGTGTAGAATCTGACGATTTGTGCGTTCAGTGCTTGTGCTGCTGCACTTGCCAGGAACCACAGGCTCATCGTTTGTGCCGAGAATGCGGCTGGAGCCAATTTTGTAGTGGCTGAAAGTCCAACAGGCGATAAACAAAGTTCTCCAAGTACTACAAGGAAATAACTAAGTACAAGCCATAGCGGATTGACTAATGCGTCTGATCCACCGAAATAAACAGGAAGCAGGATCACCAGGAATGATAAGCCGGCGAACAGTAGACCTATTGAGAATTTTTGAGGAATGGTCGGCTGACGCTTTCCTAGTTTAATCCATAACCAAGCGAATACCGGTGCAAGGGTAATGATGAACAAAGGGTTCAAAGATTGGAACCATGCAGGGTTTATTTCTAATCCTGCGAAATTCAACTGTGTCCGTTTATCTGCATAGTTCGCCAATATAGTTGCACCTTGCTCTTGAATCGCCCAGAACATGACGGCTGCTATAAACAAAGGAATATAGGCAATCAAGCGAGAACGTTCAACAGAAGTCGTTTTCGGGCTGCGATACATGAAAATGAAATAAAGGGTCGGAATAACGATCCCCAGGATACCTACGAGATTAATAAAAGTTTCAATCGTTAAGATGCCTGCATAAGCAGTGATGCCGATGATGGCAGCTATGATAAGTGCAGCTATCCCCAATTTAGTGAATACTTTTTTCTTTTCATTCTGTGATAGTGGGTTAGCAGGAATCGTTCCAGCCAGGCCCAGGTTCTTTTTCTTTGTTGTAACAAAGACGATGAGTCCAATCAACATACCAATTGCTGCAAGTCCAAAACCAAGGTGGAAGCTGTAGTCCATTCCGACTGTACCGACAACAAATGGTGAAAGGAATGCACCCATGTTGATGCCCATATAGAATATACTGAAACCGGAATCCCGGCGTTCGTCATTTTCCGCGTAAATTTCACCGACAATGCTGGAAACATTCGGCTTTAATAAACCAGTACCAAGAACAATGAGCACCATGGAAACAAAGAACATGGAGAGACTGCCTGGTACAGCAAGGACAATATGCCCGAGCATGATCAAGATACCACCGTAAAATACGGCTTTTGAAGTCCCAAAAATCCTATCGGCGAGCCATCCCCCAATTATTCCTGACATATATACTAAAGATCCGTAGATGGATACAAGGGCAAGGGCTGTATGTTCATCAAGACCTAGTCCCCCTTTAGAAACTTCGTAATACATATAGTAAACAAGAATGGCCTTCATGCCATAATAGGAGAAACGCTCCCAGAACTCAGTAAAGAAAAGGGTGAATAGTCCTTTTGGGTTTCCAAAAAAGCCTTTTTGAGGTACACTATCCACAATTTTCTGTTTATTTATCGTTGCCATACCTAGTCCTCCTTTTATTATTGTATAATAACTTTTATTTTCACTGTTGTAAACAAATATTTAGTATATTTAAATAATTAGTTTCAATATAAATAGAAGCGGCTTTCCATTATGCAAGCAAAATTCCGCATTCCTCAGCAAAAAACATTCTATTTAGTCTAATAGGGAGCATTCCTCAATGATATAGTACCCTAACTTCACCAATGGTATGACGCTTCATATCACTTTGATTGCCATGCACATCTAAAGAGATTCGGAAAAAATAGAGAGAATCATTTTGAAAAAAAACCCAACCAAAACCGTTATATACACCGTATAATAGATATAACAAAAAATGAGGAGGCACCATAATGTTCGGGATCATAACTGTTGTGCTGATTTTTTCCATCCCTATAATCGGCATACTGACAAGCCATTTCGAAAAACAGTCAAAAATCAAACACAATATGTTAAAAGTTGAATTGGAACTTGAAAAACTTAAACATGAAAACTTTCTGATGGAGACGGAAAAAATGAGACTGGAGCTGGCCCAGATGCAATTCAATCAAAAAAGAGACGAGCCAAGGTTACTGTGATCAAGTAACCTTGGTTCGTCTTTTTTAATCAGCATGATGCCGTTTTAAGGACCTTCCGCCCGTCATAAGAATGGTTAATGCCCCATGCAAATAAGTTCGTTTTAATGGATATATTGATCGCCCACAAGAAGGTTTGACAGCACCTTTGTCGGAATGATGAACTCGACGGCCCCCATATATCCCGGTGCAGCTTCATAGCTGTTAAAAGCGATGACTAGCTTGCCATCTCCATTTATATAAAAGTTTTGGTTTTCATCGATGCCTTTAAAGGCAGTATGGCCATCATCTTCGACCCAATATATCTTTTCCGGATCTTCAGCCATCTGCCGCTTCATCTGTTCCTTGATGTTCTCACTGATCACCTGAAGATAGCGATCATCTTTAAATAAGCTATTTAACGTTAATAACACTTCGTTTTTCTTGTCGACTGTATCGAATTGACTTTCTGTAGAACTGGAAGCCTGAATCGTATCCGTATAACGCTGTACGGATAATATCGTTTCATTATCCGTCAATATCACATATCCGCTTTCCACCGAGATATTGCCCTTTTCCCCTTCCT
Organism: Bacillus sp. SD075; assembly: GCF_017355165.1. GTDB lineage: Bacteria > Bacillota > Bacilli > Bacillales > DSM-1321 > Peribacillus. The sequence continues at coordinate 47,010 of NZ_JADILK010000032.1, read as the reverse complement.
TCAGTTTTGACATGGAGTCCGTGAATTCCTTATAGAGCTGCTTGCTTTCCGATAAGTATTTATCATTCAAGCTATTTTCGAGCTGTTTATTCTCCAGACCGGATATAGCAGGTGTTTTGATGAGTGCCGAGGAATTATTCGCTTCTTCTTTCCATTCGACGAAGGTAATCACTTCGATGACCTTATCGACTATCGGAATATCACCCATGGCCTTCGCCACTGCCGGACTGATGTTTACGGAAGCTGTCAAAATCAGAAGCGCTGCAGCCGCTGATAAGAGGATATTCCTGCCAACCCTTGGCTTCTTCCTGGGCTTTTCATTCAAGGTTGCTTGAACGACATCATTCAATTCCTTTGGTATCGGTGTTTTAAGATATTCTTCCCGCAGATCCTTTAATTTTTTTTCCATTTTTTCGTTTCCTCCCGTTCAGTCATGTTGATCCGCAATAGTTGCAGCGCTTTATATAATCTCGTTTTAATCGTGCTTACGTTCTCTTCCAGCACTTCCGCTATCTCGTCCAACTTCAGGTCCTCAAAGAAACGGAGAACGACTACCGTTTTGTACTTGACCGAGAGTCCCTCCAGGGCCTTTTGCAAATCCAGATCTGGATAGTGATCTTCCTCACCGCTGCGTAAGTATTCTATTGTTTCGTCATCGGCGACGGTCAGTTTCTTTTTCTTTCTCAAAACATCCAGTGCCGTTCGGACGATGATTTTATATAACCAACTATCTATGGAAGCAGCGTCTTTGATCTTGCTGCTGGAGGCTAGCGCTTTCCTGATCGATTCCTGTACGATATCAAGGGCATCCTCCTGATTTTTGACATAGTAAAAAGCAAGTCTGTACAAATTTTCTTGCCGTTCGGTTATCCGGGCCGCTATTAATTGATTCATATCTAGATTTTTCATTGCATGATAGAGCTCCTTACATTTAAATTACGTATCCTAGGTACAAAGGATAGACGTTCGTGGAGCCATAAAAGTTTGAAAAGGAACCAGGAAATATATGAATATAAAAAAATGAAATTTTTTACAAACTTTTAAGGCTTTTGGCGCGTCTATATAGTAGAATGATTATCGAGGTGGAGTGCATCATGAGGAAATTAAATTATAAAAAAGTCTTTATTTTTCTATTTTGTCTAACAGCAGCTGTGGGAACATTGGGGTTAGCCATCAAAAGCCTTGCTTTTGATAAGAAAAGAACCGTTTCGGCCTATACAACCGATAAAAATTACCCAGAAGCTGATATACAAACGTATGTGAAAGATAATACGGAAGGCGGATATTCAGCCAGCAGACCCGTTCTGCATTTAGAAAATATCGACAAGCAGCTAGAAGCCTACATAAAGAAAGAAATTAAAAATTATGAAAAGAAATGGAAAGCATCCGACGGAAAAGCTTCCGAGCTTAACCTCACCTATACGATCCTCCATTTCAGCAAACAGACCATTACGATTTCCTTCGATAAATATGAGCAAGTGCAAGGAAAGAAGCAGTCTGGCTCCCAGATCTTCTCTTATGATATTCCATCTCAGCAAAAGCTCTCTATAGAAGACATCTTTGCCACGGATACTGATTATTTATCCGTTTTATCCGATATTGTTTTTGAAGAGTTGACGGAGAAGGAAGAAGAAGGCATTTCAAACAGTCTCATTCAAAAGGAAAACAAACTGAAGGCAGCCAACTTCAATTCTTTTTCAGTCTTGAAAAATACGCTTGTATTCTACGTTAAGACGAATGATTCAACTAAGACCCATACAATCGCCATCAAGAAGGAACTTTTTAAAGATAGTTTGCTAGATTCATATCAAAGTCAAGATTTGAATGAGGATCGTGTAAGGGAATGGCAGCCAAAACATATCGTCGCCAAACTGCCCGTGCAAAATGAATGGATCGACCCTACAAAAAAGGTCATTGCCCTGACATTCGATGACGGGCCACATCCAAGCCATACCATGTCCATTCTTAAAGACCTGAACAAGTATGATGGACACGCGACGTTTTTCGTGCTTGGAAGCCGCGTTCAGCACTATCCGGAAGTTCTGCAAGAAATGCTGCAGCAAGGGAATGAGATCGGCAACCATTCATGGGACCATCCGCAGCTGACGCGCTTAAGCAAGAATAAAATCAAAAATCAAATACAAAAAACCCAAGACGCTGTAGAAAAAGCTACAGGTGCTGAGCCAAATCTCGTCCGTCCCCCATACGGAGCGATTAACGATAATGTGCGTGAATACATGGAGGATATGAAAGTCACACTTTGGGATGTCGATCCCGAAGATTGGAAAGAACGCAATGAAAAGAAAATCGTAAATAAAGTGATGAGCAAAGCCAAAGATGGCAGGATCATATTAATGCATGATATCTATAAAACTAGCGCACAGGCTGCAGGAAAAATCATCAAACAACTGCATGACCAAGGTTATCAACTGGTGACCATTTCGGAATTGGAAAAGGTGAAAAAAGACCGTGAACTTTCCGGAATCACCCTAAATGAATAATGAAAAGGAAAGGGCCTGTTTCGTGATTCGGAACAGGCCCTTTCCTTTTAAATAAAATAAGCAGACCTTTTCATATAGCAAAGATCTGCTCGTTTTTTCATTCACCAAGATCTACGTTGTGATAAACTTGTTGAACATCTTCCAAATCTTCCAATGCATCAATCATTTTTTCGAATTGTGCTTGTGCATCTTCTGGAAGGGTCAGGTCATTTTGTGCAAGCATCGTCAGCTCTGCCACTGTAAAATCGCTGATTCCTGCATCCTTGAACGCTTGTTGTACAGCATGGAATTGTTCAGGTTCGGCATAAACGATAACACTTTCTTCTTCTTCAATGATGTCACGTACATCAACATCCGCTTCCATTAACAGTTCAAGAACATCATCAGCCGTTTTACCTTCAATCCCGATGACAGCCGTTGCATCGAACATATAAGCAACAGATCCGCTGACACCCATATTCCCGCCATTTTTCCCAAATGCGGCACGTACATCGGATGCCGTCCGGTTCACGTTGTTTGTCAATGCATCCACGATGACCATTGAACCATTTGGACCGAATCCTTCATAACGAAGTTCGTCATAGTTTTCTTCAGAACCGCCTTTGGCTTTTTCAATCGCACGGTCAATGATCGCTCTTGGAACATTGTACGTTTTCGCACGCTCAAGTACGACCCTTAATGCCTGATTGGACTCTGGGTCTGGTTCACCTTGTTTTGCCACTACATATATTTCACGTCCGAACTTAGCATAAATCCGACTAGTATTAGCATCTTTTGACGCTTTTTTTTCTTTAATATTATTCCATTTACGACCCATTATATTCCACTCACTTTCATCCATGATATATACGAATAGATTATTTTGATACTTCCCTATGAGAAAACCCACCAAGGGAATTCCTTTGAAGATAGGCTATACGTTTACTAGATTATATTATACATCAATTGTATAATTTTGAAAAAGTCCTGACATCCCACACTGGCATTTAACAATCATTGGCGCAGATTTTTATGAAATACTATGGAAAAGATCAGTAGTGGTATAGTATGAAGTGATCGGAAGGAGAGATGATCCATGAAGGACAACCAAATCATCATCGGGATACCCGGTAAATGGCGGGACCGGACAGAATTGATTCAAACGGTCGCTTCACAAAGCGAAGGGTATCTGTTGGCCGGGAATGTTTTTCATAACAAGGATAAGAACATAACTTTTCAGGCGGAGATCCATGATTATGAACCCACTTTAAAAGAAAGCTTTTCTTACGCAAGTAAAGATGCCTTTTCAGAGAGTGCATTAGAGGAAATCAATGACCATACCTTTACCGTTTATATAATAGCCGATGTATCCGATACCGGAAATATTATCGATTTGATCGATGCCGGGGCAGCGATCCTAAGGGCAGGCGGAATGGCAGTGAAAATAGAAACGGCAGGAATTGCCCATTCAAAGGAAGATTGGCAGCATCTTCATCATGGCCCGGATATTCTCTCTGTATACGCCCATTTTGTCACGATCATCGGAGAGGAAGATTATTATTGTTCATTCGGGATGAAAGCTTTCGGTCTTCCAGATGCCGTGACACTTAACACCATGAGTCCTAAAGAGGCGGCTGCTCTGCTTAACACATTTAATTATTACCATTTAGGTGAACGGCCTATCTTTAAGAATGGCGAAACCTTTAGCATTCAACAAGATGCACCCGACTTTATATTGACTGGCCTTCAGGACTTTAGATATGAAGAGGACCATCCCTTCTACAACCCGTTTGGATTATGGAATTTAGGGACAAGTAAATAGAGGGCGATTCTCCCCCAGACTGCAGGCAATTCGGATAGATCGAGTTTGCCTGCAGTTTTTTATTTTAACAACGTTCCAGTTGATTGCAACGGAACGTATGGGACTCCTGGGGAAAAGCGCGTAAAGAGAGACTCCACAGGTGCAAAGAGCGCTGAGGGCGGATCGCCCGCGGAAAGCGAGTGCCCGAAGTGGAAATCAACGTTCAATACCATAAGTCTTAATCTTGGTTCGGGATTAGACCATTCCGCCAAACTAAGAGGATCGATTCGCTCCTCCTTTTTTATTTTTTCAACCGAGTTTTTCACGCTTTTCTTCTTCATGTTCTTTCTTCACGAGGGACATGCCGCTCGCTTGGTATTTGAGGATCTTTTGAATGACCGTGCCAAGATGCGCCCCTGCTTCAACCGGGGGGATCCCGCCTTTATGGATGTTGGAAATGACCATCCTCTCTGCTTCAATGGTACCCAAACGTGGTTTATAGCAAATATAAGCGCTCAATGATTCAGCACTGACTAGACCAGGCCGTTCACCGATCAACAGGACGATGACCTTAGGCCCAAGAATTTCACCGATATCATCCATTACGGCAACCCGGCCCTTTTCAATATAAAAAGGTGTACCTGTATCCAAACCTGCCACAACCAAAGATTGTTTGAAAGATAAATAGACGTCCTCCACATTTTCTTCGATCGCCTTGGCACTTAAGCCATCGGAAATGATGATTTGAACCGTTGGTGCCTTTATGCATTTGTCTTCTATCACCCGCTTCGCTTCATCCGAAAGCTTCCTTCCATAATCCGGACGCCGTAGATAGACTTCCTTATCATCCGCCTTCGTTTTCACCTTGAATAAATCCAAGCGTTTCAAAAGAATATCGCTGACTTCACCATATACAGCATCGACGGCCGCCGCATGGTCAAAACGGAATTTCAGCCAAGAATCCGTTTTCGGCCGGGTCCCTGACCTGCCTACCCCTATCCGCGCAGGGGTTTTGGCTATCAAAACATCCAAATCTTCCTTATTATTCATTCCCATATCCTCCACTCCTAATGGTTAAATATAGTTGGATCACCGGCACGCTTCGTTAATTTTCCATTCTCCATAATTCCCATCTTTTCCAGCCAAGCTTCATATAGAGGGGCAGGACGTTTATCCATCGTTTGCCTCAAAGTCGCTATGTCGTGGTAACTCAAAGACTGATAGTTTAACATGCAGTCATCCCCCATCGGAGTTGCAATGATGAAATTCACGCCAGCCGCCGTTAAAAGTACACCCAAGTCCTCAATATCATTTTGATCCGCCTTCATATGATTCGTATAGCAAATATCCACCCCCATCGGCAGTCCATGCATTTTTCCCATGAAATGATCTTCTAATCCGGCGCGGATGACCTGCTTGCTGTTATATAGATATTCAGGTCCGATGAATCCGACGACCGTATTGACAATGTACGGATCAAAATAGCGGGCAAATCCATAGTTCCTGGCCTCAAGCGTCACCTGATCGATTCCGAAATGCGCTTCAGCCGATAACTCGGAGCCTTGCCCCGTTTCAAAATAAAGATGCTGCGGGCCTGTGCCGGTCCCATGGGCCTTCGCGACCTCATTAGCTTCTTCGAGCAATTGTACGTTAATTCCAAAAGAGCGATTGGCCGTTTCCGTTCCGGCGATGCTTTGAAAAATCATATCGGCAGGCGCCCCCTGCTGTACGGCCTTAATTTGCGTGGTCACATGCGCAAGCACACAATTTTGGGTCGGGATGTTCCACTTCTGGATGACATCCTGTGTCGCATGAAGCAGCCGCTTTACGCTTTCGACCGAATCATCGACAGGGTTGATTCCAATGAGTGCATCCCCGACTCCATAGGAGAGGCCTTCTTTTAAAGAAGCCAGCATGCCATCCACATTATCGGTCGGGTGGTTAGGCTGAAGGCGCGAAGCAAGCGTTCCTTTGTATCCGATCGTGCTATTATTCTTGGTGAGCACTTCGATTTTATTGGCTGCATGGATAAGGTCGAGGTTCGACATTAACTTGGCTGCCGCAGCAATCATTTCACTATTCAATCCCCTGCTTAATCGTTTTAAATCTTCGCCGGTCGTTTCGTCACTCAAAATATATTCACGCAGCTCGGCAACGCTCCAATTCTTCACAGATTGATAGATGGTTCCATTGATGAGAGCATCTATGATCCGCGACACCTCATCCTCTTCCGGGGAGAGCAGGGGATAGTTCCTGATGTCCGCCAAAGTCAATTCGCTAAGAACCGCTTTCGCCGCAATCCGTTCTTGGACCGAATCTGCTGCGATTCCCGCAAGCCTATCCCCTGATTTCTCTTCATTCGCTTTGGCCATGACTTCTTTCAACGATTTGAATTGATGGATTTCCCCAAAGTATTGAGTGGATAATTTCATCGTATAGTCCTCCTTTTCCTAACTGTGAAAGGTGAGCGTTTTTACTACAACCGGAACTACCCCTGTCCGCAGCAGCCTTCCTATATCTAAATAATCACCATGTTCCACTTCTGTCTGATCAATGCAGATGACCGGCAGATCCGGTTGGTTCGCTAGAATGGTTTGACCAAGTACCTTCCCATAATCACTATCCATGACAATGATCAGAGGCTGCTGCCGATTCGATTTTTGCTTCAGTGCCTCGGTAAAAGCGACTGCGAGCTGGTGGATGTCCCGAAATGATTGGTAAGGTAAATTCGTTAAATAAAACGCAAAATTCTGGCCCTCATGCTGGGGATCATATATCGTGATCGCATCCTGGACAGCTTGTGCCATTCTCGCGGTTACATCATCAGGCACACCATGAAAATCGACCCGATAGACTGGGATATTACGAACTGGCAGATGAGAATCATTCACCTCGATGGTAGCTCCACTGATTTCAGTTGTATGTGCTCCTGCTCCAAGGACAGTCGCCCGAACCGTTTCAACGGGCTGTTCCCACTCCCATTCAGCCAATTCTTCATTTCCCTTGATAGCGGCGGCGAGCATCATGCCGATATCCCGGAAGCTTTTGTCCTCCCGTTCTTCATGATAGATGCAATCACTGACACCTCCTGAGAACATCAACACATCTATTCGTCCTGTCCAAGATGGCTCCTTCCCCACTAAAAGCAGTTCGTCTTCTTTTGTGAATGAACCAGCCAAAAACCTCGAAAGCACCTTCGCCATCTCGTTTGCGATGATTGCTCCATCACCAGCCAAAGGAGCGAACCCCTTTGATTTCAGCCACTCCTCTATCGAAGGAGCAACCTTCACCTTCACTCCTTCCCACTCCACCAATCGGCCTCCTATATGCAGTGTGCACGTTCCACGAAGCATGCCGGAACGGTAAATGGCAATATTCGCCGTTCCTCCGCCAATGTCTATGTTCGCTACAGTCTTTCTTGTCTTAATGGAATGTTGGTAGGCGCCGGAACCCTTGGCGGCAATGATTCCCTCCAAATCCGGACCGGCTGCCGCTACAAGGAATTCCCCCGCCGCATTAGATAACCGGTACACCATTTCTTCCGCATTTTGTTTGGTTGCCGTTTCCCCTGTGATGATGACAGCTCCTGTTTGGATGTTTTCGATCATGATCCCGGCTTGATGATATTCACTTTCCACCATTCTTTGAACAGCCGGTATATCAATTACCGTCTCGGATAAAAGCGGGGTCCTGAAAATGGGACTTCGATACAGAATTTCCTTATCGGTAATTTCGATTTTGGGCACCTGTCCGACACCCGCCACATTCCTAAGCGAAAGCTCGCTGATAACAAGCTTCGTCGTACTGGTGCCAATATCAATTCCTGCACTGATGATCCGTTCCACCTGTTCATTCATTAAAATCACACCCCAGTTTTACACCACTTGGATTTCATTGCTGTTTTCTTCCTCGTTTTTCGTTTTATATTCATTTACGCCGATAACTCCTGCTGCACGATCCCTTTCCTCTAATTCCAAAGCTTTCGGAACGGACAGCCAGTAAGCAAGACCGATTCCAACCGCTCCGGCAGATAGCTTACCGACTATGATCGGTAATATTAAGGAGGGCTGAAAGTTGGCTGTGAATGATAAATGATCGCCTAATAGGAAGGCCGCACACACAGCGAAGGAAATGTTTATGACCTTATCCTTCGGCGGCATATCTTTAACAAGCTTGAACATTGCTAATATATTGGCAACCGTGGCTAATATGCCAGCACTCCCCGCTTTGCTCAATCCGATTTTGCCGCCCATTGCTTCAAGCGGTTTGCCTGCATATTTTTGAATCAGGTAAATCATTGGAAATGCACCTGCCAGCATTATCCCGATATACCCCGCCGTTTCCAGGGCACGGAACTGGTCTGCCTTATCGGCCATGATTGGATGGAACCCCCAAGCACCAAATACATTGGAAAACAGTCCGGTGAAAATTTCCACGATCGAAAACACGAGTACAAGTTTAATTGCGGCATCCAATATCTTTCCAAACCACATGAAACCTTTGATCATCAAATCCGGCAGGAAATAAAGCCCTAATGCGAGCAATACCACAAAAATAAGAAGCGGGGAAAGATTCAGGGCAATCTCCAAATAGCTCATCGCGAATTCGTATGTAGAATCCGCATTCGTGGAAATTACTTCACGGATTTTCGAATTCGTTGCCACCACCAGCACGCTTGAGATAAAAGCGCCAATCGGAATCGTCAGAATTCCTGACATGACACCAAGTGCCATGTATTTATGATCACGCTTCTCCAGCATCGCAAGCCCCATTGGAATCGAGAATACAATCGTTGCCCCAGACATAAATCCGACAATCATCGCCATGATCCAGCCTTCATATGATTCCTGCAGCTCGGCCGCTAATTGGTACCCCCCCATATCCGTTGCTAAAATCGTCGTTGCGGCGAGGGCCGGATCTGCACCGATCGCAGCGAAAGCCGGGCCGCATACTGTATCGATGAACCATGATAGATAAGGAATAGAGGCCATAATTCCAGCTGCCGGGATAAATATATGGCCCACCGTATGCAAACCTTCCATGAACTGTTTGCCCAAGCCTTGCTCACTGTCTTTAATCGATGCAATAGCACCGACAACGGCACACACCATAATGATATAAATTACGAATTTCCCTACCATCTCCATACATATTCCCCCTGAATTCCGATTTGATTTGGACTATCGACTCTAAAAAAAGGGTATAAAAAAGACGCCTCTTATAGCCCAAACTTAGTTTTTTCGGCAGAAATGCCTACCTACAACCAATTGGGTCCATCAAAGCGCCATTGCTTCATCTATTTACTTGTTTTTGATCATTGGCAATGATTCGGCGTGCCACCGCCTCCATGGAAAGCTGCTTATCCATACTTAGCCTTCTCAGCTTATTGTAAGCGATCTCTTCTGTTACATTCTTCCTTTTCATGATGATTCCTTTTGCCTTTTCAATGACTTTACGATTTGTGAGCGTTTCATCCAATTGAGCATTTCGTTCCTGATACTTCTTTGTATTGGCTGCTTGCAGTAAAGCTATCTCCACCGCCGGAATCAAATTCGCTTCTGTAATTGGCTTTACAAGATATCCGACGATATTCGCATGCTTCGCTTCGTCGATATAGTCACGCTGGCTGAATGCAGTTAAAAGCAGGACCGGGATCTGAAAGGTATTGGATATCACATCGCTAGCCTTAAGTCCATTCATTTTAGGCATTTTTATATCCATCAAAACAAGATCAGGCTGTAGTGCATGGGCCAATTCAATCGCCTTCTCGCCGTCACGGGCATGTCCAACCACATCGAAACCTGCATCCTTGAGCATAATCGTTATATCAAGCAGAACAATCGATTCATCCTCCACGACCAAAATCCTCTTGACCAATTCTCCCACCTACCTCTTGTATGGAAATCTTACAGAAGCCAGGGTACCTTCTTTAACCCGATGAATCGAAAATTCCCCTTCCAAATCATTTTCCACCGTCATGCGGATGATATCCAGCCCCAAAGAAGGTTTCGAAGCCTGAGAATATCCGATGCCATCATCTCTTACTTGAATGTTCAATTCAGGCCCCTCCTTTTGAAAGCATACGGTAATCTTCCCTTCCATCCCTTCCTTGAAAGCATGCTTCACACAATTTTGAATGAGCTCATTCACCACCAGCGCGACAGAAATGCCAATGCCGGAATCAATGGAATGAAGCTCATCACCACTATATTCAATGCTTATGCTATGACGGGCATGATCCCCCGTATAAACAATCATATCGCCAATTTTCCTAATAAGCTCCAGCAGATCCACATGGTCAACCTGACTGCTTGCCAAAATGATTTCATAAACCGAGGATATGCTTAACACCCGATTCAAGCTGACCAATAAATGGGGCTTGCTTTCTTCTGGGGCTCCTATCCTCATTTGCAGCCGAAGCAAACTGGCAACCGTCTGCAAATTATTCTTCACCCTATGATGAATTTCACGAATGGCAACGGACTTGCTAATCAGCTCTCTCTCTTTATCCCGCAGTTCAGTCAGATCCCGGATAATGATGAACGTTTCATTGGAATTCTTGTTGCCCAAATGGAATTTCTTTATTTGGAAAATCTTTTTACCCATGTTCATTTCCATCATTAAAATTTCCTCTTTTGAAGCAAGAACATCGGCAAAGCCAGGAAAGTAATCTAAAATGGGTTCACCTAAGACACAGTCCGTCAAACATATTTCCGATACTAAATTAATGGCAGCAGGATTCGTATAAACAAGTCGGTTCTGGTCATTAATCAGGAAGATGGATTCCTCGATAAATTCAGGAACTAAGGAATGTTGTTGATCTTGCCCCTCAAACTGTTTAGTTTTTTCAGGTTCTTCATGAATCACCTTTTCCATGATCAAAACAGCTATGACCCGATTGCATTCCCCCTTGATTGGAACGACACTTTGCTGGACCATTGCCCCCTCTTGAGTTAATGCCCGATTCACGAACATGTCCTTTCCGGTGCGAAATACATAAAATACTGCGGGTTCAAAAGCCTCATAGGCATATTTTCCGACAACCGGATGATCATAAACCGATTTCACGGACTGTCCGCATGCCTCTGCCACGACAATGGCATGCTTCCCTTCACGCACCGGACAATCAATAAACACATTTGCTTTATTCAAATTGGCTATCAACGTTAAATTCGTTGATAGGTTTTCAAGAATTAGAATATCCTTGTCCAGTAAGTGTGTATGCATCTCACATAATTCTCGGACAGTCATTGTCCGTTCCATAGGCAAAACCCCAATAAACGTTTTGGATATTATTATTGATTATTATAGATACCACTCCTATTTTTGTCAATATTCAAAATATTCTAATGTGATGTATCCTTACATTAAGTAGCGGCATTTAAATCGCACTTAAAAAAATTATCCCTGCATTAGCCCTTTTATCTAATGTACCTATCAGGTTCATCGAACTATTTTTCCATCTATTCACATTTTCGAATTATCCATATCATCTAATTTGACCCATTGTTTTTAGTGAATATGAACAATGACAATTCATTATCAATAATTTATTATGTAATAAATAGATACATACAATGTTATTAAACATAACACATAAAAAGGCAGGCTAATAAACTAAAGATAATGGAGGAAAAATAATGGCATTAGAAAATGGTTCGAAAAAAATTGTCAGTATCGATGAACTGACTACATTCAAAAAAAAGAAGTATAATATGCCACATATTTATGTCATATTATTCGTATTTATCTTCCTTGCAGCAATCGCAACTTATTTCGTTCCTGCTGGTGTATACGAGCGAATTCCAGGTCCTGAGGATCGATTGACGATCGATCCAGATTCCTACCGACTCGTTGAACAAAAACCTATTACTCCAGTAGACTTCATGACAGCTATACCAAAAGGCTTGGTAGCTGCAGGCGAGATCGTTTTTTTCACATTCATCATCGGAGGAATATTTTCAGTACTGCGGAAAACGGGACTTATTGAAATAGGGGTGGATAGATTAGCCAGGCGATTTTCGACAAAAAGCATGATGTTAATCCCTATCCTTACAGTGGCATTCGCCATTATTTGCAGTTTGATTGGAACACAGGAATTAAGTTTAGTGTATGTACCTGTCATTCTTCCCCTGATGATTGCCTTAGGATTTGATTCTATGGTTGCAGTCTCTGTAGCTTTAGTCGCAACTACTGCCGGATTCATGACAGGCTTTCTTAACCCCATTAACACTGGGTTAGGTCAAAAAATCGCAGGTCTTCCCCTATATTCCGGTATCGAGCTAAGGATTATCGCTTTTATCATTTTTGTTTCTGCAGGGACAGCTTACATTATGCGGTATGCCAACAAGGTTAAAAATAATCCAAAGAGTAGTTTTGTATTTGATGAGGATCAAGCCAAACGGACGCTTTACTTAAATAAGCCAGGGTCTGAAATATATAAGGTGAATAAAAAACAGAAAATTGCATTAATTTTAATGGTAGGCTTCTTGTTTCTGCTCGTATATGGCGTTTTAGCAAAAGGTTGGTTTATGTTGGAAATGGCAGGGCTCTTCATTTTCATGGGAATCGTTGTCGGTTTAGTTGCCGGTTTAAACTTATCGGAGATTTGCGAAGGATTTAATGACGGGTTTCGAGAAGTTTTGGTCGGTGCCATGATTGTGGGTGTCGCAAGAGCTGTTGCTGTTGTTATGGAGGATGGTCAAGTGATGGACACGATCGTTCATAGTCTCGGTAATCTTGTCGGCGACTTCCCCGGTGTATTTAGCGCCCTTGGCATGTTCATTGTACAAATGTTATGCAGCCTCTTAATCCCCTCCGGCAGCGGACAGGCTTTAGTTACCATGCCCATCATGGCCCCATTGGCCGATATCATCGGCGTTACAAGACAAACAGCCGTGTTAGCTTATCAGCTGGCAGATGGAATCGGCAATATATTATATCCAACATCTGGCTATTTCATGGCCACCCTTGCCTTAGCAGGAGTCGCCTGGCAAAAGTGGATTCGCTTTTACCTGCCCTTGTTTTTTATCTGGTTCTTCATATCTGGCACTTTCTTGATCATTGCTCAAACAATTCACTGGAATGGTTAAGTTCAAATTAAAGATTTCACAAAATACTAAAGCAACGTTGGATTATTACGTTGCTTTAGTTGAATGACAAGCAATTAAATGAATCCGCCATTTACCCTAATCGTCTGACCCGTAACCCATTGTGCTTGTTCACTCACTAAAAACGATATCACATTGGCAATGTCTTCGGTTTCACCTAAACGTCCGAATGCATTCATTTTTTTCATTCCTTCGATTTGCTGCTCCGATTTCCCTACATTGAACAGCTCCGTGTTAACCGGTCCTGGAGCAATTGCATTAATCGTAATCCCTTTTGGGCCAAACTCTTTGGACAGATGTCTTGTGAATTGTTCAACTGCCCCCTTTGTTCCTGCATACATGCTATATGAAGGAAACATCTGGCCAATTACAGAGGTTGAAATATTGACGATCCTCCCTTCGGCCTCCATATATTTCAAGGCTTGTTGGCAAGCGAAGAATGTCCCCTTCACGTTCACTGCAAATTGTTTATCAAAGTCTTCTTCCGTCGCTTCGGAAAGTGGTTTATTTATCATCAGCCCCGCATTATTCACTAAAATATCCATTTTCCCAAACGTTCTGACCGTTTCTTCAAAGAGATTTTCAATATGGGAAATCTGGCTGATATCGGCATGGATAGCGACGGCTTCCCCGCCCTTTTCCGTAATTCCTTGCACAGCTTCATCTGCTTTCTGTACACTGCCTGAATAGTTGATTACCACTTTTGCTCCCAAATCTGCAAGCTGTTCTGCTATAGCGCGACCGATCCCTCTTGAAGAACCTGTGACCAAAGCAACTTTTCCATCCAATCGACTTTCCATTCATTTCCCTTCTTTCTTCTCTGGTTTCCATTTTATAAAAAGGATTTTCAGTCCATATATTACCACCTTTCCTTTTTACTGAGGTAGTCATAGCCCTTGTATATTCATGAATTTCACCACTTTTGGTTATAGTAAAGAAGAAAATATCGGAGGAGGTACATTCCATGAAAAATTCAAAGGAATTCGTTGAAAGCATTCAAGAGCAGCAGAAAAAGGAAGAAGGTAATAAGCAACGTCAAGGCAATGGGAATCCCGGTCAGAAATTACCGAATAAAAAACATTAATGAAGCCCATCTACAAAAGATTCCAGCCTTATAATTAGGCTGGGATTATTCTCAATCCGATGCGCTCTTTTTCTTGTTCATCACTTCGATTTCTTTTGAAAATTTGTCTTCTATCTCTTTTTTATTTCCATATAAAAAAAGGTTATCCCCTAATTTGATTTTATACTCGCATAACTCTTTCCTGATCTTCACTTCTCCACTTTCAATAAATAAAATATTGATGTCGGATCCATGTGATATGACATCAAACGCTTTGACATCTACGAATTCGGAGCCCTCATAAATATCGATCTCCATGACCACGTCATCATCATCTAAAAATAGGACCTCCTCTATCGGGTGTTCCCATAATTCATAATGATTGTACATTTCACTTTTCATCTTATTCGATAATCTATTATTCAGGAATGGAGCTTTCACTAATACGGCTAGAACCACCAGTATTCCTATAATGATGCTTAACTCCATCAAGCGTAGATCATCTGTAAGCAATGTACTAATCGATGAAATGATGACAGCAAGTGAGAAAGCACCAAATAAAATTAAGAACATGCTTATTTTCCTTCGAACAGGATGATCAATAATGGATTTAGACTCGTCAGTTGTAAAACCAGTACCCGTCAGCATGGATATCACCTGAAATCTTGCCACTGTGCTTTTTAATCCAGTCAATTTCATTAAGGTAACCGATATTTCAATAACAAGAACAATGATGATAAAATAAAGCAACATAAAAAGTAAATTCATCAAAATGATCACTTCCTCATCAATGGTTTACCCCAATCCCGCCAAAAGAAATCACATTGGTTGTTCTTTTCAAGTTTTTCAACTCTATATTCGCTTACTTGAAATGACTGCCATGACAAACAAAAAAAGAGGCTGGGACATAACTAAATAAACCATCCTCAAAGACGAATCATTCTAAGTTATTCTACTCATTAAATATCATGCTGCTTTCGTATATGTTGTTTTTATTCATCCATTCAAGCTATAAGAACAAGTTCGTTCCATTGCGCTACAGACGCTCGCTTTCCGCGGGGAGGAAGCGGGGCCTCCTCGGCAAGCCTGCGGGGTCTCAAGCTTCCTCTATTTCCCTTAGTAGTCGATGGTCTTCCGCTCCATTACACTAGATTTTTAAAAACAGGATGCAAAAAGCAACAAAATCTATGGAAAAGAACAAAGAAAGACCCGATCTATTCGCCGGAAATTCCGCTTATAGATCGGGTTTATCTTGGACTAAAATACTTATGTCCCAGCCTCTTTTACCATTCTAATCAGGATGCATTTCCCGTCCAAATCCAGTTTACAGTCAGGCCAAGGTATGACAAGTGCGGGAACTCGATTTCTCAAATGGTCTTCAGCAAAAGTTTTTTTAACAGCGGTGTAAATTGCTCTGGCAATTCTGCTATACTCGGAATCATTAGACGTTCTTTACCATAGATGTTTTTCATCGTCATTTCTTCACTTTCATCGATGCCCCCATCCGCTAAAAACAGGCCGATGACTTCTATGCCTTTTTTCCTCGCTTCCGAAACAGCAAGATGTGTATCTACAATGCCATTTTGATCATAATCGCTTGCTGCCGGCTCACCATCGGAAAATACGAGCAAGAATCGGTTCTTTTCCCGTCTTTTTTCCAATTCCATTGTGGCAACCCTGATGCTGTATCCGTCCCGGTTGTCTTCCTCCGGTTCAAGCTGCATGATTTTAGCTCCCGAGTTTAGATATAGAGAATCGGAATGGGACTGGATCACATGGAAGTAGTTCGGCTGATATCCTTCTCTCACTTCATTTGCATCTTCCCAAAATCCGACGATCGAGTGGGGGATCCTTAATTTTTTCAGTACTTCATGAAACAGGACGACCCCTCGTTTCGTTTCATCCATTTTGTTATGCATGGAAGCCGAGCAATCGATAAGCAATGTGAATACGGCATCCATTTCATTTGATTCCTGGTTCTTTTTATAAAAGACCCTTGGATTCTCCTCAAATACAAGCGGCAGTAATTTCTTCGATAAACGTCCAAAAGCCAAATCTTTTCTTGGTGCGTTCTTTTTATTTTCCAGAGTCTTTTCAATTGTACTGGAGAGTTTTCTCTTGAACGGTTCGATATCCGCAACAAACTCACGGTAGCGTTTCTCTTCCATAAGTGTTGGTATTTTTGCTTCTTTGATCACCTGAACCACGTCTTTATTTTCTTCACCAAATGGATGTTCACCACTTTGGCCCATATTGGTTTGTTTCTTCTCCAACGTTTCTTGCTGATTGTATTCCTTTTGTTGACTTTCCCCTGATGAACCTTGGATCGAAGCCAGCGCTTGGTCGGTATCTTCCGCTTCACGCGCACCTCCGCCCATCATACTTGTTTTCGTTCCCTGCTCCAATTCAAATTGAAGAAAAGTCGAATTACTCTCGCCGTTCTTATTCTCCCGGTGCCAAGTCGAGAATTTTTCATCAATGAACTCACTTTTCTCTTCATCCATATCTTCTGTCTCATCGTTCAGCAATTCATCATTTCTAGTCAGTTCATCAAATAAGGTATTTGCCTTATACTTCTCCACATTTGCAATGGGAAAGATGAAATATTCATTCATCGTATCCTCGTATCGATCGTTCACACGAAAAACGATTTGCTCACAAATCCTCGTGATGTCACTGGTTTTAGCGGCTTCAAAAACAGAATGGATGAACGGTTTCAGTTTCTCCAGTTCTTCCAGCTGCCTTACATTGGCCCTTGGAAAAATCGGATCCGGCCTGTCAGATTGAAGCAGTAAATATACGAGGCAGTATAATTCATCCAGTGCAAAACTTCTTGTGACATTCGTCGCCAATTGGCTTTCGAAATATTGCTTAAGGTAAGCCCCCCTTACCGAAAACCATTTTTTCGTGCCTGGCCTTTCTTTCTTCACCAATTCTTCCAATCTCAAATCTTCCAGTAAAGTGAATAATTGGGCCGCAAACTTCGGAAGCGCACTTTCCCCGATGATATCCTGGTACTCCTTCATGCTCTGGATTGCCGAATGATGCAGCGTACCTATCGTCCTAAGGAGCACGTCCGTTTTCAACCCCGCTTCCTTCACTTCCTTATTTCCATTTTCCCAAAAATGGCTGGCTGTGACCTTATTCTCGATCAGATCAATGAAGGAGCCATAATTGTATTCGAATTCCAGCTCAGGAATGCCGGATAAAACAGTCGAGAGATCCTGAAGCTGTAGAAAAAGGGCCGTATCTATTATTGAATCATTGAACCGGATATACTTCATGAGGCATTCTCCTAGTTAGAATAATGTGTCAGCCAAGTTCTTCACAAACTCACGCTCCCGTTCCTCGTCCAACTTATCCACAATGGAACGAAGAATCGCCCTTTTCGGCGGGATCAACACACTTAGATCGCAAGCATCAAGCAAAGCCCTGATCGATGCCGCATCTTCAGCTACCTTCCCTTGATTCACGGCATTTATCAAATCACCCGACAGTTTAACGAATAATTCTATACTTCTTGGGTCCTTCAACTTTGTATTGGTTTCTATTAATTGCTTCAACTGCTCCCCTTCGATATAAGGAACTTCAATTACGACAAACCTATTTTTCAGCGCTTCATTCAGCGGCACTGTACCGATATACCCTTCGTTGATTGCAGCAATCACATTAAAGCCTTCTTTTGCCGTTATGACTTCATTCGTGAACGGATTCGTTATCGTCCTTCTGTAATCAAGCACACCATTGATAAGCGGCAAAGTTTCCGGCTTTGCCATGTTGATTTCATCTATATATAGGAAGTGTCCGTGATTCATCGAATTGGTCACTGGTCCAGGTACGAATTCTATCACTTGTTTTTCCTCTTTGTAAGCCAACGTCTTGAAGCCCAATAAGCTTTCGGCATCCAAGTCTACTGAGCAGTTGACACTGAACATCGGCTGGTTGAATACATTTGATAATGTCTCGGCAAACTTTGTCTTTCCTGCCCCTGTCGGCCCCTTCAATAGGATATTCTTCCCCATGCTTAAGGCTGTGATGGCATCTACCATCAACTCCATCTCGGGAGGCAGATATCCGCCGCTCCTGATCAATTCCTCAAATTGATCAGGATTCTTTTTGCTAACTTGTAATATATTTGCGATTTCTATTGGTAATCGATTGATCATTGTGTTCCTACACCCCTTTCTGAACATTTTAAGGCTCTTTCCCATTAAAAACAAACACTAAGAAAAGGAGCTGCCATCAGGCAGCTCCCAGACTGCATGCAAATTCGAAGAAAAACGTGTTTGCCTGCAGTTTCTTTAATTAAAAAATGTTCTCGTTGTTTTCAGAATTCCGCTCCCTTTTCCGCCGGCCGTTTGGCAAACATTCGGCCGGAGTGCCGCAAATTTCTTCAATCCAATATGGGATATAAAATAATATAAAAAAAAGTGTAACCTAGTCTTAATCAAGGTTCGAGATGAAACCGGGCTACAGTTTTTCTTTAAAAAACAATCCGTTTGATTGGAACGAGGGTACGGGACTCCTGCGGAAAAAGCGCGTCCAAGGGAAGAGCCCACAAGCTCAAAGGGCACCGCGGAAAGCCAATGCCTTGGAGTGGAAATCAACGTTATTCGAAGGTCATTCCGATGCCCCTTAATAAGCTTCCTTAGGATCGCCTTTCAATAGGTATATCATATACCCCAATACACCGCCGATGATGGCAGGAATCACCCATCCTACCCCTACACTATATAGTGGTAGATATTGAGTGAAAAGATCCGATACAGCGTCCACTTTAATGCCAGATGCCACGATTCCATCCATAACGCTGATGATGGCCGTTAATAATAAGCTTCCTAAATACACCTCTGATTTCCCTTTGAAAAGGGAATGGAAGAACGTAAGAACAATCAAAACGATCGCCACTGGATAAAGCGCCGTTAACACAGGCACTGTAATGGAAATGAGCTTGGTCAATCCTACATTGGCAACAGCAGCACTAAAAACAGAGAAAATGACGACGTATGATTTATACGATACAGAAGGCAGTATTTTATTAAAATACGTAGCACAAGCCGTTATCAAACCGATGCTTGTCGTTAAGCATGCAGCGATCACAATCAACCCTAACAGCACGGCCCCAGCCGGTCCAAAAAAATGATTCGAGGCTTGAGCCAAAACGTCTCCGCCATTACCCAGTTGACCCAGTTTCTCCACACTTGTTGCCCCGACATAAGTCAAAGCCGTATAAACGATCACCAACAAAGTGGCAGCTATTAAGCCGGCTTTCATACAGAAGCCTAACACTTCTTTTCTTGATGTTATCCCCTTATCTTTAATCGCGTTGATGACAATGATCCCAAATGCAAATCCGGCCAGCGTATCCATAGTCAAATACCCTTCTTTAAATCCCTTGAAGAAAGAATTATCTGAATAATCAGCCGCTGGTGACTGGATTTCTCCCATTGGGTTAATAATTGCAACCACAATCAGGATGCCGATGAAAATCAATAATAACGGTGTTAATATTTTCCCGACGATATCCAGCATTTTTGATGGGTTGATTGATAATAAACAGGCAATTCCAAAGTATATGATCGTGAATATCAGCAAAGGTAAAAAACCGGCATCATTGGACAGGAAAGGTTTAATCCCTATTTCGTAGGATACACTCCCCGTTCTTGGAAGCGCGAAAAGCGGTCCCAAAGATAAATAAAGAACGACCGTGAAAATGATGCCGAATAACGGGTGTGCTCTGCTTGCAAGCGATTGAACATCATTTTTTCCTGAAAAACCAAATGCCAATATTGTTAAGAACGGCAATCCAACACCAGTAATGATGAATCCTAAACTGGCCGACCATAAATTGGTCCCGGCGGATTGACCGAGCATGGCAGGGAAAATTAAGTTTCCTGCGCCAAAAAATAAAGCAAAAAGCATTAATCCTGTTACAATGACAAAAGAAAGTGGTGCTTTCTGTGACATATAGAGCCCTCCATTGTTTTGATTATCTTGACGAAGAAAAGGATTGTCCATCAATTCCCGGTGAAAAAGTGACATGGACTTCAAACTATTCTACCTATCTGTTAAAATGCACCTTCATGAAACTATGAATCATCCATAATACTCCTTACTATAAAATCCGGCGTAACGTTTGTCAAAGCTATTTCATTCATTATTCGGAAAAATCTTTCTTTTCTTACTTCTTTTTAAGAAAATGGGATAAGTATTTAGGTTCAACAGAAAAGTTGAGTAAAAAGTACTGCAATTTATTTTGCAGGAAAATTATTTTAGTATTTCTCCAAACTATTTATAAACAAAAAATAGGAGGTAAATATGAAAACTGAAAAAGAAAAGATGGTGGGCGGGGAACCTTACATCGCCGCTGATCCGGAATTAATAAAAGATAGGGAAAATGCCAGAAAGTTGACCCGGTTATACAATCAGACAACGGAAAATGAAGGGGACGAACGAACTGCACTGCTGAAACAGCTTCTAGGTTCCACAGGGCTAAATGTATATATTGAACCCACTTTCCGATGCGACTATGGATACAACATTTCTGTCGGGGAAAACTTTTATGCTAATTTCGATTGCATCATTTTGGATGTTTGTGAAGTCAAAATTGGCAGGGACTGCATGTTGGCTCCCGGAGTGCATATCTATACAGCCACACATCCGTTGGATCCCTTTGAACGCAGTTCTGGAGTGGAATACGGAAAACCGGTTACGATAGGGGATCATGTATGGATTGGCGGAGGGGCCATCATCAATCCTGGCGTAACGATAGGGAATTTTTCTGTCGTCGCTTCAGGGGCAGTCGTGACAAAGGATGTTCCTGAAGGGGTTGTTGTCGGCGGAAACCCGGCGAAGGTCATTAAGCATATTGAAGGAATTAAATAAGGCAGAGCTCACTCCCCCTGAGTGGCTCTGCCTCCTTTTTTGTTAAATTTCCCTTAACGCTTCCGCGATTACAGTATCACCAGAGATTAAATCAAATGAACGCTCGTAGGTATTTTCTTCAGTTAAGGAAGCAAGAATAGTCCGGGCCACATCTTCACGGGCAATCGAACCTCTTTCCAATTCTTCAGCGGCGGTCACTTTGCCCGTTCCCGGTTCATTCACCAGCCCTCCAGGCCGAATGATGGTATAATTTAAATCGCTATGTAACAATGCCCTATCCGCATAGTGTTTAGCCACATAATATGGTTTGATGGCTTCATTCCAGTTTTCGCGATTATTGGCCTGAAATGCACTCACCATGATGAATCGGTTGATTCCCAAATTTTCTGCCGCTTCAATCGTTTTAACAGCACCATCCAGATCTATCAACAGCGTTTGATCAGCACCGGTGCTTCCCCCCGATCCTGCTGTAAACACGATGGCATCACAGCCTTTTGCCGCATTCGCAATCTCACCCACTGATCCAGTTAAACTGACGACCGCTGATTCAATTCCATTTTTCTCCAAACACTTACTCTGTTCTTCTTTACGAACCATAGCCCGTACACTATGATCCGGGCTATCTTTTAATAAATCCACAAGATGTTTACCGATCTGCCCATTTGCCCCAACTACGAATACTTTCATAAAGGTCAGCTCCCATAATGGTTAGTTTGGTTTCCAATTAAATTATTTCATGGACTCAGGACATTATCAAACAATCAGCACGCCGATTCATCATTATCATTGGAAAAAGTTTGGCAACCACACTTATATATTTTATAATAAGAAAAACACGTGTTCTTTAGAAACACAAAGGGGAGGTGTAAAGATGGCAATAAGAATGTTAATGCCACCTTCTGCAGCGTCTCATGCAAAGCCCATTATTGGAGGCGATACTTTGCATGGGGTTGAATTAAGCTAAACTTAATCGCCCGCCTTATCATTTCTAATATTCGGCTTTGCACCTTATTTCATTCTTAATAAAGAATAAGGGGCTGGCAGAAATGAAATATGTAAAAGCGACGGCCGTTTTGCCTGAAAAGCTGATCGTTGAAATTCAAAAGTATGTGCAAGGTGAAACCATATATATCCCTAAACCTGAAAAGGCCCATCACAAATGGGGAACCCGTTCGGGATCAAGGGAATTGATCGATGACCGGAATGCCTCTATAAAATATGCATTCAAGGACGGGCATACCATCCATCAATTAGCCGAGGAATATTTCCTCTCCGCTGAAACCATCAAGAAAATCGTTTATTCTAAATAGATTTGCATGGCTAGCACTGATATTGATATCAGTGCTATTCGTATGCCGAGTATGTTTCTTAGTCGTTTTCCCCCTTTTAAAGCAGGTGCGATTTCTGTAAGGTAAATAGAAACGGTAACATGTGACAAATATCGTGCAACAGAAACAGGAGTGAAGAAAATGGAACCTTTTATCAGGAGCGAGCAGTATAACTTCATTAAATCCCAAACACAGATTCTCATAAATGGACACGCGACTGCCAACGATATGGATGTGATCAGCACCCTGAAAACAGTCGCCAAAGAACGAGTATTCAGCTTATTCAGTGACTTGAGCGAAGAGCAAAAACAATTGCTGGATCCGGTAGATACCATTAAAGATCCCGCACAAGCCGAAGCCCTTCTCTTACAGGTAAAGCCATTTGTGATTCCATTTAAAGAAGTAACCGAAAAAACGATAAAAAAATTGTTTCCTAAAGCCAAGAAATTAAAAACCCCTTTGTTGGAAAACATCGATTTGAGAGAGATTTCATACTTGGGATGGGATGATGTCGGATCCGGAAAGAAATTCATCATTGCATCTCATCATAATAAACTCACCGGATTGCATGGAACCATTAAACCTTCAAACAAAAAAGGGATCTGTGCCATATGCAGCCGCTTTGAAGAAACAGGGATGTTCATGTCTGAAACAAAAGGAACCGTCCAAGGGACATTCATTAAAAAAGGGAATTATATTTGTCTGGACAGTATGAAATGCAACCAGAACATAACCACTTTGGATAAAATGACCGACCTGATCGAGAGGCTGAAATAATTGGGAAAAGCAATCCTTCAATGGCGAAGGGTTGCTTTTTATGCTTGTTCATATATCTCCTGAGCATGTAACTGACCTGTTGTGAATGCCATCAAAGAACATGCTTAAGATCCCGGCAGTTGAGATATATCCCTTCTCCCGTTAAAAACAATTCCCATTTTGTCCTGCTTAAAGAATTCAAGTATAATTGAAGGGCTACATGAAAGAAGGAATGATATATTGAAAAGCAAAATGCATCAGTTGTTCAAAGACCAAAAGAGCGTTCATGTGCTATATTCCTATAATGAAATGGAAAATTACATTAAACAAGTGTTGAATTTTATCCAAGACGGCATCGCGGCAGGAGATTATATCATTCTTATTGAAAATGACCGTATTTACCCCATTATTCATAAAGAACTGAGCACTCGGTTAACGAAAGATCAAATGGAGTTCATTCACTTTGTGAACAACTTCGATTTCTATTGCTCAAGCGGCAGTTATCATCCACCTGCAATCGAAGAATACTTTAATAAAACGGTACAATCCTATGTGGATAATAAAATCCCTTTCCGATCATGGGCACATGTGGAATGGGCAACCATGGAAGAACCCCTGCATATCATAGAGGATTTTGAGAGAACGGTAGATGAAGCCGTAAATCTGCTGTCATTTCCATTAATTTGTGCTTACAAAGGTGAGAGGATGCCAGACTACCTCAAAACCATATTGTTGGAAACGCATCCTTACGTTTTAATAGACGATGATATCATCATCTCGGAACAATACTTGCCATCTAGTTTGAAATAAGGAACAACACGCTTAGTCATTCACCTAAGCATGCTGTTTCCCGTTGCATTATTGAATGATCACCATGAATCCCTCGTGTATTTATACGGCAATAATTCACCGATTTTCACCTTG
Source organism: Bacillus sp. SD075 (assembly GCF_017355165.1). Lineage (GTDB taxonomy): Bacteria > Bacillota > Bacilli > Bacillales > DSM-1321 > Peribacillus. The sequence continues at coordinate 22,663 of NZ_JADILK010000032.1, read as the reverse complement.
ACCGTTTCCCCATTAACAGGCAGTATGACAAAACAGTCTTTTGCATAATCCGAGATTAATTCACGGCACATCCCACAGGGGCTAACCACTTTTAAAGCTCTGTCTTCATCAACGAAATAGGGATGCTTAACCGCCACGATTGTATCAAATCCCTTTTCGCGGTCCGATATCGCCTTCCCAATCGCAACGGCTTCCGCACATACGGTAATCCGGCCAATATATGCTTCGATATGTACAGCAGCAACGATTTTTCCTGACTTCGTTTTTAATGCAGCGCCAACATGATGCCTATTTTCCTCGTAAAGCTCCCTAATTTTTGCATTTGCGGCTTCTATTAAATCAAGATCCGACTCATTCAAGGGATAAGTTTTGATGATGGCTCCTCCTTCTCTTCTAACATCTCATTTAGAGATTTTTTTTAACGCTTCCACAGCCAATAAACGGAAATAAGAAGCAGCTGGAAAAAGTGCCGTTTCATCTACTATAAACTTAGGGTGATGCAGGTCATACGGACCGCCTGAACCTATCATTACGAAAGCACCTGGTATTTTTTCTTGATAAAAAGCGAAGTCTTCCCCTATGGAGCTAGCTTCCAACGTTTTTGTCGTGTAACCTGCTGCGTCTCCAACCTGAAGCGCCAAATCTGCCCATTCAGGCGTATTATCAACGGATGGGGGGCCTGGATGCCATGACAATTCAATATTTGCATTGAATGTTTCACTTATACCGTGCAGGACTTGTTTCATCCGCTTGTGAATGAACTCTCGTTGAGTTTTACTGAAGGTGCGGACGGTTCCTTCCAAGTATGCACTATCTGGGATAACATTCCATGTTGAGCCACTATGAATTTGAGTGATGCTCAAAACCGCGGACTCTTTTGGGGCCACATTTCGGCTGATGATGGTTTGCAACGTTGAGATGATATGTCCTGTTATGATAATCGGGTCATTTCCCTCTTCCGGTTTGGCCGCATGTGAGCCAGTTGCTTTAACATGCACTTCAAAGCGATCGACTCCCGCTGTCAGCGCCCCATGTTTTGTCCCCAACTCACCAACTTGCAATGTCGGATCATTATGAAGGCCAAAAATCACATCCACATCATCCAACACACCGGTTTCCATTAAAGCACTTGCACCATGTCCCGTTTCCTCCGCAGGTTGAAATATCAAACGAATCGTTCCGAACAGATTACTTTCTTCTTTTTTCAATAAAAAAGCAGTCCCCAAAATGACAGAAGTGTGAAAATCATGACCACATGCATGCATCACGCCGTTACGCCTTGAAGGAAAGTCCACCTCAGATTGCTCCAAAATCGGTAAAGCATCAATATCGGAGCGAAGAGCTATCGTTGGTCCCGGCTTGCTGCCTTTTATCTCTGCTACGACACCAGTTTTCAATGGGAAATTAAGTATCTTAATATTTTGGGATTGGAGCGCTCCTTTAATTTTTTTAGTCGTTTCAAATTCTTGGTTTGATAATTCAGGTGTCATATGAAGATCACGTCTGAATTCCAATAGATAATTTTCCAATTCTACATTGCTTATAGTCACCGATTGCCCATCTCCTTAAAAATCCGAAAATTAAAGAACGAAAGCTAATATTCAAGCCATATCAAATAAACTAGTTGATAAACGAGTAAGGCATATGTTCTAATTTAAGTCACATCATAAGCATCATAACAATGAATTCCCCGAAACGGAAAGTGTTTATTTCGAATATTCAGCATTGACAATTTATTATCCAAGGTGCTACCATGTGAAGTAATTTACTATATTATAGTAACGTACCATTATAAAAAAGGATTACAGTCATATAGTAGAAAAGAAGTACAGACATACATACACATTGGTCGGAAGGAACCCTCTTCTAAACTGGAAGCGGGTTTTATTTTAATATTAATTCATAGTAAACCAGTAAGGATATACTATTATACATCCCCTTCTTTTAAAAGTGAAGACACAAAGGAGCATTTGACATATGAAAAAGAAAACAGTAAAACTTGGTGTATTTTTGGCCGGAACAGGACATCACGTTGCTTCATGGAGACATCCTAACGCCAATCCGAAAGCAAATATGAACATCGATTATTTTAAGGGGTTGGCGCAGACTGCCGAAAAAGGTTTATTTGATTTATTATTCTTGGCAGATAGTTTGTCAATTGCAAAGGACTCGCATCCCAATATCCTGACTCGATTCGAGCCATTGACCCTATTATCTTATCTAGCCTCGGCGACTTCCAATATTGGTTTGGTTTCAACGGCCTCCACCACCTACGAAGAACCCTTTAATGTTGCTAGAAAATTTGCTTCTTTAGACCATATTACCTCCGGCCGTGCTGGATGGAACGTAGTCACGACGTCCCTTGCCTCCACTGCAGTAAACTTCAATAAATCTGAACATTTAGAACATGGTCTCCGTTATAAAAGGGCGACTGAATTTGTTGAAGTTACCAAGAAATTGTGGGACTCATGGGAAGACGATACGTTGGTTATCGATAAAGAAACAGGCCAATTCATTGATGAAAGCAAGTTTCATGAAATCAATCATCAAGGTGAGTTTTTCTCTGTAAAAGGACCATTAAATATTTCCCGCTCACCTCAGGGACATCCGGTCATCGTACAAGCAGGCTCTTCTGGCGATGGGCAATTGCTTGCGGCAAAGCATGCAGAGATTGTCTTTACCGCCCAGGAGAACAAGGAGGACGCGGTTGCATTTTACCAAGAGTTAAAAGGTCATTTGGCCGCTTTTAACCGGTCGAAAAGCAGCTTGAGTATTATGCCAGGTTTGTTCCCGATTGTAGGGCAGACTGAGAAGGAAGCCCAAGAAAAGTACGAGGCATTGCAGGAGCTGATTATTCCCGAAATAGGATTGGCTGTTATGGGAAGGTATTTTGGAAATGTGGATTTTTCGAATATCCCTTTGGATACACCGTTTGCTGATATTTCGTTACCAGATAACGTAGACAGCATCCAAAGTAAATATGATTTGATCGTTAAACGGGCGACCAATGAAAATTTGACGTTACGTCAGACATATCAGTGGGTTGCTGGATCACGTGGACATCATATCGCAATTGGAACACCAACACAGATTGCGGATAAAATTGAAGATTGGGTGAATGGAAATGCCGCTGACGGCTTTAATATTATGCCAGCCCTCTTGCCTGATTCTTTAACGGATTTTGTTGAACTTGTTGTCCCTGAACTGCAATCAAAAGGAATTTTTCGTACGAAATATGAAAGTAACACATTACGAGGAAATCTTGGCCTGGATAAACCGGCCAATCAATATTCTCATAAGTTTTAACTCAAGGACAGAATCACCCGACCGAAAAAGAATTAACTAGATGGAGTATAGGAGGCCCAAGATGAGTCAAATATTTCGTGAAGTACGTGTAGAAGATGTGGATAAATTCCTTCATTTAACATTGGATGCTTATGCGAGTATAAGAGAGTTGGATATTCACTTCTCTGCGGCAACGGCCACGAGAGAGGAAGCAATTAAACACATATCCGAAAATAAGGTATATGTTCTGGAGGAAAATGGGACATTTATTTCCACCGTATCGATTCGGTTACCGTGGGGCCCCAATCCTGGCCCGCTCGTATTGCCGCACATAGGTTGGTTCGCTACAAACCCTGCATATAAGCGTCAAGGCATAGGGAAGAAAGTTCTGTCATGGCTCGAAGAGGAAATTTTGAAAAAGCAACTGAGAGCCCCCGCGGTTACGCTCGGAACCGCGGATAATCATCCATGGCTAAAGGAAATGTACGAAAAAAGTGGATTTGAAGAAATCGGGCAAAAAGATTTAGGCAAAGGTCATCTCACGATATATTTGAGGAAAATCTTACAGCCGGGACAATATCAGGCTTGGACTGAAAAACATAATCAAACCATTTAATAATTGGAGGATAATAACGATGAAAAAAATTCTTTCCCTTGGACTCTCTGTACTTTTCATATTAGTACTTGCAGCATGTGGCAATTCAAAACAAGAGAATACTGCCAATGATTCCGAACAAAAAACCATTAAAGTGGGGTCCACTGGCCAAAGCTATCCAAATGGTTATCAAGAGGATGGTAAGTTAATAGGTTTTGACGTAGAACTTACAGAACTCATCGCTGAGGATTTAGGATACAAGGTAGAGTGGGTCACTTCAGATTTCAGTGGGATAATGGGGCAATTGGGATCAGGTAAATTGGACACCGTTGCGAATGCCGTCGCCATAACAACAGAACGCCAAGAGCAATTTAATTTTACAGAGCCGTATAGTTATTATGGTGCACAAATTGTATCAAGCACCAAAAACAATGATATTAAAAGTTTGGCTGATCTTAAAGGCAAAACCGTTTCCGGTGTATTGGGGTCTAATAACGTCGCGAACCTAGAGAAATATGATAAAAACGGCGATATCAAAATACGAACCTATGAAACTCGGGATGGCGCAATGCAAGATGCCATTAATAACCGTGTAGATGGATATATCAATTCCCGCCCAATCCTAGTTGCGGAAATAAAGAAAAATGATCTTCCGTTAAAACTAGTTGGTGATCCAGTGGCCTATGAAAATGTAGGATTTCCATTTCCCAAAACAGAAAAAGGAAAAAAATTAAATGAAGAATTCACGACAGAAATAAAAAAGCTTAAAGAAGATGGTACATTAGCGAAGCTTTCCAATAAATATTTTGGTGAAGATATCACCACGAATTCCGGCGAATAAGCATAGCGGAGGTTTTAATGCATTATGAATTTTGATTTACAATATATGTTGGAAATTTCCCTGCAAATCGCAAAATTTATTCCGATCACTCTGGTTTTAGCCATCATATCGATGGTTTTAGCCATCATTATCGGACTTGTAGTAGCCTTAATAAGGAATAGCCATATTTTTGGAATCACCCATTTGGCAGGCTTATATATCTCTTTATTCCGAGGAATGCCAACGTTAGTACAATTATTCATCATTTATTATGGTTTACCACAGTTATTCCCGTCGTTGTCTACGATGGAGGCAATGACCGCGGCGATCATTGGATTTAGTTTGAAAGAATCCTCTTATTTAGCAGAAATTTTCCGTGCTGGATTGAATTCCGTGGACAAAGGGCAGATGGAAGCGGGCCTTGCAACTGGCATGAAAAGAGTGCAGATTTACTCGCGAATCATATTACCACAGGCTGCTTTAAATGCATTGCCAGCAACAGGGAATACATTTATATCTTTGATTAAAGAAACGTCCCTTGCCTTTACATTAGGAATTACGGAACTATTTGCAGAGGGAAAAATTATTGCATCCGCTAACATGCGCTTTTTCGAGACGTATTTGGTGGTTGGCTTGATTTACTGGCTATTGGTTATTCTTTATTCTTGGATACAAAAATACCTGGAAATTTGGCTCAGTAAACCACTTAGAAGGTGATCATATGATAAAAGTAAGGAACTTATCTAAATATTTTGATGATAAACAAGTATTGAACGATATTAACTTGGATATAAGAACCGGGGAAGTTGTCGCCATTATAGGCCCTTCAGGTTCTGGAAAATCAACATTATTACGCTGTCTTAACCTGTTGGAAAAGCCCAACAGCGGCACCATCGAAATCAAGGATGTAAAATTGGATACCCAAAAATACAAAGAGAGAGACGCGTACCAGCTAAGACAGCAAACAGCGATGGTATTCCAACACTATAACCTTTTTAAAAATAAAACGTCCTTAAAAAACGTAATTGAAGCTTTGCTTGTCAGCAAAAAGATGAAAAAAGAGGATGCCATTCAAATCGGCGTGGATTTATTGAAACGGGTTGGCTTGGAAAAACAAGCTAACCAATACCCCGCTACCTTATCTGGAGGACAACAGCAGCGCGTCAGTATCGCTAGAGCATTAGCTGTAAAACCACATGCCATTTTATTCGATGAACCTACCTCCGCTCTTGATCCCGAATTGGTTAATGAGGTTTTACAAGTAATAAGGGAGTTAGCGAAAGAGGAGACCACAATGGTGATCGTGACGCACGAAATGCAATTTGCGAAGGAAGTGGCTGACCATGTCATATTCATGGCAGACGGACATATTATCGAACAAGGCACCCCAGAACAAGTGATTGAGCATTCCCTTAATCCTCGAACCCAGCGTTTTTTACGGCAAATGGGAGATGAAACGGACGTATATGCCGGGCAAAAAAGGAAGTGAAGTGCATGAACACGGAAAGGTTATCTGAAATGATTTATCATTCCAATCCATTGGTAAATGAAGTGGTATTACAGGCTGCAATTGAAGGACTTCTTGATTATCTTGCTGTTTCCTATCAAACAAAATCAGAAAAGGAAATTTCGATTTTAAAGCAAATCATTGTGGAAGAAGGCGGAAACGGGACGAGTTACTTGGTTGGAAGCCACATACATGCGACAAGATCCCAAGCAGCACTCTTCAATGGCTTTCAGGCTCATTTACTAGATTATGATGATGTGCATTCAGATGTACGAGGTCATCCAAGCGCAGTCATTTTGTCTGCTTTGTTAGCAGTTGGAGAACCAGAAATGTCGGGGAAACGCTTTTTAGCCGCTTATGTGGTTGGTGTGGAAATCATGGCTCGGTTTGGAGAGACTATGAATCCCTATCATTATACAAACGGTTGGCATAATACAGCTACACTTGGCGTAATAGCTGCAGCTGGTGCGGTTGCTTATTTACGGGAATACTCACCACGCTTAATAGCTGAAACCATGAGTCTTGCTGCTACCCAATCGGCGGGTTTACGACTCCAATTCGGTACGGTGGTAAAACCGCTCCATGTGGGGATTGCTGCTAAAAACGCTGTGAATTCCGCAGATTGGATTCGGATGGGTTTACATAGCAACCCCGACTTTTTGAATGAGAAGAATGGTTTCTTTAAAGTATATGCAGAAAATGGAATTCTCGATTTGACGATGAATTGGGGAAAGACATGGCGAATCGTAACACCAGGATTATGGTTTAAACAGTATCCTTTTTGTTCTGCTGCGGCACATGGCGCTGAAGCAGCTGTTTTTTTACATAAAACGTACGATTTGTCGGAAGAAGATATTGGATCAGTGAGTGTTCGCTTTCCTCCAGATGGTGATTCCGCTTTGATTCACCATAACCCATCGACTGGTGAAGAAGGAAGATTTTCGATTGAGTATATTGTATGGCTCGCGCTTACAGGCAAACCGCTGACCTTTGCTTCTTTTGAATCGAAACCTATTCCCCATTCATGGAGAGAATCCTTTCAAAAAGTAAATAGAGTGACGGATGCAACGATCAAGCCTTCCAAAGCAGCACTACCAGTGGGACGATTTACAATTGTGACCGTGACCACAACGAATGGTGATGTACGATCGAAACGGATCGATACACCTAAAGGAAGTCCCGGAAATCCATTAACAAGCTCCCAGCTAATTGAAAAATTGCATAAAGCTGTAGGAGATGAAGTGAAGACGGAGAAAATACTAGCAGCTGTCCATGCACTGAATCATACATCCCTTGGTGTTCTTCAAGAATCTGACTATAGAAGCTGACTGATAGTAAATTAGGCGAACAGTATTTATATACTGCTCGCCTAATTTGTATACCATCAATCCTTGACTTCCCTCTTTCTTAGCAAGGTATCTTTACTCGTGAGTGCCGCATTTCCCACCACAAAAAAAGAAGCACCATTATGGCACTTCCGTTTTTAAAAATTAAGGCAATACCGTTGCGCCCATCAAGTAGCGGTCCACTTCTCGAGCTACTTCACGTCCTTCATTGATTGCCCAAACGATGAGGCTTTGCCCTCTCCTTGCATCCCCGGCAGCGAAAACCCCTTCGACATTCGTTCTGTATTCGCCATAAACGGCATCAATTTTTTGATTGACTGTTTCTACGCCAAATTGTGTTAATAGCGGCATTTCCGTTCCTTCAAATCCAATTGCGATGAAAACGAATTGTGCAGGCCATACTTTTTCAGTTCCTGGAACTTCCCTGAAGATGTACATTCCGTCATCGCCTTTGATTTTTTCCATTGAGATTGTGTGCAGTTCTTTAACGTTGCCATTTTCATCGGCTACGATTTTTTTTGTTTGGATGGAATATTGACGCGGATCTGCACCGAATTTCGCTTCCGCTTCTTCATAAGCATAATCAAGGGAAAATACATTCGGATAGGCTGGCCACATATTATCGGATGTACGGGCCGTCGGAAGGATTGGATGCTTCCCGAATTGTACGACGCTATTACATTCCTGGCGAAGGGCAGTCGCGACACAGTCAGCTCCTGTATCCCCGCCACCGATTACGATGACATCCTTCCCCTTAGTGTCTAAAAACTTGCCGTCTTCAAAATTGGAGTCCAACAGGCTTTTGGTCGAAGTCGTCAAGTAATCCATTGCAAGGTGAATGCCTGTTGCTTCACGTCCTTCAATTTTCAGGTCACGCTGCTTTTGGGCACCTGTGCAAAGGATGACTGCATCATATTGATCTTGCAGTTCTTCGGCTGAAATATCTTTGCCTACTTCTGTATTGGTAATGAAGTCGATGCCTTCCTGGGTCAATAATTTGATTCGGCGTGCAACGACATCCTTTTCAAGTTTCATGTTCGGAATGCCGTATGTCAACAGCCCGCCTGCACGGTCTGAGCGCTCATAAACCGTGACCGAATGACCTGCTTGATTCAACTGGTCGGCACTCGCCAATCCTGCCGGTCCTGAACCGATGATGGCAATTTTCTTGCCGGTCCTGCTTTCAGGGATACGAGGCGTGATCCAGCCATTTTCAAACCCTTTATCGATGATGGTCCGTTCAATGTTCTTGATGGTAACGGCAGGATCGCTTATCGCCACCGTACAAGACCCTTCACAAGGGGCCGGGCAGACGCGCCCGGTGAATTCAGGGAAATTATTCGTTTTCGATAAACGGTCCAATGCTTCTTTCCATCTGCCACGGTACACCAAATCATTCCACTCCGGGATCAGATTATGAATCGGACAGCCCGTTGTGACTCGGTTCAACTCCATGCCCATATGGCAGAAAGGAGTTGCGCAGTCCATACACCTGGCTCCCTGTGTACTTAACTTTTCATCAGAGAAAGGAGCTGTATATTCTCTCCAGTCGCTTAAACGAGTGAGAGGATTCCGGTCTTTTGGTTTTTCTCGCGGATAATCCATAAATCCTGTTGCTTTTCCCATCTTTCTCTCCCCTTCCTTATTGCATCACGGCTTGTTTAGTGATTTTTTTATTTTGAACGGCATTTGCTTGAAATGCACTCATGATCGCTTCTTCATCCGTTAACCCTGCACGCTTCTGCTCATTGATGCTTTTCATCATCCGTTTGTAATCTTTCGGAATGACTTTTACGAATTTCTTGGCAAAATCCTCCCAGTTCTCCAGTACATACGATGCTTTGGCACTCTCTGTATAATGAAGGTGGCTGTAAAGCATTTCTTTTACCTCGTTTGCATCATCCATATTTTCAAGCGTCTCGAATTCTATCATTTCACTATTGCATAATGCCTTGAATTCTTCTGCATCATCAGCAAGTACATAAGCGATCCCGCCTGACATGCCTGCCGCAAAGTTTTTGCCGACGTCGCCCAGGATGACCACGCGTCCGCCCGTCATATACTCACAGCCATGGTCTCCAATTCCTTCAACGACTACGTTGACTCCACTGTTCCGTACAGCAAATCGTTCTCCCGCACGGCCATTGATATAGGCCTCTCCGCTTGTTGCGCCGTATAAGGCGATATTTCCGGCAATTACATTGTCCCCGGCCTCAATCTGATTGCCAGCAGGTGCCGTGACAATGATCTTTCCGCCAGATAAGCCTTTTCCAACATAGTCATTGACATCACCTGTCAAATACATCGACATCCCTTTTGGAATGAACGCACCGAAGCTCTGACCCGCCGATCCCGTAAAACGAAGTGTGATCGTATCTTCAGGCAACCCATCTTCCCCATAGCGTTTGGATACTTCACTGCCGACAATCGTCCCTACCACACGGTTCACGTTTGTAATCGGGAAACTGACATCCACTTGGGTTTGATCATTTAAAGCAGGCTCCACAACTGGTAAAATCTCACGGATATCCAAGGATTCTTCAATTTTATGGTTTTGAGGAAGTTGATACGTACGTATCCCCTCCGGTTGGAAAAGAAGTGTCGTCAAGTCCAGATGCTTCGCTTTCCAATGGTTTTGTGCACGCTCGCTCACTTGTAATACATCAGTGCGACCGACCATTTCCTCCAGTGTTCTAAATCCAAGCTCAGCCATCGTTTCCCGCACTTCCTCAGCGATGAAGCGCATGAAATTCACAACATGATCCGGATCTCCAGTGAATTTGCTGCGAAGCTCAGGGTTTTGAGTAGCTACCCCGACTGGGCATGTATCCAAATGGCATGCGCGCATCATGACACAGCCAAGGACCACAAGCGGTGCTGTAGCAAAGCCGAATTCTTCCGCTCCAAGGATAGCTGCCATCACCACATCGCGTCCCGTCATTAACTTTCCATCCGTTTCAAGGACTACACGGCTGCGCAGGCCATTCAGCATCAATGTTTGGTGTGCTTCGGCAAGGCCCAGCTCCCAAGGAAGACCTGTATGTTTGATACTTGTTTTTGGTGATGCACCCGTACCGCCATCATACCCGCTGATAACGATGACATCCGCGGCTCCTTTGGCCACACCGGCTGCAATCGTGCCTACGCCTGCTTTTGACACAAGCTTGACGCTGATCCTGGCATCACGGTTCGCATTTTTCAAATCATGGATCAGCTGTGCGAGATCTTCAATCGAATAGATATCATGATGCGGAGGCGGTGAAATCAGGCCGACACCCGGTGTGGAACCACGGACCTCTGCGACCCAAGGATATACTTTGTTTCCGGGCAGCTGGCCGCCTTCACCCGGCTTTGCACCTTGTGCCATTTTGATTTGAAGTTCATCGGCATTAACAAGGTAATGGCTTTTCACTCCAAAACGGCCGGACGCAATTTGTTTGATTCCGCTACGGCGGTCATCTCCGTTTTCATCAAGTTGGTAACGGCTAGGATGCTCCCCGCCTTCACCACTATTGCTTTTTCCGCCTAAACGGTTCATCGCAATCGCCAATGTTTCATGTGCTTCCTGGCTCAATGAACCGAATGACATCGCACCCGTTTTGAATCGGCTAACGATGGATTCCACGGATTCCACTTCATCTATGGTAATGCTTTGGCGTGTTTGATCGAACGAGAATAAATTCCGTAAAAATCCAAGTCTCTCTTCATTCGCCAAGTTTGAATATTGCTTAAATAAATTATAATCGCCTTTCCGGCATGCCCATTGCAGTGTATGGATCGTTTTAGGATTGAAAGCATGATGTTCCCCTGTTTTTCTCCATTGAAAATCACTTCCGCTATCAAGAGTTTGATCAAGGGAGCCAGCTGCAGCTTTTCTATGGCGAATCAACGCTTCATCTGCGATCGTTACCAAATCGATCCCACTAAGCTGCGATGCCGTACCGCTGAAATAGCTTTCGATCACTTCAGCACCGATTCCGACCGCTTCGAAAATTTGTGCGCCGCGATAACTTTGAATCGTTGAAATCCCCATTTTCGACATCACTTTTACAATGCCTTCTGTCAACGATCGTACATATTTCCTTACCGTTTCTTCGTAGCTGGTGGCCAAACTGCCTTCCAATACCGCCTGCTTATATGTTTCATAAGCAAGGTACGGGTAAATCGCATCCACTCCATACCCGATTAGGGACGCATAATGATGGACTTCCCTTGCTTCCCCCGATTCAACGATAATGCTCACTTTCGTACGGTTCCCTTGACGGATCAGCTCTTGATGAAGGGCGCTCGCAGCCAGCAGGGAAGGAATCGCAGCTTTTTCTTTGCTCATATCCTTGTCAGATAATATCAAAAGGCTGACCCCATCAGCGATCGCTTGTTCCGCTTCACGGCAGATGCGATCAAGTTCGCTCTCCAAATCTTCTGAAAATAAAGTGTGGATGACTTTACTCCTGAATTCAGGATAGGCGTTTTCTTTCAACTGCTGCATTTGTCCTGGCGTCAAAACAGGTGAATCCAATTGGATGCGGCGGCTGTTCGTTTCATCCGGTTTCAGCAAATCTCCTTCCGCACCCAGAAATGTCATCGTTGACGTGACGATCTGTTCACGAAGCGAATCGATTGGCGGGTTTGTTACCTGTGCAAAGGATTGCTTGAAATAATTGAAAAGCGATTGCGGGCGATCTGATAGGACCGCTAATGGAATGTCATTCCCCATGCTGCCCAGTGGATCTTTGCCTTCGTTAATGACCGGCAGTAAATATTTTTGGACATCCTCATACGTGTATCCGAACGCTTTTTGCCTGAATAACAAATCACTCAATGGCTCCCCTTCGAGCACAGGTTCTTCATCACTTAAATGAACAAGCTGTTCGTCCAGCCATTGCTGGTAAGGATTTTCTTGAGCCATCTCCGACTTGATTTCTTCATCGGAAACAATACGGCCTTCCTCTAAATCTATTAAAAGCATCCTGCCTGGGCTTAAACGATCTTTATATAATACATTCTCCGGCTCCACATCGATCACGCCGACTTCAGAGGAGAAAATGATGTAATCATCCTTTGTCACATAATACCTTGCCGGCCTTAAACCATTTCGGTCCAGGATGGCACCGATTTGCTTGCCATTCGTAAAGGATATGGCCGTCGGACCATCCCATGGCTCCATGAGCATGCTATGATATTCGTAAAATGCCTTCTTTTCCTTCGTCATATGCGGATTTTCCGTCCATGGTTCAGGAATGAGCATCATCGCCGCATGCGCGGGTTTACGACCGGCAAGCACGAAGAATTCCAGTGCATTATCAAGAATCGAGGAATCACTGCCGTCTATATCCAGAATAGGCAGGACCTTTTGCAGGTCATCCCCGAATGCTTCAGAAACAAACTGCTGCTCACGAGCTTTCATCCAATTCACATTACCTCTAAGCGTATTGATTTCGCCATTATGGATCAGGTAACGGTTTGGATGTGCCCGCTCCCAACTAGGAAAAGTATTCGTGCTGAAGCGGGAATGCACTAAAGCGAAAGCCGAAACGAAAGACTCCTGTTGAAGGTCAAGATAAAAAGCATCCACCTGCTCTGGCGTCAACAATCCTTTGTATACGATCGTAGCACTTGATAGGCTGGCAAAATAAAAACGATTGCCGCGTTCACGAGCCCAGTTTTCAGCTTGTTTTCTGATAATGAACAATTTACGCTCAAAAGCTAAATCATCGGTCATCTCATCGCTGGCCCCGATGAATACTTGGCGGATCGTCGGACATGTCTCCTTACCGACCTCGCCGATTTTCGTTGCATCAACAGGAACCGTTCTCCAGCCTAATAACGTTTGGCCCTCTTGTTCGATAAATGCATTCAAACGAGCTTCGATTTCATTCCGTTCATCATTGTTGTTAGAGAAAAAGAGCATGCCTACACCATAGCGTCCTTTTGCCGGCAAGTTCATATCCGGGCATGCCAGCCTGAAATATTCATCAGGAATCTGCACCATTAACCCTGCACCATCTCCTGTAAGGGGATCGCTGCCCTGTCCGCCGCGATGATCTAATTGGCACAGCATATTCAGTCCTTGTTTGACGATGTCATGTGTAGCAAGCCCTTTTAAATGAGCGTATAAACCGATCCCACATGCATCATGTTCAAATTCAGGATGGTAGAGCCCTTGTGCTTTTGGTATTTGATTGTATGTCATATTAATCGCCCCCATCGTATTCTTACACCGTTATGTCACTTACATTTATTCTAGGTTTTCAAATCGATATAAACAATATATAATTCTATTAGAATCTATCTCAATTTGAGATGAATGGCAGGAGGATGAATAAATGGAACTACGACAATTACGTTATTTTGTTGAGGTCGCCGAGAGAGAACACGTCTCTGAAGCCGCAGAGCACCTGCATATCGCACAATCCGCAATCAGCCGGCAAATTTCCAGACTGGAAGATGAGCTTGGCGTACTTTTATTCGAGAAAATCGGCCGGAATATCCAGTTAACCCCAATCGGTAAAATTTTCTTAATCCATGCCAAAACGGCGATACAGGCGATAGAATATGCCAAATATCAAATCGAGGAGTTTTTGGATCCTGAACACGGAAGCATTAAAATCGGATTCCCGACCAGCCTTTCCACCCATTTACTGCCTACCGTCATTTCCGCTTTTAAAGATGAGCAGCCGAATATCGGCTTCCACTTAAGGCAGGGATCTTATTCCTCTTTAAAGGAAGCTGTCAAAAATCGCGAAATCGGATTAGCCTTCCTTGGACCGATTCCGACAAACGATCCAGATATCGAAGGTCATATCCTGTTCACGGAAAACATTTCCGCTTTACTGCCCATAACTCACCCATTAGCTGAAAGGCAGAGTCTGCGTCTAAGTGACTTACGAAATGATCCCTTCGTCTTGTTTCCAAAAGGATACATCTTTCACACTATCGCTCTCGAAGCATGCAAAGCAGCCGGTTTCGCACCGAACATCGCCTCGGAAGGTGAAGACATGGACTCCATAAAAGGGCTCGTATCGGCCGGAATCGGAGTCAGCCTGCTCCCTGACAGTACCTTTTATGAAGTCATTCCAAGACTGACTGTCAAAATTCCGATCGATACCCCCGAAGTCAAGCGGACTGTCGGCATCATCACCCCAAAAAATAGGGACTTGGCTCCATCAGAAAAACTTTTTTACCAATTTGCTAAAAAGTTCTTCTCTGTTCTCGAACAATATCAATAAAACTTGGATCCTTCTAAGCTGTGAATGTGGGTCTGAGACAGGACAAGCTCTTCCCATGAATATTTCACTAGACAACTTACCTATAGCCCACTATTCGAATAACGTATCAAGATTATTCGTTCAGGAGGAATTTAAATGCAACCCACCCATTCACACCTTGCTTGGCATGAAACACTCGAGCTTCATGAGTTGGTCGCCGACCAGTCCAATGCCCTTATGAAATTTAAAAAAGCTTATCCAAAAATAAAAGATCCAATTCTAAAAACGATCTATAGACAAACGATCGATACCCTTACCCAGAACATCATGGAGCTGCTGCAATTTTACCCATTGGCGCCTAAGGTGGGCAGGGATGACGATGTATTAAGGGATGACGCATCGGCCGCTGCTGCCGGGGAATTGCTCGGTTTTGCCAAATCATCCATCAAAAGTTATGCACTTGCCATTACTGAAACAGCCACCCCTTCTCTTCGAAAGGTATTTAAGAAACACTTAAATGGAGCCATCGATACCCATGCCAAGATTTTCAACTACCTTTATGAAAGAAACCTCTATCCTGCTTACGACTTGAACCAATTGCTTCAAAATGACGTCGATGGTGCCAATAAGGCTCTTTCCCAACCATTCTAAATGCAACGAAAAGGCAAGCGGACGATTGCTTGCCTTTTTGCCGCGTCCCGATTCTGGTTTTCATTAGAATGATATAATATATAAGATTTGGTTTTACTTAGTCTGCAAGTATTAAAGAGGTGAAAATCATGAAAAAGATCTTTTTATCCATCACCCTATCCCTGCTCTCACTTTTTTTAGTGGCCTGCAAGGCTAATGATCAAAAATCCGAGAATAACCTTTCAGTTCCTGAGCTGACAGCAAGGGAAAAGTCCATCCTGGAGAATACAGCTGAACATTCCTTTCTTATCGATTTCAATGTTGATGATACATACAAGGAGATGTCCGTCTGGGTCGAGAAATATGAATTTGGTAAACTAGTTGAGGATGAAAAAGGACGCATGACAACTGGGGTTGAAAAGAATGGGACGATCATCTTCACCACATCCAAAACGGATGGGGGACAAGATCAATCGATGTTCAATATCAGCATTCAAAACGATGATGGTACGGACACTGTCACATATCCTGAAACCATTGATGAAATGGATTCCAGCGTATGGGGCAGTGCTGGCCAACTCAATATAAACAGGACAAGCAAGCTTGCATTGGCGAGTATATGCTATTCAAGCGGAAATGAAGGCATACGTTCACTTTCCACTGACTTTTATGGTGATATGGATGGCCATATGGACGAGTTGAAGGGATACGATGTTGTCTACCTCCTGAGAAGTGAATTCACTAAATGAGCTGACAAATGCAGGGGCAAGTTTGTTTTTAGCACGCTAACGAACGCTATGATTTCAAGAAAATAAATGAGGCATTTAAATCAAGACTTATGTTACTAAAGAAAGACCAGTCACCGGTCAAACAAAGCCGCACAAAAAGGCCGTTTAACATGTAAGTTAAACGGCCTTCCCCCTTATTGCTATTTAGATTTTTTAACCGTTACTTTTGTTGCTTTTCCTGTATTGCCTGCTTTATCTTTTGCTGAAACGTACAATGCGGACCCTGCTTTTTTCTTGCTGATTTTGATGGAGAAGTTCCCCTTACTATCAGCTTTTGCCGTTCCGATGTTTTTATTGTTGGCCTTTACGATAACGGTTGAACCGATTTCCGCTTTTCCAGTTACTTTTGTTGCTTTGTCGTTAACTTCATTCACTTTCGGTGCACTTGGAGCAGTTTTATCTTTAACCATTACTTTTGCTGCTTTTCCTGTATTGCCCGCTTTATCTTTTGCTGAAACATACAATGCGGACCCTGCCTTTTTCTTGCTGATTTTGATGGAGAAGTTCCCCTTACTATCAGCTTTTGCCGTTCCGATGTTTTTATTGTTGGCCTTTACGGTAACGGTTGAACCGATTTCCGCTTTTCCAGTTACTGAAGTAGCTTTATCGCTTACTTCATTCACTTTCGGGGCATCCGGTGCTGTTTTATCGAGAACAGTCACGCTTGCCGCCTTGCTTTCACGTTTTGCTAAGTCTGTAGCTGTTACTGAAAGTTTAGTGTCAGCCTTTTGCTTGCTGATTTTCACTTTGAAATTCCCTTTACTGTCCGTGTTACCTGAACCAATCACCTTTTTTGCGCTATTTTTGACCGTGATTTTCATGTCTGCTTGTGATTGACCCGTTACATACGTATCTTTGTCACTTAAAGCTTTTACAGTTGGCTTGTTAGGGGCTGCCCCCTTATTCACGTATACTTTGATTGAAGATGCTGCCAGTTTGGAAGAATCAGAGATATTCACAGTAAGCAGCTGCTCAGCTTTTTGGACCGGAATGTTAACGGTAAACGTTCCATTAGCTGCCGCCGTTCCTTTACCAAGCGTTTTGTTTCCGCTTTTCACTTCGATTACTGAACCTTTTTTAGCTGAACCAGTCAGTTTTGTTTGCGTATCCATCACAAGATTGACTTTAGCTTGTAAATCCACTGCACTAAGTGCGCTGAACGCATTCAGCCTTCCATATCCAGATACTAAATCTTTTCCGACAGGCAGTTCTTCTTCCGATATAATGATTTCCCCATCTTCTGATTGATAGTCCTCATAAGGGTATGCATTATCTTCCTCCTCAAAAGCAACATATTCCGATGTCTCATGAAGGATTTCCCTTACTTCATTCACTTTCAACCCAGGGTTTCCGGATAATAACAAGGCTGTAGCTGCTGCAACATGCGGAGCTGCCATTGATGTACCATCCATGTAGGTAACATTCCCATTAGGCACAAGGCTCGGGATGCCTGTCCCTGGAGCGACCAGGTCCAATTTCGATCCATAATTGGAATAATCGGATACTAAATCAAGCGCATTGGTTGCTCCGACGGATATCGCGTATTTAGAAGATGCAGGATAAGATAGACCGTCCATTCCATCATTACCGCTTGCTACGACAACCATTACATTCTTGGCAGCGGCATGTTTCAGGGCATATTCAATCGTCCTGCTATATTCTCCGCCCAAGCTAAGGTTAATGACCTTTGCACCATGATCCACGGCATATTTAATGCCTAGTGCAATTTTCTCATTGTCTCCATATCCTGAAGAGTCCAAGACCTTCACAGGCATGATTTTAGCTACTGGATTAATCCCTTGCATGGAATAGCCATTATCTGCTTTGGCAGCGATGATTCCGGATACATGTGTACCATGGCCATTGTCATCGATTGCTTTTTCTTTCTTATCGATGAAATTCTTGCCTGACTCCATTTCAACGACACTCTGTAGATCCGCCAGTGAATCATCGACACCTGTGTCGATAACCGCTACCAATGTATTTTTTAAATTACGTTTCTTAATTAGGTTCTGCAGTTTTTCGTTATCGATGTCCGCTCCCTTTATGCCTTCTTCCCCACCGGCGTTATCTAAAGACCATTGATACGGTGATTGAATGTCGGCAGAAAATGCTTTGTACGTTTTTACCGCTTCGATATATTCCACTTCTGGAAGTTTTTCGATATTGGATAGAGCTGCTGTGCTCATTTTGGCTTGGTTCTTTAACTCTACGACATACATATCATCATACAGAACCTCTTGTTGCTTAGGTGTCGATAATGTTCCATATCCTTTTCCACTTACCTTGGATTGGACAGCGCTTAATGACTTTCCAGGTTTAAGTTTGACGATATATTTGTTCTTCATATTTTTCGAAGCCGGAAGTTCGATTCCCGCTTTGCTTGCGATATCGACGATTCTTTCACCTGCAAGCTTATCAAGATTGATTTTCTTTGCTATGGCTTCCATATCCTTTTTCAATCCAGCCGGTGCGACGTCTGCCGACTTTTTGAATAAGGCCTTAATCGCTTCTTGCTGCTTGTTGCTGATGACTGCCGTACTGCTTGCTCCATTTTCATTAAGATCCTCAATAAGGGGCTTAATCGCTACTAAGTGATTATAGACGGCTTCCCTCGCCGTTTTATTACCCGCAAGGTGAAGGGCCAGGAATGGCGAAGCCTTATAGTATAAAGAGGAAAGGGTGCGTCCCTCAGACGACTTCGTGAGGACTTCATCTCTAAACACGCGGAGTGTTTTCAACATGGATTCTCCCGTTTTCTTATCGTTTACACTCACTTCAACCGGGCATGATTCGAGGCCCTCCCCTTCGTCACCGGCAGATGGCGGCAATGTCACTGAATGAGCATTGATGGAGTATTCAGCTACATTTTCCGCATCCAGGATGGGATTTCCCTCATCATCCGTATCGCCGAAATATTCAACTTTAACATAATATGCGCCTTCCCAAGCATATGGGAAATCTACTACAGCTTTTTCATCAGGATAAGAAGAGACAAAATAATTGCTCTCATCTTTTTCTGCTTTTTCTTTATCTTGATATACGGAGATATTCAAGATTTTGTCCGAATTGACTTCGAACTCAATGTGGGAGAACTTTTGTATTTCTTCTGTTGTGGGACTGATTTGGTACCATTGAACATCCGGTTTTTCAAACTTTCCGTCCAGGGTGTCCCCATTTTTAATTGTTTTTACATTTTCAATGGGTTTTACAGCTGCAGCTTGAGAATTTAGTGGAACCATCAAGCTGAAAACCAGCGTAAAAATTAGTACACACGCCGTAATTCGACTCACATTCTTAAATTTCACGGTTTTCCCTCCAATAATTGGTTAAAAAATAACAGTACTATACCAAACTATCATACTGTAAAATTTTATCAACCAATTTTTTCCCTTTTTAATGTCAACTGCTTGATTTATTTGGCCATCAAGCCGAAAAATGATTCCCATGTACCAATTAAGCAAGGTATTGGAGTTCCGATGACGCTATTCATGCCAACATTCGCTAGATTCGTGTTAATAGAATTAAATCGGTGAAAATCCTAATATGACCTATTTCCTATGGTCAGCCAATGACACGAAAAAAAGCTGTCCCAGCAGGAAAAATATGCGGGACAGCTTCCAATCATTTTTATTTAGTTTGCGACGATATTGACTAATTTGCCTGGAACGGCAATCACTTTACGAATGGTCTTCCCATCGATTTGTTCTTTGATGGAATCATCACCCATCGCGATTTCTTCCAGTTTTTCTTTCGTAGTGTCAGTCGGCACCATTAATTTCGCTTTGACTTTTCCATTGATTTGGATGACGATTTCGACTTCATTATCCACTAACTTCGCTTCGTCGAAAGCCGGCCATGTTCCGTACGTGATGCTCTCGGAATGGCCAAGTTTAGACCAAAGTTCCTCAGCGATATGCGGTGCAACTGGTGCAAGCAGCTTTACGAAGCCTTCGATATACACCTTAGGGAGTAAATCCGCTTTATAAGCATCATTAATGAATACCATCAATTGTGAAATCGCCGTATTGAATTTCAATTCCTCATAGTTCTCGGTCACTTTTTTAACCGTTTGATGATAAACTTTTTCGAGCTTGCCCGTATCATCCGTCTCTGTCATCTTATCTGTGATCACACCGTCATCGCTGACTAATAAACGCCAGATGCGGTCAAGGAATCTGCGGGATCCGTCCAATCCGTTTGTGGACCAGGCAATCGAAGCATCCAATGGTCCCATGAACATTTCGTACATGCGAAGTGTATCGGCACCATGGCTTTCGACGATATCATCCGGATTCACGACATTCCCTTTGGATTTACTCATCTTTTCATTATTCTCGCCAAGGATCATCCCTTGGTTAAATAGGTTTTGGAATGGTTCCTTCGTTGGCACGACACCGATATCGTACAGGAATTTATGCCAGAAACGAGCGTAAAGCAAGTGAAGCACTGCATGCTCAGCGCCGCCAATATAAATGTCGACCGGCATCCATTCTTTTAATTTTTCAGGATCTGCAAGTGCTTCCTTGTTGTCAGGATCAATATAACGAAGGAAGTACCAGCTGCTTCCTGCCCACTGTGGCATCGTGTTTGTCTCACGGCGCCCTTTCCGTCCGCTTTCATCCGTCACATTCACCCATTCCGATATGTTCGCAAGTGGTGATTCGCCTGTACCTGAAGGCTTGATGTCCGTAGCTTTCGGTAAAATCAATGGAAGGTCTTCTTCCTTCACTGGTGACATCGTGCCGTCTTCCCAATGGATGATCGGAATCGGTTCACCCCAATAACGCTGACGGCTGAATAACCAGTCACGAAGGCGATATGTTATTTTCCTCGTGCCGATTTCTTTTTCTTCCAGCCATTTGATCATCGTCGAAATGGCATCTTCCTTATTCAACCCATCCAGGAATTCGGAATTCACATGAAGTCCATCACCTGTATATGCTTCACTTGTCACATCTCCGCCAGCTACGACTTCCTTGATCGGCAAGTCGAACTTGACTGCAAATTCATAATCACGCTCATCATGGGCAGGAACGGCCATGATTGCTCCTGTTCCGTAGCTGATCAACACATAATCGGCAATCCAGATCGGCATTTTTTCGCCGTTTACCGGGTTAATGGCATAAGCCCCTGTGAACACGCCCGATTTATCCTTGGCCAAGTCTGTTCTTTCCAAATCGCTTTTATGTTTCACTTCATCTAAATAGGCTTCAACTGCCGCCCTTTGATCAGCCGTCGTAATATTATCGACAAAGTGATGTTCAGGTGCCAATACGGCATATGTCGCACCGAATAACGTATCCGGACGAGTCGTGAACACCGTGAATGATTCATCAAAGCCATCGATATTGAATGTAACCTCCGCTCCCTCGGAACGGCCAATCCAGTTACGCTGCATATCTTTGATGTTTTCCGGCCAATCCACATCATTCAGATCATCGATTAAGCGGTCTGCATATGCCGTGATACGAAGCATCCACTGTTTCATCGGGCGGCGCTCAACCGGATGGCCCCCACGCTCACTTTTCCCATCGATGACTTCTTCGTTAGCCAATACCGTGCCAAGTGCCGGACACCAGTTTACGGCCACTTCATCAATATACGCAAGGCCCTTTTCATATAATTTCAAGAAGATCCATTGCGTCCATTTGTAATAGTCGGGATCTGTCGTGTTTATTTCACGATCCCAGTCATAAGAAAAACCAAGGGCTTTGATTTGGCGGCGGAACGTGTTGATGTTATGCTCCGTGAATTCAGCTGGATCATTTCCCGTATCGATCGCATATTGCTCTGCCGGAAGTCCAAAAGCATCCCAGCCGATCGGATGCAATACATTATACCCCTGCGCCCGTTTCATCCGTGCTAGGATATCGCTTGCCGTATAACCTTCCGGATGCCCTACATGAAGACCCGCACCTGAAGGATATGGGAACATATCCAGCGCGTAGAATTTACGTTTGCCGCTTTCTTC
The DNA here is from genome assembly GCF_017355165.1 of Bacillus sp. SD075. Lineage (GTDB taxonomy): Bacteria > Bacillota > Bacilli > Bacillales > DSM-1321 > Peribacillus. Next base: position 510 of record NZ_JADILK010000032.1, on the reverse strand, counting down.
ACCCGTTTTAAATGTCTTATTGCCTTCCCAATACTTTTGCCATTTCGTTTCTATGCTTCTATGGTCAAAACTCATTTGATTTCCTCCTAATTTCCGTATAAAAAACAATCAAAAAAACCCCTCATCCCAAAATAGGGACGAGAGGATTATGTATATCTTCCCGCGGTACCACCCACATTGGCGATAGCTAACATCCGCCCAGCTTAAAACATCCGTAACATGGATTAAAACGCCAGGCATTACTTTTCATCTTCACACCCGGGACTCCAAGGCGAGTTCACGACCATCCCAGGTTGACTTGCACCATCCGTCAACTCTCTTTACTGGTTTAAACCGCTACTATTCCTCATCATAGTCTTTATGAGAATATTGCATTTTATTTCATTCTAGTCAATTTCACGGATAATTGCAATAGCCGTACAAAAACATTATCGACAGGTTTTTCATTATATATGCGAATTCAAGAAAATTCGTGCAAAAAAAGGGAGCTATGCATACATAGCTCCCTTC
>NZ_JADILK010000031.1 GCF_017355165.1 Bacillus sp. SD075 | reverse complement strand
CCATCTTAATAAAGATGGCTTTTACATGGACCCTCCTCTATAATTTTTCTGATAATATACGTAAGGAGACAATAATGTATATATGGAATATTAACAAACTCGTCATGGCTTTACAGGCAGGAACAATAACTAGCAAACAACAGAAAAGATACCGGATAACTTTTTGGCTACTAGTTGCACTTACAGTGTTTTCACTGCCAGGAGTTTATAACCCTTCATTTATGAATGGATAGGATGTTATTGATCTAATTTTATTTATTATTATCAATGTGATTGCTATCTATCTTTTAGTCGGTATTTATAAAAATAGAGGAAGGAAAGAATTAGATTTCTTCTCACCCTTTTTTGGCTTAATGATTCCACTGTTTTTACGTAACAGCTTATGGACCATACTTTTAATTATCATTGGCTCTATTTATATTGTCTTATTTTCCCCCTTATCATTCACTTGAGGAAACTACTATTATCGATGTTAGTATTAATGCTATAGTCGAAATTGTCATGAACATTATGTTTGTTCATTACTTTAAGAAGATATATAACTAGTAAGCACCTATTTTGGTGCTTTTTAATTTGACGTCACAATTTCATTTCATCAACAGTTCCATTCATAGCTTATCGGCATCATGTTTCATTCCAATTAATAAACAAACGAGAATCGAAAATGAAAATATTTTGCCTCTTATCAGGTTCTTAGTACTAATCTCTCTTTCTCCTAATAAACTTTATAAACTAACTATTTAGGAGGGGTGCAATGTTTAATCAAAAACTGGATAGTAATGGTCCACTTATTTGTACAAAAAATGACGTCACTTACCAAAAGTATCATCTTTATAAGGAATCATATGAGCGGGAAGTATTCGTCATAAAAGATTTTGGCGATGACCGCGGTGATACCCATAAAAGTATAGCGTTATTCGAAGCAGTTAAAGATCATTTTGACCGTTTTAAAATCGCAAAAATTGTTAAAGAAATGAATAAAGATAATATTTTACATGATAGCGATCTCATCCTTATAGACAAAAAAGGAAATGAACTTCACCTATCTGGTTGTAACTGCGGGTTTGCTGGAACTGGTTCATATGGGACAGTAGAAGTTTTGAATAAGGCTGGATTCGAGATAGATAGAAGGTTTGTGTTTTGTTCAAAAGGATTCACTCTTTTTCATCCAAATGAAGAAAAAGAACTTTATGGCGAACGTTTATAAGGCATCTATAGCTTGTTTGGAGCCTCGCCTCATATGTAATTATCACTACCTATACTCATGCTCATACAGTTCTGCAAGGTAAATCATGAAGATGTCTATTGCTCAGGTGTCAGAGGTACTTGAAGAATAAAGTATTGATGTTGTATGGATTAAGCACATTTAATATGAAAGGTATGAAATGAGATCTGCTAGCTGGTTCCCATTCATTATATAATAAAAAAGCCTTGGTAACTGAGAAATCAGTGATACCAAGGCTTTAAACATTAGTTTTTCCTTTGACCAGTTTAAAGTAAATTTTAGATGTTTATTTCCTGCGAATACAATATTCAAATTAATACACGGATAAAAAATCAAGGGATTATTCTCATTACATTTTGCGAGACCCATTACTTACAGAAGCTGTTATTCCTCAAGCATGCCCTTCACTCGCTTTACTTTGTCTTCCATCCTGCGTTCTTTATCACGACGGTCATCTATTCGGATATTCGTACAAACTCTAGCAAGACCTTTTTCAAAAGGTACTTCGTGCATCGCTTGAATCACTTCAAACAATTTAGGCAGGTCACCTTCAATGATTGTATTCATGGGTGTCAGCTGAAAACGAATTTCTCCCTTATTTTCATATTGCTTTAATACTCTTTGAATATCTGCCACATAGCTGCTAACACTTGGAGTTTGTGTACCGACAGGAATAACCGTAACATCAACTATTGCCATTCTTATTCACCAATCCTTTTTATGTATTTCAATCAAGAAGCTTACTGAAATCTACCCTATATAGACGGATGTTTTTACTATTATAACTCAAACTTCGTACCTGCGTAATGAGTATAAGCTCCGGTGCTAGTTACCTCTTTATTCTTTATCTTTGTTGCAACTTTTATTTTTCACTACAGGCAGTGAATAACTTCCCCGTCCTAAATAAGTAAAAAGTCATTTGGAGTAATACGTTTTTTTCTACTATTAATTAAAGCAATGCAGTGGGCCAATCGCTCTACCCCTGGTTTAATTTGACTCTCTTTCACTTGAGAGATGCATAATCGAACCAGATTTTCCTTTTTATATTCTGCCAAAAACATTCTAGAGGCATCATCAACATATATATGCTGCTCGTTTAGCATATGAACTACCTGTTTTGCTTTCATATCCTCGGGCAAACTGATGGATAGATAGAATCCGGAAGTGGGTTTAGAAAAAGAAGTATTAGCCGGCAGCAATAATTCACATGCTTCTTGAAGGATTTGCATTTTATTACAATATACCTCTTTAACTTTTTTGAGATGGCTATTAAACATACCGCTTTTCAAATAGATTTCTAGCGCACCTTGAGAAAGTGCTGAACTATTAAAATCGGAACTAAATTTATATCGCAAAAAATTGTTAATCATTAATGGAGGAAGAATGACAGTACCAATCCTTAACCCTGGGAGAAAAATTTTCGAAAAGCTTTTAATATAAATCACTCTCCCAGAAGGATCAAAAGAAAATAAAGGATCTGATTTTGGATTTGGATCGAGGTCTCCTAATATATCATCCTCCACTATATATACATCGTATTTTTCAGCTAACTCAACGATTTTTTCCTTCTCGCTATTCGTGTAACAATGTCCAAGTGGATTGTGAAATCTCGGGATAATATAGAAAAATTTGATATCATTATTTCGGAAAATGTATTCCAGACGATCAAGGTCAATCCCTTCCATTGATAATTCAATTCCAAAAGTAGTGGCTTGATGCAGACTGATGGACTCAATGAACCCGAAATAAGTAGGCTGTTCAATTAGAATATTGTTTTTTCCATTTGGAAATGGCATAGAAACTAATAAATGAAGGGCTTGCTGTGACCCAGATACAACGACTAATCTTTCAGGTTGAGTGAAAACCTGTAAATTTTGCAAATATTTCGCCAACTGCACACGTAGAGAGTAAAGCCCTTGTTGATCAGAGTATGTAAAAAGCTCTTCTTTATAATGGTCAATTGCTTGATTCATACAATGTTGAAATTCCACATAAGGCATAACATTTTTATCTGGACCGGCAGACAAAAAATCAATCACCCCATTTTCTTCCTTTGCTTTTTGATATTCATTCACAACATAGTAGCCGCTTTTAGGAACAGAATAAATCAAATGCTCTTTTTCAAGTTCTACGTATGCTTTAATGACTGTATTTTTGCTACATGAAAAATACTCAGATAACTGACGAACAGAAGGAAGTTTACTGCCTGCAATTAGCGAACCATCTGCTAGCCTAAGCTTAATGTCTTCCATTATCTTCATATACTTCGAGTTCATAAATTGATCTCCCTTCAACTGTACCAGGACAGATAGGTAAAAAAATGGTTTATTTTTAATGAATGTACTCATAGTATGTTAATTATACCAAAACTATTTTTACTATTAGTAAAAAAAATGGTACAGATGTGATACAAAGTATAAAGATTGGGGTTGGAAAAGATGCGGGGAGAAACTAGAGAAAAATTTGGATTAATTTTGGGATTAGTGGGTGTCATCTGTTTTAGCTTAACACTCCCTTCTACAAGTATTGCCGTAGAATATTTTGGGACTACGATCGTTGGTTTAGGAAGAACAGTTGTAGCCGCTATTTTAGTTGCCGTAGTATTGATTGTTCGAAAAGAAAAACTACCTTCCCTTCGCCAATTCAAACGTCTCCTTATTGTTGCTTTTGGTGCAGTTTTAGGATTTCCTCTCCTTACTTCTTGGGCAATGGAATCGTTGCCCGTTTCTCATGGAGCTGTGGAATTAGCCCTGTTACCGTTAGCAACCGCTGGATTTGCTATTTTCAGGGCAGGCGAAATACCATCTCCTAAATTCTGGATCTCGAGTATGGTTAGCTCTTTAGCTGTTATTTTATATGCACTTCATCTTGGATTCGGCCAATTGCAGTTTGCCGATTTTGCTTTACTGGCAGCAGTGGCCATACTGGGACTTAGTTACGCAGAAGGGGGGGAATTAGCGAAAGAATTAGGTAGCTGGCAAGTGATTTCTTGGGCAATAATGATCGGAGCTCCATTTTTCATTATTCCAGTAGGGTTAAACCTGACAACTGAAATGGTGCATGCCCCATTTCATGCATGGATTAGTTTTATTTATCTCGCAGTAATTAGTCAATTTTTAGCATATGTTGCTTGGTATAGCGGAATGGCTATGGGTGGCATAGCAAGAGTTAGTCAGGTCCAATACTTACAACCATTTTTGATGATTCTTTTTGCAACAGTATTTTTAGATGAACCCATCACAATTTTCACACTAGTAATAGCTGTGATAGTTGTCTTTTCTGTTATATTAGGCAAAAATGCTCCTGTATCAAAAAACGGAGCTGTATCAGGGAAAAACTAACTGCTTGATTGGATTCGGTAAAAAATCCCCCATGATTATAGACTTATCTTTTATAGAGAAAAGTATTAATTAACTAGGACATTTGAACAGCCTCTTGACCTTGTTCAATACGTAAAAATTGGTCAACGTTAGGGTGATTTTCTAGACCAATATCTTCAGCAACCTTGCAAATGTTTATTCTCAACGTCCACAGTTTGTAAAATTATCCTATGCACTTGTTAAATGAATGTACTTGAAAAAGATCTATAATAAAAAAGCCCCTGCTCAAATTAAAATGTACCCTTTGTAAAGGACAGCTAAAAAAAGCCTAGGCAGATTGAAAAAGATGATTTCTGTTGTATTGAACGAGACTGCTAAAAAATTCACGTTTAGAGTTAGTAATTGTTTTTCAAACAAAAATAGATCACTTTCTGTTCGATTTTAAACAGGAAGTGATCTATTTCTTTCATATTCCAACAGTTTCGATGGTAGCCTTAGACTTATCTCCCCTTTCACATCCGTAACAAGACCTGTTTTTATAAAGGCTATTTAACTTTTTTTGAATGAGTGATCATGCCATCTTCTTTATCCTTAGAAACGGATTCGGTTTCCATTTTGAATTTCAAAGTAAGACTTGGCTTTTTGCCAGCTTGCATCTGTGAACAGGCTAATCACCCGTCATTTCCAGTGAGGGTAATCTTTAAAGTCGGCCAATCCCCATCCCATTTAAAACATAGTTCCTTACCGTTTGCAGCTATACATTTCCAATTTGAATTTTTGTTCATTTCGCGCCTTCCCAACCTCACTCACAATGAAGAAGTCCAATCGCTACATCAAATTTATGGAATGGAAAGACTGTCCTGACAAATCGTTTGTCTCCTTTAACTTTAAAATACTTTTTCTTTTTTTTGATGCAACAAAAAAAAGCCACATAAATGAACTGCACCCCAGAGTGTTTTTATATCAAACAACTATACTTCTGTTTAACAGCCTCTTTTAATTCCCTACGCGGGTTAAAAGTAGGAAATTTTGATGCCGCAATTTGCATTTCTTCCCCTGTTTGCGGGTCTGCCAGTTCGAGCTGCACGATCACGTAATTCAAATGTCCCGAATTCAACAACTTGGATTTTCCCTTTTTTTACGAGAGTGTTGGAGATCGTTTAAACAATGGGCCCGCTGTTTTTTTAGCGTTTTCTTTTGCTGGTTCTGCTTGAGTTGCTACAGTATTTACTAATTCCTTTTTGTTCTTAGTCAAGCACCCTTTCCATTATTCTTATTTAATATGTAGAGATGACGAAGTAACATATCATCTATGCGTCTGACTAGGTAAATGGAAGCTACATCCCTTTAATTATTGCTCAGAATAGCACTTTGGCGAAAGTCGATATCAGTATTATTCTTAACGGATTTATCATGCTTGAAATTTAAATTTTTTGAAAAATAAAAATTTTATTCTTGATATTTAATATCCCTATGATAATATTAAACCATAAAATCATATATAGGATATTAAATCATATATGTGATTTAAAGGAGAGTAAAAAAATGTCCGTTAAATCTGCAGAAAGAGTTTTAAGAGTGTTTGAATTATTAAGCCAGGAACAGCTTGGTTTAACCATCAAGGAAATTAGTGAATCCTTGTCTTTTCCACAAAGCAGTACTTCTGGACTCATCAGAACGTTGTTAAATGAGGGATATCTCTCTCTCGATTCCTATAATAAATATAAGTTAGGACCAAAGTTGATTCAAATTGGTAGCGCTGCTATGGATTCGTTGGATATTTCCTCTCAAGGCTTGCCTTATTTAAAAAAATTGATGGAGGATGTTCAAGAAACGGTATTCATGGCGGTGTTATCAGAGAATGAACTGGTATATGTTGCGAAAATTGATAACAACCGCTCTATTCGTACTACTGCACAGCCTGGAAGTCAAAAACCCTTATATTGCACAGGTCTCGGAAAGGCTTTTTTGGCCTTTTTACCTCAGCAACAAAGGACTACTATCCTAAATAGTCTTGAATTACGCCCTATCACCGAGCACACCATCACAGACAAAAAGCGGCTTGAACAGCAGCTAACATTGTTTAATGAGCTTGGTTATTCGATAGATGATGAAGAAAATGAAGATGGTTTATTCTGTCTTGCTGCTCCGATTTATGGAACCAACCATACCATTCAAGCAGCCATCAGTGTGGCTGGTCCAAAAGAAAGAATGATTAAGCAAAAGGATTTTATCGTAGGAAAATTGATTTCCACCGCAAAAGACGTTGCAACCAGTATTGGAAATGCAGGGAATAGTCAGTTTTAATGAAACGAGGTGTTCATATGGATGTTGTAAGTTTAGGGGAAACGATGATCTTATTTTCTGCTGAAGAAACGGGACAATTACGATACAACCGGAACTTCACTTCGAGAGTTGCCGGTGCTGAAACGAATACACTTATTGGATTAGCGAAGCTTGGCTATCAAACAGGCTGGATGAGCAGAGTAGGCAAGGATGAGCTTGGAAAACGTATCCTTTCTAGAATACGGGGGGAAGGCGTAGACACTTCTTTTGTAAAAGAAGATGAAAGCGCACCCACAGGTTTGTTTTTAAGAGAAAGAACAACTATCAATAGTTCAAGAGTCTTCTATTACCGAAATCAATCTGCTGCCAGTAAAATGGTCCCTGCAGATATGGATGAAAGCTATATAGCCAAAGCAAAGTTCCTATATCTTACTGGAATCACTCCCGCCCTTAGTGAATCTTGTAAAAATACCGTTTTACATGCCATAGGGATTGCCAAGAAAAATGGTCAAAGAATTGTATTTGACCCCAATGTACGAAAGACGCTTCTTGATGATCAAACAGGTAGAGAAACGTTATTGGAAATAGCAGCAAAGTCCGATATCATTCTTCCAGGAATCTCGGAAGGATACTACTTATTCAAGTCAACAGATTGTGAACAGATAGCGAGAGAATGTAAACAATTAGGTGCTGAAATAGTGATCGTGAAGCTAGGAGAAAAGGGGGCATACTATTCTACTTCAGATAAATCTGGTTATGTACAGCCTTATCCGGTCGCAACGGTAATTGATCCTATTGGTGCTGGCGATGGATTCGCTGCTGGCGTATTATCCGGGATATTGGATGAATTGCCTATTCATGAAGCGGTAAAACGTGGTTGTGCGATAGGCGCAATTGTTACAACTGTAAATGGCGATATTGAAGGGCTTCCAGATAAAGAAACACTTGAAAAATATATGAACCATACTAATAAAGAGGATGTAATCCGTTAAAGGAGTGTTCAGAATGAATGCGCTTACTCGTATTTTTGAGAATAAAATCATATCCATTGTCCGAGGGGCTAAGCCAGAGGATACATTAAAAATTGCAAAGGCTTTGCGCGATGGTGGTATCAGATTAATTGAGATCACACTTAACTCCCCTAATGCGCTAGAATCTATTGAACTAATTTCTCAGGAGCTTGGCGAGGAAATGGTGGTGGGCGCTGGTACGGTATTAGACCCTGAAACAGCCCGAGCAGCCCTCCTCGCAGGTTCAAAATTCATCTTATCTCCAACCGTTCATAAAGAAACCATTAAAATGACGAAAAGATATGGTGCGGTTAGTATACCAGGAGCTTTCACCCCTACAGAAATTCTAACAGCATATGAAATTGGAGGAGATATTATCAAGGTTTTCCCGGCAAGCGTTGGTCCCGGTTATTTTAAGGATATTCGTGGTCCGTTATCTCATATTCCTCTTTTACCTACAGGGGGGGTTACTCTAGACAATATAGCCGAGTTCCAAAAAGCTGGAGTTGTTGGTTTCGGAATTGGCAGCTCGCTCGTCGATGCAAAACAGGAAGTAAATGAAAGGTACTTAATGGAATTGACGCAAAAAGCCAAATCATTTGTTTCTGCTATTCGTTCTTAGGCCATAAAATGCCTATCAACCACTAATAAAACACTAAGGAGAGATTCACTATGAAAATCAAAAGCTATGAATTATTCCAAGTGCCACCTCGTTGGTTATTTTTAAAAATAGAAACTGATGAAGGCATTGTAGGCTGGGGAGAACCTGTCATTGAGGGGAAAGCTGCAACGGTTAAAGCAGCAGTTGATGAATTAATGGAAAATCTAATTGGTAAAGATCCACTTAATATCGAAGATCATTGGAATCTAATGTACAGAGCAGGATTCTATCGTGGAGGACCAATCTTAATGAGTGCGATTTCTGGAATTGATCAAGCTCTTTGGGATATTAAAGGGAAATATTATAACGCCCCGGTCCACCAGCTTCTTGGAGGAAAAGCTAGAGAGTCTATTAAGGTTTATTCTTGGATTGGCGGAGACCGTCCTTCCGATGTTGGAGAAGCAGCTAAGGACGTGGTATCTAAAGGATTCACAGCGGTTAAAATGAATGGGACTGAGGAACTCCAATATGTGGACTCCTATGAAAAAATCGATCAGGTGATAGAAAGAATTGCAGCTGTACGTGAATCAGTAGGCCCACATATTGGAATTGGAATTGACTTTCACGGAAGGGTCCATAAACCAATGGCCAAAATCCTTGTAAAAGAGTTGGAAGCATACAGACCGATGTTCATTGAAGAGCCTGTATTACCAGAAAATAATGAGGCTTTGCGGGAAATTGTGAATCATACTGCGATTCCGATCGCAACCGGTGAAAGAATGTACTCTAAGTGGGATTTTAAAAGGCTGCTTACAGATGGATATGCCGATATTATTCAACCTGATTTATCGCACGCTGGGGGAATAACAGAATGCAAGAAAATCATCTCGATGGCTGAAGCTTTTGATGTGGCGGCTGCTCCTCATTGTCCATTAGGACCGATCGCTTTGGCAGCCTGCCTACAAGTGGATGCTACGTGCCATAATGCGTTTATCCAAGAACAAAGCCTAGGCATTCATTATAACCAAGGCAGTGATTTGCTGGATTACATAATTGATAATCAAGTGTTCAAATACGAGGAAGGCTATGTGAAGATTCCGGATGGAGCAGGATTGGGAATCGAGATAAATGAAGACCATGTGAGAAAAATGACGGAGATTGGTCATAATTGGCGAAACCCTGTTTGGAGACACAAGGACGGTAGTATCGCGGAGTGGTAAAACAACATCTCATATGAAAAAGGTGAGTACAGTGAATAAGAAAATGACAAAAGTTCGTTACGGAATTGTAATGATGCTATTTTTCACCGTAATTATTAACTACATGGATCGAAGTAATATTTCCATTGCAGCACCTTTTATTTCAAAAGAACTAGGATTGGATTCCGTGAGTATGGGGTTAGTCTTTTCTGCGTTCGGCTGGACTTATTGTGCCCTGCAGATTCCAGGCGGGTGGATTTTAGAAAAACTAGGAAATCGTAGAACTCACGCATTTGGAATAGCTGGCTTTTCCATCGCAACGCTTCTACAGGGTTTTGCAAGCGGGTTCTCAGGATTTTTCTTGTTACGGATCGGGCTTGGAGCGTTCGAAGCTCCTGCCTTCCCTACCAACAATAAGGTTGCGGCTAGTTGGTTTCCAGAAAATGAACGAGCAAGAGCCATCTCCATCTACACATCTGGTCAATTTGTAGGACTGGCCTTTTTAACGCCAACATTAGTGTTTCTCCAGCAGTCCGTAGGATGGCGAGGGCTTTTCATTGTAACAGGTATCATAGGGGTGGCTTGGTCCATTTTATGGTATGTTTTATATAGAGATCCACAGCATAGTAAGAACATAAACAAGGCTGAAATGGATTATATCAAAAAAGGTGGAGCTATCGTTGAATCTTCTTCTGGAAATGATGATTCACCTGTTAGAAAAATAGGTAAAAAAGATTTCTTGGCTGTTCTTACAAGCAGAAAACTATGGGGAATATATTTAGGACAGTTTGCAGTAGCTTCCACACTATGGTTTTTCTTAACATGGTTCCCTACTTACCTTGTTGAATACAGAGGCTTAACATTCATTAAGTCTGGTCTTCTGGCTTCCCTACCATTCTTAGCGGCCTTTGTCGGAGTTTTACTCGCAGGCTTCCTATCTGATTTCCTGGTTAAAAAAGGAGTATCTGCGGATATTGCAAGAAAAGTTCCGGTAATATCAGGATTATTGCTTTCCACTTCAATCATTGGAGCGAATTTCGTTGACAATACGAATCTAGTTATTTTATTCATGTGTATCGCCTTCTTTGGAAACGGTTTCGCTTCCATCACCTGGGTGTTTGTTTCATTGCTTGCCCCAAAAAGGCTGATTGGGATTGCTGGAGGTACCTTCAATTTCATTGGTGGTACAGCATCCATTATTATACCGATTGTGATTGGCTTCCTGGCCAAGGGCGGTGATTTTGCTCCCGCACTTACCTTTATTGCCTGTATAACCTTTGCAGGAGCCCTGTCCTACATTTTTTTGGTTGGTAAAATCGAAAGGGTTGAGGACTATGCTGATTTTGATTTACCGAATGGTAAGAAGTTATCGAGCTAATGATGAATGCGTAGAATACCTAAACAAAGCAGTGCATCCCGAAAATTGGGATCCTGCTTCGTTGTTTGTAGATGCCAAGGAATAGGAAAGAAAACTCCCTTTTCCCTAGAGGTTCGGATGAGTATCACTTGGAGAGGCTAGATAATATAGATGTAAATGGGATAATTATCGCCAATACTAGCAATGGTCCGTATAAAAAATTTGAAAGGTTATAACCAATCAAGGGAAATAAAATTAGATTTAATTCGGGATCTTCAGTCCTTCAATAAAAGATTTAAAACTATCTGCAACCTTATAGATATTTTCGTCCTGGCTTGATGGATCCGAATACCACCCTTGATCCCAGAAGTATACCCCTTTTTCCTCATTATTATTTATCAACAGGATTTTACCTGCGCACGTATCACTACCTATTATGATGCAATTCGTATGTAAGTCTTTCTTATACTCCTCATGCCATTTCATCAAATCCAGCTCTTTTTCATTCATATCTATTCCATATAATACTTGTAACGAAACCAGTGTATCTAACGCATCTACATAAAACTTACTGTGTTGCACAGTAGTAGTACCTCCATTATATTCAAGGAGAAATTGTTTATAATCGGCGGGAATTTCAAAATCAATATATCGCTCAAAGTTTTTGATTGCTTGATTTGTGGCTTTTCCGTATCCAGTAATGTTCATTTTATCAACTCCAGTTCAATTTTCTATAAAACATTAAGCCGTACCCTTTTTACGACATAAAATAATTTATTACCATCATCTACCCCTGTTCACCAATACTAAAAAGAAAATGACGAAATTTGTTGAATGAACCTTCCGAAAGTAGTCGAATCATAAAAATTCTTCTGATCATAACAAGTCTAAGTTAAGAACAATACATACTAGTTGATCAAGAGGGAAATATAGTAATCGCCGTTAACAAATATCTGTAGTTCAAGGATAATCTGGGGTTTGCACGAAATATATTTCCAACCAGATTTTCTAGAGCATTAAAAGCTTATGTGAAGCATCTTCTTCGTCTTCTGCCATTTTCTTTTCCTTTATACCAGTCCTTTGGACAATTCATTCATCATTAGCATCTGCCATCTTTTCTAAGTCATCATTCAATGAATCTCTTCTTAGGAACATAGGTACCAATAGCTGTTATTCGTGCTTTAGATTTAATCATTAGATTACACCTCATTTTTCCTTTTTATATAGTATTATTCTTTCGCCTAAATAGGGAAATGGTAATTGAGTATACAATCTTTCTTAAACAAGGTAGTCGGGGCATCCTAATAATAAATTTTCTTAAAAAACAAAAGGCACCCGTTTCCTTTTTAGCGTGAAACAAACGGGCTTTTTGCTTCATTAAAATATATGACCATTCATTTCATGTAAAAATGTTAGCGATAGATTGAGAATAAGAATCAATTACTTTCTAACACCCTTTATCCTGCCGATTCCATTACATACATGGCACTTCAAATTTATAAAAGGAATCTTTGTTTTAATTTTCCCCTTGCCCTTGCAACGATAACATAGTCTTATAATTGACATTTTCGCGCCTCATTTATCGCCTATTCTTATATATTGTCACTATCGCTACCATTGAATTTATCTAACATGGAGATCGTATCAACAAGGTGATTATTAAAAATTTGACGAGCAACATTTAGCAGTTCAATAATCATGGGGTCTCTTAAGGAATAAATTACCCGATTACCATCTTTGGTGCCTGTAACTATATTTTTTGCTCTCAATACAGTTAATTGTTGTGATACTGCTGAACCTTCACTTCCAATAAGATTCTGGATTTCATTTACATTTTTGTCTCCTTCAACTAAAAGTTCAAGAATTTTTATCCTAAGAGGATGAGCAAGAGCTTTAAAAAATTCAGCTTTAAACTGTTGCATTTCTAAGTTCAATATATTTCCCTCACTTTCTAGATACAATTAAGATGTTGTAACTACTTCCTCTTTTTCTTTCATATTCTCATGTGCACCAGAAAGGACCGTACATTCCCTAAAGGCAAAATGTTTACATCCAAGGCATTTGTCCTTATTTAGATGTTTAATTGCAAAATTTATTGCATCTCCAGTATGTTCAAAAAAATGTTCTTCTCCTATACATTCATATAAACCCGTCTTTTTTAACATACTTGTAGGCTGAGGTTTAATACCTGAAAACAATACAATCCCATGTTTTGAAAAATCTTTTATGATACTTGATAAATAAGATTCGCCAGTTGTATCCATAAAAGGGACTTTTCCCATTCTTAAGAGTAAAACCCTCGGTTTAAAGTTGATCGTATTCATTATTGAGTGTTCAAACGCTTGAGCAGCTCCAAAAAACAAAGGACCTTCTACATTATAAATACTAATTTGAGGACAGTCACGAGCAGCTGTCACCATATGGGATTCAACCTTTTTATGTTTATTGTTTGGGTTAGGGAGTGCCTTGACGGTTAGCATCATATCACTCATTCGTTTAGTAAATAAAACTACTGCTAATAAAAGCCCTACTTCAACTGCAACTGTAAGATTAACAAAGACCGTTAATAAAAAAGTAACAACTAAAACCAATGAATCTTCCGTTTTTGTTTTTAACACGTGATAAAATACATGTCTCTCACTCATGTTCCAAGCTACTACCATTAAGATAGGGGCCATACTGGCCAAGGGGATACTTGATGCATAAGGAGCAAGAAGTACTAATACTATCAAAACTACAATCCCATGTATCATTCCGGAAAATGGCGAGATGGCACCAATTTTGATATTTGTTGCTGTCCTTGCTATGGCTCCTGTTGCAGGAATTCCACCAAATAAAGGAGTAATCATATTAGCGATACCTTGACCCACTAATTCCCGATTACTATTATGCTTACTATTTGTCATACCATCAGCGACCACTGCAGATAATAAAGATTCGATACCCCCAAGTAAAGCAATTACAAAAGCTGGACCAATTAATTGTTGTACGCGCTCAAAAGTAAATTCAGGTACATCAAAATGAGGTAAGTTACTTGGAATCTCACCAAATGTTGAGCCAATTGTTGCTACTTGAGTAGGATAAAATATGCTGGCTATTACTGTAGAAAATAATAATCCTATAAGTGGACCTGGAATCCTCGGAAAAAGTTTAGGAGTTAATAAGACCGCAATAAGGCATATTCCAGCAGTTAAAACACTAAAAAAATTAACGGACTGAATATGAATGATAATTTCTCTGATATTACTTAAAAAAGTTTCATGTTTTTCTACCCCTGTAAGACCTAGAAAATTAGCAATCTGACCCACAAAAATGATGGCGGCTATTCCTGATGTGAAGCCTATAGTCACAGGCCTTGGAATAAACTTAATCAATGAACCAAGTCTAAAGATTCCCATTAAAAATAGGATAATACCTGCAAGAAATCCAGCAATTAATAAATTGTCATACCCATAGGTCATGACAATTCCAAATAAAACGGGAATAAAAGCTCCTGTAGGTCCACCAATTTGATACTTTGACCCACCAAACAGGGAAATTAAAATACCTGCAATGATTGTAGTATATATTCCATATTCCGGCTTAACTCCAGAAGCAATTGCAAATGACATACCCAAAGGTATAGCAATGACCCCAACGACTAAACCAGACAAAAGATCCTTTTGAAAATTTTGTAAAGAATACCCACTATATCTCCCAGTAAAAAACCATTTATGTTGCATAATTAACCCTTCTTCATTTATACTATTTTATATATCACTATATCTGATTATTTGAATATACCATGATACGAATGTACACTATTTCCTTATTAATGTCAAAAGAAATTTCAGGTGGAAGAGAAATACTGGTTAATGACTGTGTCTTTGGTTTACAACCATTCATTTTATAAGAAAATTGAATGGTTGGATGAGTAGGAAAGCTTACGGGAACGGATCCCTGAATCATATTTCCGTAAAGATGCATCCCGTTTTATTTATTAGTACTTTAGGAGGGACTGAAATGGCAATTACAGTTTTCGTATGCAGTATCATTATTATTATCATTTCAATAATAAGTTTTGAGGTTGTGATCCAAGCCTACAAATTTAAACATACTATTGACCCAATTAATCACAAACCAGAAGGTAATAAAGTACAGGAGCAAAAATTAGAACAACGATAGAGTATGTGTCTCTATCTTGTCAGAATATAAGTAGTCAATTTCAAGATGGCGTTGGAGACGGCGATATCTGCTCTTTTCCTACTGCTGAACGTCATACAATAGACCAAGTAGTTTATGTAGCCATCTACTGAATGTAATAAGAGACAGACCATACAGGAAGGATTATCGTTCATAGACATGGGGATGTTGGTTACATAATGTCCTGTTTGGAATAGTTGGATTGGGTAAGAAATATTAATTGCGGATGGAGCGAGTAAGTTGAGTATAGAAATAAAGAGGGAAGACATTATCCAACATGGATTGATGGTACTTCAATTAGTTGGGTCCCATCATATTTGTGAGGTTTGTATAAAAAGCGGCAACTCATGTTGTCAAGGGTGTGAGTTTTTAAAAGATGGTTTAGGTTGCCAAAAAAGAAATACCAGTTGTAGTGCTTGGTTATGTGGTTTACAAAAATTCTTTTTAAATGAAATTGAATTATTAGATGAGTGGGAAAACTTATGGGAACAGGTGCCTGGAAAATGGTTTCGTATGGATGACACTCCAGAAACGATAAAAATAAAATCATTACTTAATCTTGAACGGCTAGATAGTAATGTGGGAAAAAAGACGGCTGAAGAGTTAGAATTATTTGTAAAAGGGGGAGGAAATTTAGAAAAGTTAGAAAGAAAGTTTAACCTTATTTTTGAGCTTAGAAATTCAGAAAATATTCATCTTTTATATAGAAGTTAGTATGGTCATGTACATTTAGTTATATAAATATTTGAGGAGGAACTATAATGATGGCGATTGTGTTCATTGTAAGCTTAGTCATTATCTTTATTATCTTATTATTAAGTTTAACCACTACATCGAAAGCATATCAGTATAAACATACCATTGACCCAGTTGATCACTATATAGCTGCTAACGATGTAAAAAAACAAGAAAACGACACTGAACAACGGTAGGATAAGATGTCCTACCGTAATTCAATTTAAGTTTTTTGTGATTTTCTGAGTAAAAAGAGCGATGCAAGAGAATTCAGGAAGAAATAACCAAAATTCCTTTTTTCTCAAAGCATGTTAAGAAAGTACTTAAAATTGGCTCGTTAAATGTTTAACGGAACCTCTCTTAAGGGGTCCTACCGGCAATGCATGATAAGATTTTATAAAAATTGATTACTTCTTAGTGTAATAATCAATTACGGATGGAGCGAGTAAGTTGAGTATTGAAATAAAGAGAGTGGATATTATCCAGCATGGAGTGAAGGTACTTCAAACAGTTGGATCCCATCATATTTGTGAGGTTTGTATAAAAAGTGGAAATTCCTGTTGCAAAGGGTGTGAGTTTTTACAGGACGGTATAGGATGCCAAAACAGAAATACAAGTTGTACTGCGTGGCTATGTGGTTTACAAAAATTCTTTTTAAATGAAATTGGATTGTTGGATGAGTGGGAAAACCTATGGGAACAGATCCCTGGACAATGTTTTCGTAAAGATAACACCCCAGAAACGATAAAAATAAAATCATTACTTAATCTTGAAGATTTAGATAATACAGTAGGGAAATTGATAGCTGAAAAGTTAGAATTATTCGTAAAAGAAGGAGGAAATTTAGATCAGTTAAAGTTAAGCCTTGATTTATTACTGAGTTTAAAAACTTCATCTAGAGCCTACAACTACTATAAACATACGATTGATCCAATTCATCATTTAGTTGTTATTGCTAACGATGTAAAAAAGCAGGAAAATGACTGAGCATGTTATTGAAAAAATCACTTAAAACTGGCTCTTTATACGTTTATACAAACTCCATATTTACAAAAAACTAATACAGATACATAGAAAATAGAATTGGAACATTAATTGCCGTTTATTATTCACTTCATGTTCAAACAACATTGTTACATTTTTTAAACACTACACGTTGTTGTATGGGAAATCGCCATCATGAGGTTCAAATCTAAACACCTAAATAACATTCCGGTATTTTTTTAGTTCTCTGAAGTGCAGTAATGATGTTGAAGTCACTGTTTAAGAGAATGCCTCTGCCGGCAATAAAAAGATAGAAGAAAAGGTAAAATCAATAAGCATCCCTTCTCCCTTTTCGGGAATTAACTCTGCCTTGTTTTTTCTTTTAAATAAGAGCGACCTAATAACAAAAAAGGAATAGGTAACAGGATAACCATATATGCGTATATATTTAACATTTTTTCTAACCGAAAATGTTCTTTTGACAAATAGTTCGTACCAAGGAATACGAGTAAAACAAACCCAGTAAACCAAAATCTTCTTATCCACTTTGAGGAAACCTTTGATACAGTTATGTCATAGGAGATTCGAAAGTATAGACTGCAGCGTATATATGACCCTACAGCCATTAATATTAATCCATATATGTCAAAACGATCAATGAATCCCAAACTAATGATTCGTACTGACTCCAAAGACGGGTATACAAAATTATCAGCCTGACCTAATCCGAAAATCGCAATACTACCAGTAGTTGTCGAAAACATCATAAGCGCATTTAACAAAATCCCCATACTCCATAGTAAAAACATTCTTTTTTCACGAATGTTTTGAATGGGCACACATAAAAGCAGCAACAATTCAATCCATATACTAACAAGTAGCAAAGCTCCCCATAAAGTGGGACTCCAACCAAATTCAAATATGGGTTGAAGCTGACTCCAATCTTTCATCCGCGTGTCTAAAAGCGTGATTGTATGCCCTGTTACCAAAGCAATCATGGCTAATATACCTGCTGTTAAGGCGATTCTTTTAATACCCTTTATAGATGCATAGACAAAAAAAATCAAAAACCAAACCAGTATAGCCAATCGGGGTGTCTCGGGCAAAAAAGCAATGTAGACGAAATCAACCAACAAAGCGAAAGAAAAGACTGTTAAAAATAAAAAATAGATAATGAAAACCATCATGATCAACGTTCCGAAAGGTTTTCCTAGTAAATTGTGAAGCATATCAGAAATATTTTGTTTTGGGTATTTAAGTCTCAAGCGATAAATGGCGATTGCGAACATAAAGGCTACCGGAAGTGATATAAATATGGAAATCCAAGCGTCTCTCCCGGCAACATCGAGCATTAACGGGAGAATTACGATATGCCCCATAATTGGAAGCGTCATTGCTAATAAGAAAAATGTCTCCCATTTTGTTAGCATGTCTGTAATCTCCTTCTTCTTTGATCCTTTAAAAGGTCAGCTTATAAGGGTTGTTATAAGGCTTTTTGTGCTTTCTATTTACACTCTTTTTGATCAGGCCTTGGTGTGTAATATTCGTATGAACTTCAATACTTATATCTGCGTCAGAAAAAATCTCATTCCATTCGGATTGGATATTTCCCCATTGTTTTGGATATTTCCGATAGGTTTCTAGCCCAATCCCTGATATATCTGTCTTTAATTCATTTTGAAGTTTATTCAAGGTTAAACGCAGGTATTTTTCAGTATTATTTGATATTTCCTTTTCGACCTTTTTTATCCATTTTTCATTCACGTTACTTTTCGTAGTATTATCAGCTAAAGTTCCCTCTATCTCGATTTTCAGATGTGCTTTAAGCTGATTTCCATCTAATGTTGGCCTTATTTGTGTTTCTGATTTTCTTATTTCTATAGAGACTTTCTCCTTGTCATTTAGAGATATGGTTGTATCTCCACCTTTTACCTGATTCAAAAGGATATTCAGCCCAACTGTTTCTAATGTATTAAGCTTTCCGACCATTTTATTAGTTCTAATGACGGCAGTACCGTCTATTGAAGTAATTGCTTTATCCTTTTCTTTTTTTGTTTGAATTATTGGCAAATAGGCATTAGGAATAGGTCCCTCAATTAACTTATAAAACTCATACATTTTCACGGCTGTAAATTCAGCATTAAATTGTGTTTGTTCTAAAGCAGAAACAATTTCTGCTGACGAAAGATCTTCATAAAGAGTGGAATTACTCAAAATATCAATTGGATTTTTTTCTGTTATAAAAAGATAACTATTTAGACGAAACATTTGATCTCGTCTGCTTTCGTCAAGGAAGCTGATAAAATCTTCTTTTGCTAAATCCTCACCAATCACCCATAAACGAGCGTGATCAAAATAAAGCCGGCGTTTCGCATCTTTTATAAGTCCACGTGCACCTTGTATTATTGAGTCCGCGTCTCTTTCCAATAATATACTTTGGCCATTTCCACCGCCCCCTTCTCCTCCACTTTGTTCACCTGTTCCTGCCGCTTTTATGATTTCGACGCTGATTCGTAATTGGTCTTCAGATTTGTTCAACCCTATCCCCTGTACAAATGCGGATTTATCAAGTTCTTGGCTACTCCAACAGCCGGTTACTAAAAATAAAAAAGGGATGATAAGTAGAATAATCCTCCCCATCATTTATCACCTGTTTTAGGTAATGTTCTAATCCTAGTCGTACGTTGATTAGGTATACTCTTTGGTCGCTGTTTGTTCCATCTTAACGGCAAACGAATAAGTGAATCTTTCCAATCCTGAAAATAAAAAGGTGCAAATGGCGCCATATATGGAATCCCGAGCGATGTTAGGGAGATCATATGTGTTAATAAACCGATAATGGCGAGAATGAGTCCATACCCTCCAAATAAGCTGCTAGCAATAAACAACCCTATCCTAAGAAGCGCGGTGACATCTGCAATAGGGGTAATAATAAAGGCTGTAATGTACGATATGGATACAACAACAATGGTCGGTGCACCAACAAGTCCCGCTGAGACAGAGACTTGTCCAAGAATCAAGGCACCTACAATACTTAAAGCCGCACCAATATGTTGAGGGAGTCTAACTCCTGCCTCACGTACAACTTCAAACATCAAAATCATCATGATAACTTCCATTGTTAAAGGAAATGGGACTGTCTCTCTCGCTTGAATAAAAGAAACCATCATTTCAGAAGGAATCATCACCTTGTGAAAATTAATGGCTGAAATATAAAGCGCTGGTAAAGAAATACTGATTATAAATGACACGAAACGCAGCATTCGAATGAAGGAACTATAATAGGGCCGAGTACTGTAATCTTCTATACTTTTCATATTTTCAAGAAATAGGGATGGAACAAACAAACTTACCGGATCCCCGTTAATAATGATTACAATTCTTCCTTCCATTAATAAGGCTGATGTTTTATCTGG
Organism: Bacillus sp. SD075; assembly: GCF_017355165.1. Taxonomy (GTDB): domain Bacteria; phylum Bacillota; class Bacilli; order Bacillales; family DSM-1321; genus Peribacillus. Next base: position 35,611 of record NZ_JADILK010000031.1, on the reverse strand, counting down.
ACGCTCTGTATTTCCGATCGTAGGAAAGATTGAAAACGGATGGTCTTCGATGTATTGTTCAATATCCCCTGAATTATTGATTTCATCCACTTTAATTTTATCTAATCTTTGTTTGACCCGTTCGATCAATTTTGGTTCCGCAATGCCCTTTACATAACCGATTGTAATATCCGTTTGACTGTATTCACCGATTTTGATTGTTTCAAACTGTAATGAGGGATGGGGGATCCTTCGGCGTATTAACGCAATATTTGTAGGTGATGATTCAATAAATCCGTCATGTGCACCTCTCACTGATCGATCAGTGAGAGGTTCGGAGATTGCACGAACTTCGTACCCTGGTGCGTTTAATAGTAACCCGTCGCTATACCCATCCAGCAATAGTAACGTATTTCCCTTCAATATTTGGAATACTGCCTTTTCTAGATTATCTTGCATTTTTATATTAAAAATAGAAATTCTTTCTTTTACTTGTTTTAACTCTTCTCCCTTAGAGATCTCCAGAGATACTTTTGTCAGTGGTTCCAATACATTATTGCGAATGGCGTCTTCATCAACTAACCCGTCGACTATAACTAGCAGTGCTTTCAATGTGCGACCGTCATGTAATGGAATGATGAAATCATGAAAAAGGATATCTTCACTTGACTCTAACAGTTGTTTTAGTTTTTCTTCATTTTTATGAACATCCGTTGAGAACAAAATTGAATTATTTAATAGTTTTTCTTTTTGTAATTTTTTCGTGTCTCGCTTTATTTTTTGCAGAATAGATTGAATTATTGAATGGAGCATATTACTCACCTCTACTTTGCGCCTTATATTTTTTTCCTTATTATGGCCCTTTTGATAAATAACATGTACCGGATTTTGAATCGATATGGTATTCAACATAGAATAGAGGGATGAAACGGGTGGAACAAACAAAGGTAATAAAAATGAAGATAGTGTAGAGGGACAGTTCGCGAAGCTTTACGAATGCTTACTAAAGATGACATGCTAGTCCAAGATGGTAACAGTTTATTGGTTTATAACCCGACGGTTCAAGATATCTTAGACATATATGAGTGCCGGAAAAGCCTAGAGTCCTTATCAGCAAGACTTGCGGCCATACATATCACAGAGGAACAATTAAACGAATTGGAACGTATTATCCATGAATCCAAGGAGTCTCTAAAAAATAACGACAAGCAAAAGCTTACATATTTAAACCAACAATTCCATGATATTATTGCAATTGCATCTTTGAATAAGCAACTTATAAAATTATTTGAAGTAATTAAAACGAAAGTACTCTATATTCGTAACTGTATCCTTAAGGAACGTACAGATTGCTTTCCTGAACTGGTTGATGATCACATTCAAATTTATTTAGCTATGAGAGCCCGAGATCCATTAAAGCGGAAGAAACAATGAGTGAGCATATTCAAAGAAGTTTAAAGGCAGCCAATGCAGCATTAAATAAGCAGAAGGATTTGCCAAAAAGGTAAACGAAATTACTTTCGTATGAAATACTTATAAGCCGTTTTATACTTAGCAATGCTATCTACGATGGAGTACTCCAACAATAAGATGAACAACTGAAATTTTCTTGTTATCGGATTTAATAAAAGTAAAGGCGGTTCTAGTGCTTCAATAAAAAATAGCCCCTACTCAAAGTGAGTAAGGGCTATCCAATGTATCTCAGTCAAAAACAAGGTGTAAATTTAGGTTATCCACATTATTCTTTTGTATTCATCCTACATAACAAAAAAACCTCCTCAATTAAGAGGAGGTTTTTTTGGGATGGTGTTTAATAAGGATTATTGAAAGTGTATTCGTTTAATTACTTTTTATTCATCATAAAAAACGAAAATAGCCCCACTCGATTCGAGAAGGGCTTTGAAAGATGGAGGTACGTGTGGGATGTACCATAATTTAATTATCCCCATTCGTTTTCTAATTATTCATCCTTTGTTATGCAACAAACCATTCAGTGGTAGCTTTGCCTGCCTTCTTATCTGCAGAAATTTTCCGTGCCTTTTGGAATTCATTTAATGCCGCCTCTTCACCTGTTCCAAAGATAGAATCAAGGGAACCGGGATTATACCCTTCCAAATAAAGCGCAGCCTGTAGAATCCAAGTGAGATTCCCATTTGTTCCTTTATCAAGAGTTACGATGGCACCCTAACCTAACCGTCTGTTCAACCACCTGAACGATTGGTGCCAATATAGTTGTAAACATTAATACTTGTTGCCTGGCTTCGTTTTCCATTTACATTCCTCCCTATTGTGCAAATGATTGAACTACTAAATATAGAACGCTTCCTGCACTGACTTTAGCTACAGATGCTTTCCCGATGATTCTCCACTTTTGCTTACCGGGTTCAATAATCTGACTGGTGATCTTGGGCATCCTTACTCATCACATGATCAAGCAATTTATTCGTAATCACTATATTCTCATTGAGTAAATCTCCATTTGCTTCGTTCCCTTCACTACTTCATTTCAAACTATTTTGTCCTGACTGTAATTTTGCGAGGTCTGTCTTCAAAAGAGATACAACCTGTTGAAATTTTTCGCTCATTTTGTTTGAGCTGCAATAACGGTTCCCGATGACTTTTAAGTTCCAAATCCACCTCTTTAAATTTTTCGTCATGTTCTTGCCCCTTCTTTTCCATATCGACTCCCTCCAATCCCTCATGACTCCCTTTAACGTAAAATTTTCTCTCTATCTCTGTATATCTAGGTTGTTTATGCATAATAACAAGCCGTTCCCCTTAAGAGACGGCTTGTTTTTTATTAATTTACAGCAAATTTCATAAGTAAATTCCCAATGCATTTCTTCCTTAATCCAAAACTTCTTCTTCTACTATCATAATCCTTCCTGTCTTTGCATTTATCTCAACCTCATAAATTCTGTTTTGGTTTGTCAAAATAAAGAATTCGTATACTAGAACACCATGTTCCATATCCATATCGACATGTAATACCTGGCCAGGCACTCGCTGAAGCGCGATTTCTTGTGCCTGTTGCATGGATAATCTTTGTCTATATAAAGGCGGTTGATTATTGTAGTAATTATCATATATGGGGAACATTCTCCTCTTTTATAATATATTCAATTTACATTATGCATTTAACCCAGTTCTGTGAATATATGTGTAGGAACTACAGAAGATCCCCATATGAATACATATGAATAGTCTTACTACAGATTAAAAACATAAACAAAAGCCAACATAAAATGTTGACTCGGTTAATAAGTAATTATTTTATACATTAATGAATATTTCTCTTTTTGAACCTTCCACCTCGTACTTCCGCAATATTTGCCATTGCTAAGAAAGATGAAGGGTCGATTTCTTCCACAATTGTAGTTAACTTATATTCTTCAAGTCTGGTAATTACACAGAAAATAACTCTCTTGTCATCTCCAGTAAAAGCACCTTCACCATGTAAATATGTTACCCCCCGTCCTAATCGGCTATTGATTGCATCACCTATCTCCCTTGCTTCTTCGCTAATTATCCATACTGACTTTGTTTCATCCATTCCAGTAATCGCAATGTCAATGGCTTTAGCAGCTATTACATAAGCTAAGATTGAATACATGGCTCTATCCCATGTGTAAATGAATCCAGCAGAACCAAGTATAAATAGATTGATGAACATAACAATTTCGCCAACAGAAAAAGGCACTTTTTTACTTATAACAATCGAAAGGATTTCTGTACCATCAAGCGCCCCACCGTTACGAATTACTAGTCCTACACCGACACCTAAAAATATGCCGCCAAAAATTGTAGCAAGAAGGATGTCCTCAGTGAAGGGGGGGATGGGATGAAAATATGTTGCAAAAATGGAGAGCATTATAATCCCATATATAATAGAAATAGCAAAAGTTTTTCCAAACTGCTTAAATCCCAGATATACAAATGGTAGATTCAATAGGAAAAGAAAGATTCCCAGTTTTATACCTGTAACATGAGAAAGCATAATTGAAATACCTGTAATGCCTCCGTCAATTACATGATTGGGAATTAAAAAGATTTCCAATCCAGTGGCCATTAGTAAAGCACCCATTGTAATAAGAATGGTCCTTTGGATAATTATCAAACGAGATAACTTTCTATGCTGCTTTTTTAGTGCTAAAACTTCTGACAGAAAAATCACACCTTTTATTATTCATTTATTACTATTATATCCTAATATCAAAATAGAAAAATAACTTTGAATAATAAAAGTTTTAACCAGCTGTGTATTTTCGTTGGCATCCCATCAAATCTGTTAACCAGGGTGAAAGTCGGCAAAACGAAAATAGTTTCTTAGTTTTTACAAAGTTGGAGCTTCCCAGTTCCTAATTCAGATTTAATAAAGGCTGTTTTCGCATTCTTTGTTGCTATTTACTAAGTAGTGCGGTGTGTGGTTGATTTCCCCTCCAGATGCTCGCTTTCCGCGGGGCGGGCGGTGAGCCTCCTCCTCGGCGTAAACGCCTGTGGGGTCTCACCTGTCCCGATGCTCCCGCAGGAGTCTAGCACTTCCGCTCCAATCAACCTTAAATAGTTTCGTTTTAAAAACAACAATCTTTACGAAAAGAGCCTTAAAAAAAGACCCAGATTATACTGCCCTCCAATTGTTAGACACCATCTAGCAAATTGGGGGCAATTCTTCCTTTATTCCCTATGGACCAAAAATCATACTTTATAAACCCTCAAGAAAAAAATCCCTTCTCTTATTGGAACCCCCTGTCCAGATAGCCGAAGAAAGAAAAGGCTGCCTTGAAGCAACAGTTAGATTTAAAAACCAACAGAGCAATATAAAGAAATGACTCCAGCCTTACTCCAATCTTTTACCTAGGTTCCTTCTTTCTTTGAACAATCTTCACATTTGGATATTGAACCCTCCTATCCCCCATCCCGAAATTGAGTTTTTCGACTGGTATCAATGAATATTTTCAAGAAAAAGGCAAACAATATGAAAAAAGAATAAGGTGTTAAAATGCAATATACTTTACGGTTTATATCAATTGCGTATGTAATTTTTCTTTCAGTCGGACTTTATGCACATGTTGAAATCATTCCTATCCTATTAGCAACTGCAAAACGAGATGCATGGGTTTGCGTCCTATTGACTTTGATTTTTTTACCAGTTTGGATATTTTTACTATATAAGATTGTTTCTATCACAAAGAAACAGTCCATCATTAAGTTGCTGAAAGATCAAGCGAGTTCATTCAGTTATTACCTTCTTCTTTTGCCGTTCTCCTTATTTTTATTGATTAATGCATATATTACAGCAAAGGATATTTTAATATGGTCACAATTGAGTTACATGCAAGGTTTTAACAGTTTTACCCTTGCTTTTATGTTACTTTTATTCTGTTTAATCTGTACCGAATCGGGTTTGTTTTCAATTGGAATTTTAAGTAGCCTCCTTTGCCCTATTGTAATTTTTTTAGGTTTTTTTGTTTCATTTGCCAATATCAAAAAAAAGAACTATGAGCTTCTTTTTCCCGTGTTTTCGGAAGGTTACTTACCATTGGCAAAAGGTCTGATCTATACTTCGTTACCGGTTATAGAATTGTTTATCATTATTTTTTTAACACCTGTACTTAAAAAAACGATCACAAAAAAACAACTACTACTTGTCGGTACATTCATCATTTTCTTGATGTTCGGACCAACTGTAGGTGCAATCGTTGAGTTTGGACCAGAACAGGCTGCAAAATATCGGCATCCTGCATATGAACAATGGAGAATCATTACAATAGGTGAATATTTTTCCCATGCTGATTTTTTTGCAATTTTTCAATGGCTCTCAGGGGGAGCTATCAGAATAAGTTTATACGTCTTAATAGCAAGCAAAATTATCACAAAAGGAATACATAAAGTAAAAACGATCAGGATTCTTTACGCGGTTCTATTTGCTTGTTGCATATATTCAATTGATCAAAGTATATTTTCTAACTTTATCTATGAATATTATAGACCTATTTCATTCTTTATTTTACCCATACAGATTTCAATATTAGCCATATATTTAGTGAAGAATAAAAAGAATTGGGAAGGAGTTGAATAAGACTTGAGTGTGGATATTTTTTCTGAAGATAAACTACTTCAACTTTTCAACCATTCATCAGATATTGATGTAAAAGTGGATAAAAGTAACAAAGATCCATTATTATTGGTGTATTGTAAACCGTTGATTGATGCCAGTTTAATTCAATCTTTAATAGTCCCCTTCTTGGATGGGAACATGACTTGTAACTCCATTTTAAATCCCTTACAAGTAGAGACCCATAGTAAAAAGGCAATAAATGAATGCCAAATAGAGGATTTAATTTTTTCCGGAAAATTAATGGTTGTCCCTACTGGAGAGAACGTTTATTTTTACGATATAAATAAATTTCCCTCCAGACAACCTGATGAATCAGCTGCAGAAGTTACAATACGTGGACCAAGAGATGGATTTGTTGAAGAACTTTCAACCAATATCGGTCTAATACGGAAACGATTACGAACTTCATCCTTTGTTGTGGAAGACTATAACATTGGTAAACGGACGAATACAAATGTTTCACTTCTTTACATAAAAGATATCATAAATCCACAAATTCTAAAGGATATCCAATGCAAACTCTCCTCCATTAACATCGATATCCTAACAAGCAGCTCTATGTTGATGGAACACCTATATGACAACAAATTTTCAATATTTCCACTAATAAATTATACAGGAAGACCTGATTTCGTAGTGGAATCGATCAATCAAGGGAGATTTGCCATTGTGGTGGATGGCGCCCCAACAGTTCTGATTGCTCCAATAAATCTCACATCTCTTTTTAAGACATCTGAAGACGATAATACAAGTTTTTATTTCGCTTCATTGGAAAGGACATTACGAATTTTAGGTTTATTTACGACCATTTTCTTACCCGGGTTTTATATGGCATTAACAGCCCTCCATGTAGGGCAATTACCACTGCATTTAATTGCAACCATTACCTTATCAAGACTTGGTTTACCCTTTTCCCCTCTAGTCGAAATGCTGCTCATGCTCTTGATGATTGAGTTATTTAAAGAAGGGGGAGCACGTTTGCCCAGGGGAATCGGACAAACAGTTGCTGTGCTTGGCGGATTGATCATAGGGGACGCTGCCATTCAAGGGGGAATCACTTCACCTTCCACTCTGGTCGTAATCGGGATCACAACCATTTCTGGCTTTACGCTTGTCAATCAGTCTTTAGCAGGAAACCTTTTTTTCATTAGAATTATCGTACTAATTTTAAGTTATATAATGGGTATTTACGGATTTGTTTTATGCCTCATGTCCATATTTTTATATATATCAAGGATGAAATCTTTCGGAATCCCTTATTTGGCAGATATATCTTCAACGGATGGAAAGGATATCGTGTTCGCCTTTGTCCGCTTACCTTTTCCATTCATGAAAAAGAGAAATCAATCTTTATTGATAAAAGATGATACAAGAACAGGTGACTAGATGAGGATATTATTTTTAATTTCATGTACAATGCTCATACTTACAGGCTGTGTCAAGATTAATGAAATTCAATATCAAGCATATGTAGTTGGTCTAGGAATCGACTATCTTGATAATGAATACCACGTCCATTTGCAGTTCGCAGACTTTTCAAACGTCGCTAAAACTCAACAGGGTAAAAATGATCGACCTGCTCCTGTGTGGTTGGCAACCGGAACAGGCAAATCCATTGAAGAGGCTTTTACAAAAGTAAATCAAGGCATACAATTGCCCGTGAATTTTGATCAGTTAAGGGTTTTCCTTTTTGGAAAATCATTATTGGAAAATAAATTAGAAACAACCTTACAAGCTTTAGACTCCAATTATAAAATCCGTTTAACAGGATGGACTTACGGGACAGAGGAGAAATTAGAAGATATCTTCACAACGAAAATTCCCTTTAACTATGCTTTCACTTCTACGAGGATTAATAAACCTGAATATTTGCAGCAACAAGATTCTACTGTACCAAGTATTACTTTACAAGAGCTGATTTATCAATATAATGAAAAAACGAAAACAATATTATTACCAAATATTTCAATTAAAAAGGATGCAATCAAAAGTGATACTAAAAAAGTTCCCGTGTCTACATTTAATGGTGCATTTATTATAAAAGATAAAAAATTGAAAGACCTCTTTTCAGAAAATGATCTTAAAGGTTATATAAGAGTCAACAATAAGACTTTTAGGTCGTACATGACCATAAGCAAAAGCAAGGGTGATAACGAAGAGTATATTGTAATTGAATTATTGAAACCAAAACTAAAAAGAAGGTTTACAAATAAACAGAATGACATGAGCTATAGGTTAGATATAAAAATCACTGGAATTATAAGTGAATCCAGCTATGGGATGGTCGACCCAAAAATCAAAAAAAGGATTGAAGAAAAAATAAAAGATGAAGTATATGAAACATATAAAAAAAGTCATGGAATTAACGGGGATATTTATCAATTCGAAGACTATATGTATCGATTTATGTACAATGATTGGAAGAAGTATCATGACGAAAAAAAATTCCCAACACTGAAGAAAGAAGACATTCATGTAAATATAACTTCACTAAAAAGCATCAACAACATCCATTCCGGGTCAACTCCCCCATCAAATAAATTATTACCGGAGTAAGGACACTTAACTGCCCCTTAGCCATCCATGAAGTACAAAAATCAGCGCTACACCACAGTGAATGAACATTGGTCTCTATCTCGTATTTTTAATGGCTGGCGAAGAATGCCGTTCTATGGGCCTTTACTCCGACGACCACGGTTTACCACCGACTGGCGCGCCCTTTATGGGTATCACTATGGGAGATTAATCCTATTTTAGGTCGTCGCCTCCCTACTGAATTCGCTATGATTGGAGGCTTTTGTTTCACGATGTACCAAACCCACTCAGATCCCCATAAGGCTCAGCCTGTTAAAAAAGGGTTTTTACTAGTTTTTTCTAGAATGTGAGCTTTTTAAAATTTTTATGGGAGCCCATCAAGAAATCAACAACATCCTTTAACAAAGCTTAAAACAAAAAAAGAGTCTGGGACATAACTAAATAAACCATCCTCAAAGACGAATCATTCTACGTTATTCTACCTATTAAATATCATGCTGTTTTCGTATATGTTGTTTTTATTCATCCATTCAAGCTGTAAGAACAAGTTCGTTCCATTGCGCTACAGTCACTCGCTTTCCGCGGGGAGGAAGCGGAGCCTCCTCGGCAAGCCTGCGGGGTCTCAGCTTTTCCTCTATTTCCCGCAGGAGACGATGGTCTTCCGCTCCATTACACTAGATGTTTTAAAATAGGATGCAAAAAGCAACAAAATCTATGGAAAAGAACAAAGAAAGACCCGATCTATTCGCCGGAAATTCCGCTTGTAGTTCGGGTTTATCGTTGACGAAAATACTTATGTCCAAGCCTCTATTGATTATGCTGCAAACAATTTATTGAATGTAGCTTTACCTGCTTTCTTATTTGCAATTATCTTTTTAGCTTCCTGGAATTTAGATCATGCTGATTCAGTACCACTTCCAAAGATAGAATCAAGTGATCTAGGGTTAATTCCTTGCAAATAAAGTGCTGCCCACAGAATACATGTATTTTTTTCCTTTTATAACTATAACGATGGCAGCTCCCTCCTTTCCATCGACAACTAGCTTTTTATTGAATTGCTTATTAAATTCTGTTTGTAGAGCCTTAATCAGTGCTGATTTGGTTTTATGGCCATTTTATCCATCCACAATAAGACCGGATTTATAACGGCTATTTATCGTTTTTTTTGAATGGACCTTACAGTTAATACCCAATCAAGCTGCGGATAATGTTGTATTTTCATATTTTGATGGATATTCAGTTCAATGGTCTTGTGTTCTCGTTCAACCTTCTTGGAGTCCTCATGAACCTTACCACTTCGCTTATACTAGTTGTCACGTTCAAGAGCTTGCTGTCTTAGCTTCTTCCAGGTCGTAGACTTATAGAAAGGTTCGCTCCGTTCTTCAGACTTATACTCTGTCACTTCCCCTTCACCTCCCTTACTAAATATCTGATAACTTCTATAAAGTTAAATCCATCATTGAAGGTGATCAGCTTTTACTGAAGAAAAAAACAACGGCTATGGTGTATCCATTGTTTACGACTATAAATACCACCTGATATTAAGAGTGGTAAATGTGATAATAGTGATAAAGAGCCATTTTAAATTATGCAATTATTTTTCTGGCTTTTTTCCGGGGCATTTATCGGGCAGTTGATAACTTCATTAGATTTAATGAAAGAATGCCAGAAAAGGAAAAAAACCTCAACACCAATGGTATCAAGGGTTTTAATGTTTTAACTATTATTAATACATGGACATATATTGTTCGCGTTCCAATGGGTGAACTTGTGTTATAAACATACTCCTTAGTATAATCAAGCATCATAAAACAACACAAATGCCGCCTGGTTAATAGCTTTTTCAAAATAGATTCATATCATTAACAAGAGTAAAATATCATAAATGGGTGAGCAAAATAAAACCACCTTTTTTGAAGAACAAGGTTTACTTACATTCAAAAGGAACAAAGTTCTTACAAAGTGGAAGCTTCCCTATTCCTAATTCAGATTACAAGAAGGACCCAGCCTGGACAGCAACCATTACGGCATACGAGTGGATTCATAAGATTAAAATTAAGTTCGCTGCTAGTAGAGATTTTCGGATAGATCAAGTGTTTTATAACGATGATAATGTTATAACAGAGTTAGTTAAGAAGGTTAAGCCTTAATTTTAAGATGCCAACAAAAAAGCCCCTCATATAAGAGAAGCGCTTATTCATTTTATGCCTCTATGAATTAATTTATTTTTTCTATAGTTCCAGGAAGTCTGTACATTTGTTGCCCCTGCTGAAACGTTACGCTCCCACTAACACCCCAGTATCTTCTTCCAAAATATCACCAGTAGATTTGTATAGTAGTGCTTGCTATGAATTCATATCATTATCTATTAGATGTACAAGAGAAATCGTACCGTCGTATAATGGGTTTTCTTCTATTGAGAACCAAGTACTCTGGAACGAACTCCCGTTTTATTTTCTTCTGTTTCGGCAGCAGGAGTGTTTCTTTTAAGAACTCGATGATTCCACCTAAGAGCTACATCTAGCTAGACAAAGGTCATAACACCTAGTAAAGAACCTGAAAATTTGAAATACTTAAATATAATATTCTTCTAAATCCCTATGTATTAAAATACTTTTCTTTGATATTTTAACAGACAATCACGAATAACGTCACCCTTTTCCCATAACGACTAAAGAATGCATTTAATTTATTTTTAACATTGTACGAAACTGCCTTTTCTAACCAGGATATGTGGTTAGATCAATGAATATCAAATCTTTATATAAACAGAATAATTAGATAATCCATAAAAAAATATTTTACGTAGATAGTGCGTTTTTCATTTGTAGAATACAACTTTTCTAAAAGGGAACAATTGTAACATAGTATTTTTTTTGAGAAAGGATATCTGGCAATGAAACCATTATTACAGAAAATTGAAGACAAGATTGGAGATAATGATGATTTCTTTATTTTGAAAGAGTATATTATTGACGTTCCAGTTGTATTTTTGGGATTTAAGAGTCTGATTGACCTACCCAAAACATTAACATCCATTCAAAATAAAATAGGATCAATACTCCTTACAGATAAATCTTTCGATCAACTAATGCCTTGGATCGGCGAAGTGAAGGCAAACGATTCGAATGAAGCTCTTTCATCTATCGTAGAAGGTAAACTAATCATACTTAAACTTGAAAAAAACTGTCGAAAATATGTGATAGTGGAACCTGTTTCGCAAATTCTTAATCGTTCTATTGAATCTCCTACAAATGAGAATGTCCTCCAAGGTCCTTCAAGCTCCTTTATGGAAGATATTAATACCAATATAGGAATGGTCAGGAAACAAATAAATTCAGAAAGTTTGCAGATAAGGTCTTATTCAGTAGGAACCAATGGGAAAAAGAAACTATCTGTCCTTTATTTTGAAGGCCATGTAAATATGGATCTATTGCATAAAATCTCCAACCATATCGAAAGGAACCAGGGCAAGGAACTTAACAATGTACAAGACCTGTCCAAGATGATGGGCTTTTCTTCCTGGATGACGGTGTCCCAATTTAACACAACGGAGCTTCCCCAAGAGGCCAGCAAATCCCTGGCAAATGGAAGGGTTGTTCTGTTCGTGGATAGAATCCCATTCGCTCTCGTTCTTCCCGGACTGTTTTGGGATATGTTTACACTTGAGAATGACAAGAACTATCCCTTCCTCATCACAGTATCAATATGCTCCTTACGTATTATCGGCGTTTTAACGACCTTGATATTACCGGGTCTATATGTTGCCCTGGTAGCCGTCAATCCCGAAGTGTTACGAATAGAGTTGGCGTTATCCATCGCTCAAAGTCGTGACGGTGTCCCATACCCTGCACTTGTGGAAATGATACTAATGCTCGTTATTCTGGAATTAATCGTGGAGGCCAGTGTTAGGCTGCCGAAAAGCATTGGTCCTACCATAACAATGGTAGGAGGAATCATTCTTGGACAGGCAGTTGTGGATGCAAAGTTAGTGAGTAACATGTTGATTATCATACTTGCTGCGACAACGATTGCTAACTCAACCATAGTCGGGTTTCAAAACTCTCTCTCGATCCGATTGTTTAAGTATCTAATTGTCATCCTGGCTTCGATCTACGGTGTATTGGGAATATTGGCAGGTATTGTCTTGGTCAGTACATATCTAGCCGGTATCAGCACATTTGGGATCCCCTACCTTTACTTGAACTTGACTAAGGAAGGAATCAAAAATGGATAAAAGTTTTCAAGTTGTAGTGATTTACATCTTAACCCATCTAGGACTTATTTTTTTTATTTACCCTAGAAGCATAATAGCAAGTACCGATGAAGGTCACTGGATTCCCATCATGATAGGGGTGTTCTTACATTTTATCATTATTGCTATATATATGAAGGGGCTAAGTTATTTCCCGAACAAAGACCTCATCACCATTTATCTCGGTATTGGAAAGGGTGTCGCATTTATTTTTTTATTGCCGGTTACCCTTTATTTTCTCATGATCAATATCATTACTGTACGTGCATATTCTGAAATCATTACAATCGTCTTCTTATCCAAGACCCCATTGTGGGCAATTATGGCTCTATTGCTTTTCGTTTCAACATATCTGGCTGCAAAAGGAGTGGAAGCCATATTCCGTAACGGTGTCCTTCTTGCCAGTATCTTTCTCCCTTTTATCATCTTTATCTTCTGCGTCTCTTTTCAGAATGTAGATTGGCACTATGTGTTCCCGATCATGGATAAACAATTTTCGTTTTTCAAGGAATCTGCATATTTTAACAGTTTTTTTGCTGTCGGAGGAGGTTTTTTGTTCCTCGGTTTTGTCCAACCATATCTTTCCTATCAAAGGAAAAAAATCTTAATAGCTGCAATCGCCCTTATTCCATGTTTCATATTTTCGGTTTATATACCGATACTTACATTTGGCCAGGCCACTGCCTCAACTTTTTTGTTTCCCTTCGTCATGGCAGTGGATACTATCAACTTGAATTGGCTTATGTTTGACAGGGTCACAATGTTTTTCCTGCTGAGCCTGATAATCTTCATCATGATATTCATTTCATTGGTATTATGGAAAACCGTCAGGATTTTAAATACATGTTTTCCATCGATTAAACCCATTTACCTTTTGATTACGCTCTCGTTATTCATTTTTATCATTTGTTTAATGACCCCAAATTGGAAGGACGTCGAACGCCTTTTTGCATGGAACACATTCTTGAGATTCTATATAATATTTGCTGTGCCGATTTCAGTTTATTACTTTGGAATTCGGTTAAGGAGGGCGGGTTAAAATGAGAGTAATTAAAAAGGCGACCATCATTACGATCATTTCTCTTTTAGTATTCACCCTAAGTGCTTGTTGGAACAACAAGGATATCAATCATCGGGTCATGCCTGTTGTAATGGGCATTTCAATGGAGGGTGATGAATATAAAGTCTTCCTTCAAATTCCACAACCTTCTAAGGACACCATTCAAACTAAGATAGTAAAGGGAACAGGAAAGACGATCAACCATGCAGTGGATAAAATCACTACTGATATGGAGAGCAGTATCGACTTGCTTCATTTGAAGGTGATCATTATTGAAGAAAAATTCGCCCAAAAGGGAGTAAAGGACTTGATTTCCGGTTTTATGAGGTCCAGGGATGTCTCTCCCAAGGCCATAGTTGCCATCTGTGATGATGACTTTGACCAATTCTTTTCAAGAATGAGTAAGTCTACAGAAGCAGAAGGGACAGCTCTCTTAGACTTTTTCGAAAAAAATGCAGGATGGACTCCAGAAATTGCGTTGACTAGAGTATGGCAGGTTTATCGAAGTATCCATTCTTATACTAAGGATGTTGCCATTCCCATTATAGGTCTAGCGAAGGAAAATATGTTAGTTAATCAAATCGGTTCGGCAGTGATAAAAAACGGTAAGATGGTTGACCAGATTGACTCTGATGAAACCCTTTTATTCAATGCTTTCAATGGTGAAAGCACTCAGGGGAAAATTGAAGTCACTGATGAAGGCACCGTCTTGATCCTCGGTAATACAATGGTACATGAAAGTAAGTTCCTCAATGAAAGGTCATTTATTATTAGTAAGATTAAGCTGAAGGTGATGTTACTGGAAACAAAAGGGAACCCACCGACAAAGTTGATAAAAAAGGAATTGGAGACGCTCCTTAAACGTCGGTTCAATGAAATGTTCACAAAACTACAGAAAAGTGAAGCCGACATTTTAGGGCTGGGACAGTATTTTAGAAATAAGATACCCAGAAAGGAGCTAAAGCATTGGCGCTCGGAGTATTATCCTGAATTATCAATGGATTTTCAGGTTTTTGTAGACATTCAGAACGAGGGGAATTTAACAACGCACAATGATTAAAATGATTATTTCGTAATAAATACTTAATTAAATGAGGGAGTTCATTAAGAAGATAAACAACACCCTAAAAAAAGTCTACAACAAAAAACAGCCCCTATTCAAAGCGAGTAAGGGCTTAACCAATGGTAAATGCCAGTATAACAGCTATCACTCAGGCGGTGATTCCTCTAATAAACCAACTACCATTATAACAACTTATCCTCTTTCAAATATATCGAAGGATTAAATAAAACGGTATACTTTTTATGTAGGTATATCGTCATTAACTTTCTTGATAATCTCTTTAATACAGTTAACCTTTCCATTGGTATAAAAATACTAATAGTTTTTATACACACTTTATTAGTATTTTTATTAAAAATTTCCAAACTGAAAAAGATAAACAAGATGATTATAGTACAACAGATAAAAAGTTAACTCCATCTATTGAATATGAAATAAATTACCTTTTACAAAAAGAAAATATGGTTAGTTGTATAAATTTGAGTTAGAAAAAATATCCTGAACTTCCCAAAGAAACAATTATTAAAACGGTACGAAAAATTAATAATAAAAACAAATAATGTAACAAAAAAACTTCTGAGTTTTTTTGTTACAAATCCCTCATCATGCTAATCGGTTCTCACGTCATCCTTGCTGTGATGAAGTACCCACTCCTATATTCCCTCCATAGTGCTCTTCAAGACATTACCTTCTTTCACCAATGAAAAAGCACCCACTTAAGTGGATGCCTAACTTGGTAATCATTTATGATTTTCATGATATATTTTAGCAGAGAGCATCATTTCCTCATGTACATCTTTGAACCATTCAAAAGGCGAGTAGTTTGCGATTGCAACTTGTGGAACAGAACCTACATGAGTTTTGCATATACTCAATTGAATGATATTATCAGCGGAAATAACAGGTCCCTTATCAACAATTCTGTTATCCTTGTATGTCTTTACAAGGAACTCAAATGCTTTATAGGCTTCATCTTCGGTTTCATAATCAAAAGAATTCCTTTTGCCATTGTCCTTGATTTCTAAAACGTAGATGGTTCTATTTTTGACTTCCACTTACTCACCCCCTTTTTCCATATAAATTCAACAAAAGGAGATCATATCCTTCTTAATTACTCCTAACAGCTCCACATTAAAAGAAGAACTCCTTATCCAGTCTTTTGGATTCCTTGAATCCAAGCTTTAAAAACTAGATTTGCCTAACCAGCGTAATCAAGCAGTTAATTATTTAGCTAATACTTTTAATGTCACAAATGAATTTGCTGCACAAAGATTTGATCGATATCGAAATCAAATTTGCACGTCCCAAGTTCCATAACCCCCTTTAACATTAAATTCTCTCTAACTCTCTGAATGTCTAGGATGTTTACATAATAAAAAGCCGCCCTTTTGAGGAGATTTTGATTGTAACAAGTGTTCTATGCCTATTCTTGTCTTAAAAGGCTTTTTCATTAGTACAAACCTACCCTTTTTTCATATACTACAAGTGTAATGAAATCTTAATGAAGGGATGTAATATTAATGTTTTTTCGTAATCGTAATAGTGGAGGGAATACCCCCCATGTAATGGGAGCATCCAACAATGTAATGGGAGCATTCGGGAACGAACCTGGGGTAATGGGTGCATCAACCGGTAAACACTCCAACGTAATGGGAGCCTTTAGTCCAATGCCTGCGTCTCCAGTACAACATTGCCCAACGCAAACACTTCCTACTCAAGTTGCTCCAGCACAAGTCTCTCCAACACAGCAATATGTTAATACGAATGTATCAAACACAGTGATTCCTGTCGTTCATCCATCACATACTACAACTGTCAATAAACATGTGAACACGTATAAGCACTACTTTCCACACACTCAATCCGTGGTGAACGAATGCTATACTGAAAACCTGATTTGTGGAAAACCGCCGCATAACCCGTGCTGTCCACCTAGGCATTTCGGATACTAATACTGTATAAGGGCTTATTAGCCCTTATCTTCATACATACGATAATACCGTACAGTCTGCTCCAAAAGCTTCTTAATATCTCAAAGTTTGATTTTGATTTTATATAATATATAGCCTACTTGTGGCATAAAAGAACTAATTTGGAGGTAATAATCGATCAACATTACATTCAGTTCTATTTCCAGAATTAAGTTGACTTTTGTTTGGTAACTCCGCCCTTTGCAAGAAAGCTCATTTATAGGAGAAACAGCATTTATTCTCTTTTCTTTAATTCTAATAGGAGTATTAACATTAATGGGCGGCGAATCTACTGTAGGAATCTCATTAAATAATCCTATTGTATGGTTTTATTATTATCCCTAGTTGATATGGCATTAAGATATAGGAAAATTAATGCTTAATAGATTCAGTCGGCACTGAAGTAAAAAGGCAGTCAATGTGGCTGCCTTTTTTCATCGTCCAAAATCCTAAAATTTATCATTTCTATCAACTGTAATATTTAAAGATATAATTCAAAGTTTGTTTTACCTTTATTTAACAAAAATTCCACTTCTCTTAGGAGAAGGGCTTTTTAATCCTCAACAGTTATTCCAATAATCTCATCAAACCATAGTTTTTCAAAGGAACTATCTTTCTTCTAAATACGTAACTCTTTCGTGAAAGGATGGATGTACACACAATAACCATGCAATTCTTGTGGATTTCCCTCGTTATGTAATCCAAAATGAATTGGTAAATGATATTCCATTGTATAGTGAATATTGTTTTCAAACTCTTCAACCTGGTATTCATCAAGGATAGGTTTTTTATTCAGGAAATAATCAACCTCACCTATTTTTTTATTTAAAGCTTTATGTTCTGGTATAATCAATGCTGCCTGCCATTTAACGAGCCCCCTATCACGAATTGTCCCCATCAGAACAACCCCTCCTATTCATTTATTATATACGAACAAAAGTTCTTGTTAAAGGCAGAAAAAATCCCTTCCCCAATTAAGGAGAAGGGGGATGAATTTTATGTTTTAACTGAAATTAATAAACCATAAATTATGTATAATATAAAAATAGCGGAGGTGTTAAAGTGTCACAAGGGAATGATAATAATAAATACAAGATAATTTATATGCCATTAGGGTTGACATTGGGGGCTGGATTAGGTGCAGCATTTAATAATGTAGCTATTGGTGCATCATTAGGTATCTTATTGGGTACAATCATCGATGCAGTAAAGTACTCACTTAATAATAAAAAGTAATGAACAACCTTCATTTTAGACGAACTAAAAGTAGACAAATTAAGCGTCCACTTAAATTTTGTTCATTTATCAACATTGGTTTAAAACAGAGCCTATCCATAAAATGAGCCCCACTCGACTCGAGAAGGGCTTTTAATGATGGAGGTACCTTCTGGGTATATACCTATACACTTTTACTTTTTATCCATATATTGAACATGTAATATTGTTATAAATGCCCTTGATAATGATATCCATACTTTAGATATGAATGTTTGATAATTTCTTGGACAACGATGATTTAAGGAGATGAACAGCATTGTTTTATTATTATCTTCCAAATTATTATGTGCCCTATCGACAAATAGGTACGATTACAGGTGTTGATCCTCAGGATATGAAGTTGGAACAGGTAGAACCCCCATTCCACCAACTACTACTCAACAACCTCCAATCCAAATCAGTCAACCTCAGCAAGGTGGCGGAGTATATGATCCTTACACACAACAAAACCCTTGGAGTGGTGGAGGAGGAGTTTTTACAGAAGCCCAAAATGGTGGAGGAACAGGTTCAGGTGAAGATGACGATGAACCACCAGGAGAAGTAACCCCACCCACATCAACCGGAGGTTCACCAATGTCACCATTTCCAGACGGACCTTTTAATGGTGGTGGACCTATGGGGCCGTACAACCCATACGGATCTTACAATCCATTGGGGGGAACTACTACACCTCAGAGTTACGGAGGGTATCAGACATCTGGATATTACGGAAGTCAGAATCCCGGAAGTTATGGAGGATCTTCGTTATATCAAGCTCCTGCATATCAAACACCTGTACAAAACCCTGGAGGTTATGGAGGATACCAGCCCGGGGTTCAGGACGCATACAATTACCAAGCATTTCTACCTGGTAGTCCTATGGCTCAACCAGGACCACCAGGAGGTGGAGGTCTTTTCGGTATGGGAAGAAACGGAAGATACTTCTATTAGAAAGGTTACAACTTGCCTTAAGAAAATCAATAACATCCTTTAACTAAGCTTAAAACAAAAAATAGCCCCTACTCGTATTGAGTAAGGGCTATTGATTATGCTGCAAACAACTCAGTAAATGTAGCTTTGCCTGCCTTCTTATCTGCCGATATCTTTTTTAGCTTACTGGAACTTAACTAATGCCGCCTCTGTACCTGTTCCAACCAGGTTTATATCGCTGACTGCAGAATCCAAGTAAGAGTGCCTTTTGCCCCTTTTTTCCAAAGTGACGATGGCCGCCTTAGTCTTAGTTCCCCATTTCCCATCCACAACCAACTTTTTATTGAATTGCTTATTAAGTTCCAAAGCCTTAATCAGTGCAGCTTGAGTTTTAGGGCCATTAATCCCAATCGTTACAAGACCGGCATCATAACGGCTGTTTAACGCTTTTGAATGGAAACAAATAATTGTGCTATCACCTTTATTCTTGAATGGCCCCTTTGTAACCTCTGAAGCAACTTCGGTCTTTGGAGGAACGGTAACAATGGTTTCAGTATCCTTTTTAAATTCCAAAGAAAGACTTGGCTTTTTGCCTGCATTCATCTGTGAATAGGATAATCCACCCGTCTTTTCTATGTGTGGGTAATCTAAAGCCGCCTGTCCAATCTCCCCCCAGTTACATCCTAATGCCTTACCAATAGCAGCTACACGTTTCCATTTTGCATTAATAGTCCACAGGCAGTTTTTCCGTCATCGCTTACAAGAAAATAATCAATTGCTACACCGTAGTTATGGAAAGATCCAATAACGTTTGCCATGCTACTGTCATTTTCTATCGTCTCCTTTTAATTTTATATCTTTATTGCATTTTCGTAGTAACAAAAAAAACGCCTCATATAAGGCTTTTTCTATTTCCTTTTTTTATTAATCCGCTTGTTGAGCGGAAAATGTTTTATGACTAATTTGTAATACACATAGACAATTAAATACGCCAGCAAATAACTAGCTGCAGACCAATATATATTCCATCCATTCCGATAATCTAATTTTCCAAGTAACACGATTAGATGTTCTAAAAAATTTGTCCCTAATGTAAAGATTAAAAATGTAATTAGAGTAGACATTTTTTTAAAATGAATAATGTAAATAAATAAACAACACGCTATAGGATAAAGACCCATATCATACGAAATGGAATTAAGGTGATTATCCATTTTCCAAAAGTAAGAAAAGCCAATTTTATTTATTAAAAAACTAATAGTTGAACCAAATGGATAAAAAATAATGAACAGCCTTCTATGGTTATTAAACAAATAAATTCCCAAAATCCAAGGCAGAATAAAACCAATAATAATATGAAAAAGCATCTAACACTCCTCTACATTTGAAACCTATACAATAATCTTTCCCTATTAGAAAAACATACATTCACATTGAAATAAAATTTAAAAGCCATCCAATGGGCAGCTATTTTGAAGTTCCTTCTCTTTTGGCGACTAACCCATAAAGACCCGTTCCACCTAGACCAGCGAAAGTCCCCGACCCATACCCTCAATACAATATCCACCTCGTGAATGGGAAGGCAACTAAACCTACTCCCAGACTGATTACCAAGCTTAAGATTGGCAGTACGTTGTATGGTAAGGTAACCGTCTGTTTAACCACCTGGACCATTGCAGCGATTATTGGAGCCAAGATAGTTGTAAAAATTAATACTTGTTGCATGACTTCGTTATCATTGAAACTCCTCCTTAAGGTAAATAAGCTTGTACGAATAAATCAAGAATCCCACTTCCACTGACTATTACGACGGATACTCTACCGATGATTTCCCACTTTTGCTTTCGGGTTTCAATATCTGACTGATGATCTTGGGGATTCCTTGCCAATCACATGATCGAGCAATTTATTCGTAATCACTTTATTCTCGTTGATCAAATCCCTATTCGCTTCGTTCCCTTTCATGACTGTTAGTTCCCAGCTACTTTGTCCAGATTGTAATTTGACCAGGTCTGTCTTCAAAAGAGATATATCCTGTTGAAATTTTTCACATTTTACTTGAGCTGCAATAACTGTTCGCGATGACTTTCTAGTTCCAAATCCACTTCTTTTAGCTTTTCGCCATGTTCCTGGACCTTATTTTCCACGTCGCCCCCCTCCAATGTCCATGACCCCCTTTAACATAAAATTCTCTCTACCTCTGTATGTCTAGATTGTTTATACATAATAAAAGCCCTTCTTAACTTAAAAAGGGCATGATTTTTGTTACTATTTAAATTCCACTTACCGCACAGTTTGTTCCTATTTAATTTTCTCAATTGGTATTTTTAAAGCGTAAAAAATACATACGACCCAAGCAAAAGACAACCCCCAAGCTACTAATGGTTTTTTATAATGTATCCGCAATATTGAAAACATAATGATATTAAACAATACAGACCACCAGATATTCCATCCATTATAATGGTTTATCAAGTTTAAATACTTGAGTTTTAGTAATTCTAAAGATGAACATAAAATAACCCAAAGGAATATCCAAAAAGCTTGTTTCCAAATTGTTTGCGGGAAACGGCCGAGATATATCATTATTGTAGAAGGATACGCTACAAACATAATGATCAGTGAAATAATTAGGTCATTTCTCAGGATGTGTGTACCAAAAAATATTTCTTGATATGCCCACAATTGATGGTTATAAAGTAAACAACTATATAGAAGATCACCAATAATAAAGAATAAGATGGTTGGATAATAATCCCGCCATCTCTTCCAATCGCCCCATTTAATTCCTGCTAATAAAAAAAGCGCAGTAAATACAAAATGCATAATTTTCTCCTATGTTTTTTATTAAAATTATTCCCATCCTGTTAAAAAAGAATACAAAAAAGCACTCAATGTTATGAGCGCTTCTACTTTCTCCTACAATAACAGTTACCTCACAGTTTGTTCCAAAAGGGTCTTAATATCTCAAAGTTTGTATTGATTTTAAATAATACATAGTAGATACGCACGGTACAAAAGAACTAATTTGGTGGTAATTTACTAATGCTTGATTTAAAAGAAAATGATTTTGAAAACGCTTTTGTTTTAATATAGTATCTGCACTTGCGATGAAATCAACAACATATTTATAGATATAACAGTTCTCATCAATCATGCCTGAACACCCGACTTTTGATCCTAAGTTATTTTTCAGGTCGTATTCTGTATAAGTAGTAAGTTTTGAATAATCAAACGTAAAGATACATATAGTATCATCTATCCTCCTTTCTAAATATCTAGTGGTTATGCCCTTTGGTTTTCATGCTATTTCAAGGATATTAAAAAAGGCTGAACTTCCACCTATCCCTATTCACTGTTTAAGGCACACCCACGCGGTTTTATTATTAGAGTCTGGCGCAGATATGAAATACATTCAGGAACGTCTAGGACACGGAAGCATGCAAATAACAGCCGATGTTTATGCCCACATTTCAGAGAAGATTGAAACAGATACAATTGATAAATTTGAGAAATACACAAAGGATATTTTAAAATAATTCGTTTGTTTGTGGGTAAATTGTGGGTGGACAAGTTTCCACCCTTTTTATTTCCCCTTTTCACCCACAATAAAAAAACCCTGACACCAAAGGTGCCAAGGCTTTAAAGCTATTAATACATGGACATATATTGTTCGCGTTCCCATGGGTGAACCTGTGTACGGAACATATCCCACTCGATTTCTTTTGCTTCGACGAAGTGTTCAAGTAAATGTTCACCTAATGCTTCTTTGATTACTTCATCAGATTTTAATGTTTCCAATGCAGCATATAAAGTAGCTGGTAGATCAACGATACCTACTTCTTCACGCTCTTCTTTATTCATAACATAGATGTTACGGTCAACTGGAGCTGGAGGAGTCAAGTCGTTCTTGATACCGTCAAGACCAGCTTTCAGAAGAACTGCAAGTGCTAAGTATGGGTTTGCTGCTGGATCGACACTACGTACCTCTACGCGAGTGCTTACTCCGCGTGAAGCCGGGATACGGATTAATGGGCTACGGTTTTTAGCAGACCATGCAACATAACAAGGAGCTTCGTAACCAGGAACTAGACGTTTGTAAGAGTTAACAGTTGGGTTTGTTACCGCAGTGAAGCTTGGAGCATGCTTAATGATACCAGCGATAAATTGCTCAGCTGTTTTACTTAATTCCAATTTACCTTCTTTATCATAAAATGCGTTTTCGTTGCCTTTGAACAAGGAAACGTTACAGTGCATGCCAGATCCGTTAACACCAAACAATGGTTTTGGCATGAATGTTGCGTGTAAACCATGTTTACGTGCTATCGTTTTAACAACCAATTTAAATGTTTGGATGTTGTCACAAGCTGAGATTGCATCTGCATATTTAAAGTCAATTTCATGTTGTCCTGGAGCTACTTCATGGTGGGATGCTTCGATTTCAAATCCCATTTCTTCAAGCTCAAGAACGATATCACGACGGCAGTTTTCTCCTAGGTCAGTAGGTGCAAGGTCAAAGTATCCACCTTTATCGTTCAATTCTAGAGTCGGCTCGCCTGCTGCATCCAGTTTGAATAGGAAGAATTCAGGTTCAGGTCCAAGATTGAAATCTGTGAAGCCCATTTCTCTTGCTTCTGCAAGAACACGTTTAAGGTTAGCACGGGGATCTCCATCAAAAGGTGAACCATCCGTATTGTAAATATCACAGATCAAACGTGCGACTTTACCTTTTTCGGAAGTCCAAGGGAAAATAACCCATGTATTTAAATCAGGATATAGGTACATATCAGACTCTTCAATACGGACAAAGCCTTCAATGGAAGATCCGTCAAACATCATTTTATTATCAAGTGCTTTTTCTAATTGACTAACTGGGATTTCAACGTTTTTAATTGTTCCCAAAATGTCAGTAAATTGTAAACGAATGTACTTAACATTTTCTTCTTTCGCTAAACGAGTGATGTCTTCACGTGTGAACTTTGCCAATTTCTATTCCCCCTAATAATCATTCATAAATCATATTTTTTATTGGAAAAAACGAGACATATCCCCTTGTCTAAGAGATGTTCGATGCTTGCTTCCTTGTAAAAGCTCGGCACGCAGAAGCTTGCGAAGCTCCTCGTCACTAAGGTCCTGTCTTATTTTTTCCGCTTGTTCTAAATCTTGAGTTTTAGGTAAATTCTGTTCCTTTACAGTGAAAATCTTTTTTATGCCGGCCAGATTGACTCCTTGTTCGATTAAATCTTTAATCTCAAGCAGTCGATCGATATCGTTTAAAGAAAAAACCCGACGATTTCCATCTGTTCTCATAGGAGTAATAAGTTGATGCTCTTCGTAATATCGAATTTGGCGTGCAGACAACTCAGTTAGCTGCATGACGATTCCGATGGAAAAAAGAGGCATCGAACGCCGAATGTTGTTGCCGCTCATTCTTAGCATCCTCCTTTTGGTTAACTTAAAATAATCATATATCATGTTATTAAACTTGTCAATATGATGTTACATTTTATGACGTGTTTTTTTCAGAAAATTAAATGATTTGTTACTACTCAAATATTATGACTATTGTTTTCAGGAATCCAATTGTATCTGGATCCCCATTACGTATCTAACTTAATTTCATTTACAATTGAATCAGCTTTTTGTCCATTAGCGCATTCACAGCAGTCAATACAGCCACTTTAACATGGGCGTATGTCAAGCCGCCTTGAACGTAGGCAACAAATGGAGCTCTTGTCGGGCCATCTGCCGTCAGCTCAATGCTGGCCCCCTGTATAAAGGTGCCCGCAGCCATGATTACATCGTCTTCATACCCTGGCATATAGGCAGGATATGGTGTCACATGTGAATTGATCGGTGATGCATATTGGATGGCCTGACAGAAGGCAACCATTTTATCACGGTCTTCAAATTGGACGGATTGAATCAAGTCAGTACGCTTCGCATCCCATTTAGGAGATGTATTCATACCGAGTTTTTCTAGAAAGGCAGCTGTGAACATGGCTCCTTTAACAGCTTGGCCCACGACATGCGGTGCAAGGAAGAATCCTTGGTACATTTCCTGCAGACTATAAAGCGACGCACCTGCTTCCGCACCTATTCCGGGTGATGTTAATCGATATGAGCAAGCTTCAACCAGGTCCTTTTTACCAACAATGTATCCACCGGTTTTCACTATTCCTCCACCAGGATTTTTAATGAGTGAACCTGCCATTAAATCTGCTCCGACATGACATGGTTCTTGTGTCTCAACGAACTCTCCATAACAGTTGTCCACAAACACGACGATTTCCGGGTTAATGTCTTTTACAAAGGAAATCATTTCCCTTATTTCATCAATCGTAAAGGAAGGTCGTGTAGCATACCCTTTTGACCGTTGTATACCGATCATCTTCGTATTTGGTTGAATGGCTTGTTTGACGGCTTCGAAATCAACGGTTCCGGCCACCGCTAACGGAACGGCCTTATAGCTTATTTGAAAATCACGCAACGATCCGATACCCGATCCCCGGATACCGACAATCTCTTCCAGAGTATCATACGGCTTTCCAGTTATGTATAACAATTCATCCCCTGGGCGCAATATGCCGAACAGGGCGGTTGAGATGGCGTGTGTGCCTGAAATAATTTGGGGGCGCACCAATCCAGCCTCCGCTCCAAAAACCTTTGCATATATCAATTCCAGCGTATCGCGGCCCCTATCATCGTATCCATACCCTGTAGTCGGTATGAAATGGGAATCACTCACCCTATGTGCTTGATAACTTTGTAATACACGAAATTGATTTTCTTCAATTCGTTCGTCCACCTGCTTATGTAATGGAGAAATCATTGCTTCCACTTCCTGTGCAATGTTTTTCAACACTTCTCCATTTGTTAACTGCTGATACATCAAAATTCCCCTTTATAATGAATATTTCTCCAGCTGCCCGGTTATCGGATGATCAGCTAGACAAAAACCTTTGCATTCATATCTTTCCGATTCTTCATTAAAGGAGAGAGTGCGCAATATGGTTTCATTTTTCAGCTGTGATAATAGTTTACCCTCACTCGATGGCAGGAAAACATGATACGGGACCATTTCTTCAATCACGTACTTTTCAATTTCTTCCATGATTAGATTCAGGTCCGATTGTTCATAGGCACTGATCATTAATGAGGCACGACTGGCTGACCTGACAAAATCAGCGTGAATCTTATCTTTCTTATTATACAACGTTAGCTGTGGAATGGAAGGGACATCTAAGTCATTTAGTAAATCCTGCACCGTTTTCTGGTGATTAAAGTAATCTGTACTTGAGGAATCAACCACATGGAGCAATAGATCCGCTTCTTTCACTTCTTCAAGTGTTGAACGGAATGCAGCAATTAAAGATGTCGGCAAATCTTGAATGAAACCTACCGTATCCGTCAGCAGCACGGTAAATCCGCTAGGAAGAATCGCCTTTCGTGTCATTGGATCCAGCGTAGCGAATAACTGGTTTTCTTCGTAAGAATCCGCCTCCGTCAAACGATTGAACAGCGTTGATTTACCTGCATTCGTGTATCCCATAAGGGCTATTTGAAATGTCTTATTACGTTTCCTTCTATCACGATAGCGTTCACGATGCTTCACTATGCCACTTAATTGTTGCTTGATTTCATCTATTTTCCCACGAATGTGACGGCGGTCGCTTTCCAGCTTCGTCTCACCTGGTCCCCTAGTCCCTATTCCGCCTCCAAGCCTGGACATTGCCGTACCCTGTCCGACCAAACGCGGCAATAAATATTGGAGCTGAGCAAGTTCAACCTGCAGTTTCCCTTCTCTGGATCGCGCCCGCTGAGCGAATATATCCAATATTAGCTGTGTCCGATCAATGATCCTTGCCTCTAATTGTTTTGAAAGGTTCCGAATCTGGCTCGGTGACAGTTCATCATTAAAGATAAATAAATCCGGCTCCAGCTCCTCTTCCAGGTTCCGGAGTTCCTCCACTTTTCCTTTTCCTATATATGTAGCCGGATCGACCCTTTCCCTTTTCTGGCTAATGGTCAGTAAAACCTCACCATTCGCCGTCTTCGCCAATGAAGCAAGTTCATCGAGTGAATATTCAAAACGTTCATTAGTTTCAGTGGTTTGACACCCAATCAACACGGCCGTTTCCTTTACTGCTTCTTCCAAATCAAATGCACCACCTTCTCGAAGATTTTAGTTAATCATAACAAAAAAATTGAATATATAAAAATTCCCTCAAAACGATGCTTTTAACCGTTTTAAAAATTCCGATAACATGCTAAAATCATACTTGGCTTTATCATTAAATTCGAAGAGACATAGAGGGACATTCATATGACATGGGAAGTATTAAGCTTAATAGGTACGATTGCATTCGCTATTAGCGGGACCATCATCGCCATGGAAGAAGAGTATGATATTTTAGGAGTTTATATTTTAGGAATCATAACCGCCTTTGGGGGAGGGGCAATCCGTAATCTGCTGATCGGTGTCCCCGTTTCAGCGTTATGGGATCAAAGTTTCTATTTTGTCATCGCTTTAGTATCCATCACCATCGTTTTCGTTTTTCCTACAAACCTTTCAAAGCACTGGGACAGGTGGGGAAACTTCAGTGATGCTATTGGCCTTTCAGCCTTTGCCATCCAAGGGGCTATGTATGCCGTGGAACTTAATCATCCAATAAGCGCCATCATTGTATCAGCTGCATTAACCGGATGCGGCGGCGGGATAATCCGTGACGTGCTGGCCGGAAGAAAGCCATTGGTCTTCAGAAAAGAAATCTATGTAGTATGGGCCATCATTGCAGGCTTGGCTTTAGGCAGCGGTGTATTATCCCAGTCATGGCAGCTTTATTCGCTTTTTGCCGTCATAACGATATTGCGAGTCCTTTCTTACACCAATAATTGGCATCTCCCTAATAAAAAATGGGTGCCTAAAACATAAATTTGAAAAGCCCGCCAAGATGGTGGGCTTTTCCATGTCATTCTTTCTCATCATCCTCGAAAATCAAATCTTGGCTGGTAAGCGTCAGTAAATCGGATTTTTCAAATGAATCCTCCAGTAAAAGCCGCATTGCCTGCGCCCTAATTGACTTTTCAAGTACATTTCGTATATAGCGTCCGTTAGAAAATGAAATAGGTCCCCGGAATGAACGTAATATGATTAGATGTTCTTTTAATTTCCTTTCGGCATCCCGATTCATTAGATACTCCTTTTCCTGTAGCATCCGATCGGCTATTTCCATTAACTGATCAATCGTATAATCCGGAAAATCAATAACTAGCGGGAACCTGGAATGAAGTCCAGGATTAAGGCTGAGGAAATAATCCATTTCCCTCGAATATCCAGCAAGGATCAATATGAATTCGTGCTGCCGATCCTCCATATGCTTGACAAGGGTATCTATGGCTTCCTTTCCAAAATCCTTTTCGCCGCCTCTTCCCAAGGAATAGGCTTCATCAATAAACAAGATCCCCCCAATGGCCTTTTTAATTAAATCCCTTGTTTTTTGGGCAGTATGACCAATGTATTCCCCGACCAAATCCGCTCTCTCCGCTTCAATTAAATGCCCTTTCGAAAGTACATTCATTTTTTGAAACAACTTACCGATTAAACGTGCAACCGTCGTTTTCCCTGTTCCGGGATTTCCTTTAAACATCATATGCAGCGCTTGCCTGCCAGTCTTCAGCCCCTTTGCCTCACGTTGTTTATTGATGTAAATCCAAGCATATATCTCTTTTATCATCCGTTTCATTTCTTCCATTCCGACCAGCGATTTCAGCTCATCTTCAATCTCTTTTAATGCCACATGCTGGTGGGGGATTTCCTGCACCAAAATTTCTTTTATCGGCAGATCCTTTTGTAGCGCTTTTCTATTTTCCGCATTAAACACAATATTGATTTGCCCGTTATTTTTCATACGGATCGGTTGTTCCAATGCATTCACCTCTCCATCTTGGACCCTACTCTAACACCACAGTTTTCGATTAATGATGGTCATAGGCATATGCTGCAAAGCCAAAACAAATCCATCAGAAAATTCGTTTATTCCTTTTCGTGATTAAACTCAATTCCCTTCTTGAAAAGAGACTTATTCTGACAGGATTTTTCCCTTGGAGGATTCGTTACGACAAACTCCATTCCCGTTCACCAATTTATATAGGCTAATGTCATTTCCTGCGGTTTCCCGGAAAATAATCCGTCCCTTAATATATATTCAAAACAGGTACGTAAAATTATCGATTCTTTGAAAAAGAACAGAGAAGTGCATGCAAAAAAAAACAGGTCGCTATAAGCTAAACCTGTTTTTTACATTCATATATATGATTATTCCTTCACTTCGTAATCAATCTGAACATTACGTTGTGGAGCAAATGTAGAAATCGCATGTTTATAGACTAATTGCTGTTTACCCTCTGATTCAAATAAAACGGTAAAATTATCGAACCCTTTCACTTGTCCTCTAATCTGGAACCCGTTTAATAAAAACACCGTCACATACGTACCATCTTTACGTAATTGATTAAGAAACTGATCTTGAATATTTACTGATTGTTTCATGTATTAGTCCTCCTCTTTTCTCTCTAAATTTATGTATTCGCCTTCACTGAAAAGCTTTCCTGCTATAAATCCAGATATTTCATGTATTTTTTTTGGAAAATCCTCAAGATCGGTCATATCAAACCAAATTACATCCATTTTATTCCGGAACCAGGTCAATTGCCTTTTTGCATATCGACGGGAGTTTTGCTTTAATGTCTCAACCGCTTCATCCAATGTAGCCCTTCCATCTAAAAAATCATAGATTTCTTTATAGCCTATAGCCTGGATGGATTGGCAATCCCTCAAACCTTTTTCATAAAATGACTCCACCTCTTGAATCAGCCCTTCTTCTACCATGCCATCAACACGCTGATCGATGCGTTGGTACAACTTTTCACGTTCCATTGTCAATCCAATGATGCACGTATCATATTTCAATTCTGTAGGCTGTTCATTCAGCTGCTCACTCATCGTTTTACCAGTACAATGAAAAATCTCAAGTGCCCTTATCACCCTTCTTACATTATTAGGATGAATCCGATTCGCGCTTTCAGGGTCAACGCTGCGTAATTGTTCAAAAACAGGATCAATCCCTAACTCCCTTACCTGTTTTTCGAGTCCCTCTCTATAAAACGGGTCGGATGGCGCCTCCGAAAATTGATAATCATAAATGACCGATTGTATGTATAATCCTGTTCCACCTACGATAATGGGTAGTTTACCTCTGCTTTGGATATCCTCGATACAAGCTTTGGCCCTCTCCTGGAACTCTGCCGCACTAAATGGATCATCAGGGTCTTTAATATCAAGTAAATAATGAGGAATTCCTTCTGTTTCTTCCCTCTTGATTTTTGCAGTCCCAATATCCATCCCCTTATATACCTGCATGGAGTCTCCGCTAATAATTTCCCCATTAAATAACTTTGCCATCTCAATGCTCATCTTTGTCTTGCCAACAGCAGTCGGTCCAATGATAACGATAAGTTTTCCTTTTTGTTGTTTCACAATCTCACTGCCTTAAATGATTTTTTCCCTATCTTATCATAATCTCCATGAAAGCAGCTAAACATCTACCCATTATGTCCAATTCAGGCACTTTTATTCAACTTTTTTCCGTAATAATTGTCACCTTTATATCTCATAGATTGTCAGAGTGTAAAATGCCGAAATATCGAAAATACATTTGTATCTCATCAACGCTCCATTTGCGACAATGGAGAAAATGACGTGATTTTTCCTGGTGGAAAGGGAATATAATCACGATAATTGAATCAAAGAAAAGGTATGATTCCTTCTGCATTAGAGGAATCATACCTTTTTATCAATTATTTTTCCTTTGGATCCATTTAGCCCAAATTTCCATTTACGGGTATGATCATCGTTACAGTCGTTTCTTTTTCAGAAGATTGTACGTGGATCTCTCCATCATATCTGTTCACTAAGTCTTTAACGATGAACAATCCTTGTCCGCGAACTTTTCCCTTTTGTGGCTTTTTGGTTGAAAAACCGCTGGCAAATATATTCTCCATATCTAATTCTGAAATCCTTGGTCCGGTGTTCGTGACCATAAACTTATACTTTTCTTCATCAGCTTTGCAGGAAATATTCATTCGGCGTTCTTGTTCTGGCAATTCAATTGTTGCCTCAATAGCATTGTCGATAACATTTGATAATAATTTTATCAAATCGATTGTTTTGACCCGATTGAAGGATTCGGTCGAAACATCAATTTCGATATCGATGTTATAATTCTGTGCCGAGAGCCTTTTAGTCTCTAACAGGACAGATAAGCCCGGATGAATCACATCCAATTTCATCGATTCGATCGAATGCACTTCTTTTGAAAGACCGGTTAAATATTCGAGTGCCTTTGTGTTCTCCGCTAATTTAAGCAGTCCATGTATCACCTGAATATGATTGGAAAAATCATGCCTTAATGAGCGGACTGAAGCAATGAGCGATTGAAATTCCGATTGATACGTATCTTCCGTATCCCCCACTTCACGTGTCAGTTCCTTTTGATACCATTTTTGAATGACAAAAAAGGTAACCAGCAGCATGATAACGAATCCACCATTATAAACAAGAATCGCAATGCTACTTTTCAATACCTTGCCGTTAATGGCATTAATATCTTCTGCGCTCACATCAATGCCCAAAAAACCAATAATGGTGCCATCTTGATTTTTCATTGGCACTCCCACAGTCAAATACTCGCCATATTCCGGATCTTCTAGAATCCCGGTAATAAAGCTTTTGCCTTCATGCGCCTGTTTGACCTGCTCCGACGGAACAGTACATACACCACCGATAGGAAAATCCCCTTTATGATCTTTTGAAAATCCAGTAATCATAGCTTTAGATACTCGAGGATTATCAATCTTGATGGTATAAACATATAATGCTCCTATTTTTTCACGGGCATCCTCTAAGTAAGCTTTTATATCCCTATAATCACGGCTCTTTACTTGGTTATTAAGAAATCGCTGATAGGCTTCTATATCCATCGAGTCGGCAATAGATCTAGCAGCTACCAAGTTTTGATTAGCAACGGATTTTTGCACAGAATTTTTAATGCTTAAATATGTTGAAAACATATTTAGAAGAATGAAAACAATCAATAAAAGAATGGTCAAATAAAGAAATGCCCTTAACTTTTTATTTTTCATAGGATTAAACTTACCTCATCTCTAGCAGCTAAAAGTTAACGAACCTATTCTGAGTTTACTATATAAAGGGACAAAGAAATAGAGAAAATCTAACAATCTCTATAATCCCAGGTATATAGTACTATAATTAAGCAAGTAATTAACAGATTACCCATTAATTTTCGATCATATAACTTTTCACATATTAATCTACTAATAATTTACTACCAATAAATCTTTTTATTACCAATATTTAATAATATCAATATAACTTTGTATAAGAACTATAGAAAAAATAAAAGATATTTTGTTCGATATTTTCGCTTTAAATAAATAATTTTATCCTTTATATGAAAATATTACAAGAATTTAAAGATTCCATCTGTAAAATCACACCATCATTCTTATTTATTATATTAAATTTCACAAATATAATGGACTACTCCTCTTTCAATAGTACATATTAACTAATTTATCATTTTGAAAAACATCATTTCTACGAGAAGATTTCCTTAATTAAAAAAATGGAATCAGAGCCTGATCCCCTGATTCCATTTACATATCATATGAAGCTTTTATTTTATCGAATGGATGACTGCCCGCTTATAATATATGAGTTAGAAAAAGAAAATACTTTGCGATGACCACTGCCGAATAGACAAACAAATTTGATCCCAATAAATTGCTTAATGATGGCGACTATGGCATGAATCATCTCTATCAGAAAAGGAGGCGGAAAAGAGGATACGTATTTCCACACTGAAAATTTGCCGTATTTATTTTTTGTCAGTCCCAGTCGATGAAGGGACGTGCTTCCGTAGCAAGACCAGAAATTGCATCATAATCGATATTCTCTGGAATCTTTTTATTCTCCATTTTTTTCAGGCGATCGACTTGCTGCAAGGATTTTTCGAAATGAATTTGGATTTTTCCATCCTCAAAATTCGTAAAAACTCGCAGATACATCATACGCCCTTGAACGATAAAGAATAATAAACTGACAATCAAGCCGATAAAAAGAAAAATCGAAACTCTTGTTTGCCGTTGATTATGATCAGGATTACTAGACATTTTTTCGATTTCATGAGATGGTTCCATTGATTCTTCCCATTCTTTTATCTGTTCATAGGACAATCTCCGACTCTTTTTCATCAATGTTGAACATTATACTGTCATGCTCTTCCTTGGATACTTCCGTGCATTAAAGGACACTTGACAAATGGAAACCATCATAATAGGGCAGATTAATATCCAAAAAAAACAAATCTGGCTTTATCTCTTGGAACTCCGAAAAAAGTTGGTCCAGTTGCTTCGCTTCAAAAACTTCTACCCATACCTTTTTAAATAATTGACCAAGATTCCGGCTATTGTAAAATGTCTTCAACCAATAATATTTTATACATCTTTTCCCCTCATTAATATGACAATCCAACTTATCAACCTGACTTTTGAAATGACAATAAAAAACCTTGAATGGTATGAGCCAATCAAGGGGATTCAAATAAAATTAGATTTCACTCCGGAATTTTCAATCCCTCAATGAAGGATTGAAAACTCGATGCAACTTTATAAATATTTTCATCCTGGCTTGATGGATCCGAATACCAACCCTGATCCCAGAAGTAAACTCCCTGTTCCTCTTCGTTATTTATCAGCAAGATCTTACCTGCACATGTAGCATTACCTATTATAATGCAATTCTTATGTAATTCTTCTCTGTTTTCTTCATGCCATTTCTGTAAATCCAGTTCTTTATCCTGAAGCTCTAATCCATAAAGTACATTTAAGCAAACAAGTGTGTCTAATCCATCTACATAAAACCTACAGTTTTGAACAGCTGTTGTGCCTCCATTATGTTTAAGTAGAAATTGTTTATAATCTGCAGGGATTTCAAACCCCACAAATTCCTGAAAATTATTCACTGCTTCTTGTGTCGCTTTTCCATATCCAGTAATATTCACCATTGTATCGACTCCATTTCATTTTATTGTAGTAAAATCATTTGATAATCTTATTCTATTTCACTTGCTAATTGCTGTTTATAAAAGGGACTGTCCTACTCTCCATTACAACTCTGGTAATCTAAACTTTCCTTTTCCATGGATATCCTTTAAAAATAAATTATTCATTTACTTAGTAAATAATACTTTTTTTAAATATATTAACATAATTTTACTTTCCTTTTCAGTATTTTCTGATATTTTTTTTGACAATTTCGTTACTTTACATTACGAAAATAGCTTATATAAAAAAGAGTTTTTGTCGAAGAATCGATAAATCAGGTGTTTTCGAAGATATATTCCGATTTTCGAAGGTATATTCCGATTTTCGAAGGTATATTCCGATTCGCAGATAAATGAGACTTAGCATTATTCATTCTTCCTTATAATATTCAATAAAAAAGGCGCCCAACCATCATCTTCGGTTGTGCGCCATGGATAAATCCCATTACATCTCAGACAATTTTATAGTCATCATAAGTAATTAATAACCTGCTCATAGAAACTGTCTCAGCACGCAGCTTATTCTTATCACGACAATAAGCAATGATGGAACTATTGGGAATTTTAGCTGTACAATTCCATTTACTAAATTTTTCATTATACCTAGAGGATATTTCAATAATCTCACCACGTACCTTTAACATCCTGCGTTCTACCAAGGGCATCATCTCCAATTCCGATAAAATTATTTACCCTAAATCAGATAAAATATTCTTGAGGGCCATTCAGGCATGGCCTATTCAAAGATTATGGACATTATAGCAAAACAAACATCCATGCAAAACAAAAGATGTTTACATATTCAGTAATCGATGCCGGTAGCTGGCGTTAATTGTTTCGACAACCAATAGATCGATTATTAGAGGAAATGACAAGGTTGTTCCTCTTAAAATGCCGTGAATCAGATTCGTAATCTTATAGGATGTCTCAGATACCCCTCTTTATTCAAGGTATTATAACCAGAATAATCTTAATGTTTTTTTGGAATATTAAGATAAAATATAAAACCCGTCTAATAATTCTTAATTATAACGATAAAATTATATTCGTATCACAAAAGAAATATTTGAAATTAGGAGATTAGAGTCGTATGATTAGTAGTATCGGCGGAAAACACATAAATCAAAATAATTAAGTTTAAAGGGGAATTAGATATGGTAGATGTAGTCTCAAAACCTGAACATGAAACACTTAATATTTCTGCAAACCAAGAACAATTGGATATCCTAGATCAGCTTTTAAAGCCTGAGGTTCAGGAA